>CAVPIC010000014.1:0-130589 GCA_963704915.1 Ilumatobacteraceae bacterium | reverse complement strand
CGACACCGCTGCGCTCGCTGCTCGGAAGGCAGCCGAACGGATGTTTTGACACCCGACTGCTGCCTGACGACGGGATCCATCGCCAGGCAGCAGTCCGTCGGCAGCGTCAGCGCTCGAAGCGATAGAGGCTGTTCGTCCCGTCGTCGGACACGTAGATCGCACCGTCAGGACCGACCGCGACACCCGACAGGGCACCGTTCGGCAGGAAGCCCTGCACCGGTGTCGCCGAGAAGTCGAGTCCGGTGATCACCGGGGCGGTCTCGCCAGTCGCCAGATCGATTGCGGTCACCTGCTGGGCTCCGGTCTCCACCACGAGCAGGCGATTGCCGTCGACCGCCAAGCCCTCGGGCTGGGCCAGGCCTTCCGCCAGGACACGGGGTCCTGCCTCGTCGACGGCCCAGACGTTGCCGGTCGCCCAGTCGCTCACGTAGAGCGTGGTGCCGTCCGACGCCAAGCCGGTCGGCAAGCCGAGCTCACCGAGCAGCACGTCCTCGGAATCATCGACGTTGACGACGTTGCTGCCGCCGGCCGCCGCCGCCACGATGCGATCGTCGTGGCGGATCGCATTGATCGGCAGGGCGACGCTCCGCACGTCCTGCAAGATCTCACCGTTGGCCGGGTCCATCAGCTGCACCGATCCGTTGAAGGTGTTCGTGACTACGAGGTTGTCGCCGTCGGCCGACACGGTGGTTGCCCCGGCGAAACCTGTACCGGGCGGGGCGAACGAGTCGTAGAACGACGTGGTCGGCGCACCGTCGGCGTCGTAGCCGCGCAGGACGAACAACTCGCCGAGCCAGACGGTGCCATCCGGAGTGACCCCCACGCCACCCGGCAGTCCGATGCCGAGGTCGGTGAGTTCGGTCACGCCGTCGTCGTCGACCCGGATGATCTGGTTGTCGTTGCCGGCGATGACGAAGAGTCGATCATCAGCGTCGAACGACATGTTGTCGATGGTCCCGTCGATGTCGAGCAGCATCTCGTGATCGCCACCTTCGAGGTCGAGCTTGAAGACCTGACCGTCGCGGAGGTTGACCACGTGTGCTTCGCCGGCCGAGTTGAACTTCACCGCCGAGGATATGCCGAAGCCAGAGGCCACGACCTCGGGTGCGAGCGGTGAGGCGTCGACGTCGATGCGCAGCACGTCGCCGGTGAAGAACGACGGTGCGTAGAGCAGACCATCGGGGCCGAAGTCGAATGCGTTGAGCCCGGCCAACGTCTCGTCGAGCGGGATCGGCGGGGCCTCGAGCATCGGATCGAGCTCGTACAAGCCGTCGCCGAGGAAGATCCGCCCTACGAAGAGGCGACCGTCGTCCGACATGGTGATCGGGTTGACGCCGGGCGCCACGAGCTGAGTCTTGAACTCGCCGTCCGGGGTGAGCATGCCGACGTTGCCCTGGAGCAGGTCGGTCCAGTACACGGTGCCGTCGTCGGTCACGTACACGTCGTCGGGTCCGTTGACCCCGCGTTCGGGACCGATGCGATCGAGGATTTCACCGGTCTCGGGGTCGTGCACGGTGATCTCGTTGCCGCTCACGCTGGCGATGTACACGTTCCCGTCGAGCGGCGACACGCTGACGCCGTTGAGCGAGTTGGTGTCCGACGGGTTGCCCACGAGCGTGGCGAGCGAGACGTCGAAGGGTTCCTCCGGTGGCGGTGCCGGCTCGGTCGTCGCCGGGGTGGTCTCGGGCGCCTGCGTAGTCGCTGGTGCTTCCGTGGTGGCCGGGGCGTCCGTCGTCGTCGCAGCGTCCGTCGGCGCAGCATCGTCGTCGTCACTCCCGCACGCGGCGCCGACGAGGGCGAACGCAACGAGCGATCCGATCACGAGTTGTCGCCTGGCACCTCTCGGTCGGCGCAATCGATGTGCGTTGTCGTTCGGAGAAATTGGTACGGGATTCGTGTCCACGGTGGTCGCCCTCTCGTAGTTGTCGAAGACCGAAACCCTGACCGAGACGGCTTTCAGTTCACTTACAACTCCGTCGTCCCCGTCGCCCTGCGCATGCCGCGCCGCACCTCGCCATCCTGGAACGCTACGCCCGCCGACCGCAGCAGGAAGTCGGGAACCCAACCCATGTCCCCGATCGCCGGGCCGCTGACGCGATTACCGAGCACTGCAGTAGGGCCGATACCGAGTGGTCCGTCGCCGCCGCACCTCGGGTTATCGCGCTCGGGTTATGGGCGGTCCGCGTGGTTCGCCGGTGATCACATTGCCGGTGATGCGCTACTTCGGTCGCCATTCGAAAGAACACTCCGAACCGTCGGGTCGGCGATCCCCGGTCACATGGCACTCACCCGTAGCGGCCACTACGCATGCCCGGCGATGTGAGCTCAGTCCCAGATCTCGATGGCCTGCGCGGCGGCCGCGCGCAATGCTGTTCCGTCGATGACTGCAGAGACTTCGTCAATTTCGAACATGGGCCACGCCGCGTAGATCACGACGTCTCCCTCTGGCGGCAGTGGCCACATCCAATAGCGCATCTCCCAGCGATCACCGCCTCCGCCGCCACCACGCCCCATGACCACCGGCCCAGTTGGCTCCTTGTCGAACTCAGGGAAGTTGTGGGCGAAGTTCGTCCACGACGTTCCATCCGCGAACGCAAAACCGAGTCGCAGGAACTCGTCTGGCAGCGTCCCGTCCACGACGGGGGCTCTGCCTGGTCGGGACTGAAGCTCCCACGGCATGTCGAACATCGGCTGGTCGGTCGGCTTGACGCGTAAGTCCACCGTGAACTCGATCCCAGTCGGATAGACGTCGAACTGTCGGATCACAAGGATTGCGCTGTCCGTTCGGAACACGAGCGCCTGCTGCATCGATTGACCTGCGAGGACACCTGCAGGTGGCCCAAACCAGGGCGGTGTCAGCCGCTCAGGTTCGGGTGGGCGAGGGTCAGGCGCGTTGGACGCAGCACTCTCGAAGAAGCTCACGCATGAACAGTAGATCGTCGTAGACCGGCCCAGTCCCGCCGCGCTTCCCGTCAACGCTTCGAGCCGTTCAGCCGGTTCACGGGCGGCGGCGGATCGTCTCTCCGCTGCGATTACCGAGCACCCGGCTTGGGCCTGATTGATACTCGAGGGGCGTTGCGGCCGTTGTCGTAGCGTTCGGAGCGCCGGTCGGCAGCCTCTTCTTAGGGCCTGTCGCCTTCGTGGTTGACCTGATCGCGAACTGTCTGTCGGCCGGTGTTCTGACCCGGGGTGTGGCTCGAAAGAGGCGCGAGCTCAACGAACCCAAATCAGGAGTGCCCACCTCGGTTCCCACCCACCGAGGCAAGGAGCCATTCCAGATGAAAGTGATGATTGGGATCGATCCGCACAAGGCGACACACACCGCCGTGGCGATCGACAGCAACGAGATGATGCTCGACGAACTTCGTGTTCGAGCGTGCAGCTCACAGGTGAAGCGACTGACGTCGTGGGCAGATCCGTTCCCGGATCGGGTGTGGGCAATCGAGTCCGCACGCGGTCTCGGCTACCTGCTCGCCCAGCAGCTCGTCGCCGCTGGCGAGACGGTGATCGACGTACCCGCGGCGTTGTCGACACGGACCCGATTGTTGGGCTCGGGCCGGGCGCAGAAGAACGACCCGAACGACGCCCGCTCGGTGGCGATCACGGCGATGCGTGTCGAGGGCCTCCAACGCGTGAGCGCCGACGCGCACGCCCAGGTGTTGAAGCTGTTGGCGAAACGGCACCGTGATCTGGGTCAGCTGAAGAGCAAAGCGGCGTGTCGGCTGCACGCGTTGTTGATGGAACTCTTGCCGGGCGGGATGGCCAAGGAAATGACCGTGACCAGGGCAAACGAACTGTTGAACCAGGTCGTCGACCAAGACCAGATCACCCAGCATCGCGTCGAGGTCGCCCGCGAGTTCGTCGCCGATGTCGCTCACTACGAAGCACAGATGAAGGCATCGATGAAGCGGCTCCGCGCTGCGGTCGCCGCGTCGGGAACGACGCTGACCGACATCCGCGGTGTCGGCGTCGTCACCGCCGCACTCATCATCGGCCACACCGGTGACATCTCCCGATTCGCGTCGGCTGGGCACTTCGCGAGCTACAACGCGACCGCCCCGATCGAAGCATCATCGGGTGAGCATCGTCGGCACCGGCTCAACCCTCGAGGCAACCGGCAACTGAACTACGCGATCCACATCGCCGCGATCACGCAGCTGCGTTACCCGTGCGCCGGACGCGAGTACTACGACCGTCGCTGCGCCGAGGGCAAGAACTCCAAAGAAGCCATCCGGGCGTTGAAGCGCCACATCTCCAACTCGGTCTACCGGGTTCTCGTCGCCGACGCCCGACGCATCCACGGCTGATCGCAGGCCCGGGAAGGACACTCAGGCACGACATCAAATCCAGCGTGACCGGCTCAACATCCTGAACGGCCGGCTCTTCGGATCAGTCACTTCCCGGACCCAACAACAACCCTACGACGCAACCTCCGGCACCGCCAGAGGCTCCACCTCCCGCGCCCCGATCACGCTCGCAAATCCGGGCTTGACACAAAGAGGCATCGTGATGCGGCGCGGCCAAAGAACCGATGGCCGGATTATCGAGTGCGCATTCTGTACGGGTCCTACGGTTCGCAGGACCAACCTGTGCCCGCGGCGCGCCAGCCAGGTCTGTAGTCGCCACGAACACGCTCCGAGGACGCAGTTTCTACGGCTTCATGAAGGTGGTGCACGCCATCATCGGACCCTCAACAAGCTCGGAGCAGAGTTCGTAACTGCCAGTTGCCACGCCTCCAAGGTCGAACGTGTCCGTCGCTCCCGAAAGCTCACCCATCGGGACCGCCACCTCAGTCTCTCCGTCGGAGTACGCGAAGAACTGTCCGATGGCCCCGTCATCGTTAGCGGTGACAAACATGCCGACTGGCTCTCCGGCGCCGACTGTCGCAAGCGTTGCCATCATCGATCGAGTTTCCTCAAGGGACGAGTAATCGACCACGAGCAATCCGTCAACGATCTCTGACGGGATCTGCAAACCAGGCGACCTTGCGCTATCAGTTGTCGAAGGCAGGGCCTCCCCTGGGCCGGACTCCGCCGAGCCGCACGCGGCGGCCAGGAGCACACTGACGACCATGACGACGGTTCTCCCCATACCCATCGGACGGTAGCCGCACGGACCGGCCCTGAACCGTCGTCAGCCGAACCGAGCTGCCGCGCTCCGAAGGACGAACGGACTCGTCAACCGCTCAATGCTGCTGGGATTATCTCGTGTCACAAATGGGCCGTGATGCGGCGCGGTCTACCGGTTGCCGACCGGATTGTGGGCGCACGTTCTGTGCGGCCCACCGCGGACCTTGACAACGCGCGATTGCCGGCTATGCGTGCGACATGAAGTCGAGCGGGCTTGATGTTCTGAGCGCCCGTCCCGACACTGCCCTTCACCAGCGAAGTGAGCGCACGTGCGCCGTTGCGAGGTCGCATCTACGGCATGACGTGTGAGGGGGACCCGATGTGTGGTCCAACTGGACCACTACGAGGGTCTCACCGAATAGATGCCGATCTCGACGTCGCAGATCCGACTCGCCACACTTGACACTGGCTCCGTCGACCAGCCATCTGGCGCCCCGTCGTTGTACGCCGCTATCTGTTCTTCGACTAGGTCGATCGCAGAAGAGAACTCGTCCCGATCGGCGTCCGCCAATCCCGTGGTGTTCAGCTCGCGCAAGGCCTCGACGAGTCCGCTTCCGGTCTGGTCGAAGAAGCCCTCGCTCAACACGGTTTGGAGGGAGTCACAGAACGCAGACTCGGACTGACCGTCGTCCGACGATGCGCAGGCGATCCCCGCAAAGCTCATCACTATTGCGGCGACCGCTCCCAACGTTGCATCGCGCATCCCGAACATTGTACCCGTGCTGTCCAACTGGGAGGGAGCGACCGGAGCGGCAACCACTCAGAACATCGAGCAGCGCCAGACAGCCGTGCGGATCTCAATGGCACTTGAGATCGGTCGTCGGTGGCCCGCATCCCCCTCATAATCGCGAGCCGGAACGGTCAGTTCCGCGCCCGGTAACCGGCGAAGTGTGGGACCTCTTGGCTCGATCGACCCACTGCATAATCACTGCGGTTCCAGCCAGCAGCTCCCTCACAGAGTATTACCCGGTTGGTGCACGGTTCCGTTACGTTTCGTTACCATCGGTCCCGTGACCGTTGTCGGGAAGGGCGGCCGTCCACGGAAGTGGCGATCAGACACAGATCGTGTGCGTGCGTACCGAGCGCGGCAGCGAAGAGGGGAGGAACCGCCCACCGTCGACGAGGCGCTCGACGGTGGCGACGGTGCAGCGCTTGCGTGGAACCGTGTGCGTGAACTGGAGTGCGCCCTCGAGGACCTACGGCGGGAGACAAAGCTCTCAAAGGCATCGGTACGCGAAGCGCAGAAGGCACTGGATCACGAGCGAGTCCGATTCGGATGGATCAACGAGGAGAACACTCGGCTCCGCTCCGAAATCGAGGCACTCCGGGCCGAGCGGGACGCGCTGCAGGAAGAGCGCACCACTCTGCTCGAGACCACGAAGGGTCTGTCCACGCCGGCCGTACGGACCAATGCTCCGAACCGCGAGCAACGCCGGCAGGCGGAACGTCGCCGACGGCGCTCGACGTGATCCGAGCCACACACTCGACCACACATATCTGGCCATGTGAGTGACGAATTCGAGGTGGGAGTGATCGGGCCACTCGGTGGTAGCTGTCGAGTGAGTCATCTCGGCTCTTGGTGGTAGTGGTCGAGTGAGTCATGTTGCGAACAGTACGGAGATGAGCAACTCCAACGAACACACCCATCGGTCCACCTACACCGTCGAGGAAGTCGCCCGTATCCACGGCATCTCGCGAACTACCGCGTACGAATGTGTGAGACGCGGCGACATTCAGGCCCGACGGTTCGGGCGACGCGTCGTCGTACCGACGATCGTCGTCGACCGGCTGCTGCACTCGACCGATGACCTCAGGCCAGACGACGCGATGCCGGGGCGAGAAAGCTAGGACGCCCCCTACGCACCATCTCGAAGAACGCCACCCATGATGTCGGCCGC
Organism: Ilumatobacteraceae bacterium; assembly: GCA_963704915.1. Lineage (GTDB taxonomy): Bacteria > Actinomycetota > Acidimicrobiia > Acidimicrobiales > Ilumatobacteraceae > Sva-07. Next base: position 123,562 of record CAVPIC010000014.1, on the reverse strand, counting down.
CGCACGGTCCGTCTGCTCGACGAAGTGCGCGTACACGTTGAGCGTCGTTGCCGCGTTCCGGTGTCCGAGGCGACCGGCCACGGTGCGCACGTCGACACCGGCACTCAACAGCTGGGTGGCGACGAAGTGACGGAGGTCGTGCAGGCGAACATCGAGCAGACCCTCCTTCTCGCAAAGGCGTTTGAACGACCGCGACACCGAGTCGGGGAACCACGGCTGACTCCCATCGGCGATGCTGCTGAAGACGAAGGCGTCGGCGGCCGCCTCAACGCGGCAGATCTCGGCTCGCTCGATATGCGCCCCCGTTGATCAGCGACGGCTGACATCGTCCGCGAGTCGAGCGACACGCGGCGAGTGGAGTGGGTCTTCGTTCCCTTCTCGACCAGACCATGCGGGCCGGACACGATTCCCCGCTCGATCGAGACGGTCGCGCCGTCGAGAACGACGTCGGTCCACCGAAGCGCAATCAACTCTGACCGACGGGCACCGGTGGCAGCCGCGAGCATCAGGTAGCAGGCCAGATCCGGCGAGTCCACCTCAGCTCGTCGCAGCACTCGTCCGAGCGCCTCCGGCGAAGGCGGTTTGATGTCCGAGGCCGGCACGCGTGGCGGTGTACTCGCCGTCGCTGGATTGATGCCGATCCACCCCCACTTGACTCCCTGGTTGAGCGCACGACGAAGAATGTCGTGGATGCGCTTCACCGTCCCGGGCGCCAGCGGTCGACCGCCGGACCCGCCCGACGTGAGCAGTCGACGGTAGAACGCATCGAGATCGGCGGGCTTGATTTTGGCCAATCGCCTCGACCCGAGCGCGGGCATCAGCGAGCGGTCGATGTAGCCCCGTGTCTCCTTGACCGTCTTCGGCGACAAGTCAGGCGAGGCGAACTCGAACCAGGCCTCGAGCAACTCCCCGACCGTCGCGGTCGTTCGAACCGTGGGGCCGCGCTCGGCTTCGGTGACCATCTCGGCGAGCGCAGTCTGCGCCTCGCGCTTGCCGCCACGCACGGTCCGCGTGGCGTACCGCTTCTTGCCGGTGAGCGGATCGGGGCCGAGGTAGACCCTCAGCTCCCACGACACCCCTCGCTGCCGCATGAAACCCTTCATCCGATTTCTCCTTCCAGAGAGATTGGCATCAGAGTGGCAACGAGTCCAGAAAACCAGGAGAGCCACTCCGAAGAGTGGCTCTGACCTAGTACTTTCTTGGCAGCCCGTACGGGATTCGAACCCGTGCCGCCACCTTGAGAGGGTGGTGTCCTAGGCCACTAGACGAACGGGCCAAGTAGCGATCGGCCACGATATCAGCGGGTCCGCGGTTCCCACCAACGGCCGCCGGTATCGAGCCGAAAAGTGACGACGCCGACCTCGCACGAGTGCGGGCCGGCGGTCGATCAGAGCTGGGGTGCAGGGACTCGAACCCCGAATGACAGTACCAGAAACTGCTGTGTTACCAATTACACCACACCCCACGGTGTGACGGTCGGTGACGGATCACCGACCGGTGCGGGACGGGATTGTATCGGCCTCAGTCGGTGAGGCCACTCAACCGTTCGAACCCGATGATCCGGCCGACGGCGACACCCGCGGCCTCGGCGAGTTCTCGGCGCAACTCCGTCGCACCGATGACGACGGAGCCCGGTGCCGGGGCGACATAGGCCGTGAATCCGACCTCCTCGGCCGTGAGCTTCGATCGCAGCGCGTGGTACGGATCGGTGACGACCAGGATGGTCTGGACGGACCCGTCGACCAACGCCCTCGCCCGATCGAGCGAGTCGTGCGTGGTCGAACCCGCATCCTCCTGCACGATCGCCGACGCCGGGACACCGCGTTCGACGAGATAGGCAGCAGATGTCGACGCCTCGGTGAACCGGTCGCCCTCCTGGTTCCCCCCGGTGACGATCATCACCGGGGCGAGCCCGTCGTTCCACAGGCTCACCGCATGGTCCAGGCGGGCGGCGAGCTGCGGGGATGGCCGCCCGTCGTACTGCGCGGCGCCCATCACCACGATCGCGTCAACGGCACGCGCCTCGTCGGAACGCCCCGTCGACCACACCTGCCAGAACGAGACCAGGTAGTAACCCACTGCGATCAGGAGCAGGACGAGCCCGGCCTGCAGGATCCGCCGACCCACCGGTCGCGGGGGCATCGGCAGCGGTTTCACCGGCGTCGGATCACGCAGCAGTGCAGCGTTGGCCGACGGCGCCATCGACGGCGCGCTGGGCTCCGTCATCGGGATCTCGCCGGTTCGGATGTACCGCTCGCCCACCGACTCGTGGCGCTCGACGGCCTCGATCAGTTCCCGGTCGCGCGCCGAATGCTCGTCGCTGGGGAGCGGGAACTCGCGATCGGTCATCGTGTTCACCCCACGTCGGGCGCCGTGTCACGAGCCAACATCAGCCGACGCATCGTCTCGACGCGCCCGAGCGCCTCCATCGACTCGAACAACGGGGGGCCCACCGAGCGACCGGTGACGGCCACTCGGACCGGCGCCTGCGCCTTGCCCAACTTGACGTCGTAGCGCGTCATCACGACTTCGAGGGCCGACTTGAGCGCTTCGGCCGTCCAATCGTCGAGCTTCCCGTAGGCGTCGGTGACGTCGGCCAGCAGGGGCATCGCCCACTCGGGCCCGAAGGCCTTGGCCCACGAGTCGTCGTCGTAGGCGACATCGGCGTCGTCGGGCCAGAACAGGAAGTCGATCTTGTCCGGCACCTCCCGCAGTGTCGTCAGGCGCTCCTGGATGTGCGGCGCGATCGCCGCGAACCGGTCGCGGTCCCAGTCGGCCGGCAGTTCGGCCCCGGCGCGCTCGATGAACTCGTCGAGCGGCATCATGCGGATGTAATCGCCGTTGAACGCCGCAAGCTTCTTGACGTCGAAGAAGGCCGGCGAGTGGGTGACGTCTTCGAGCCGGAAGGCCGCTTCGATCTCGGTCCACGGCACGATCTCGCTGCCGGCGGCCTCGGCGCCCGGCGGGGTCCAGCCGAGGGTCATCAGGTAGTTGACCATCGCGTCGGCGAGGTAGCCCTCGTCGCGGTACTGCTCGAGCGCCACCTTGTCGCGCCGCTTCGACAGCTTCTTGCGCTGCTCGTTGACCAACACCGGCACGTGGGCCCACCGCGGCGGTTGGTGACCCAGCGCCTCCCAGAGCATCTGTTGCTTGGGCGTGTTGGGGAGGTGCTCCTCGGCGCGCACGACGTCCGTGATCGCCATCTCGATGTCGTCGACGACGTTGGCGAGCAGAAACACCGGCGTCCCGTTGCCGCGAACGAGCACGAAGTCCTCGATCGTGGAGTTGTCGAAGGTGACCTCGCCGCGCACGACGTCATCGACGACGGTGGTGCCGTCCGGTACGCGGAACCGCAGGACGTGGCCGGGGCCCGGCGCGAGGCCACGTTCGCGCGAGTAGCCGTCGTAGCCGGTGGTGCCGAGCTCCTTGGAGCGCGCTTGCACCTGCTCGCCCGTCAGATCGCAGTAGTACGCGTGGCCGTCCTCGAACAGCCGCCGGGCCGCGGCGAGGTGAGCCTCGGCGTACTCGCTCTGGAAGTGGGGGCCCTCGAAATGAGGATCGTCAGCCGACACACCGATCCAGGCGAGGGCGTCGATGATGCCTTGCGTCCACTCGGGCCGGTTCCGAGCCTCGTCGGTGTCCTCGATCCGCAGCACGAACGTGCCACCGAGCCGACGGGCGAGCGCCCAATTCTGCAACGCAGTACGGGCACCACCGACGTGGAACGAACCGGTGGGTGACGGAGCGAATCGGAATCGGGGCCCAGATGACATGACCCGTCCGACGATATCTGTCGGCACGTTCTCCCGAAGGCAGATCTTCGACAAGTAGCGGCCAACACTTCAACAAGATCACCGCAAGAAGGCAACAACGCTTCGGCAAGCAGCCACTCAGTCCAGCGACTCGGGTGCGCCGGCGACGGCCATGATCGTCAGGTTGCGGAGCTGACGGATCGCGACCGAGAGCGTGGTCAGGTTGAAGCTCTCGGCGCGGCGAATCTCGGTGTGCATCGCCAGCGCCCGCCCGACGGCTCGCTCGTTGGCCTCGATCCATGCCGCCGGCGACCCTCCGGCCGATCGCATCACCAGTCGTGTCAGGTCGGCGAGCACAGTCATCAAGTCGTGCCGCATCGCTGCGCGCGCCTGTTCCTGCCAGCGATCCGATCGCGGAAGGTTGCTCACTCCGTCCCACAACCAGCCGAGTTCGAACGCGTCAAACGTCGCCCAGTAGGCCGTGGCCGCGTCCGCAACGTTGCGCGACTCGGTGTGGGCGATCTCGACGATGTCGAAGCCGGTGTGGAGCCACGGCCACCGTGCCGAACGCTCGGCGAGGTCGATCGGCACACCTGCGGCAACTCGCGCTTCGCGGACAGCGGCGACATCGCCGGCGACACGACCACTGACCACCTCGTCGAGCGATGCGGCGAGGAATGCCAGACCCGCCGAGAACGTGTCCACCGCCTCGGCGATGTCGATCGGCGGGCGGCGATGGCGGAGCAACCACACGGCGCCACGTTCGGTCATCCGCCGAGCGGAGAGGAACAGTGCGATCTGCGTGTCGAGCTCGATGCTGCTGCCGAGCTTGTCGATCTCGCGCCAGATCTCTGCGAACCCGAAGATCTCGCGTGACGCCAGGAACGCTCGGGCCACGTCCGACACCGATGCGCCCGAGTCCTCGGTCATGCGGTGGTCGAACGAGATCCCTGCCAGGTTGACCATGTTGTTGACGACGGTCGTCGCGATGATCTCCCGGCGCAGGCGATGCGACAGGATCGCGTCCGGGAAACGCTCGCGGATCTCGACCGGGAAGTACTCCATCAGGTCGCGTTCGAGCGCGGGATCGTCCGGCAGGTCGGAATCGAGCACCTCGACGACGTTGGCGTTCTTGGTGTACGCGATCATTACGGCGAACTCGGGAGCGCGCAGGCCACTGCCAGCGCTCTGTCGTTCCGCGATCTGCTTGTCGGACGGCAGGAACTCGAGTTCCCGGTCGAGGTAGCCCTCGGCCTCGAGCGTCTCGAGGTAGCGGGCGTGCACGTTCACCATCGAGAGCGACTGGGTCCGAGCGATCATCAACGCCAGCGTCTGGGCTCGATTGTCGTCGAGGACGAGCCGCGCGACCTCACCGGTCATCTCGACGAGCAACTCGTTGCGCTGCCGCACGGTCAACTCTCCGTCGCGCACGAGCTGGTCGAGCAGGATCTTGATGTTGACCTCGTGGTCACTGCAGTCGACGCCGGCGGAGTTGTCGATCGCGTCGGTGTAGATGAGCCCACCGTTGATCGCGTATTCGACACGGGCGAGCTGGGTGAGGCCGAGGTTGCCGCCTTCACCGACGATTCGGGCCCGAAGTTGGTTCCCGTCGACGCGCAGCGCGTCGTTGGTGCGATCACCGACGTCGGCGTTGCTCTCGATCGATGACTTGACGTAGGTGCCGATGCCGCCGTTCCACAGCAGATCGACGGGCGCACGCAGGATCGCCGAGATGAGCTCGTCGGGCCGCAGCTCGGTCACGGACGCCTCGATACCGAGCACGTCGCGCACCTCGGGTGTGATGTCGATCGCCTTGAGCTGGCGGGAGTGCACCCCGCCACCTGCCGAGATCAGCGCCCGGTCGTAATCGGCCCAGCTCGAACGCGGCAGTTCGAACAACCGTCGGCGTTCGGCGTGAGACGGCGCCGGGTCGGGGTCGGGGTCGAGGAAGACATGACGGTGGTCGAACGCCGCGACGAGTTTCAGGTGCGGCGACAGCAGCATGCCGTTGCCGAAGACGTCGCCCGACATGTCGCCGATGCCGACCACCGTCAGTTCGTCGACGTCGACGTCCCGGCCGATCACACGTGCGTGGCGACGCACGCTCTCCCACGCCCCGCGCGCCGTGATGCCCATCTCCTTGTGGTCGTAGCCGTGGCTCCCACCGGAGGCGAAGGCGTCGCCGAGCCAGAAGTCGTACTCGGCGGCGATTTCGTTCGCGATGTCGCTGAACGTCGCGGTGCCCTTGTCAGCCGCCACGACGAGATACGGGTCGTCGGCGTCGTGGATCACCACATCGGGAGGGTGGACGACGCGGTCACCGACGACGTTGTCGGTCACGTCCAGCAGACCGCGGACGAAGCGGCCGTACCGGTCGATTCCCTCGGCTCGAGCCGAGTCTCGGTCGGCAGGGTCCGCTTGCGACGATTTGATCACGAAGCCACCCTTGGCTCCGGTCGGCACGATGACGGCGTTCTTCACCATCTGCGCCTTGACGAGACCGAGCACCTCGGTGCGGAAGTCCTCCGGGCGATCGCTCCAACGAAGCCCACCTCGGGCGATGCGCCCACCACGGAGATGGACGCCTTCGACGAACGGCGAGCACACGAAGATCTCGAATTCGGGTCGTGGTTCCGGCAGGAATCCGACCGCGTGGGGTCGGAGCTTGACGGAGATCTCCTCGCGACCACGAAATGCATTCGTTCGGTCGGTCGCATCGATCAGCGTGAGGAATGCCCGACAGATCCGGTCGTCGTCGAGCGACGGCACGGCGTCGAGCAGCCGGTGCAGCTCGTCGCGGCACCGTCGGGTCGCCCCGGATCGATCGGCCGCGACGTCGGGGTTGCTGGGCCTGGGATCGAACCTCGTGTCGAACAACTCGACGAGCTTGCGGGCGATGTCGGGATGACGAACGATGGCCTGTTCGACGTAGTTGGCGCTGAAGGGGAACGACGCCTGGCGCAGATAGCGATTGTACAGGCGCAGCACGGCGATCTGGCGGCGATCGAGGCCGGCCGACAACACCAGCCGGTTCAGCCCGTCGGGTTCGATGCTGCCGGTCATCAGATCGACGAAGGCCAGCTGGACCTCGGCGTGCTGCGCGTCGGTGATCGTCGCCCACGCCATGTGGACCCCGATGTCGTCGAGATACACCGTCGCCGACGCACCGACGAACACCGAAGGATGCTCGTCGACCGGTGACAGTCCCAGGTGTTCGAGGACCGGCACCAACTCGGCGATCGTGGTCGGCCGGTCGCGCAGGAACACGCGGAACCGCCACTCGTCGTCGACGGTGTCGAGCGAACGACCGAACGACGTGGTGATGTCGTCGGTCCCCGACAGCATCGCCTCGACGTTGACGAGGTCGCCGACAGCCGCTTCGGGTCGCACACGCGCCTCGTAGTCGGCGGGCACCGAGTCGGCGACAACGGACCACACACGCTGCCCCTCGACCTCGCCGAGCAGGTCGACGAGCGCATCCCTGGCGCGCTCGCGCCAGGTCCGCGAGGCACGGTCGATCGACGCGACGAGTCGGGCGCTGTTGTCGAGCGGTGCGGCCCGAACGGTCATCGAGATCCACGCGAGAGAACTGGTCCCGAGCAGCGTCTCGAGGTCGCGGATCTCGCCACTGTAGTATTCCGACACCAGCGCTGCGACGAGTTCCGGGAGCGCTGCGGTGAATCGGGACTGCGGTACGTACGTGAACACGGTGGTCCAGGGCCCGACGGGCTCGGTGAGGTCGAAGACCCGGACGATGTGCCGCTCCTGCAGCCCGGTGATCTCCGAGACCAGCTCGGTCAGCTCCTCGACGCCCGATTCGAAGACGACGTCACGCGGCAGGGTCTCGATCACGTTGCGAACCGCGCGGCCCGTGTGGCTCTCGACGGTCGCGCCGACCGCGTCGACCACGTCGTCGGCGCGTTGTCCGATGCCGGGAATCGCGAAGACGCTCTGGCGGTATGCGGCACTGCCGAGCAGCCCGACGAACCGCACCTCCTTGCCGCTCGCTGGCACGCGGACAGCAATCGAGGTCATGCGCGCGCGGCGGTGCACCGTGGCCACCGCATCAGTACGGGCGATCACGATGGGCTCGTCGCCGTCGTGTGGCGGCGGGTCGATGCGTTCGGGGTCGAGGCGCCGAGACCGGTACTGACCGAGCAGGCTCGATGGATCGAGCCGCAACCCATCGCTCGACACCTCGTAGATCGCCGAGCCGAGGAAGACGAAGTTGGTGTCGGCCAACCACCGCATCAGCGCGTCGTCGCCGGCTACATCCAACAGTCGCTCCTGCATCGCGGTGAAGTCACGCACGACGGACTGGACGCCGTCGATCGCCGTGCGGACATCGGCTTCGAGGCGTTCCCGGGATTCCGTCGGACACCGGTCGAGTTCGATCAGCGTCCAGGCCTCGACGCGACCGTCGACGGCGTCGACGTCGACCAGTTCGTGACGGTCGTTGCGTTCGACGCGCAACATCGGATGGATCATGAGGTGGATGCCGAGGTGATAGCGGTCGAGCACCATGCGCACGCTGTCGACGAGGAACGGCACATCGTCGGTGACGAACATCAGAATCGTGCGTTCCGTCTCCCAACCGTCGCGCTCCAGATCCGGCGACAACACCTGCACCAAGGTCTCGCCGACGCGTCGCTCGCGTCCGAGCTGCAGATGGGCGACCGCGGCGGCATACGCGGCGTTGAGTCGACGCCCGTCCGCGTCATCACTCGGGATGTCGCGGTAGTACAGGCCGAGAAAGGTCTGCAGCAACCGATCCGACGGCCGGCGTTCGCCGGCGATCTCCCGCAAGCTGTCGATGATGGCTGCCACGTCGTTGTGAGCGCTCATGAGTGTCCTCGCTGGGTGATCTCGCTACGGCCAACGTAGCCGCCATGCGACGCTGGGACCCGTACAGGTCTGGACGCGTGACCGCTGATGACGGCTAGCGTTCGCCTCCATGACGCGTCCCGATCTCTCAGCGAAGGATCTCCGCCCGGAGGTCCACAGCGGCCACCGGCCGGTGTCGGGAGGGTTGGCACGAGCGGCCGTGTTCGGCATCAACGACGGGCTGGTCTCGAACGTGTCGCTGATCCTCGGGTTCGCCGGATCGGGCGTCGACTCGTCGGTCGTTCGCCTGGCCGGGCTCGCCGGAGCGATCGCCGGAGGCATCTCGATGGCCGCCGGCGAGTGGATCAGCGTGTCGGCCCAGAACGAGCTCGTCGAGCGCGAGGTCGCAGTCGAACGACGCGAGCTGGCCCGCAACACCGTCGCCGAAACCGCCGAACTGGCGGCGATGTACGAAGAGCACGGGATCAAGCCCGAGACCGCCCGCGCCGCAGCAGAAGACGTGATGGCGTCACCGGAGGTGGCCCTTCGAGTGCACACGCGCGAGGAACTCGGTGTCGATCCCCACGATCTCCCGTCCGCGTTCAACGCGGCAGCGATCTCGCTCGTCTGCTTCCTGTTCGGCGCACTGCTGCCCGTCATCCCCTGGTTCACCGGAGCCACCGGGTTCGCTCCGGCAGCGATCTCCATCGCGATCGGTGTGGTCGCCGCCGCGTTCGTCGGTGCGGCGATCGGGCGATTCGCCGAGCGGTCGATCTGGAAATCGATCGCCCGGCAGGTCGCGATCGTCCTGGTGGCATGCGCTGTGACGTACAGCATCGGCGAGCTCGTCGGCGTCAATGTCTGAGTCGCCTGGGCCGGCTTCAGGCCAGCGCAACGTGCTCGGCACCGAGCTGCAACCCTGCTCGTACGACCCGATGACCGGCTACTACCGCAGCGGATGCTGCGAGAACCGGGGCGACGATCCCGGCATGCACACCGTGTGTTGCCGGCTCACCGACGAGTTCCTCGAATACTCCAAGGCGCAGGGCAACGACCTGACCACGCCGATGCCGCAGTACGGTTTCGCCGGGCTCTCCGCCGGCGACCAGTGGTGCGTGTGCGCAGCGCGATGGAAGGAAGCGTTCGATGCAGGGCACGCATGCGGCGTGATCCTCGAGTCCACGCACATGTCGACGCTCGAGTACGTCGACCTCGCCGACCTCCGAGCGCACGCGATCACTGGCTGAGACCGACGTACGGAGCGAGGAGGGCCCGGTCGACCTCAGTTCGCCGGGTCGCCGGTCTGCTCCGCTCGGACGAAGGCGATGATCGCCTCGATCTGGTCGTTGGTGATCGCGCCGTTCGCGGGCATCGGGCCGAACTCCCAGAGTTCTTCGTCGACGCCGTTGCGGATCGCGTCGGCGACCTCGACGTCGGACAACTGGTCGGGACCGTAGATCGGTTCGAGCAACGACGGGCCGCGTTCGGTGCCGGCGAGGTCGACGCCGTGGCACTGGGCGCAGTTGGCGCCGTAGATCGCCTCGCCGCGTTCGAGTGTGGTCGTCGGCCCGTCGGCGCCGCACGCCGCGCCGATCGATGCCGACGCGATCGTGATCGTCGCACCGAGGAACAGGCGAACGGCGACTGCACTCATGACGCCAGTGTGGCACCACATCGGTCCGGTACCGTCGTTGCGGTGATCCGAACGACGTTGCTCGCCGCCACACTGGTCCTCGCGGCCGCAGCGTGCGGATCGGACTCGTCCACGGCCGACGTGGCGACTGCGTCGATCGCCGCTTCGCCGACCAGCAGCGGCCCGACCAGCACCGCCACACCGTCGACCACCAGCACGACCAGCACCACGACGACCAGCACCACGACGCCGACCACCACCAGCATCGCTCCGACGACGAGCACCACGATCGCGCCCGTCATCCCCGCCACGATCGGACCGCTCGATCTCGACGCCGAGCGAGTCGGCCTCGGGCTGTCCGCGGGTGGCCGACCGATCATCGCCGAACGATTCGGCACGGTCGGCGGACGCCGTGTCCTCGTGATCGGAGTGATCCACGGCGACGAGGACGACGGCGTGGCGATCGTCGACGACCTGCGGGCGAATCCGGTCCCCGAAGGCGTCGAGTTGTGGATCGTCGAGTCGATGAATCCAGATGGCCAGGCCAACCAGGTCCGCTCGAACGACAACGGCGTGGACCTCAATCGCAACTTCCCGTACAAGTGGGGCCCGATCGGCGTGCCCGGTGACTCGCAGTACGCGGGCATCGGTCCGGCGAGCGAGCCCGAGACCCAGGCGATGATCAACTTCATGGGCCAGCTGCGTCCCGACATCACGATCTGGTACCACCAGGATCTCTTCGTCGTGAACCCGTCCGAGGGCCGCGAGGGTCGCGTGCGCGAGCGCTATGCGCAGCTCACCGGTCTGCCGATGGGCCAGATCACCGGCGGCACCTACACAGGAATCGCCGCCACCTGGGCGCGCAACGAGTTCCGTCCCGACGACGGCGTGGCGTTCATCGTCGAACTCGGCCCGACGCTCACGCCGGCCGAAGCCGTCGTTCACGCCGACGCCGTACGCACCATCGCCGTCGAGGGCTGATCACATCGCGAGTCTGACCCGTGACGTCATCAGGTCAGCCAGGCGATGACGGCGGCCGCAACGTCCTCGCCGCGGTCGTCCTGGAGGAAGTGACCGCCGGGCTCGAACGTCCGATGGGGCTGACCGGCGGCGCCGGGGATGCGACCGACGAACGCGCTCTGGAGGTGACCGAGCACGATGTCGCCCGGCGTCCACAGGGTGAGCACCGGCGCGGTCCACTGCTCCCACACCGACCACGCGGCCTCGTTTGCGGGCACGGCCGGATCGTCCGGCGACGTCGGCACCAGCAGCGGGAACTCGCGAGCACCAGCCAGGTACGACTCGTCGGGGAACGGCGCCCGGTACGCATCCATCTCCGCCGGCGTGAGTTCGCGAGCCACGCAGGCCCTACCGAGCAGTGCACCGCAGTCCATCGGGTCCATCGCCTGGGACATCTGCTGCCACATCGTGAAGCCGTCCCCCATCGGCTCACCGGTCGGCAGCGCCGTGTTGCCGACCACGACCCGGTCGAACCAGCCCGGGTTCTCTGCGATCATCCGCAGCCCGAGCAACCCGCCCCAGTCCTGGACGAAGACGTGAAAACCGCCGGCCGGACGTTCGAGACCGCGGACGAACTCGGTGAGCCACGCAACGTGGTTGGCGTAGGTGTAGGCGGCACGATCGGTCGGCTTGTCGGAGCGACCGAACCCGATCAGGTCGGGGGCGATGATGCGATGGCCGGCCGCGACGAGCGGTGGGATCATTCGCCGGTACAGATAGCCCCACGTCGGTTCACCGTGCAGCAACAGAACGGTCCCCGCCTCGCCCGAACCCTCCTCGACATACGCCATCCGGAGCCCGTCGACCTCGACGTACCTCGGCTCGTACGGGAAGTCGGGCAGGTCGGCGAACCGGTCGTCAGGTGTGCGTACGAAGTCGACGGTCATCGCCAACACCGTAACGATTGGTGTCAGACACCAGACGTTACGACTGCCTCGTCGGGGGCGAGTTCGCCACCGGCGCGGGTTCGATCCGGATTCGTCGACAGCACAACGTCAGCGGTGCCGAGATCGCCGGGCCATGCAGCGGCCGACTCACCGACGTTGACCAGCACCGTCAGGCGAAGGTCGTCGAGCACACGGTCGAACCGGATGACGTCGCCATCGACCGGCGCAAACTCGATCGAGCCGCGCCGCAACACCTCGCGGTCGCGGCGCAGAGCCAGCAACTTGCGATACAGCGAGTGCATCGACTCGACATCGTCGACCTGCGATGCGGCCGAGTGCGTCGATGCGTTCACCGGGAACGGCAGCCACGGCCTCACCGGCCAGCCGTGGCCGGCCTCGACGTCGCCGTCCGTGGTCCACGGAATCGGCGCGCGGCACCCGTCGCGACCGTCGGGGTCGACGACCCGTTCCGGCGGCACCACCGCGTCCTCCAGTCCCAGCTCTTCGCCCGCATACAGAAATGGCGTACCCCGCACGGTGAGCGCCATCACCGCCGCAGCCCGCGCCCTCGCCTCGGAGCCGTAACGGGTGCGATGACGCGGCTGGTCGTGATTCGACAGAACGAACGTCGGCCAGCGGGGTTCGTCGAAGTCGGCCTCCATCTTCTCGAGGGCGCGCTGCATCCGAGCGGCATCCCACGTCGTGTGCAGCGGCCGGAAGTCGAACGAGAGGTGCAGCTCGGGGGCTGCCGGCGTCCCCACGTAGGACGCGCTCTCGCCGTCGCGCAGGAGGTATACCTCGCCGACCATCATCGGGTCGTGGTCGTAGCTGTCGAGCAACGACCGGATGCGTCGCAGCAACTCGTGGCCGAAGGGCCGGTCGGTGGCGAGCAACGGCATCGTGACCAGGTGCTCGGGGAGGTCCTCGACGTCGGTGCCCTTGCCGATCAGGTTGACGACGTCGCTGCGGAATCCGTCGACGCCACGGTCGAGCCAATACCGCAGCGTGTCGAGCATGGCCGCCTCGACCTGCGGGTTCGCCCAGTTCAAGTCGGGCTGCTCGGAGAGGAACACGTGCAGGTACGACTGGTCGGTTGCCTGATCGTACGTCCACGCCGGCACGCCCTTGAACTGCGACATCCAGTTGGTCGGGGGCGACCCGTCGGGCTTGCGGTCTCGCCACACGTACCAGTCTCGCTTGGGGTTGTCGCGCGACGAGCGGGACTCGACGAACCAGGGATGATCACTGGAGGTGTGATTGGGTACCCAGTCGAGCAGGAGACGCATGCCTCGGTCGTGGAGACCGGTGATCAGGTCGTCGAAGTCGGCGTCGGTTCCGAACACCGGATCGATGCCGCAGTAGTCGGCGACGTCGTAGCCGAAGTCACGCATGGGTGATGTGAAGATCGGCGACAGCCACAGCGCGTCGACGCCGAGGTCGGCCAGGTAGTCGAGCTTGCTCGTGATCCCGGCGAGGTCGCCGATGCCGTCACCGTTCGAGTCGGCGAACGACCGCGGATAGATCTGGTAGACGACGGCGTCGCGCCACCGATGGTGAGTCGGGCATCGACGCAGTCTGCCGCTCCTGCAGGTGCCGGCCAGAATTCGGCCTCGAACCCGAAATTCGGAGCCGAGGTTGCGCTGAGCGCAACGCTCGCTCCGAATTTCGGGTTGGGGGATGGTGTTCAGGGCTTCTGGTCAGACGAATTTCGCGAACACATCGAGGGGCTCGCGTTCGGTGACGAGCGTGTTGATCGGGGCGTCGGGGTCGGCATGGCCGATGGCAACGCCGCAGAAGATGCGCTCCTCCGGCGGTGCGCCGACGAACTCGCTGACGGCCTGCTCGTAGACGGCCCAGGCCTCCTGCGGGCAGGTGTCGAGACCGGCTTCCTGGGCGAGCAGCATGAAGGTCTGCAGGAACATGCCGAGATCCGACCATTGCGGCGGTCCCATGATCCGGTCGATGAAGCAGAAGATCGCGGCGGGTGCTCCGAAGAAGTCGAGGTTCTTCGCGAACTGGGCGAGCCGACCGGCCTTGTCGTCACGTTCGATGCCGAGGGTGGCGTACATGTCCTCGCCGATCTTGAACCGCGAGGACCGGTAGGGCTCGTGCAGTGGCGAGGGATAGATGTCGTAGGCCGGCGCCTCGACCGGCCGGTCGGCCAGGAACTCGCGGAAACGAGTCATCGATTCTCCGTTGACGACGTAGATGCGCCACGGCTGCACATTGCCACCCGAGGGTGCTCTCGATGCCGTGGTCAGCAACTGGGCGAGCACCTCGTTCGAGACAGGGTCGGACAGGAAGGCTCGCACGGACTTGCGGGCGTTGACGGCGTCGGTCACGTTCACCGCCGCAGTCTGGCCCCGGCCGCTCGCTCGGGTCGAACCGGCTGGGGGTGAGCGGCTCATCGACGCAGTCGACGCCAGGTCGCAGCTCCGCCTCCTGATCGCCTGGCGGCGGCGACCTAAGTTCTGGAGATGGCAACGATCAGGGAACTCGCCGAGGAGCACTGGCAAGGTCGTGGGGAACTGGTCCACACCCACCATCCGGTGCAGCCGGTCCACGTCCACCACGACGACGGCACGATCAGCACCGCCAGCGAGGAGATCGACGAGGGCCTGCTCACGCTCAAGTCGATCGCGTCCGTCAACGCGCTCGACACCGGCGATGGCCTGGTGATGCTCGACACCGGAGGCGCCTTCGATCGGCGCACCGTCTACGACGCCGTTCGCGGCTGGCGGCCCGACGCGCCCGTGCGTGCGGCCGTCTACTCGCACCATCACGTCGACCACGTGCTCGGTACCGCGCTGTTCGACGCGGAAGCAGCCGACAAGGGATGGGAGCGGCCCGTCGTCTATGCCCACGAGGAACTCCCCGCCCACTTCCGCCGTTACGAACAGACCGGGGGATGGAACACGGCGATCAACCGCCGCCAGTTCGCGATCGACGTCCCACAGTTCTCGTGGCCGAGCGAGTACCGCGACCCCGACGTCACCTATGCGAAACACCTCACGTTCAACCGCGGCGACCTCACCTTCGAGTTGCACCACGCTCGCGGCGAGACCGACGATGCCACCTGGACGTGGGTGCCCGAACGCAAGGTGCTGCACCCTGGCGATCTGTTCATCTGGGCCCTGCCGAACGCCGGCAATCCGCAGAAGGTGCAGCGCTACCTGTCCGACTGGGGTGCGGCGCTGCGCCAGATGGCCGCGCTGCGACCCGAGATCCTCCTCGCCGGTCACGGCCTGCCGATCTTCGGTGCGGATCGCATCGTGGAGGCACTGATCGACACCGCCGAGCTGCTCGAGTCGATCGAGAACCAGACGCTGGCGATCATGAACCAGGGCAAGAACCTCGACACGTGCCTCCACGAGGTGACGGTCCCCGCCCATCTCGCCGACAAGCCGTACCTGCAGGCGGTGTACGACCACCCGCAGTTCCTGATCCGCAACGTGTGGCGCCGCTACGGCGGCTGGTGGGACGGCGAACCCGACAACCTGTTGCCGTCACCTCGGGCGCAGCAGGCCGCCGAATGGGTCGAACTCGCCGGGGGCGTCGACCGGGTACTTGCTCGCACCCAGGAGGTGCTCGACGCCGGTGACGCCCGCCTGGCCTGCCACCTGGTCGAGTTCGCCGCCCTCGCCGCACCCGACAACGCCGAGGTGTGGGCGGTGCGTGCCACGGTGTACGCCGCGGACTCGCAACAGCACACCTCGTCGATGGCGCGCAACCTGCTCGGCCACGCCGCGTGCGCCAGCGAGCAGGGCAAACGCGACCTCGCCGGCGACTACTGACAGGTATCCCCGTGGTTCGCGCCGATTCGCCTCACCAGTTGGTGGCGATGTATTGGGTCTCGCAGAACTCGTAGATGCCCTCGCTCGCGCCCTCGCGGCCGAGACCGGACTGCTTCATGCCACCGAACGGGGCGGCCGGGTCGGACACGGCGCCACGGTTGAGCCCGATCATGCCCGCCTGGATCCGTTCGCTGACGGCCAGTCCTCGTCGCAGGTCCTGGGTGTACACGTAGGCGGTCAGGCCCATCTCGGTGTCGTTGGCCATGTCGATCATCTGGTCGGTCTCGTCGAAGGTGATGACCGGCGCGACGGGGCCGAAGATCTCGTGGCGGGTGATCTCGTCGCCGGGACGGACGTTGCCGAGCACGGTGGGCGGGTAGAAGTGGCCGGGTCCATCGACGGCGCCGCCGCCGGTGGCGATCGTGGCGCCGTGGTCAGCCGCGGCGGTGACGAGTTCGTTGATCGAGGCCACCGCCTTCGCGTTGATCATCGGTCCGCATGTCACGCCGTCGTCGAACCCGTTGCCGATGCGAACATCGCCCATTGCGGCGGCGAACATGCGCGTGAACTCGTCGGCCACCTTGTCGTGGACGAGGAACCGGTTCGCAGCAGTGCAGGTCTCGGCCGAATGGCGCATCTTGGCAACCATCGCGCCCTCGACGGCGGCCTCGAGGTCGGCGTCGTCGAACACGACGAAGGGCGCATTGCCGCCGAGCTCCATGACGGTCTTGAGTACTCGATCAGCGGCCCGCTTGAGCAGGACGATGCCCACCTCGGTCGACCCGGTGAACGACACCATGCGCGTCGCCGGATGGTCGACCGCAGCGTCGAACCAGGCACCCGACGACAGCGTCGGCACGATGTTGACGACGCCGGCGGGCAGGCCGGCCTCGTGGAGCAGCTCGCCGATCCGCAGCGCAGTCAGGGGCGTCTCTCGGGGTGGCTTGATGACGGCGGCATTGCCCGCAGCGAGCGCCGGTGCCAGCTTTCGCGTGTGATCATCGCTGCCGGGAAGTTCCACGGCGTCACGATCACCACGACGCCGACCGGCGGATGATGCACGACGATCCGGTTGGTGCCCGCCGGTGCCGTTCCGAGCGACCCGTGGATCCGCACCGCCTCCTCGGAGTTCCAACGGAAGAACTCTGCCGCATACGCGACCTCGCCGCGTGCGTCGGCGAGCGGCTTGCCGTGCTCGAGGGTGATCAACCGGGCGAGTTCGTCGGTGTGCTCGACCATCAACTGCCACGTGCGGCGCAGGATCTCGCCGCGCTCGTGCTGGCGCAGTGGCCGCCCAGCTCCGCTGGGCCGCCGACGCCACCTCGCACGCCTCGGTCGCATCGGCGGTCGTGCCTGCCGCCACGGAGGCGATCACCTCCTCGTTCGCCGGGTTCTCGACGTCGAAGCGCTCCGCGCCCGTGCCATCTCGCCACTCGCCACCGATCAACAACTGCGTCTGCATGTTCACATCATGCACCGCGACCGACCCTCGCCACTGCTCGGCACGCATTGGCACTCGCCGGGTGGTTCGGGGTCAGGCGATGTCGTAGCCGGCTTCGTCGATCGCCGTGCGAATCGAGGTGTCGTCGCCACCGACCACGGTGACGAGCTTGGCGTCCACGTCGACGTCGACAGACTCGACAGCGGCGACGCCAGACACCTCGGCTTCGATCGCGCGTTTGCAGTGGTCGCAGCTGATGCCGGGGACCGAGTAGGTGTGGGTGGTGGTGTGCGTGGTGCTCATGCGATGGCTTCCTCGTGTCGGGAGGTGGTGGGGGTCGGGGTGGGGGCAACGGGCCGATCGCCGCTCCGGCGATAGCCGGTGAAGCGACGCAGCCGCAGGCTGTTCGACACGACGAACAGCGACGACATCCCCATGGCCGCCGCGGCGATCATCGGGTTGAGGATGCCGAAGGCGGCCAGCGGGATCGCTGCGGTGTTGTAGGCGAAGGCCCAGAACAGGTTGCCCTTGATCGTGCCGAGGGTCCGCCGCGAGAGGGCGACGGCGTCGGCAGCGGCGCGCAGGTCGCCCGAGACGATCGTGAGGTCGGACGCTTCGATGGCGACGTCGGTGCCGGTCCCCAGTGCGATGCCGAGGTCGGCTTGTGCCAGCGCCGGCGCGTCGTTGATCCCGTCGCCGACCATTGCGACGCGGCGCCCCTCGGCCTGGAGCCGGACGATCTCGGCCACTTTCGCGTCGGGCAGCACGTCGGCGATCACTGCGTCGACGCCGACCTCGGCGCCGACCGTTCGAGCGGTGCGGGCGTTGTCGCCGGTCAGCAGCGTCACCGTCAGCCCGAGATCGTGGAACGCATCGACTGCCTCGCGTGACGTCGGCTTCACCGTGTCGGCGACGACGAGCACGATCTCGGCGGTGTCGCCACGGCCAGCGAACACCGCAGTGTTGCCGGTTCGTTCCGCGGCCGATGCGGCGCGTTCGACGGCGGCGGGCACCGTCTCGAACAGCTGGCGGCGGCCCACACGGACCTCGACGCCGTCGACCACGGCGACCACACCGACGCCGGCTCGATTCGCGAAGCCCTCGACGTGGCTGGGCAGTTCGCCTCGCTCCGATGCCTCCGCCGCGATCGCCTGGGCGATCGGGTGCTCGGACCGGGCCTCGACGGCACCGGCGAGCCCGAGCAGGACGTCGGCATCTCCGGTCGTCACGCCCGCCACGACGTCGACCAGCGACATGCGGCCCTCGGTGACCGTGCCGGTCTTGTCGAGCACGATCGTGTCGATCCGACGGGTGTCCTCGAGCACTTCCCCGCCCTTGATGATCACCCCGAGCTGTGCCGCTCGACCCGTGCCGACCATGATGCCGAGCGGCGTCGCGAGACCCAGCGCGCACGGGCAGGCGATGATGAGCACGGCGACCGCTGCGGTGAACGCATCGTTCGCGTCGCCGACGATCGCGAGCCACGCGAGCAGCGTGACCGCGGCAATGGCGATCGCCGTCGGCACGAAGACGGCGGCCACACGGTCGGCGAGGCGTTGCACCTCGGCTCGGCTGCCCTGGGCCTCGTCGACCAACCGGACGATCTGGGCCAGCGCAGTGTCGGCACCGACGCGCGTTGCCTCGACGACGAGCGAGCCGTTGGCGTTGACGGTTGCGCCGATCACCTCGTCGCCGGGCCCCACCTCGACGGGCACCGGCTCGCCGGTCACCATCGATGCGTCGACGCTGGAATGCCCGTCGACGATCACGCCGTCAGTGGCGATCTTCTCGCCGGGGCGCACGACGAAGCGGGTTCCCACCGTCAACTCGTCGAGGGGGATCTCAGTGCCGTCCTCGAGCCGCGCCGACCTCACTCCGAGGTCGGCCAGTGCTCGGATCGCATCGCCGGAGCGACGCTTCGCCCGGATCTCCAACCACTTGCCGATCAGGATCAGCGTGACGATGACGGCAGCGGTCTCGTAGTACACGTGCGTGCCGCCGCTGTCGGTCATCGACATCGAACCCATGCCGTCCATGCCACCCATCGACGAGTCGTCGCCGATGCTGCCGACCAGCACGACGGTCGACCACGTCCACGCGGACAGGGTGCCCATCGACACCAACGTGTCCATCGTGGTCGCGCCGTGGCGGAGGTTCATCCATGTCGCACGGTGGAATCCCCAGCCACACCAGAAGACGATCGGTGTGGTCAGCGCCGCCACCACCCACTCCCAGCTGTCGAACTGCAGCGACGGCACCATCGACAGCAGCACCACGGGCACGCCGAGGATCAACGCAACGGTCCAGCGCCGCCTGAGGTCGGCTTCCCGGCGTCGTTCGGCGGCATCGTGGTCGGCGTGCACCGGCACGACGTAGCCGAGCCGCTCGACGACAGCTCGCATGTCCGACTCGGTGGCGCCGCGGTGCAGCACGGTGGCGCGGCCATTGGCGAAGTTGACACGGACCTCGACGACGCCGTCGAGCTTGGTGAGGCCTCGTTGGATCCGGTTGGCACACGCGGCGCAGGTCATGCCCTCGATGGCGATGTCCGAGCGCGTGGCGGTCGCCTCCGGGCGGGAGCTCAGCGTGGTCATGCGGGATCGATCACCTGACAGCGATGGGGGTCGGTGCACGTCGCCGGGTCGAGACCGCGGGCACGCGTCGCCAACTTCAGCATCTCGTTCCGCGCCGCCTGCAGCCGTTCGATCTGGGCGTCGATGTCCGCGATGTGGCGATCGAGGAACGACAACGTGTGCTCGCATGTCGCCTGGCCGGCGTCCTTCATCGACAGCAACGTCTGGACCTCGTCGAGCGACAGGCCGCACGCCTGCGCATCGCGGATGAATCGGAGCCGGTCGGCCACCTCGGCGCCGTAGTCGCGGTATCCGGCCGGGGTGCGATCGGGCTCGGGGAGCAGATCGAGCGACTCGTAGTACCTGATCGTCTGAGCGTTGAGTCCCGACATGGTTGCCAGCGCACCGATTCGCATGCCGCCGAGCCTACTGCCAAACCTTACAGTTGACTAGAAGGTTGGCGTCACCGCCCGCAGTTCGGCCGCTGCGGCCTCGGGGGTGATGTCGCGCTGCAGGTTCGCCAGCAGCTCGTAGCTCGCGGGGATCTTGGCGACGTCGGCGGACCGCAGCAGCGGAGGGTAGTAATGCGCGTGCAGCTGCCATCCGGCCGCGTCCTGTGAGTCCGGTGCGGTGTGCCAGCCCGAGCAATACGGGAACGGCGTGTCGAACAACGCGTCGAATCCGCGCAGCATGGTCTGGAGCACGTCGGCGAGCGACTCGCGGCCCGCATCGTCGACATCGTCGAGGCGCGCCAACGGGCGGCGCGGCAGCACGAGCGTCTCGAACGGCCAGTACGCCCAGTAAGGCACGACCACGGCCCACTCGTCGTTGGCGGTCACGATCCGCTCGCCGAGTTCCAGCTCGCGCTCGACGTAGTCGAGCAGCATCGGTCGGCCGTGCCGCTCGAGGTGGGTTCGTTGCTGCCCCATCTCTTGGACGATCTCGTCGGGCAGGAACGTCGATGCCCAGATCTGGCCGTGAGGGTGGGGGTTCGACGCGCCGGAGATCGCACCACGCGTCTCGAAGATCTGGACCCAGCGGTATCGCTCGCGGAGTTCGACCAGCTGCGACTGCCACAGCTCGATCACTGCGACCACCTCGTCGTGCGTCATGTCGGCCAGGGTGAGGTCGTGGCGAGGCGAGAAGCACAAGACTCGGCACTCACCGGTCGCCCCAGCGACGCCGAACAGTTCGTCGGCCATCGAGTCGGCCATCGAGTCGGCCATCGAGTCGGCCATCGAGTCGGTCGGGGGCGCGTCGGGTGACGGCGCATCGGGGAGCAATGCTGCGAAGTCGTTCACGAAGACGAAGGTCGAGTCGTAGTCGGGATTGCGGTCTCCGCCGGCGCGCTCGTTGCCCGGACAGAGGTAGCAGCCCGGGTCGAAGCTCGGCGCCGGGTCCGGTTCGGCCGATCGTTGGCCGACCCAGGGCCGCTGCGTGCGCTGCGGCGACACGATCACCCACCGACCGGTCAGCGGGTTGCGCCGTCGATGGGGGTGTGTCGACGGGTCGAAGGCCACGGCGAGATCGTACGCGGCCCGGACCGGTCAGCCGCAGTAGCCGAGCGAGCAGCGCTCCGCCGGCAGCAGACGCTGCGGTGGTGCGGGGAAGGTGCCGAACGTCGGCCGGTACACCTCGGTGGCGATGCCGTCCCAGCGGTTGTGGGACAGCCCGTGGACGAGCTGCCCGGGGATGGCCGATGGGATCCAGCTGGCGAAGTAGTTGTTGCAGTCGACCGCACACTTCGCCGGCGGCGCCCATTCGGCCACCACGCCGTACGGCCCCATGGGGCGCAGCGAGTGCTCGACGACGACACGGTCGCCCCACCAGTCACCCACCTTCGTGATCGCCATCCACTGGTTGTTCACGTACGTGAACTGGCTGGCGTTGACCAGCCGGCTCGTGTCCATGATCGGCGCCGCCGCGGCCGGGTCGGCGCGCCAACCGTTGCCCGTCCAATAGGTCGGCGCGGCGAGCAGATTGCCGCGGGGAACCCGGGCAACCGTCACTCGCGAGGCGCAGGCCAGGTCGTGTGCGTAGACGTAGATGTAGGGATCGAAACCGAACTGGCGGTGGCACTGTGCGAACAGGTACGTCCACGTCGAGTCCGACGCGATCGAGAAGCCGTACAGCGACGCCGACGCGTCACCGGGACTCGCCGTCGAGCGGACCTCGAAGGTGACCGGATCGACGATGGCCACCACCGTCGCCGTCGGTTCGGTTCGTGTCAGGTAGCCCGGACCGCGTTCGTTCATCTCGGCTGCGAACACGTGCACGCGGCCGTCGGCACCCAACTCGGCGCCGAGCGGCCAGTACCAACGCACGAACGGAATCGTGTCCGCCGCGAACAACCACGGTTGCGGGTCGTCCGCCGTTCCGCCGATCAGGGCGGTGAAGCACGAGCCCTGCTGCAGCATCCCGATGTTGTGGACCAGTCGTGTGCCACCCGCCGGAAGGCGTACCTCGGCGTCCTGGAACGTCCACAGCACCCGATCGTTGGCCAGCGGCACGGCACGCTGATAGTCGGCGCCGACGACACCGGCGGGCTCCAACACGAACAGGCGGTCGAGATCGGCCGGGGTCGTTCCCGGCAGGCACACCGCAGGTCGAGCGGCTGCCGTCACTGTCGGCGAACGTGTCATCGCCGACGAGATGGCCGCGGACGTTGCGACCAGCGCGACGACGATCGCGGCCATGAGCCGACGGCTCGCGGCAGTGACGGTCGCGCGTCGACGCTCGGGGGGCGTTCGATCCACACCACAGTGTCGCGCATGCGTCCGGCGAGGGCACGTCGACGCCCGCCGGGCGCAGTCACAGACGGCGGATGTCGGGGTTGCGCGCACGCGGGCCGTGGCGCGGCACCGACACACCGGCGGTCAACAGCAACCGGACGATCCGCTGGCGATGTCCCGTCCACGGGGCCAAGTGTCGGCACATGATCTCGTCACCGCCCTCGTCGGCGGGCAACCGCCGAGCATCGCCGGTGAAGGCATGGTTGACCATGGTGGGCAGGCCGTAGTCGCGCAGCACGATCGTGTCCGGATCACCGTGCGACGAGGTGATCACCGACGTCGCCGTCCACAACCCGAGCCCCGGCAGCGCCGACAGGCGGACACGCGCTTCGGCCGCCGTCATCGTGGCGGCCTCTTCGAGCCGGCTCGCACGTCGCGCGGCGAGCAGGATCGCGTCCGCACGGCGGCGTTCCACGTTGAACCGGTGGAGATCCGTGTAGTTGGCCGAGGCGACCGCAGCCGACGTCGGCGGGAGGCGGAGCTCAAACGGGCCCGGCGCCGGCTCCCCCCACGTGTACACCATCCGCTCCCAGCTCTTGACGGCCTCCTCGGTGGTGACTCGTTGGCCGAGCAGGACGAGCAGGAGTTCCTGCCAGATCACGCCGGCAGCGGCCAACCGGATGCCGGAGTGGCGGCCGGCCAACTCGGCGATTCGCGGATGGATCATCGGGTCGAATCCCTCGAGGTCGTCGTGCAGGCCCACCCAGTGGGGCGCCCGGTCGAGGAGCCACGCGCCGCCGCTTCCCCACGCTTCGGCCGTCGTGGCACCTCGGCCATCCCAGCTCAGCAGCATCGTGCCCGGACCCTCCGGGGTCAGCGCTGTCTTGGCGAAACTGCTCGACGTCCAGCGAGTGGTCGGATCGCGCGAGTAGACACCGAGGGGCTTCAGCGTCGCCCGCAGGTCGATGTCGCCGGTCTGCAGAACTCGTCGTGCGTTCACGACGACCGGAGCCGATCAGGCGCCGACGAGGGTGCGCCAGTCGGTCGGATACGCCGAAGCAACCTGCGCCGGCGTCATCCGCAGCGTGGCATCGGGCGGCAAGTCGGCGACCGCTCGCGCCTCCATGTAGTGATGGCCGATGAGGCGGAGCCCTTCGAACATCGTGCGCCGCAGCTCGACCAACTCGGCGGGGGGCGTCGGATCGTAGAAGCCCCAGATGGTGAACGCGATCGTGAGGTCGTACACGACCGGGGCCCGGGAGAACATCGATGCGCGGCGCAGCGCGACACCGAGACAGCCGCGGATCGCATCGTCGGCGTTTTCACCCGGCTGCAACTGCAGCTTCGGGCGCAACTGCGCGGCGATACGCAACGCAAACCCCTGGTCGGGACCCTGTTCGCCGAGACGCGGTCCGTCCGGTTGGAAGCCCTCGATGTCGCCGGGCCGGTCCGGCGACCACGAGTCCGGCACGTGATCGGGTGACTCGTAGTGGCGCGAACGATCGGTCGGTGGAACCGGGCTGAATCTGGGGGCGGCCATCGCTGCTCTTTCTATCAGTCGGTGTAACCCTTGGCGTCAGACACCAATCGTTACACCGCGCGTAGCGACCGGTGGAGCAGGCCGTAGACGAGGCTGTCCTCGAGCGCACGCCATGAGGCCTCGATGATGTTGGGACTCACGCCGATCGTCGTCCAGTCGCGGATGCCGTCGGTCGCCGACAGCAACACTCGCGTCGTCGAGCCCGTCGCGCTGGCGCCATCGAGGATGCGCACCTTGTAGTCGGTGAGATGAATGTCCGACAGCTCCGGCAGCATCGTGCCCACCGCCTTGCGCAGCGCGGTGTCGATCGCGTTGACGGGGCCGTTGCCCTCGGCAACCCACACCCGGCGCTCGGCATCGTCACCGTCGCCGACCCACACCTTCACGGTCGCCTCGGTCGAGAACTCGCCGCCTGGCAGTTCGTCGGTGATGACACGCATCGACTCGACGCGGAAGAACTCCGGCACCTGGCCGGCGGCTCGCCGCATCAACAGTTCGAGCGACGCATCGGCCGCCTCGAAGTGGTAGCCCTCGTGTTCGAGCCGCTTCAGCTCGTCGATCACCTCGTTGATCTGGGCGCCGTCGAGTTCGATGCCGATCTCGTCGGCCTTCATCTGGATCGTGGCCCGACCCGCCATCTCCGACACGACGAAGCGCGTCCCGTTGCCGACAAGTTCGGGGTTGACGTGCTCGTACGCGTCCTTCGCCCGAACGATCGCCGACACGTGCAGGCCGGCCTTGTGCGCGAATGCCGACGATCCGACGTACGGCGCTTGCGGGTTGACGGCACGGTTGAGCGTCTCCGCGACGTGATGGCTGACCGCGGTCAAGCGCTCGATGCGGCCGTCGGGCAGGCAGGTGTAGCCGAGCTTGAGCTGCAGGTTCGGGATGACCGTGGTGAGGTTGGTGTTGCCGGTGCGCTCGCCCAGCCCGTTGAGCGTGCCCTGCACGTGGCCGGCGCCCGCCTCGACCGCAGCCATCGAGTTGGCGACCGCGCAACCCGTGTCGTCGTGGCAGTGGATGCCGATCACCGCATCGTCACCGACGTGGACCTTGACGTCGGCGACGATCCGATGGACCTCGCTCGGGAGGGTTCCACCGTTGGTGTCACAGAGCACGAGATGGCTGGCGCCGTTGACGACCGCCGCCTCGATCGCTCGCAGGGAGAACTCGGGGTTCGCCTTGTAGCCGTCGAAGAAGTGTTCGAGGTCAACGAGCACCATGCGGCCCTGTCCGGTGAGGAACTCGACCGAGTCGGCGATCATGGCTGCGCCCTCATCGAGGGTCGTCTGCAGCGCCTCGAGGATCTGGTACTCGGAGCTCTTCGCGACGATGCAGACCGCCGAGGTGTTCGCCTCGATCAGATTGCGCAGCGTGGCGTCGTCGTCGACCTTGCCACGGGGGCGTCGGGTGGAACCGAAGGCGACCAACGTCGACGTGGTGAGCGCCAGCTCATGTTGGGCGCGAGCGAAGAACTCGATGTCCTTCGGGTTGGCCCCGGGCCAGCCGCCCTCGATGAAGTGGACCCCGAGGAGGTCGAGTTGTTCGGCAATGCGGAGCTTGTCGTCGACGGTCGCCGAGACGCCCTCGACCTGCAGGCCGTCGCGCAGTGTGGTGTCGAAGATTTCGACGTGTCGCATGAAGTGCTCCCGAGAACTGAAAGAGCCGCCCGGAGGGCGGCTCGACGAACACGTGGGGGTGCCACGTGTTCTACAGAATGATGATGATGGCGGCAACTGGTTGGTTCGTCATCGATCCCCATTGAACCCGCTTCGACCAGCGGATGCAATCACCAGGGCAAGAACCGTGCCGAACTGTGCACATCGTTGTGCATGAACGGTGGGCAACGAGTGGACGACAGGAGGAATCCTGGGGGTAACAAGAAAGTTTCGGGGATAACCCTGTGAATTCGAAAATACCTCTTGACCTGGGGTTATTCGCAGTATTTACTGATGCTCGTTCCGGAGAGCGCACGCCGACGGAGCGGTGAGGAGGGGGCTTCGGCCCAGCCCACACCGCTTCACGAAGCGAGAGCGGAATCGGGGCACGGACAGTGTTCACGGCCACCTCGGACCGGGCTGTCGGACTCCCTCGGGAGGCCGGGAGCAACGACGAGTCGGCGAACGTTGCGGGAGACCGGGGCGGGCGTCGGGTCAGACCGAGCCTGCGGCCACCTTCGGGTGACGTGGGAGACGGAGACCTGCTGGAGCGTTCGACGGGCACGGGGAAACCCGCAGCCGACGAGCGGTGCGGCGAGACGACCGGGCACGCTCGAGGCCTTCGGGCAGCGGGCGATCTGTCGCCTTCGGGCGGTGGGTGACATCTCGCCTTCGGGTGAGGTGTGGGCAACGGCGTTGTGGTGAGGAGCCGAAGGATCTGGGGCCACCCCAACTGGACCCAGCGAGGTCGGTTCCGATTGGCGCCAGGACCGAGGGCTCGGGCAACCGGGTCAGCGTGAAGCGGAGCCAACGGGTTCGGGGCCGGGAAACCGGTGTCGAATCCGAAACGCGGCATCGCCCGCCGCGCCGCAAGGCGAGACGGGCGATGTGAACAGGTCGAGCCGAAGGCTAACGCCCGACATTCGACCAGTGGTGGACCTGTCCACTCGAGCAGCCCCGGACGGCGCGCAGGCGAGAGCCCGCAGCGCCGACCGGGGCGCTTTCGTTTTCCACGATCGTTCCGATGTGTCGGACCTCTCCGACACCCCACGCCTACCCCACCGCCGAAATCCCCACCGCCGAAATTCGGAGCGACCGTCGCGCTGAGCGCAACATCGGCTCCGAATTTCGAGGTGCAGATCCGCACGGTCCGAATTTCGGCGTGAGGATTGCGATGAGCGCAAGCCGGGCTCCGAATTCTCGAATCGGGAGTCAACCCAGCGCGGCCGCGAGTCGGGCGACGTGGCCGAGGTCGTCGCGGGCGAGTTCGACGGTGGGGCCCGGGAAGAACGCAATGTCGTGGGCTCCCGCGTCGGCGAGTGCCTCGGCATGGCGGACCGCATCGTCGAAGGTGCCGATCGCTCCCAACTCGATCCACCACTCGGCAGGCATGTCGGCGATGCCCTCGGCACCTCGAGCGGCGTGACGTTCCCGGATCTCCTCGATGTGTGGATGCGCATTCGGTGCCGGATTCGCGCCGTCGAGCAGCCCGGCGACGAACGGCGCCATCGCTCTGCGCATTTCCCGTGCATCGTCGCCGATCGCCAACGCGGTGAACACCGAGACCCGGAACGGATCGGACGAGCGTGCGTGCCCGATCGATTCACGCACGTACGTGGGACCCGCTCCCTCGGCGAGCACCACGCCGTCGGCCACTCGTCCGGCGAGCGCCAACGACTTCGGTCCACGAACTCCGGCCAGCACCGGCGGCGGGTCGGCGGGCGGCGCGTCGAGGGACACGTCGCGCATCGTGAACACGGACCCGTCGAAGGTGACCCGTTCCCCATGGAGGAGCCGGCGCACAATCGTGATCGCCTCGCCGAGCGTGGTGAGCGGCGATGGGGTGAGCGCCCCCATCTGGTCCATCCACTCCTGTACCCCGTGTCCGATCCCGGCGATCAACCGTCCCGGCGCGAGCTGAGCGAGTGTCGCGATCTCCATCGCGGTCACCGCCGGGTTGCGCGCAACCGCCGGCAGGATCCCGAGCCCCACTGTCAACGACTCGGTACGGGCGAGCGCCGTCGCTGCAAGGCTGACCCCGGCGGTGTAGAAGCAGTCCTCGATCACCCACAGCTGGTCGACGCCTGCAGCCTCGAGCGTTTCGACCACTTCGACGACGAACGGCGCTGGCAACGAACGATCGAAGCACATCCCGACGTTCATCCCCATCCGCCGGACCGTACATCACGCCACCACTCCAAAATTCGGAGCGAGCATCGCGCTCAGCGCAACACCGGCTCCGAATTTTGGGGTGATCGGGGCACCGATGGCGTTCGTCGGCGCCAGTCGGGCGTCAGTTGACGTGCTCGCACCAGTGGGCGTAGCGGGAATCCTTGCCGCGGATGGCCTCGTGGTAGACCTCGGCGATCGCCGACGTCATCGGACCGGGGCACGGGATCGTACGGTCGTCGACCGAATTGACGGAGCTGACCTCGGCCGCTGTGCCACACACGAAGGCCTCCTCGGCGATGTAGAGGTCACTGCGGGCAATGTTGTCGACGACGACTTCGAAGCCGAGGTCGCCGGCGATGGTCGACACCGAGTTCTGCGTGATGCCCTCGAGCGCTCCCGCCGACAGCGGCGGCGTGAGCAGCTTGCCGTGGCGGGCCACGAAGATGTTCTCACCGGTGCACTCGGCGACCAGACCGTTCGGCGCGAGCATGATCGCTTCGTCGTAGCCGGCCTTGAGCGCCTCGACCTTGGCGAGCGACGAGTTGACGTAGTTGCCCGTGGTCTTCGACGCCGGTGGCATCGTGTTGTGGTCGTGGCGCGTCCACGACGAGATCTTCATCCGCACGCCCTTCTCGACCGCGTCGTCGCCGAGATACGCACCCCACGGCCAGCAGGCGATCGACACGTCGACCGAGCACGGCAGGGTGTTGAGGCCCATCTCGCCGTAGCCGAAGTACGCGATCGGGCGGATGTAACACGAGTCGAGGCCGGTGGACGCAACGGTCTCCTTGGTGGCGGCGACCAATTCGTCGACGGTGTACGGGATCTCCATGCCCATGATCTGCGCCGAGCTGAAGAGGCGCTCGATGTGATCGGTGAGCCGGAACACGGCGGGACCGTCGGCGGTCTCGTACGCACGGATGCCCTCGAACACGCCGGTGCCGTAGTGCAGCGTGTGGGTGAGCACGTGGACCTGGGCCTTGTCCCAGTCGACGAGCTCGCCGTTCATCCAGATCTTCGGGGTCGGTGTGATGGGCATGCGTCAGTTTCCCACGCGAGCAGCGATGACGTCACCGATGTCGGTGGTGCTGCCGGTGACAGGCTCGGCGCACGCCGCACGGATCCGTTCGGCAGCCGCATCCTCGCCGAGGAAGTCGAGCATCAACGCCGCGCTGAGGATGGCCGCAGTCGGGTTGGCCTTGTTCTGCCCGACGATGTCGGGCGCGGAGCCGTGGACCGGTTCGAACATCGACGGGCCAGTTCGCGCCGGGTTGAGGTTGGCCGACGACGCCAGGCCGATACCGCCCGAGACCGCACCACCGAGGTCGGTGAGGATGTCGCCGAAGAGGTTGTCGGTGACGATCACGTCGTAGCGGTGCGGATCCTGCACGAAGAAGATGCAGGCGGCGTCGACGTGGTTGTAGGCGGTCGCAACGTCCGGGAACTCGGCAGCGACCTCGTTGAAGGTCCGTTCCCACAGACCGCCGGCGAACACCAACACATTCGTCTTGTGCACCAGCGTGAGGTGCTTGCGGGGGCGGCTGTTGGCGAGTTCGAACGCGTAGCGGATGCACCGCTCGACGCCGAGTCGGGTGTTGACCGATCCCTGTGTTGCCACCTCGTTCGGGGTGCCGACACGCAGCGCGCCGCCCTCGCCGACGTACGGACCCTCGGTGTTCTCCCGGATGACGACGAAGTCGTGCGGCGTGTCACCACCCGGGGCGGTGCCGAGGAACGGGCGTTGGTTGATGTACAGGTCGAGGTCGAAACGCATCTTGAGCAACAGGCCGCGCTCGATCACTCCGGGCGGGACCTCGGGGGTGCCGACGGCGCCGAGCAGGATGCAGTCGAACGCCCGCAACTCGTCGAGCGTGGCGTCGGAGAGGATCTCGCCGTCGCGCAGGTACCGCTGGCCGCCCAGGTCGAACTCGGTCGTGGCGATGTCGACGCCGGCAGCGCGAACGACCTTGACGGCCTCGGCCGTCACCTCCGGCCCGATCCCGTCGCCGCCGATCACTGCGATGTTGTGTGTCATATGGGTTGCGAGCCTAGAGCTGTGCCCAGCCGGGATCCCAGGGCGCCGCGAGCCACGGCCGGTATCCTGCCGTGACCATGGCAGTAGTGCAGTTGTCCGCATCGGCATACGAACGTCTGAAGGCCGAGTTCGAGGATCTGACCACCCGTGGCCGGATCGACGTGGCCAACAAGATCGAGCGCGCCCGTGAAGAGGGTGACCTCAAGGAGAACGCCGGCTACCACGCCGCCAAGGACGAGCAGGGTCACATGGAGGGCCGGATCCGCCAGCTCGAACACCTGCTCGAGAACGCTGAGATCGTCGACGGCTCGATGGTGTACACGGTCGTGTACGACGGCGACGACGAGGACGACGCCGAGCGCTACCTCATCGGCAACATGGAGGAGCAGGTCGACGGTGCCGACGTGATCAGCCCCTCGTCACCTCTCGGCCAGGCACTCGACGGCGCCGAGGCCGGTGCGACCATCACCTACGAGGCGCCGAACGGCGCGCTCACCGTGACGGTGCTCCGTGTCGAGCAGCTCTGAGGTCCCGGCGGCGGCCGGCAGCAGCCACACCGAACTCGACGTCTTCACCCCGGTCCTCCCTCCGGCGAGGTTCGTCGAGCTCCCCGGTCGCGGCACGGTCATGGTGCGCGACTTCGGCGCCGCTCCCGACGCTCCCGCCATCGTGTTGCTCCACGGTTGGACTGCCACGGCGGACCTGAACTGGTTCCGCTGCTACGGAGCGCTCGGTGAGCACTACCGCGTGATCGCCTTCGACCATCGCGGTCACGGCACCGGGCTGCGCTCGAAGAAGCCGTTCCGCCTCGAGGACTGCGCCGACGACGCCGTCGACATCGCCGCAGCACTGGGGGTCGAACGCTTCATCCCGGTCGGCTACTCGATGGGGGGTCCGATTGCGCAGCTCACGTGGCGACGTCACCCTGACAACGTCGTCGGACTCGTGTTGTGCGCGACCGCCCCGTACTTCGCCGGGCGCCGTGAGAAGCGCGTCGGCATGCTGGGGCTCACCGGGTTGGCCGCAGTCGCCCGCGTGACGCCGGAACAGACGAAGACCTGGCTCGTCGAGCAGCTCTATCTGCAGCGACGCACCGAGAAGTGGGAGCCGTGGGCGATGCGCGAGACCGCCGACCACGACTGGCGGGCGATCATCGAGGCCGGCAAGGCGATCGGCAAGTTCTCCTCCACCGAGTGGCTCGGCGAGGTCGATGTTCCCTCGTCGTCGGTCCTCACGATGCGCGACCAGGTCGTGCCGTTGCGGCGCCAGGTCAAGCTGTTCGAACAGATCCCTGACGCCGACGCGTTCCGGGTGGACGGGATGCACGATGCCGTCGTCGCAAACGCCGATCGGTTCGCACCGACGCTGATCCGCGCCATCGACTCGGTGCTCCGGCGCGCATGAGGACTCGCACGCTGATGCTTGCCGCGCTGGCGGCCGTCGGCGCGGTGGTCGTGGTCGGCGTGTCGCGACGTGAGCCGAACACCAAGCGGCATCTGCACCGCTCGCGACTTCGCCGCAACGGCCAGCTCGCACGGATGGGCGCCAGGGTGGGCACCACCTACGCCACCACGGCGGCTCGCAAGACGTTCGCGTCCGCCGAGCGACGCGACGAACTCGACCGGCACCGCGAGCTGCGCTCCGCCCAGGCCGTCGCCGAAGAACTCGGCCACATGAAGGGCGCCCTCATGAAGCTCGGCCAGATGGCCAGCTATCTCGATGACGGGCTGCCCGAACCGCTCCGACTCGCGCTGTCGCAGCTGCAGTCCGACGCCCCGCCGATGTCGGTCGAGCTCGCCCTCGAGACGGTCGAACGCGAACTCGGTCGACCCCTCGGCGAGGTGTTCGCGGAATTCGATCCCGACCCGATCGCCGCGGCGTCGATCGGCCAGGTCCACCGGGCACTGCTGCGCGATCCGGACACCGGCGTCGAACGAGCGGTGGCCGTCAAGGTGCAGTACCCCGGCGTGGGCGAGGCGATCGTGGCCGATCTCAAGAACGCCGATCTGCTCGGCGCCGTCCTCCGTCAAGGGTTCGGTGGGCTCGATCCCGCAGAGATGGTCGACGAGATCAAACTGCGCATCGCCGAGGAGGTCGACTACGAGCGTGAGGCTCGGAACCAGCAGGCCTTCGCGGACTACTACCGCGGACACCCGTTCATCCGCATCCCCGACGTGGTGCCGGAGCTGTCGACCAAGCACGTGCTCACCACCGAACTCGCCGACGGGTTCGGCTGGGCCGAACTGATGCGGCGCCCGCAGGCCGACCGCGACCGCGTCGGCGAGATCATCTTCCGGTTCGTGTTCCGCAGCCTGTACCGGATGGGTGCGTTCAACGGCGACCCTCACCCCGGCAACTACCTGTTCCACGACGACGGCACCGTGACCTTCCTCGACTTCGGACTGGTCAAGCACTTCAGCGCGGACGAGATGCACACGTTCGGCTCGATGGTGAAGGCGGCAGCGGTCGACCACGACCACGCCGAGTTCCGCCGCATCGTCGAGGACGCCGGGATGCTCACGCCCGACGCACCGGTGTCGACCGACGCCGTCGGCGAGTACTTCTCACACTTCTACGACACCGTGCGCACCGATGCCGACATGACCTGGACGCGCCAGTACGCGAATTCGATCGTGCGCCACACGTTCGATCGCACCAGTCCGATCAGCCAGTACGCCACCGTGCCACGAGCGTTCGTGTTCATCCAGCGCATCAACCTCGGGCTCTACGCCCTGCTCGGCGAACTGAACGCAAGCGGCAACTACCGGCGAATCGCGTCGGAGCTGTGGCCGTTCGTCGACGGGCCGCCGTCGACCGAACTCGGCCGAGCCGAGGCAGCCTGGCTCGCCACGACTCAGCGATGAGCCAACCGCCCGAATACCGTCACTTCGCTCACCGCAGCGATGGTGCCAAACCCAGCGATGAGCCAACCGCCCGAATACCGTCACTTCGCTCATCGCAGCGGTGGTGCTGGGTCAGGGTTCGGTGAGAGCTTGGCGCGCTGACGTGGGCCGATCCGACTTCGCAAGTAGCGTCGTCGCAATGCGCCGGACCCTACCCCTGCTCGTCACCGCCACCTTGCTCGTTGCTGCGTGTTCGGGCAGCGACGACAACGCCAGCGACAACTCTGCGGGTGAGACCGCATCGACCGAGGAGCCGTCCGACACCAGCGGCGTAGACACCAGCGACGCCGACGAGTCCGGCGACACGGTCGCGCCGCCTGCGGCCAATCCTGACAAGCCCGAGGTCGAGGTGCCCGCGGAGATCCCGACCGAGCTCCAGGTCACGGTGATCGAGGAGGGAACCGGCCCGGAGGCTGCCGCCGGTGACACCGTCTTCGTCGACTACGTCGGCGTGCGCACGCGAGACGGCGTCGAGTTCGACAACAGCTACGACTCTCGTCAGGCGGGCGTACCTGCATCCCCGTTCCCGGTCGTGCTCGGCCAGGGCGGAGTGATCGCGGGCTGGGACCAGGGCCTGGTCGGTGTGCAGACCGGGATGCGCGTCCGCCTCGACATCCCCAGCGATCTCGCGTATGGCGCCGAGGCCCGCGGCGACATCATCGGCGAGAACGAAGCGCTCACGTTCCTGATCGACGTGCGCGCCGTGATCCAGCCGGCCGATCCCGCCGATGCCCCGACCGAGATGGGTGTCCCGGAATCGGAGGGCGCGACCGAGACCACCTTCGTCGATCTCGTCGAAGGCGACGGCACCGAACTCCTGGCCGGACAGACCGGCATCATCAACTACGTGCTGTTCCGTGGCGACAACGGCGTGCTGCTCGAGAGCAGCTGGGAAGCCGAGCCCGTGCCGGTCCCGACGGCCGAGGGCGGCTTCCCCGGGTTCGTCAACGGGCTCCCGGGCATGAAGGTCGGCGGCCGCCGAGCCATCATCGTTCCGCCCGAGGATGCGTTCGGAGCCGAGGGCAACCCACCGCTCGGACTTCCCGCCGGTACCGACATGATCATCGTCGTCGACCTGCTCGGCGTGTACGGCCAGGCCACTGGCTGACCGGCCGAGCGCAACCAGCGCTTGGCCGCGTCCGGTTCACACCGTTCGCAGGTCGAGACCGATGTCGAGCACCCGGGCCGAGTGGGTGAGTTCCCCGACGGCGATGTAGTCGACGCCGGTCTCGGCGACGGCACGCGCCGAGTCGAGGGTGAGCCCACCGCTGGCTTCGAGTCGCACGTTTGGGTTCATGTCGTTGCGGATCTCGACCGCCTGACGCATCTCCTCGGGGGTGAAGTTGTCGATCAGCACCTCGTCGGCGCCGGCGGCGATCGCCTCGCGCAGGCCGTCGAGCGTGTCGACCTCGATCTCGACCGGGATGGTCGCGGCGAGTTCGCGAACTCGTCGGAACGCCTCGGTCACGCCGCCGGCAGCGGCGACGTGATTGTCCTTCACGAGCGCCATGTCGGACAGGCCCATCCGGTGGTTCGAGCCGCCGCCGCACCGCACTGCGTACTTCTCCAGCGCGCGAAGCCCCGGCGTGGTCTTGCGGGTGTCGCGCACGGCGGCCGGGGTGCCCTCCAACGCATCGGCCCAGCGGCGCGTCGACGACGCCACTCCCGAGAGGTGACACAGCAGGTTGAGAGCGGTGCGCTCCGCGGTGAGCAACAGTCGCGTGGGAGCGGTCACTTCGGCGATCTTGGTTCCGGCGGTGACCAACGCTCCGTCGGGGACCGTGGCGTGGAACTCACTGGCGGCGTCGCCGCAGACGGTCTCGATCACCGCGGCCACGATCGGGAGTCCTGCAATGACTCCGTCCTGGCGGGCACCGAAGGTCGCAGTACTTCGATGATCGGTCGGGATCGTGGCCACCGACGTGACGTCGACACCGCCCATCAGGTCCTCGGTCACGGCGTCGCGGACGACGCCGGCGATGGCGTCGGGGTCGAGACCGCCGTCGATCAACGCACGGCGGGTCGACTCCGACAGCGGATGGAAAATGAACATGGCGGCGAGTGTACGGCTCGGGCCAAACGCGACCCCGGGGTCGCCGAACTCGGCCTCCCCCGCCGGTTCTGTGTGAGCGACAACGCCCCTACTGCTTGTTGTCGCTCACACAAACCAGCCACGACGACACCGCCCGCGGTTTGTGTGAGCAATTACGTCGACGTCATCGATGCTCGCTCACACAAACCTCGATCCAGGCCTGGTCGAGCGGGCCCGGATGCTGGTCGTTGGGTGCTTCAGGCAGTGACGGTGACCGCGTCGCCGGGTGTGACGGTGCCGCCGGTGAGCACCGATGCGTACCAGCGAGCCCAGCCCGGCCGCTCGAGGTGATCGATGCGGTTCCAGTGACGTTCGGTGAAGCAGTCACCGATCTTGTGGCACGGTGCCGCTGGCGAACTCGTGCGGAGCACCACATCGCCGATCGTGATCATCAGGCCACCGCGCATCCGCGACCAGTCGATGCCGCTGATCGTGAGGTTCTCGCCCGTGCTGCCTGCGACGATCGGGTGTCCCTCGGCGCGCAGGGCCCCGATGAGGTCGCTGCTGTACAGGCAGATCGCCTGCCAGGGTCGGCCGTGATGTCGCCGATTGCTCTGCACGTCACCGAGCACTCCTCCGGGACCGATCTCGGCGACCGGAATCGCTGCCTTGGGTGCCCCACCACCGGAGGCCTGCAACGAGTCGATGCGACCGGTCATCGGTTCGAACACCTCGTGGTCGCGACGGGCGGCGGCGAGCTCGTGCAGCCGGTGCATCACTGCGTGTACCGCCACGATCGGCTCTTCCTCGACATCGACAGGCGTCGCCATCGCGTCCGCGGCGAACGCGGCGTCAGCGCCTTCGAGGACGTATCCGGTCAGGTCGTCGGTGTGGGCGAGCGTCCGCTCGAGATCGTCGTCGCTCCAGTGCGACCCGTCGAAGCCGCAGGCATTGCAGGTGAGAGCGTTCATGGTCGGTCCTTCACGAAGATCGGTCGGTCACGGTGATGGTGCCGGAGGCATCGAGGGTGGCGTCGAGGTGGCACACCCACTCCGGGCGCGGGCTCGGGTGGTCGGATCGGCGATGGCAGCCGCGGCTCTCCGTACGCGCAGCCGCCGCAGCGACCATTGCGGTCGCCACCGTGAGGATGTTGGTGGCCTCCCACGTGCGGCGCGACGGTTCGGGCCGGGGCGGGCCCTCGACGTCGACGGTTACGTCATCGGCGCCTCGTTTGGCCGTGCGCATCGTGCGTGCGATCGCCCCGAGAGCACCCGCCGCAGACGCCAACGACAGGTCGTCACGCACGACGCCGACATGGCGAGACATCACCGCTCGAACCTCGCGCAGCCGCGACGGCTCGAGCAGTCGATGATCGAGCGAATCGTCGACATCGACGTCGATTGCGACACGGTCGGGCAACTCCCAGGCGAGGTCGCGGCCCACCCAGGTGCCGGACACGACCGACTCGGTCAGGCTGTTCGAGGCCAGCCGATTCGCCCCGTGGACGCCGGTCGCCGACACCTCGCCGACGGCGTACAGACCGCGCAGCGCCGTCCGGCCGTCGAGCCCAGCCCGGATGCCACCGCAGGCATAATGCGCAGCGGGGGCGACCGGGATCCGGTCGACAGCCGGGTCGAGGCCGATCTCCCGGCACGCTTCGGTGATCGACGGGAAGCGCTCGTGGAAGCGCTCGCCCATGTGTGTGGCGTCGAGGTAGACGTGGTCGTCGACCCCACCGGGTGCCTCTGCCATCCGTCGGCTGATGGCGGCGGCGACGACGTCGCGCGGGGCGAGATCCTCCAGCGGGTGCACGCCCGTCATCACCCGCTCGCCGGCGGCGTCGTAGAGGATCGCTCCCTCGCCACGAACCGCTTCGGACACGAGTGCCTGCTGGCCGAGCGCGTCCGGGCCACGCCACATGACGGTCGGGTGGAACTGGACGAACTCGACGTCGGTGACCGCCAGACCCGCACGCAAGGCCATCGCGACGCCGTCACCGGTGACCGCCGGAGGGTTCGACGTCGAGGCGAAGACCTGGCCGTAGCCGCCCGACGCGATCACGACGGCACGGGCGGTGACGACACCGACGGAGGCGAGCACGCCGTGTTCGTCGGTTCTCCCGATACGCACGCCGACGACCTGGCGCTCGCCATCGTCAGCGGTGCCCGTGACGAGGTCGAGCGCGAAGGCGTGACCCATCACCTCGACACCGGCGCCGATCGCCGACTCGTCGAGCGTTCGCTGCACCTCGGCGCCGGAACGGTCGCCGCCCGAGTGCACGATGCGGTTGTGGCTGTGGCCGCCCTCCCGGGTGAGCGCGATGTCCGTGCCGCCGTGTTCGGGGTCGAACGCCGCACCCAACCGCATGAGGTACCGGATCGACTTCGGTGCCTCGATCACGAGCTGACGAACGACCGCCTCGTCGCACAGCCCCGCTCCCGCTTCGAGGGTGTCGCGGACGTGGTCCTCGATCGTGTCGCTGGGATCGAGCACTCCGGCGAGCCCGCCTTGGGCCCACTGCGTGGAACCGGCCGAGAGGATGTCCTTGGTGACCACCAGCACGCTGCGGACCGGCCGCACGGCGAGCGCCGCCGACAGCCCCGCAGCGCCAGAGCCGAGCACCACGACGTCCACATCGCGTTCCCACGTCGCCGGCGGCGCCGCCAACCTCCGCGGCAACGTCACGCTGGTTCCCCCAGCCCGGGTCTCGCGGAACCACCGAGGTGCGTCTGGGTCGATCGTGGTTCCCGGAGACCCGGGCTGGGGGAACCGCGCATGTCACTCGCCGGTGCTGGACGGGGTGCCGATGGCGATCATGCGCTCGACGGAGCGGCGGGCCCGGTCGGCGATGTCGCGGTCGACGAACACCTCGTCGGTGCCGTCACGCAGCGAGCGAAGGAGCTTTGCCGGGGTGATCATCTTCATGTATTTGCAGACCGCTGCCCGGTTGACCGGCACGAACTCGGTCACGGAGTTGACCTTCTCGAGTTGGTGGATCATGCCGGTCTCGGTGGCGACGAGGACCTTGGCAGCGGTGGTCGCCCGAGCAGCGTCGACCATGCCGCCGGTCGACAGGATCTTGGTGCTGGTCTCGGGGACCACGCCCGACGACACGAGGTACATCGCACTCGTGGCGCATCCGCACTCGGGGTGCACGAACAGCTCGGCGTCGGGCTCGGCGGCGACCTGCGCCTTGAGGTCGGCGCCGTTGATGCCGGCGTGGACGTGACACTCGCCCAACCAGATGTGCATGTTGTCGCGGCCCGTCATTCGCTGGACGTGGGCGCCGAGGAACTGGTCGGGGCAGAACAGGATCTCGGTGTCACGCGGGATCGATTCGACGACCTCGACGGCGTTCGACGACGTGCAGCAGATGTCGGTCTCGGCCTTGACCTCTGCGGTGGTGTTGACGTAGCTGACGACGACGGCGCCCGGATGTTCGGCCTTCCAAGCCCGGAGCTGACGGGCGTCGATCGTCTCGGCCAGGCTGCAACCGGCGGCGGCGTCGGGGATCAGGACCGTCTTGTCGTAGGCGAGGATCTTGGCCGACTCGGCCATGAAGTGCACGCCGCAGAACACGATCGTGGACTCTTGGACCTCGGCAGCCACCCGGGACAGCCCGAGCGAGTCGCCGACGTGGTGGGCGATGTCCTGGATCTCGGGGACCTGGTAGTTGTGGGCGAGGATCACCGCGTCGCGTTCCTTCGCGAGTGCGAGCACCTGGTCCTGCCAGTCGCTCGGCAACACCTCGACGTTGACGGCCGTGTCGGTCACCCCGCCAGCGTACGCAGATCGGCTTCGGCTGCGACGAGCGGTTGCCCGGCGGCTTGACTGGGGCCATGTCACGATGGTCCCCGTACGCCGCCGGCGCCCTCTTCGTCTCCGCCGGGGTCATGCACTTCGCCAAACCCGACTTCTTCGAGTCGATCGTGCCCGACTGGTTCCCGAACGCGAAGCTCGCCAATCAACTCAGCGGCGCCGCCGAGATCGCCCTCGGGGTCGGGATGTGGATGCCGCAGACCCGACGAGCGTCTGCGTTCGGCCTGCTGGCGCTCACCGCTGCGGTCTTCCCGGCGAACATCGACATGGCGCTCAACAAGGTCGAACTGAAGCCCGTCGACGGCAAGATGGAGCGCAGCGCCGGAACCGCGACAGGACCGCAGAACTGGATTCGCCTGCCGATGCAGCTCCCGCTTGCTTGGTGGTTGTGGCGTGAGGCGGGTGCCGCTGCGTGAGCACCGTTCGCCACGGGTTCTACGGTTGACGCCATGGAAACGATCATCGATCGCCTGATCGCCGCCGCTGGCCGCCACGAGGGAACCGGTGACGGCACCGAGAGCGGCCCGTTCGACGCGACGATCGAGATCGCCTCGCTCCTCGACGGGATGGGTGTCACGATCGACTACGTCGCGACAGCGCCCGAGGGCACCGAGCTGCACCGCGAGCACACGGTGCTGGCCTTCGACATGTGGTCGGGAGAGGCGACGCTGTACGTGCTGTGCGCCGAGCTGAGCGGGGTGGGCCAACTCGTGCAGGCGAGCGGTTCGACGTTCACCAACGGTCGGGGCACCGACGGCTTCGAGCTCCAGATCGAGATCGTGATCGCCGACCGGCTGGAGTACGCCTGGTCGTGGGGACAGCCGGGCGAGCAGCTCGTCGAGCAGTCGCGGGCGACCTTCTCACTGTGATGAGCGCCCCGGCGACCCCGCGTCCCTAGGCCCCGACCGCCTCGAGCGCTCGTTCTGCAGACGGCACGAGGGCGTCGGCGAGGGCCAACCAGCTCGAGAACGCGTCATCGAAGGTGCGTCCCGACACCCTCTCGATCACGGCCGGGATGTCGTCTCCGACGCCGTGCAGCTGTGTGAGGAACTTCGCGAAGCGCAGCGTCATCTCCTGATCGATGCATCGGCGCACGTCAGCTGCAGAGATCTCGGCGCTGGTCTCGCCGAGCCCGCTCACGAAGCCCGACACGACAGCGTCGATGAACGCGTCGAAGTCGCCCGTCGGCACATCGCCGAAGATGCCCGAGACGACGAGGACGGCTGCCGCGTCGGACCCAATTGCAGCGACTCCGGCGTAGGCCCAGTCGATGACGACGAATCGGTCGCTGACTCGTGTGGCGTTCCGGCTGAAGATGTCGAGATGGTTGAGCGAGGTCGGCTCGCCGTCGAGGCCCGCGACCAAGGAGCCCGTCGCAGGAATGAGCCGCTGGAGAATCGGCCGCCACCGCTCCTCCAGTTCCCCGATGACAGGGACCGGTTCCCGGAGCATCGCCGGGAAGACCTCGAGAGCCTCGTCCATCTCGTAGGCAATGAAGTTCCGGGTCGCCCAGTGCGGGGGGTCGTGGGCATCGAGCGTGGAGCCACCGAGGCGTCCGAGTTCCACCGCAAGGTCAGCGTACCACCCGACAGAACGATGGTCCGGCGGGTCGAAGTCGACGGCGTCCATGACGATCACGGCGGCGCTGTCGATGACGGCGGAGGCTTGGCATCGTGGCAACACGATGCCCTCCGGCAGCCTGTCCCGGAGCCACTGCGACTCGTAGACATCCAACTCGCGGCGCCAATTGCGGGGATGATCGGGAGCAGTGTCGTTGCGCTTCACGAGCTTGACCACGTACCGCTCTTCGGGACCGTCGAGCTGCACGATCGCAGAGCCGCCGAATGTCCCGCCACCGGTGCCGTGGAGGACCGTCGTGTTCCAACGGGATCGAGAATCGCTGTCGACTAGTGCCTTGGCAGCATGAATGCCGTCGTCGATCCAGTCCTCGTCATCCACGCCGCGCACGTGCGGACGGTAGCCGACCGTGGGGTGTCGGCTCGCGTGTGGAGGTCAGTTGCGTCCGGAGCGATCGAGCGAGAGCACGTCGGGGCGTGAATAGTGGCCGACCGGATCGAACATGCGGCGTCCCGATGGGATCCGCGACAGATCGAGCGTCGCGGAAACGACGCCGGCAGACCCCATGAGCGGGCCGGCGATCACCTCACCACCCGGAGCGACGATCGAACTGTTGCCGCGAGACATCAGATCCTCCTCACCGCCGTACAACTCATCAGCGTCGGGCAGATCGCGCGGAACATCGCATCCTCGGAGATAGGCGGTGACGCCGACGACGAACAACTGGCCCTCTTTCGCGATGTGGCGGAGCGTCGGGACCCACTCGTCACTGTTGTCCCAGGTCGGCGCGAGGAGCACATCGACACCCTGCTCGTACATCGCCACCCACGCGAGTGGCATGTAGTTCTCCCAGCAGATCAGCGAGCCCACTCGTACGTTGCCGATGTCCACGGTCGTCAGGACATCGTCGTAGCCGTTGGCCCAGACCAGCCGCTCGGCGCCGGTCGGCACCAACTTGCGATGACGACCAGCGAGCTCGCCACGGTCGTTGACGTACACGACGGAGTTGTAGAGGCTGCCAGAGCGCACACGCTCGGTGACTCCGAGCGCGACCCACACACCAGCGGCGCGTGCGGCCTCGAACAGCAGCTCGAGATCGGTGCCGTCGATGTCGACTGCCTGGGAACTGAGCCGGTCGTACCAGTCGCCGTCGCTCATCGGCGGGCGGCGCCACACCCAGTCCGGGTATCCGGGTACGAAGGATTCGGGGAACACCACGAGGTCAGCGCCCGCGCGAGCTGCGTCAGCGACGTGCGTCGCGACCAGTTCGAGCGTTGCCACGCGGTCGAGAAACGCTGGGGTCGCCTGGACGGCGGCGACCGTGAACGTCCCATCGGCGCCCGCTGGACGGCGGAGATCACCTTCCCGGTCTGCCATCTCCCCTCCCCGCTCGCGTCGCTTGCGCCGCAGCGAACCTACCACTCTGCTTCCGAGGAGTCGGACGACGACCACGCCCGAAGTGAGCACTCCATCGCCACGGGCGCCGCGTGTCCGAAATGGGTCCTCAGTTGTGATCGCCGCGCGGCCTTCTTCGGCTCTCGTCAGGTGAGACCAGAGGAGAGGCTGCGGCGTCGTAGGTTGTTCGGGTGCCTCGGCTGAGTGAGTTCTACGGGATAGCGATCTACATGTACTTCGCTGATCACAACCCGCCTCACTTCCATGCGATCTACGCCGAGTACGAAGCACTGATCCGTATCGACGATGGCGGCACGATCAGAGGTGACCTTCCCAGGACTGCAGCGCGCCTGGTTGAGCAGTGGCGAGCGCTTCACCGCGATGAACTTCTTGCGAACTGGCTGTTGGCCCAAGTGCCAGCAGCCCTGTCGGGAATCGAGCCGCTCCAGTAGCGTGTGCTCATGACCGTTCTCGCTCGCGTCACAGCCGTCGAGCATCTCGGCGCGCGTCTCTTGCGCATCACGTTCTCCGATGGCCTCGTGCGCGAACTCGACTTCGCCGACGCACTGCCTGGCGTGCTCGCAACGATCGACGATGATGATGTCTTCGCTGGAGTCGCGGTCGATGCGGTTGCTGGCACGATCTCGTGGTCGAACGGCATCGACCTCGACCCCGACGTCCTGCACGGCGACGATGCATCAGCGTCGGTCGTTCAGCCGCATGTCGTGCGCGAGTACCGGTTGCAGCAGACGAGCTGAAAGCGCCCAGTTCGATCGCGCTCACGCGCGAAGTCGTGGGCTTCGCTGACTCGAAACTGCTCGGTGATCCCGTCTCATCTCACGGTCGTCAACCGTACGCTTCCGGTCGTCCCACCCGTCTGACCGCCCCGATCGTTCCGGGACGCTCGCTCTGATGTCGTTCTGTGAAGATGAGTGCCATGACAGATCTCGACAACGACCCCCGTGCGGACCCAGGTCATACTCCTTGGTACCTCGACGGGAACTTCGGGCCCGTTTTCGACGAGGTCACCGACGTCGACCTTCGCGTCACGGGTTCCATCCCGCCGTCGCTGTCGGGCCGCTACCTGCGCACGGGATCCAATCCGCCCTCGGGGATGTCGGCCCACTGGTTCGCCGGTGACGGGATGGTGCACGGCGTCCGCCTCGATGCCGGCAACGCAGTCTGGTATCGCAACCGGTACGTACAGACCACCAAGTTCGTGAGGGGATTGGATGCAACCGACCCGGAGGTGTTCGCCGACCCGACGGCCGGCTCGGGGAACACGAGTGTTCTCGCCCATGCGGGACGGATCTGGGCGCTGGAGGAGCTCCACCTTCCGTACGAGCTGAGCCCCGAACTCGACACGATCGGCAGTGACGACTTCGGCGGCAAGCTGACGACAGCGTTCACCGCGCACCCGAAACTGTGCCCCCAGACCGGAGAGCTGCACTTCTTCGGTTACTCACCGTTCCCGCCCTTCCTGACATACCACGTTCTCGATGCCGGCGGAGCGCTCGTCCATTCCGCCGAGATCGCCGTGCCGAAGGGCACGATGATGCACGACTTCATGATCACCCGCGACCACGCCATCTTCATGGACCTACCGATCGTGTTCGATCTGTCGAACCTGGAGTCGCCGATCGGGTGGGAC
The DNA here is from genome assembly GCA_963704915.1 of Ilumatobacteraceae bacterium. Lineage (GTDB taxonomy): Bacteria > Actinomycetota > Acidimicrobiia > Acidimicrobiales > Ilumatobacteraceae > Sva-07. The sequence goes on along the minus strand of CAVPIC010000014.1, from coordinate 80,123 downwards.
GACACCTACGGCGCCCGCATCGGCATCATGCCTCGGATGGGCACGAACGAGGACATCCGCTGGTTCGAGATCGACCCGTGCTACGTGTTCCACCCCCTCAACGCCTACGTCGACGACAACGTGGTGGTCTGCGATGTCGGTCGTCACGCGACGATGTCGATGGAACCGGAGGTCTACACCCCACCGGCACATCTGCACCGGTGGACGTTCGACTTGGCCTCGGGTGCCGTCAACGAAGAGCGGATCGACGAAGGGACGCATGCCTTCTCGCGCGTCGATGACCGGGTCGTCGGCCTTCCGCACCGCTACGGGTGGGGTGTGAGCCACCGCGACGGCAGCGAAACCACCCTTCGTGAACCCGGAGTTGTCGTGAAGTGGGATGTCGTCACCGGCACACAAGCCACCTACGACCTCGGGCCTGACGCATTCCCGAGTGAGTTCGTCTTCGTGCAAGACGATGATGCTGCCGGCGAAGACGAGGGCTGGGCGATCGGTTTCGTGTACGACGCGTCCGAGGACTCCTCCGACCTCGTCATCCTCGATGCATCGGCGCCCGGCAGCGATCCGGTCGCTCGGATCCATCTCCCTCAACGTGTGCCCTTCGGTTTCCACGGCAGCTGGGTCGACGACTCGGTGCTCCCCGCCTGACGGCCTCAGGGCCCGAGCGGTCTGAGCGCGAGACCGCTTTCGTCGTGCTCTTCGATGGCGGGAGTCGGGCATCCACCGGCCAACATGCGTCGGTACGATCCCACCTCGGCACATCACCGACCCGCTCAGTGAGTGCCAATCGAGGACGGTTTCTCACAGAGCGGTCGTCAGCCAAACGATTCCGTCGTCGCTGATGTCTCGATCTGAGTCCGGTGGTCCCAACTCACATGAGGGTCCCCAACCAGACGGTTCCTGCCGAGGGGGATTATGCGGTGGGCCGATCGTTCTCAGAGGTCGCACAGTGTGCCGGATACCGGGTGCGTAGCGACGCGTTCCCGTGCGTGATCATCGCGTTGGGTCTGACGCTGCGGTCGGCTGATGTCGAATGCTGATTTCGCGTGGCTTGGGGCCGTCGGTCGGTGTGATGACGAGCTCTGTGCGGTCGCGGGCCAGACTGGTGGGAGCCCGGTGGATCGATGGAGGCAATATGGCGAAGTCGGAAGTGGTCGCTGGTCGTCGACCCGGTCCGCGTCGCCCTTCGGGGTCGCCGTCCGGGCCCGACGAGGTTCGTCGAGCGGTGCTCGACGCGGCCGCACAGCTGTTCGCGGAGCGTGGAGTCGGACAGGTCTCGCTGCGTGACGTCGCTGCTGCGGCGAATACACATCTCGGGCTCATCGGCCGGTACATCGGCGATCGGGAGGAACTCGAGCTGGCGGTCTTCGATGACCTGTCCGCCCAGTTGGCCAGAAGCGTGAGTGAGAACCCGCTGTCGGGTCAGGGGCACGGGGTCGAGACGGTGATGGGCAAGTGGGCGAGGGTGACGGCGTCTCTCGTCATACGGGGACGTCCGCTGGCAGGCCGCCCGGGATTCAACCCGGTCGTAGCGATGGCGAACACCCTTGCTGACGGGTATGGGCTGGACCCGGTCGCGGCACGAGTTCGTGCGGCACAGATCGTGGCAACGGCCATCGGATGGCGGGTCTTCGAGGACTACCTGGTCGCGGCGGGCGAGCTGGACGAGGTGCCGTTGGCGATGCTTCGGGAGGAGTTGGTGCACTCGGCGCGCCGGCTCGGTGCGACACCGTGGCCGTCGCCGGCCGACCCCGCCCAGCCTCACACCTGACACTCGGGAGCCGATCGGGACCATCGCCCCTGGGCGGCTCGGAGCATTGGGCGCATGATGAGTACGTTCGTACACATTGGGTGCGGTCGTCCTCACGAGATGGAGCGAGCCGCGCGGCCGAGGAGGAGAGTTCGATGTCGGAGAAAGTTGCCACCACCGTCCCACTGGACTGGAACGAGGTGTGGTTCACGAACTGCCCGATGGTGTCGGCCAACAACGTCGACCAGGAGCTGGGCTGGTGCCGCGAGGAGTTCAAGAAGTTGGGCGTCGAGTACGCCTACTTCCGCCATGCGCCCGAGAACAACTGGTACCCGCACTACGTGCACAACCTCGACAACCTGGTGCGATTCGGTGGGCTGTATCCGACGATCCACGTCAACGCTGACATCCGCCGGACCCGGCTGCTCGGCGCGACGCAGGTGTACGAGGGCGGCGCCATGTTGGTGCGTGCCCGCGACGACATCTTCCGGATGGAGGATCTGCGCGGCAAGACGATCGGCCTCACCAAGAGCCTCAACACCATCAAGAACGACTGGTGGCGCATCCAGGAACATGCCGGCATCGAGCTGATGCTGCGGATCCACGGCATGACGATGGACGACGTCGAGATCGTCGAGTTCCCCTATCCGGACGACTGGTACGACAAACCCGAGATGCTCCAGGTCGAGATGAACAACCCCTCCGAGCTCTGGCTGCGACGGGACCACAAGCACGACCTGGCGTTCCGCCCATTGGAGACCGGATTGGAGGAGGGCCTGGTCGATGCGATCTACACCCAGAGCAAGCCGTTCCAGCACCTTCAGGAGGACACCGGCAAGTTCAAGGCGATCGAAGACCTGTCCCTCCACCCGGACTGGACCATGCAGATGGCCAACTGTCCCGCAGTGATCACCTGCACCGACGTCATGGCCGACGAGCACCCCGAGCTGGTCGTTGCCTACATGAAGGCGATGATCAAGGTCGGTCGCTGGGCCAACGAGCACAAGCACGCCGCCGCTGCGATCTTGAACCGCCAGACCTTCTACCGCGACGTCGAGGACACCTACGAGGGAATCAAGCACGTCGACATGGTTCCCAACCTGTCGCCGAAGAACCTGGTCTCGATCGACATCGCCAAGGACTTCATGCTGAAGAACGGCTACATCCACAACGACTACGACGTCAACGAGTGGGCCGCACCGGACTTCCTCGAACAGGCCGCCCGAGAACTCCTCGAAGAGGAGTGGACCCGTCAAACCACCTCGAAGCTCCCGGAGCCAACCAACCTCGGCGTGCCCGGCATCCGGCTCGGCTGAGAGCGCTGATCCAACAGATCGCTCTCGCAGGTGATCCATCCCTACTCAAGATTGGAAACAACATGAACGCTGACCCGCTCGACGAACTCGGACCCGTCGATTACATCATCATCGAGTTCCCTGCTGGTGAGAGCTACTTCACCGGCGAGGTGGCAGACGAACTCGTCGCGCTGATCGAGGCAGGCACGATTCGCTTGATCGACCTGCTCATCCTGACCAAGGACGACGACGGCAACATCGACGCCATCGAACTGTCCGACCTCGACGAACTCGGCCCGTTCCAGGCCCTCGAGGCGGAACTTGCGGAGTTCCTGGCGGAAGACGACGTCGTCCATCTCGCCGCTGCGATGGACCCTGGCACGGTTTCCGGTGTCATCGTGTACGAGAACCTGTGGGCGGCACCGTTCGGATCGGCTGCACGCCGCGCCGGCGGGCAACTCATCGCCAACGGCCGCATCCCCACCCAGGCCATCATCGCCGCCATCGAGGCGGACGAAGCACTCGAGACACAAGGAGCCTGACATGCCAGTACGACCAGGACGCAGAGGACGAGTCGGAGTAGTCGGCGCACCCGTCGCCAAGGCAGCAGTCGTCACCAAAGCGGTGACGCCTGGACCATCGCCGGTCGCGAAAGCCGCCGTCGTCGGTGCAGCCGTCACACCCGGACGCGGTCGGCGCCGCCGCATCTGACAAGTACCACAACACCGCGACGATGACATCAACCTCAGGACACGAGGTCTCCGAGGCCCGTCAGACCCAGCTCGGGCTGTACGTCACCTCCGAGGAGGCCAACAGGTTGCTCGAATCAGATGACCGTACGAGGCTCCTCGACGTCCGCACACCACACGAGTACGTATTCGTCGGCCACGCCGAGGCAGCGGTCAACATCCCGCTGGCGACAGCCGCCGACGAGGTCGACCCGAACAGCGGGTCGTTGCGGTGGGTGCCGAACCCTCGATTCGTCGAGCAAGTCTCGGCGTGGGCAGACAAGGACGACCCCGTCCTCGTCACCTGCCGCTCCGGGGGACGCAGCGCGATGGCGGTCAACGCCCTCGCAGCATCCGGGTTCACCAACGTCTACAACGTCATCGACGGATTCGAAGGCGACAAGGTCGACGACCCGAGCAGCCCCGATCACGGCAAGCGACGAGTCAACGGCTGGAAGAACTCCAACCTGCCGTGGACGTACGCCGTCGATCCGTCACGGCTGCGTTTCGATCAGCAGTAACCAACCACCCCGGCCACCATCCGAGCGGAAGAGATCAACGAGATGCGACGACTCGATCGGGAACAGTAGGAGTACCCCCTCGCCGGAATTCCGACCATGTCAGGTGCCTGACCCGGTGGGAGGCCTCACCTGTCTCGACGCCGATGAAGGGCATCATCTGCCGACCGATTACCCGATCGGAGTGCTGGACGAGACGTCTCCGGGCTGAGACGGTCGGGGTCTGGACCGAACCCACTCGATACTCGGCAGCGGACACCGGAGGTGTGGGCGGCGACACACATAACGTGCGCTCCGCAGTCCGGTCGAGCGCGCTGAGCACGCGCAACATCACGGCCCTCATCGGGCACTGCATACTCGCGGGTCGCTTCGTGTCCGATCGGGGGACGTCTGCCGGACGTGATCCGTCCCGTTCGACACCGGCAGGAACTGTTCGCTGGACGTCTCAGTAGCCGGTCCCCGACCGGACGTTGCCGTCGACGGGTGATGACGCGGTGGGCTGATCGTGGTCCGAGGTCGCACAGTGCGCCGGTTCTGAGTGCCTAGTGGCCCGAGTCGGCTGAGCGAAGTGTGCGCCGACAGAGCCGCGGACATTGTGCTCTGGCGCAGCAGGGCGGCTACAGCGATGCTTTGCGTGGGAGGTGTCGCGATGCTCGAGTTCGATCGGGCCAGCAAGTGGTTTGGTGCCGTTGCCGCGCTCGATGGGTGCACGTTCTCGGTCCGGCCGGGTCGGCTCACTGGGTTCCTTGGTCCGAATGGGGCTGGGAAGACGACGGCCATGCGGGCGGTGTTCGGGCTGGTTGAACTCGACGTCGGTGTGGTGCGCTGGCGGGGTGCACCGGTCGGAGCCGCTGAGCGGGCGCGTTTCGGTTACATGCCGGAGGAGCGAGGGCTGTACCCGCGCATGCGGGTACGAGACCAGTTGGTGTACCTCGGCGAGTTGTGCGGGCGGAAGCGCCACGACGTTTCACAGAATGTCGACACGTGGCTGGATCGTCTCGGCCTCACCGATCGCGCCAGCGACCGCCTTGACGCGTTGTCCCACGGCAACCAACAGCGCGTCCAGCTGATCGGGGCACTGGTAAATGAGCCCGAGTTGCTGGTGCTCGACGAGCCGTTCTCCGGGCTCGATCCTCTCGCCATGGCGGCGATGGCCGGGTTGCTCACAGAGCTCACTTCGGCAGGAGCGACCGTGCTGTTCTCCAGTCACCAGCTCGACCTGGTCGAGGACCTGTGCGAGGACGTGGTGATCATCGATGACGGTTGCATCGTGCGAGCCGGCACACTCGACGAGCTTCGCACTGCGGTGACGCAGCGGTACGTGAACATCGACTATTGCGGGCGCACACCGGACTTGTCCACCTTGCCGGGCGCCGAGGTCCTCGACGCCCGAGACGGTCACGTCAGACTGCGAGTCGACCACGACATCGACCTGGCGGCGGTGGTCGCCGCGATCGACGACACCACCGACGTGACCTCGTTCGCCTATCAGCCTCCGTCGCTGTCGGCACTGTTCCGCGAGGCGGTGGGGACATGAGCGCGCTGGCGCAGACGTGGCTGGTTGCGGTCAGAGAGATACGCGAACGAAGCCGATCACGTGCGTTTCGGGCCTCGCTGCTGGTGATGCTCGTCGCCGTCGTCGGTGTGATCGTCCTGCCATCCCTGCTCGACACCGGAGCCGACACAAAGGACGTCGGTCTGACCGGTTCCTTCCCGAGCGAATTGCCGAGCGCCATCGAGGACCAGAGCGACGCCGTCGGGTTCTCCTCACGGATTCACCTTTTTGACGATCTCGCGGCAGGCGAGGCCGCCGTCCGCGACGGCGACATCGACGTGCTCGTCGTGGACGCCCAGCAGCTCGAGTGGCGCAGCCGGACCGACGAACAGCTCCAGGCGGTCGCAACCGGCGCCATCCAGCTCGTCGCCATCGAGAACCGAGCGGCCGCCGCCGGAATCGACCCGGACACGCTGGCGGCCCTCGCCACACCAGTACCCGTCGAGAACGTCGAACTGGGCCTCGTGGCCGGCCGCAGCCCTGACGACGAGACCGCCGCCCTTGTGATGGCGGTACTGCTCTTCCTGGCCATCACCACGTACGGCAGCCTGGTGCTGTCCGGCGTCGTCGAGGAAAAGACGAGCCGTGTGGTCGAGGTCCTGCTCACTCGCGTGCCGGCCCGCAATCTCCTCGCCGGCAAGGTCGCCGGCATCGGCTTGCTCGGGCTCGGGCAGGTCGCCGTGACGGCACTGGCCGCGCTGGCCGCGATGGCTCTGGTCGACTCGTTCGATGTCCCGGCCGCTCGGGGCAGTGTGATCGCGTGGGCTGTGGGGTGGTTCGTGCTCGGCTACGCGCTGTACGCGATGGTCTACGGCGCGCTCGGCTCGCTCGCGTCGCGGGCCGAGGACGCTCAAAGCGTCGCTGGGCCAGTGACCGTCGTGTTGATCGTCGCCTACTTCGCGTCGTTCGCCGCCATCGCCAGCCCGGACTCTGCATGGGCCACGCTGCTCTCGTTCTTCCCGCCAACAGCGCCCCTGATCATGCCCGAGCGCATCGCCATGGGCGCCGCCGCATGGTGGGAACCGATCGTCGCAGCCGCACTCACCGTCGCGGCGATCGCAGCCCTCGTCGAGCTCGGTGGCTGGGTCTACGCCCGCGCCATCCTCCACACCGGGCCCACACTCAAGCTGCGCGACATGTGGCACGACAGCTCCAGATGAGCACCGGTCGGGTCATCTGTACGGGACACACCTCCAGACGCACCCCGTGCGGATCGGTGTCCGATTGGCTCGCACACCGCTGACATATCGGCGACTTCTCGGAGTGCCGGTCGGGCTCTCACGCTTGGCCAGACCTGGCGGAGACAGTGGGACTCGAACCCACGACCCCTGCCTGAAAATCCCAACAATGATGAGAGCGACGATTTCCGGCTCGGACCGGATCGTGTCGGCAGTCCACCCGACGGCATCCCACCGAGGCGAGGATCGCGAGATCATGCAGTGAGTTGTCCGCCCGAAGGGGTGACCGACTGCGCCGGCGATGCGGCGCGTTGGCGTACGTCTTGCCCCGGGGTCATCGCTCGGGCGCGGTGGGTGCTCATCGGCAGCGCTCCGGCGGAGCAGTGAGCCCCAGTGACGGTGTGACGGGTGCCGAAGGGGTTCGCAAGAGTCGCATCTGGGTGAGGGCGAACGTTCCGACGATGGCCGCGATGATTCCGATGAAGTCGGCACCGCTGCTCGAGTACCAGCCGGCGATGATGGTCGCGACCGACGCGGCGACCCAGCCGCCATCGGCCAAGCTGACAGCCGGCACCCATCGGCGGAGACTCTGCACGTCGGAGCGCGAGAGCGCGATGACGGCGAGGGCGAATGCGACGAGGCCGGCACCGATGACCCGCACCCAGCCCGGATGCGCGGTGTCGAGCCAGTTGTCGACACGCTCACCAGCGACCAGTGCGGTCAGACCCGCGAGTCCTGATGTGGTGGCGTTGGCGGTCAGGACGAAGCGGAGTTTCGTGATCGGATCGGTGTTGGCAGGGGATTCCATGAGTCGATCGTGACGACCGAGCCGCGGGGATTCCATGACGTGCTGGGTCATGGCTCTGATGGTGGAAGCTTCGTACGCTGGGTGTCATGTCCCGACCGGCGGATCTCCATGCAGGAACCCTGCTGCGGCATTGGCGGTCGGTGCGCCGTTTGAGCCAGCTCGACGTTTCGAGCCGGACGGGGGTGTCGACGCGGCATCTGTCGTGTGTCGAGACTGGGCGGGCCAAGCCGAGTCGCGAGCTGTTGCTGTATCTGGCGGACGAGTTCGAGATGCCCAAACGTGCCGTCAACGACATGCTGCTCGCTGGCGGGTTCGCGCCGGTGTTCAGCGAGTACTCGCTCGACGACGACGCGTTGGCTGCGGCTCGTGACGTGATCCGATTGGTGCTCGACGGCAACGATCCGAACCCGACGACGGTGATCGACACACGCTGGAATGTTGTCGACGCCAACACTGCCGCGTTCTGGTTCACCGCGAGTGTCGACCCGGCACTGCTCACGGCAGGTTTGAACGTGGCCCGCTTGAGTCTGCACCCCGACGGCCTCGCCTCGCGGGTGACGAACTTCGACGAGTACGCCGGCCAGTTGCTGCGTCACATGCGCCACGTGCTCGTGCTCACCCAGGACGACGAACTCCGAGCCTTGATCGACGAGTGCGAGAAGTACGCCCCGACGGCTGCTCGCTCCATGCCCACAGCCCCTGACGTTGTACTGCCCTTGCGGATCGTCATCGAGGGCGTCGAGCTATCGTTCCTGTCGACCGTGACCACCTTTGGGACTGCCCAGGACGTGACGTTGTCGGAGCTGTCGATCGAGACGCTCTACCCGGCCGATCAATCCACCCGGGAGATCTTGGCGTCGCGGCCCTGGATCGATCGCGCGTCCGATCTGTCCGCCGTCGTTTGACCCAACGGGTCATCGCTTCGCGTCATGGATTGCCCGACGATGGCACACATGACCAACACGATGGACAACACGAGCACCGCCGACCCCCAGACCGTGATCGACGGCTACTTCGAGTGCTGGAACGCGACCAGCGACACCGCTCGCAGCGACGCGATTCGCCGGATCTGGGCACCGGACGCGCAGTCCAGCGACCCGGTCGCAGAGGTAACGGGCCACGAGCAGCTTGCGGCGATGTTCGCCGGGTTCCACGCCACCTACCCGGGAAGCTCGTTCCGTCAGAAGGGAGGCGTCGACGCCCATCACAACGTGGTGCGGTGGGGCTGGGAGATGATCGGCGCCGACGGTGTCGTCGCGCTCGACGGCCTGGACGTTGCGGTCATCGACGACGGCCGGATCGTGCACCTCGCCGGGTTCTTCGGCTACGACCAGCCGGCCGCGCCGTGAACGCGACGAAGCAGGGCGACGCTGGGATGAGGGTCGGGGTGATGATCTTCGCGACCGACCAGACGATGCCAATGCAGCGGCTTGCGCCCGAAGTCGAAGCGCGCGGGTTTGACTCGCTGTGGGTCACCGAGAAGACCCATGTCCCGGTGTCACGCGCCACGCCGTGGCCCGGTGGTGAGCTCCCCGAGTGGTACCGACGCACGTGCGACCCGTTCGTCGCGCTCGCCGCAGCTGCCGCAACGACGACCCGGCTGCGCATCGGGACCGGCGTGGCGTTGCTGGCCTTGCGTGATCCGGTCATCGCGGCCAAGACGATCGCCACGCTCGACTGGCAGTCCGCAGGGCGGCTCGAACTCGGCGTCGGCTACGGGTGGAACCGTGAGGAGTGCGCAACGCACGGCGTCGACCTCGACACCGTGCGCCCACGGCTGATCGACCACGTCGCCCTGATGCGCCGACTCTGGACCGACGACGAGGGCGCCTACAGCGGCGACTACTGCTCGGTCGAGCCGTCGTGGTCCTGGCCCAAGCCCGCCCAGCGGCCCGCCCCGCCACTCCACGTCGGGGCACGCGCCACCAGCGAGGTGTTCGATGACATCGCCACCTGGGCCGACGGGTGGCTCCCGATCGAAGGCTACGGCGACGTCATCGACCGCCTGCCCCAACTTCGCAACGCCTTCGAACAACACGACCGAGACCCCGAGACCGCGGTCGTGACCGTGTACTCATCTCAGGGCGACCCGGCACTCCTGGCCGGCTACCACGAGGCTGGCATCGATCGAGTCGTCGTCTGGCTTCCACCCGCCGACGAGGTCACCGTGCTCGCCGCCCTCGACACCCACGCCCACCAACTCGTTGAGTACCTCTCATGAGCACCTTTACCGAACGAACTACGATCGACGCTCCCCGCCGGGACGTGTGGGCCGAGCTCGCCGACATCGGCGGAATTGCCTCGTGGAACCCAGGCCTCATCGGATCGCACCGAGCCAACGACATCGAGGGCGTCGGAGGTGCTCGTCACTGCGACATCACCGCCAAGCACTCGCTCACCGAGCATGTCGTCGAGTTCGAACCAGGAACCGCGATCACCTTCCGGATCACCGACTCGACGCTCCCGTTCAAGACCGCCGACATCGCGTTCACCCTCGCCGACAGCCGAATCAGAAATCGCACCGAGCTGACTGTCAGCCCTACCTACACTCTCAAGTACGGCCCGATCGGACGGCTCCTCAACACCGTTGCCGTCCGACGCACCTACCGAGCCGGAATGCGCGAACTGCTGGAGGGGCTCAAGCGCCACGTCGAACGGAACAATCGAACCACAGATCGCATCGCCTCAGCAGCGGTCGCGAAGACCGCCGGCGGGGGGGCCGTCGGCAACGTGCCACCCTTCTGAGCGAGAGACACCCATGCCGAAGACGTCATCTGGAGTTCGCGCAGCGTGAGCAATCGAGAACAACTCTCAATGCAGCTCGCCGGTGGCCGAACACTGTGCTGGGCGGAATACGGCGCCGAATCGGGACCGCCCATCATGTTCTTCCATGGCGGCAACGACTCCCGACTCGCCGGAAGCCTCTTGGATGCCGCCGCGATTCAGACCAGCGTTCGACTCATCTGCCCGGACCGGCCGGGATTCGGCCGTTCGACCTTCCAGCCGGGTCGGCGTCTCATCGACTGGCCGAGCGACGTCGAGCAACTGGCCGATCATCTCGGCCTCGGCCACTTCGGCGTCATCGGCCATTCCGGCGGTGGCCCCCATGCGCTCGCGTGCGCAGCCGCCCTACCCGAACGAATCGGACGGGTCGCCACGGTGTCCTCCGTCGCTCCTCCGGCAGCGACGAATCGCGGCCTACACCCCATGTTCCGTGCCGTGAACGCGCTCATGAAGCACCCGACCCTGTACCGGACGGTCGCACGAAGCCAAATCCGCCAGATGTCCAATCATCCCGACCGGTGGTTGGGAATGTGGGCCAAGATGCAGCCAGCGGACCGAGCGATGTTCCGCGATCGACCATCGATCACCCGCACGATCCTCACCGAGATGACCGAGGCCGTCAGAGCCGGCGACGCCGGCCTCATCCACGAGGCATCGCTCTACCACCGCGACTGGGGCTTCGACCTGGCGGCAGTCCAAACGACGACAGCCGTATGGCACGGAGACGGCGACAGGCAAGCGACCCCAGCGTGGGCGTTCTTCTTGACCGACAACATCCCGACCGCCACACTGACGATGGTCGAAGCCGGAGGCCACTTCTCAACGCTCATCGACAACGCCACGAGAATCCTCACCGAGATCGCGGCGCCGACGTCACCGTCTTGAATTGGCTATCGATCAACGTCAAGGGTGAGGGCGTGACTGCGAATGCGTGCGAGCACACGGTGGGGTTCATCGGGTGTGATGGCGAGTCGGAGTCTGCGACCGAGGTCGAGTGAAACGCCTCGCGACTTGGTGGAGCGCTTGCGATCCCAGTGGAAGAAGAGACGTGGCCGAAGCGGGCCGACGCCGACGAGTTGGTATCGGCCGGTGCCGAAGCCGAGCTCGATGACCTCGGCGTCTCGTGTGCGGCGACATGGCCGCACGTGGTGGTCGGCGACCCCAGCGGCGAGCCGGTGGGCGTTGTGCCTCGGCGCCTCGACGCGGTTGCCGTCGGTGGGTCCGCACATGTCGACGCGTGACGCAACCGTCGACCGCGTGGAACCGACACTGCGTTGAGACACTCTCGCGCACATGACCGAGCACCGACGTGCCGATCGCGAGCATCTTCGGTTTGATGTGCCCGTTGATATGGACTCACTTGGATCGACTCGACAACTCGACCCAGACGGTGTCGTCCTGGTCGATGCCGGCGATCACGATCTGGGCATTGATCCCGTCGATCTTCTTTTCACCGTTGAAGCCGATCAACTCTCGCTGGCGAAGTTCCCACCCGGCGTCGGTGGCGGCGCGGGCGATCTCCTCGATCGCATCGGCGGCGCCGCCGTCGGGCACGGTGAAGGTGGTCCGCACGGCCGACGGCGACGACACGCCGGACGCACCGCCGACGATCTCGCTGGTCCGACTGTCGACGGCAGCAGGCAGCACGTACGTCGCCATCGGGTCGGTCTTGAGGGTTGCGAGTCGACTCTCACTGCCTGCGCACGCTGCGCCCAGCCCGCACACGATGGTCAGCGCAAGGAGCGGAGCAACGCGGCGCACCTGTCACCTGCCCCCACCACGTGTCCGCATCGAGCGACAACGTAGCGGATCGCCAGCATCGTGGTGTCCGTTCACGCCACCATTGTGGGCGCGATCGAGCAACGTGGTTGAGGTCGTAGTCATCAGTCAGGGTTCCTTGTACTCGCCCCGGATGGACAGTGAGCACCGGCATCACCGGTGTCTCACCTCAGCCTGACAGACAGGGTTCGACAGCCGCACAGATCTGAATCGCCCCGGGTCTGGTGACTGCTCTGGCTATTGGGTGACAGCCTCGAGGGCTGTCGTTGTCTGACGGTAGTAGTCGGCCTCAGCGTCGGCCGGGGTCGTGTAGGAGGCATCGCTGGTGATCTCGCCGTGGAGGCGGCGATGGTTGAACCAGTCGACGTAGGTCATCGTGGCGAACTCGACGTCGTCGAGACCGCGCCAGGGGCCTTGCGGGTAGATCAGCTCCCACTTGTAGAGCCCGTTGAACGACTCGGCCATCGCGTTGTCGTAGGAGTCGCCCTTGGAACCAACGGAGGCGACGATGTCGTTGTCAGCGAGGCGCTCGGAGTAGCGGATGCTGAGATATTGGACGCCGCGGTCGCTGTGATGGACCAGCTGATCGAGGTCCCGGCCGGCTCGTCGCCGGTTCCACACGGCCATCTCCAACGCGTCGATCGCCAGGTCCGAACGCAGCGATCGTGATGCCTGCCAGCCCACGATCATCCGCGAGTAGACGTCGATGATGAACGCGACGTAGACCCAGCCGGCATGGGTCTTGACGTAGGTCAGGTCAGCAACCCAGAGCCGGTCGGGTGCCGGCGCCCGGAACTGTCGTGCCACGAGATCAGCGGGGCGATGCAGCCGATCGTCGGCGTGTGTGGTGATCGTGAACGCCTTGCCCCGGACAGGCCCTCGGCGCGCATCAGCCGTTCGACGGTGCACCTGGCGACGCGGATGTTCTCCCGGTTGAGCTGCGTCCAGATCTTGTCGGCGCCATAGACGAACAAGTTCTCTTCGAACACCCGATGGATCTCCGCCGTCAGTTCTTCGTCGCGCAGCGCACGCGCCGATGGTGGTCGCTTCTTGGCTGCCCAGTACGTGTTCGGGGCGATCCCACAGTCGTGCTCGCGGAGCACTCTGCAGATCGGCTCGACCCCGAAGCGGTCGCGGTGCGCGTCGATGAACGCGATCACTTCTTGGACTGGCGGTCGAGCTCCGCCCCGAAGAAAGCCGACGCCGCTTTCAAGATCTCATTGGCCCGGCGCAGCTCTTTGTTCTCCCGCTCGAGCTCGCGCATCCGAGCCCGCTCATCAGTCGTCACACCGGGCCGCTCGCCGGCGTCGGTCTCCGCGCGACGAACCCAGATCCGCAACGTCTCATGATTGATCGACAGCTTCTTCGAGATCGACTCGATCGCCTTCCACTGCGACGGGTACTCGTGCTGATGATCGAACACCATCGGCACCGCACGCTCACGCATCTCATCGGGATACCTCCCGACCCGCTTCGCTCCTGACATGACTCCATCCTCTCAAGGGAAGGAGCAGTCACCGATCCCGGGGCGCTTCACTCGACTGACGAGCAAGACCTCACGGCCCAACGCCAGGCGCTTCACGCGCTCGGCGTTCCGCCTGATCGCGTCTACATCGATCACGGCATCAGCGGCACCAAACGCGAGCGTCCCGGCCTCGATCAAGCACTGGCAGCGGTACGCACCGGCGACACGCTCGTCGTTCCGAAGCTTGACCGGCTTGCTCGATCCGTCCCCGATGCTCGAGACATCGGTGACACGCTTGCCAAGCGCGGGGTGTCGCTGTCGCTCGGCGGTCAGATCTACGACCCCGACGACCCGATGGGGAAGTTGTTCTTCAACATCCTCGCCACATTCGCCGAATTCGAGGTGGACTTGATCCGGATGCGCACCCGTGAGGGCATGGCCGTCGCCAGGGCCCAGGGCAGGTTGAAGGGCCGTCAGCCGAAGCTGTCGCCGATGCAGCAGCGCGAGCTGAAGCGGATGCATCAGACCGGCGAGTACACGATCTCAGATCTCGGCGAGCTGTTCTCGGTGTCGCGACCGACGGTGTATCGCACCCTCAGCCGAGCAAACCCATAGGAATCAGTCCGCCGAACTGAACGGGTCTCAGCTCAGACCGAGATCCTCCACCGGACGCCTCAGGTGTCCGTGGACAACCGCTGGGTGACGCCGGTTCACCGTGATACGTCGGCGGTGGGACATGGCTGTAGCCGGTGAGGGTCGGGGTGGGATGACTTGGTCAACTCCAGGGATTGATGACGTCGAGTTCGTCGAAACGCTGGAAGTCCTTGAGGTCTCGGGTCACGACGGTCATGTCGTGAACCAACGCGGTCGCGCCGATGAGAGCATCGCGGAACGGTGCGGGATCTGGTACGTGCAAGCCAGCCGCGCGACGCGCCACGCGCTCGTCCACCGGGAGCACTCGACTCTTGAACGCTGCGGCGACGCTCTGGTCGAGCCATGCCCGCAGCACTGCTCCCTGCGCAGGATCTGAACGCTCCATGAGCAACACGCCGTGCTCGAGTTCGTGGATCGTGATCGCGGAGATGAACAGCTCGGCCGACGGGACTTGTTCGGCCCATGCGGCAACCCCGAGGTTCGCCTTGCCGCTTCGCACCTTGCGGAGTTCGGACACGATGTTCGTGTCGAGTACGAACATCACTCGAACGCTGCCGGCTGCGCCACGTCGGTGTTCCTCGGAGCCGCGAACTCGATGTCCGCGACTCCAGCCGGCTCGGCGAGCAGGTCGAGTGCTCGGTGTGGTCCGACGAGTTCCTCATAGTCGTCGAAGGTCAACAGCACATGTGCCGGTCGGCCCCGGTCGGTGATGTAGACCGGGCCGTTCTCGGCAGCCTTCTTGGCGCCGCTGGTGTCTTGGTTGAATTGTCGGCTGCTCATCTGCGTCGTCATCGCGCCTCCATGTAGCTACATCTCTACAATAAGCGCGAGGTTCGGGAGCGACAACCTGCCGGATGTCTCGGCAGCAGCCGATCAGTACGCCCGAAGCGAGCATCCCAGATATCGCTCAGGGACCGTCATGTTCGTCGGATGTCTCACATGGCGGTCCTCAACCGGACGCTTCCGTTGGACGAGTGATTATGCGGTGGCCCGTCGAGAGGAAGGGGCGACCGACTTCGGCTCCTCTCTGTCAAGAGGTGGGTTCGGGATGGGCAGTTGAGGACGTCTGTTGGACCTTGCGGTCTGCCGGCGTGATCAGCTTGCGCCTCGGTGGTGATGCTTCGGTGGTGATGCTTCGGTGAGGCCACATCCCGAACCCGGCATCGAGGTTAGACGGCTGCGGGTTTGAAGGGTTGTGGGCGGCCGTTCATGCGCAGCGTGTCGGGCGATCTGTATTGCTGAAGGTTGCCGCGCTTGGAGGGCCAGCGGGACCAGGCTTGGTCTTTGGTCTGGTCGGGTGCCCGGTCGAGTTGGAGCTGCCGCCAGGCGGCGTCGCTGATGCGGCGCATCAGGCAGCGCAGTGCTTCTTTGGTGCTCTTACCGGCGGCGAGCTTGCTTCGGTAGTAGTCGCGGCCGGGTGTGTCGTTGCGGATCTGGGTGATCGCGGCGATGCAGAGCGCATGGTTCAGTTGACGGTTCCCGGACCGGTTCAGTCGGTGACGGTGGTGGTCACCCGATGACGCAGCGACGGGTGCGGTGCCGGTGGAGCTGGCGAAGTGATCCCCTGACGGGAACCGTGACACGTCACCGACTTCGCCGATGACGGCGCGTATCGGATGTCCAGCGAGCTGCGGTTGCCGTCGTTTGAATGCCGCCTGACGGGAAACTCGATGGAGCCGATCGTCGTGCAGCACCCGCTCGAAGCGTTCGTGGCATTCGGCTGGGTCCTGGCGGTCCCCGTCGTGTACTCGATTGCGGTACTGGCCCTCACGCTGAAGTGGACGCGTCAGGCTTGCTGACAGCGGAGTAGAACCACTCCACGAGAGGGCCCTCGATAGCGGCTCGCCGGGCCAACTGACCCGATCGATATCAACCGAAGGCGTCGCTCGAATCCCCGCCCGAGATCGGCACATCTCCGAGCGATCCGGCGCTCGAGAATGCGCGGCGGCCAATCGGACGTCGGTCCGTGAGCGAAGCCGATCGGCGTGTCAGATCCCAATCAGTACTTGACATCACCAAGTACCAGGGATCACCATAGTCTCGTGAGCGGTCACGACACTCAGGTCTTGAAGGGCATCTTGTCGATGCTTCTGCTGCAGATCGTTGACCAGGCCGAGGACTACGGCTACTCCGTCGTGGTGCGCCTCCAGAAGCTCGGCTTCGACGGCCTCGCCGAAGGCACCGTCTATCCCGCGCTCACTCGCCTCGAAAGCAAGGGTCTGCTGTCATCGCGGCTCGTTCCGTCGACCTCGGGTCCCGCCCGCAAGTACTACCGCACGACACCGGCGGGTGTCGATGAACTCGAACGCGCACTGGCCGCCTGGTTCGCCTTGAGCAAGAACGTCGACAACGTCATGGCGTCAACGACCACCTACACGCCACCCGCACAGCCGCCCACCACAACCCGAAAGTAGGACCCGATGACTGAGTCTGCCGCACTCACGACACTCGACCGCACACGACTGTGGTGGGCAAGTTCGCGCTACGACTTCTGGCTCGATCTCTACTGCGTTCCCCGCAAGCAACGACAAGCGCTGCGCACGGAACTCAAGTCGAACCTGACAGACGCCGCCAGCCATGTCGGACTCCAAGCCGCCCTCGCCAAACTCGGCAGCCTCCGCCATCTTGCCGCGGACACATCCCGAGACGGACAATTGCGCTCACGCTGGGTCGCTGGATTCGTTGGCGCAGTCTCAACACTTGCGGTCAGCCTCGTCACCTTCTTCATCCTCACGCTGTACTACGCAGAAGGTGTGCTCGACTCGAACGCCACCGAGCCGGTCACATCGGGCCTGTTCCCGTACCTCGGCTCCAACGTCACCGTCGACCAGTCCAGCGGTCTGGAATTCACGATGCAACCTGGGCCGCTGCCGCTCGCCCTCGCGGCCGCCGTTTGGCTCCTGGTCGCGGCCCCGTGGAGAAGCCTCGGCCACCACCGAGACGACCTGTCAAAGACACAGATCCGATAGCAGGTCTTGCGCATATCCGCGCTGCCTCGACCGCCACACCTTCGCTCCTGAACGGCACCTCGGCGCTCGCTCCGGCGCTCAAGAACGCGTGTGGCCGTGGCCGACCGCAAACGACAACCGCTGCGCCAGGACCGTTCGGAGATCCGATCTCGACTAGACCCATTGCGTGAGCGACGAACAGTTGGTGCGGCAGGCTGCGCTCGCACTGCTCATCGTCGTTGCACCGTTTCTACTGTTGGGCGCCGTGCTCACGATTTCACTCTTTGGCGCCTACTTCGGACTGCCACTGCTCCTCGTCACGGTCCCACCCGCGGCTATCGCTTGGCGGGTACGAACTGCCCCGTCAGACAGGGTGCGGCTCCGAAGATTCGCCATCGCCAGCACCCTCGTCGCAAGCGCCCTGACACTCACGACCATCGCAACCGCAGCAGGTGGGCTCGACGATCTCGATACGCCACTGGAATGGGGACTGTTCACTGCGGCAGTCGCGTGGATTGCCACAGCTTGGTGGATCGCCCTACGAGCTCGAACACTCAGCGCCGCCCGGTAGGCCCGCCACGCATATCACCGACCCGAATCGCCCACGCCACCCGCTCGCGATCGGCACCTCGGCGCTCGACGACCCGCCCGGTAATGCGCACCCGAGCGGCCAGCGCCGATACCGCCGGGGATGGGCAGTTCCGCCGTGCCGGATCTCGCGCTGTTGCCGATCCAGCCGGGCAGTGCGATTGTTGGTCTCGTGGCGAGAAGTGACAGCTCGGAGCCGGCCTACCTCGCACGACCGAGCGGGTCGTCCGGTTTCCCGGTGCTCATTATCCACTCGTGGTGGGGTCTCACCGCTTCCTTCGTCGACATCGCCGACCGCCTCGCCGACTCGGGCCTGCTGGCGGGATGTGCGGACCTCTACAGGGGCGCCACGGCGACCGCAGAGACAGAAGCCCGACAGCTTCGCCAGAGCAAACGGCCAGAGCCCGTCTACCGGACGCTGCGGAGTTGCCTGCAGGCACTTGCCTCAGACGACCAGAGTCTGGGATCCGATCCTGCCGTGCTCGGCTTCTCGATGGGAGCCCACTGGGCCGTCTGGCTCGCTCAGCACCCCAACCCGCCGGTCAGCGGAGCGGCGCTGTTCTACGGCACACGCGGCGGCGACTATTCGGCCACGACGGCTCCCGTCATGGCCCACTTCGCCGACGAGGACGAGTTCGTGTCGACGACTGCACGCCGAGGCATGGAACGGGCAATCGCGAGGCGGGGGCTCGACTACACCTGCTTCGACTATCCGGGAACGAGGCACTGGTTCGCCGAGTCCGCCCATCCGTCGTTCGATTCCGGCGCCGCCGAACTCGCTCTGGATCGAACGGTCGAGTTCCTCACCCACCTCCCCGCTCCCTGACTGACAAGGGTCTCCCGGCGGACGCCGTCGTCGGCTGAGCGCTCCAGATCGGCACGTCGAGCTCCGGCGTATTGCGCGGAAACCTGCTTGGTCACGGTGCCGTCCAACTCAGCTCTGCGACCATTCGCTCGCGTGGCGGAATGCGAACTGGCCTGTGGTCAAGAACTGCGCTTCGCAACGAGCAGAATGCGTCGATGACGACTGATACCGGTCCGCAGGACTTCGAGGGTGCGACGTTCTACAAGACGAGTTTCAAGGGAGCCACGATGAGAGCGTGCGACCTCAGCGGGGTGACGATGCGCAGCGCTGACGTCGACGGGCTCGACATCGACGGCCATGACCTGTTGTTCGGCAGCCTCTTCGTCAACGGCGTCGACGTGGTGCCGTTGGTCGATGCCGAGCTCAACCGTCAGTTCCCCGGCCGCGGGCTTCAGAACGCGCAGACGCCCGAGGGCCTGCGTGATGGTTGGGTCGCCGTGCAAGCCGCGTGGGCGACGACTGTGGCCGACACGCCACCGAAGATGGTCGACGCCCACGTCGACGACGAGTGGTCGCTGGCTCAGACCCTGCGTCACCTCGTGTTGGCGACCGACGCCTGGCTTCGCGGCGGGATCATGGGGATCGAGCAGCCATTCCACGAGATCGGCCAGATCTTCACCGGCGCCGCCGAGATGGGCTTCGACATGTCGATCTTCCGGACCGACACGCCGACGTTCGAGCAGATCCTCGAGGTGCGGGCCGAGCGGAAGCAGATGGTGACCGACTTCCTCGCCGCCGCCACGTCGGAGTTGCTCGTCGAGGAGCGCAACAACCCGTGGGGCGGCGGGGACTGGCGTCCCACGGTCGGTGACTGCGTGCGCGTGATCCTCGAAGAGGAGTGGGCGCACCTGCGCTACATCCGGCGGGACCTCGCTCTCCTCGCGTGACCAGCAGGCGCTCGGTATCGATCGACCTCAGAGACGCCGGCACCCGCTCGCGATCGGCACATATCGAGCGCCGAGTAGTTTCCGGGATGATCGCCGAGATCGGCGAGGCACATGGACTCGGCTCTGTTGGCAAGGCCCTTGAGTCCCACGATCCAGGCGACGAGGCCGACAAGCGCAGCGCTGACCACGATGGCCGCAGCGGTCAACCATCGGACAATCATCGCCGGAGACCAACGAGTCGCAGCGCTGAGGCACCCGGTATCGGCGAGCACCTCAGCTGGCTCGAGATCGGGAGCGATTGGCTCTCGCCGTGGTTGCCGTCTTGCAGCGCGTTCTCGCGCACCTGGCCGAGCACAATCGTGCCGATCCAGTGCAACTCGGCCCAGTCAACCGCAAGGGTGATCACGAGCGCGAAGTCAGATGGCGACGATGTCGACCAGCCCGTCCAGAGCCGCGAAGTCGCTGGGGTTCCGCGTGTAGAGCGGAAGCTCGACCGAGCACGCGACTGCTGCGATCATCAGGTCGACCGCCCGTGCGCCTCGGGCCGTGCGGCCCGCAGCCGTCACTGCGGCGTAGATTCGCCCATACGCACGAGCCGCATCTGTATCGAACGGCAACGGTGAGAAAGCTGCCTCGGTTCGCTGCAGTCGGTCTTGGCGTCTCGCTCGTTCCGCCGGGTCCGTGGCAGCGTGGGGACCTGCTGCGAGTTCGGCCATGGTGAGCGCTGTCACGGCAACCTCGGACGGGAGCACGCTCACGTCAATGGTGTCGAGGTCGATGACGACAGAGGTGTCGAGCACGCCGCGTTCGACACGTTGGTCAGGCACGGGGTTCGATGCTCTGATCGGCGACGGCGTCGAGGTCTCGCCGGAATCGTTCGGCGTCGATGGGCGGAGCTGCCTGGAAGACCTCTGCGACGGATTCCGCAGTCACGAAGCGAAGACGACGCAGCGGGGTCAGTTCGCCGACGGGAACTCCATTGCGTGTGACGACGAAGGACTCGCCCTCGTCGAGGCGACGCATGATCTCTCCGCTGCCATTCCGCAGTTCTCGTTGGCTCACGACCTGACTCATCCACCTACCGTAGCACGGTGTGCTACATCCGCTCGGAAATGTTCGTCAGACGGACGCTGACAAGCCGCACATAGGCGGCAGGATGCTCGGGCCCGAGGATTGGGCCTGCTGGCCGATGCCGATTTTCGGGCGCACGACAACAGTCGACGGTGAACGTCGGCGGGCCGCGAGAAGCGGACACCGCCGGGAGGCATGCGATGATTGCTGGTGATGATGGTCGGAGAGACGCCGCGGCGCCCACAGGTGACGAGCCCCTTCGAAAAGCGGACGGGCACCCTGCTGGCCAGCTACTGGCAGCGGGCCGGCGCATTCATGCTCGATGCTGTCATCTTCATCATCACCGTCGCACTGCCGGCGACGCTCGCCGTTTGGTTCTGGGGTGAGGGCGGGCTGGTCGTCTGCGAGTTCGAGGGCGACAGGGAGGTCTGCCCGGAGATCCCGGCCGGCGATCGGCTGCTCAGCCGGGTCGTCTTCTACACGCTCGGCGCGATCTTCTTCCTGATCTACTCGAGGGCGATCGGCCGCGGCCGCACCGTCGGCAAGAACGCCACCGAGTGTAAGGTGGTCGACGCCGAGACGGAGGTGACGATCGGCTCGGGACGCGGTGCGCTCCGCACCGCGGCGATGGTGGTCAGTGCGATCCCGTTCGGGTTGGGGTTCCTCTGGCCGCTGTGGGACCCGCAGCGACGCACGTTCCACGACATGATCGCAAGGACGCGCGTCGTCAGCCCGTGAGCCGGACGCCGAACGCATCGCCGGTGCAGAACGATCTTCAGCCCACACTTGATCCGCCAGGCACGAGTGCCCGCCGACTCGCGCAGCCGCACGTTCTGGAGCGGACGATCGCTCGCTGAAGTGCCGATCTCGGATGGGCTGCGCTCCCGCTACGAGGTGGGATTATGCGCCGTCCAATTGACAGTCGGAGCTCCGACACTTCGCTCTCAACGTGGGTGATCGATGGGTCCGCCCGGCCGGTCGTCAGTCGTTCGCGCGTGGGCGGACGACGACGGCGATCTCCGGCGTATTGATGCTCCAGATCTGGTAGCTGTCGGGGCCAAACTCGAACGGCACGAACTGGCCCTCGCGGCCGAAGCCGACGTAGGAGTCGTCGGTCACCACGAAGTCAAGATCGTCGCGCCCGTACGCCACGGCATCTCCCTCGTCGATGACGTAGAAGCCCGCCACCTGTGAGAACAGCGCCGACGAGGAGTAGTCCGAGTCGGTCAACAGGCCGACCCAGACGTC
This sequence comes from Ilumatobacteraceae bacterium, assembly GCA_963704915.1. Taxonomy (GTDB): domain Bacteria; phylum Actinomycetota; class Acidimicrobiia; order Acidimicrobiales; family Ilumatobacteraceae; genus Sva-07. The sequence continues at coordinate 58,002 of CAVPIC010000014.1, read as the reverse complement.
CACGCCGAAGTCCACCGTGAACGGCGTCGAGGGCGACGTCGACCGACCCGGGCAGCGATGACGACGAATGTCGGGGCATGTCCTGGTTCGATGGAACGGCCCATATCGATTGCGATCTGGAGTCCGTCAAGGCGTCAATCGCTGACGTGGGTCAGCACTTCGTCGGTGTTGTTCGTTCGATGCCGGGCATCAGCGAGGCGGAACTCCTCGAACAGGGCGAAGACCTCGTCACGATCCGAACCAACGAGGGCGTGATGAGGCGGCACAACATCGAGTGCTCCGTCGGCGACGACGAGGTCGTGCTGCGATTCGACGAGGTCTACGAAACCAGGAAGGTCACGGGCACATCGCACTTCGAAGACACGTACACGGCATCGAGCTCGGGGGGCGTGCAATTCCACGGCGTCGTAAGCGACGTCCAGGCGAACGGCGTACTGGGGTTCCTCTACCGCAGATTCGGCTCGCTGAACATGGGCAAGGCGTTCCTGTCGTCGCAGAAGACATCGCTCGAGAGCACGCAGCGCTGACCAGCGCTGACCAGCGCTCCGGTAGGGCGCCCTCTGGTTTGTTCACCATCGAACAGGACGTCAGCCCAACCCGCCCAGCAGCGCTTCGGCAACGTCATCTCCACCAGTTGATATCGCGCACCTGACCGCTCACAGTCGTGCCGTACTGCTCGTTCAGCGATCGGGATGGAGCTATGCGCTCTGGTCGTCAGCGGCTGGTCGGGCCGGCGAGCAGGTCGGTGTTGCGGTGTGGTTCGAAGCCGACGCTGCGATAGAGATGTCCGGATGCCGGATTGTCGGGGTCGTAGACGATCTTGATTCGTTGCGTGCCCGCTTGGGCGAGGAGATCGATACCCGTAGTGAGCACGTGGCGTGCGAGTCCTCGCCGCTGGTGGTCGTCCTCGGTGCGCATCGGTTCGACGAGACCAGTAGCGGTCGTCGGGTCGTTCCAGAACAGCCCGTATGCCGCGACGTCGCCATCGCGGTCGTGGACCACGAGGTCGAGGTCGGATCGGTACAGCGACGTCTGCTGGAGGCGCTCCTCTACGTCGGGATGGTTCCGCTCGGCGTTGGTCATGTGGTGCGGTCCGTTCACTGACTCGGCTCGGGTCGACAACTGGTAGTTCTCCGGGATCGGGCTGATCTCGGGTCGGGCATCGGCGGACAGCCACGCTTCAACTGCGCCGCCTTCCTCGACGGTGAATCCGTGCTCGAACAACACGCCACGCAGAACATCGTCGGTGCGATCCACTTCGAGGTCGACCTCGTCGATCCTGCACTCGGCAGCATGGGCGAGACCTCGCTCGACGATCTCGGCGATCTGGTCGCGTGTCACGTCCGGCATGAACATCGGGTCGAAGGCAGCCCCCTGCGCAGACTCCGTCAGAATGACTGCCGCCGCAGGTTGGCCGCCCTCGTCCAACCAGAACAGCTGCGGGAGATCATCGCTCGGTCGGGGGGTACGCCACGACCATTGCCGATCGGCGGCCTCCCACAGCCCTGCGGTGGGATGGGTGCGTCGGATCCGCTGCAACAGAGCGGTGACCGCCTCCAGGTGAGCGAGGCCGCTCAGCGACTGTTCGCGTAGCGCAGGCATGGCGACACCGTACGCACACTGTCGAACGGAACCCCGCTCGGTATTGGCTCCCGGCTGTACGACGCACGGCAGCGCGTGATCCGGCAATCTGCTCATCGGGGTCAGCGCATAATGCGCTCTCGATAATCCGGCCATCTGTTCTCCGCCCGCGCCGCACTGCGGCCCAAGCAGCGCGCTGCACAATCCCGACGACCGTTGCCGGCCCAGCGGCGTTCGGTGATCGCGTTACGCGCGGCAGCTCGACGCCGTCGATTTGACCGAGTGCGCCGGAAGCCGAGCGCGAGACAACGCGTTTCCGTCCATGGTTATCGCGTGGGTGTGAGGCTGCGGTGGCCGATCGGAGGTGCCGTGGGTGGGCACGAACGACGTCGGTACGGCATCCACCGACAGCAATTTGCGAGCGGCTGTGAATTGGCGCGACGTTCCGATCCTGAGTTGCGCTCGCAGGACTCGGTCACAAGAAGAACGCCGAGGCGCCCGGCACCCTTCTGTCGACGACCGCAGCGACGGCGTCGAATGAGTGCCGTGCCATCTCGATCGGCGTGCCGACGGCAGCGAGTCGCTCCTCGAGCCAGGTGCGCTGCTCGAGGACGATTGTCCGATCGCCGCAGAGCATTGCCGCAGCGCCGGCAGCAACGATGTCCTCGAGGTCTGCAATGAACTGTGCGAGCCACGTCGCCGAGCGCACACCGTCTGCGAAGTCGCCCGTTCCCAGCCACGACAGGGCGTCGCGCACGACCTCCACCCGCTGGAAATCGAGGTGCGCCCAATCGGCGCTCATGTTGACGGCGAGCGGTTCGCCCCAGAGCACCGCATCGAGCACAAATGGCTCGGTCAGGTCACCGGGTTGTCCGTGGGCGCCGATCGAGCGCGCACGAGAACCCGACGAGTCGAATGCCCGACCCCCACAGATGACGCTGTAGCCGGCCTGGCGCGCCGCCCAAACGGTACGAGCAGCGCCGGTGAGGTTGGTCGCCAGCGTCACGCTCACCCCCACAACGTCGGCATCGATTTCGGCAAGGTAGTAACGGAGCTTCCCCGCCGGCATCGCACTTCCGAGATGGATCACCCGCCACCCGTCGGCGGTCATCAGTTCGGTGGCCATCCTCGTCGGCAACGAGTGCAACTCTCCCTCCGCACACACCATCACCACCGTCCCCGCATGCTCCTTCGGCTCGAGCCCCACCGCCAGCGACGACAAGACCGACTCCGTGACGAACGTCGCCGAGTGCTCCTCCGCAACAGTGCACTCGCCGCGCAGCCAGAGCTCACCTACATCGCGCTGCGACGGCGCCAGCAATTGAGTGACGACGCGGAGGCACGACTCGTCACGGCCCGCATACTCCGTGGCGAGTTCCGCTGCGCCAGCGCGATCGCCGCGGAGTGCTGCAGCGGTGTATTCGTCGAGCAATACGCTCATGGCCCCTCCTCGTCGTGCGGCGACCACTCGCCGTGACGAGCAGGATGCCACAAACTGCTGCCGCGGTCCGACGCGACCGAACCGGCGCGAGACCCCATAGGAGAGTACCTCGCTTCGGATCTGTGAACGTCGAGAGCCCCTTCGCGCGTTCCAAGGCCCCTCAGGTTTGTCGATCTACTGCGTCGCCGGACGGTGAGGGCTCTGCCGGAGTGTGAATTCTGTTGTCCAGTTCGGCCATGCGAGGAGTCTTGCCGATCGGGTTCGGCCCGGAGTGGGTCAGCTGGGTCAGAATGCATCGGTGCCGTTCCTGAAGTCGGTTGAGATTCGGGCTTCCGAAGACGCTCTCGGTGGAGGACACCCCTTCGATGTTCCGGCGATCGCGTCGATGGTCGCGAAGCGCTCGGTGTTGCGATTCGACCGGGGCATGACGGTGTTCGTGGGCGACAACGGATCCGGCGCCGGTGCTCGGGTATCGAGAGTTCCACCTGGCCGGGCACGTTGAGAGTCTCCCACGGAGGCGTCGTCAACGCGGAGGCAGCATCAATCCAGCGTTACACGTGTGATCGGGGGGCACCGTCGTGTCGTTGCGTCGGCGACTCAGGACTGGCACTCTCCTCGAGTGGCTTCCAATTGGCGGGTACAAGACAGCAACGATCCCATCGATGCGTCTGCCGCCGTGTCGCTGCTCAGGGTGCGTCGTCTGAACGGACAATGGGAGACGTGGTTTGAGAGCGAATCGGGTGAATTGCTTGCAGTCGTCACCAACCGGACTCGCGCCATGGTCATGCTGCCGAGAACCAGGCGATGCGGGGGAGCACGCCATCGACGCGTTCGCCGCGGAAGGCTCCAGCACCGCCTACGCGCCCGCGAACGGGCAGCTCGATGCGTATGCGGACCGTGACACCGTCCCGTTTGAAGATACGACGATTCGGGTGGCCTCCGTCCTCAACGATGATGCTCGGCCCACCACCAAGTGGACCGTTGACAGATAGGCCGTTCGGCTCCCGTCACCACGGGTAGCCCTCACGTGCCGGTCGGGGCACTCGATAGCACCCGCCCCGTAACGCGCTCTTGCCGCCAACCCTCGCGCTGCACTGCGGCCCAAGGTGCGTCACGTAATCGCTGTGACGTCGCCTCCAGGGGTGACTGAGTTCGGCGCAAGCCGAGCACTGCACTTTCACGGGCGCACCCACCCGTGCAGGGCTCTCGTTCGAGGGTGTTTGGGTGAAACTCGCTCAGTGCCTCTCGGGCTGTGAATTCGACGTGGGCCCTGCCCGCCTACGATGCCGACTGGAGGGGCGGCTGAGTTCATGTTCGAGATCCCCGCTGAACTGCTGTCGTGGTTCTACGGCTTGACGGCCAGCTACACGATCGCGATCGGTCTCATGGCGCTTGTGGTGATCGCGATCACGACTCCGTTGACGGTCAAGAGCACGAAGGGATTGCTCGAGACGCAGCGGTTGGAGCCCGAGCTGCGTCGGCTTCAGGATGAGCACCGCAACGATCGTGTGACGCTGAACGAAGAGAAAAGGAAGCTGTACCAGGAGCACAAGATCAATCCGGCCGTTCCCTATCTGCCGCTGGTGATGCAGGCCGCGGTGTTCGTCGTCGTGTTCGGCGTCCTTCGTGGTCTGACGTATGCGCCACGTGGTTCGGCGCGTCCGATTGCGGACGCTGTCTGGGCGGCATTCGGTCGTCCGGACCAGATCGCCGATCCGGGGTTCATTCCTCGATTCCTGCCGGTCGATTCGCGTCTCCACGAGTCGCTGTTCGCTGAGCGCGAGATGATGTCGCTCGGCGTCGACCTGGCGAGGTCGGCCGCCCAGGAACTCGTCGACGGAGTTGTTGGGGCTTGGCCATACCTGTTGCTCGTCGTCGGGCTCGGAGCGCTCTACTTCATCTTGCGGCGCACCGTTGCTGAGCGTGCCTCGATCCGTCCGACGATGTCACCGGGCCATCACAAGCTGTTGCGATACCTGCCAATCGTCTTCGCTGTGATCCAGTTGTTCTTCCTCGCGGCGCTGGTCGTGTACTACATCGCTCAGACCGTGTTGCGAATCGTTCAACAGAGGTACATCACGCGCCTACTGTTCTCGAAGGTCTGACCGCGACGTCGTGTGCTCACCGTTTGCGATGACCAGATCGGGTGCACGCGCGCTGTCCTTCTCACTCGCAGTCCGCACTGCCATCGAAACGCGCGGCACGGCTGCGCAGGCCCGCACACTTCGCCCGGCAGAATCACGCTTCACGGTGCCGGCCAGCCACTCGGGTACGGTCCCTATCGAGCACTGCACACTCGCGGGCTTCGATCTGTCCAATAGGGGGACGTCACCGGACACCAGCTCGAAGAGAGAGCGCTGGGTCGAGGGCCCTGACCTGGAATGTGTCACTAGACCAGTACGGATCGATTCTCAATGACCGCCCGCCATGAGTTACACCAACGCGGTTGGATCCTCGGGGACCTCGTGAGCATCATCGAACTGCACGAGCATGTACGTGAGCCGCCGAGCACTCCTCAACGACCCAGCGGGCCGGGTCAGCGGAGAAGGGACGACACCCGCTCGGCCGCGGCGAGCACTGCGGGACCGAAGCGTCTGCCCGGTTGGCGGGTCAGTCGTTCGATCGGTCCGCTGACCGACAGCGCGGCCACCGTCGAACCGTCGGCGCCGGCCACCGGGGCGCTGACCGACGCGACACCGGCCTCGCGTTCGCCAACGCTCTGCACCCAGCCCTGCTTGGACACTTCGCCCGAGAGCACCCGTCCCGCCGATCCGACGTCGAGGGGCAGCACCGACCCCTGCGGGACGATCCACCGCAGACCGTGCGGCGACTCGAGCGACACGACACAGCGCCGGTGCGCGCCCTCACGCACGAAGAGCTGCACGCTCTCGCCGGTGTCGGTACGCAGTTCCTCGAGCACCGGTCGGGCCAGCTCGACAAGAGGAAACCGCTCGGATGCCGCCTGGCCGAGCGACACGAGCCCGAGGCCGAGTTCATAGCGCCCGGCACCGTCCCGACGAAGCAGGCCGTGCTGCTCCAGCGCCGCGCCGAGGCGGTGCACCGTGGCACGGGGCAGGCCGGTGCGGGTCATCAGCTCGGCCAACGACGCCGGCGACCCGGCCACCGCCTGCAGGATCGTGACGGCCTTGTCGAGCACCCCGACACCCGATACGCTTTCCATACTGCAGGAACGATATCCCACATGGTGGGAAACGACAAGGAGTCGGGACGATGGGAAAGACACTTCCGGAGAAGGTGTGGGAACGCCACCTGGTGCACTCCGCACCGGACGAGCCCGACCTGCTGTACATCGACCTCCACCTCGTCCACGAGGTCACGAGCCCGCAGGCGTTCGACGGGCTCCGCCTCACCGGCCGCACCGTCCGTCGGCCCGAGCTGACGATCGCGACCGAGGACCACAACGTCCCAACCGAGAACATCGACCAGCCGATCGCCGATCCGATCTCCGCGAAACAGATCGACACGCTGCGGGCGAACGCCGCTGAGTTCGGCATCACCAACTTCCCCATGGGTGACCCGAACCAGGGCATCGTGCACGTGATCGGCCCCGAGCAGGGACGGACCCTTCCGGGCATGACCATCGTGTGCGGCGACTCGCACACTGCCACGCACGGCGCGTTCGGTGCGCTCGCATTCGGCATCGGCACCAGCGAGGTCGAGCACGTCCTCGCCACCCAGACGCTCCCCCAGCAGCGCCCGAAGTGGATGTCGGTCACCGTGGACGGTGAACTGCAGCCCGGTGTCACGGCGAAGGACGTGATCCTCGCGATCCTCGGCGAGATCGGCACCGGCGGCGGCATCGGCCACGTGATCGAGTACCGGGGCTCGGCGATCCGGGCGCTGTCGATGGAGGGCCGCATGACGGTCTGCAACATGTCGATCGAGGCGGGCGCCAAGGCCGGCATGATCGCCCCCGACGAGACCACGTTCGACTACCTGCAGGGGCGGGCGCAGGCTCCGAGCGGCGCAGTATGGGACGCCGCCGTCGCTGACTGGGCGGCGCTGTACAGCGACGACGATGCGGTGTGGGACAAGGAGGTCGTGCTCGACGCCACGGCCATCCGGCCGCACGTCACCTGGGGCACCAACCCCGGCCAGGTCGCACCGATCGACTCGGTGGTGCCGTCGCCGGACGACTACGACAACCCGACGACGAAGGAGACCGTGGCCCGAGCGCTCGAGTACATGGGCCTCGAGCCCGGCACGCCGATGCGCGACGTCGCGGTCGACACCGTGTTCATCGGGTCGTGCACGAACAGCCGCATCGAGGACCTCCGCGCCGCCGCGGCGGTGATGAAGGGACGCACGGTCACCGTGCCCCGCGTGATGGTCGTCCCCGGTAGTCACGCCGTGAAGGCACAGGCGATCGCGGAGGGGCTCGACCAGGTGTTCATCGCTGCGGGCGCCGACTGGCGCGAGCCCGGCTGCTCGATGTGCCTGGCGATGAACCCCGACAAGCTCGCGCCCGGCGAGCGCGCCGCCAGCACCAGCAACCGCAACTTCGAGGGCCGTCAGGGACGAGGCGGTCGAACCCACCTCGTCTCCCCAGGCGTCGCTGCGGCGACGGCGATCAAGGGCACGTTCTGTACGCCTGCAGACCTGGAAGGAGCCTCGTCATGAAGGCGGTGCAGGTGATCACCGGGACCGGGGTGCCGCTCAAGCGCTCCGACGTCGACACCGACCAGATCATCCCTGCCGACTGGCTCAAGCGCGTCGAGCGCACAGGCTTCGACAAGGGGCTGTTCTCCACGTGGCGCGACGACCGCGACTTCGTCCTCAACGACGAGCGCTACGCGCAGGCCAACATCCTCGTGGCCGGGCCGGCGTTCGGCGTCGGGTCGTCGCGCGAACACGCCGTGTGGGCGATCCAGCAGTACGGGTTCGACGCCGTGATCGCGCCGAGCTTCTCCGACATCTTCCGGAACAACTGCACCAAGAACGGCCTCGTCCCGGTCGTCGTTCCCGAGGCGACGGTCGAGGCGATCTGGGCGGCGATCGAGGCCGACGCCGAGACGCAGATCGTCGTCGACATGGAACGCCTGAAGGTCGAGGTGCCCGCGGCTGGGATCGACGAGTCGTTCCCGATGGACCCGCAGACCCAGCACCGGTTCCTCAACGGCCTCGACGACGTCGGAATCACCCTCACACACGCCGACGCGATCGACAGCTACGAAGCCAGTCGCCCCGCCTGGCTCGCGCTGATGACATCACGGGTCTGACCCGTGATGTCATCCTCATTCACGTGGCTTGGGCCGTCCGGACGATCGTGTCCATCCAGGTCGCAAAGGAGCCGGGCAGCAGAACGTGGCCGCCAGGCACGGTCACGAGCTCGACGTCGTAGCCGGCGTCGAGCATGGCCTGGTGGTACTGGAGGCTCGACTCGACGATCGGGATGTCCCCGAGCGCTCCACCGCCGTGGTCCTCCTCACCGACGACGATGACGAAGTGGATGTTCGGGTTCCGACCGAGCAACAGGTAGGGATCGAACGCATCGAGCTCGTCAGGCGTCAGCTCGTTCCACTGCTCATTCGTTGCGAACGCACCGGCCCGTGCGGCGTCGACGGCGAAGTACGGCGTCCCGCCCGGGACCGCTGCGGCGGGCAGCACCATCAACGGATCGACGAGGCAGTCCTCCGAGGCGAACGGCGGATCGTCACCCATCAGCGCATGGACAGCCGCGGTGAATCCGCCGGTCGAGTACCCCGAGATCGTCACTCGATCCGCGTCGCCGCCATGCTCTCCGGCCGTGGCCTGCGCGAACGACATGGCGCACACGGTGTCCTCAGATCCTCCATCGGGGCCGAGTGATGCCCAGTGCGGTACGTAGACCACGAGACCGCGGGCGGCTAGTGCGGCGGGCTCCGGAATCGTCGTGCGGAACTCCGGGCTGTCGGTCGGGTTGCCGCCGTGGAAGAACACCACGACGGGCCAGTCCGACCCAGCAGCCGGGGCGTACACGTCGAGTTGCTTGGTTTCGGTGTAGGAGATGTCGGACGTGACCACGACGGGCGGAGTGCGCACGATCGTCACGTCGCACGACAGCTCGACGCCGTAGCCGTCACCGGCGATCTCCGGGCCGAAGGCGTCGGAGACGGCCGAGCCCGATTCGAGCGCGACGGTTGCCAGCGCTGCGTTCCAGGCCAGTATCGCCGGGCACTCGATGTCGTAGCGGAAGTTTCCCTCCTGCTCGGTCCGTTCGAGGACGTGCACGAAGTAGACCTGCATGCCGCCGGGGTCCACGTGGTCGACCGACCACTGGTAGCTGCCATCGGGTCCCTCGGTCGAGCCCGTCCATGGCCCGGGACCGAGTGGGTCCATCTGCATCGTCGCCAGCTCGATCGGGACGCCGAAGGCCGACGCAGCCTCCTGGTAGCCGGGGTTGTCCGTCGCGAAGTTCACCGGGTAGAGGTAGTCAGTAGGGATCACGAAGTGGTCGGGGTAGGCGGCGTACGTGCGCTGATCGGCGGGCCCGACGATCGTGATCCACTGGGTGTCGAAGTGCCCCGGTCCCTGCGAGACACCGTCGACGACGATGTCCGAGCACGACTTCGAGACATGCGTGAACGTCGCCAGCCCGGCGTCGTCGAGCAGGAGGTCGACCTCGTCGGGAACCAGTGACTGAGCTGCCGCCGCATCGACCTTGGCGACCATCGGGAACTGCTCGCAGTCGACGAGTTCAATCGCCATCTCACCAGGCGCAAGCGCGTCGGTGATGTCGTCGGGCGCATCCTCGGTGGTTGGGGGCGATGCCGGCTCGACGGTCGTGTCCGGCACGTCGGCCGGCGGCTCGACGGTCGTGACAACCGTTGGCTGCGGGCTCGACGCGGGAGCATCCGATGCACCGTCATCATCGCTGCCGCAGGCGCTCACCGCTGCGACAACGAGGCCCGCAAGTACGAGAACTCGCTTGATGGTCATGATCTCTCCTTTCGTCGAGACCAGCATCCGTCGACGGTGTTGCAGCGCTGTTGCACACTGCGCCCGACCGGTCGGCTTCGGTACCCTCAGAGTGTGTGGATCGGCGTACTCGGGCCGCTCGAAGTGCATCTCGACGGGAAGCACAAGCCGCTCGAGACCTCCAAGGAACGAGCGCTGCTCAGCGCCCTCGCAGCCCGCGCGCCGATGGCCGTCTCGAAGTCGTGGCTCATCGAGGTGCTCTGGGGCTCGGACCCTCCGGCCACAGCCGAACGCACGCTGGCCAGCCACATCTCGCGGCTACGACGCTCGATCGGCGCACTGACCGTGCTCACCGAGCCCGGCGGGTACCGACTCGATCTCCAGATCGCACATGTCGACGCGATCGATCTGGCCGACCTGACCGAATCCTCCGAGGACGAACTCGGCGCCGGACGCCCGACGACCGCCCGTTCACGCGCGGCTGAAGCCCTTGCACTGTGGCGCAGTCCTCCGCTCGTCGACCTGACGAACGAGGAGATCCGGATCAGTGAGACGGTTCGTCTGGACGAGCTCCGGCGCCGAGCCACTCACGTGTTCGTCGAAGCTGAGCTGGCGCTGGGTCACCATCAGTCGGTCATCGGCGACCTGGAAGCAGCGATCGCCCGCGACCCGCTCCACGAGCCGGCGTGGGGCCAGTTGATGATCGCGCTGTATCGCAGCGGCCGACAGGCGGATGCCCTCCGCGCATTCGAACGGTTGCGGCGAACCCTGCGCGTCGAACTCGGGATCGACCCCTCGCCGTCGATCGTCCGCATCGAACTCCAGATCCTTCGACAGGACCCCGTTCTCGAACTGTCGGAAACTCCGCCACCGAACAATCTGCCGAACCCGGTGAGTTCCTTCGTTGGTCGCGTCGACGAACTGCGCGAGGTCACCAAGATGCTTGCCGACCATCAACTGGTCACGCTGGTGGGACCCGGTGGAATCGGAAAGACCCGCCTGGCGCTTGCGATCGCCGGCCGTCTCGAGCAGTCGTACGCGGACGGCGTCTGGTGGCTCGATCTCGCTCCGGTTCGCCACCCCGGCGCCGTGCTCGCCCGGCTCGCAGCCATCCTGGGTGTCAGCGCACGCCGGTCCGGCGCGCTCGGCGATGCCGTTCGACAGTTCGTCGGCAATCGCGAGCTACTCCTGATCATCGACAACTGCGAGCACCTCGTCGACGAGGTCGGTGACGTCGTTCAGCAGCTGATCGGCAGCGGACCATCGGTCGATGTCCTCGCCACCTCCCGGGAACGGCTCGGGCTGCCGGGGGAGGCCCGCTACGTCGTCTCCCCGCTCCGACTCCCCAGCGACGACGGCATCGTTACGGAGGTGGCTGAATCGGATGCGGTCAGGCTGTTCGTCGAACGAGCCGTGACGAACACCGCCGACGTCACGTGCGACGACGAGCTCCAGGCGATCGTTGCGATCTGCCGCAAGGTCAACGGTGTGCCGCTCGCAGTGGAGTTGGCAGCCGGCCGCACCTCGACCTTCTCCCCTCGACAGATTGCGGAGCGACTCGACGACCATATGGCGTCCGTGGCCACGGAATCGACGGTCCACGACCCGAGGTACCGCTCGCTCGATGAGGCCGTCGCCTGGAGTGATGCCCTGCTGAGTCCGACACAGCGCGATCTGCTCTCGCAGTTGACCGTGTTCCCGGGCGGCTTCGACAACGAGGCCGTCCTCGCTGTGTGCCAGACCGACGCTGCGGACCTCCTCGCGGACCTGGCACACCTGACCGATGCGTCGATGCTCGACCTCGATGTGGTGTGCGTGGCGACGCGATCCGGCGGACCGCGTTTCCGAGTCCTGGAGGTGATCCGGTCGCACGCGGCCGAACGCCTGGACCCAGCGACGCGTCCCGCCGTCCGTCGGCGCCACGCACACCACTACCGCGACGTTGCGCTGGGCATGTCGAACGGCGATGTCGCGCTGGGCGGCGAGGCAATCGAGCGTGTCCGGCGCGACGATGCGAACTTCCGAGAGGCCTACACCTGGTTGGCGGAGCACGACCCGGAGAGCGCGACGTTCGAGTTCGCACTCGTCCTCGGCAACGCCTGGTACCTCAGCGGCGACCTGGCCGGCGCCGTGCGAGTACTCGAAGATGCCACCGACGCGACGACCGGCATCGACGATGCTCGCCGAGGTCGCGGGCACCTTTTGACCGTCTGGCCGCTCCTCCTGAGCGGCGAGGCCGGGCGCGCCTGGCGTCACCTCGACGAAGCACAACGATGCGCAACCTCCTCAGGCGATCGCCGTCTGGCCGCTGCGATCGCCACGGCTCGAGCCCATTCGTTCTTCCTGGGTATCGGCGACATCGAGCAGTCACTACCCCTGTACGAAACCGCCCTTGCGGCCTGCGCGTTGGCCGACGTACCGATGGAGTACATGACGGCCCGGCTCGGGATGGCCCAAGCCCTGATCCTCGCTGATCGCCCGAGCGGTGTCGCCGCGATGCTCGACGAGGTCGAGGCGATGCTCGAACACCATCCGGACGAGGGACAGCGTGCCCATCTCTGTCTCGACCGTGCGCTCTTCGCATGGGCGAGCGGCGACATCGAGGCCATCGCGGATCCGGCAGAGGCGGGCCAGCGTCACGCAACAGCGGCAGGCAACGCCGCATGGGCACAGATCAACCTGGTCGCGGCAGGGTACGGATCATTGCTGTGTGGTGACATCCCCCGTGCCGAGTTCACGTTGCTCCGTGCCGCCCGGTGGGCGCACGACGAAGACAATGCGACGCAGCTCGGAGTGGCACTCGAAGGGCTCGCGGCGGTGGCCGCGCTGCGGGGTGCGGCGGTCACCGCAGCCCAGCTTCACGGTGCGGCCGAGGCGGTCATGCCGCGCTGGCCACTGCTCCGGCGCGGCCTCGAACACGTCTGGCCGGACGTCCGCAACGAACTCGGCGGCCGCTTCGAGCGCGAGGTGGACCGCGGCCGTGAACTCGAACGCGACGCGGTGCTCAGCTTGGCCCTCGGCGCCGAATGATCCGCATCATGCGACTCATCCCGATACCGGCCAGCAGTTTGTAGGGTTCGGCCCATGCCGCTCACGGGAGAGTACGAACCGAGCACGTCCGACTGGGTCCGCGAACAGGTCGACACCTACGAGGCCACGAACGGCCGCCAGGCCAACACGCTGCGCGAGACCGGGATCCCGGTGATCATCGTCACGTCACGTGGCGCGAGCAGCGGCAAGATCCGAAAGTTCGCATTGATGCGCGTCGAACACGACGGTGAGTACGCGCTCATCGCGTCGATGGGCGGAGCCCCGAACAATCCCGCCTGGTACCACAACCTCGTCGCAGAACCGCTCGTGCTGATCCAGGACGGCCCGGAACCGCGCGACTTCATCACCCACATCGCGGACGGCGACGAACGGACGCTCTGGTGGAACCGGGCGGTCAAGGTGTTCGCAAACTACGCCGAGTACCAGGCCAAGACCGACCGGGTCATCCCCGTGTTCGTCGCCACTCCTGTCTGATCCCCCCGAGCCGAGCCCACCCGGTGGCGTGCGAGCCGTTGCCCCGTGCGTTCACGAGTCGCCCTCGCCGTCGCGGTCGTGATCGCCCGCGGGCGAACTGGGCTCAGGCGGGCGATACTGAGCAGATGCCCGACCTCCACACACCCGGCCAGTGGATCCGGTTCATCGCCCGCAACACCAAGCGTCTGATGGTCCTCATCCTCGGCGTGGCGGTCCTGTTGGCCGGCGTTGCCATGCTGGCGTTGCCCGGGCCCGGTGTGCTGGTGATCGTCCTCGGCCTGGTGATCCTGGCAACAGAGTTCGCGTGGGCCGAACGAATGCTCGATCGCACCACGGCCACCGCGGCGGGTGCCGCGGTGCGGGTCACCGACAACAACACGGGCCGAGCCGCGCTGGCATTCTCGGGCATCGCGATGATCGTCGGTGGGGTCGTCGTGGCGATCGTGTTCCCCACCCTGCGCGTCGTGGGCATCTCGGTCGCGGTCGCCGGAGTGATCGGGCTGGTCACGCTGCTGCCGCAGGTGCGTGCCTGGATCGACGAGAAGGCGGCGAACGGCGCAGCCAAGTCACCGGCCAGCTGACCGGCCGAGCGGAGGTCGGTCAGCGCGTTGCGTGGGCGGTCAGCAAGTCAGCGACCACCATGCTGATCCGTCGAGCGGTCGGGAGATGCAGGTACTCGTTCGGACCGTGCGCATTGGCGTCGGGGCCGAACACGCCGGTGATCACGAACTGCGACTCGGGGAACGACCGTCGAGCTCGACCACCTCGACGGTGTGTCGGGCACGCCTCCAAGGCGAGGTCAGGCGCCCGGTTCGGACGGCGGCGATGGCGGAATCGGTGCCGTCGGCGTGGCGGCGACAGGTGCGGTCGGGTCGGCGGGCTGTCCCCCGGCCTGTGCGGCCTGCTGCATCGCAAGCAGGCGAGCGGCTTCGGCCTGACGCTGGTCGATCTCGGCCTGGCGTTGCTCGATCTCCGCCCGGCGGGCGAGCTCGTCCTCGGCGGCGTGGATCTGGTCGAGCCGCCCGGACAACCAGCCGATCAGCACGCTGAGCAGCAACGCAACGATGCCGTAGATGATCATCGCGAACAGCACCGAGGTGTCGAAGGTGGCGGCGACGTCGTTGCCCGTCGTGCCGAGTTCGATCGGGGAGAAGATGCCCCGGAACGGATCCATTACGCGATCGAGGTTGCGGTACGCCCACTGCGTGAAGCCCGCTGTCGGGTTGGCACCGAAGAGCAGGAGGAAGAAACCGATCAGCAGGATGATCTCGACGACGATGAGGTAGAAGTAGACGAGATAGCTGATGGCGCGCAGCGCCCACACGATCGCTTTGCGTTCGCCCAGTGCCTTGGACTCGGTGGTGATCATCGGGACTCCTCCTCGATCGATGTGACAACGGCCAGCCGGTGGTGCTGCGGGTGGCCGATCGCCACGGTAGCCATCACACCCGAGACGAGGGGGGACCTGGGGTCACGTCGGAGCGACACGCCCGAGCAGCTGCGCACCCATCCGCGCGAACGCGCGGGTTGTCGGCGGAGTGCAGTAGGTACAGCAGTGCGAAGTGCAGCGCCCACGCCTGCGCCCGGCTCCATGTGGCATCGTCGACCGTTCCCGCAGACGCACGGAACACCCCGAGCGCGTCGTCGTCGAACAGCATCCAGCCGATCGCGAGGTCGACCGCCGGGTCGCCCGAGGTGACGTCGCCGAAGTCGATCACGGCACAGATCGCCCCGTCGCGAGCCAGCAGGTTCGCCGAGTGCAGGTCCCCGTGCAGCCACACGGGGACGCCCTGCCAGTCGTCGACATCGGCCAGCCGGTCGAAACGCGTGGCGACGGCGACAGCGTCGATCGAGTCGCCGAGCCGCTCGAGGCTGTCCGCGACGCGCTGGCGTAGCTCGCGGACCGGCCGACCGCGAAGGAACGCGTTGATCGGCGCATCAGCGGGAGCCGGCGCGTGCGAGCGCGCGGACGAAGCGGCCGAGCCGCTGCGCATCGACGATCGGGTCGATGAGCGCGACGTCGGCAGCGACCTCACCGTCGTACCAGGCGACGACGGTCCAGTTCCACGGATAGTCGCCACTCGGCAGTCCGACCCTCAGCGGCACCGGAACGGGCAGCGGAAGACGTGGCGCCAGCTCGGGGAGCCAGCGCTGCTCGTTGGCGACGAGGTCGGCTGCCAGCTGGCGCTGCGGCAGGCGGACCGCCAGATCAGCAGCCGAGTCGGAAGATGGCGTTGTCCCAGCCGTAGGCCACCTGGGCGAGCGGCAGCGCAGCAAGATCCGGGTGTTGTTCGGCGAGCAGACGACGGACGAGGCCGTCATCGATGTCGATCTCGGTGGCAGGCATGTTCTGCGCCGCCACGGTCGTTACTCCGTCTCGAACTCGGGGAGGTGCAACAGCCGCAAGTCGTTCGAGAAGACCTCGATCGGCTTCTCGGTCGGCAGTCGCATCCCACGCTGCAGGATGCGCATCTGGGTGTGCTGGTTGTACTCGACCAGCGTGACCGCCCAGCCGTCGCGCCCGGCGCGAGCGGTGCGGCCCGAGCGGTGCAGATAGTCCTTGACGTCCTTGGCCGGCTCGTAGTGGATCACGGCGCCGATGTCGTCGATGTCGATGCCGCGGGCAGCGACGTCGGTGGCGACGAGCACCGAGAGCTTGCCCTCGGCGAACTTGCGCAGGATTCGCTCACGAGCGCTCTGCTGCATGTCGCCGTGCAACGGGCCGGCGTCGACACCGAGCTCCTCCAGGTTGCGGGCCACGCGATCACAGTTGCGCTTGGTCTGGCAGAACACGAGCACCTTGGGGATCGACTTGGCGATCGTCCCGATGACCTTGTCCTTGTCCATGTGGTGCACGGCGAGGAACAGATGGTGCATCGTGCCGACGGTGTCGGTCGCCTCGTCGATCGCCACGGTCACCGGATCGGTCTGGTAGTGCCGGATCAGGTGGCCGACGTCGCCGTCGAGCGTGGCGGAGAACAGCATCGTCTGGTTGCGGTTGCCGCAGTGCCGAAGGATCCACTCGACCTGCGGAGTGAAACCGTCGTCGGCCATGCGGTCGGCCTCGTCGAGTGTGACGATCTGCATGTCGTCGAGCGACACCTCGTTCGACTTGATGAGGTCGATCAGACGCAACGGTGTGGCGATGACGATCTCGACGCCCTTCGCGAGCTCATCGACCTGGTGGTGACGCGATGCCCCGCCATAGACGGGCAGGACGCGCATGCCGGCGTGGTGTGCGACGGGCTCGAGCACCTCGGCGACCTGCACCGCGAGTTCGCGAGTCGGCACCAGCACGAGGCCGAGCGGGCGCGATGGCTGCGCCTTGTCGGTGATACGGGCGAGCATCGGGACACCGAACGCGAGCGTCTTGCCCGAGCCGGTCTTGGCCCGCCCGCACACGTCCTTGCCGGTGACGGCGACCGGGATCGCCTCGGTCTGGATCGCGAACGGCTGGGCGAACCCGCAGGCAGCGAGACCGTCGTCGATCCGCTCGGGAACTCCGAGTTCGAAGAACCCCGTCGGGGCCTCGACCGGGGGCAGGATGTTGAAGGAGGTGAGATTCGACGTGTTGACGTGGCCGCCGTCGTACGGCTGGTCCGACGTCTGAGGGCGAGAACGCCGACGACGAGGCGCTCCTCGTCGCGCTGTTGATTCAGTCATGTTGCCGCCCAGCGTACCGGGCAGGTACGCGACGAGCGCGAGATGCCGAGACCCGTGCTAACCTTGTCGGCGATGTTGCGTCACGGCCTCCTTCTGCTTACGTAGGGCGAGCGCCACATACTCGCGTTCGCCCGCACCCCCCGCCCTCCGGCCGGGGGGTTCTTGCTTTTTCACACCCTGTCTTTCCGGACCCGACCCCGACGGACACCCAAACCGCCCGAACGAACACCAGGAGAATCCGATGCCTCCCCAGAACGTCACCCCGACACCGATGCCCTTCGAGAAGTACACGCCGTTCGTGCCGATCGTGCTCACGGACCGCACGTGGCCGAACGTCACGATCGACAAGGCCCCGCTGTGGTGCTCGGTCGACCTGCGCGACGGCAACCAGGCGCTGATCGATCCGATGGACCCGACCCGCAAGATGCGCATGTTCGAAGAGCTCGTCGCGATGGGCTTCAAGGAGATCGAGGTCGGCTTCCCCTCGGCCAGCCAACCGGACTTCGACTTCGTGCGCCAGCTGATCGAGGAGGACCGGATCCCCGACGACGTCACGATCCAGGTGCTGGTGCAGTGCCGCCAGGAGCTGATCGAGCGCACCTACGAGTGCATCCAGGGTGCACCTCGGGCGATCGTGCACTTCTACAACTCGACCAATCCGCTGCAGCGCGAGGTCGTGTTCGGCCTCGACAAGGCCGGCATCGTCGACGTCGCGGTCAACGGCGCCAAGCTGTGCCGCAAGCTCGAGCACGCTGCCGGCGACACCGTGATCCGCTACGAGTACTCGCCAGAGAGCTTCACGCTCACCGAGCCCGAGTTCGCGATCGAGGTGTGCGAGGCGGTGATGGACGTCATCGAGCCGACGCCCGACAACCCGATCGTGCTCAACCTGCCGGCCACGGTCGAGTGCTACTCCCCCAACGTCTACGGCGACGTGATCGAGTGGTTCGGCCGCACGATCAAGCAGCGCGACTCGGTGGTCATCTCGCTGCACCCGCACAACGATCGCGGCTGCGCCGTGGCGGCCGCCGAGTTCGGCGTGATGGCCGGCGCCGACCGGGTCGAGGGCACGCTGTTCGGCAACGGTGAGCGCACCGGCAACGTCGACATCATCACGCTGGCGATGAACCTGTTCATGAACGGTGTCGACCCCGAACTCGACATCGGCGACATCGACAAGCTGCGCCGCACCGCCGAGTACTGCAACCGTCTGCCGGTGCACCCGCGCCACCCGTACGCCGGCGACCTCGTGTACACCGCGTTCTCCGGCAGCCATCAGGACGCGATCAAGAAGGGCTTCGAGGCGCTCGATGCCAAGCGTGGCGACGACGGCGAGTACCCCGAGTGGGGCGTGCCCTACCTGCCGATCGACCCCGCGCACGTCGGGCGCTCCTACGAAGCGGTGATCCGGGTGAACAGCCAGTCGGGCAAGGGCGGCGTGGCCTACGTGATGAAGGCCGAGCACGGCTTCGACCTGCCGCGGCGCCTTCAGATCGAGTTCTCCAAGACGATCCAGCACATCACCGAGGATTCCGGCACCGAGATCGGCCCCGGCGTGATGTGGGACGCGTTCACCGCCGAGTACCTGCCGCGAGGAACCCGCCTTCCGCCTGCGCAGCCACGAGCTGCACACCCGGACGAGCGATGACGGCGGCAACACCTCGATCCAGGCTCAGCTCGCTGTCGACGGCGAGCCGCACTCGATCTACGGCGAGGGCGACGGACCGGTCGAGGCCTTCGTCGCTGCGCTCGTCGCCGAGTTCGGCGACCGCGTCGACGGACACTTCGACGTGCTCGACTACGCCGAGCACGCCATCGGCAAGGGGTCGAACGCACAGGCGGCTGCCTACGTCGAGACGGTCAGCGACGGTGGCAAGGTGCGCTGGGGCATCGGCGTCGATCCGAACATCACCACGGCGTCGCTGCGCGCCGTGTTGTGTGCATTCGAGCGCCACCAACGCTGAGGCCAACTACAGTCGCACCGATGACACCGATCGGCACCGCGCTCCGTCGAACCGTGCTGCTCACGCTGCTGGCGCTGGGCGTTGGGGCCGCGTTGTCGTGGTGGCGCAGCCAGGCGCCGACGCCGACACCCGCGCAGCCGCCGCAGTGGCCCGACTGGCCCGCACGTGCCGACGGCCCGAGCGCAGCCGACGGCCCGAGCGCAGCCGGCGCTCCGAGCGCGGATGCTGCCGCGAGCGTCGCCACCGAACCGATGTGGCTTCCCGGCAACGACGACGGGTCCGCCCCCGCCAGCCATCCGGTCAAGGTCAAGGAGTCCTCGGGCATCTTCCATGTCCCCGGGGGCCGCTTCTACGACCGCACGAAGCCGGATCGGTGCTACCCGACTGCCGCCGCCGCCGAAGCAGACGGCTACCGTCAGTCGAAGACGTGATCGACGTCGATCACGAACGAGCCCACAGGAGAACGACATGAAGGTGAGCGTCGACTTCGACGTGTGCGCATCCACCGGCGCCTGCATGCAGGTGTGCCCCGAGGTGTTCGAGGTCCGCAGCGACGGCTACCTCTACATCCTCCAGGAGGAGCCGGGTGACGACGTCGCCGAGAAGGTGCGCGAGGCCGCGGACCTGTGCCCGACTGCCGCGATCACGGTCGAGGACTGACACCGACTTGTCGTTCCTCCGCCAACTCGACGCGTCCTGGGCCGCATCCGGGTCGATGCTCTGCGTCGGGCTCGATCCCGATCCGACGCGCATGCCGTTCCCGCTCGACGGGGTCCACGGTGCGACCGAGACGTTCTGCAAGGCGATCATCGATGCCACTGCCGACCTGGTGTGCGCGTTCAAGCCGCAGATCGCCTACTTCGCCAGCCAAGGCGAAGAGCAGGCCCTCGAACGGATCTGCCGCTACGTACGCGAGACGTATCCGGACGTCACGCTGATCCTCGACGCCAAGCGGGGCGACATCGGTTCGACGGCGAAGCACTATGCCGAGGAGGCGTTCGGGCGATACGGCGCACATGCCGTCACCGTCAACCCGTACCTCGGCACCGACTCGATCGAGCCGTACTTCGAGCACGGCGGCGGAATCATCGCGCTCTGCCGAACGAGCAACCCAGGTGGCGACGACATCCAGTCGCTCGTCGCCGACGGGTCGCCGATCTACGCACACGTGGCCCGGCTGGTCGCCGACGACTGGTCGAAACGGGGCGATTGCGGGCTCGTCGTCGGCGCCACCTATCCGACCGAACTGGCCGACGTTCGCGCGATCGCACCGAACGTGCCGATCCTCGTTCCCGGCGTCGGGGCGCAGGGCGGTGACGCAGCGACCGTCGTCGAGCACGGCGCACGGCCGGACGGACGGGGCCTGATCGTCAACTCCTCGCGGGCGATCCTCTACGCCAGCGGTGGCGCCGACTTCGCCGAGGCCGCCCGCGCCGAAGCCGAACGCACCGCAGCCTCCCTCCGCCTCCCCACCTGACACGATCGACCACCCCGAAATTCGGAGCCAACGGCGCTGGGCGCAACAGCGGCTCCGAATTTGCGCTCGCTCTTCCCGTTTGACGGTCTCCGATACCCACTGACGGGGTGTGATCGACGCTGCACTGCTCCAGATGGTCGCCAACCAGCACGGTGTGATCTCGAGGTCGCAGCTGCGACAGGAACTCGGCTGGAGCGGCTCCAGGATCTCACGGACGCGTACCAACGGGATCTTCCGTGACGTCACGTCGTCGGTCCTGCGCCTCGCTTCATCGCCAGAGACGTTCCCGATGCGGTGCATGGCCCTCCAACTCCATCTCGACGACCGCTGCTTTCTCAGCTCAACGACAGCGGGTCGCCTCCACGGACTGCGCTCGATGTCACCCACTCCGGTTCGTGCGACCATCCCCGAGACGAGTCGACGCGACCGGCCCTCGTGGGCACGCCTCGATCGCTCGTCGTGGTTCGACGCGGACGACTGGGTGCGACGCGACGACGGGCTGATCGTGGCGACGCCCTTGCGGATGTTGTTCGGGCTCGCCGCCGTGCTCCATCCCTATCGGTTCGCCCGGGCGGCCGAGGACGCTTGGAATCTGCGACTGATCACACCCGAACAGGCGGCCGACTACCTACAACGGCATCGGTGCCGCGGCAAGAACGGCGTCCGGGTGATGGAACGGTGGCTCGAGGGTGTTCTGGAGCAGCAGCGTCCCGCGCAGAGCGGGCTCGAACAGCTCCTGATCGAGTGCCTCGTCAGCGTCGGCCTCCCCGAACCCGAACGCCAGTATCCGATCGCCCTCGCGTCTGGCGAGGTGATCCACCTCGACATCGCCTGGCCGTCCCGGCTCCTCGCCGTCGAGCCGGGAGCGGCGCGTTGGCACGGTGGTGCGCTGGAGCAGCGCCGCGATCAGGCGCGAGATCGGGCCTGCAGCGAGCAGGGCTGGCATGTGATCCGGTTCGACGAATCCCTTCGAGACGATCCAGTGGCGGCCGCCCGCCAGGTCCAACGGATCTACGCAACCCGACCCTTCCGAAATTCGGAGCGATCGTTGCGTCCACCGCAACGATGACTCCGAATTCTCGAATGGGGCGACCGACAACCCGAAATTCGGAGCGAGGGTTGCGCTCAGCGCAACGTCGGCTCCGAATTCTCGATTGGGTGGCGAGGTCAGGCGGTGAGGCTGGTGACCCGGAGGATGCCGGGGGCAGCGCGGAGCGCGTCGAGCACCTCGGCGGGGACCGGGGCGCTCGGGGCGATCAGCATGACTGCGGTGTCCGAGCCGGTGACGCGGCTGACGTCCATGTCGGAGATGTTCACGCCGGCATTGCCGAGCAGCGTGCCGACGGTGCCGATGACACCCGGGCGATCGTCGTTCTGGATGACGACCATGTTGTCGACCGGCGGGACGTCGAACGGCGTGTCGTCGATGTTCACGATGCGCTGCGCTGCCTTCGGGCCCGCGAGGGTGCCCGCGATCGAGTGCCCGCCACCGCGCAGTGACAGCAGGTTGACGTAGTCGGGCGAGGTCGCCGAGGAGACGTCTCGCACCTCGACACCGTGCTGCTTGGCGAGCTGTGGGGCGTTGACGTAGGTGACCGGCTCGTCGGAGATCGCACCGAAGAACCCCTTCAGGACCGCCAGCTCGAGGATTCGGGTGTCGTAGCCGGCGATCTCTCCCTCGCAGCAGATCTCCAGCTCGGGCGGCAGACCGCCGACGAGCGACACGAACAGACTCCCGAGCCGCTCGGCCAGTGGCAGGTAGGGCCGGATGGTCTCGCTGGCCTCGGCCGCGTTGACGTTGACGGCGAACGGGACGAACTCGCCGGCGAGGGCGAGCTGCACCATCGACGCGATCGTGTCGCCGGCCTTGTCCTGCGCCTCGCGGGTGCTCGCACCGAGGTGCGGCGTCACGATCACCGAGTCGATCTCGAACAGCGGCGACTCGGTCATCGGCTCCGTCGAGAACACATCGAGTGCGGCGCCCGCGATGATGCCTTCGCGCAGGCACTCGGCGAGGTCGCCCTCATGCACGATGCCGCCGCGAGCGACGTTGACGACCCGCAGGCTCGGCTTCGCCTTGAGCAGCAGGTCGCGGTTGATCAGCCCCAGCGTCTCGGGCGTCTTGGGGAGGTGGACGGTGAGGAAGTCGGACTCGGCGACGACCTGATCGAGCGCCAGCAGCTCGACACCCATCTTCTTGGCCCGATCCTCCGACACGAACGGGTCGTACGCGACCAGCCGCATCCCGAAGCCCTTGGCGCGGTCGGCGACCAGCTTTCCGATGCGGCCGAGCCCGACGATGCCGAGGGTCTTGTCGGCGAGTTCGACACCCTCCCACCGGCTGCGCTCCCAGCGACCCTGCACCAACGCGGCATGAGCCTGGGGCACGTTGCGCGCCGACGCCATCAGCAACGCCATGGTGTGCTCGGCGGCCGAGACGATGTTGCTCTGCGGGTGCATTGACGACCATGACCCCACGCGTGGTGGCCGAGTCGACGTCGACGTTGTCGAGGCCGATGCCCGCCCGACCGACGACCATCAGGTCACTGCCGGCGGCGAGCACTGCGTCGGTCACGTCCGTCGCGGAGCGGATGATCAGGGCGTGAGCGCCGGGTACGACGCCGAGCAACTCGTCGGCGGACAGCCCGAGCTGCACGTCGACCTCGTGGCCGGCGGCGCGGAGGCGGTCGAGGCCTCCCTCGGCGATCTCTTCGGTGACCAGGATGCGAGCCATAGACCCTCTGCCTATCGGGTTCTGCATGCCACTTCCACGGGGTTTGACGAACCGTTCACGGCCGTTCACCCGCCGTCGACGGCCAACCGGTACGTTCTGGGCGATGACGCCCACCGAGCGCGCGAACGAGATCGAGCGGTGGTTCCTGCAACGTGGCGTTCCGCACCTGATCGAGAGCGACAGCGACGCCTCGATCCTCGACACGTGGACCCGGGCGCTCCCGCTCCTCGTGGTCGCCTACCTGCTGCTCGGGTTGAACGCGTTGGACATCCGCGAGTGGTCGTTGGCGCAGAACCTCGCCGCTGCTGTCGCGGTGATCGCGATGCTGCTCGCCGCGTGGGTGCTGTCGAACCGGCTACGCGGCGTGGCGGCGTTCGCCCGGCCGACCGACATCGACGCTCCCGAGCTGGCGCTGTTCGTCTTCGGGCCGGCGATCCCGGTACTCGTGTTCGGACAGGTTCGCGACGCGATCGAGAGCGTGATCCTGGCGCTGGTCCTGCTGCTCGTGATCTACCTGTGGTCGTCGTACGGCGTCGGTGCACTGCTGCGGTGGGGAGCGCGCCGCTCGAGCGGTCAGCTCACCGGCCTCGGCCCCCTGGTCGCCAAGGCACTCCCGCTGCTGCTGGTGTTCAACACGTTCCTGTTCGTCAACGCCGAGGTCTGGGAGATGGCGGGCACCCTCGACGGCGCGGCGTACGTCGTGGTCGTGCTCACGTTCTTCTCGCTCGGCGCGGTGTTCGTGGTGAGTCGACTTCCCGGGTTCATCCGCCACGAGAACCGCTTCGACTCCTGGGCCGACATCGGGACCTACGTCGAGGGCACGCCCGCCGAGGCCGTCGAGCTGCCGTCGCAGTGGAGCGACGCTCGATCCGTTGCGTCCTCGCCAACGGTTCAACATCGGTCTGATCGTGCTGTTCGGCCAGGCACTGCAGATCACGCTCGTCGTCGTCGCCCTCACCGGGTTCTTCGTGTTCTTCGGCTTCATGGCCGATCACCGCCGACACGATCACCAACTGGACCGGCCTCGAGTCGGTGCACATCATCGCCGACACCAGCTTCGGCGACCGCACCCTGGTGCTCACCGAGCCGCTGATCCGGGTCTCGGTGTTCCTCGGCGCCTTCTCCGGCATGTACTTCACCGTCGTGCTCACCACCGACGAGACCTATCGGAGCGAGTTCGCCAGCGACGTCGGTCCCGAGATCCGCCAGATCCTCGCCGTGCGCACCGCGTACCACGTCGTGCGAGGGACCCATGGAGCGTCGTCCGATCTCGCCGAGGGCGACCCGGTGACGCCGTGAGCAGTCCGTCGATCGACGGTTCGTTCGATCTCGAGCCGCAACGAGTTCGACGAGCACGGCGAGTTGATGCAGCGCGTGTGGGGGACGTCGACGCCGCTGGTGAACGTCGAGATGCTGACGGCGATCTCGCACTCGGGCGGCTACGTCGCGGCAGCGTTCGCAGACGACCGGATGCTCGGTGCGTCGGTCGGCTTCCTCGCCGACCACCACGGCGAGCCGGCGCTGCACAGCCACGTCACCGGCGTGGTCGACTCGATGCGTCACGCCGGGATCGGCCGGGCGATCAAGCTGCACCAGCGGGCATGGGCCGCCGAACGCGGACTGCGCTGGATCACATGGACGTTCGATCCGCTGGTGCGTCGCAACGCGTGGTTCAACATCGCAATCCTCGGTGCCGACGTCGACGCGTATCTGCCCTCGTTCTACGGCGAGATGACCGACGCCATCAACGCCGGCGACGAGTCCGATCGGCTCCTGATGGCATGGGACGTGACGGACCCGGTCCTCACCCAACCGCGCCAGGGCGACGACGCCGTCGACCCGATCCTGGTGCCGACTCCCGCCGATGTCGTCGCGTTGCGCCGGACCGATCCGCACGCGGTCGCGACGTGGCGCTCGGAGACACGTGCAGCGTTGACCAGCGCACTCGCCGCAGGCCGTCCGCGTGGTCGGATTCACGCGCGACGGATCGTACGTGATCGGATCGACATCATGAACTGGACGATCGACCGCGTCGAACTGCGCCGGATCGCGATGCCGCTGGTGTCGCCGTTCCGCACGAGCTTCGGCAGCCAGACCGAGCGCGACATCCTGCTGGTGCGAGTCGATCTCGCCGACGCGTCGGGACGGTCGGCCGACACGATCGAGGGTTGGGGCGAGTGCGTGGCGCTCTCCGAGCCGAGCTATTCGCCCGAGTACGTCGACGGAGCACAGCACGTGATCATCCATCATCTGCTTCCGCGGCTGATGGCGGCCGGCCCGATCGAGGCCGCCGACGTCGCGCCGGTGCTGGCGAAGCTGCACGGGCACCCGATGGCGAAGGCCGCGTTGGAGATGGCCGTGCTCGACGCCCAGCTGCGCGCCACGGGCCAGTCATTCGCCGACGTTCCTGGGCGCCGAACGTACCCGCATCCCGAGCGGCGTGAGCGTGGGCATCCACGACTCGACCGAGAAACTGCTTGCCGCCGTGCAGGGATACGTCGACGACGGCTACGTGCGCATCAAGCTCAAGATCGAGCCCGGCTCCGACATCGAGCAGGTCGGCGCCGTCCGCGGGCTGATCGGACCGGACACGCCGTTCCAGGTCGATGCGAACACGGCCTACCGGCGCACCGACGGCGCTCACCTCGCCCGGCTCGACGAGTTCGACCTGTTGCTCATCGAGCAGCCGCTGCCCGAGGACGACATCGTCGGTCATGCTCGACTCGCTGCTGAGGTCGAGACGCCGATCTGCCTCGACGAGTCGCTGGTGTCGGCCGCAGGCACGGCCGACGCGATCGAGCTCGGGGCGTGCGAGATCGCGAACATCAAGCCCGGCCGCGTCGGTGGCTACCTCGAAGCGGTGCGCATCCACGACCTGTGTGTCGCCAAGGGCGTGCCGGTGTGGTGCGGCGGCATGTTGGAGACCGGCATCGGGCGAGCCGCCAACGCCGCGCTCGCCGCACTGCCGGGCTTCACGCTTGCCCGGCGACATCAGCGCATCGACTCGCTTCTACGCGCAGGACATCGTGACCGACCCGATCACGATCACCGACGGCCACGTCACCGTGCCGACGAGCCCGGGACTCGGATTCGACCTCGACCGCGGGTATCCTCGACTCGGTGACGACGAGCCGCCTGGGCATCGACCGGCGCGGTACAGTCACCGAACTATGACGCACCCGTTCCTGTCAGATGAGTGGATGGCCGCAGCTCACGAGATCCGTGAGAGGTACGCCGACCAGGTTCCGCCGGTCACCACCGTGATCAAGATCAACCAGGTGATCGTCGACGTGCCGTTCGGGGACGGCGAGGTGAAGAGCTATCTCGACACGTCGTCGGGTCACCTCGTGATGGAACTCGGCGAACTCGACGATGCCGATGCCACCGTGACGACCGACTACGACACCGCGAAGGCGATGTTCGTCGATCAGGACCAGGCCATTGCGATGCAGGCGTTCATGGCCGGCAAGATCAAGGTGCAGGGCGACATGATGAAGATGATGGCGATGCAGACCGCCATCCCGTCGAACGAGTTCACCGACACCATCGCCGACGAGATCAAGGCGATCACCGCGCCGTGAGTGCAGCTGGGGTCTGACCCCTGCTGCACTTCACACCGCGGTGGAACAGACGGTGTCGCCGCGGGCCACGCTCGACTCGCTCACGACGTCGACGCTGACGTCGCCGTGGTCGTCGATCAGCGCAGCGAGCATGCCCTTGACCATGCCCCGGTCGACAGCGCAGATCACCGGATGGTCGGTCGCCACGTCGCCGAACGGGCAGTGGTCATTGATGATCCGCAACTGGCCGTTTCGGCCTTCGGTGTGCGCAGCGAAACCGTGAGCGGTCAACGCATCGGCGACGGACTGCATCGCCGACCGCAGCGACCGACGACCGGTCGTGAGCGCATCGCCGGTCAGACCCTCGGCCATCGCCCGGCCGTACTCGGCACCCACCTCCTCGGCGATCAGCTCGGCCTCGTCATGCGGCAGCCGATCGAGTGCTCTGCCCAGCAACGACAGCACGAGGTCGTCACTGCGAACCGGGAAGTCACCGGTGTCTGCGTCACCGACGACGACGTAGCGCTTCGAGGGCCGCCCGGCGCCGGCGCCGGCGACCCGGGTCGAGACGACTTCGAGGTACCCGCCAGCGGCCAACTTGTCGAGGTGGTGCCGGGCGACATTGGTGTGCACGCCCACCTCGGCCGCGACCATCGATGCGGTGACGCCGAGGGCCGAATCGGCACTGTCGCCCGAGCACTCCTTGACGAACAGGTAGATCGAACGCCGCGTCGGGTCACCGAAGGCGTCGGTGATCGCCGACACCGTTGCCGTGAACGACGGGGACGTGCGCACGAGCGCAATTCTACCTATCCACGTAGTGCAAATTCGTAGTGCCCTCGCCACAATGAGGACATGGCCGTCGTGACCGAAGAACAGATCATCGAAGCCCTCCGCCCGGTCGAGGATCCGGAACTCCACCGCTCGATCGTCGACCTCGGCATGCTGCGCGGCGTCTCGATCCGCGACAACGGTGTCGTCGGCGTACTGATCGCGCTGACCGTGCCGGGCTGTCCGCTCAAGGGAGAGATCACGCGCCGGGTGTCGGACGCTGCGACCGAACTCGACGGCGTCGAATCGATCGACCTCGAGTTCACCGTGATGAGCGACGAGGACCGCGAGAACCTCCGCCGCACGCTGCACGGCGACGCTGCATCGACGGCCGGCTCGAGCCAGGCACACGGCCACGCCGAGGGCCGCGAGATCCCGTTCTCGAAGAACACCTCCAAGACACGCCCGCTGCTGATCTCCTCGGGGAAGGGCGGCGTCGGAAAGTCGAGCGTCACCACCAACCTGGCCGTGGCGCTCGCGTCGCAGGGCTACTCGGTCGGCGTCGTCGACGCCGACATCTACGGCTACTCGATCCCCCGCATGCTCGGCACCGACCGTGACCCGGTCGTGATCGACGAGATGCTGGTGCCGCCGGCGATGTGGGGCGTGCGCTGCATCTCCATCGGCTACTTCGTGCCGCAGGGCCAAGCGGTCATCTGGCGAGGGCCCGATGCTGCACAAGGCGCTCGAACAGTTCCTGACCGACGTGTTCTGGGACGAGCCCGACTTCCTGCTCGTCGACATGCCTCCCGGCACCGGCGACATCGCCCTCTCGCTCGCCCAGTACCTCCCGCGCGGCGAGGTCTTCGTCGTCACCACACCACAGCCCGCAGCGCAGAAGGTGGCGTCGCTGTCCGCGGCGATGGCCGCGAAGGTCAACCTGCCGGTGCGCGGCGTGATCGAGAACATGTCGTGGTTCACCGGCGACGACGGCAAGCGGTACGAGATCTTCGGCTCGGGCGGCGGCGAACTGCTCGCCCAGGAACTCGAGGTGCCGCTGCTCGGCAAGTTGCCGCTGGTGCCCGAGCTGCGCGAGGGCGGCGACAACGGCCGCCCGATCACCGCGGTCGATCCCGACTCGGAAGCGGCACAGATGTTCCAGCAGATCGCCACGAAGATCGCCGTCGACATGAAGCCCAAGAAGGTCTTCTCGGAGAAGCTCAAGATCCTCTGACCACGATGTAACGATTGGTGTCTGACACCAATCGTCACATCGGGCAGGCTGGCGCCGATGGAGATCGTGCCGAGATACAAGTTCGAGGCGATGGTGGCCGACGCGCTCGACGACCTCCCCGACGAGCTGCTGCACGTGCTCGACAACGTCGTCGTCCAGGTCGTCGACCGCCACCCCGACGAGCCCGACCTGCTCGGGCTCTACGACGGGGTGCCGCACACCGAGCGCAGCGGCAACGAAGGGCCCGACATCGTGTCGATCTACCGCGTCCCCCTGTGCGAGATGTGCGCCGACCTCGACGAACTCGCCGATGAGGTCTACGTGACCGTCATCCACGAGATCGCCCATGCTGCCGGCATCGACGACGACCGTCTGCACGAGCTCGGTTGGGCATGAACGACCCGAGTCGTTCACGAGCCGAACCTCCTCGTCACGGGCCGTGATAGACAGCCGGCGGTGGAATCGGGGCCGGCCTTCGAGCGCAACGAAGCAGTCGCCCTGGTGGCCGATCGCGAACTCGGTGCCGTGCTCGTCGGCGAGCGGGGAGTCGAACTCCGCTGGCGTTCCGAGGACGTCGGCCGAGAGATCGACCGGATCGAAGGCGACGTCGGGCCGCGTTGGGTGTGGTGGACGTCAGACACGGCCCGCCACCTCGTCGATGCAGGAATCCGCCCGGCGCGCTGCTGGGACCTCGACGCAGTGCATCGGCTCATCCACGGCGGATGGCGCACAGGGCCGGCGCGCTCATGGGCGGGCGCCCACGACCTCGATACGGGCCATCTCCCGACCGTCGCGCCGATCGACCTGTTCACTGCCGCCTCCGAGGTCGACGGTGCTGATCCCGACGAACCGATCCGGCGCGACGGCCACCTCGACCCCGCCTGGGTGACCGACGGCTGGCGCTCGAACGTGGACCGAATGGCCACCTGGGCGCGTCTGGCGCTCGATGTGTACCGACGTCAGCAGGAGCAGATCGGCCGGCTCGAAGGACGTCCGGCCGCGCCGGCAACCGCCCGATCGGAATCCGCGGCGGCGATGCTGGCCGTCGAACTCGGCCACGACGGCCTGCCGATCGACGTCACCGAAGCCGAACGGATCGTCGCCTCGTTCATCGGACCGCGACCGACCGACGCCGCCGACGAACGTCGACTGGTCGCCGAGCGCGATGACCTCGTGCTCGCACATCTGCCCGCCGATCTGCGCGCCGGCGTCGATCTGCGCAACCCGGCCAGCGTCAAGTCGTTGTTGCGCCGCGCCGGCATCGAGGTCGACGACACACGGGCATGGCGGCTCGAGCAGCTGCGCGCCCAGCACCCGATCGTCGACGCACTGCTCGTCTGGCGCAAGGCGGAACGGGTGGCGACGACCTTCGGGTACCGCTGGCTCGACGAACACGTCGGCGCCGACGGCCGGCTGCGCGGTTCGTGGTCGTCGTCGGACGGTGCGGCCGGCCGGATGACCGCAACCGCCGGCCTGCACAACCTGCCCGCCGACCTGCGTCCAGCGGTGCTCGCCGAACCAGGCCATGCGTTCGTGCGCGCCGACCTCGGACAGATCGAGCCGCGGGTCCTGGCGGCCGTGTCGGGTGATGCGGCACTGGCAGCTGCAACGCTCGATGCCGACATGTACGCACCGGTCGCGCGCCGGCTCGGAGTCAGCCGAGAGATCGCCAAGGTCGCCGTCCTCGGGGCGATGTACGGCCAGACGACCGGCCATGGCGCCGCCGCGCTCCGCGGCCTCGAGGCCGCCTACCCGGTGGCGATGCGCTATCTCGGCGACGCTGCTCGCTCGGCCGAAGCCGGCAACGATCTCCGCACCAGAGGCGGCCGTCGGGTTCGGATGTCGGGTGGCGGAGGCCCCGATCTCGACGAGCGCGACCAGCGATCGCGAGCGGCCGCCCGCGGCCGCTACGGCCGCAACGCGATGGTTCAGGGCGCGGCTGCCGAGTTCTTCAAGACCTGGGCCGTGATCGTGCGAGCCCGGCTGACCAACGGAGGCCACATCGTGTTGTGTCTCCACGACGAACTGCTCGTCCACGTTCCGGTGTCGAGTACTGCCGAGGTGGCGGCAATCGTCGAGGACGCGCTCCAGGAGACCGCCGTGCGGTGGGCGCACCCGGAACTGCGCGGCGACGTGCGCTTCACCGCCGACACCAGCGTGATCACCCGCTGGTCCGACGCGAAGTGACCCGGCCCAACCCCACTCCACCCTGCCCAACCCACTCCAGCCTGTCCAAGCCCATCCCAGCCCGCCACGCCCCAGCCCCCTCGCCCGCCCAACGATGAGCCAACCGCCCAGATACCGACACTTGGCTCATCGCAAGCCCGCTCGCCCGCCCAACGATGAGCGAAGCGACCAGTTACCGACACTTCGCTCATCGCAACCTCGGTGAGGTGCAGGTTCGCTGAGGCAACGACGGCAGTACCGTGGGGTTGGTGAGCGATGTCCCTCCCCCACCGAACATCGAGCCGTCGTCGAGCAGCTCGCCACCGCCGCCGCCGCCACCACCGCCGAGTGGGCTGACCCCACCGCCGGGTTATGTCGCGTACGACGGGCAGCCGACGCCGACCGCCGGGGTCCGCCGCGTGGGCGGGCTCGCGATCCCGATCGTCGTGTCGGTGTCGATCGCGGCGATCACGGGTCTGATCGCGGCAGTCCTCTCCTCCAGCATCGCCACCGATGCGTCCGATTTCCTCGCCGGAAGCATCAGCCAGAGCGAGTTCGAAGACTCGCTCGTCCCGCTGAACTCCGTGCAGCTGCTGGGCAGCGTCGCCACGCTCGCAACGGGCGTGCTCACGATCATCTGGGCATTTCGCATCGCGCAGAACGTCCGAGCGTTCGAACGCGCCACCACGTGGAGCCCGCTGTTCGCGATCTTCGGATGGTTCCTTCCGCCGCTCGTGCTCTACGTGGTCCCGTTCCTCGTGCTGAGGGAGCTGTGGAAGGCGTCCGAGCCAACCGTCGTCGACGGTTCAGACAGCTGGAAGCGCACGTCGGACAACCCGGTGCTCTGGGCCTGGTTCGTGCTGTTCGGACTGCTGCCGGCGGTGTTGTTCGCCGTGCAGATCGGCTCGTTCGCGTCGAGCGGCCTCCCGACCGGCGACATCGACTCGGTGGCCGAGAGCCTGGACGACTTCGGTGCGATCGGTTGGGTGACGGCCGTACTGAACGTCGGCGCCGCCGCCACGTGGATCGGTTTCGTGCGCCAGTTGACACGCCGTCACAAGCAGTTGACGAACGAGTCCTGACCGACCAACCTGTGGCACTGCTGTGAGCAACGCCGACGTCATCTACCTGGTTCGCCATGCCAAGGCCGGTGAACGACGGATCTGGGAAGGCGATGACGAAGCCCGACCGTTGAGCAAGCACGGCTGGAGACAGTCCGAAGCGATCGCGAATCGCCTCGCCGCCAAGGGAGCGTCATCGCTCTACTCGAGTCCCTACATCAGGTGTGTGCAGACCCTCGAGCCCCTCGCCGACCGGCTCGGCCTCGACATCCAGTCGGACGATCGTCTCTACGAGGGCGCGGCGTTCGAGCCGGTCCTCGAACTGCTCGGCGACGTCAGCACCGGCGCGGTGCTGTGCAGCCACGGCGACATCATCCCCGAGACCATCCAGGCCCTCGTGCGGCGCGGCATGGAGGTCCAGACGCCGCCCGACTGGCGCAAAGCCAGCATCTGGGTCCTCAAACGAAAGGGTGACCGGATCACCAAGGGCAAGGTCTGGCCGCCACCCACCTGACGTCAGGACCGCCTCCGATGAGCGAAGCGACCGGATCCCGGCTTTTCGCTCATCGCGGGCTGGGGGCGGGTCAGTTGGCGGCGCGAATCTCGTCGGCGAAGCTGGCCACGAGGGATGCGACCTCGCCGGGCGGGTTCGATGCCTCGCAACGCTCGATGTGGGGCAGTGCTGCGTCGGCGTCGCCACGGAACTGGAACTCGACGATCGCGAGGAAGCAGTACGGGTCGGCGTAATCGGGTTCGATCTCCGTGGCCTGACCCAGCGCCAGCACGGCGGCGGCGTAGCGGTCGGCAGCGTTGGTCTGATCGGGGTTCTGGCGGGTGAGCAGCGCGAGCGTCCACCCGAAGTAGGCGACCGCTTCGGCGTTCTCGCGTCCGCGGGCGCGTTCCATCTCGATCACCTCGGCGAACAACGCGTTCGCCGTCGGGAAGTCGCCTGAACCCATCGCGTCGCGGGCGTTGGTGAGCACGATGCGTGACTCGTCTCCCGGCGTGAGCCCGGTGATCTCCTGGCCCGAGGATCGCTCACCCCACGCTCCCGCCAGCACGAACCCGACGCCAACCGACCCGACCACGATCGCGGCCGTCACCGCAACCACACGGCTCCATCGCCGCGGCTTCGCAGCCGGAAGATCACCACGTCCCGCCTCGATCTCGCGCAACACGTTGGCTGCTCTGACGGTGTAGCCGTCCTTGAGGGTCTGGTAGTCGAGATCGTCGACGTCGCCGGCGTCGTGTTCGCGTTCGAGATCGGTCAGCGAGCGCAAGAGGAAGCGGCGCTCCTCTTCGAGCGTTGCGAGCCGGTCGAGCTGCGTGCCGCTCGCGGTCATCGGCGCTCGTCCTCACGATCGGCGGCGAGTGCCGCCTCGACGAGCGCACGGTCGTCGTCGGTCGGATCGGCCACTTCTCCGGCCTCGCGTTTCCAGCGCCGGAACACCACCACCAGCGCCGCCAGACCACAGGCGAACGCCACCGCCGGCAACACCCACACCAACGCGTCGAAGCCGCTCGACTTGGGCACCAGCAACACCTGGGCGCCGTAGCGGGTCTCGATGAAGGCGACGATCTCGGTGTCGCTCAGGTCGTTGTCGGCGACGAGGTCGGCAATCTGGTTGCGCAGCGCGACCGAGGCATTGTTCTGCGACTCGAACACGCTCTCGCCGTCGCAGATGGGGCAGGCGACGCGCTTGGAGAGCTCGTCGATGCGGTCGCTCTGACTCTGGGGACCCGAATCACGAGTGACGCCGACGGCCAGGAATGCGGCGACGACGAAGATCAACGCCACCCAACCCGGCCAGCGCTTGACCCGACGGTTCAGCTCACTCGCCATCAGCCGTACTGCTCGCGGTACTGGCGCAGGATCGAGTTGAGCTGCTCGGCGGTCACCGTCGAGATCAGCCGCAGCTGCACGATCCCGCTCGGGTCGACGATCCAGGTCTCGGGAACCTGCGCAACGCCGAAGGCAACCGGGAACTCGTCGGCCTCGGAGTAGATCGCTGGCCACTCGCCGCCGTTGTCGGCGAAGAAGGCCTCGATCTCGTCCTGTTCTCCACGGGTGATCACCGAGTAGAGCTCGGCTCCCTCGTTGCCGAGGGTGTCCTGATCCTCCGAGAAGGTGACCAGTTCGGGGTGCTCCTGGATACACGGCACACACGTCGGGTCGAAGAAGTTCAGCACCACCCAGCTGCCCTTGCGACGCGACAGATCGAACGAGGTGCCGTCGCCGAGCGTGCCCGTGGCCTCGGGGGCCGGGCGACCGATCAGCGGCGAGTCGGCGGTGGTCCCGCCGTCGTCGGGCGACGCCCCAGCGAGCACGACGATCAGGCCGACCATCACCACGGCGACCACGCCGACGACGAGCGGAGCGAGTCGGCGGGTCCGGCTGCGCGGCGCAGCG
This sequence comes from Ilumatobacteraceae bacterium, assembly GCA_963704915.1. GTDB lineage: Bacteria > Actinomycetota > Acidimicrobiia > Acidimicrobiales > Ilumatobacteraceae > Sva-07. The sequence goes on along the minus strand of CAVPIC010000014.1, from coordinate 23,497 downwards.
TCGTCGGCGGATGCACCAGCAAGATCCTGATCGTCGATCACGTCGCTCACACCGGCACCTCCGTCGGCCGGTCCTCGGACTCCGCGATGTCGGCCGGTGGCTGGTCGACCGCCACATCGCCGTCGCCATCGTCCGAATCGGATCCATCGAAGCCGATCGGGGCCGACACCGGGTCGATGGCGTGGCGGCGCCGCGACCCGGGGAACGCTGCCAGCAGCGTTCCGAGCGCCATGATGGCGCCGCCGATCCACAGCCACAGGATCATCGGCTTGACGAACACCCGGATCGTGGCCTCGGTGTCGCCGGGAGCGACCCCCTGGCCGAGCGTGAGGTAGATGTCCTCGTTCCACCCGGTGCGAACCGAGGGGGTGCCGATGTCGGCGCCCATGTTCAGATAACGCGTGGTGGCGGGCCGATACACCTGTCCGCCGTCGAGTCGAACGTTGGCGGCAATACGACGTTCGCTCTCGCGATCGTTGGTGCGTTCGTCGACCGACACCAGCTCGAAGGTGTGGCCGCCCCAGGCCGTGACCTCACCGACGCGCAGGTCGAGCGTCGCAGAGTGCGTGAAGCTGTTCGATGCGGCCAGCGCCACGGCGATCACGATCACACCGATGTGGACGACCATGCCACCGTTGGCTCGACCGACGAATCCGCGCCAACCCTGGCGGCGAGTGGCCAGTGCGAGCTGGCGTACGGCGGAGCCCATGGCGAACCCGGCGAGGCCGAACGCCACCAGCGGCGCCCACCCGTCGGCGCCGACGAACACGGCGATCGCCAGACCGAGCGCTCCCGCCCAGGCGGGCCAGAAGAGACGGGTGCGGAGCAGTTCGGCCGATGCCTTGCGCCATGGCAGCACCGGCGCAACACCCATCAGGAACAGCAGCATCAGCCCGATCGGCTGTGACAGCCGGTCGAAGTACGGGGCGCCGACGAGCGTCTGGCGGTCCTGGAGCGCTTCGACCAGGAGCGGGAACAGCGTGCCGAGCAGCACGACGAACGCCCACACCGTGAACAGCACGTTGTTTGCGAGGAACGACCCTTCACGCGACAGCGGCGAATCGATCGAACCCGGCGATCGCAGACGGTCGCCGCGCCACGCGATCAGCCCGAGCGACACGACCACGACGACCCCGAAGAACGCGAGCAGCCAGTTCCCGACCGGGCCGTCGCCGAAGGCGTGGACCGAACTGAGGATGCCCGAGCGCGTGAGGAACGTGCCGAGGATGGTGAGCGCGAAGGTGGCCACGAGCAGGCTGAGGTTCCAGACACGCAGCATCCCGCGCCGCTCCTGGACCAACACCGAATGGATGTAGGCCGTGCCCGTGAGCCACGGCAGCAGCGACGCGTTCTCGACCGGGTCCCATGCCCACACGCCCGACCAGCCGAGCACCTCGTAGCTCCACCAGCCACCGAGCAGAATGCCGATCGTGAGGAACGCCCAGGAGAACAACGCCCACCGACGTGTCTCCATCAGCCAGCCCTCACCGAGCCGGCCGGTGACGAGCGCGGCGATGGCGAACGCGAACGGCACGGTGAAGCCGACGTAGCCGAGATACAGGATCGGCGGGTGGAACAGCACCAGGATGTGGTTCTGCAGCAGCGGATTGGGGCCCGGACCGCTGGTGACGCCGGGGGCGCCGGCAGCGAACGGATCGGCGGGGCCGAAGCTCAACATGGCGAAGAACGCCAGCACACGACGAACATCACGATCAGCGCCCAGCCGACGAGCACGTCGTCGGTGCGCTTGCGGAACCGCCACGCGACCGCGGCCGTGAAGCCGGCGAGGTGAGCACCCACAGCAGAATCGAACCCTCGAGCGCCGACCACATCGCGGCGATGTTGTAGAGCGTCAGGCGTATCGGCGGAGCCGACCTGTTGGACGTAGGCGAGCGAGAAGTCGCGGGTGATCAGCGCCCGCTGCATCATGACGACGGCGAGCACGATGCCGCCGAAGGCGATCCAGGCGTAGATCGGCCCCTGCTTGAGCAGCTTGCGGTCACCCTGGCGGATCCCGTAGAGCACGGCGAGTGCGCCGAACACGGAGGCGGCGAACACCAGGAGCAGGCCAGCCCGACCGAGCGCGGAGTTCAGGCTCGCTGCGAACATCACGTCGTGGGAGCGTCGGGGCAGCCGGCTGCCTCGGCGTCGGCGACACGCTCGTCGTTGACGGCGACGTACTCGTCGGAGTGCTTGACCTCGACCCGATCACCGAGCAGGGTGCCGTCCTCGATCACGCCGTGCACGACCACGGGGATGCACTCCTTGAAGATGCCGCCCGGTTCGCCGTCGTAGCTCACGGGCATCGTCTCGCCGTTGAACGAGATCGTGAACACCGTGGTGTTGGCGACGCGCTCGACGGAGTTCTCGTCGACGGTGCCCTGCAGGCGGATACGGCGGTCCTCGTCGCATCCGCCGCGTTCGCCGACCTCGTCGACGTTGCAGTAGTAGTCGACGGCCTGGGTGAGGAACTGCGTGACGATCACGCCACCGGCGATCACCACGAGGCCGAGCACCAGCAACGGCAGCCAGTTGCGCTTGCGGCGTACAGGCGCAGCCGGGCCGACCGGCGTGCGGGGCGAGAGATCGATGTCGGTCGCGTCGTCGTTCATGCTGGGTTCATTCTGCTCGCTCAGAGCCAGTACTTGTCCGCGTCGGGCACCTGTTTCCCGAGTCGTTTCCCGGCTCGCAACACCCGCCACGACATGAACGACACGGTGACGAACGTGAGCACGTAGCCACCGATGATGAATCCGGCATCTTCCATCAGAGCGCTCCTTCCTGCATGCGGTCGGCATCGACCGGGCCACTGTTCGCCGCGCCGGCGTCGACCGGGCTGCCCTCGGCACGCCGAGCAGCCAGCGCGTCGTCGAGCCCACGGTCGTCGAGCAGGTCCTCCATGGCCATCACCCGCGTTCGGTGCAGCACCAACCAGAGGTACAGCAGCGAGAAGGCGATCACGCCGACGAACAGGCTGAACAGCATCAGCCCGTCCATGCTGACGTCGCCATCGGTCCCGAGCACGGTCGCCTCCTGGTGCAGGCTGCGCCACAGCCGGACGCTCCAGTGCACCAGCGGGATCTCGAGCACGGCGAGCATCCCGATCACGGCACTGCGACGGGCACGTTGTTCGTGCGTTCCGTCGAGGCGACGCACGGCCAGGTAGCCGATGTAGGTCACGAACAGCAACGCGGTGGTGGTCAGCCGGGCGTCCCACTGCCAGAACACGCCCCAGGTGAGTCGACCCCACATGGCGCCGATCACCAGCGTGACGGCGACGAACGCCGTGCCGATCTCGGCACTGGCGCCGGCGAGGCGGTCCCAACCCATCGAGTGCTTCTTGCCGAAGAAGTACACGCCCGATGCAATCGCGGTGACGATGAAGGCCAGGTAGGCGATCCAGATGGTCGGCACGTGCACGTACAGCAGCCGGACGCTCTCGCGCTGGTCGCGATCCTCCGGCGAGAATCCGAGACCGAAGGCGACCAGCCACCCCATGGCGACGATCGTGGCGATCCCGATGATCCGGGTGCCCCGGCTGCCGGTTCCGGCGCCGGTGTCCGGTCGAGCACCATCCGGATCGGTCGAGCTGAGCGTGGGATCCGTCGTCGTCATGTCCGATTCCTGCGATGGATGGGAGGGGCTGGGGGATGAATTCGCGTCATTCGTCGATCAGCGGACCGAACGCCAGGGCCCCGCCGACACCGAAGGCGACGGCGAAGACGGCCAGCAGGCCCACCCAGGGCCAGCCGTCCGACACCACCGCACCTGCCGTGCCGAGCGCTGCTTCGACCGCTCGCGTTGCTCCGATCAGGACGGGCGCCACCGCGGGGAACGTGAGCAGCGGGAGCAACGTCTCGCGACCCGTGAACCCTGCGGCAAGGCCTCCGTACAGGGTACCGACCGCGGCGAGTCCGCACGTCGCGGAGATCAGAGTTGTGACGAGGAGCACCCAGCCGTCGGCGGGGATCGTCTGGCCGTAGAGGACCACGGCGGCGGCCAGCAACACCACTTCGAGCACGAGTAGTTGCACTCCGAGCGCGGCGGCCTTGCCCAGGTAGATCGCACGGGGGTCGACCCCTGCGACACGGAGCGCGTCGAGCGCACCATCGGCGGTCTCGACGGCGAAGGCGCGTTGCACGAGCACGAGCATCGAGAACATCGTCGCGAGCCACACGAGGCCGGGCGCGACCCGCTGCAGCACCGAGTCCGCGTCGAGCGCGAAGGCGAAGATCACCATCGTGACCCCGGCGAACGGCAGGACCTGATTGACGAACACCCGGCTGTTCCACTCGATGCGCAGGTCCTTGGCCGCCACCACGCGGGCGATTCGCATCGTGCTCATCGCCGCTCCTCGGGGAGGGTGCCCGCCTGGTTCCCCGAGCCCGGGTCTCCGGGAACCGTGCCTTCCTGGTTCCCCGAGCCCGGGTCTCCGGGAACCGCGTGGACGCGGCCGGCGACGACGTCGACCGTCCGCGTCGCCAGCGAACCAGCGCGTTCGAGTTCGTGACTGGCGACCAACATCGTCGCGCCCGCCGCCGCTGCTTGACGGAGCGTGTCGTCGAGTTCGTCCCGGGCGGAGGCATCGAGGCCTGCATGGGGTTCGTCGAGGAGCCACAGCTGCGCTCGCCGGGCGATCAGGCAGGCGAGGGCGGTTCGACGTTTCTGACCCGCCGACAGCTTCGACACGGCGACATCGGCGACTCGCCCCGCCACGTCGAGACGGGCCATCGCTGCGTGCATCTCGGCGTCGGATGCGCCGACCGTCGACCCCCAGAACCGGACGTTCTCCGCGACGGTCAGGTCCAGGTACAGCCCGTTCTGGTGGCCGAGGAGGCCGACGGTGCGGCGGATCGACTCGCGGTGGGTGGCGAGATCGAGGCCCAACACGGTGCCGGAGCCGCGAACGAGCGGCAACAGCCCGGCGCACAGGCGCAGGAGCGTCGTCTTGCCCGCGCCGTTGGGCCCGCGCAGCAGCACGATCTCGCCTTCCTCGACTCGCAGCGTGGCCCCCGCGAGTGCCGGGAACCGACCGAGCACGGCGACGGCGTCATCGAGGTCCACCACCGACATGCCCGACACGCTAGGTCGTGAAGTGTTCGTCAACTCGGGGTGCCGCGATCCGCCGTCAGGGCGACACCGGTAGTTTCGGTGCCGTGTCGGACGTCGGTTCAGCCTCGCCACGCCCGCCCAGGGTGCGCAAGTTCGATCGTCCCGCGCCGCCACACGACTGGCGCTGGTGGGTCGGTGGCATCGGCAAGACGCTGATCGCCACCGGGCTCCTGCTGTTCGGCTTCGTCGCCTACCAGTTGTGGGGCACCGGCATCGAGACCGCCCGAGCCCAGAACTCGCTCGAGAACGAATTCGAGGAGTTGCTCGCCGGCACGCCACCGACGACGGCGTCACCGACGACCACCACGGTCGACGACAGCGTGCCGTCGGACCCGAGCGTCGACACGATCCCCACCGAGTCGACGCCGCAGGACACCGTCGCCACGACCACGGCGCCAGATGCCGTCGCTGCAGCAGCGCTGCCGCAGGTCGCCGAGGGCGATCCGATCGCCCGCATCGAGATGCCACGGATCGGCGTCGACAAGATCGTGGTGGCCGGCGTCGACAAGAACGACCTCAAGAAGGGACCGGGGCACTACCCGGAGACGCCACTGCCGGGACAGCTCGGCAACTCGGCGATCGCCGGGCATCGCACCACCTTCGGGCAGCCCTTCTTCGACGTCGACAAGCTCGACACCGGCGACGAGATCATCGTCACCACGCTCACCGGCCGGTACGTCTACCGGGTCACGGGTCAGCAGATCGTGTCGCCCAGCGACTACCAGGTGATCTCCACGACCGACCCGACCAGGGCGACGCTCACGCTGACGTCGTGCCATCCGAAATACACCGCCCGCGAGCGGATCATCATCTTCGCCGAGCTGGATCCCGATGCGACAACGGGCATCGTCGCCGAGCCGACGATCAACTACGGACGCCCGCTCGAGGAAGCGGAACCCGCCGACCCCGACCCGTCGAACACCGTGGTCGATCCCGAGACGGCCGACGCCGTCGACGCCCCAGCCGACGAGACGCCCGCGGACAGCACGGGTTCGAGCGGTCTCGACGACCCGACGATGAGCGCCGGCGAACTCGACGACGAGCAGATCAACGACGGAATCGCCGACGCGTTCGCCGAGGGATGGTTCAGCGACCCGGGCGCCAACGGGCAAGTGGCACTGTGGGGGCTGTTGTTGGCGGCGATCGGCATCGGGTCGTACCTGCTGAGCCGGAAGGTGAAGCGCGACTGGGTCGGCCTGCTCGTCGGCATCGGGCCGTTCGTGATCGTGCTGTACTTCTTCTTCCAGAACGTCAACCGGCTGCTCCCGCCGAACCTGTGAGGGCACGACACCTGGCCATTGCGGCTCTCGGGTTCGGCGTGCTCGTCGGATGCGGATCGTCCGGCGGCGACGACAACACCGTCGTCACGACACCGGAGTCGGCCGACGTCGCCGAGCGGCTCGCAGCCCTGGACGGCGCAGTCGATCGTTGGCGAACCGCCGAATCGATCGGAGACGCGACGGTCGCCGCCGAGACTGCTGCCAACCTGGTCGTCGGACCGAACGGTCCCGGCTACGGCGACCGCAACGGCGACGGGATCGTCGACGGCGCCACCGAGGCGGGCCTGCTCCCCGGCCTCGACGGCGACCCGGACGGCGTGGCGAACTCGCTCGTCGACAATTCCTGCGTCGAACGCGACGTCCTCGGGGGCTCATGGGACGACCCAAGCGCCCGCTGGGCCGAGATGACCTCGGCGATCGAGGCCTGGCGTCCGGACGGCAACACCATGCCAACGCTGGCGAGCCACCCCATGCGCGTGGTCGGATGGGCGACGTTCACGCTCGACACCGATCCGGCTTCGGACGACGCACTCGAACTCGCGCACGAGTACTCCGGACACGCAGCGCTCCACGTCGCCATCTCGACCGACGCGCTGGACTGCTGACCGTCCGCCCGCCCGCCGGTCCCGTCCGCCGGCCCGGTAGTCGTCAGTGCCCGGTGAAGTTCGGGCGGCGCTTGTCGAGGAACGCGGTCCGGCCCTCCTCGGCATCCGCGCTCGCCCACGCCGCGCTGCGCGCCGCTTCGAAATCGTCGTCGAGACCGGGTTCGACGGCAGCGTGCTCGAGGCCGAGCTTGTGGCCGGCAATGGTGAGCGGCGCCAGGCGCGACAGCTCGTGCGCCCAGGCAACCGCGTCGTCGAGCGTGCCGAGCCGGTGGATGCCACCGGCTGCGTGGAGCTGTTCGGCGGTGTAGGTCTGCGCTGCGAGCAGCATCGCACGAGCGATCGGCGGCGAGAACTCCGACGCCAACCGGCGGATCGTCCAGTGGTCGACCACCAGCCCGAGCTTGGCCGCGGGAATCCCCAACACGCTCGTCGGTGTCGCCACCCGCAGGTCGGTGGCGATGGCCAACTGCGCTCCGGCGCCCAGGGCCGGCCCGTCGATCGCAGCGATCACCGGGACCGACAGACGACCGAAGCCGCGCAGCACGGCGGCGAGGTCGGTCGCGAACTGGCCCTCCTCGACCCCGTTGAGGTCGGCGCCGGCGCTGAATGCCGGTGGTTTGCCCGTCAGGACGACGGCCCGAATCGCCTCCGGCGTGCGCGCGGCGATCGCCGCTTGGACATCGAGGAGTTCGAGCAGCGTGGCGTGATCGACTGCGTTGCGTCTCGACGGCCGGTCGAGCGTGACGATCGACACGAATCCGTCGTGGGTGAGATCGACCGTCATGACCGGTGGCGTCTCGCTCGTAGCATGACCCGACTGTATGCCGACGCCTCCCGCAACGCCCGACGAGACCGATCCGATCCGCGTCCGCCGCGCCCAGGTGGCGAAGTGGACGCTGCTCGCCAACCGTGTCGGCTATCTCTTCGTCGCGCTCGCGATGGCGCTGTTCTTCATCGCCTTCGCGATCGGATTCTCTCCGACGATGGCGACGCTCGTGACCGTCTCGTTCGTGATCGGCTGCGTCCTGCTGGCACCGTCGATCATCGTCGGCTACGCAGTGAAGGCCGCCGAGCGCGACGACCGCGAACGCGGCTTCTGACCTCGAGCTCGGTCGAATTCCGTGATGCCATCGCTGCCGTTACCATTCGGTAACTGATGTCCCCACGTCTCACAGCCACCGCCCGGCGGGAACAGATCCTCGACGTCGCACTCGAAGTGTTCGCCACACACGGCTTCCACGGCGCGTCGATGAACGACGTCGCCGATGCCGTCGGTGTCACCAAGCCCGTGCTGTACCAGCACTTCGACTCCAAGCGCGACCTCTACCAGGCGCTGATCGACGAGGTCGGCAACCGGCTCCTCGCCAACATTGCGAAGGCTGCTGCCGAGGCCGTCGACGGCAAGAGCCAGACCGAGCTGGGGTTCCGGGCGTACTTCCGGTGGGTCGCCGAGGACCACGATGGATTCCGGTTCCTGTTCGGGTCGGGTACGCGCCGCGACGACGAGTTCAACGCTGCGGTCACCCGGATCACTGCCGAGGCAGCCAAGGCCGTCGCGCCGTTGATCGCCGTCGACATCGACGAACGCCACCGCACGACGATCGCCCATTCGCTCGTCGGCATGGCCGAAGGCGCCAGCCGGCTGCTCGTGGAGCGCGGCGACGAATTCGATCCCGACGAGATCGCCCACGTCGTCGCCGATCTCGCCTGGGCCGGCCTCCGCGCCGTCCAACCCAAGGACTGACACCCGGCCACAAACCCACGTTTGTGTTGCGGTTTCGGTGGGACGGGTCACCGGAAATGCAGCGCAAACGATCGCGCGAAGATTTGGGTTGACAGGTGTTCACTTATCGGTCATGGTGGGGCCATGACCGATACCGTCGCTTCCGTCCGTGCTCCCCGTCCGAGCGAGAACCCGTACATCGGCGGCAACTTCGCCCCGGTCGAGCAGGAGATCACCGCCTTCGACCTCCGCGTCACCGGGGAGATCCCCGCCGATCTCGAAGGCCGCTGGCTCCGCAACGGCCCGAACCCCGGATCGGACATCGACCCGGCCGTCCATCACTGGTTCCTGGGTGCCGGCATGGTGCACGGCGTGCGGCTGCGGGGAGGTCGGGCCGAGTGGTATCGCAACCGTCGGGTCGTGGGCGACGACGGGCTGTCGCCCAACACGAACGTCGGCGGATTCGCCGGCACGACGTGGGCGATGGTCGAGGCCGGCACCCCACCCGTCGAGCTCGATTACGAACTCGAACTCCCTCGGCACCAACCGGTTCTTCGGCACGCTGCCGAACGGGTTCAGCGCCCATCCGAAGTACGACCCGGCGACCGGCGAGCTCCACGCGATGGCCTATCACTGGCCTGACCTCGTCGATCACGTCCAGTACGTCGTCGTCGGCGCCGACGGCCGGGTCTCGAAGGTGCTCGACGTCCCGGTGCCCGACATGCCGATGATCCACGACATGTCGCTCACGAACACCTACGCCGTCGTGTACGACCTGCCGGTGACCGTCAACCTCGACGTCGTCGTCGAGGGCTACCCGTGGCCGTTCTCCTGGGCACCGGATCGCCCGGCCCGCGTCGGGTTGCTCCCGCGGTCCGGCACCGCCGAGGACATCATCTGGTGCGACGTCGACCCGTGCTACGTGTTCCATCCCCTCAACGCCTACGACGCCGACGACGGCACGGTCGTGGTCGACCTGTGTCGCTACGACCGCATGATGGAGACCGATCGCACCGGCCCGTTCGGCGACTGTCTGTCCACCTTCGATCGTTGGGTGATCGACCCGGTGGCCAAGCGCGTGTTCGAGACCCGACTCGACGACCGCCCGCAGGAGTTCCCGCGCCACGATCCGAGAGTCGGCCTCCGACGTCACCGCTTCGGCTACACCTCGGAGGTCGGCATGGGCGGTCCGAACCTGCACGGCGCGATCCTCAAGCACGACCTCGATGCCGGAACGACCGAGGCCCACGAGTTCGGTCCCGGTCGTGGCGGCGCCGAGCCGCTCGTCGTCCCGAAAGCCGACAGCAACGCCGAGGACGACGCATGGATCCTCACGGTCGTGTACGACCCGGCGTCGGACGCGAGCGAGCTGTGCATCCTCGATGCGCACGACATCACCGGACCCGAGGTTGCGCGCATCCACCTGCCGCAGCGAGTGCCGTTCGGATTCCACGGCAACTGGGTGTCCGACGCCTCCGTCGCGCCGCCGACCTGACGATTGCATCAGGGGAGCCCCTGATGCAATCGGCCAGGACGTTGGTGCAATCGGCCGAGGCGAGGGTTCAGTCGGCGGGAACGATGACGAGATGGGCGGGCTCGGCGGAATCGGCCGAGGGGTCCTGCACGTCGATCTTGGCGGCATCGAGCGAATCGGCGACTTCCGGAGCGACGCAGTACGCCAGTCCGTGGACGGTGGCCGTGTGATCGCCTTCCATCGGCGTGTCGACGAAGCCGAGGGAGATCCCCGGCTGGCCATCCGTCGCGCCGGCAACCCTCAAGAGGGCATCATCGGGAACTCCCTGCTGCGACTTGACGTCGGTCAGCATCGTTGCGGCGGGCTGGCTCAGGGTCAACATGGTCATCCTCCTCGGATGGGTTGCGTTGATACCAGCCCTACCCACGCCAGGGCGCTGCGAAAACGTCGGCCGCCCGATCGGGTCCTGACCAGGGATGGAGCGTCGCCGCCTCGGTGTCGGTCAGGCCGACGGCGACGGCGCGAGCGGTCCCGGAGACAACGCCGCGGGTCGGTCCAGCCAGCTCCGCGGCGTCGGAAGGCGCTGCGTGGCGACGTAGGCGACCACGACCGCAACGATCGCGAGCGGCATCACCGCGTAGGCGTCGCTCGACAACAGCACCGTTGCGAGCAGGACCGACGTGAACGGCAGCTTCAGCATCGACGCGCACATCGCACCGATGCCGATGGCGAGGCCCGGCACGAGGGACATGCCAGGCAGCTCGGCGGCGAGGACACCGATCGCACCGCCGATGAACAGACTCGGGAAGATCGGACCACCTCGGAACGCGCTGAGCGACAGCGCGTAGGCCAGCCCCTTGCACACGATCACGAGGAGCAGCGCGCCCGTCGACCACGTGGCGGACTGCTCGACGAGGACCGCCAGCTGGGCTTGACCCGAGAACAAGACGTTCTGGCTGCCCTGATCGCTCAGTTCGCCGAAGAGGACCGCCAGCAGCGCGATCGCAACGCCGAGCAGCGGTGTCACGAGCAACCGACGGGCGTGCACGAGCGTGCGCACCGAGAGTGCGATCGAGTAGACGAACCATCCGATCAAGGGGCACAGGACGCCGAGCACGAGCGCCCAGCCGAACATGGCGACCGTCGGCGTGGTGAATGCCGGGAGGTCGGGGATCGCGAGCGAGAACGTACCTTGCCCTGTGATCGAGTCGAGTCCGACGAACACCAGGAATCCGAGGCCGGCTGCGAGCAGTCCGGGCAACAGAGCCACCGCCAGCATCGTCCCGCCGAGGCCGGCGACTTCCAGCATCAAGAACGCAGCGACCACGGGTGAGCCGATCAGCGTCGAGATCGCAGCGAAACTTCCTGCGGTGGCGATCAGGGCGACCGCGGTGGGCGCCGAGTCGCGCTTGACGGTGCGGATCGCGAGCGCGCCGAGGCCACTGCCGATCGCGATCAACGGCGCCTCGGGGCCGAGCACGCCACCGAACGCCAGCGTCGCCAAGGCGGCGAGCGCGATACCGGGAAGCTCGATCGGAGGCGTCGGTCCGCTCTGCTGGAATCCGCCGGACGGCGAGTGACCACAATTGCCCGGGAGCGACCGGATGCACAGCGCGACGAGCAGCCCCGAGACAGCGAGCATCGGAACCGGCCACCACGCAGGGGGCGAGTCGAATCCCAACCCGCTCGGAAGATCGGTGAACAGCGCCTCCTGGAGCCAGTCGACGAGCACGAGGAAGCCGTAGGCGATGACCGCGACGGGCACGGAGATCAGCGCCGCCAGCAGCAGCGCCCGGATGTACTCCCTCGACTTGACGACCTCCAATGGATCGACCGCTGGGGGCTGTTCACCTGAGGTCGTGGCCACCCGGCCACCGTAGTCAGTCCGCTGGACAACTCGTCCGATCGACTCAGCCGCGGTGGGTGAGGCCGCGGTAGCCGTCGACGAAGCCGGCGGAGCGCAGGATCTCCACGATGCCCGCTGGAGCGTCGGCGAGCCCGTTGCCGTCGATCTTGCGGACCTCGACCGAGCGGGCGCGGTCGGTCTTCACGAGCGTGACGAGTGCCTCGGCCCACGACGGATCGACGAGCGTGTCGGGAAACGTGACGAGGTGGTGACCGCGCCGGTCGAACCAGACGAGCGGTCGACCGGCGCGGAGCACCACGAGCGACGACGCGCTCCGGGCGGGGCGGCCCGACGTATCGGGCCAGGCGAGCGAGGCACCGTACGGCTGGGCCGGATCGGTCGCCGCGAGCACGACCGGATCGGGGACGTCGTCGGGGTGCAGCAACGGATCGGGTGTGTCGCGTGCGGAGCGGAGCCGGTCGACCGCTCCGGGCACCGCGAACTGCGCGGCGCCGAGACCGTCGACGAAATAGCCCCGGCGCACCTGACCACGTTCCTCCAACACCTTGAGCACGCCGTACACGGCACTGAACCCGCCGACGAGACCCTCGGCCATCACCGCCTCGCGGGTGACCACGCCATAGCGCTCGACCAGCTGCATCGCCTGCGCGTGCGCTGCCTCGGTCGGCGTGGGCGCCGGAACCAGCAGCGGGGCGACGAGGCTCCATCGGCCCTGTCCGGCCGGTGGGCCGATCCGGGTCAGGCGGCCCGGGCGCGGACGGCTCTTGCCGTAGGCGACACGTCCCGTCGAGGCAGCCTTGACCTTGGCGCCGCCGATCACCGAGCGCAGCGGCGCAAGCGAGTCGTTGGTGACCTCGCCTGCCCACACGAGATCCCACAGGGCCGCCAGCAACTCCTGGTCCTGAGCACCCGGCGCGGCCCCGCGGATCTGACCCCAGAAGCTCGCGCCCTGCTCGGCGAGCAGCGTGCGGATCGCCTCCTGCAGCCCGCCCTCGGCGGGCTCGCGCTGCTCCCAACCGGGGGCGAGCAGCGGCAATTGATCGGCGAAGCACAGCCGGATCCGACCGTCGCGTGCGCCGAGCGCGCCGGCGCCGATCCAGACGACCTCTCCGGCGGTGCACAACTCGTCGAGCATCGACGGCCGGAATCCGGCGACCCGAACCGGCAGCACGTCGGTCTCGATCGTCGACGCCACGAGCGCCGTGCCCGACAGCACGCCGAGCGTCTCGACGAGCGCGTCCAGACCTCGCCTCCCGGCGGGGAGACCGTGCCACGCGGCGAGGAACCGGGCGAACGCCTCCTGCTCGACCGGCTCGACCTCCTTGCGGAGCGCAGCGAGCGACCGGCGGCGCAGCTGGCGCAGCACGTCGACGTCGCAGTACTCCCGAGACACACCCTCCGGCCGGAACTCGCCGACGACGAGGCGCTCCTCGCCTTCGAGCGCTGCGAGCGCTCCGGCGATCCGCTCGGACGGTGCTCCGAACCGCTTGGCGACCTCGGCGGTGAGGAAGGGTCCGTGCGTGCGGGCGTAGCGGCCGACGATCTCCTCCAACGGGCGCGGCACCGGGTCGGTGAACGCCATCGGCAGCCCGAGCGGGAGCGAGCAGCCGAAGGCGTCGCGGTACCGGGCGGCATCCTCCGCGGCGGCGTATCGCGTCTCGCCGCCGAGCGCGACCTCGATCACCCGCCGCTCGGCGACCAGCGCCTCGAGCCAGACCCGACCGCCTGGCTCGGACCGCAGCTCGACCTCGTCGGCGGTGAGGTCGCCGACCTTGCGGAACACGTCGTGCAGTTCGTCCGCCGATCGAGCGCGGCGGCCGTCGGCGATGCACTGCAGCTCCAGCTCGACGTCCGCGAGCACCTCGGGGTCGAGCAGCTCCCGGAGTTCCTCGGCGCCGAGCAGGTCACGCAGGAGGTCACGATCGAGGGCGAGCGCTGCCGCTCGGCGCTCGGCCAACGGCGCGTCGCCCTCGTACATGTATGCGGCGATCCAGTTGAACAGCAGGCTCGACGCCATCGGGCTCGCCTTGCCGGTGTCGACGGTGACCACCCGGATCGCCCGCGACCGCAGCAGCCCGAGCACCTCGCGCAGCGCCGGCACGTCGAACACGTCCTGCAGGCACTCCCGCGAGGTCTCCAGCAGGATCGGGAACGTCGGGTACTTCGCTGCGACCGCGAGCAGATCGGCGGCACGTTGGCGCTGCTGCCAGAGCGGCGTGCGGCGATCGGGACGGCGGCGCGGCAGCAGGAGGGCCCGGCCCGCACACTCGCGGAAACGGGCCGAGAACAGTGCGGTCTGCGGAAGGGTCTCGACGACGAGTTCGTCGATGTCCTCGGGCTCGATCATCAGCGCCTCGATCGGCAGCTCGACTGCCGACTCGGGCAGACGGATCACGATGCCGTCGTCGCCCCACATCGACTCGACCGGGATGTCGTACCGGTCCATCAGGCGGCGTTCGATCGCCATCGCCCACGGCGCGTGGACCGGCGTGCCGAACGGGCTGAGGATGCAGATCCGCCAGTCACCGATCTCGTCCTGGAACCGCTCGACCACGACCGTCCGGTCGTCGGGGACGGCACCGGTCGCCTCCACCTGCTCGGCGAGGTACTGCTGCAGGTTGCCGGCGGCGAACGCGTCGAGGTTGTAGTGCGTCATCAGCCGGTCGGTGGCGGCCGTGTCGTCGAGGTCGCGGATCTCGCGGACGAACGCACCGAGTGCCCGGCCGAGCTCCAGCGGACGGCCCGGACGGTCGCCGTGCCAGAACGGCATCTTGCCCGGCTGACCGGGCGCCGGGCTGACGGTCACCCGCTCGAACGTGATGTCCTCGATCCGCCAGGTCGACGCACCGAGCACGAACGTCTCGCCGGGGCGACTCTCGTACACCATCTCCTCGTCGAGTTCGCCGACGCGGGTGCCGTCGGGCAGGAACACACCGAACAACCCCCGATCCGGGATCGTGCCGCCGCTCGTGACGGCGAGCCGCTTGGAGCCGTCGCGGGCACGGAGACGATCGTTGATGCGGTCCCACACGATGCGCGGGCGCAGCTCGGAGAACTCCTCGCTCGGGTAGCGACCCGACAGCAGATCGAGCACGTTCGACAGCAGGTCGTCGGAGATGTCGGCGAAGCTGGCGCAGCGTCGCACCATCGCGGCGACGTCGCCGACCGAGCACTCCTCGACGATCGCGACGTGGGCGACGATCTGCTGGGCGAGCACGTCGAGCGGGTTGCGCAGGTAGCGGGTCGACTCGATCTCGCCGTCGATCATCCGACGGGTGACCACGGCCGCCTCGAGCAGGTCGCCGCGGTGCTTCGGGAAGATCGAACCTCGCGACGGCTCGCCGACCTGGTGTCCCGCCCGACCGATGCGCTGGAGACCCCGACTGACCGCGCCCGGCGACTCGACCTGGATGACGAGGTCGACCGCACCCATGTCGATACCGAGCTCCAGCGACGACGTGGCGACGATCGCTCGGAGGTCGCCCCGCTTGAGCCGGTCCTCGATCACGACCCGCTGCTCGCGTGCAAGCGAGCCGTGGTGGGCCCGCACCAACTCGTCGAGGATCTCGCCGGTGACCGGGTCGACGATGCCGGGCACGCCTTCCTCGATCGCCAGCTCGTTGAGTTTCGCGGCGAGCCGTTCGGCGGCGCGGCGGGCGTTGCAGAAGATGATCGTGGTGCGATTGGCGAGGATCCGCTTGAGGATCTCGGGGTAGATGCTGGGCCAGATCGACGTGCGCCGTTCGGTCAGTGCCGCGGTCGCCGGGCCAGGGGTCAGCTCGACCTGGACCTGGCCGATCGTCGACATGTCCTCGATCGGGATGACGACCTCGACCTCGAGCTGCTTGCGGATACCGGCGTCGACGATCTGCACCGGTCGCCTGCATCCTGGCTCTGCCCAGCCACCGAGAAACTCGGCGACCTCTTCCAACGGCCGCTGCGTCGCCGAGAGCCCGATGCGCTGCGGCGGGGTGTCGGTCACCTCCTCGAGACGCTCGAGCGTGAGCATGAGATGGGCACCGCGCTTGGTGGTGGCCATCGCGTGGATCTCGTCGATGATCACCGTCTCGACGCCGGCGAGCGTCTCGCGCGCCGACGACGTGAGCATCAGGTACAGCGACTCGGGCGTGGTGATCAGCAGGTCGGGCGGGCGGCGGATCAGCTTCTGGCGATCGTTGGCCGCCGTGTCACCGGTGCGCATCCCGACCTCGGGGGCGACGAAGTTCTCGCCGAGGCGCTCGGCGGCGAGATCGATGCCCGTGAGCGGTGCCCGCAGGTTCTTCTCGATGTCGAACGCCAACGCCCGCAGCGGCGAGATGTACAGCACCCGGGTGCGGTGCGATCGCTCCTCCGGGCGCGGCGTCGTGGTCAGCCGGTCGATCGACGCGAGGAACGCGGTGAGGGTCTTGCCCGAACCGGTCGGGGCGCAGATCAGCGTGTGCTCGCCGGCCGCGATGTGCGGCCAGCCCTGCACCTGCGGCGGCGTCGGTTCGGGGAACGATGCCGCGAACCACTCCCGAACGGCCGGCGAGAACGCCTGCAGGACCGGGTGCGCAGCGATCGCGCCACGCTACCCAACCACCCGACGGAGCCACTCGTGGTTCCCCGAGCCCGGGTCTCCGGGAACCATCGTGGTTCCCCGAGCCCGGGTCTCGGGGACCACGATGGCACCAAGGGTTCAGCCCTCGGTGGTCTCCGTCATGTCGTCGTCCATGTCGCCTTCCATGTCGCTGCCCATGTCCGTCCATCGTCGAGCGAGCGCACGGGGGCACCGACGGTGACCTCGGTGCCGTCGTCGAAGACCATCGTGACGTCGATCGTGCCGGTGATGTCGGCCGGGTCGATGTCGATCAGCATGATGTGCGGTCCGCCCGGCTCGAGCGTGAAGCTCCCGCCAGCGGGCACCACGAAGCCCTCCGGGACCTCCTGCATCTGCATCGAGCCGTCGTCGCCCATGATCGTCTCGTGGATCTCGACGGTGGCGTCGAACGGCACCGAGGCGCTCACGAGCGTCACGTCGGTGTCGCCGTCGTTGATGATCGTGCCGTACGTCGCGCGTCCGCGTCTGGCCCTCGGCCGGCTCGCGCATCCAGACGTCGGTGACGGTGATGTCACCCACAGTGGCCTCGCCACCGGGCATCTCGGCCATGTCGTCGCCTCGCGTCGCCATGTCATCGGCCATGGTCGTGTCGCTCGCCATGTCGTCCGCCATCTCGGTCGTCTCGGTGACGTCGGCGACCGTGTCGGACGAGCTGTCGTCGTCGCTGCCGCACGCGGCGAGCGAGAGGACGAGCGCCGAGGCGGCGAGCGGGGCGAGGAGGGTTCTGGTTCGGTTGTGGTTCACGACCCGACAGGTCGCTGCTCGCACCCGTCAGGTTCCCACACCCGAAAATTTCCTGGGTGGCCGACGCTGGGTCAGCGACGCTCGGACACGGTCCCTCGCTCGAGGTCGAGCGTTCTCGTCAGAGCGGACCCGGTCGAGCAGGTCGCGGTCGTGGGTGACGAGCACGACCGTGCCGTCGAACGTGTCGAGCGCCTGCTCGAGTTGTTCGATCGCCGGGAGATCGAGATGGTTGGTCGGCTCGTCGAGCACGAGCAGATTCGCTCCGTTGGCCATCAACAGCGCCAGTGACGCTCGGGTCCGTTCTCCCGGCGAGAGCGTCCCGGCACCGCGATGGACGTGCTCGGCGCCGAGACCGAACTTGGCGAGCAGCGTCCTGGCCTCGCCGAGTCTGCAGCCCTGTCGCGGCGGTGAACGCGTCGACCAACGACTCGTCGCCGAGCAACTCGGATCGGGCCTGTTCGATCTCGCCGACGACCACGCTCGAGCCCAGGGCCGCGGTGCCGGCGTCGGGACGCACCCGTCCGAGCAGCAACGAGATCAGGGTGCTCTTGCCGCTGCCGTTCGCCCCGACCAGGGCGATGCGGTCGCCGACGAGCAGATCGAGATCGACCGGTCCCAGACGAAACGACCCGCGCTCGACGACGGCGCCGCGAGCGGTCGCGACCACGTCGCCGCTGCGACCCGCCGTCGGGATCGTCAACCGCAGCTCCCATGCCTCGCGCGGTTCGTCGACGACCTCGAGACGTTCGGCGGCCTTCTGCGTGCGCGCTGCCTTCCCGGCGAGTTGCTCGGTCTGGTTCACCTTGTAGTGACGGATGTGTTTGTCGGTCTCGCCGGACTTCTTGACCTTCGACTGACCCTGGGTGGCCCACTCGCGCTCGCGTTGCGCGCGCCGCTGCAGCGCCGAGCGCTTCGTGTCGTACTCCTCGAACCGTTCGCGAGCGTGCTGCGCGGCCAGCTCCCGCTCGGCGAGGAACGACTCCCACCCCCCGGCGAACCACGTCGCCCGGTGCGTGTGGTGGTCGATCTCGACCACGTCGGTGATCGTGCGCCGCAGGAACGACCGGTCGTGGCTGACCAGCAGGACGGGCGCGTCCACCGCGAGAATCCACCGTTCGAGCCGTTCGAGGCCGTCGAGATCGAGGTCGTTCGTCGGCTCGTCGAGCAGGAACACGTCGAAGCGCGACAACAGCAGCGACGCCAGCGACGAGCGGGCGGCCTCCCCACCCGACAGCGATGCCGTCGGCTGGTCGAGCAACCGGTCGTCGAGTCCGAGATCGCTCCAGACCTCACCCACGCGTGCGTCGAAGTCGGCGGAGCCCAACGCCAGCCATCGATCGAGGGCGTCGGAGTACCGGTCGTCCGAGCCCGGTTCGGCCGTCGCCAGCGCCGCGGTCGCGGCATCGAGTTCGGCCTGCGCTGCCGCCACTCCGCTGCGTCGCGCCAGGAACGAGCGGACGGTTTCGGTCGCCGGATCGCTCGGGTTCCTGCGGGAGCAGGCCCACGTTGGCGGTGCGGGGTGCGACCTCCACGGATCCCCGGTCGAGGTCGACACGTCCGGCCAGCGCCCCGAGCAGCGTCGACTTGCCGACACCGTTCGGGCCGACGAGGCCGACGCGGTGACCGGGAGCCAGGGTGAGATCGACGTCGTCGAGCACGACGAGCGGACCTCGGACGACGGTGAGTGAGCGGGCGATGAGCGATGCGGGCACGAGGGCACCTCCGAGAGCAGGAACGAGGGGACGTTGGACGGCTCACCGATCGGTCATCGGAGCAGACCGTACCGGACCGCGTCGCCGAAATTCGGAGCGATTGTTGCGCCTGCCGCAACGATCGCTCCGAATTTCGGGTGTCCCGACCGATTTTCCGGGGAAGTGGGTTGGCCCGGGGGTCGGCTGCGGCAGACTCGACGGCTCCGATGCCGACCGTGATCCTGCGACCCTGGCAGCGTGCTGCGTACGAGGCGTTCCGCACGAGCCCCGACCCGGACTACCTCGCCGTCGCCACGCCGGGCGCCGGCAAGACCACGTTCGCGCTCACCTGCGCACGCGCCAGCCTCGCCGAGGAGCCGCGAACGCTGATCGTGGTCGCTCCGACCAGCCACCTCAAGGTGCAGTGGTCGCTCGCAGCGCACCGGCTCGGCCTCCAGCTCGATCCCGACTGGAGCCCGGGCGACGGGCTCGCCCGCGACGTCCACGGCCTGGTCACCACGTACCAGCAGATCGCCACCGGCAACACCGCTGCGAAGCTCGCCGGACTGTCGGCCGACGGGTTCGTCATCCTCGACGAGATCCACCACGCCGGCCACGACAAGGCGTGGGGCGACGGCATCCGTGTGGCGTTCGGGCACGCCGCCCGCCGACTGTCGCTGTCGGGCACGCCGTTTCGCAGCGACGCCGTGCCGATCCCGTTCGTGCGCTACGACGCAACCGGCGGCGAGGGCGACATGGCCCACGCCGACTACACCTACGGCTACGCGGACGCCCTCCGCGACGGCGGGGTCGTGCGCCCGGTGTACTTCCCACGCGTCGACGGCGAGATGGAGTGGACGACGGCGGCCGGCGACGTCGTCAACGCCAGCTTCCAGGACGAGCTGACCAAGGACCAGATGTCGATGCGGCTGCGCACGGCGCTGAGCCTGGAGGGCGAATGGATGCCGAGCGTGCTCGCCCGCGCCCACGAGCAGCTCCGCACGATGCGCCAGGAACACCGCGACGCCGGAGGACTCGTCA
The DNA here is from genome assembly GCA_963704915.1 of Ilumatobacteraceae bacterium. GTDB lineage: Bacteria > Actinomycetota > Acidimicrobiia > Acidimicrobiales > Ilumatobacteraceae > Sva-07. The sequence goes on along the minus strand of CAVPIC010000014.1, from coordinate 3,360 downwards.
TCGCCATCGACCAGGACCACGCCCAGGGCATCGCCCGCCTGCTCCGCGACCGGTTCGGAACACCCGCCGACGTCGTCGTCAGCGACGACCCGACCGCGTCGAAGAAGATCGCCGAGTTCTCGCAGAACGACCGACCGTGGCTGGTGGCGGTGCGGATGGTCTCGGAGGGCGTCGACATTCCTCGCCTGCGCGTCGGGGTGTTCGCCACCACCACCTCGACCGAGCTCTTCTTCCGTCAGGCGGTCGGCCGGTTCGTCCGATGGCAGGCCGGGCGGCCCAGCCAGAAGGCCTACGTCTACATCCCCGACGACCCACGGCTGCGTTCGCACGCGTTCGAGATCGCCGAGGCGCGCCGGCACGTGTTGCGGCCACCGGACGCCGACGACGGCGACGACTTCGCACTCGACGGCGGCCTCGACGATCAGGTGCACCCCGACGACGCCGCCGAGCAGCTGACGCTGTTCGCCGTCGTGTCGGCGACCGCCACCGACATCACCGTGCACACCGTCACCGAGGAGGGCGTGCGCTTCGAGCCGGTGTTCTCGCCCGACGACTTGCAGGCGCCGCGCTACGACGACGAACTCGAGATCGCCGAGCCACTGTTCGTCGCCGATCCCCTGCTCAGCATCGAGTTGCCCGAGGTCCCGACGGCGGCGGGGCTCGTGCCGTCGGGATCGCTCAGCGTCGCCGAACGCAAGGACGACCTGCGCACCCGCAACGCACACGTCGCCAAGCGACTGGTCGACATCACGGGCTGGGGGCACGCCAAGGTCCAGGGCGAGATGAACCGCCTGGCCGGCGTCACCCGAGTGGCGACGGCCACCACCGAACAGCTCGAACGGCGGCTGCGCTACGCCGAGAGCTGGCTGCGCCGCCTCCAACGCTGAGCCGACCCATGTCTGGATCGAGCGATGAGTTTCGGCGCGACCTGTACGCGCGGAAACTCATCGCTGTGCATCCAACGCCCACCACCGGCGAGAGCGCCGAACCCGGGGCGCTGATCGCGGTGGGCCGGGCGGGTGATCGGGGGCAGCGGTAGGATCGTGGAATGCCTGCGAGCGGTGAACACCATCCCGCCTTCGAGGAGTACTGCGAGTGCATCTTCGAGCTGCACGAGGACGACGTCGAGGTCATCCAGGCCCGCATCGCCGAACGGCTCCAGGTGTCCCGGCCAGCCGTCAGCGAGATGATGAAGCGCCTCGAAGCCGAGGGCCTGATCACCTCCGACGACGGGATTCGCCTCACCGACACCGGTCGACGGCTGGGTGAGCGCGTCGTGCGACGCCACCGCCTCGCCGAGGTGTTCCTCACCGATGTGCTCAAGCTGAGCTGGGCCGAGGCGCACCACGAGGCCGGCAAGTGGGAACACATCATGAGCGACTCGGTCGAGAAGGCGCTCAACGACCTGCTGGGGTCGCCCACGACCTGCCCGCACGGCAACCCGATCCCCGGTTCCGGCTACGAAGCACCCGACTCCGGGCCGCTGTCCGACCTCGCTGTCGGCTCCCCGTTCACGGTTCGTCGGATCACCGAGGAGCTCGAATTCGAACCGGGCCTGCTCGAGTTCCTCGAGGAGTCCGCGATCCAACCGGGGAACCGGGGCACGGTGACCGCCGCCTCTCCGGACGGCACCCTGACCGTCGAGATCGACGGACGTCACATCGGGGTCGGTTCGTTCGCCAGCGAACGTATCTTGGTCACCTCGTGACCACTCGACGCCGTCCACTCCGACTCGCCGCCATCGCACTCGCCGTCGTGACGGTGTCGTCGTGCGCCGAGACCGTCGTCGAGGTCGAGTCCGACGACGGCGAAGTGAACGTCGACGGATCGTTCGAGACCGTCCCGACCACCACGCTGCCGATCGTCGGGTCCACCTCGGAGCTGCTCGCCGAGATGTCGGCCCAGATGAGCCAACTCAGCGCGCAGATCGGCGATGCCGGCGACGAGAAGGCGACGCTCCAGCGCATCGATGCGATCTGGGTGATCGCACGACCCGACGTCGAGTCGACGCGACCCGAACTGGTCGGCGGCATCGACACCACGGTCGACATGGCGAGGACCGCAGTCGTGCGCATCCGTCCCGCCGACGGCGACAAGGCCTTCCAGCTCCTCACCGACCTCGTCGACCGCTACACCGGCGACGGCTGACCATGCTGGCCGTCTCGGCTCGAGACGCCTCCCCTCCGTTTGTGTGAGCACCTACCTCGACCGACGACATCGTCGCTCACACAAACCGACGTGGACCTCGAACTTCTCCCGGTTTGTGTGAGCGCCAAGCGTGAACGAGCTGGGTTGTCGCTCACACAAACCGGCGCCGCTCGGTCCCGACGACCGCACCCCGACTGCCCGACCTCGCGATCGTCAGCGCAGGGGGTCGGGGAGATCGACTCGGCGTGGACGATGCTCAGGCGCTGCGTGGGGCGGGTCAGCGCGACGTAGAGCGAACGCATGCCGTGTTCGTGGTCGGCGACGATGCGCGCCGGTTCGACCACGACGACGGCGTCGAGTTCGAGGCCCTTCACGACACTGACGGGAACCAGGGTGACGCCCTCGTCGAGGCCGGTGCGGGTGGCGGTGCCGTGGTTCACCCCGGCGGCGGTCAGGTGTTCGGACAGTTCGTCGATCATCGAGTCGGGAGCGATCACGCCGAGACTCGCGTTCGGGAAGCGACGCGGTGATCGAGCGGACCTCGTCGGCAACCGCCGCGCCCAGCGGCCCGTCCGCCCGAACGACCACGGGTGCAGCGTCACCGACGCGCACCGACTGCGGCGCCCGCAGCATCGGCGTCGCTGCCGCCATGACCTTGTTGGCCAGTTCCATGATCTGGCCGGGAATCCGATAGCCGACCGACAACCCGATCACCCGAGACGGCTTGCGGTCCGGCAGGTGGTCGAGGACGTCCTGCCAGTCGGTCGGCGCCAACGGCCCGGTCGCCTGGGCGAGGTCGCCGACGATCGTCATCGCCCCGTTCAGCGAGCGACGCGTCGCCATCTTCAACTGCATCGGGGTGAGGTCCTGCACCTCGTCGATGACGATGTGGCCGTACGTGCGGATTTCGTCGGCGTCGTCGATCTTGCCGTTGCGGCCCGGCTTCGGGCCCAGCACGTCTCGCGCATCGTCGAGCAAGGCGACGTCGGCGGGCGTCCAGCGGACCTCGTCGACCGACTCGGAGCGGGGCCGATACAGCGCCAGCGCTTCGCCTTCGTCGAGCACCCCGCGGGCGGCGAGCTTCAGCAGCCCCTTCGAGCCGAACAGGTCGTGCAGCAGCTGGGCCGGCGTCAGCAGCGGCCACATCCGGTCGAGCGCCTCGCGGATCTCCGGTGTGCCCCGCAAGGTGTCCTTGACGTCGCGGGGACCGAT
>CAVPIC010000013.1:0-489121 GCA_963704915.1 Ilumatobacteraceae bacterium | reverse complement strand
CGCTCTGCGGTGGTCTTCATCGCCCCGAGGTCGCTGCCGGCGTCCGGCTCGGTGGCCCCATAGGCGAACACGACACCATCGGCGGCAATTGCTCCGAGCCAACGCTGGCGTTGCTCCTCGGTCGCGCCGACGAGGATGGGGTCGCTGCCGAGGAAGGCGGCGAAGACGGCGGTGGCGAGGCCGATGTCGTGGCGCGCCATCACCTCACAGATGCGGTACGAGTCGAATGCTCCGCCGTCCATGCCGCCGTAGACCTCGGGGATGAAGACCAGCTGCACACCGAGTTGCTCGGGATCGCTCATCGCGTGGACGATGTCCTCCGGACACTGATCGTCACGGTCGAGGTCGAGTCGGCGCTGCGGCGTGAGGTGATGATCCACGAAGTCGCCGAGCGCCACGAGCATCATCTGCAGTCTCGCGTCGAGACCCGCTCCACATGGCCGACCGTCTCGGTCATTGCACCGTTCCAAGCAGATCCAGGCTGTCGCTCACGTCCATCGACCGTACGGATCTGTGAGCGACGGCGCCACGGCCATTGGTCCCGCAATCATTGAGCGTTCAATCAGTGTGGGGCAGGATGGTCCGATGCCCCCGGGAGCTGACAGCGGAACTCACCGAACGCAGGGCGGCGGTCGCAGAGCTGGGCGATGCGCTGCGTGTTCTCACACGTCGAGCGTGATCGGCAGCGAGGTCGCCGTGGACGTGTCGCCAGCGGTGGCTGGGGACGTGCGGGCGCTGGCGACGACGCTCGCCGAGCGGCAGCGACGTCTCGACGAGCCCTCGTCGGTCGACGACCTGCAGCGCGGTCACCGCGGAACAACCCGGTCGTCGGATCCGGCAATCCGGTGGCTCCGCCGATGCGCTGTCGAGATCGTGGACGGCGCGGCGATTGGCTGGTGCACCCTCGATTGGCGCTACGAAGGCCCGGTCACCTACGCCCATGGTGGCGTCAGTGCGTTGTTTCTCCCTAGACCAACTGATGGGGCACGCCGTGGCAGCAGCAGGTCACCCGGGTGTGACCGGCAGGCTGGAGGTGCGCTACCGCGCGACCGTCCCGCTCGGCGGCAACCGTTGCGACTCCACGCCGAGCTGATCGACGTGCTCGGCGTCCGAGCGGCGGTTCGAGGCTCGATCAGCCTGGCGGCGGCTCCCGGTGATGCGCTCGTCGAGGCCGAGGGCCGGGTCCTGGCGTTGCGTCCCGAGCAGGTCACGCGGCTGTTCGGCCGATGATCTCATCGACGGCGGCGTCCCGTCGTCGTCTCCATCGATCGCCTCTGCTTCGTCGTCCTCATGATCGCATCATCGACCTCGATCTCGGCCTCCGTCGTGCCGTCTGCCGGCCCCGTTGCCCTTGAGCCCGGTGTTCTGCCGGCGCGGCACATTGCGAAGTACGCCGCGCCAGATAAACGATCTGGACCGACCAGATCACCGAAGCCCGACCGTTGCAGCACAGCCTCCACGCTGTGGAGCACTCGGGCCAGATAGAGCTGGACCTCACGATCGTCCAGCTCTGCAGCCAGATGCGTGAGGACGTCGGCGCTGGTGGTGTCGAGTTCGAGACGTCGCCTCGAGATCGAGAACGAGCGCTCGCGTCCACGGCCACTTGTCGATCTCGGCGAGCAACCGATCTTCGAACGCCGACGCATTTGCCCAGAAGAGCGGTGCATCGAGCCGAACCACGACGACTCCAGCGACCTGGGCGCCGGTCAGGATGGTCACGCAACCTGCCCACGCTGCCTTCTCAGCGGAGATCTTGCCGAGGACCTCCATCCGTGGTGACGCCGACCGATAGACGATTGACAGCAGGGAAACTGCGATCGAAATGCCGAGACCGGGCAGCGACCCGAACAGCACGACCCCACCCACGCCGACGGCAGCCGCAAGGAAATCTGCCCGACGGACTCGGTTGTATCGACGCAGCGCCGCCACGTCGATCAGACCCACACGGCTGCCACGACGATCGCACTCGAACTGCCCGCGGGAGGTCGACGAACACCCAGGTGAACGCGACGAGCACGATCATCGTGAACACGCCCGCCTGAGCCGACCCGGTGATCTGACTCCCGCTCCGGCCTGGTCGGCGGTGGCCGTCTTGGACAAGCTCCCGGCCACGGCGAGTCCACCGGAAAGTCCGGCAGCAACGTTGGCAGCACCCATGCCGACGAGTTCTCGGTCCGTCTCGACCCGGTAACCACCACGAGTCGCAAACAGCCGTGTGTCGCGGCCGAGGCCTTCGGCGAGCGCGACGAGGCCGATTGACATGCCACCGACGACGACCGCTGCGACGTCGTTGCGCGGGATCAGCGGCAACCCGAGCGGAGGGATCCCCGATGGAACCTCACCGATCATCGCCACGCCCTTGGCCTCCAGGTCGAACGCACGAGATGCCACGACGCCGAGCACGAGGGTCACGAGACCCCAGGGCACGCGAGGAACGAATCGGCGACCGGTGAACAACACGACGAGTGCAAGCCCACCCACCGCAGCGGTCTGCGCATGGGTTTCGTCGAGACTCTGGAGCGTGCGCACGAACACTCCGATCAGATCCCCCGCCGGCTTGGGGAAGCCGAGCAGCGTCGGCACCTCGCCGATGATGATCGTCAGGGTGAGACCGAGGACGAAGCCCGTCACGATCGGCTTCGACAGGAACTCGGCGAGCCACGAGATCCGCAGCACGCCGGCGACAACCAGCACAATTCCCGCTGCGATGGCCAGGGCCGACGTGATCGCAACGGCGTCCTGGGAATTGTCACGCGAGATGTCTGCGACAAGCGATCCGAGACCGATTGCGACTGTCGAGGCCGGCCCGACCACCAGTTGGGGCGACGACCCCAGTACGGCGTACGCGAGGAGCGCCAGCGGAACTTGCGCGTACAGCCCGACCTGTACGGGACGCCGGCGATGGTCGCGTAGCCGAGCGATTGAGGCACCAACAACGGGCCACGATCGCGCCGGCGAGCAGGTCGTTTCGCAGCCTGCCGCGCCGATACTTCGGGAGCCAGGACGCCATGGGAGCAATGTTCGCCACCCGCTCCCATCGCTTCGACGTGGTCGTGTCCGACTCCCCCACCAGCGCTGCGCACCTCCCCGGGCGAACTCTACGCATGTGGCGCTCATCACGAACGCCTGCTGGAGGGCCCCGGGTTCGTCTCAGTCCACCCCGAGTCGGATGACGGGAACGCCCCACGCCGCCGCGAGCGATTCGAGCTCGGCGGCGTAGTCGCCGTACACGATCCCCACGTGGTGTTCGAGCCCGCGACCGAAGACCGTGGCCAGGACTGCGGTCACCGGCTGATCCCATCGCAACACGGCACAGGTTCCCTGGAACGGTCGCGGTCGCCGGAGGATCTCGCCACCGCCGATCACCATCGACAGCTCGCCTCCGGCCTGGCTCAGGCGGGCGACCGTCACACGGCCCGGGCGGAGCGCGAACTGGTTGGCGAGCGCACGGTGTCGGTTGGGGTGGGTGATCGCCACCGGGCGCACCTGAGGATCGGCAAGGGTCACCGGTGCGACGCCGCAATGCCACACCACCGACGTGTCGTCGTGCTCGTCGCAGTCGACAAGGTCGGCAACGAACGGATCGGACCCGGCGATCTCGCGGAGGACGAGTGCGGTGGCGGCGCCGTAGAGGTCGGCCTCGCACACACCCGGCACGCCGTCTTCCGTGAGCATCGCCATCGGCGTACACACCGCCCCGCCGTACTCGGTCATGCACTCCGGCCAGCACCGCGTCGCCAGCGCCGACCAGCCGTGACGATCGGCGAGCGCGCGAAGGCCGGAGTGCAGCGCAATGCTTTCGTCGAGCCCCGCATCGGCGGTGTCGTCGTCGACATCCATCGACGCACGGACCCGCTCGATCGTGGCGGCGCGGACCGCAGCAGGTGCAGCGTCGGCCTCGTCGAACAAGGCAGGAAGTGGGATCCGATCGACCTCGATACCGGTCAGCTGGCGCATCTCGTCGACGTCGCCTGCGCAGGGTTCGAACCCGTTCGGCGGATCACCGACCACGCCGATACGGCGGCTGGTCAGCCGGGCGGCGATCACACGACCAGCCTCCGAGCGCGCGCCGCGGCCGCACGAAGCGGGTCGCCGCCGTGGCCGGCCCCGGCGGAAACCTCGTCGGCGGCGCGTTCGATCGCCCTGGTCACGAGATCGACGGCCGACTCGATCGCTGGATCCACGTGGACGAACTCGACGCGATGGGCCCGGCGCCGGAGCAGGTATGCCGCCAGGTTGGCCCCGCACAGCGAGTTGAGACGGAGCCGGTCGCCGGTGCGGGCCTCCGGGAACGACCACACGACGATCGGCGATCCGAGACGATTGGCAACACGTCCAACCAGCGTCGAGTCGCTGAACGTCGCCTGCAGGACGACCACCACATCGGGGTGATCGGCGGAGCTGGCGAGTGCGGCGTCGAGCCAGGCGTCGAGCTCGTCGACGTCGGTCAGGATCGGCTGCTCGCCGCCGAGTTCCAGACCGAGCCCGGCGAGCACGGCGGTCGCCGCGGCCACCTGCTGCGCACCGAGCTCGAGATCGAACGTGGGCCGTCCGATCGGGACCACGAGGATCCGGCGCTGATCGCTCACGCCGGGCGCAACACTCGTCATCGTGTTCGTCTCGGTGTTGGTCGCGGTGTTGGTCGCGGTGTTGGTCATGGTGCTGCCACCTCGCTGGCGATCGGCGTCCGGTCGAGCAGATCGTCGACCTCCGTGCGGCTCGGGATGCCGGCCCGCGCTCCGGGTCGTGTGCACTTGAGCGCTGCGGCCGCCGAGGCGAAGGCGAAGGCCCTGGCCTCGTCGGCGCCCTCTGCGAGTGCGAGCGTGGCTGCGCCGTGGAACACATCGCCCGCACCGGTGGTGTCGACGGGATCGACGTCGAAGGCATCCAGCGATCGCACGTCGTCGCCGTCCATCCACATTGCGCCCTGCGCTCCGAGGGTCACCGATACGTGGGCCCCGGTGTCACGGCTGACCCGGCGCAGCCCGTCAGCTGCCGAAGACGTCCCGGTCAGGTCCCGCAACGCGTCCTCGCTGAACACCAGATGCGACGCAAGCTCCATGCAGGTGGCGATCACCGCGCCGTCGACGGTCGATCGATCGACGTCGACGACGCCAGGAATGCCCCGGCGTCGGGCGAGCGAGAGCGCCGAGGCGGTGCCCGCCTGCCAGCGCCCGTCGACGAGGACAGCGTTGCAGACGACTCCTTCGAGGTCGGGACAAGGTTGAGCGAGCAGTTCGGGCGGGTTGTGGTTGACGATCGTCCGAGCCCCGTCGACTGACACGATCACTGCCGAGAAGGGCGTTGCGAGTCCGGCCACCTGCTGCACGAGCTGGATGGCGACGTGTTCGGCACGGAGCCCGGCGAGCACCGTGTTGCCTGTTTCGTCGTCGCCGATGACGCCGGCGAGTGACGCCGCACCGCCGAGGCGCGCCACCGCAACCGCGGCATTCGCCGCCAGCCCGCCACCGACGACGTCGTGACGTTGTGCCACGTGCTTGTGGCCGACGACGATCCCGTCGGCGACCGTCAAGACGTGATCGAGCGTGGCTTGGCCGACGCACAGCACCGTGGCAGCGCCTGCGAGGGCGCGACCGCGAGATGTCATGACACCACTGTCGACCGCCACCCCAGCCGACGCCAGGGGCGAACGGCCCGCACCCCAGGAGCAAGGTCGCGCACACCTGGCGCGACACGACCTGCTCGCTCGACTCGTCGCAAGAATTTACTCCCGGTAACTTCTGGCGATGACCTTGCATCGCCTCATCCGAGTCAGCCCCCGATGAACAGCCAGGACGTCAACACCCGGGTCGTGCTGGTCTCGCGACCGAACGGAGATCCGACTCCCGACAACTTCGGGCTCGAGTCGGTTCCGATGGTCTCCCCCGGGGCCGGTGAAGTCCGGGTGGCCGTGGACATGCTGTCGATCGACGCCTTCATCCGCACGACGCTCGACGACCGCGACGACAGCCTGCACGGCTCGGCGCCGATCGGCTCGACGATCGGAGCGCTCGGCGTCGGCGTCGTGGTCGAGAGTGGCGACGACCGGTTCCAGCCCGGCGATTCCGTCATGGGGGGCCTCGGTGCACAAACCCAGGCGACGGTCTCAACCGCCTTCCTCGAGAGGGTCGACACCTCCGTCTTCGGGCCCGCCACGCAGCTCGGGGCGATGGGCCTCACGACCGGGCTGACCGCGTACGTCGGCATGAAGTTCGTCGGTCGGCTCACCGATACGGACACCGTCGTCGTGTCCGGAGCCGCGGGTGCAGTCGGCACCTTTGCCGGCCAGTTCGCGAGGTTGCTCGGCGCCAAGCGTGTGATCGGGATCGCCGGAGGCCCCGTGAAGGGCCGCTATCTCGTCGACGAACTCGGCTACGACTCGTCGATCGACTACCGCGCTGACGACGTCGACGCCCGCCTCGCCGAACTCGCCCCCGACGGCGTCGACGTGTTCTTCGACAACGTGGGCGGCGACATCCTCGACTCGGTGCTGCTACAGATCCACGAAGGGTCCCGCGTGGTGATCTGCGGCGCGATCTCGCAGTACGGCGACATGAACAATGTGACGGGTCCGAGGAACTACCTCAAGCTCGCGGAACGGCACGCGAGCATGGAGGGCTTCACCGTGCTGCACTTCGCCGGCCGATTCGCGGAGGCACGCGCCGACATCGAAGGCTGGCTCGCCGATGAATCACTCGTCGAGCACAACCACATCGAGCGTGGCATCGAACAGTTCTCGCACGCACTCGACCTGCTCCTGACCGGCGGTCACCGCGGCAAGCTGCTCGTCGACGTCTCCGGAAGCGCCTGACCGGACGGAGCCACGATCCGAGGGATCGGCAAGGTCGGGGTCAACCAGCCTGTTCGCCGAGCAGCCGATCCACTTCGCGGGCCGCCTCGACCATCGTCAGATCGGCGAGACGGATCCGCTTGCGGCGACTCGACGGTCCCGACACCAGCTCCACGTCCCGCCGCGCCAGCCCGAACTCCTCGGCTACCACAGCGAGGACCGCCTCGTTGGCCCGCCCGTCGGTCGCAGGTGCAGCCACTCGCACCTTCAGCGAATCGCCGTGGCGACCGACCACCTCCGTCGATCGCGCACCAGGCTGCACGTGCACCGACAGCACCACTCCGGCCCTGGCCTCGTGTAACTCCGGGTGCTCGTCCACTCGCTTCTCGTGCCGAGCCTACGCGACGACGTGACGTCCGCCAGCAGCACAGGTGGGCCACCAGCCGACTGACGTGGCGGTACTCGATCCGCGCTATCCGACGCGGCGGAGTACGGCACCGACGTACGGGCGCTGGTCTCCGGCCGCTGCGATCGGGATGAGCCTGCGACCCTCGATCAGGTCGAAGTCCGGCGCGAACTCTGCGGCGAGCGTGGCGACGTCGTAGCGGCGCACTGAAAGCCCGGCGCACTTGTCGGGCCCCTCGGGGGCGAACGTCGCGACTCATCAGGACCCCGCCCGGCTCCACCGCCGAGGCTGCAACAGCGCGGTAGGCCTCTCGATCATCCTGTTCGACGAGGAAGTGGAACACCGCTCGGTCGTGCCAGAGTTGCCAACGGCGATCCGGCCCGAAGCGCGTCACATCGGCACGGATCCAGGTGACGACCTCGGCGTGCTCGCGCAGTGCAGTCCGTGACGCTTCCAGTGCTCGTTCGCTGATGTCGAGCACCGTCAGATCTCGATAGCCCAACTCGGCAAGCTCCACTGCCAGCGGGCTCGCGCCTCCCCCGACGTCGATCAGCGAATCGGCCGGAGTCGAGTAGGCCGTCACGAGTTCGAGCGTCGACGCCCGCGGCTCGTACCAACCGAGCTCGTCAAGATCGTTCGCCGTGTACACCGAATCCCAATGCGCCTGCGACATCGCTGACCACCTCACTCCCAGCGTCGTGCGACTGCGTCAGCACGGACAGGGTCGGACGTCCGCAAACGACGGGCTCGAGTCTGGCCCCGATCGTCGCATCGGGACGGGATCATCTGGCGACAACGCGACAGTGCACGTTGACATCGCGGTGCTCGCACGAACGCCGATCGAGCGACCCGTCAACGACACGCCCATTCGGGCGGCTCTCGTGCGGCAAGGTGATTTTCACGCACATCACCGCAGATCCCGTCATGTACGTCGCCCCCAACAAGCCCTCCGGGGACCACCAGAGCCGAAAACGAGCGAACCGCAGGCCCGTGACCTGGGGTTTTGCGTGGAGCTAAGGAGAATCGAACTCCTGACCTCTTCCATGCCATTCACGGCTTGTTCGTTCGTGGACGTTCGCTATTGTTCGTGTTTGTCCATGTAGATCCGCATTTCTTGTTCACGGCGATCTCTCCTTGTTCGCTGTCGTTCGCGTCCGTAAAGTAACCAAGAAGGTGTCTGCCGAGCGAGAGGACCGAACGCATGCCACCATCTGCAAAGCGCCGAGGACGTGGCGAGGGATCGCTCTTCTACCGCTCGGACCGCGACCGCTGGGTCGGCCGGGTGATCATCGACGGCCAGCCCCGAACCGTGTCGGCCCCCACGAAGTCGGAAGCTCGACGAGAACTCGATGCGCTTCGCCGTTCGGCCGACGACGGCCTGCCGCTCACAGCCGGAACGGTGACCGTGGCCGACCTGCTCGAGGTCTGGGCCGACAAGGCGCTCCCCAATCGCAACCTCTCCCCCTCGCGCCTCGCTGGCCACGCATGGGCTATCAAGATCCTCGTCGAGGAGTTGGGCAGCATCAAGGTTCGCAGACTCACCGCCGACCAGATCGAGGCCGCGTTCCTTCGGCGGACGAAGCCCATCGACGTCAAGAAGCGAACGGGTCGCGGTCGCACGTCCGGTGCCGCTCTGTCTCGCGGCTCGCTGATCAAGCTTCGTTCGACACTCAGCCAGGCCCTGACGTGGGCGCAGCGCCGGAACCTCGTTGCTCGCAACGTCGCCGCACTCGTCGAAATCCCCGCAGCGGCGGCCGCCTCGAGAGCCGGCAAGTCGCTCTCCGTCGAAGAGTCGAAGACATTGTTGCGAGCAGCAGAGGGCACAGCATTCGAGGCCATGTGGGTGACGATGCTCTATCTGGGTCTCCGGCCTGGCGAGGCCGCCGGACTGGCTTGGGACGACATCGACTTCGAAGCCGGAACCCTTCACGTGTGGCGAGCCCGAAAGGTCGGCCAGCGAGGGGAGGCCGTCGTCGGCGAGACGAAGACACCGGGCAGCATCCGGACACTGGATGCGCCGACGCCCGTATTGGAAGCTCTCGCCCAGCACCGGAAGCGCCAAAACGAGCAACGCCTCGCCATGGGTCCGTTCTGGTCCAACGAGGAGAACCTGGTGTTCACCTCGCCGCTCGGTCGGGCGAGCGACGCCAAGGCTGTCCGCAACGAGTTCAGTCGCATCGTCACGGCGTCCGGGATCGAGGGCGACTGGACACCCAATCTCCTTCGCCACTCCGCCGCAAGCCTCATGGCCGACGCCGGCATGCCAATCGAACTGGTCGCTGACCAACTCGGTCACCGCGATCTCCGCATGCTCCAGAAGCACTACCGCCACCGCATTCGACCAACAGTCGGTGGAGGTCAGATCGTGCACGGGGCTCTGAACGACGCCACCGGGTAGCGGTTCAGCGCATCCACCGTCGTCGGAGCCCGCGGTCGAGGACATCGATCCGACAACACGTTGACGGCGGGCCGCCAGGTCGGTCACGCCGCCGGCGGCTCAGGAGGCTCTGGCAGCTGTGGTGCTACGGCGGGCGCTCCGGGGCCGTCGGGCGACACCGGGCTGGTCCACTCGTCGATGAGTGTAAGTCCACGATTAGCACGCCGGTCAGCGGCTACCGATCTCACGCCCGGACGTCGGAGTCGCTCCTCCATGAGATTGATCACGGACGCCGGCTGTCCACTGGTCTCAGCAAGGTGGCGTGCAGCCGCAGGATGCCGGCCAGCCGCCACCAGCAGATCTGCTACTACCCCGTCGACGAGCGGCTTGATCGGTCTCGGATCCCGTACGGCCCGGACCGCATCGCCGCGGTCGTAGAGCGTTGACGTCGCTCCAAGTGAATCGGGAACGGTGACCGTGAGGAGGGCCAGGACGGAGTCATTGTCGAGTCCGTGTGCTCTCAGAACGGTGGCAGTGGCCTCAGGCGATGCGCCGGCTTCTGCGAGCACGATCGCTTGCGCTCCGGGGTCGCAGTGTGCGGCGATCGCTCGGTGCGTCTCGATAGCGGGAATCGTTCCGGCGAGTCGGGGCCAGTCCAGATCCCCGTGGTTGAGGTGGTCAGCGATCAGTTGGTCCGTCGTCGTGTCGACAGTGGCGATCGGTCGACCGATCGCCGATTCGGCGACAGGTTCGCGATCGGCGCCGCTGTGGAGGACCGCAGCGATTGGATTTGGTCGCAGATCGACGCCGAGTTCAGCTTCGAGGCCTGAGACAATCTGGCGGGCGGTCGTCAGCACCTTCTGAGCCGTGGCCTCGACGAGTGCGACGTCCGCCCCGGCCCAGTTGGCGACGTACGGGATCGAGTACGAACCAGCGTCGACGCCGAGAAGGTCGCAAACGACATAGGCAACCGATTCAGCTTCCACCTCGATGCGGTCTCGCGTCATGCCCGGTTCTCGGACGTCGGCGAAGTGCATCATCACGTGACCGAGTTCGTGGATCTGGGTCTTGAGGGCTTGGGCAGGCAAGAGGTCATCGCGGACGGTGACGGTGCGGTCGATGAAGTTCGTGACGCCCTTTGCGCCGTCGGCTCCGTCAAGTGGTCCTCGCTGGAGGGCGTAGCCGGCCGCGTAGATCTGTTCGGCGACGGCGTTCCAGATCTCTGGTGGAGGATTCTCGCCCTCGAGCAGCTTGGGCTGCACGGGGAGATCGGGCGGTGCCACCAGTTGTCCTTGGTGGAACACGGGGACAAGTTTGAAGCCGACGATCGTCGGCTTTCGGATCTCGCCGGTATCGGCGTCAAGTTCTCGGCGCTTGCTTCGGATCGGCGCGTAGACGCGTAGTGCGGTCTCACCTTTGCGGATGTGGCACACATCGCCGTCGGTCGCTGGAACTTGTTTCCAGGTGTGGAACGAGGCGACAGCTCCCTGCGCACCTTGGGCGGCAAGAAGCAGTTGGTTGTTCGGCGAGTACCGATGGAACGAACCGGAGATGTGCAGCAGATTCTGCCAGTCCTCGCTCGTGGCAACCTTGGCAACCGCTTTCGTGAGGGCGGCGTGAGCGGCAGCGAGGCGTTCTTCGTTGGTGACTTTGGTGTCCATGCCGCCAACGGTGAACCTGTGACGTCACGGATCACCGCCCAACCAACTACCCACGTCGAGCGCATAGGCATGCAGCTCATCGACCCGGCGCTTGGGGGCAGAGGAGGAAGGCGTCTCAGATGCCGTTCCTCTACCGGACGCTCGCAGGGACATTACGAGCGGGGTCCCGAGTCGACCGACCCGCGCTACCTCGCCGGCACTGCGGCGCGGACTGAAGCGCTCCGGTTCGCGATTCTCTCGTGGTCAGCGTCGTCACGACCCTGAGGCCTGCGCTTTTCGGTCCAGCGGGCGGTGGGACGAAGAATCAGCCAGCGAAAGTCGGGAAGAACGTCGGCGGGTAGGGCTACTTGTTCAGGTCGAATGACCTTCGCTACACCACCGATTTGGGTCAAGCCGGACCGAAGCCTCTGGCAAGGCGCTCTGTCGTGAGGACATCCTGCAATCAGAAGCTGTGTCTGGCGTCTCACGACGCAATGAAGAACAGGAGCCAGCATGTTCAGGCAAGTGAGTCGGGCCTCGGCCGTCACTGTCCTTCTCGCCGTGGGCGGCTGCGGCGGTGACAACGACGGCACCGGGGCAACGTCGCCCGCACCGGCTCTCTCAGCGGCGTCGCTCGAGCATGCCGCCGAGATCGAAGCAGTTGTTCTGCAGTACGAAGACGGCTGGGCCGAGGGCGATGCGAGCAGCATTGCTGCCGTCCTCGACGATGACCGCTTTGTGTTCAACGAGCCGGGCAACCCGAACCTCGATGAGGACGAGTTCATGAGTCTCATGGCACCGTTCATCGGCAACCCTTCGGTCGAGACGATCGACCGCCGCTACTTCGTGGGTGACGACGAGATCATCGAGGTGTCCCAGACTTGGGGCTTCGGGGGTGGGACGAGCGAGGCGAACCCGGTGGTCGAGGTGGACGTGTTCACGGTGCGCGATGGCGCGATCGTCTCGATTCGTTCCATGTACGGCGCCGAGTTCGTGGCCCAGTGGGCAGGCGTCGAAGGTGCCGAGGAGGCGGTGGCCGCCTACGAGTCGGCGTGGTCGTCTGGCGACGTTTCGGAGGTGGAGGGGCTCTACGTCGACGATGCGGTTCGGTCCCAGCCGCTGTACGGCATCGATTCGCAAGGAGTCGAGGAGATCGCTCAGACCGCGTCAGGATTCTTCGCGCGGCATCCCGACACGTTGATGCGTGTTGTTGAGCCGTATGTCTTCTCGAGTGCTGACACGCTCGCCCAGACGTACGGTGCGATGTTCAGCCTCGACCACGATTCGACGTGCAAGGTGCTCGTCCTGCTCGAGCCAGACGAAGCGGGCGAGATCACGAACGAGCGCGTCTACTTCGACACCGAGACACTCGGGTCCTGTGACCGGTGAGGGGTTCGTCCTCCAAGCCACGAGGCGGGAGGATTGCGACGGGGGTTCGGTTGGCCGCCAGGCTTCGTCGAAACGATCTCGGCAATGAGAACGTCGATGGCAGCCGAAACATCGGCAGCCGATACGTCACAATGTCAGTGATCGGATGATCGCCCGGGCCACCGGCTGCCACCCGAGCAGAATGGCTGCCCTGGGCGCCACGCAAGCGCCATTGTCAGCAGGCTGAAAGCCCGGTAATCCCGCCGAGCGGCCGAGGGGTGAGCGCGGACGGTGATCGCGTTTCGAGCGACCTCAGCCCTTCCGGTCCAGTCTGCAGCGTCGGCCACCGGGAGGCTCGGCGCTGCAGGTCGGCTGGCTGGGAACCCCCAACTTTGGTCCTTGGCCCATTGCGCGTCGTGCGCCGTCGTGTCTCGCTGGCAAGTGGGAACGAGAAGAGGAGGAAGCCATGCGGCACCGAGCGTTGTCAGCGATTGTTGCGGGACTCGTTCTGGTCGGAAGTGCGTGCAGCACGGACGCTCCACCGATCGGTGAGTCGATCGATCTCTCCGCCTTCAGTGAAGCATGGAGCAGCGGCGACCCAGACCTCGTCCGAGACTTCTACACCGAAGATGCCATCATCTTTCCGATCGGTGTCGACGAGACGAAGGGCGATTCAGTCGCAGGCGGCTGGGGTACGGGAGCGGACATCGATCGCGAGGTCTCCCAGCATTACGGAGGAACCTATGAGATCTTCGACGCAGTACGCGTCGGCGATATCGCGACGTACACGTGGCGATGGGATCTCGGGTCATTCATCATCACGGGGGCAGACATTCTCCACTTTCACGACGACCTGATCTGGCGCCAGTTCATCGACTATCAGGCGGGCGAGTAGGTCGACTGCTCGGCGATAGTGGAGGGCTGCCCGCGGACATCGGACGCTCAATACTTCGGCCGGCAGCGGCCAGGCTGCGCAACAGAACGGCCCATATCGAGCACCGCATAGTCGCGGCCTGCGACTCATCCGATAGGGGGACGGACAACGGACGGTCTCCACGTCTCGATTGCCGAGTGCAGCTCGACGACTTTCGTCTCTGTACGGGTTCCCCGAACGGACAATGCCGGGGAAGGTGATGATGCAGCGCCCCTCCGGGCCGAACAGGCGACCGACTTCGCATGGTATGTGGGTGTCGATGGGCCTCGTATTGTGTCTGGCCGGGGGGTTCGGCCGACAGGCTGAACCGCATGTCGGGGGCAGTCATCGTGACGGTGAAGTTGACGATGTCGAAGTGGGCCATGCGCTGCATCTGTTCGAAACCTGATGCGGTTGCAGGCCCTTCGCTGAGACGACCGGAGTCGGCGAGTCGTCCTCAGTTGTCCGGTTGTTCGGCGGTGCAGACAGTGCCGTCGGGTGGTTGGTCGAGGTCGATGAGAAGTGCGTCGATCAGCTCCGTTGCGCACCGGTGTTCGGGCGCCGCGGACACGTTGTAACTGCCATGGACGTCGCTCTCGACGTAGACCATCGCCGCATCCACGAGTTCGTTGCGGAGCAACTCCGCGCTCCCGATGGGCGTCGCGACGTCCTCGGTCGCGCCGAGGACGAGCACAGGGCCGGCTCCGTCCGCCGAGAGCGGGCTCGGCAACGGTTCGGGCCCGGCCGGCCATTGACCGCAGATTCCCCCACTGGCCGAGCGGTACTCCATCGGCGGCGCTGGAAACAGCGACGACCGCAACGGGCTGTCGGCGGCGAGCTGCTCAGGAAGATCGATCGGTAGGGGGTCGTCGTCACGGTACGGCCAGTCGATGCAGTTGATCGGGAGCAGCGCCGGGAACGACGATTGAAATCTGACCGTGTCCCTGTATCGACGCTGGAGAGCGGTGGAGTCGCCGGCGTCTGCGTCGGCAACGGCGCGGAACAGCGGGCCGTCCGGCGCGCCGGCGTACACGTCGGGGTGGAAGAACATCGTCGAATAGAGCGCGTGCTCGTTGATCGGCGGCAGGTCGGGATCGCTCTGGAGTGGCTGCGTATCTGCGGCTCGGGCCACCCGCTCGAACGCGGCTTGGGTGCCGCCGTTGATCGGACAGTCGGGCTCGGCGTCGCACTCGTTGTAGAGCTTCGCCAATCGCGTGTCCTCGGAGATCGCTCGAGCTCGTTCGGCCTCCACCGGCTCGTACGCGGGGTGGTAGGCCGCATCGAGCACTGCGGCGCGCACGAGTTCGGGGTAGGCCGTGGCGAACGTGGCGCCGAGCGGCGCACCGTAGGAGAACCCGAGATACGACACCTGATCCTCACCGAGCGCTTCGACCACTCGTGCCATGTCGTGGACCGTGTCCATCGTCGACACGTGATCCAGCAGCTCGGCATTGGTGTCGGCGCATCGTTGCACTGCAGCCCCGATATGTGCTTCGAGTGCCTCGAGCTCGCCCGGAGCGTCCGGGGACCAGTCGACAGACGACTCCAACTCGACGCGCTCGTCGAAGGGAAAACAGCTCACCGATCCAACGGTCGTGTCGGTGCCCCGCGGAGCGACAGCCACGATGTCGAATCGCTGGAGAATCTCCCGAGGGAAGATGCGTGGTGCTCGGTCGACCATCGAGAACCCGGTGACACCGGGGCCGCCGGGGTTGACGAAGAGCACGCCGATCCGACGATCCGGATCTCGCGCTTCTGCTCGACGGAGGCGTACCGTCGTCGTCCCAGCTGATGGATCGTCGTGGTCGAGGGGAACCTCGACGCTACCGAGGCCGCGTGCGTCGTCGGTCCACTCGACCGTCATCGGCCGCCCAGTGCTCGCACTGACGTCGGCGTCCGTCGTTGGTGGCGCTGTGGCCTCCACCGTCGTCGGGGCCGCGTTCGTCGTCGTCGGAGCGCTCGTCATCGCTGGCGCTTCGACCGTGGTCGTGGAGGCATTGGTCGTGACGACCTCGGCGTCCTGCCCGTCGCTGCTGCACGCGGCCGACCCTCCCCCGACGAGCACCACGGTGATCAGCACCATCGCGCCTGGCCGGGGCTGCGGCGTCCGACTTCGAACACGCCAGGGCATCGGACGCAAGCATAGCCCTGCGTGGTCCACCGTCGTCCCGGTCTCGCCCATCAGGCCATGAACCAGTTCTGCTCTCCACTACCGGCGACGTCGGCTCGACAGTCGCTCGCGTGGCCATACCACCGTCCCTCACCAGGAAGAGCGCAAGAAGCGTCCCAGGCACACCCGGTATCAGGCCCAAGTGCAGTGCTCGATAATCACTGACGTCAGCCGTCTCAGTCACGGGACGGCCACAGGACACTCGGCTCACACAGCGAACCACCCACTGCATCTGACCTGGGGCATCTCAGATAGCCCGTACGGAAGGATTCTCAATGAGGGAGAGCTATTCGTACGCCCGTCGCCCCGGGGCAGGGTCAAGCCGTTGATCACCGTCGAACTCAGGCGAGAGCCTTCTACCCTCAACCATGCCCCGATTGCTCCGATCGGACACCGACATCGACAGTTGCTCCAACCCGTGCCCCTCGTTCATCCGGGTCTTGACGTGTCAATTTCACCAGGTCGGGTTCCCTCCAGTACTGACGTGCCTCTAGGTGCGCCGGAGGGAGCGTGCCATGGATGAGGACCGCCTCGCCCGGACGGACCTGCCGCAGCAAATGGAACGGCGTGAGAGCTTCGCGATGGACCGATTCCGACACGCTGCGCCGCCCGCTGCCGCCGGCGATGTCGTACGACAGCGACCGGTGCTGAACCTCTTCGTCACCGAGCAGCCGCGACACGTAGTCGAGGGTGGCGGGATCTGAGCATCCGGAGAAGATGACCTTGGTGAGATGGTTGGTGAGCACGCTGTCGGACAGTCGGCCGTAGGCGGCGTCGAGCTGCGCCTTCGATTGCCAGATGGTCACCAGCAGGATCCCGATTCCCGCACATGTCGCCGCGACCTCGGGTAGCCAGGCGAGGGGCATGTTGCCGGCCTCGTCGATCACCATCAGCAGCGGCCGGTCGAGACCAACCCCGGCAATGTCCCGCTGATATGCCTGGTCCTTGAGATCGCCGAGCAGTCCACCCAGGACCGGGGCCAATCGCGTCTGGTCATCGAGCGGTGCCACCAGGTAGAGGGTGTTGGATTGCTCCGGGTCGGTCAGCCAGTCGAGGTCGACGTAGGCCTGCTCCTCTGCGTCATCGAGGGTGGCCGACGCGTCGACAGCTGGGTCGAGCCAGGCCTGCACGACCGTCTGCACCGTGGCGTAGACCGACGAGCGCACTCGTTCGTCGAGGTTCCACACCGCATCGAGTTGCAGCATCGCCGCGGCGGCTGCCTCGCATTCGGCTGGGGCGCCATTCTCCTTCGCGTCACGAAGGATGTCGAGGATCACGTTCGGCTCCTTTTTCACCGGGATTTCCTTGGTGAACACCCAATGGGCCACATCGACCATCGTGCAATCCCGATCCACCGCGGCCGCACCCAACAGACCCGTCAGCAGGATCTCGGCCTGCTTCACCCAGTAGTCCGCTCCCCCGTCAACGCCCGACCGCGGGATCGACGCCGCCAGGGCGACCAATGCGCTCAGTGAGCTTCGACGAATGGGTTGACTGGCTGGTCACGAGTCGGGTGACGGAGAAGTCGGGGACCTTCACCCGGTTCGATCTGACCCAGGCTGTCGGCGCCGTCTTGCCGGCTGGAACCGAACTCGCCACGGTGGAGCGGACGGTCAATCGGGCGCTGGCGTCGTCGGTCGTCGTCCAGGTCGGCGACCACTGGACCGATCGACGACCAGTCGATGCCCCGAGCCGGACCGTTTCGGATGACCGCGAGCTGCTGTACAGCTCGCGGTCTCTGCTGACAGTCGAGCGCAGCCTCCTCGCTCATCTTGAGAATGGAGCGAGCTCCGGCACCGGCATCCTCGACTCGAGCACCGTCGAGATGGCGATTCGGCTCTCGACCCTCGGCGACGATCAGTCCGCTGCGATCCACTCGCTGACGTCGAACGGCGACCGTGTCGCTGTCATGGTCGGGCGTGCGGGCACCGGGAAGACCCACACGCTCGGCACGCTTCGAACCGCCTACGAAGAAGCGGGTTGGACCGTGATCGGTCTGGCACCCTCCGCTCGCGCTGCCCGGGAACTCCAGGACGGTTCCGGAATTCCGTCCACGACGATCGCCCGCCACCTGGTCGAGCAGCGCACGATCACTTCAATGACCGTGGTCGTCGTCGACGAAGCGGCGATGGCGGGCACACGCGATGTCGCAGCCATCGTGGACCAGGCCACGACCGCCGGAGCGAAGGTGGTGCTCGTCGGCGACCACCATCAGCTGCCCGAGGTCGCTGCAGGTGGAGCATTCCGAGCCGCTCTCGGCACGCTCGGTGAACGCGTCGTGGAGCTGGCCGTCAACCGCCGCCAGCACCACGAATGGGAACGAGCTGCCCTCGATCAACTGCGCTGCGGCGATGTTCCAACGGCCTTCGGTGCCTACCGAGACCATGGACGGGTCATCATCACCGACACACCCGAGGATCTCCATGCAATCGTGCTGGGCGACTGGCAAGCCACCCGTCCTCACGGAGAAACCCTGCTGCTCGCGGGCACTCGGGCCGAAGCCCGCTTCCTCAACCGTCACGCCCGAAACATGCTCGCCGCATCGGGTGAGCTGTCCCTCGACAACGAGATCGAGTTCGCCGGCGGCAGCTACGTGGTCGGCGACGAGATCGTCATGTGCCGCAACGATCGCCACCAACACCTCACGACCGGCGAGGAGTTCGCCGTCGACAACGGCATGCGCGGCACCGTGACCGACCTCTCCCCCACCCACATGACCGTCCACGTCACCAGCGGCGAACACGTCGTGCTCGACCACGACTACCTCGACCATGGCTGGGTCGACCACGCCTACGCCGTGACGATCCACAAAGCCCAAGGCGTCACGTGCGACTCCGTGCTCGTCGTCGGACCCGCCGGCCTCTACCGAGAAGGCGCCTACGTCGCACTGTCCCGAGCCCGCCACGAAGCCCGCCTCTACGTGACCACCGAACAAGCGGCCGGTATCGAAGAACGCCACGAACGAGGAATCCCGCTTCCGACTGAGTCCGCGCACGACCCAGAAGCCGACATCCTCGCCCGGCTCCAACGGTCCGCCGCCAAGAACCTCGTCATCGTCGACGACCCGGACGTCGACCGAGTCGCCGAACTCGTCAGCACCGTTTCCGGACTCCTGACCCGCGCTCGCCACGCCTACGAGGTCGAACAGCACTGCGGCGTTCCGGACCCCGCACCGATGCGTGCCGACCTCGACGCCGCTATCGCAACCCGCACCCACGTCGACGTCGGCCGCCGAGTACGAGCGATCGATCGCGACAACATCGGACACGTCCTGTCCATCGACGACAACGCCGGCACCTGCCATGTCCAGTTCGACAGCGTCGACGACCGAACCGCCATCAAGACACTCGAGTGGTCACACCTCGTCGTCATCGACCACCCCGACCGCGTCGAGCTGCCGCCCGCGGCCACTGCCACGCTGACCGAGCGAACCGACACCGTGGTCGCTGCGGAATCCGACTGGGCGGCCGCGCTTGCGGAGCACGGCATCCAGCCCGGTGACGCCGGCCTCTACCGACGTGCCATCCACATGGCCGCCGACGATGCCGCTCGTGCCCTTGAGGCAGACCCGCCCGAGTGGCTCACCACATGGCTGGGCGCACGACCCACCACGTCAGCGGCAGCATCCGTCTGGGACGACGGGGTCACTCGCATCGCGCACCACCGACTCCTGCACGACGTTGCCGAAGGCGAGTCCGGGATAGGCCCACGTCCCCCGGACACCGTCGAAGCGGACCGTTGGCAGGACCTGATGCTCCGACTGCTCGAAGACCGCATCTGGCTCCGAGACCACTCGACGCCAGAGGTGGTTCCGCTGCCCATCGCCACCCCTCGGGAGCTGATCGACCGTCGAGCCGAACTCGAACAACTCCTCGCCACAGCGCCGGCCGACCAACAAGAGTTCATCGACCGCATCGCTCAGTCCGAACTCGATCCCACCGAGATGCACGAATACCTCTCAGCAGCGATGGCCGTGCAGGACGAACGACGAGACTGGATCCTCACCAACTGGCCACACCTCGTCGAACTCGAACAGGTCACAACACTGATCGCCGAGCAGGAACCCCTCGCCCACTGGCCGATCACCCAGCCCGACGCCGTGCGTGATGTCCTCGAACAGCTCCGTGAACTCGCACCCAACCTCGACACCAGAGAGGAACGGACGCTCGCCGAGCTCGACCGCATCGAGATCGAGTCCGACCCGGTCCGCAAGCTCGAAGCCCGACGCACACACCTCCGCCAGCTCGCTGACCAAGCGAGCATCCCGGCAGAACGGGAAGCGATCCACAGCGAACTCGCGACCCTCAGCCACGACCTCCGAGCTGCACGACGATCACGGACCATCAACGAAGCGTTCGACCGCTACGGACCCACCAAGAGCGACGACGCCCGCGCTACCCGGATCGCCACCCTCGCCCACGACACGCTCACAGGCCAGCCTTCATGGGTCATCGACGAGATCCGCGGCCTGCACGACAAGGGCCAGCTCAACACGCATGACGTGGCGGCTTTGGCCGCTCGGCTCACGCAAGCTGCCGCCCACCAAGACCGGCACGGTCAACTCCCCGACGCATGGATCGACATCGCACCCATTCGCTCAGTAACGCCAGCCGCTTCCCTCGAAGTCGGGTGGTGATCCGTGAGGTCTGAAGTTCACGGTGACGAGATGACCAGCGTCACCACACCTTCGGCACCAACGCCCCCCATCGAGCCAAAGCCTCTACTCGTCGATGCAGTTCGCGCTGCCAGGATGCTCTGCATCGGTCGGACAGCGCTGTATCAGCTGATCTGGAGCGGCGAGCTTGCGCCAATTCACATCGGGCGCAGTGTCCGTTTCGCTGTGGACGATCTCGAAGACTTCGTACGAAGCAGGCGATCCCGAAGTGTGTAGGAGTCTCACCCGGTCTTGCGCTACCGATGCAGTCGGGCACGACACTTGGGTGACAAAAAGTCGCCAGGTTCTTCCGATCGGTCGACGCTTCGCTGACGTCAGTCAGGAGCAGGCCAGTAACTCGCGATCAGCTTTCCAGGCTCACGATCTTTGCTCTCGTTTCGGTACGTGAAGAGTTGTGTTTCTGATCTAACGTCTAGCGAGGCAGGTGGGTCGAACGAGTCCGTCGTTTCAAGTGCGATGCCGTTGAGCGGCCCATCGTTGAACTCCAATCGGACGGAAACGGGCACGTCCTGACAGTAGTCGCATATGGACGGGCCGAGGTGGACTGCTGCCCCGTAGGTTGACGCACTGCGAAGGTCCAGGTTCGTGCTGCAACGCGACCAATGGAGATCTCGTGACCCTAATGGTCACGTTCGCCGCATTCTGATGCGCTCGGGGTAGCCGAAGGAAGACGGTCGAGCCCGCCTACGCATAGGCAACCCGTACGGCCCGGCAGCGAGCTGGGGGCTGCCCTGGGACGCGAGTGAACGCTCGATCAACGTTCCGACAGCAACTCGCTCACTGCGTTTATGATCCGCTGACCGGTCTCAAGTCCATGCTGACATTGCTCAATCGTCGTCTTCATCACGCGAGTTCGGCGCTACCGGTCGCCTTGCTTCTCTAGGCTCTGCAGGTCAAGCTCGTGCGATATTTCGTTGCGCGCGAACGAATAGGGGCTTGAGTTCGGCGATCCGCTTCCGCAGTGACGAATCGTCTATCCCGAGCGCTCCAGCAACGGACTGAACCTCCTCGGCGGACTGCAGACTCGAGCCGGTCATGTCGTAGAGGTAGTCCTCGATCAGACGCCCGCGCGGTCGCGCGACGTCAGGTACCGAGCGATGATCTTTGCGTCTGCGATTTCGCCGGTTCCGAGCCTGTCGGCGGCGAATCGTTCGAACTTGTCGTGCGCCTGGGAACTGATCTCGAGAAGAAGCGGGAGGGTGTCACGGATCAGTTGTTTGAGTGTCGCATCAAGTCCGGCACCTGTGAACACGATCGCAGCTCGGAGAAGATCCGCTTCGTTCTCCGGTAGCCGCCCACGGATGTCCCCTTGCGCCTGCTTTCGGATCTCCCGAACCGTGTCGAGCGTCGCGAGGATTGCCCCGACGGAGTCGAAGGAACCAGCAAGAAATCGCTGCGAAACGTCCAATCCGGGTCCGGGCTCGGCGGGGCTCAGTCCCTTCAGCGGCACCCATTCACTATAGGTGCGACCGACCACGCGGTGAGGGAGGACATCGTCGCCTGGAGCCCGCCGGTCTGCCATCTCCACTTCGGCGTCCGCGTCACCCCCATCGTCGAAGGGCCACGGACCCAGTATCCCAACCAGGATCAGCACCTGTCCATCATGAACCGGGACCGCACAGGAGCGATCAGCACCCACAGAGTGTCAATTGAGGTGTCAGGCTTAACCGTCAGCCCCAGACGCGAAGAAACCCCAGGCGATCTACCTGGGGTTTCGGGGTGGAGCTAAGGAGAATCGAACTCCTGACCTCTTCCATGCCATGGAAGCGCTCTACCAACTGAGCTATAGCCCCAATTCCGTGCGAACGGGACGGGGTACGTTACCAACCTCCACTCGCCCATCACAACGACCAAGGCGGACTCGACGACTCCCGTCAGCTGGCCGCCGGTCGCACGTCGAACGTGGCCAACCAGGCCTGCGCGACGCCGATGTCGACACGTTGCAGGCCATCCAAGTAGCGGCAATTGCTGGTGTACCCGTAGCTCGTGACCGTGACGACGTATCCGCCATGGAATGCGGGGCCGCCGGAGTCACCGAAGCAGCTTCCGCCATCGCCTCGCGTGTCCTTGCCGTTGCCATTCACCTGAAGGATCTGAGGCGTCAACTTCTGGCCGGGAGCGTCCGCGTTGCGTCGGATCAGCGGGTAGCTGAACGGGGTGGGCTTCTGCGGTCCAGTCTCGGGCTTGCGCACCTCGGTGCCGTACCCGACCAAGGTGAAGAGCGTCTTGTTCAGCGTCTTTGGGCGGAATTGATCGAGGTAGCCAGCTGGGGCCAGCTTCGCTGGGGTGATATTCGAGATCCGATCGTCGAGCACGACCACGGCGTAATCGTTCCAGTTCGCAAGGTCGGTGAAGTCCGAGTAGCCCGGCGCCGTGTGCGCAGTGCCGTAGGCCACGGTGATGCCACTCGCCGGGGCTTCATCACCCTCGTAGCCAATGCCCGGATCGTCCGCCTCCGGGAGTCCGCTCGGCGACTCGAGCGCGATCGTGGTGTCGAAGGTCACCATCGTCTTGCCCAACGTCCCGTCCGTGCAGTGCGCGGCGGTCAATACCACTGTCGGCGATACCAGCGTTCCGGTGCAGCGGAATCGGCCCTCCGCTGTGTAGAAGAGCAACATCCCCACGTTCGGATGCTCCTGGCCGTCGACGTTGCCGTCGGTGATCGCCGACGCCGAGGCACCGACAGCGCCGACGGCGATGGCCATCGAAGCGACGAAAGCGAGAATGCGGTTGCGGGTCATGGGCCGGCTCCAGGGTTCGCGTCGGTGACCGGTGCGAGGAAGCTACTCGAATCGCCGAGACGGCTCGAAATGTCACATCGACGCGGGTGAGTCGGGCCGAAGGGCCCTCCCACATCACCGGGTACCGGGCGGACACTTGACCTAGCGAAGTGCGGAACGCTACGAACCAGGAGGTGTGCGATGAACACTTCGAGGCGAAGGTTCATTCGACTTGCGATTGTGACCGCGACAGCAGCCGGGGTGGCGTTGGCCTCACCCGTCGTCGCCGCGGCCGACGCATCAGAGGGCATTGAGGCAGCGCCGATCGGCGAAGAAGCCGACCCACCGGTCGTCGTGCTTCCGACGACGGAACCGTTGGTCATCGAGCTGATCGTGGAGGGGGAACCCCCCACCGATTCGACCGATCCGCCCCCCGGAGCCGAATCCGAGGAACCGGCTGGCGACGACACGACACCGATGGCGACCGAGTCGGCGAGCGACCAGCCGGAGGAACCGGCCGGCGTAGACGCGATGCCGACGGATCCCGAACCGGTCGGTGCGAACCCGAGCCCAATGGTCGCGGCCCTCGAGACCAGCGGTGCTGAGGCGCACTCCGGCGGAACCGGCGAAGACCACTCCGGCGGAACCGGCGAAGACCACTCCGGCGGAACCGGCGAAGACCACTCCGGCGGAACCGGCGAAGACCACTCCGGCGGAACCGGCGAAGACCACTCCGGCGGAACCGGCGAAGACCACTCCGGCGGAACCGGCGAAGACCACACGGGAGGTGGCGGAACCGGAAATCCCTACGTGATGACCTTCGAGGTCTCGTGGCAGCTCCCTGACGGGTCGGCCATCCCGGTTCTCGAGCTGCCCACCGATTGGCGAACGATGTTCGACCTCGCGGCAGCGAGCGCAACGGGCGGCGGCAAGCCGACCTCGGCGCACTGCACGTACCCTGACGGGGGCACTGCTCTCGTGTGCGAGTTCGAGAATCCCGGCAAGCACTCCTCGGTCACCGACGGCATGATCGTGCCGGGCAAGCCGACCGCCACCTACACCGTCACGGTGCCCTGGCCGATCAGCGGTTGGACGATCGACGGCGCGAACGCCGACTCGTACTCCGCTCGCGACCTGTGCCCACGCGGTGGGGGCGGACACGACAGCGGACACGACAGCGGACACGACAGCGGACACGACAGCGGACACGACGAGACGGTCGAGGTCGCAACACTCGAGGAAACCGGGGCGGTCTGCCTCCACACCGTGGTGATGCGTCAAGCCCCGACGCCCCCTGAGCCCCCGCCTGCGGAACCGCCTGCCCAGGACCCTCCCGTCAGCGAGGTACCGGCAGCCGCTCCACCTCAGAGCCAGACACCCGTGCCGGAGGCCACTCCGACGACGCCTGAGGTCGAGGTGCTCCCTGTCGCTGTGACACCCAGGGCGCTCCCAGCCACCGGCAACACGGCGACGACGACGCTGATGATCGGCACGATCATCCTCGCCATCGGCGGCTTGCTGTTCGTGCTGGCCCGTCGCCCGGAGGATCTGCCGCTCCGTTGAGCTGCCCGATCCGGAACGGGTCGGGCAGTCAGCGGTTTCGAACCATGATCGGTGGATCCCCGGGTTGCCGCTCGTCGTGCGCCCGACGCCAGGTGGCGAACGCGTCGAGGATGTGCGTCGGCGACCCGTGGATCTCCGTGAAGCCCCCCGTCACCTCCCGAGTGTCGAAGTAGGCGGCGTCGACGTTGTCGGCGAACAACCGGGTCGCACAGGTGAAACCCAGCGACTCGAGCCGGTCGAACTCCGCTTCGAAGTCCTCGACGAGCACTCCGCAGTGATGGAACCCGAACTCGCCTGGCTCGTACATGTCGCGATAGATCGACGGCGTGTCGTCGTGCTGCACGATGAACTGGATCATCGTGTCACCCAGATAGCCGAAGGCATATGACACGTCGGCCTGATGGCCGGTACCGCGGTAGTCGAACGAATCGGTCCGGTGGTGCGGGCTCACCACGAACGGGCCGGCGCCCAGCAGTCGGGCCCACTTCTCGATCGACGTCTCGAGGTCCTCGACGAAGAAGGCCTGCTGGAAGAATTCGTACCGTTCGAGCGTCATGCCGAAGTGTGCCCCGGCGGCAGCGCGTCATTCGAGTCAGGACGACGGCAGCTCCCACCACGACGCCGCGAACGTCCTCCCCGGGACACCCACTTCGGATCGACGGCTCCACCTAGACTCCCGGCCGAAGGAGTGCATCCATGAAGGTTGGCGTGCTCGTTGTCGCCTACAACGCTGAATCCACACTCGTCGACGTTCTCGACCGGATCCCTCCCGTTGCGTCGTTGCAGCTCGCCGAGGTACTGGTGCGCGACGATCACTCGACCGATGCGACGCACGCGGTGGCCAGCGTGTACCTCGAGCGAGAAAGCCACCTGAATCTCACCGTCGTTCGGCACGAACAGAATCTCGGCTACGGCGGCAACCAGAAGGCCGGTTACCTGTATGCCCTCGACCACGGCTGGGATGTCGTGGTACTCCTCCACGGCGACGGTCAGTACGCGCCCGAGAGCATGGGCGACATCATCGAGCCGATCGTGCACGGCGACGCCGACGCCGTGTTCGGTTCGCGCATGATGCAACGCGGTCGAGCACGAGAGGGCGGCATGCCGCTCTACAAGTACGTCGGCAACCGGATCCTCAGCACCACGCAGAACGCGCTGACGGGCCTCGATCTGTCGGAGTGGCACTCGGGCTACCGCGCCTACCGCGTGAGTGCACTCGCCGATCTCCCGTTCGTCACCAACTCCGACGGATTCGACTTCGACACCGAGATCATCCTGCAGCTCGCCGCGGCGAAGAAGAAGATCGTCGAGGTTCCGATTCCCACCTACTACGGCGACGAGATCTGTCGCGTCAACGGAATGCGCTACGCGGCCGACGTGATCGTCGACACCATGCGGTACCGCCTCGGTCGCTCCGGATTCGGGGCGGGCCAACTCGGTCGCGTCACCGAGCCCTACGCGTTCAAGCCATCGCCGTACAGCTCCCACGGCCAGATCCTGCAGATGCTCGAGCATCGACCTCCGCAGCGAATCCTCGACGTGGGCTGCGGTCCGGGCTGGCTGGCCGGCGCCCTGACAGCATCGGGACACGAGGTGACCGGTGTCGATGTCGCCGAAGAGCCAGGTGTCCGTGAGCGGATGGGGAGGTTCGTCGCGCGCGGACCTGTCCGCCGGGCTTCCGGAGGAACTCGACCGCTACTACGACGTCGTCCTCGCCGCCGACATCGTCGAACACCTCGCCGACCCCTCCACACTGCTGCACGACATGGCCGGTCGGGTACGACCCGGTGGCTCTGTCATTGCGAGCGTGCCCAACATCGGACACTGGTACCCGAGAGCCCGCGTCGCCACCGGTCGATTCGACTACGACCAACGGGGCATCCTCGACTCGACACACCTGCGCTTCTTCACCCGCCGCTCGTTCCTCCGTCTCGCCGCCGAGGCCGGGCTGAGCCCGACCTCCCCGTCGCACACCGGTCTGCCGCTCGATGCGCTGGGCCTCTCCGACTCGCAACCGGTTGCAGGAGCCATCGGCCCGATCGACCGCGCGCTCGTGCGGCTCTGGCCGACGCTGTTCGCCTACCAGTTCGTGTTCGAGTTCGCCCTGAGTCACCTCGAGCCACTCGGCGACATCCGCGCACAGAACTGACCCTGATCGCCGACCCATGTGGCGCCGGTCGTCGAGCATCCCAGCGCCGGAGCAGCGTGCCGCCCGGATCGTCACCGTCGTCGGTACCGCACTGTTCGGACTGATCCTGTGCGAGTGGAGGCCCTGGCGACTCTTCACACGCGCCGGCTTCTCGAGCAATTTCTACGACGTCCAAGCCCAAGCGTTTCTCCGCGGGAGACTCGCCGTGCCCGCCGACGCGGCCGGCATCGAGGGGTTCCTCGTCGAGGGCAAGACCTACCTGTACTACGGGCCGGGCCTCGCCGTCGCCCGGCTCCCAGCGGCGCTGTTCGGGTCGCTGACCGAAGGCCGCCTCACCCGACTGTCGATGATCGTCGGATTCGTGGCGCTGTGCATGGTGACGTTCCACCTCGCCAGACGTGTCGCAGCGCTCGTCGGGGCACCGGCTCGCGCCCCCTGGCGTCCCGCACTGTTGGTCGCCGCAGTCGCGTGCTCGCCGGTCCTCGCGCTGGCTGCACAGGCCAACGTCTACAACGAGACCGAATTGTGGGCGTTCGTGCTCATCCTCGCCACCTTCGTCGCGACGATCGACCTCCTGCGTGCGCCGTCCCAGCGAGGCGCGCTCGTCGCCGGAGCGGCAGCCGGCCTCACCGTGCTCACCCGAGTCTCGATCGGCCTCGGCGCCGTCACCGCCGTTGCCATCTGTGCCGTCATGCTGTGGCGCAGCGCACGACGGCCGGCGGTCACCGCGATTGGTGTCGCAGCGAGCGGCCTCGTCGTCCACATCGCGCTGAACCTCGCCCGATTCGGCACGCTCTTCGACCTACCGGGCGACCGCCAGGTGCTCACCCTGTTGGATTCGGACCGCGCCGCCTGGTTCGCAGGCAACGACAATACGTTCTTCGGGGTCGGGTTCCTGCCCACGACCATCGTCCACTACCTCCGGCCCGACGCGTTCGCGGTCGAGCGGCTGGCCCCCTTCATCCGGTTCGGACCCCGTGCGCACGAGTTCGGCTCGTACCCACTCGAGAGCAACACCCCGGCCAGCTCGCTCAGCGCGTCCGCGACGCTGCTCGTCGTCATGGCCGTCATCGGCGCCGTGATCGCCGTTCGTCACCGCCACGACCGGCTGCTCGCGCTGCTCGCAGGCGCAGCGGTTGCCGCCGGGCCGACACTGGCGATCGGGTTCATCGCCAACCGCTACCTGGTCGACCTCCTCCCGGGATTCGTCGTGCTCGGTGCGGTGGCCACCGCAGACTTCTCCACGCGCCGGCGAACTGCGGCGATCGTGACGGTCGCCGCACTGACGTTCTGGGGAGCCTGGATCAACACGTCACTCGCCACGTGGCTGGGTCAGATCGAGCGTCCCGGCTACACCGCGCTGCGGTATCAGCTCGACGACGCCGTCTTCGGAGGCGCTCCACCCAGCGTCGTCCCGATCGACCCCGATCAACCCGTGCCACGCGACGGCGTCGTGGGCATCGACGGACCCTGCGACGGGTTGTACATCGCGACCGGCGACAACTGGGTTGCCCTGGAACTCGCCGACGGCATCCGACGATTGGAGGGCCCCTTCAATCCCACGATCGACGGGATCGTCCTGATCGGAAGTGGACCAGAGCGGATCACGATCACACCGAACCGCCGAGGCGACGCACTCGTTCCGAGCCATCATCGGGGCAACGGGACAGCGATCGAAGGGAATCCGATCGAGTGGAACGGCGACGACGTCCAACTCGAGATCGTCTCCGACCCGGTGAGCGGCGGCCTCGGCAGGGGACTCGAGGTGTGGATCGACGGGCGGTCCGCGCTACGTGACTTCTCGGTGCCGGACCTCACCGGAATGGCGAGCGGTGACGGCTTCGACCCTCAGGTCTCCGACGACGGTGGCGTCCCGATCTGCGTCGACCTGGCGCGGCGCGGTCGCTGATTCGTCAGCCGTCCGACGGCTCTGGCTGCTCCCACTCGACGCGGCGCGCGTCCATGTACAGCCGCTCGATCTCGTAGAACTCACGCACCGAGTCCAGGAACACGTGCACGACGACGTCGCCGTAGTCGATGAGCGTCCACTGCTGTTCGCGGACGCCCTCGGTGCGCACCGGCGACCGGCCGAGCTCGGCCTTGACCTTCGCCTCGACGTCGTCGACGACCGCACGCACCTGGCGCGGGTTGGAGGCGCTCGCGATCACGAAGTACCCGGTGATCGACAGCAGGGAACCGACGTCGAGCACCAGGACGTCGGTCGCCTTGAGATCGGATGCCACTCTCGCTGCGCGCAATGCCAGCGTCTCGCTCGCATCGTTGTCGGTCGGGGCAACGGGCTCAGCCATGTGGGTCATCCATCGTCCGCGACCGTACCGGCAACATCCGTCGACTCGGTCGGAGCGGTGTCCGGCGTGACGTCGCCGACCCGCTCGGCTTCGCGTTCGAGATACGACATCCCCAGAATGACCTCGACGTCGATCCCCTCGATGATGCTCCCGGCCACCCGCACTTCGGCCTCGCCGAACAGCGCCTCGGCGGCCTCGACGTTCTCCTGCAGCCGGCGTTCCTCGGATACTTCGATGACCGTGATGGCAGGAGCCCCGGTCGGGGCGGTGTCGACCGATGTCACGTTGCCGCCGATGAACAGCAGCCGACCGATCAACTCGACTGCGAGATCCGACGTCGAGCCGTACACACCGCCGGCCTCTGCCAGCTGGTCGTCGGTGAAGTTGGCCACGATCCTCACCGTCAGCCCGGTGTTCGGGGTCGACACCAGCCCCGGCGACACCTGGGCGAACACGAGGTTCGAATCGCGTCGGTCGATCAGCACCACGTCGACCTCTGTCGGGTTCGCCCCCTCGTCCACGGGGACGACGAGGAGATCCCGCACCGTGATCTCGCCCTGCCAGAGCCTGGTCATCAACTCCTCCACCGTCGGCGGCGCGACCGGACGCCCCAACTCGTCGAGCGGGACCTGTTCGGGCGGGACGGCCACGGGCGCGGTCTGCGCCAGTGACTCCCAGACGGCCACGTCGTTGGCATGCGAGGTGTCGACCTCGGCGTCGTCGTCGATCGCCGTCAGGATCGAGACCATCTCATCGACGGTGAACGTCTGCGGACCTGCGGTTGCGATCACGCCGCCACCGCCAGCGGTGTCGACCACGTCGTTCGGGACGACGAACCGCAGCGCTTCGACAGCAGGAAGCATCGGCTCGAGGCCGTCCGCGTCGACGATGGCCGCGCGCTGGATGGTGATCGCCAGCATCTCCTCGACCGATGCGACCAGACTCTCGACGTCGGTTGCATCGAACGACTCGTCCAGCGGCCGGCGTTGGAGTCCGAAGCCCGCCGTCGAATCGGCGTTGACAGGCACGGTGACGATGCTGCCGCCCTGCCCCTCAGGCAGCAGCGTCATCACCACGACGGAGGCGAGCTGCGCGTTCTCGTCAGTGACGGCGAGCAGCGCGTTGGGTGTTGCGGGGAACTGCACCCTCGGCCTGGTGTCGACGCCGACTGCCTCGCCTTCCTGCGAGTTTGACAACGTCACCACGCCGACGACGAACATTGCGCCAGCGGCCACGATCAGCATCGCTGCCGCGACGGCGCCGATCACGGTCCGACGTGCACGGCGCTCTGCGATCGCGGTCATCGCGACGCCCCGTAGAGACCCCGCGCCCGGATGACGTCGAGCACGGGCTGGGTCACGAGGTAGTCGAGTGGACGGCCATCGGTGAACCTGGCACGAAGATCCGTGCTCGACACCTCGAGTCGGGGCACCTCGACTCGGACCCATTCGATGCCACCATCGACGTCGACCGACTCCCCCGGGCGATCGACGACGACCACCTGCGAACGCTCGACGACCTCCTCCCAACGCGTCCACGTCCGGAGCCCGGCCGCCGCATCGTCGCCGATGATCGTGAAGAAATCCGCCCCGAGGTGCTGCTCGGCCAGCACTGCCAAGGTGTCGGCCGTGTAGCTCGGACCACCGTGGTCGATCTCCTGGCGACCGGGGATGAGCCCCGGCACGTCGCGCACCGCCGCTTCCACCATGGCGAGCCGGTCCGCCGCCGGCGTGATCGTGCGGCTGCCCTCCTTCTGCCAGGGCACATTGGCCACCATCAGCACCACCACATCGAGCTCGAGCGCATGGCGGACGTTGACCGCCGTGACCAGATGGCCCACGTGTGGAGGGTCGAACGTTCCCCCGAACAGCCCGACGCGACGCAGTGGTGGATCGGTTTCGGGCACGATGACCCGATTTTATGGGGCGGTACAGGAAATCCCACGCAACCGACCCGACAGGGGGTTGACACGTCTGTTACTGTGAACCGCTCCCCCATATACCCCCGAGTACACGGTTTACGACGGCTTTCCCCGGGAAGTCCATCGTTGTCGGCGTCTGCCGCTCTTCGATCACCTCGCTGGACCGCACGTTCACGTGCGAAATCCGGCGATGCCTCGATCCGCATGGCCGATGCAGTGTGTCCGATGACACAGCTTGGCCCCGGAATCATCACGAACACGAACGGTTGTAGGAAACATCATGAACGACTCCATTGGTCTCTACCTGAACGACATCGGCAAAGTCCCCCTGTTGACCGCCGAGGACGAGCGCGAGCTGTCGCGCATCATCGAAGCCGGTCGCGAAGCGCAGGAGCAGCTCGACGCCGGCAAGCGTGGCGTCGCCCTCAAGCGTCAGGTCCGCGAGGCCGCCAAGGCCAAGGATCGGTTCATCCGCTCCAACCTGCGCCTCGTGGTCTCCATTGCCCGCCGTTACCCCCTGCCCCAGGGGATGGATCTTCTCGACCTCATCCAGGAGGGCAACCTGGGCCTCGAGCACGCCGTCGACAAGTTCGACTGGCGCCGTGGCTTCAAGTTCTCCACCTACGCCACCTTCTGGATCCGGCAGGCCATCGGCCGTGCCCTTGACCAGAAGGCCAGCCTCATCCGCATCCCCGGCGACCGCTCCGCCAGCCTGCGTGCTGCGCTGCGTCAGGCCTCCGGTGACGGCGAGACCCTCGATCAGACGAACGCCGAACTGCACCGTCTCACCACCCCGGTCAGCCTCGACAAGACCGTCGGCGATGACGGCGACGCCACGCTCGGCGACCTGATGGCCAACGGTGACGGCACGCCAGAAGACCACGTGATGACGATGGTCGACAGCGAGCTGCTCGACGAACTGCTCGGCACGCTCGACTCTCGTGCCCGCTTCGCGGTCGAGTCCCGATTCGGCCTCGTCGACGGCGAGCGCAAGAGCTTCCGCGAAGTCGGCGAGCAGCTCGGCGTCACCGCCGAAGCCGCCCGTCGCCTGGTGTCGCGCGCTGTCGCTGGCCTCCGCGACGACGCCGAACGCATTCTCGCTGTCTGATTCGCCCGCTGGCTGCGTTGCCTGGCCTCCTCGCTGACGGGAGTCAGCGTCGTCGGCCGGCGCCTCGCCACCGAACGAATCAGATCACCGAGAACCGATGAATCAATGTCCTGCACGAGCGGCCCGTTGAGAAACGGGTCGCTCTTGTCGTTTTCCGCGCCGGTAGCCTTGCTGCATGCCTGACGCCCGTGGGACGTGGTCCCCCTCTTCCTGGCACGACCATCCCGTCGGACAGCAACCCGAGTGGCCGGACTCGGGCGCCCTCGAGCAGGCACTGAAGCAGATCGCGTCGATGCCGCCGCTGGTGTTCGCCGGCGAGGCCCGGTCGCTGCAGTCCGAACTCGCCCGGGTCGCTGCAGGGCGCGCCTTCCTGCTCCAAGCCGGTGATTGCGCCGAGAGCTTCGAGGAGTTCTCCGCCGACAACATCCGGGAGAAGCTGCGCGTCATCTTGCAGATGGCCGTCGTGCTCACCTACTCCGTCGGGGTTCCCATCGTGAAGGTCGGCCGCATGGCCGGGCAGTTCGCAAAGCCGCGCTCCTCCCCCACCGAGATCATCGGCGACCTCGAACTGCCGTCGTTCCGCGGACACATCGTCAACGACGTCAACCCGTCCGAGGCGGCCCGGATGCCCAACCCCGAGCGGCTCGTGCAGGCCTATCACCAGTCGGCGTCCACGCTCAACCTGCTGCGAGCGTTCACCAAGGGCGGCTTCGCCGACCTGTCGCGGGTGCACGCTTGGACCCAGGAGTTCGTGGCCTCCAGCCCGGAGGGCCAGCGCTACGAGCACGTCGCCGCCGAGATCGAACGCGCCCTCGCCTTCATGCGGGCGTGCGGCATCGACACCGAGTCGAACCCGAACCTGGCCCAGGTCGACGTGTTCACGTCGCACGAGGCGCTGATCCTCGGCTACGAAGAGGCGCTCACTCGCCAGGACTCGCTCACCGGCGGTTGGTTCGACTGTTCGGCGCACATGCTCTGGATCGGCGAGCGCACCCGAGAGCTCGACGGCGCGCATGTCGAATTCCTCCGCGGCGTCGGCAACCCGATCGGCTGCAAGGTCGGTCCCACGACGAGCGCCGAATTCGTGCTCGAGCTGTGCGAGGTGCTCAACCCTTCACGCATTCCCGGCCGGCTCACGCTGATCACCCGCATGGGCGCCGACAAGGTCGAGGGTTCGCTGCGTCCGCTGCTGCGAGCGGTCACCGATGCGGGCCATCCCGTGGTGTGGGCGTGCGACCCGATGCACGCGAACACCTACACCGCCGCCAACGGGCTCAAGACCCGGCACTTCGACGACGTCGTCGCCGAGATCGGCGGATTCGTCCGCGCCCACCGCTCGGAAGGCACCTGGCCCGGCGGCATCCACATCGAGCTGACCGGCGAGAACGTCACCGAGTGTCTCGGCGGTGGCGACGCACTCTCGGACACTGACCTCGACCACCGCTACGAGACGATGTGCGATCCGCGGCTCAACGCCCGCCAGAGTGTCGACCTCGCATTCCGGGTCGCCGAACTGCTTCGCCAGTTCACCTGAGTGGGTCGAGGTCGACCGCCGTGACCGCCCTCGACCTCACGACGGGATGGCCTGTCGAACACGTCAGCGCTGCGGTGGTGCGCTCCGGAGCGGTCGTCGCGACGATCGGCGATGTCGACCGGGTACAACGGCTCGCATCGATCTCCAAGCCGATGGCCGCGTGGGCGACACTGGTCGCCGTCGAAGAGGGCATCGTCGAACTCGACCAACCCGTGGGCCAGCCGGGCTGCACGATGCGGCACCTCCTGGCACACGCAGGCGGCTACCCGTTCGACGGCCCCGACCCGATCGCACGGCCCGAAACGACGCGCATGTACTCGAACACCGGCATCGAGCTCGTCGCCGACGAGGTCGAGCGCGCAAGCGCACTGGCCTTCGCCGACTACCTGCACGAGGCGCTGTTCGCCCCACTCGACATGCACCAGACCGAGCTGCGCGGCTCACCGGCGTACGCCGTGTACTCGAACCTTGCCGACACGGGCCGGTTCGTCGCCGAGGTGATGCGCCCCTCGCTGATCCATGCCAGTTCGGCTGCGGACGCAGAACGCATCCACTACCCGACGCTCGCAGGTATCGTTCCCGGCGTGGGTCGCTACGAGCAGTGCCCCTGGGGGCTGGGTTTCGAGGTGCGTGGCACGAAGACACCTCACTGGACGGGCACGACCAATTCGCCGCGGACATTCGGTCACTTCGGCGGGTCGGGCACCATGTTCTGGATCGATCCCGATCGCGACCTCGCACTCGTGGCGCTCGCCGATCGCGACTTCGACCAGTGGGCGACGACCGCGCTCACGGTCTGGCCGGAGCTGTCCGATGCCGTGATCGCCGAGTACGCCGACCACCCCGACGGGGCCGGAGCGCCGGTGTGACCAGATTCCGCCACGGCGACCGGATCCGCTACGCCACCACCGGCGAGGACGGCCTGCCGCTGGTGCGTTACGGATTCGTCGGTGGTGTCAGCGGCGACAGCGGCCCGATCGTGGTGATGCTCGACGGCGAACTCGGCGGCGACGTCGTCGACGCCGACCACGTCGAGCCGGTCCACATCTGCAACGTCACACTCACCCTCGGCGGCTCCGACCTACTCGACGACCCGTCGCTGCGCCAGGGCCTCGTCAACCTGTGGACCGCGGAAGCCGAGAGCGCCGGGCTGCAGCTCGCATCGCTGCACTGCATCGGCACCGGTGTGCGCGACTCCAGCGAGGGCTATGCCCTGGCCGAGCTGTCGAGCGGCGGCGAGCAGTACGTGTTGAGAGCGACGCGCTGCATCAAGCAGTACGACGCGATCGTCGTCCACGCCGACCGTCCCAACCGCTGGGAAGTCCTCTGAACTCTCCCGGGTGACAGCTCCTCGGCCCTGATCAGTCGTGGGGCAGCTCGTGAGGTTCGATCGAGTCCACCACCGCAGCATGCTCCGGATGGTCGTGCATGATGTGGTCCTTGACCTCGTTGTGGTAGCTGAAGATCAGCTCGCAGTACGGGCAGGCATGCGTCGTCGATTCGCTCATACTCCGATGATCCACCCCTGGCAGCGTTGCGCACCAGGGCCGTCGGTCCCCGAGCGATGTGGCGCCACGAAGCAGAGAGATAGGTTCGGGCGGTGATGAAACAGGTCATCGCAGTCATGGACGTCGGCGGCACCTCGATCAAGACCGGCGCCGTCCGCTTCGGCGAGGGCGGCGAGGAACCGAGAACCGAGGTGGGTCCGGCGCTGCCGACCAACTCCAACGAGTCGGCAGACGTCGTCCTCGACTCGCTGGCAGCCGGTGCCGACGCCGCACTCGATGTGGCCGGACGCAAGGTGGTCGGTCTTGCGATCGCGATCTGCGGGCCGTTCGACATCGACGCCGGGATCTCCAGGATGCGTGGCGTCCACAAGTTCGAGGAGATCTACGGCGTCGACCTGCGCGCTGCGCTGCGCGACCGCTCGACGGTGTCGGAACTGCCGATCCGGTTCGCCCGCGACGCCGAATCGGCCGGCACGGGCGAGTCGCTCGCCGGAGCGGGCGCCGGAGTCGAACGGGTGCTGACGATGACCGTCGGCACCGGTCTCGGCACGTGCCTCACCGAACGAGCTGAGCCGGTGGAGTTCATCGACGATTTTGGCGTCGAGCACCTGGCGATGCGTGAGACGCCGTGGGGTGGCCGGGCCGACGACGTGTTGTCGGCGCACGGTCTCGCGGACCGCCTCGGCGTCGCGATGGCCGACCTGCGCGCGGCCGTCGTCGATCCAGCGAACGCCGAGATCGTCCGCGATCACGGAACCCGGCTGGGCACGTTCCTCGCGCCGGTGGTCGTCGAGTTCGACGCCCACGTCGTCGTCATCGGCGGCGGGTTCTCCGCGGCGTTCGACCGGTTCGGTCCCCCGCTGCAGGCTGCCATCGGCACCGTCCCGGTCCGCCCCGCCGCTCTCGGCACCGCTGGCCCCCTGCTCGGCGCCGCCCACCTCACCTTCCGCCGCTGATCCCCGGGTCCCCACCCCAACCCGCAGCG
Source organism: Ilumatobacteraceae bacterium (assembly GCA_963704915.1). Classification (GTDB taxonomy): domain Bacteria; phylum Actinomycetota; class Acidimicrobiia; order Acidimicrobiales; family Ilumatobacteraceae; genus Sva-07. Next base: position 452,985 of record CAVPIC010000013.1, on the reverse strand, counting down.
ATGAGCCAAGTGTCGCTATCCGGGCGGTTCGCTCATCGCAAGCCCATCCCAACCCGCAGCGATGAGCCAAGTGTCGCTATCCGGGCGGTTCGCTCATCGCTGGCAAAGTGTGGATGCGCGTCAGCGGGTGTCGCAGACGCGGAAGAGCTCGGCGCTGTGACCTTCGGGGAGGCCGTGTTCGACCGCGAGTTGGCGGAAGCGGGCACCGACCCGTTCCATCATCGTGTCGGGGTCGACGTGCTGGCTCACGTGACAACGCAGGGCACGGAACTTGCGGTCGAGCTGATCGGTGATGTCGACAACGCCAAGGTCGGAACCGCCGCCCATCGGGCCGGCCTGGATCCACACCTCCTGCACCTTCCAGTCCTCGAGCTCGGCGCAGGGCAACCCCGGGAACGCGAACGGATTGCGGGCGTCGGGATAGACGGCGCACATCGTCGCCTCGCCGGTGGCGGTGTGGTCGGGGTGCGAGCCGTACGTCGAGGCCAAATTGCGAAGCGGCGACTGGGTGATGACCACCTGCGGGCGCACCTGGCGGATCACGAGGCTGATGTCGTGGCGCAGTTCCATCGTCACCTCGACGGTGCCATCCATGAACCCGAGGAACCGCAGATCGGTGACACCGACCTCGGCGGCTGCCTTGGTCTGCTCCTCGCGGCGGATCGAGGCCATCTCCTTGCGTGGGATCGAGTGGTCGAAACCACCGGCCTGGCCATCGGTCACCAGGCAGTAGGTGACCTCGACGCCGGCGTCGGTGAGCGCAGCGACCGTCCCTGCGGCGCCGAAGTCGACGTCGTCGGGGTGGGCGGTGACGACGAGGACTCGTTCGATCTCGGAGAACGGGAGCATCGGACCAGTCAACGCCAGATCTCCGCCGTTCTCAACTCGCGCACCGACCCCTGCCCAGGGCTCCCACTCCCGTACAGTCGAACTCATGACGGGCAGCGCTCCCTACGACGACGTCACCCTCGATGACTTCGACCTTTCCGATGCCGAGTTCTGGACGGCGCCGCGAGCGCACCGCGAGGGCGCGTTCAAGACGCTGCGCGACACGCCAGGCCTCGTCCACTTCGCCGAACGCGAGATCCCCGACCTCCCGTTCCCCGTCGGGCCGGGGTACTGGGCACTCACCCGCCACGACGACATCTGGCACGTCAGCCGCAACCCGCACCTGTTCTGCTCCGGCAAAGGCGCCAACATCGGCGACCAGCCCCAGGAGATGAACGAGTTCTTCGGCTCGATGATCAACATGGACGACCCGCGCCACTTCCGCTTGCGCTCGATCGTGTCGAAGGGCTTCACCCCGAAAGAGATCACCGCCGTCGAGGAGACCGTCCGCACGAAGGCGAACGAGGTGGTCGACCGACTGCTCGCCAACTTCCCCGACAAGACCTGCGACTTCGTCGAGAATGTCGCGGCGTCGCTCCCACTCGAGATCATCTGCGACATGATGGGCATTCCCCCCGAGGACTACGGCCGCGTGTTCAAGTGGACCAACACGATCCTCGGCGCGGGCGATCCGGAGTTCACCTCCAGTCTGGACGACCTGATGGGCCAGTCGCTCGAGATGTTCATGTACGCCCAGGCGCTCGGCGAGGACCGCAAGGAAAATCCGCGCGACGACATCACCTCGATCATGATGGCCGCGGAGGTCGACGGCGAGCAGCTGACGCCGCAGGAGTTCGGCTCGTTCTTCATCCTGCTGGTGGTGGCCGGCAACGAAACCACGCGCAACGCGATCAGCCACGGCATGAAAACCCTCACCGAGCATCCCGACCAACGCGACCTGCTGTACGGCGACTTCGACACCTACACCAAGGGAGCAATGGAGGAGATCGTCCGCTGGAGCACTCCCGTGATCCATTTCCGCCGCACGGCCACCGAGGACACCGAGATCGCCGGACAGAAGATCGCGGCCGGCGAGAAGGTGGTCATGTGGTACAACTCCGGCAATCGCGACGAGCGGGTGTTCGCGGATCCGTACCGGTTCGACATCACCCGGGAGCCGAACCCCGCCCAGATCGGTTTCGGCGCCGGTGGCCCGCACTTCTGTCTGGGCGCCAACCTCGCTCGCCGGGAGATGTCGGTGATGTTCGACACGATCCGTCAACGGGTTCCGTCGCTGCGGATCACCGGCGAGCCCGACTACTTGCAGAGCGGATTCATCAACGGCATCAAGCGGATGCAGTGTGCCTGGGACTGAACTGACGCCCGAGCGCCGGGCCGACCTCGTGCGCAACCTCACCATCGCAGGCTGGCTGCTGCTCGGCGGTCCGATCGGCTTCCTCCTGTTCCAGTTGGATCGGGTCCGTCGCATCGGCAGCCAACCGTTCGCGAGCGTCTGGGATCAACGCATCGAGGTGCTCAGCTTCCTGATGCTGCCACCGAACCAGGCGGTGCTGGTACCGGTCGTGTTCGTGGCTGCTGGGGCGATCTGGTTGGCCGGCAGCGATCGCGACGCCTGGCTGACGACCCTGCTGCGCCTGAGCGCGGCGCTGGCGATCACATTTGCGGTCATCGGGGTGATCTCGATCGTCAGCATCCTGGCCCGCGACGACGCCGGCACGTTCGACACCGACAGTGTGTTCCTCCGCTTCGGCGGCATCGCGATGGCCGCCGGCCTCGCACTCATCTGCCGTACCGCCGACCGCGCGACTGCCCCGTAGCGGGCTGTCTGTCCGGATCTGGTTGCGACTTCCGCAACTGAATCCACACAGACCGAACGGCCGGCGAACTGTGCGACAGCCCTTCGTCATGGTGATGGCATGTGCCTTCAATGTGACGGATACTCCTTCGAGCAGTCGATGCTCTCCCTCGATCTCACGATCCGCACCTACGGGTGGCAGCTCAACCAGATCACCGACAGCTACCCATGGTCGTACACGATCGGTCTCACCGAGAGCTACGGCCATCCCGAGCTGATGATCATCGGGCTCGAGCTCGAGATGCAGGACACCGTGATCCGAAAGATCGTCGACCCGATCGTGCAGACCGGCAGCGTTGACCGCGCGTTCCTCGAACGCGAAGGGGTCACGCTGGTCGAGGTGCACCCGAACCATCTCGCGGGCGACTGGTTCGGAACCTGGTCGAACTTCTACGAGCGCACCCCGACGCAGGGTTCCTTCCTCCAGATCGTGCCGCCCAGCGACTGGTTCTGCGAGTGCCACCAGCACTCGACGCCCCACTTCGAGCTGCCGGGTCCGATTCGCGTCGGCAATCGAGCCGACCGACGGCGGCGGCGGAAGGGGCCCCGATGATCGCGTACGCACCCTGATGTCGACGCGTACGTCTACGCTGTGGGGATGGAGATGACCGCCTCCGCGCTTCGTCGAGACATCTACAGAGTCCTCGACCGCGTCCTCGAGACCGGCGAGCCGGTGATCATCGAACGCAAGGGTCGGCGCATCCGCATCAGCGCCGAGGAGGCACCGTCACGACTCAACTCGCTGGTGCGCCGAGCCGACGTGGTGGTCGGTGACAGCGAGGACTTCGTCCACCTCGACTGGTCGAGCGAATGGACGGAGTGATCCGTCTCGACACGCACGTCATCGTCTGGCTTTACACTGGCGAGACCGAACAGTTCAGCGCGGCCGCAGTAGCCGCGATCGAACAACACGAACTCGTCGTCTCGCCGGTCGTGCAGCTGGAGTTGAGCTACCTCCACGAGATCGGCCGGCTGACGATCGGCGGCGCCGACATCGTCGCCGACCTCGAACGACGGATCGGGCTGCGAAGGTCCGACCTTGCGCTCGAGGCGCTCGTCGGCACCGCCGCGTCGCTGACGTGGACACGCGACCCTTTCGATCGACTCATCGTTGCCGACACGCTCGTCGCCGGCGCGGCACTCATCACGAAGGACCGCACCATTCACTGCCACACCGCTATCGCCCGCTGGTAAGAGCGGTCCGTCGATCTGCGCCGGATTCGTCCCGAGTTCCGTCACCTCTCGCGGGCGGATCGTCGGCGAACTGTGACGGACGACCTGCCGCCGTCGCCCGTCGCCACGGACGGCCAAAGGTTCTGACTCGTCTACAGTCAGCTTGCGGCGAGCGCAAAGGGGCATGTCGGACGAGATCAGCGCGCAGCTCGAGGCATCGCAGTCGCGCAAGGCGGCGCTGGCAGGCGTACTGCGCGCCGTCGCCAACGCCGGCACCAATCTCGAGTTGATCCTGTTCGAGATCGCCCGCCAAGCTGCGCCGCTCACGGACGAGCGAGTTCCATCACGCCGTCGGCCCGATGATCTTCGACCACGAGGGAACCATCGCCCAGTTCACCGGGATGCTCGTGTTCTTCAACGATCCGGTGAAGCTCGACGACCCGGCGTGGAACGCGGTCCAGTTCGCAGTGGCCATGCGCGACCGCACGGCAGAACTGTCCGTCGAGTGGAAGCGCCGCGGTCACGACCTGGAACTCGGTATCGGCATCGCGGTCGGCTACGCGACGTACGGCGAGATCGGCTTCGACGGCCGCACCGACTGCACCGCGATCGGCACGGTCGTGAACCTCTCGGCACGGGTGTGCGGGATCGCCGTCGGCGGCCAGATCCTCGTAACCAACAAGGTCCTCGCTGCGGTCGAGGACCGCGTCGAGTCACTGCAGATGGGCGACGTCGAGTTCAAGGGCCTCAGCCGCGCCGTCCCCATCGTCGAGATCGCCGCCATTCGCTGACCACGCTGGTTCGCGCTGCGGGAGCTCAGGCGCCGAGGTCGCCGCGCAGGAAGTGGGCGCGGCAGAGCAGCTCGTAGCGCACCGTGTCGCCGAAGAGCGGCGATTCATTACGCTTGGTGTCTCCGACCATCACCGTGTCGCCCTCGTACACGATGTCGCCGTTGACGACGCGAGCGTTGTGGGTGGCGTGGGCGCCACACCAGCAGCGAGCCTCGACCTGCAACGGCGTGTGCACATCGGCGATCTCCAGCATGCGCGCGGTGCCCGCGAACAGACGTCCTCGGAAGTCGGTGAGCAACCCGAACGCATAGACGTCGATGTCGAGTTCGTCGACGACCCGCGCGAGTTGGTCGCACTGCGCAGGCGTGTAGAACTGCGCTTCATCACAGATCAGGTAGTGGATGGGCCAGTACCGCACAGCCAGCGCGTGCAGATCGAGCTCGGGTGTCACCTCGATGGCCGGAGCAGCAACACCCAGTCGACTGGTCACCTGTCGCCCCTCGCGGTCGAGCGTGGTCAGCAGCAGTCCGTAGAGCTCGCGGCTGGACAGGTTGTGGTGGATCTGCAGCGCCACGGTGCTCTTGCCCGAGCCCATGGTGCCGAAGCTGAATCGAAGCGACGCCATGTGAGCGTTCGACCCTATCCGCCGTCGGTGGCGGGCGGTGCAGACGGATCGGTGGCAAACGGGTCGAACGACGGATCGACGACCGCCGGGCCGTTGATCCCGCCGATCGTCGGTGGTTCGTCGTCGTCGGTGTCCGAGCTACTGCACGCGGCCACGAGGAGCGCCGGGAGCACCGCCGCCAACATTGCCCTCGACCACCTCATGTGCCGACCCCCACGTTGCGGCGCCCATACAGGATGAGTTCGTCGCCCTCCTGTAGGTCGATGTCCGCCGGCGGCTCGCCGACGAACTCCTGCCGCTGACGGACGGCCAAGACGGTCACGTCGGGCAGAGCGTGTGCAAGTCCCCGCAGACTCCGCGCTTCCTCCACCGGCGCAGAGAGCCGAACGGACTGGATGGCGAAGCCATCCGACAGGACCAGGAGTTCCTCCCGATCGGTCCCGAGCGCCGGGGCGAGGCGGCGCCGGATGTAGCGGTGCCCGACGCCGGCCAGCCATCGCTGCACCGGTTTGTTCACGATCGCCATCACGATCAGGAAGAGCCCCGAGAGCGTCACCAGGACCCGCTCGGTGGTCGATCCTGGTCCTGGCGCGATCAATCCGACCAGCACGGTCACGACGAGGGTCGGCGTTCCGAGGCTTCCGACCAGCATCGTGGTGCCGATGATCTTGCGACGCACGGGCTGATTGACCACGTTTTCGGCCTCCGTGGTGGTGAAGCCAGCGCCGCTGAACGCCGACCGCGCCTGGAACGCAGCGAGCTCCGGTGGCATTCCGGTCGCGATGAGCGCTCCGGTCGCCAGCTTCGTGAACGCAACGGTGATCACTGCGACGACCAGGAAGGTGGTGACGGCGTACATCACGCGATCATCGCGCATCGACGATTACATCGGAGGTCTGACCTCTGATGTAATCGGGCGGGACGATGGTCACTTTCGTCGGGCCGTCCCGCTCGCTGGGGACCTCGGCCACTACGGTGGAACCCCGACAGGCCCGGCAACGGAGCCGGGGCGCTGACACTCCCGGGGGAGACAACATGACGGACACGATCGATCGGTCAGCGGCCGACGACGACCACGTCCTCGACCATCTGATCATCCGCTTCGCCGGCGACTCCGGCGACGGGATGCAGCTCACCGGTGATCGCTTCACCTCGGTGAGCGCGTCGTTCGGCAACGACCTCTCGACGCTGCCCGACTTCCCCGCCGAGATCCGCGCCCCTGCCGGCACCGTCAACGGGGTGTCGGCGTTCCAGGTCAACATCGCCGACCACAAGATCACCACGCCCGGCGACGAACCGAACGTCCTCGTCGCCATGAACCCGGCGGCGTTGATGGCCGATCTGCATCGCCTCGAGCCCGGCGGGACCGTCATCGTCAACGAGGATGCCTTCGAGGAACGCAACCTCGAGAAGGCCGGCTACAAGGCCAACCCGCTCGACGACGACACCCTTGCGCACTACCGCGTGCTGCGGGTGCCGATGACCACGCTCACCAAGGAGATCTGCGCGCCCCTCGGCGTCAAGCCGCGTGACGCCGAGCGCTCGAAGAACTTCTTCGCGCTCGGCCTGGTGTCGTTCATGTACACCCGCCCGGTCGACCCCACGATCGACTGGATCACCGAGAAGTTCGGCGGCAACGAGCTGGTCGAGGCAGCGAACAAGGCCTCGTTCCTCGCCGGATTCAACTTCGGCGAGACCACCGAGGCGGTCGGCGACCGCTACGAGGTCAAGCCGGCCAAGCTGCCTGCAGGCGAGTACACCAGCATCACCGGCAACACAGCGCTCGCCTGGGGAATCGTCGCCGCCGGCCAGCTCGCGAAGCTACCGATCACGCTCGGTTCGTACCCGATCACGCCGGCGTCCGACATCCTCCACGAGCTGTCGAAACACAAGCACTTCGGCATCCGCACCGTGCAGGCCGAGGACGAGATCGCGGCGATCGGCATGGCACTCGGCGCTGCGTTCGCCGGCCATCTCGGCGTGACCACCACCAGTGGCCCCGGAGTCGCCCTCAAGAGCGAGACGACGTCGCTCGCCGTGTCGATCGAACTGCCGCTCCTGCTCGTCGACATCCAGCGCGGCGGTCCGTCGACCGGCCTGCCCACCAAGACCGAGGCCTCCGACCTCAACATCGCGCTCTACGGACGACACGGCGAGGCACCGCTGCCCATCGTCGCCGCCTACACCCCGGCGCAGTGCTTCCACGCCGCCATCGAGGCGGTCCGCATCGCGCTCAAGTACCGCACCCCGGTGATCCTGCTCTCCGACGGCTACCTGGCGAACGGCTCCGAGCCGTGGAACCTGCCGCCGGTCGATTCCCTGCCCGACATCTCCGTGCCGTTCACCACCGAACCCAACCACGTCGACGAGGAGGGCAACGAGGTGTTCTGGCCGTACCTCCGTGACGAGACCACGCTCGCGTGGCCCTGGGCCATCCCGGGCACACCGGGCCTGATGCACCGCGTCGGTGGCCTCGAGAAGAAGGACGGCACCGGCAACATCGACTACACGCCCGAGAACCACGAGCGCATGGTCCACCTCCGAGCCGACAAGATCGCGGCGATCGCGGCGGACATCCCGCCGACCGAGATCAACGGCGATCCCGACGCGGACGTGCTCGTCCTCGGGTGGGGCTCGACCTGGGCGGCGATCGACGCGTCGATCCAGCGCAGCCGCCGCGCCGGCAAGAAGGTGGCGTCGGCGCACATCATGCACCTCAACCCCTTGCCGCCCGACCTCGGCGACATCCTGAAACGGTTCGAGCGGGTGATCGTTCCCGAGCTGAACATGGGCCAGCTCACCGCACTGATCCGCAGCAAGTACCTCGTCGACGCGCGCTGCCTCAGCAAGGTGCAGGGCATGCCCTTCAAGTCACGCGAGATCGAAGCCGCCATCGACGAGGCGCTCGCCTCGATCGCCAACTCGACCGACAACTCGAACGGAGCAACGTCATGAGCACCGCCCAGGTCGCCGTCACGACGAAGAAGGACTGGTCGAGCGACCAGGAGGTCCGCTGGTGCCCCGGATGCGGCGACTACGGCATCCTCCTCGCCGTCCAGACCCTGATGCCCGATCTCGGCATCGCTCCGGAGAACACCGTGTTCATCTCCGGCATCGGCTGTTCGAGCCGCTTCCCGTACTACATGAACACCTACGGCATGCACTCGATCCACGGACGCGCGCCCGCCATCGCCACCGGTGTCGCCGTTGCTCGCCCCGACCTCGACGTGTGGGTGATCACCGGTGACGGCGACGGCCTGTCGATCGGTGGCAACCATCTGATCCACGCGCTGCGCCGCAACGTGAACCTCAACATCCTGCTGTTCAACAACCGGATCTACGGCCTCACCAAGGGCCAGTTCTCCCCCACCTCACCGGTCGGCAAGGTGACCAAGTCGACACCGATGGGTTCGATCGACCCGCCGTTCAATCCCCTCGCCGTCGCACTCGGCGCGGAGGCCAGCTTCGTGGCGCGAACCCACGATCTCGACCGCCATCACATGATCGAGACGTTCCGCGCTGCTCATGCGCACCACGGCGCGTCGTTCGTCGAGATCTACCAGAACTGCAACGTCTTCAACGACGGCCAGTTCGACGAGGTGACCAAGAAGCAGGCCCGCGACGAGATGATGATCAACCTCGTGCACGGTGAGCCGATCACGTTCGGTGCCGACCAGCAGCGGGCGGTCGCCATGGGTGTCGACGGGCAGTTGCGCCTCGTCGAGCGCGCCGATGTCGCCGCCGAGGAGATCCTCGTGCACGACGCACATCGTCACGATCCGTCACTGGCCTTCGCGCTCGCCCGACTCAGCCACGACGACCACTCGCCGACGCCCTTCGGCGTGTTCCGCGACATCCAACGGCCCGAGTACACCCACGCCGTCGCCGATCAGGTGATGGCCGCCAGCGAGCGCAAGGGTCCTGGCGACCTCGAGGCGCTGCTGCGGTCGAACGGCACCTGGACCGTCGACTGACAGCGACCGGATCGATCTGTCAGCCGATTCGTCGATCGTCGGAGCGATCGAACACCACGTGGTGATGCACCCGTAACCGAACCGCGCTTCCGCTGCCCGGAGGCCTGCCAGCGGGAGCCGTCGCTCCGACGCTCGCCCCTGCAACCACACACGCCACCCCGGCGCCCCCGAACCGGGCGGTCGATCGGATGGTCGCCGGGATCGAGCCGCTGTCTGCGATCTCGACGTCCTCGGGCCGGAGGCCGACGGTCACCCTCGTCCCGACATGGTCGGCCAGCGCCGGCGTCCAGGCCCGGATTCTGACCAGTTGCCCTGCGGCGGGGTCCTCGCGTTGGAGCCAGAATCCTTCCTGCGCTGCCACCACGGTCATCTCGATCAACGACAGCGGTCCCGTCACCACCGCGGCGAGCAAGTTCACCGGCGAACGTCGGACCACTGCGGTGTCGCCGAACTGCGCCAGCTGACCGCCGTCGAGCACGGCGACCGTTCCGGCCAGCGCTTCGACATCGGCGCTGTCGTTGGTGGCCATCAGCGTCGTCACCTGGTAACCGGATTGGAGCACGGCGAATTCGGCTCGCATCCGGCCACGGAGCTGATCGTCGAGCGATGCGAACGGCTCGTCGAGCAGCAGCACGTTGGGAACCCGTACGAGCGCTCGTGCGATCTGCACCATCTGCTGCTCGCCGGCCGACAGCGTCGCCGGATCACGATGCATCAGCTGTTCGATGTGCAGCGCCCTCGCTTCGGCATCGACTCGCCGGCGAATCTCGGCGGTCGCCATGCGCCGAACGTCGAGCGGGAACGACACGTTGCGCCGTGCCGAGAGGTGTCCGATGAGCGCAGGCGTCTGGAAGACCATGCCGACATCGCGCTCCCCCGGCGTCGCACGGGTGACGTCGCGACCGTCGAGCAGGAGTGCGCCCTGTTCGATCCGATCGAGCCCCGCCACCGCCCGCAGCAGCGAGGTCTTGCCGCTGCCCGAGGCTCCGACCACGGCGACGAGGGCGCCGTCGTCGATCGACATCGAAACGTCGCTCAACCGGGCCGTGCGTCCGCTGCGGACGGTGACGTGGTCGAACTCGACGGCGGTCATCAGGGCATCACCCCGAGCACCCAGCCCTCCTCGGCAACCGCGGTCTGTTCGACCGACGGCGGCACCTGCGGTGAGAAGAGCGCGCCGAGACCGCCGGCCGCGTCGGTGTCGGCCAGCCAGTTCGCCGTGGCGCTCACCTGCGCCGCGTCACGGACGGTTTCGCCGTGATCACCGAGCTCGCGCATCGACGGCCACACCTCAGCCGCGACGATCGCTCCTTCGTCGAGGGCCGGCGACTGCAGTCCGGTCGTGAACGGCCACACGTCAACACGGTCCTCGAACCGGCCACGGAGCCGCTCGAGCATCGGAATGCCGAGCAGGCTCTGGCTGCCCACGGACCCGGCACCGAACAACTGCCACGACGAGAACGGGCGGTGGCCCTGCTCGCGGAGTATCTCCTCGGTGGCACGGAACGGCGCGAACGGCGCCGCGTCCGGGGGCTTGGTCGTGGTCAAGTGACGCCCTGCCGACGACGGCGGACACCCCCAGAACGGCGACGCAGCACCGGTCAGCCGACGATTGAACTCGGCCGCCACGCCGAAGCGATTGTTCGCGTTGCTGCCGTCGTCCACGATGATCTCGGTCAGCAACGACCACATCGCCGACCACGGCGTGCCCTCGACACCGAGTGCCACAGCAGTTCCTGCCGGATAGCCGAGCGAGAAGTCGACGCCGACCAGCGTGGTCAGCGTCGGCTCGGCCTCGAAGAGTTCGCCGAGAAACGACTCGGCCTCCTGACGCGTCGGCAGGTTCGTCACCGACGTGTTTCCGGCTTCGTCGAGGTGGGCGATCCAGATCGAGTCACGACCGAGTTTGGGTGTCGAGTTGGCACTCCAGTCGACCACGACGAACCGGTCGAACATCGACGGCCCGGAGCCCTCAGGCGACGACGTCGACCACGGCAGCGAAGTGCAACGCCGCTGCGAGCACGGTGAGCAGGTGCCACACCTCGTGGTACCCGAACACGGTCGGCCACGGGTCGGGTCGGCGAAGCACCAGGACCGGGAACCCGATCGTGTACGCCAGCCCTCCGGCGACGATCAGCCCGAGCTGCAGGCCCGTCAGGCTGTCGACCAGCGCCGGCGCGGCGATGATCGCCACCCAGCCCATCACCAGATACAGCGCATACGAGACCTTGCTGGCACCGTGGAACCAGACCAGCTTGAGCACCATCCCCGTGAGCGCCAGCGTGCCGACGATGACCAGCATCGGGATTCCCCACTCGGGCGGCAACGCGACGAGGCACAGCGGCACGTAGGTCCCCGCGATCAGCAGGTAGATCATGGAGTGATCGAGGCGTTGCATGATCGTGCGGGCGTATTCGGACTGCGCCAGCCGGTGGTATGCCGCCGACGTCCCGAACAGCAGCAAGAGCGTCGCTGCATAGATCGACGCACCGACGGTCGCTGCGGCGCCGTCGGCAATGGCGATCAAGGCGACCCCCGCAGGGATCGCGGTGAAGAAGGCGATCGCGTGCAGCTTGCCGCGCCAGGCCGGACGGGCCTGGAGCAGATACGGCATCGCGATGTCACTCACGCATGTCACGGTACTCGCCCCGCCGGCCATCCTTCTCGCGGGGCTCGTGGTCGCCGGTCACTCTCGGCTCACTGATGGCGTTGCATCAACGCGATGACGGCATCGCCATAGCGTTCGAGCTTCGCCGGGCCAACGCCGGAGATCCGGCCCAGGTCGCGGAGTGTGGTCGGGGCCTGCCGTGCGATGGCCGCCAGGGTCTTGTTGTCGAAGACCACATAGGCGGGCTTGCCGTCGCGGAGGTCGTTGCGAAGATCACGCAGGGCGGCAAAGCGCTGCTGCCCGGCATCGTCGAGGTCGGCGGCCGGGTCGGCCGACGGCTGCGACGACGAGCTGCGAGCGTGTGCGGCCGCCGGCTCGGGACGGTGCGACGACACCACCCGCGCCGCAGACGGCTCGGTGGTGAGCTCGGCGACGAACGGGCTCGGGTGGGCCCCGGTGACGATCGTGGCGCGGCGGCTAGCACGGGTGACCGCGACGTGGAAGAGGCGGCGTTCCTCCTCGACGTCGTCGGCCAGGCGGTGCGGGTACTGCTCAGCGTCGGCCAGGTGCACGATCACGTGCGGCCACTCCTGACCCTTGACCCGGTGCACGGTGGAGAGCAGCACGCCGCCCGGCGCCCGCTTGACGGCGAGCTGGCTCCGCATCCATCGCTCGAAGGTGGTCGGATCATCGTGCAGCGCGGCGAGGTGCGTGACCGCCGTGAGGTCGTCACCTTGAGCCGACCGGTTCATGCCCCGCCGGTTGGCGTCGAGCGATGCGACCGAGCCTGCCAGACCGATGTCGTCGATCAGCGCGAGCACGAGGTCGGACGTGCTGGCGCCCGATCCGACGAGCTGCTGCAGCCGTTGGATGTCGGCCGCGAAGTCGACCACACGCTCGGCGTCGCGTTCGTTGGTGAGACGACCGGCAAGCTTGTTGAGGTCGACGACCGACGACTGTTCGCTGACCCAGTCGGTGATGCGTGGGTGGAACGACCGTGACGGACGCCGCAGTGCCTCGCGGATGTCGTCGGGAGCGAACGACCCACCGCGGGCGGCGGTGGCCAGGCGGAGCCATGCGAGCACAGTTCGGACGGCGGTCCGATCGGCGAACTCGAGCCCGACGCCGCCGGCGATCGGCACCCCGGCCACGACCAAGGCAACCTGGACCGGAGCGAGCAGCGCGTTGACCCGCGCGAGCACCGCGACCTCGGAGCTGGCTGCTCCACTCGTCAGAGCAGCTTCGACCGCCAGACGCGATGCACCGACGGCGTCGACGGATGTGTCGACCGACCATCCGCCGGCGTCGGTCGAGGCGGCGCGGATCGTCTTGGCAACACGACGATGGTTGTGCCGGAGCAACCGGTCGACGACCTCGACCACGCCGGCCGGGCAGCGGTAGTTCACTTCGAGCGGATGCTCGCCCGAGCCGGGGAACAGCTCGGCGAAGTCGATCAGCCACGCCGGGTCGGCGCCGTTGTAGCCGTAGATCGTCTGGTCGTCGTCGCCCACGCCGAACACCGCGCCGCCGGGCGCAGCGAGGATCCGGATCAACAGGAGGTGCGCCGGTGTGAGGTCCTGGAACTCGTCGACAAGCATGATCCTGCACGCGCGCTGCGCAGCCCGACGGGCGGTCGGGTCCCGCAGCAGTACCAGCAGCGCCCGGTAGATCTGATCGTCGAAGTCGACAGCACCACGACGTTCGAGCGCCTTGCGGTACAGGGGCCATGTCTCGGCGAGACCGTCGACGTCGCCGTCGTAGCGGCCCTCCGCCTCGTCGGGATCGACGAGACCGAGGCGGATCACGGTGAGCGCTTCGATCCACGGCCCGATCGGATCGCTGTTGCGACGCCGCGGGAAATCGACGAGATCGCCGATGATGCGTCGCACATCGGGCTCGTCGATGGTGCGCCACTGCTGCGGTTGCGGAGCGAACGGCGGCGTGCCGTTGACGATCGCCAGCGCGATCGCGTTGAGCGTGCGCACCTGGAGGCCCGGAAGATCGCGTGTGCGTTCGACCATCTCCTCCTGCGCCCGCTTGTTGAACGCCACGAGACTGACCGCGCTCGGGGGAAGGTTCCAGGTGGTCAGCAGGTGACGGGCGCGCTCGGTGAGGACACGGGTCTTGCCGGATCCGGCCGGAGCGATGATGCGTGCACCGCCCCCGGCGTGGGTGACCGCAGCGAGCTGGTCGGGAGCGAGGTCGGCGGTCGACACGTTCGGTCCGGGGATCGCCGTCGACCCGTGCTCGACGGCAACGGCGGCGATGACCGGCACTCCGTCGATCGGATCGACGTGGCGCACCGGGCCGCCGTCGAGCCACGCAACCGTGCCGTCAGGAAGCACGACGTCGCCGACTCCGCCGGGTTCGACGGCGCTGGCGCCTGCGGCAACGGCTCGATCGAGCCCGAGCCACACCGGACGTTCGCTGTCGCGCGCGTCGACCGAGTTGGCCCAGACGAGGTGGTGGAGTTCCTCGAGTTCGAACTGGAAGGTGGGGCCGAGTTCGTAGGGCGCTGCCTCGGTCATCAACATCGGCTCGCGCTCGAACGACGCGGCGAGTTCGATGACCACGCGCGTGGCCGAGTGATGGGCTCGTCGCAGCCGCTCGAGTGCACGCGCCGGCGCCGACAGTGTGGCCTCGTCGATCACCAGGCGGTCACACGCGATCCACGGCTCGGCAATCGCGCCGCCCGGCTCGATCACGAGGTGGCGGCCGAGCTGGTCGGGGCCGGCCGCCGCCATCGCCACGCCCCGCTCGATCGGTGCGGCCACAGGGGTCGCCACCCGCCGAGCCGGCGGTGCGGTTGTGTCCCGCCGGGGCGGTTCGGGTTCGAACAGCGCGTCGGCGGGATGGGGAATCGGGTCGTCGGCGACGGCGATGTCCTGACGTCCGCCGTCGTTCCAGCACTGGCGCACCTGGGCCGGGGTGTGGTGCTCCCCATTGCAGTACGCACAAGCGATCGCCATGCGGCGACCTTACCGAATCACTCCACCGACCGCACACATGTTCGATCGAGCCGTGATCACCAGGCGATCTCAGGCAGGCCGTACGTGACGCACAAGCCTGCCCCGTTCACGAACAGCAGCGACGCGATGATGCCGATCACGACCATGCGACGCGTACGTGTCCGGCGCACAGGTCCGCTGACGGGCATGTACCACTCGGGCAGGAGTCCGGCTCCGGCAGCTCCGAATGGCTCAGCGTTGTCGTCGATCGGGAGGTCCGGGTCCGCCGCCATCGCTTGCGCTGCGAGCTCCTCGTCGGTGATCTCGACCACGGCGGCAACCTACCTGCGTCGGACGACGCGGTCGAGTTCACCCAGCGATGAGCGAAAAGCCGGTATCCAGGCGCCTGGCTCATCGCAGGCCGTTCCACCACCGTAGCGATGAGCGAAAAGCCGCTATCGGGGCGGCTGGCTCATCGCAGGCGGGTGGAGCGGGGCGGGAGCGCAGGTACGTCAGCGGCCGGTGAACTCGGCGGGGCGGCGCTCGAGGAACGACGCGACACCCTCACGGTGATCGTCGCTCTTGAAGCACGCGGCCAGTGCCGTGGTGTGTCGCTGCATGTGCTCGCCGACCGGCGCGGTGAGCCCCTCGTGGACGAGCGACTTGATCAGCCCGAGGCTGTGGGGCGACCCGGCGGCGATCGTGTTCGCCAGGTCCATCGCTCTCGGGAGCAGGTCGTCACTCGACACGACCTCGAGCACGTACCCGAGGCGCACTGCCACGTCAGCTCCGATCATCTCGCCCGTGTAGAGCAGTTTCAGCGCAGGCTGGATCCCGATGATCCGCGGCAGCAGCCACGTGCCGGCGCCGGTGTCCGGCACCAGGCCACGATGCACGAAGTTCCAGGCGAACCGGGCCTGATGGCTGGCGAGGCGAAGATCGCACTGCGAGGAGAACTCTGCCCCCATACCGACGGCCGGCCCGTCGATGGCGCCGATCGTGGGCTTGCGTGCCTGGGCGATCGGCCACCACGTGTGCTTGTCCTCGGCACTGCCGCGCAGACCGTGGGTTTCCCCCGGCACGGTGGCGAGGTCGGCGAGGTCGGTCCCGGCACAGAATGCCCCGGGCACGCCGGCGACGACGAGCACGACGGTGTCGGGATCGTCGTCGGCCCGTCCGACGGTCTCGATGAAGTCGCCGAGCATGGCGTAGGTCATCGCGTTGCGCTTCTCGGGCCGATCGATCGTGATCACGCCGACCTTGCCCTCGACGTGGTAGCGGATCAACTGACGCTCGTCCTCGCTCATCGCCCGAACGTAGCCGTCGACCAGGGCCGACCCCGATCCGAATGAGACGCGGAGCGCTGCCGAACGGCCCTGTGCGGAGCCGACAGGTGGGGTCTACGCTTCAAGGCAACGACGACATCCATCGATGCCCCGGAACTCGACACCGACGAGGAGGAGGCGATGAGTGCACCACCGACGGGCGGGTCGATTCATCCCGGCGCTGCGCCGATGCAGCTGTACGCACGCGATCCGACCCCGCTGAGAATCGGGCTGCTCGCACCTCCCTGGGTCCCGATCCCGCCGCCCGGCTATGGCGGCACCGAGAGCATGATCGATCGCCTCGCTCGGGGACTGCATGCCGCTGGACATCAGGTGCGGCTCTGGACCACCAGTGACGCCACCTGTCCGGTGCCCCGCGGCGCGACCTTCGACGTCGCCTGTCGGGCGGAGATGAGTTCGAGCCCGATCGAACTCAGGCACACGCTGGAGGGCTACGAGTGGCTCGCCGATCAGCAGTGCGACGTGGTTCACGATCACACCATCATCGGGCCGTTCCTGGCGCCCGCAACGCTGCCCGTCATCACGACCAATCACGGGCCGTTCGACAACCCTGAGCTCGCGGTGGTCTATCGGCACACGCCACCGACGATCCCGATCATCGCCATCTCGCGCAACCAAGCATCACCAGCGCCTCGGCTCGGCATCAACATCTCTCACGTGATCCACCACGGCATCGACGTCGACGAGATCCGCGAAGGTGACGGACGCGGCGACGATCTTGGGTCGTACCTGCTGTTCCTCGGTCGGATGAACCCGACGAAAGGTGTGCTGCAGGCCATTGACGTGGCACGAGCCACCGGCTCACGGTTGCTCATCGCCGCGAAGATGACCGAGCCGGACGAGATCAGCTTCTACGAACGCGAGGTCGCTCCCCGGTGCACGGACGGCATCGAATACGTCGGTGAGGTGGGAGCCATCGAGAAGTACCGGCTCCTCGGCGCCGCCACCGCGCTCCTGAGTCCCATCCAATGGCCCGAGCCGTTCGGTCTGGTCATGATCGAGGCGCTCGCGACCGGCACACCGGTCGTCAGCACGCCCCGAGGTGCTGCACCGGAGATCGTCACCGACGGAGTCACCGGATTCCTGCGCACCGAACGCACCGCGCTCATCGACGCCGTACGCACGATCGACCGGATCGATCGCCGCACGTGCCGGGACGACGTCGCCCGGCGATTCAGCACCGAGCAAATGGTCGCACGGCACGTGGCCGCGTACCGCCAGCTCCTCGCGTCGCACGCGTCGACCCCGATTCGATCCGTCACTCCCCCGAGAACGATCTGAGCGCCCGATGAACGCACCGATGAACGTCGACGACTGGAGCGTCCCCGCCGTCAGCACCGGGTCGATCACCTTGGTCTCCGGGCGCGACTTCGTGATCTCCGACACCGGCGGTGACATGGTTCGCGGCGCCGTCCACGGCCTGATCCACCACGATCGTCGCCATCTGGACTCCTGGTCGGTGGCGGTCAGCGGGCACGAGCTGCGACCGCTGGCGTCGGCCACGCCCACCCCGTTCCACGCCGTGTTCGTGTCGCGCGTGCACGAATTGGACGGGCGTCCGCTGCCGGTGCTCGTCATCCGGCGACGGTGGGTCGGACACGGCATGCGAGAGGTGGTCGAACTCCACAACTCGGGTTCAGAGACACGAACGCTCGACGTCACCGTCGAGGCGGGAGCCGACTTCGGCCACCTGTTCGACGTCAAGTCGGGCCGCCCCAGCCGCTTTCACGGACGTGTCGTCGAGACGGAGCGAGGCATCGACATCGAGTGCCCGGAGTCGGACCACCGCACCACCATCGGCCTGCGCCCGGCGGCTTCGGGTGTCGGTGACCGAGGGTGGTCGTGGCGCTTCGAAGTCGAGGCTCACGGTCGGCGCGCTGCGCGAATCACCGTCGAGACGATCGTCGACGAACAGACCGGGGAGGAGTGGGCGGCCGATGACGATGCGACACACTCGCTCGACCACCTGTCACACGATCGGTATTCGACCTGGCAGGAGCGCATCTCCCGGGTCGTCTCCCCCGATCCGCGCCTCACCCTCGGCGTCCGCAAGTCGCTCGAGGATCTCGCGTCCCTTCGCATCTTCGACACCGCCCATCCCGAACTCGCCGTGGTCGCAGCAGGTGCTCCGTGGTACATGACGCTGTTCGGTCGTGACTCGCTGCTCACCTCCTACATGGCGCTGCCCTTCGCCCCCGATTTGGCCCGTGGCGTGCTCCGCCACCTGGCCGAGCTGCAGGGCCGGGCGATCGATCCCGCGTCCGGCGAGGAGCCCGGCAAGATCATCCACGAACTCCGCTCCCACGGCGGAACCGGACCGTTCCGAGAGCGATCCCGCTACTACGGCACCGTCGATGCGACGCCGCTCTACGTGTTGGTGGCAGCGGAGGCGATTCGTTGGGGGGCGTTATCGACAGCCGATCGCTCCTGGATGGTTCCAGCCGTCGACGCTGCGATCGCCTGGATCCATGACTTCGGCGACAGCGACGGCGACGGATTCGTGGACTATCGCCCCCACGACGACCACGGTCTCAGCAATCAGGGGTGGAAGGACTCCTGGGACGGCGTTTCCTTCGCCGATGGCTCGCTCCCCGACGCGCCGATCGCTCTCGTGGAAGTCCAGGGCTACGTGTACGCAGCGCTGCTCGGCGCGGCGGAGATCTACGACACGATCGGCCGGCACGACGATGCCGTGCGCTGCCGTCGTGACGCCGACGAACTCCGCGAGCGCTTCAATCGTGCGTTCTGGGACGACCGCGGGTGGTTCATCGAAGCATTGGACCGGTCGGGGCGACCTGTCGACTCGCTCGGGTCCAACCCGGGCCACGCGCTCTGGACCGGCATTGCCGATGCCGATCACGCGAATCGGTATCTCGACACCCTCGTCAGCGACCAACTCTGGAGCGGGTGGGGCGTGCGGACCCTGGCGACGTCGATGGGCGCGTACGACCCGCTGAGCTATCACAACGGATCGATCTGGCCGCACGACACGGCCATCTGTCTGGCGGGTGCGTCGCGCTACCGGCGATGGGATGTCGTGGACCTACTCACCGACGGGTTGCTCGACGCAACGATGTACTTCGGTGGCCGTCTCCCCGAGCTGTTCGCCGGGGTGCCGAGACACCGCGTGCCGGTGCCGGTGCCCTATCCCGGCTCGTGCTCGCCCCAGGCGTGGGCCGCGGCTTCGGTCCTTCTCGTCCTGCGAGCCAACCTCGGTCTGCACGCCGACGTCAGCCGGCGATCGGTCACCCTGGAACCGCGCGGCTTGCTCGTGAACGACTTCCGTTGCGACCGCCTCGTGATCGGCGACCGGTCCCTCTCGATCGACATCCGCGAGGGCGCACTACGTGCGCAGGCCGACGGCTTCGCCGTGATCGATCGCCGCCAGGATCAGGAGCAACCGCTCGTGCTGCCACACGAGGTGCAGACGTAGCAGCTCCCCGAGCGCATCATGGTGACGCCGCACTGCATGCACATCGGTGCATCACTCGGCCGGACCATGCCCTGCGCAGGTGTTTCGTCGCGCCCGACCGGCGCCGCCTGGACCACCGATCCGAACGCCAACTGGCCGGAGTCGGACTTGGGGTCCGGTGCGAGGTCGGATCCCTGGCTGGTCTCCATAACCGCCTCCTCGACGCCAGGGAGGGTCGGCTGCAGCCGCTCGTCGACGGAGAAGATGCCGAGCTCGGCGCGTTCGTCGTAGGTCATGTACTCGATCGCCAGGCGGCGGAAGAGGTAGTCCATGATCGACGAGGCGAAGCGGATGTCGGGGTCGTCGGTCATGCCGGCTGGCTCGAAGCGCATGTTGGTGAACGCCTCGACGAACGCACGCAGCGGCACGCCGTACTGCAAGCCGTAGCTCACCGACTTGGCGAAGGCGTCCATCACGCCGGCCATGGTGGAGCCCTGCTTGGACACGGTGAGGAAGATCTCGCCCGGCTGACCGTTGTCGTACTCGCCGATCGTGGCGAACCCCTTGCAGTCGGCGACCCGGAACTCGAACGTGCGGCCGCGACGGGTCCGCGGCATCTTCTGACGCACCGGGTGGTGCACGATCCGCTCCACGATCTCGACGTCGCCGGCGGGCTCGGCGGCTGCGGACGTCGTCGATCCCTTCGACGACGACAGCGGCTGACCGAGCTTGCAGTTGTTGCGATAGATCGCCACCGACTTGAGCCCGAGCTCCCACGCCAGCATGTGCAGCTCCTCGACGTCTTCGACGGTGACGTCCTCGGGCATGTTCGCCGTCTTGCTGATCCCTCCGCTCAGGAACGGCTGGACGGCTCCCATCATGCGGATGTGGCCCTCGTAATGGATCGTGTTGTCACCCATCGAACAGGCGAACACCGGCAGATGTTCGGGAGCCAGGAACGGGGCACCCATCACCGACATGTGCTCGTCGATGTAGCCGATGATGTCGTCGACCTGCTCCGGCGTGTAGCCGAGGCGGCGCAGTGCCCGCGGAATCGTCTGATTGACGATCGACATCGTGCCGCCGCCCACCAACTTCTTGGTCTTCACGAGAGCGAGATCGGGCTCGATGCCCGTCGTGTCACAGTCCATGGCCAAGCCGATGGTTCCGGTGGGAGCCAGGACGGTGGCCTGGCTGTTGCGGATGCCGTGGCGTTGTGCGTCGTTCACGGCACGCTCCCAGGCATCGGCAGCGGCATCGACCAGATCATCGGGCAGGGCCTCGTTCTCGGCGAGCCGATCGTTGGCCTCCTGGTGCATCTCGAGCACGTGGAGCATCGCCTCGGAGTCGTCGGCGAAGCCGTCGAACGGACCGACCCGGGCGGCCGTACGAGCGCTCGCAGCGTACGCAGATCCGGTCATCAGCGACGTGATCGCTGCCGCCCAGGCGCGTCCGTCGTCGGAGTCGTACGGCAACCCGAGCGCCATCAGCAACGCGCCGAGGTTGGCGTAGCCGAGTCCGAGCTGGCGCAACGCACGGGTGTTGTCGCCGATCTTCTCGGTCGGATAGTCGGCGCGCCCCACGAGGATCTCCTGGGCGGTGAACACCGTGTCCACCGTGTGGGTGAACGCCCCGACGTCGAACCCGCCGTCGTCCTGCAGGAACTTCAGCAGATTGATCGAGGCCAAATTGCACGCGCTGTTTTCGACGTGAAAATACTCGCTGCACGGGTTGCTGGCGGTGATCCGACCGTGGTTCGGGGCGGTGTGCCAGCGGTTGATCGTGGTGTCGAACTGCAGGCCGGGATCGGCACACTCCCACGCCGCCTGCGCGATTTCTCGCCACAGCGTGCGGGCCTTCACGGTGCGCACCACCTCGCCGGTCGTGACCGCATTGAGGTCCCAATCGGCGTCGTCGACGACGGCCTGCATGAACTCGTCGGTCACCCGGACCGAGTTGTTGGCGTTCTGGTACTGGACCGAGAACGAGTCGGCCCCGTCGAGGCCCATGTCGAAACCGGCATCGGCGAGCACCCGAGCCTTGCGTTCCTCGATCGCCTTCGCCCAGACGAACTGTTCGATGTCGGGGTGGTCGGCATCGAGGATCACCATCTTCGCCGCTCGACGGGTCTTGCCCCCCGACTTGATCGTGCCGGCGGACGCATCGGCGCCACGCATGAAACTCACCGGACCCGAGGCGGTGCCACCACCTTCGAGCGGCTCGAACGACGACCTGATCCTCGACAGATTGACGCCGGCGCCCGAACCGCCCTTGAAGATCAGCCCTTCCTCGCGGTACCAGTTGAGGATCGAGGGCATCTCGTCCTCGACGGCCAGGATGAAGCAGGCGCTCGCCTGCTGCGGCACGCCGCGCACCCCGATGTTGAACCAGACCGGGCTGTTGAACGCTGCGCGCTGTGTCACCAGGATGTACTTCAGTTCGTCGCGGAACGCCGTTGCTTCGTCGCCGTCGAAGTAGCCGTCGGCGATGCCCCAGTCGGCGATCGTGTCGACGATCCGGTCGACGACCTGCTTGAGCGACCACTCACGCTCCGGCGCACCGGGCGTTCCACGGAAGTACTTCTGGGCCACGATGTTCGTGGCGTTCAACGACCACGTAACCGGAAACTCGACGTCGAGTTGCTCGAACGCGACCGACCCGTCGATCCAGTTCGTGATCCGGGCGTCGCGTCGCTCCCAGACGACCTCGTCGTAGGGATCGACGCCCGTCGAAGTGAACAGGCGCCCGAGACCGATCGTGCCGTCAGCGATTCGGTCCGGTGCGAGCGACATGGCGATCCTCCGAGGGTCGAGAGCGTTCAAACTACAGCGGTGTCGCCGGACCGCCACCTGTCGCGATTCGCCGACTGGGTGCAACACACAGGTCGAGGGAGCTCCCCAAGCAGACACCGTCCACGACTAGGAGTGGAATCCGGTGCCCGCCTTCTTGTCCGTGCATCACACCGCAGTCGGCATTGGCAGCGCACTCTAGGAAGAACACCCTGTGGGAAGAAAGAGGGACAACCATGTGAATTTCGGGAAACTGGGTGTGGACACGAGGTGAACAACACGAAGTTGTCCACACCGTCACATGCGGTGACGGCGGGTCAAATCAGCCGGCCGGCCCCACGGTGACAGGGATTCCGTTGAGCACCGACGTCCCCGACAGCGGATCGAACGCCTCATCGTCCGACAACCTGTTCGAGTTGACCCCGGCGTGTTCGGCGGCGACACGCAGCTGCGCACCTGGAAGATCGTGACCCCAGCCATGGGGCAGGCTGACGACGCCCGGACGGATCGCGTCGGTCACCTCGACCGGCGCCTGCACCGAGCCGACCCGCGACGTCACCGTGGCCGGTGCGCCGTCGACCAACCCGAGCATCACCGCGTCGTCGGGGTGCACCTGCAGCGTGCAGCGGGGCTTGCCCTTCACGAGCACCGAGACGTTGTGCATCCACGAGTTGTTGCTGCGCAGGTGGCGACGCCCGACGAGCACGAGCCCGCGGGTCGCCAACTCGTCGGCTGCGCCACGCAGGCGTTCGAGGTCGGCGATCAACGGCTCGGGCGCCAACTCGATGCGGCCGCTCGGGGTGCGCAGCACCTCTGGCAACCTGGGCACGAGCGCACCGAAGTCCCGGCCGTGTGGGTGCGCGAGCAGGTCGTCGAGCGACGTGCCGTCGGGGTCTGCGCCGAAGCCGTCGCCGAACGGGCCGGTGCGCAACATGAAGTCGAGCATCCGTTCAGGGCCACGTCGCCCCGCCGCGTTCAGTTCGGCGAGGAGTTCGTCGGCATCCCGACCGGCCACCGGCGAGTACTCGTCCTTCACCGCGCTGCGCACCAGCCCCGCGATCGCCGGGTCGTCGGCGACCGCCGGGTCCGCGTCGACACCGAGACCCTGTGCGATGGCGGTCAACTTCGAGATGATCTCCCACTCGTCGGGTTGGCCCTCGTCGAGGGGCAACACCGGCGGCGAGTAGTTCGCCACGTTCCGCACGGCGAACTGCAACAACAGCAGGTCGTAGTGACCTCGCTGCAGCTGCGACGGCGGCGGCAGGATCACATGGGCGTGCCGCGTCGTCTCGTTCAGATACAGATCGATGCTCACCATGAACTCGAGCTGGTCGAGCGCTCCCGCGAGCCGCTCGCTGTTCGGCGTCGACAGAACCGGATTGCCGGCGAGCGTCACCAGCCCCCGGATCCGACCGTCGCCCGGTGTCTCGATCTCTTCGGAGAGCACGCCGACCGGGTACTCCCCCATCACCTCGGGATGACCGCTGACACGCGAGTGGCCGCGCCCGACGCTGAACCCCCGTCCCGACCCGGGCTTGCCTCGCGTCGTGCCGCCGCCGGCGACCGGGGTCGGGAACATCGAGCCCCCGGGCCGATCGAGATTGCCGCTCAGGATGTTGACCACGTCGATCAGCCACGAGGCCGTCGAGCCGAACTCGGTGGTCGTGGTCCCTATGCGCCCGTACACGGCCGCCGACGGCGCTGCCGCCAGCTCTCGTGCCATCGAGCGGATCGTCGCTGCGTCCACCCCAGTGACGGGCGCGGCGAACTCGGCCGTGAACGGCTCGAGCGCGGCCGTGACCTCGTCGAGGTCGGAGAGGTGGGCGGCCACGTGGTCGCCGGGGTCGGCCAGTCCCTCCGCGAGCATCGTGTTCGCGATCGCAGCAAGCAGCAGCGCGTCGGTACCTGGTCGGATCGACACCCACTGGTCGGCCTGTTGGGCGGTGCGCGACAGTCGGGGGTCGACGACGACGACCTTGCCACCACGCTCCTGGATGGCCTCGATGCGACCCGGGAAGTCCGGAGCGGTGCAGACGCTGCCGTTCGATGCATACGGGTTGGCACCGAGGATCACGAGATGATCAGTACGGTCGAGGTCCGGGACGGCGATCGCCACGGGTGAGCCGTACACGTAGCCAGACGCAACGTGGCGAGGCATCTGATCGACCGTCGAGGCGCTGAACCTGTGCCGGGTACCGAGACCGGTGAGCAGCACCCGCGAGAACATCATCGCCGAGAGGCTGTGAGCGGTGGGATTGCCGACGTACGCGGCCAGCGACTCACGCCCGCTGCGTTCGATCACCCCGCCGAGTCCGGCAGCCACCGCCTCCCACGCCTCGTCCCACGTCACCGGCACGTGTTCGCCGTCACGCTTCACCATCGGCATACGAAGCCGATCGGGGTCCTCGTGGAGATGCTTGAGCGTCGACCCCTTCGGACAGATGTAGCCCTTGGAGAACACGTCGAGTTGATCACCGCGGATGCGCTGCACCACCTCACCACCCGCCTCACCGCCGCTGCCGTCGGATCGCAGGGTGATCTCCAGTCCGCAGCTCGCCTCGCACAGCGGGCAGGTACGGAATGCGGTTCGGGTCGAGGCCGACGATGTCATGGCTGCATCGTCGCAGATCCCGACCGTGGAGTCAGGGGCCGAGCAGGCATGATGGGCCGATGCGCCGACTGCTCCCCGAGCCCTCCTACGACATCACCGTCGACGAGGCCTACAGCTCACCGCTGCGCACACGCACCGATCGACCCTGGGTCGGGCTGTGCATGGTGGCATCGATCGACGGCTCGACGGCGGTCGACGGAACGTCAGCGAAGCTGTCGAGCCCGACCGACTCGGCCGTGCTCAACCGGCTCCGGCAACTCGCCGACGTGATCGTCGTCGGTGCGGGAACGGTCCGTGACGAGGGCTACGGCGCACCGCGCAAGTCCGGCCAGCGGATCGGCGTCGTGACCCTGAGCGGGCGACTCGACTACCGCAGCGACCTGTTCACCTCCGGCGCCGGGTTCGTGATCACCTGCGAGCAGGGAGCTCCCGACGTCCCCGCCGGAATCGACGTGCTCCGCGCCGGCGCCGACGACGTCGACCTGGCCGGCGTTCTCGGTGCGATCACTGGATACGTCGGTGCTGCCGACTTCGTCCAGGTCGAGGGCGGCGCGGCACTCAACGGGGCCTTCTTCGCTGCCGACCTGATCGACGAGATCAATCTCACCACGTCGCCGGCCGCATTCGGCGGCCCTGGACCCCGGCTGACGTCCGGATCACCGACCCACTCCCATCGCTACGACGTCGCGCAGCTCGCCATCGACGACCAGGCCTTCGTCTACACGCGCTGGCTACGGCGTCGCGACTGACTTCTCGAGCAGTGCCAGCTCTCGATGGAAGTCGGCGGCTGCATCGAAGTCCTTGTAGACACTCGCAAAGCGCAGGTAGGCGACCTCGTCGACGGCCCTCAGCTGATCGAGCACCGCCAGACCCACATTGGCGCTCGTGACGGTGGAGCCGAGCAGCCGCATCGAATCCTCGACGACCGTGGCGATCGCCTCGAGTCGTTCGTTCGAGACGTTGCGACCCTTGGTCGCGGCGCTCAGACCGCCGATCAGCTTCTTGCGATCGAACGGCTCAGACCCGCCGTGGGACTTGGTCACCGACAGCGGGGCGTGATCGACCCGCTCGAAGGTCGTGAAACGTTGCCCACAGGCGAGACACTCACGCCGCCGGCGGATTGCGGTGCCTTCCTCGGCAACGCGGGAATCGACAACCTTGGTGTCGTCGGCACGACAGGCGGGACAGAACACGTCCCGAAGGATACTGCGCGGTCGTCGTCGGGCCCCGGCAGGACGGCCCGACGACGACACGCGATCTGGAGCAAGCCGGTTACGGCAGGCGAACGGCCTGCCCGGCCTGGATCGAGGTGCCGCCGTTGACCGCGATGAGGGCATCAACGAATCGGCCCTGTCCGACGTCGCCGCGGTACTGCTCGGCGATCGACCACAGCGTGTCACCCGGCTGCGCGACGTGAATGCGCACGATCGGCGCAGCGGCGACGTCGGACGCCGCAGCGGGCCGACCGTCGACATCGAGCAATGCGCCGACCGAGGCGGACGCAGCGACTGCCACCAGGGCGAGCACGAGCACCACGAGCGCACCGGCCACCGTCCGGCGCAGGGCGTAGTTCGCGTGGGTCTCCGAGGGGTACAGGTCCGAGGGATACAGGGTGGCGGTCATCGGATACTCCGTGCGGTTCGTGCGGTTCGTGCGGGACGTTCGTCGTGGTCTCTGTTCGTTCGATCGGACGGGCGAATGGAAACACCTGTTCGTTCGAACGACTGTTCGACAGTGAAGCAGGCCTGCCGGCGGGAGTCAACCCCATCCGACGAATTTAGCGAACGTTCGTTCCGGGTACAGATGTTTGACCGGCGGCGATCGGATCAGTACGCTGTTCGCATGGCCCCCACGATCAGTACGCGTCAGCGAGACATTCTCGAGTTCATCGAACAACAGATCCGCGAACGCGGCTACCCGCCATCGGTACGCGAGATCGGCGACGCGGTCGGTCTCACGTCACCGTCCACCGTCCACAGCCACCTCAACACGCTGCAACGCCTCGGCTACCTCCGCCGCGACCCGACCAAGCCACGCGCCATCGAGGTCCGCTACGACGTCAACAGCGGCGCCATGATGGAGCGGCGTCCGGTGCGACACGTCCCGCTGCTCGGCGACGTCGCCGCAGGCACCGACGTGTTGGCCGAGGAGAACGTCGAAGAACTCCTCCCCGTGCCGGTCGACTTCACCGGCGACGGCGAACTCTTCATGCTGCGCGTACGCGGCGAGTCGATGATCGAACTCGGCATCCTCGACGGCGATTTCGTGGTGGCCACCCAGATCGCCAACCCGAACAACGGCGACATCGTCGTCGCCGGCATCCCCGGCGGCGAAGCGACGATCAAGACCTACAGCCGTTCCGGAGCCGAGGTCACCCTCACTCCCGCGAACGCCGCCATGGAGCCGATGCAGTTCACCGCCGACGAGGTCGAGATCTACGGCAAGGTCGTCACGGTCATGCGCCGCTACTGAGTCGGCGGACCCCACGGCGACGGCGGCGGACCTTGCGGGGTCGGCGTGGCCGGCGCGACGGGTCGAGGCGGCGACGGTACGGGTGCAGGGGGCATGATGGGCGGACCTGCGGGCCCAGTGGCCCCGGTCGTCGGCGGTGGAGCCGGGAACCCTGGTGGGCTCGACGGCCAGCTTCCGCCATCGGGAGTCCACGGCTCCGCCGGCGCTGGCGTGACGGGCGGGCGTCGGCTCCCGAGCACCAGCAGGAGACCCCCGAGGAGCAGGCCGCCGATCGCAGCCGCCAGCGCGCCCCAGCGCAGCAGTGAGGCTCCCTCGTTCGGTTCGCGACCGACCGCGACGGCGAACGTCTCGCCGTCGACGGGTGCGACCGTCAGTACATGGTCACCCTCGGACTCGATCTGCACCGTGCCGATGGACGTCCCGACGAAACCGTCGACGTCGTAGCTGACCTCGGCCGAGTCGTCGAGACCGATGACGTCGCCATCCGGGTTTCGCAGAGTCACCTCGACGGCTGGCACATCGTCCGCGTCCCGGTCGTATTGCTGCGGCGCGTCGCAGGCTCCCGCGAGATCACCGAACTGGCCACTGGTCTCGACGTACAGCAGGAACGTGCCGGTCGACTCGAAGTCGAGGGTGGTGTCGCATCCGACAGGCGCTCGGGCGAAGCCCGCCACGTTGTCGGACTCGCGGTTGCTGCCAGCGATCCACATGGCGACCGCGGCGACGAGCGCACCCACGATCACGAGCACGCCGAGGGCGAGCATCCAGCCACGTCGATCGGCGCGTTCGGTCATCGAAGAGCTTCCTGCGCTGAGTTCTCCTGGCGGTTCGTGACGTGGGTCGGCATTCGGTTCACCCCCGCGCTGCTGCGAGGCGATCGGCCACGAGCTGCACGCGTTCGTCCGGTTGTACCACGGCGACACGGACGAATCGGGCACCATCGGGCCCATAGAACTCGCCCGGGCTGACGAGCGCTCCCCCGTCGCGGGCGAGTCGTTCGGTGTAGGCCCACCCGTCGTCGACCGGGACCCAGAGATAGAACGCGCCGTCGGGCAGCGGCACGGTGTCGCCCGACCAGTCCGACAGCACCGACGCGAGGAGCTCGAGGCGGCCCCGGTACCGCGAGCGCTGGAGTTCGACGTGTTCGTCGTCGTCGAGCGCCGCGACCGCCGCCGCCTGTGCGGGTCCCGGCACCATCATGCCCACGTGCTTGCGGATCTCCTGGAGATACGCGACGAGCTCGGCGTCGCCCGCATAGAACCCGACACGCACGCCGGCCAGGTTCGACCGTTTCGACAACGAGTGGACGGCCACGACACCGTCGAGGCCGGATTCGAGGATCGTGCGACCCGGCCCACTCCACGTGAACTCGACGTAGCACTCGTCGGAGAACACCGGGACGTCGTGGGCTCGCCCCCATCGCGCCGCCGCGTCGAGGTCGTCGAGCGCTCCGGTCGGGTTCCCCGGGCTGTTCACCCAGAGCAGCAGTGCCCGTTCCGCGTCAGCCGGATCGATCGAGTCGAGATCGAGCCGACCGTCGGGCAGCGACCGCACCGGCACCGGGCGACATCCGGCCAGGATCGCTCCCATCTCGTAGCTCGGATACGAGATCGCCGGGTACAGCACCGTGTCGCGTGCCGGTGTGCGCAGATGCATCCACTGCGGCAGGGTCGCCACGAACTCCTTCGAGCCGATCGTGGCACCGATCTGACCGGCCGGGACCACGACGTCGAATCGTCGCTGCATCCATCGCTGCGCAGCTTCGCGGAATGCCAGCGTGCCGATGCTCGGCGGGTACGACCGCTCGGTCCCGCTCGACGACAGCGCCTCGATCACCCGGGCGGGCGGCGGGTCGAAGGGGGTGCCGATCGACAGGTCGACCGTGCCGCCGGGATGCGCTTCGGTGATCGGCGCCAGGCGGTTCAAGCGGTCGTACGGGTACGGGGGCGGGACGAAGCCACTCATGTGGACGCCTCGGAGGCGAACTCGGACAGTCGGCCTGCTGACGCGTCGGACAGCCTGGCCCTGATGGTCCAGGCCTCAGGCCCGTCGGCCACCGACACGACTTCACCCTCGCGGTGTACCGCAGCGAGGATGTCGCCGCGGTCGTACGGGACGACGAGTTCGTGCACCACCGTGAGTGCTCGCAGGCGATCGGCGAGCGTGCGGAGGAACACATCGGTCCCCTCGCCGGTGACCGCAGAGATCGCCACCGATCCCGGATGGTCCTCGACCAGCTGCTTGGCGACATCGGGCGCGACATCGGCCTTGTTGAACACGAGCAGCTCGGGAACCGCGGTTGCGTCGATCTCACCGAGCACCACGCGGACGGCGTCGATCTGACCCTCGGGATCGGGTGCACTCGCGTCGACCACGTGCACCAGATAGTCCGCCAGGGCGGCGACCTCCAGCGTCCCCTTGAACGACTCGACCAGACCGTGCGGGAGCCGATTGATGAACCCGACCGTGTCGGACAGCAGAACCGGCTCGCCGCCGGGCAGCGACAGTCGCCGTGTGGTGGGATCGAGCGTTGCGAAGAGTCGATCCTCGGTCAGCACCCCCGAATCGGTGAGCCGATTGAGCAGCGAAGACTTGCCTGCGTTGGTGTAACCGACGATCGCGACCGATGCCAGGCCACTGCGGCCACGGCCCTTGCGCTGGAGCTCGCGCGTGTCGGCAAGCGAGTCGAGGTCGCGTTCGAGCTTGTTGATGCGCCGCATGATGCGACGACGGTCGACCTCGATCTTGGTCTCGCCGCCACCGAACCGGGCACCGACGCCGCCTCGCTGCTGGGACAGCTTGGCATCCGCGCCGCGCCGCAGCCGCGGGAGCCGATAGCGCAGCAGTGCGAGTTCGACCTGCGCCTTGCCCTCGAGCGTGTGGGCGTTCTGTCCGAAGATGTCGAGGATGACGGCCGTGCGGTCGAGTGCGGTTCGGCCGAGCAGCTTCTCGAGATTGAACTGCTGGCCCGGCGACAACTCGTTGTCGAACACGACCGTGTCGGCGTCGACCGCCAGGCAGAGCTGCTTGAGTTCCTCGGCCTTCCCCTTGCCGATGTACCAGGTGTGATCAGGGCTGTCGCGTCGCTGCACCATGCGGGCCACGACGTCGGCGCCCGCGGTGTCGACCAACAGTTCCAGCTCGTCGAGGCTCGCATCGACGGTCTCGTCGGCTTCACGAGGGTCGGCAACGGCGACCAGCACGATCTTCTCCCGGATCGTTCGGTCGATCAGGGTGCCGGCGAGCGCCTCGTTGTAGGGGGTGTTGCTCATCTGATCTCGACGTCGATCTCGGCGATGAACGTGGCCGGTCCCGTCAGGACCGCCCGCTCGGGGGACTCGTCGGAGAAGCTGACCCTGGCCGTCCCGCCGTCCATGTGCACGACGACGTCACCGGCGCCACGGGCGACCAGTCCCCACGATCTGGCTGCATAGGCCGCTGCGCACGCTCCCGTCCCGCAGGCTTCGGTGATTCCGGCACCTCGTTCGTGGACGCGCATCGTGATCCCGTTCGATTCGGGGCCGGGCTCGACGATCTCGAGATTGACGTGCGGTACCTGGCTTCCGAGGTGGACGAGATCGACGACAGCCACCTCGTCGACTCCGACGACGCTGTGCGGGTTGCCGAGGCTCAGGTGCGCCACCGGGCGATCGGGGTGGCAACCGAGCGCCGCCCAGCCGGCCGGCTCGTCGAGGCTCGACACGTCGCCCATCTCGACACGCGCGGTGATCGTCGCCGGGTCCTCGGTGGCCTCGAGCACGACCAGCCGATCGCCGGCATCGGTCAGGATCAGCTGATCGGACAGGTCACCGCGCCGCTCGGCCAGCGCCTGTGCGAAACACCGGATGCCGTTGCCGCTCATCTCTGCGCGCGAGCCGTCGGCGTTGTAAAGCGTCATACGCGCCGCGTAGCCGTCGGCGGCCTCAGCGACGAGCAATCCGTCGGCGCCGACGCCGCGGCGCCGGTCGCACAACCGTCGGGCCAGTGCGGGGAGGTCGTCGACACCGGGATGGAACGCGACCAGGAAGTCGTTGCCCAGGCCGTGGTGTTTGGTGAGGGTCAGCGTGGTCATGCGGTGAGAGCGTCGATCACGATGGGCGCCGCCTCGGCCACGACATCGCGTTCGACGTCGATCCAGCGTACGCGGGGATCGCGACGGAACCATCGCTCCTGACGGACGGCGAACTGGCGGGTGCGGGTGATGATCATGGCGACCGCATCATCCTCGCTGATCCGGCCCGCGATCATCTCGAGGATTTCCTTGTACCCGAGGGCCTGCGCTGCCGTGCGGGAGAACCCGACGTCGGCGAGTGCCCGTACCTCCTCGACGAGGCCGTCGGCGAGCATCTGCTCCACTCGCCGGACGATCCGCTCGGTGATCACCTCACGCGGCCAGCGCAGCCCGATCTGGGTGACCGGCGACGGTAGATAGTCGTCGACGCCGGGGCCGAACGAGCTGAAGGCGCGGCCACTCCCCAGCGTCACCTCGAGCGCCCGGATGATGCGGCGCCGGTTGGTGGGTTCCATCTTGATCGTTGCCGCCGGATCGAGCGTCCGTAGCCGTTCGAACAGGGCGTGGGTGTCGGTGTGCTCTTCGAGCTCGCGACGGATCTCGGGCCACTGCCCCGGCAGGTCGAAGTCGTCGATCACCACACGGTGGTACAGGCCGGTGCCACCGACGAGCAACGCCCGGTGACCCCGCCCCCCGATCTCGTCGAGTGCACCAGCGAAGGCATCGCGGAACTCGGCGACCGTGAACTCCGCGGTCGGCTCGACCAGATCGATCAGATGGTGCTGGATCTCTGCGAGTTCGACGGGTGTCGGCTTGGCGGTGCCGATGTCCATGCCCCGGTACACCTGCATGCTGTCGACCGAGACGAGTTCGACGTCGCCGAGCCTGCGCGCAACGTCGAGTGCGACGGCCGACTTCCCCGAGGCCGTCGATCCGACGATCGACACCCGGGCAGGAGCCTGAGCGGTCAGAGCTGCTCGCCCTCGGCGATGCGCTGATGGTGGTGGATGACCTCGGCCACGATGAACCGCAGGAACTTCTCGGTGAACACCGGATCGAGGCCCGACTGCTCGGCCAACGCCCGCAGCCGTTCGATCTGGACACGCTCGCGCACCTCGTCGGCGGCAGGGAGTTCGACGGTGGCCTTGTAGCGGCCGACCGCCTTGGTGATCTTGAACCGCTCCGCAAGGAGGTGGACCAACGCTGCGTCGATGTTGTCGATGCTCGCCCGGTAGTCGGCCAGCTGTGGATCGACACTCGCCTCGTTCATCGCCACGACGCTACTTCGCCACCCGGTTCACAGCGCGGCGACGGGGATGCGCAGCTTGTGGGTCGGCTCGGAGATGAACTCGACGAACTGGCCTTCGAGGAAGTGCGGGGCGCCTCGGGTGATCTCCACGGTCGCGTAGCTGCCGGTTCGCAGCGGCCGGGGCGGCACGAAGTGCACGAGCTTGTTCTGGCGGGTGCGGCCACTGGTGACCGACGGGTCGCGCTTGCTCGGTCCCTCGACCAGGACTTCCTCGATACGTCCGACGCGGGCCTCGTGGCATCGCAGCGCGGACCGTTCGACCACGAGCCGCAACCGTTCGAACCGCTCGCTCACGACTGCGGGGTCGACGAAGTCGGCCTCCATCGACGCCGCTTCCGTGCCCTGGCGGGGCGAGAACACGAAGGTGTAGGCGTAGTCGTACTCGGCCTCGGCAGCGACAGCGAGCGTCTGCTCGAAGTCGGCCTCGGTCTCGCCCGGGAAGCCGACGATGATGTCGGTCGAGACCGCCAGGTCGTCGATGGTCGCACGAGCCTCGGCGAGGCGGACGAGGTATCGCTCGGCGGTGTAGCCGCGGTGCATCAGCGCGAGGACTCGGTCGCTGCCCGACTGCAGCGGGTAGTGGAGGTGCTCGCACACGACCGGTGTCTCTGCCATCGCGGCGAACGTCTCGGGTCGCATGTCCTTGGGGTGTGGGCTGGTGTAGCGGACCCGCCGGATGCCGTCGACCGCCCCGACGTCGCGCAGCAGGTCGGCGAACAGCGGGCGCAGCCGCGCCGAGTCGTCGCCGGCCTGACGGGCCGCGACCTGCAGGTCGCGGCCGTAGCTGTTGACATTCTGGCCGAGCAGGGTCACCTCGGTGACGCCGTCGTCTCGAAGCTCGCCGACCTCGGCGAGGATCTCGTCGTACGGACGGCTGATCTCGGTCCCGCGGACCGCCGGCACGATGCAGAAGGCGCAGTTGTTGTCGCAGCCGATCTGGATGGTCACCCACGCGTTGTAGGACGTCTCACGGCGTGCCGGCAACGCCGACGGGAACAGCGCCTGATCGTCGATCACCGCTTCGGTGAGGATCTCGGTGATCGGCCGGTCGGAGGTGCGGGCCTCGGAGAGCAGTTCGGCGGCCCGGTGCACGTTGTGGGTGCCCATCACCACGTCGACGTGGCCGGCTCGCTTGGCCACGAGGTCCTGGTCCTTCTGGGCGAGGCATCCCGACACGACGATCTGGCGGCCCTCGCGCTCACCCTTCCAGGTCTTGAGGTGCCCCAGGTTGCCGTAGAGCTTGTTGTCGGCGTTCTCGCGGATGCAGCACGTGTTGAGCACGACGACATCGGCGTCGGCCTCGCTCTCGGCGCGCACGAGGCCGTCGGCCTCGAGCAGGCCGGAGATGCGCTCGGAGTCGTGCTCGTTCATCTGGCAGCCGTAGGTGCGCACGATGTAGCTGCGGGACATGGTGTCCGAGGCTACTGGCGCCCGATCGAGCCTCGACCGCCACGGGCGTAACCCGGCGCCGGTCGGTATCGTGCCGCTCGTGCTTGCCATCCTCGTTCCCGAGAACAACGACCTCTACCGGATCCTCTACTTCGTGCACGTGCTGGCGGCGATCGCTGCGTTCGGGCCGTTGTTCCTGTACCCGAGGCTGCAGCGCGCCGGTGCGAACGCCGAGGTCGCCCGCCTGCACATGCGCCTGGTGTTCCCGGCGCTCGTGATCCTGTGGGTCGCGGGCATGGGCATGGCAGGTGTGGGCAAGATCAGCCTCGTCGGCACGCCGTTCGTCACGGCGACCATCGTGCTGTGGCTCGCTGCGCTGGCGATCAGCTGGTTCATGATCCGCCCCTCGCTGACCGAGACCGGCGACGACACGCGCAAGATCATGGCGGCCGGCATCGGCATGACGCACCTGATCCTGGTGGTGTCGCTCTACCTGATGATCTTCAAGCCGGGCGGCTACGAGTTCAACACCTGATCAGCACCGTTTGTGTGAGCGACGATCGCCAACTCGTACATCCGCGCTTACACAAACGAGAAGTCCAGCTCACCCGCCGCCCATGACGAGGCGGCCGTCCTCGTCGAGTCGGGCATATGGGTTGTGGGCGAGTTCCCACAGGTGACCGTCGGGGTCAGCGACGTAAGACGAGTAACCGCCCCAGAACGCCGTGTGCGGCTCGTCGACCGACGTGGCGCCGGCGGCGATCCATTCGGCGAACACATGGTCGACCTCGTCGGTCGACGCCAGGTTCATCGCGAGCGTGACACCACGGAAACCACTGCCCTCGGCCGGCACCTTGGCATCGTCGGCGAGCGCCGACCATTCGTAGAGACCGAACACCGAGCCCTGCATCTCGAAGAACGTGATGGTGGGCATCGATGCCGTCGACCTCGTCCAGCCGAGTGACTCGTAGAAGGCCGTCGACGCTGCGAGGTCGGCGACGCCGAGCGTGATGATCGAGATGCGGTTGGGAACGGTCATGCAGGGCTCCTTCGGTGGTGCCCCATCATGACCGAACCCGTCCGCTTCGTTCGAAGCCCGATCGGATTCAGCTGAGATCGATCGGGGCGTCGTCGGCTTCGGTGAAGTCCTCGGCGAGGTCGGCCACTTCGGGGTCGTCGCTCTTCTTGAGACCGGCGGCGGTGAGCACCTTGTCGCTGATCTCCATCATCACCTCGGGGTTCTGCTTGAGGTACTCCTTGGCCTTCTCACGCCCCTGGCCCAACTGTTCACCCTCGTAGGTGAACCAGGCCCCGGACTTCTTGACGATGCCCAGATCGACCGACATGTCGATCAACGAGCCCTCGCGGCTGATGCCCTGGCCGTACATGATGTCGAACTCGGCCTGGCGGAACGGCGGCGACACCTTGTTCTTGACGACCTTGACCCGGGTGCGGTTGCCGACCACTTCGGCGCCGTCCTTCAACGACTCGATGCGGCGGATGTCGAGGCGAACCGACGAGTAGAACTTCAGCGCCCGGCCGCCCGGGGTGGTCTCGGGCGAGCCGAACATGACGCCGATCTTCTCGCGGAGCTGGTTGATGAAGATGGCGATGGTGCCGGTCTTGTGCAGGTTGCCGGTGAGCTTGCGCAATGCCTGGCTCATCAGCCGAGCCTGGAGGCCGACGTGTGTGTCGCCCATCTCGCCTTCGATTTCGGCGCGTGGGGTGAGCGCAGCCACCGAGTCGATGACCAGGACGTCGATGGCACCCGAACGGGTGAGCATGTCGGCGATCTCGAGCGCCTGCTCGCCGGTGTCCGGCTGGGAGATCAGCAACTGGTCGACGTCGACACCGATCGCCCGGGCGTAGATCGGATCCATCGCATGCTCGGCGTCGATGTAGGCGCACACGCCGCCGTTTCGCTGC
Source organism: Ilumatobacteraceae bacterium (assembly GCA_963704915.1). GTDB lineage: Bacteria > Actinomycetota > Acidimicrobiia > Acidimicrobiales > Ilumatobacteraceae > Sva-07. The sequence goes on along the minus strand of CAVPIC010000013.1, from coordinate 416,896 downwards.
GCTTCGGCCACGACGTGCATGGCCAGGGTGGACTTACCCGACGACTCCGGGCCGTAGATCTCGACGACACGGCCACGGGGCAGGCCGCCGACGCCGAGTGCCAGGTCGAGCGACAGCGCACCGGTCGACACCACCTCGATGTCGAGGTTGGTCCGCTCGCCCATCTTCATGATGGCGCCCTTGCCGAACTGCTTGTCGATCTGGGCCAGCGCCATCTCGAGTGCCTTGTCGCGGTCGTTGCTCATGTCGTGTCTCGCTTTCGTGCGGCGGGCGAACCCGGTGCGGTTGGTGATGTGCACCGTAGAGAGGGGGTGTCACAGAGTTGATCGGGCCGATCGATCGGATTGCTCGTGCAACCGAATGACAGGACTGTAATCAACGAACAGTCGTTCGGTCAAGCATCACTCGGGCGAACGCCCATCGACCCGCGCCGCCATCGTTTGTGTCGAACTTCCGCGTGGGCCGTCCATCCGGAGCGCAACGCGAACGTCGAGGTTGGCTCAGTTCTGGCGGCCGGACGGCTCGTCCGAATCGGCGTCGGCGTCGGCGTCCGGCGTGACGTCGCCGACGATCTCGAAGTCGTCGGGTTCCGGGGGTCGCAAGAGGATGTCGACCGCCTGCCACATGCAGTACGCGGGCCCGTAGGTGAAGAACGGCAGCACGATGGCCAGCACCACGAGCACGATGAACATCGGCACGACGTTCACGTCGGGCCAGGTGACCGCGACCATGCCGCCGAGGATCAGCATCAACGGGCCGAACGTGATGATCGCCGTCATCGCCGCCGCACCGAGTTCGTAGCCGACGTCGTCGCGCCGCCACTTGAGCCCGCACGACTGGCAACACTCGGCCTTCTTGAACCATCCGACGAAGAATGCGCCTCGGCCACCGCACCAGGCGCAGTGCCGAAATGCGCCACGGAGGAGCATGCGGAAGAGTCCGGGTCGCTTCACGATTCAAGGTTACGCGCGAGATTTGTCAGACTCTCAAAATGCGCAGATCACTCGGGGGCCTGATGTTGATCGCTGCCGCCGTTCTGATCGCGCTCTCCGCCGGCGTCTGGTGGCTGCAGCGCGTGGCGTTCACGCCCTCGAACGACTCCGCAGTGGCGCATTCGATCCTCGGCGACGAGGAGATCAGAGGACAGGTCGCGACCATCGTCGCCGGCGCCGACGCCCCGGTGCTCAGCCAGTCGCCGGCCGAGTTGCGTGAGTTCATCGAACAGATCGCGCTCATCCCCGAAGGGGCCGCGTTGATGAGCGAGTTCATCGGCGACGCGCACAACCGTCTCATCGGTGCCACCGACGACCGCGTCGTGATCTCCGCGCAGGAACAGGTCAACATCGTGCGCAACGAGCTGGTCGGCGAGGCCGCTCCCCTCACCCTGCCGGTGCAGCGAGTCGGCTCGATGGCGTTCCTCGACGGATGGCTCGGCTGGATCGCGTTGGGCTCACTCGGCCTCGGGGTGCTGATCGCGATCGCCGGCACGTTCCTGCGCCCCGAACGCGGCGAGGGCACGTTCGCGCTCGGCGTGTTCTTCGCCGCGACGGCAGGTTCGTTGGTGGTCTTCGGCTACCTGGTCCCCCTGCTCGTGCTCCCGGCGTTCTCCGACGACCCGTGGATGGGGGTGTTCGCCCGGCTCGCCAACCATCACCGGAACCTGACACTGCTGGTGGCCGTTGCGTGTCTCGTGGTCGCCGCTCTGATCGTGTTCGGCACGAGCAGCCGCCGCGAGCGACGCCAGCACTCGACACCGCTCAACGTCGGCCGGTACCGCGACGAGCGCAGCTGGAGCCGCTGAACTCCGATGGTCGTCAGGCGCCGGTGAGTTCGGCGAGCTGGCGCTGGTAGCTGGCGAGATCGAAGTAGTCGCGCCAGAGCGAGATCAGGCCGTCGTCGTCGACCTCGAACACGCCCGCGAGCGGGAGCTCGAGCCAACCGTCGCCGATCTGGAACCGGTCGATGCGCTCGTTGAACACCACGCTGCCCACCTCGTGTTGGCGCACGATCACCCAGTCGACCTCGTTCGCGTTGCCCAGGAACATCTCGAGCGTCGCGGCCATCGCGTCACGGCCGACGATCGGCTGCATCGGCATGTTCTCGTAGGAGATCGACGGCGATACCAGTGCGGCGGCCGCCGCGACGTCCTTGCGCTCGATGGCTTCGATGAAGGCGGTGACGGTCTCGGACGGTGACATGCACCGATCGTAGTGATCCGCCCAACCCTGCCCATTCTCGTGAACTCGTGCGGGACCTATTCCCGCACGAGTTCACGAGAAGCTGGCGCGTTTCGTGCAGAGCGTCGCGATCCGTACCATCGGGTCGACGGTTCGAGACCCGAGGAGGGCACCCGATGTTCCAGTGGAGTGACGAGCACCAGATGATCCGCGACGCCGTGAAGCGGTTCGTCGACGACGAGATCCGTCCGCACGTCGACGAGCTCGAGCACGGCGACCTGCCCCCGTACGACATCCTCCGCAAGCTGTTCGCGACGTTCGGGATGGACGCCATGTCGCGCGAGAGCTTCAAGAAGAACATCGAGCGCGAGCGGGCGATCGAAGCGGGCGAGGGCGTCCCGGAACGCAAGGCCGGTGGCGACGGCGGCGGGATGTCGTTGATCCCGATCATCGAGCTCTGCAGGGTGTGTCCCGGGATGGTCACGGCAATGGGCGTGTCGATGGGTCTCACCTCAGCCGCGATCATGTCGAAGGGCACGATCGCCCAGAAGGAGCGGTGGGCGCTCGACCTGCTCACGATGGACAAGATCGGCGCGTGGGCGATCACCGAACCCGGCAGTGGCTCAGATGCCTTCGGATCGATGCGCTCCACGGCACGGCGTGACGGCGACGAGTACGTCCTCAACGGGTCGAAGACGTTCATCACGAACGGCCCCTACGCCGACACGACGGTGTTCATCTGCAAGCTCGACGACGGCGAGACGCCGCCCGATCAGCGCAAGGTACTGTCGTTCGTGCTCGATCGCGGCATGCCCGGTTTCGAGCAGTCCAAGCCGCTGCGCAAGATGGGCATGCACTCCTCCCCCACCGGCGAGCTGTTTCTCGACGATGTCCGCGTCGGGCGCGATCGACTGATCGGCGAGACCGAGGACCTGCCCGCGGGCGGGCGTGACGGCGCGAAGGCAACGTTCCAGCAGGAGCGCTCCGGCGTGGCGGCGATGGCGCTCGGGATCATCGAGGAGTGCCTCCAGCTGAGTGTCCAGTACGCGAAGGACCGGGTGCAGTTCGGCAAGCCGATCGGCGAGTTCCAGCTGATCCAGGACAAGCTCGCCCGGATGGAGGTCGCCCGCCTCAACGTCCAGAACCTGGTGTTCCGCACCATGGAGATGGGCGCCGCCGGCCAGACGATGACCCTGGCCGAAGCCTCCGCGATGAAGTTGTACTCGGCCCGAGCGGCGACCGAGGTCGCGCTCGAAGCGGTGCAGCTCTTCGGTGGCAACGGGTACATGAGCGAGTTCCGGGTGGAGCAGCTCGCCCGCGACGCCAAGGTGCTGCAGATCTACGCCGGGACCGACGAGATCCAGATCACCGCGATCGCCAAAGACCTGCTGCGCAGGTGACACCGATGGCTCTGCCCGGATTCGACTCGGCCGTCGGATTCGTGACCCGACGGTGCCCGACGCCGACCGATCTCGAGGTCGTCACCCAGTACGGCGAGGAGTCCGGCGAGGGCGACCGGTCGGACGCCATCTGGGCGCTCGTCCAGGACGTCTACCGCACCGGAATGCACCCGGGCATCCAGATCTGCATCCGCCAGGGCGGCGACGTCGTGCTCGATCGCGCGATCGGCAACGCCCGAGGTGTGATGCCGGGGAAGCCATTCGATCGCAGCCGAGCGGTCCCGCTCGCTCTCGACACGCCGATCAACCTCTTCTCGGCCGCCAAGGCGGTCACCGGAATGGTGATGCACAAGTTGGAGGAGGTCGGCTCACTCCGACTCGACGACGAGGTCGCCGCGCATCTCCCCGGCTTCGAGCGGCATGGCAAGGAACGCATCACGATCCGACACGTCCTGACCCACCGCTCCGGGATCGCAACGATGCCCGAGCGGGCTTTCGATCTCGACGTGCTGAGCGACCCCGACGAGGTCGAGCGGATCGTCTGCGGGCTGCGACCGAGCGGCCGCGCCGGCGCCAACCCGGAGTACCACGCCGTCACCGGCGGGCTCATCATGGAAGCCGTCACGCGGCGCGCGACCGGCCGGAGTCTGCGTGACGTGCTCGCGACCGAGGTCAAGTCGCCGCTCGGACTCGGCTGGATGGACTACGGCGTCGCGCCCGAGGACATCGACCGCGTCGCTCACAACGTCGAGACCGGCGCACCGATCGGACCCATGACGAACCTGTTCATGAAGCGGGTGCTCGGCAAGCCGTGGAGCGAGGTGCTGCGCATGTCGAACGACCCGCGCTTCCTCGGTGCGGTGGTTCCGTCGGCAAATGTCGTCGTCACCGCCCGCGACGTCGCCGTCTTCTACCAGTGCATCATGGACGGAGGATCGTTCGAGGGGACGAGGGTCTTCGAGGAGGAGACGGTCAGGCGATCGCTCGAGGCGCCGCACGACGAACTCGTCATCGACAGGATGCTCGGCCTGCCGCTTCGCTACGGGAGCGGCTTCATGCTGGGCTCGGGATCGATCAGCCCGTACGGCTGGAACCGCCCGCAGGCGTTCGGTCACGTCGGGATGTCGAACCTCTTCACGTGGGCCGATCGGGAGCGAGACCTGGTCGTCGCCATCCTGACGACGGGCAAGCCGGTCATCGGACCGCACTTGGTGCCGCTCGTGAAGCTGCTCACGGGGATCAACCAGGTGTTCCCGGCGCCGTGACTTGCAGGACCACATCGCGGGTCTGACCCGTGATGTAGTCGGTGCTTCCCTGGGATTCGAACCCAGAACCAATGGATGAAGAGCTGCTCGATGCCCTTGATCATGCTTCCCCTGGGATTCGAACCCAGAACCAATGGATGAAGAGCTGCTCGATTGCCCTTGATCGTGCTTCCCCTGGGATTCGAACCCAGAACCAATGGATGAAGAGCTGCTCGATTGCCCTTGATCGTGCTTCCCCTGGGATTCGAACCCAGAACCAATGGATTAAGAGTCCACTGCTCTGCCATTGAGCTAGAGAAGCTTGCGGCGAGAGAGGGTACCGAGCGATTGCCCGCCCGACACCCTCTCAACGCCTGCGTATGGGGTGGCCAAGGGGACTTGAACCCCCAACCGCCAGGATCACAACCTGGTGCTCTACCTGTTGAGCTATGACCACCATGTGGGCGCACAGTCTGCCAGGTCGGACCGCGATCGCCACCAACGGTTCGCGGGCGATGTTCAGGTGCCCGGAACGAGCGCGACCTTGCCCGCCACCTTGCGGTCGGCGAGGTCACGTACGGCCCGCGCGGCGTCGCGCAGCGGGTGTGACACGGGCTCGACGGGCTCGAGATCGCCGGCCGCGATCCGCTCGACGACCTCGGCGAGCAGGGCTCGGTTCTCGTCCTGATGACGCCCCACCCATGCTCCCCAGTCGACCCCGGTGACGCGTCGGTTGCGCAGGAGGACCTGGTTGGCGGCGAGCTTGGGAATCCCGGCGACGAAGCCGATCACGACGTACTGGCCGTCTTCACCCAGCGCTCGCAGCGCGACCTCGCCGACCTCGCCACCGACCGGATCGTAGACCAGATCGACGCCGCCGCGATCGGCACGGTCGTCGAAGGTGGCGGCGAACTCCTTCGCGGCGTCCTTGATGCCTGCGGCATCCAGCGTCGAGTTGTCGATGGTCGCCATCGCCCCTCGCGACTCGGCAAGTGCTCGCTTCTCGGGAGTCGACGCCGCGGCGATCACTCGCAGTCCGAGGGCTGCGCCGATGTCGACCGCCGCCAGTCCCACACCGCTGCCGGCGCCGAGCACGAGCATCGTGTCCCCAGCGGAGGCATGTGCGCGCACCCGCAGTGCGTACCAGCCGGTCATGTAGCTCTGCATGAACGTCGCCGCCTGGCCATCGGTCAGCGATTCGGGGATCGCAACGAGCTGCCGGGGCGACACGACGACCTCGCTCGCGAATCCGCCGAAGCCGATGCTCGCGAACATCCGGTCACCGACGGCCACGCCGTCGACGCCGTCTCCCAGTTCGGTGACCCGGCCGACGACCTCTCCTCCGGGCACGAACGGCAGCGGGGGTTTGATCTGGTAGCGGCCCTCGACCAGCAGACCATCCACGAAGTTGACACCGGCGGCCGACACGGCGAGGCGGACCTGGCCAGCCTGCAGCGGTTGCGGGTCGCGATCGACGACGCGCAGATCCTCGATCGGACCGAATTCCGCACACTCGATGACAGTGACCACGACGCCGACCTCCTCAGCCCTGCATCCGCTGACGCCAGGCATCGGGCTTGAGCCCGAGTTCGACCATTCGCTCGGCCGCCCAGATCGGCGGCTCGAAGTCGCCGCCTGCCTGCATCTCGCGCACCTGGTCGCCGTCCTCGGCCCACACGTGGCAGGTGTTCAGATTGAACTTCCAGGCCATCTCGCGCTGTTCGGGCGACGGCTCCTGCGCCATCCCGGCACCACGCTTGGCCTGCGAGGCCCGCATCGACCACATGCACTGGATCGCCACCGGCGCCATCGCCTGCAGGAGCGCCGTCGTGTGAGTGCAGCCGCGTGGGCCGCCGAACAGTTCGCGCACCTTGTGGGTGAACCCTCGGGCGATCGACAACCCGACGAGCTTGTCGTAGTGCGGCTCGATGTTGGTACACGTCGTGTGCGGATGCACCTCGATGCCGACGGTGGCGCCGACGATCTCCAACGTGGGGAATGCGACCTCGAGGTCGATCTGCATGTGGTGGATCGTCAACGGGTTCGGGTCGATGTCGACATACAACCCCGGCGGCTTCTGGTCGCGCACCGCACCGCGGATCAGCAGCAGGTCGTCACGCTTGCGGAACGCCCGGACACGGTACTCACGGTCGTGGAGCACCTCGAGCGGTTCGCCGTCGTCGCCGAGCGGGGCGGCGGGCAGGATCGTGTCGGTGTCGAATAGGTCGTCGAGCGCCCGGGGCGCCGCGCTCGTGAGGGGGGAGTTCGAGTCGGCCATCGCTGCACGGTACCGCGAGGCACACCGCCGAATCCGACCGACCGATCTGCGCGACCGTGCGCCAGGATGTGTTCGTGACCGAGCTCTCCGTCGTTGCGCTGCCGGGTCGATTCGTGCTGCTCGAGCCGTTGCGGGTCGACCACGTCGACGAGATCACGGCCGCGGCGAGCGGTGACCGGGCCAGCTTCGGGTACACGCAGGTGCCCGACGGCCACGATGAGGCGGCGGAGTACGTCCGCTGGCTGGTCGACGACGCGGCGCACGGCCGTGCGGCCCCGTTCGTGCAGCGACGCGTTGATGACGGGGTGGTCGTGGGCTGCACTCGATACCTCAACCCAGCGTGGCCGCTCGGGCGTGCCGACCCCGACGAGGTGGAGATCGGCGGCACCTGGCTGTCGTCCGCCGCGCAGCGAACCCCGATCAACAGCGAGGCCAAGCTCCTGCTGCTGGCGCACGCGTTCGACGTGTGGAACGTGCAGCGGGTGGCGATCTGCACCGACGCCCGCAACGAGCAGAGCCGGCGGGCGATCGAACGGCTCGGCGCGACGTTCGAGGGCGTCATGCGGCGGCATAGACGCTCGACCAGGCAAGGCGAGGACGCTGCACTTCGCGACACGGCGACGTACTCGATCATCGCCGACGAATGGCCGACGATAGAGGCACGCCTGCGGTGATTCCTCGACCCTTGACCGGAAACACCGACCCACCTCCCGTTCTCGTGAACAACTGCACGCGTAGGAGGTGAACTTGTTCACGAGACCGCCCGGTGTGCGAGAGACGGGACCGGGAACGTGCTCGGCCGAGAATGCGCACCTCCGCTCGACGCCGCCTAACGTCGTCGCCGGTGCCGCTCTCCCACAGTTCTGTCAAGTTCAGCCAAGCCGTGATCGTCGGCCTGGCTGCCGGCCTGCTCGGCGGGCTGTTCGGCGTCGGCGGCGGACTGATCATCGTGCCGGGGCTGGTCTCGCTCGCCGGGATGGACCGACGCCTCGCCCACGGCACGTCGCTCGCCGCGACCCTGCCGATCGCAGCGGCCAGCCTGATCACCTACGTGTCGCACGGCAACGTCGACTGGGCGGTCGCGTTCTTCCTCGCCATCGGCGCGATCGCCGGCGCCATCGTCGGCACCACGTTGCTGCACATCATCCCGAAGAACGTGCTGATCATCATCTTCGTCATCACGGTGCTCGCCACCGCCACCCGACTCGCGATCAGCACCGACTCGACGGGCCGTTCCGACCTGACGGTCGTAATGGCGCTGCTCCTGATCGTGGTCGGCATCCTCACCGGCACCCTGGCCGGACTGCTCGGCATCGGCGGCGGTGTGATCATGGTGCCGGCGATGGTCGTCATCCTCGGAATGGTGCCGGTGGTCGCCAAGGGCACCTCGGTCGCGGTGATCGTTCCGACGGCGATCATGGGCACCATCCGCAACCGCAAGAAGGCCAACGCCGACATCCGCGTCGCCGCGGTCGTCGGCGGATTCGGCGCCGTCAGTGCGATCATCGGCGGCACGATCTCCGACCGGATGAGCGACCATCTGTCGAACATCATGTTCGCGCTCCTCCTCGTGTTCGTGGCGGTCACCCAGCTGCTGTCGCTGCGATCGAAGCCCGTCACAGAACAGCCGACACCGTCCCTCCCGGCGAGCGACTGACGTGCTCGCGTTGGTCGTCGTCGCCCACCCGTCGGCCGACAGCTACTGCCGTGCGCTGGCCACCCGGGCGCGCGCCGGACTGCGTTCGGCCGGCCACGAGGTGGTCGTCCTCGACCTCTGCGAGCTGGGCTTTCGGGTCGCGATGACATCGGACGAGCGCCACGCCTACCACGGCGACTCACCGATCCTCGACCCGATGGTTGCCGAGCATGCTGCGCTCGTCCAGCGTGCCGAGGCGATCGTGTTCGTCTATCCGACGTGGTGGAGCGGGCTGCCGGCGATCCTGAAGGGCTGGCTCGAGCGAGTGCTGGTGCCCGGCGTCGGCTTCGTCCTCGACGAGCGCACGAACAAGGTGCGGCCCGGCCTCGGACAGATGCGGCGGCTGGTCGGCATCGCCACGTACGGCTCGCCGAAGTGGTACGTCCGTCTGGTCAACGACAACGGTCGCCGGATCGTCACCCGCGCGCTGCGCATGAGTTGCGGGCTGCGGGTGCGCACCACTTGGCTCGGGCTCTACGCGATCGATACCTCGACGGACGCGCAGCGTCACGAATTCCTCGCCCGGGTCGAACGACAGATGGCGGAGCTGCGATGACCCGGGCGCTCGTCGTGTACTGCCATCCGTCGGAGGCGTCATTCGTGGCGGCCGTTCGAGATCGAGTCGTCGCCGGACTGTCAGCGGCCGGCGCCGAGTTGCGGCTGACCGATCTGTACGCCGACGGCTTCGATCCTGCGTTCAGCGCTACCGAACGGGCGCACCATCTCGTCGAGGGCACGGACCCGACCATCGAGTCGTACGCCGACGACCTGCGGTGGTGCGACACGCTGGTGCTGGTGTATCCGACGTGGTGGTCGGGGCAGCCGGCGATGCTCAAGGGCTGGATCGACCGGGTGTGGGTGAACGGCGTGGCGTGGACCTTGCCGGATGGAGCGAACCGGCTCCGGCCCGAATTGCGCAACGTACGCCGCCTCGCCGCGGTCACCACGCACGGCTCGTCGAAGTTGATCAACATGGTGGAAGGCGAGAGCGGCAAACGGACCCTCACGCGCAGCCTGCGCTCGATGTGCCATCCGCTCGCTCGCACGACGTGGCTGGCGATGTACGGGATCGACAACGCGTCCGACGACGAACGCGTCGCCTTCCTCGACCGAGTGGAGCACCGGATGGCCCGCCTGGCCTGACCGATCCCTCACCCCTGCGATGAGCCAAGTGACGGTATTCGGGCGTCTCCCTCATCGCAGACGACGTGGGTGGCGCAACGATGAGCGAAGTGACGGCATCCGATCCGTTCGCTCATCGCTGGGATGGTGCTGGGCGGCGCCGCGCCGAGCCGACATCAGCGTGCAGCGACGGCCGCCGCGACCTGGGCGGCGACCGCGGCATTGCTCTCGGCGAGCGCAAGGTTCGCCGGAACGCTGCGGCCCTCGGTGGCTGCGGCGATTCGACCGAGCACAAACGGGGTGACCTCGGCGCCGACGATGCCGGCACGCTCACAGTCACCCAGGGCGTCGGTCAGCACCGCATCGAGTTCGGCGGCGTCGAGCTCGGCGGCCTCGGGGATCGGCACCGTCAGGAGGACCCCCGACGACTGGCGGCTGCGGGCGGCGAAGATCCGAGCGACCTCGTCGGCAGCCTCGACACGGTGCGGCACGGGAAGGCCCGACGACCGGGTGTAGAACGCTGGGAACCAGTCGTGCTGCCATCCGAGCACCGGGGCCCCCGCCGTCTCGAGGAACTCCAGCGTCCGCGGCAGGTCGAGGAACGCCTTGGCGCCGGCCGACACCGTGATCACCGGGTGCGAGGCGATCGCATCGAGGTCGGCGGAGATGTCGCCGGTCAGCTCGCTGCCGCGGTGCACTCCGCCGATCCCTCCCGTGGCGAACACGCTCACCCCGGCTGCGGCGGAGATGGCCACCGATGCCGACACGGTGGTGGCGCCGACGTCCCAGCGTTGCCCGACCGCCACGGCGACGTCGCGCTCGGCCGCTTTGCGCGCCGGGCCGAGGATGCGTTCGTGTTCGTCGTCGGTCAACCCGAGCCGTACGACACCGTCGAGCACCGCGGTGACCGCCGGGGTTGCACCACCGGCTCGCACCGCTGTCGTGCACCGCTCGAGTGCCTCACGGTTGTGTGGTGACGGCAATCCGAGATGGGAGAAGATCGTCGACTCGAGTGCCACCACCGGGCGGCCCTCGTCGATCGCGGCACGGACTTCCTCGGAACAGACCGGTGTCAACACCCCGCCAGGCTACGAGCTCCAGTCCCCGCCAACCGCCCAGCGATGATCCAACCGCCCGATTAGCGACACTTCGCTCATCGCAACGACCCAACCTGACTCCGCGACGATCCAACCGCCCGAAGAGCGGCTTTTCGCTCATCGCCGGCGATGGTGGAGCGCTGATCGCGGCCTCGGGTCAGAAGGTGCCGACGAAGGCGCCGTCGGGATTGCCGTTGCTGATCACGCCGGGGTACTCCTCGATGGTGATCGCCAGCGCGTCGACCGTGCCCTCGACCGTGAAGGTCTCGATCTCGGGGTTCGGGCCGAAGATGCCCAGCGAGATCACATCGCCACCTTCGACGACGCCCCACAGCTGATACGTCTGACCCTCGGGCAGCGTCGGCAGGTCACGGGCGAGCACGAAGCCGTGGCCGTCCTGGTCGATGATCGCCTCGGCGGAGGCCTCGGAGCCTTCGGCAACGAGGACGGTCGTCAGCGAGTCACGATCGGCCTGGGCGAGCTCGACGGCGTTCGCCAACGGCTCGTTCGGAGCGTCGGCGTTGTCTGCGAGCCCAACCGCCACGAAGATCACCACTGCCGCAGCGGCGGCGGACATCAACCACGGCGCAACCGCCGAGATGCGCCGACGGCGGGGGTGGTCGTCGAGTGACATCACCTTGGCGAGCTCCGGCCCGGGAGGCGGCGCCACCTCGCCGATCTCACCGGCGATACGTCCCCAGAGGTCGTCAGGAGCGTCCATCCCGGTGAAGGCCAACATCGTGGCGACCTCACGATGGGCCTGCACTTCGGCAGACGCCCGAGGGTTGATCTCTAGGTAGTCGTCGACCCGGCGGCGCTCGTCGGCGTCGACGGCATCGAGTGCGTAGGCCCCCAACAGTTCGTCGAGGTCGTAGAGGTCACCGGAGGAATTGGTCATGTCATCCGTCGTTCCAGCCATCTCACTCACCACCTACGGTCACGCCGGCCTGGACCAGTTCGCCTCGGAGCCGCTTCAGGCCGGAACGAATCCGGCTCTTCACCGTGCCCTCGGGTTCACCCAGCCGATCGGCTACTTCCTTGTACGTCAATCCCCCAAAGTACGCGAGCTCAATCGCCTCGCGCTCGCCCTGCTGCAAGGTTTCCAGCGCTTCGCGGACGTGTCCGGCAAGCGCCATGTCCCACACCTCGTGGGCCACGTCGTAGCCACCGACCGCCTGCTCACGTGCTTCCTTCTCCTCGCGATTGCGTCGGGAGACATCGGAGCGGATGAGGTCGACCGCCCGTCCGTGCGTGTGTGCCAGCAGGAAGCTGCGCAGCGTCCCACGTTCGGGGTCGTATCGATTCGGCTCATTCCAGAGCCGAACGAAGACCTCCTGGACAACTTCTTCCGCACGCGAGTGATCGTTCAGCAGGCGCTTGGCCAACCCGAAGGAAGCGCCGGCGTGCCGGCGGTACGCCTCGGCGAGCGCGGCCTGCTGATAGCGACCGATCGACACGACGAGTGCCGCATCGGAAGCCTCGGTGTACTCGCGTTTCACATCGTCTATTCGTTGCAGGGCGTCCTCCCGGATGACGTGTCCTCCAGATTATTTCACGTTCGACGCGAAACGAACCTGGTGACGGTCTCGACGTGGTGGGTGTTCGGGAACAGGTCCAGCACCTCGACCCGCTCGGGCACGTATCCGGCACCCGCGAGCAGCGAGACGTCGCGTGCCAGCGAGACCGGATCGCAGCTGACGAGGACGAGCACGCCCGCACCTGCCGCCGCGAGCGCTGCCACGCCCGGCTTGCCAAGCCCGGGACGTGCCGGGTCGGCGACGATCACGTCGACCGGCGGGGTCGGGCCGTCACCGGCCGGTGGGGTCCACCCCGACACGTCGGCCCGAACGACACTCGCCGAACGACCCGCCAGGTTGTGTTCCGCATCGAGACACGCCGACTTCGACGACTCGATCACCGTGACGTGGTTCGCTCCCTCCATCGCGGCCACGGCGAACAGACCGACCCCTCCATAGGCGTCGACCGCGTGCTGCGCCCCGACGAGTTCCGGTGCCGCTCGCTTCACCGCAGCGACCAGCAGTTCGGCGGCCTGGGCGCCCGACTGGAAGAACGAGCCCGCGGACACCCGCAGGTCGTGGCCCGCAACCCGCTCGGTCAGCCATGCCCGCTCGCCGATGTGGACCTTGGGCGGCACGCCACGGATGCTCTTGCGGTACTTCTTGTCCCAGATGGCGGTGATGGCGCCGGTGGCAACGGATGTGCGCAGGGTCAGCTCGGCGCCCTCGTCGGCTTCGATCACCGGCAGCAGGCGCGACAGCTTCGATGCGGCGATCGGACAACTGCTCACCTCGACCACGTCGTTCGAGTTCGTGGCTCGGTACCCGACCGCACCGTTGGGACCACCGACGACCCGGATCGCGGTGCGGTACCCGAACGGGCTCACGGCGCCACCGCGCTCGACGAGCGCGTCGACCACCTCGGCGTCGAGGCGTCCGACACGGCGAAGCGACTCGCGTACGATCTCGACCTTCGCGTCGAGCTGCGCCTCGGGCTGCAGATGCATCCAATCGCATCCGCCGCAGCCGTTGCGTCGGTGCGAGCACGACGGCGAATCGCGAAGCGGCGACGGCTCGAGGATCTCCACGAGATGGCCCCGAGCAAAGTCCTTCTTGGTCAGGTCGATCTCGACCTCGACCACTTCCCCGGGGAGCGCTCCTTCGACGAACACGACGCGTCCGTCGGCGTCACGGGCCATGGCGTCGCCGCCCGCGACGAGACGATCGGGTGTCAGTTGCATCGCCCCAGCGTACGGCAGTGGCCGCTTTGATCGATCCGCGACTCGTGCGACACTGGGGCCATGACTGCAGACGGCGAGTGGTACTGGGATCTCAACCTCAAGATCGCCGTGCCGGCGTCCGAGCGCGGCGCCGGGGATCACGTGCTCGGTCCGTACCCTTCGCGCCACGACGCCGAGAACTGGAAGGCGAAGGTCGAGGAACGCAACGAAGGCTGGGAGCACGACGACGAGGTGTGGGAAGACGCCGTCGAATCCGACGACGACTGAGCGGCGAGCTAGCTTCGCCCTCGATGAGTCGCCCCATCCAGATCGCTCCGTCCGTCCTGCCCGCCGACTTCTCCAAGCTGGGTGAGGAGGTCGCCGCACTCGAAGCAGCCGGTGTCGACCTGATCCAGTGGGACGTGATGGACGGCCAGTTCGTCCCGAACCTCACGTTCGGCCCCGACGTGATCGCGTCCGCCCGCAAACACACCTCGGTGCCGTTCGAGGCGCACCTGATGGTGTACACGCCCGACGTGATGGCCAAGCAGTACATCGACGCCGGCTGTTCGCGCCTGATCGTGCACGCCGAGGCCTGCACCCACCTGCACCGAACGCTCGGCAACATCAACGACCTCGGCGCCAACGCTGCTGTCGCCCTGAATCCGGCGACGCCAGCCTCCGCGATCGCGCACGTGCTCGACCTGGTCGACCTGGTGCTCGTGATGACGGTGAATCCGGGCTTCGGGGGGCAGGCCTACATCCCGACGATGGAGCCCAAGATCGCCGAGATCCGATCGATGATCGATACCGCTGGCCTCGCCGACACCGTCGACCTCGAGGTCGACGGCGGCATCGGCCCCGCAACGATCGCCGGGGCGGCTGCCGCCGGCGCCAACGTGCTGATCGCCGGCAGCGCGCTCTACAAGGATCCCGAGGGCCTCGAACACGCCGTCACCGACCTGCGCTCTCGCGCTGAAGCCGCCCGCACCCCCTGACCACACCGCTTCTCGTGAACTCGTGCGGGAACTATTGCCGCACGAGTTCACGAGAACGGTTCAGGGCGCCGGGCGGTACATGCCCCACATGTGCGGTCCGGTAGGCACGTCCCATTCGGAGCGGACGTCGAAACCGTGGTGGCGGTAGTAGGCGACGTTCTCGACGGTCTCGGTCTCGAGGTAGCACGGGAGCCCGTCGGCGTCGGCTCGTTCGAACATCACGTTCATCAACGCTGCCCCGATGCCACGACGTTGCCAGTCAGGGTGCGTCGCGAGGAGTTGCAGGTACCAGTGCGGCTCCGCCGGCGTGTGCACCTCCATCAGCGGGCCGAGCATCGCGAACCGCTCCATTCGTTCGGGCGGCGGCTCCGGGGCCGGCGGTTCGACCGTGAAGTCGATCTCCGGACGGCCCGGCGGGATCCAAACCGCAACGCCGACGCCGTCGTCGGTGCACCACACCTCGTCGAGGCCGATCCAGCCGGTCATCGCCGGTCGGAGCACCTCGCCACCAGGAGCGAAGAACACGTCGTCTTCGGGATACAGCCACCGCATCACCGGGTCGTCGGCGAACGCTCGCATCGCCGTGACGCTGATCGCCATCCGATCGTCGAGAGTTGAACGTCGCACACGCATGCCACGAGCGTAGGCCCGCCCGGAGTGCCGAGACGGAGGGGCGGTCAGCCCATCGGCCCCGGGTTGATCCACGCGTATCTCGGCAAGCGGCCCAGCTCGGCGACCGGGACGTCCTCACATCCCGGCGGCACGGGCTGCGAGCGGTGCGGGGCATCACACAGGCGGGACTGTTCCCGCCACATCGCCGCCTTCAGCTCCTCGCGGATCTCGGCGTAGTCGGGGTCGGCATAGACGTTGTTCACTTCGGTCGGGTCGGCGTCGAGGTCGTAGAGCTCCCACTCGGGCGGGTAGGTCCAGAACCCGGTGAACGGCAGGCCGAACCCGTCGTTGTAGTAGTAGATCAACTTGTACCGCTCGGTCCGGTAGCCGTAGTGGGCCGGCGCCTTGTGGATCACGTCGTCGTGTTCCCAGAAGCGGTAGTAGAACCCGTCGACCGGAGGCTCGGACCGATACTCGAGCAGGTCGGGCCAGAAGCTGCGGCCCTGCATCCGGTCGTCGTGGCCGACACCTGCCGCATCGAGGATCGTCTGGGCCATGTCGACGTTGGTGACGATGCCGTCGAACGTCTTGCCGGCAGCTACCTGACGCGGGTAGCTCAGCACGAACGGCATCCGCAGCGACTCCTCGAACATGAGCCGCTTGTCGAACCACCCGTGCTCGCCGAGGAAGAACCCCTGGTCGGACGAGTACATCATCATCGTGTCGTCGAACTCGTTGCGATCGCGGAGCCAGTCGGTCAGCCGGCCGACGTTCTCGTCGACCGAGTGGACACATGCCAGGTAGTCGCGCATGTACACCTGGTACTTCCACGCTGCTTGTTCCTCGTAGGACAGGCCCTCGGGCGGGTTCTCCCCCTTGAGGTCCTCGGAGTTCAGGTTGTCGGCGATCCGCATCGCAGCACGTCGGACCGAGGTGCTGCGAGACGAGTAGTCGTCGTAGAACGTCTCGGGCAGCGGCCGCGGTTCGGCGAACATCTCCCGGTGCTCGGGCTTGGGTTCCCATGGCCGATGCGGCGCCTTGTGCCACACGAGCATGCACCACGGGTCGTCACCCTCGAGCGACTCGACCCAGTCGGTGGCGAGGTCGGTGATGATGTCGGTCGCGTAGCCCTCGACCGTGCGTCGCCCCTCCGGCGAGATGAACGTCGGGTTCCAGTAGTCGCCCTGGCCGGGGAGGACATCCCAGTAGTCGAACCCCTCCGGGTCGTGGCCGTCACCGTGGCCCATGTGCCACTTGCCGATCATCGCGGTGCGGTATCCGGCGTCACGCAACTGCGAGATGAACGTCGGTTGGCCGGCATCGATCGGCGTGAAGAGCGAGTACACGCCGTTGACATGGCTGTAGGTGCCCGTGAGGATCGATGCGCGCGACGGGGTGCACAGCGAGTTGGTCACGAAACAGTTGTCGAACCGCCACCCATTGGCGGCGATCTCGTCGATGCCCGGCGTTGCGTTGACCACCGAGCCGTAGCAGCCGATCGAGTGAGCGGCGTGGTCGTCGGTGAGGACGAAGATGATGTTCGGTCGACGGTCCATGGTGCGAGCAGTCCTTCGTGTCGGCGGTTCGACTGCATGTTGTCAGGTGTTGCTCGGGCGCCGAGACGGCAGCCGGATGACAGGTCGTCGCCGTCCAGTCGCACGCTGACACCAGCAACTCTGTGACACCGCTTCTCTACGATCGGTGGTGTGCCCATCTCCGCAACCCTCGTGGCCCCCGACCGCGCACTCGGCGCGCTCGCCACTGCGATCTCCGACGCCAAGGGCACCGATCCGCTCGCTCCGGTCACCGTTGCGGTCCCCACCAACACCTGCGGGGTCATGACCCGCCGCGCACTCGGACGTCAGGGCGGCATCGCGGGGGTCGACATGGTCACGCTGAACCGGCTCGCCGAGCTGATCGCCGGCCCGGCGCTGGCAGCGGCGGGCCGGTCGCCGATGTCGACGCCGGTGATCGACCTCACGATCGCCCGCATCCTCGCCGACGACCCCGGCCCGTTCGGCGCAGTCGCCACCCACCCGTCCACCGTCGTGGCCTTGCGCGAACTCCACTCCGAGCTCCGTCTCGCAGATCCCGCAGCCGTCGCCCGGCTGCGAGACGAGTCGCTCAGGGGCCGTCAGGCCGTGCGGGTCAGCTCGGCGATCACGACGGCCCTCGACGCGGCGTGGTACGACGAGTCCGACCTGTACGCCACGGCGACGCGATCGCTCGATGCGGCAGTACCCGACGGGTTGCGCAATCTCGTGCTGTATCTCCCGCTCGAGCTGCCCGGACGTGCGGTTGGCTTCGTCCGAGCGCTCGGCGCGCGGATCGACGTCCGCATCGTGTCGCAGCTCACCGGCGATCCGACCGCCGACGCCGATGCCCGCGAACTCGTCGACAGGGTCGGCGCTGTGACCAGCATCGACGACGACCACCGGAGCACCAACGCCGCTCGCCCGGTGGCGATCGTGACCACCACCGATGCCGACGAGGAGGTGCGTGAGGCGACACGACTGATCGTCGACACCGCTCGGTCAGGCACGCCGTTCGAACGCATTGCCGTGCTCTGGCCCGCGCAGCGCCCGTACGCCCGGCTCGTCGAGCACCACCTCACGGCGGCCGACATCCCGTGGAACGGTCGACCTGGCACCACACTCGCCGAGCGGCTCGCGCCCCGCCTCGTCCTCGACCTGCTCGACGTCGATCGGCGCGGTCTGCGCCGGCGCAGCCTGTTCGACATGCTCGCCGACCTCCCGTTGCGCGGCTCCGACGGCGAGTACCTGCCCACCGCGAGTTGGGAGCGCGTCAGCCGCGAAGCCGGCGTGGCGCGTGATGACGACTGGGATCGTCGACTCGGTGGGCTGAGCGCAAGCGAGCGGTGGGGCGAATCGGCCGAGTCGCTGCGGACGTTCGTCGCCGACCTCCGCACCCAGTTGGGCCACCCTGCGGCAACTCGCACGTGGGCCGGGTGGGCGGCGTGGTGCAACGAACAACTCGACGAGCGCCTGGGGCGCCACACCATCGAACGGCTGGCCGAGGCCGAGTACCGCGCATACGAGGCGCTGACCGGTGCGCTCGACCGGCTCGCGCACCTCGACCCGGTCAGCGAACCGGTGACGCGCCATCGATTCCGCACCACGCTCGAGGCCGAACTCGATGCCGTCCCGCCGAGGCAGGGCCGCGTGGGCCAAGGGGTCACCGTGGCGCCGCTTGCCGGTGCGGTCGGTCTCGACGTCGACATCGCGATCGTCCTCGGGGCAGCCGAGGGACTGCTGCCGCCGCGCCCCTCGAGTGATCCGTTGCTGTCCGACGCCGACCGCACGCTGGCCGGACTGCCGACGGCCGATGCCCGGTCGATCCGGTTGCACCGCGTGCTGCTCTCAGCGCTCGCCACCAGCGCCGTCACGCTCACCGCTCCACGCGGCGACCTGCGATCGACGTCGTCGGTCGAGCTGTCTCGGTGGATCGCGCCGTGGGTAGACGAGCGCCGAGTCGTGGCGTCGCACCATGCCGGGGTTGCGTCGGTCGCGTTCCCCGCCAGCGACTTCGAGCATCGACTCCGCGGGCAGTTGCACCAGGGCGACGCCGGAACTCGCGTTCTCGATGGAGACGACGTCGTGCGCCAGGGCATCCGGACGATCGATGCCCGGCTGAGTGATGCACTCACCGAATACGACGGCGACCTCTCGTCGGTCCTCGTCCCGCGCCTCGACGATGTCGTCTCGCCCAGCCGCCTCGAAGCGTGGACGGCCTGCCCCCACGCCTACTTCGACCACTACCTGCTCGACGTCGAGCCGGTCGAGGAGCCGGGCGACGAGATCAGCATCACCGCCCGCGACCGCGGCACCGCCCACCACGCGGCGCTCGACCTGTTCCACCGGGCGGTGGTCGACGGTGCACTCCCCCAACCCGGACCAGACGGGTGGTCCGACGGACACCGCCACGCCCTGACCCGGTTCTTCGATCAGGTATGCGAACGCACCGAGCGCCGCGGCCGCACCGGTCGCTCGGCGTTCTGGGCCGACGAACGCGCCCGGATGCTCGACGACCTGCTCACCTGGCTCGTTCACGACAGCGAACTCGTGGTCGCTCGCGGGTCGACCGTGCTGGCTTCCGAGATGCGCTTCGGCGCCGACGACAACGCCTCGATTTCACTGCCTGACGGCCGCCGGATCCGATTGAAGGGGTCGATCGACCGCGTCGACCGGACGCACGACGGCCGTCTGGTGGTCACCGATCACAAGTCGGGCGGCAAGGCCAAGTTCAAGGACATGACCGTCGACGACCCCACCGTCGGCGGCTCGCTCTTCCAGCTGCCGAGCTACGCAGCGGCCGCCCGTGCGCGATTCGGCGACGCCGACACGCCGGTGCACGCCGAGTACGGCCTGCTCCGCAAGGGTGACTACGCCCGACCCGGGTTCCCGATGAGCCCCGAGGTCGACGCGAGGGTCAGCGAAGCGTTGGCGCTGGTCGTCGATGGCATCGAGACCGGCTTCTTCCCCAACCGCCCGGAGCGGCCCGGCTGGCGGTTCTACGTCGGCTGTCACTACTGCGAGCCCGACGGGCTCGGCACCGCCGAACGCTGGGCCGAATGGGAGCGCAAACACCACGACCCTCGACTCGCTCCGTGGTTCGACGTCGACGAGGCGAACGCGTGACGGGCCCCACCGTTGCTGCCGACACCCGGTCGCTGCCACCCGACGAGGCTGCACGCGAGCGGATTCGCACCGACCTCGACGCGACCCTGTTCGTCGAGGCCGGCGCTGGTGCGGGCAAGACCAGCTCGCTGGTCGCCCGCATCGTCAACCTCGTGCGTTCGGGGGTGCCGATCACCGGAATCGCCGCGATCACCTTCACCGAGAAGGCTGCCGCCGAGTTGCGCAGCCGCACCCGGCAACGCCTCGAGGCCCACCCCGGTCCCGACACCGACGCCGCGCTGGCCCGCCTCGACCATGCGCCGATCGGCACGCTGCACTCCTTCGCCCGCCGCATCCTGTTCGACTTCCCGATCGAAGCCGGCCTGCCCCCGGGTTTCACCGTGCTCGACGAACTCGAGAGCGGCCTCGCATTCGAGGAACAGTGGAGCGACCTGCTCGATGAGTTGCTCGACGACGCCGAGCCGGCGGCGGGCCTGATCGCCGGTGGACGAGCGTTCGTCGAGCTGTGCGAGTTCGACGGATTCGGTGTCGACAAAGGCGCCCGCCGAATGGCCGACGACTTCCGCTCCAACTGGGACCTCGTGCACGACCGCGTCGATCTGTCGGACCCCGGTCCACTCGACCTCGACCTGTCCGCCATCCTGGAGCTCGCCGAGCAGATCGGCGCCACGCCGATCCCCGACGACGACAAGCAGGTCGAGACCGTCGCCGAGCTCGTGGCGCTCGCGGGCGGGTTGCGCAGCTCCAGCCTCCGCACCCGGCTCGAAGCCCTCTGGGCACTCGACCACAAGTACGGGCACTGGGGAACCGAACGCACGAGCTTTCCCGGGGCCAAGGGCAAGTGGACGAAGGCCTTCGGCCCGAGCGGCGCCGAAGCGCTCGAATCGCTCCGGACCGACGAGATCGAACTCGGGCGGCTCGCTCACGATGCGTTGGAGAGCGTCAAGCGCCATCGGCGGTTGTTGCTCGGTGCGATCATCGGCCGGTTCGTGCTCGACGGGGCGACCGATCGGGCAGCGTCGGGACAACTCGAGTTCCACGATCTGCTCGTGCTCGCCCGGCGCTTGCTGACCGAGCACGCCCACATCCGCCGACTTCTTCACGAACGATACGAACGGGTGCTACTCGACGAGTTCCAGGACACCGACCCGATCCAACTCGAGATCGCCGTTCGCCTGACCGCCGATCCCGACGACCCGGCGCAGGCCGCGTCGGACGACCCCACCGGCCCGCCATCGTGGCGCGACCTGCAGCCCCTGCCCGGGCGGCTGTTCATCGTCGGCGACCCGAAACAGTCGATCTACCGGTTCCGTCGAGCCGACATCTCGCAGTACCTGCGAGCGGCCGAGCAGGTGGGCGCCGACAACGTGCGATTGTCGGCGAACTTCCGCTCCACTCGGGCGGTGATCGACTTCGCCAACGACGTGTTCGACCGGTTGATCGCCTACGAGGCCGACACGCAACCGGCGTTCCAGCGCCTCGACGCGTGTCGTCCGGACCCACTGCTCGACCACGGCACCGTGTCACTGCTCGGCGTCGAACGACACGACGATCTCGTCGCCAACCAGCGCAACGCCGAGATCGGTTCGGCCGACGCGCTCCGTCTCCGCGAGGCCACCGACGTCGCCGCCGCCGTCTCCACCGCGCTCGCCGACGGCTGGCCCGTGTTCGACGAGACCATCGACGCGCTCCGACCCTGCCGGCCCGGCGACATCTGCATCCTGCTTCCCACGCGCATCTCGCTACCCTCGCTCGAAGCAGAACTCCGGCGCGCCGGGCTCGCCTACCGCGCCGAGAACTCCTCGGTCGTCTATGCGACCATCGAGATCCGTCAACTGCTGCTGGCACTTCGCGCCGCGGACGACCCGACCGACACGCTGGCGCTCGTCGAGACGCTGCGCAGTCCGCTCTACGGCTGCAGCGACGTCGAACTGTGGGAATGGAAGTCCGGCGGCGGAACCTGGAATCTCTGGGCGACACCCCCGGCCGACCTCGTCGCCCATCCCGTTGCCGACGCGATCGCCCACGTCAGGTCGGTCGCCGAGCGGGTAGGGAGCACGTCGGCGGCCGATCTGCTCGCGGCGGTGGCCGACGAACGCCGCGCCTTCGACCTGGCGCTCGTAGGTCCCGACGCCCGCGACGTCTGGCGTCGACTGCGCTTCGTGATCGAACAGGCCAGGGCGTGGGCCGACGCCGGCGGCCATGGCGTGCGCCGGTACCTGCAGTGGGCCACGATGCAGGCATCGGAGGCCCGGGTCGCCGACACGATCCTGCCCGAGAACGACCACGACGCCGTGCGGGTCATGACGATCCACGCCGCCAAGGGTCTCGAGTTCCCCATCACCATCGTGGCCGGTCTCACCACCAAACCCCGTCGTGCCGTCACCAACGGCGTCGTGTGGGCCAACGACACCTGGATGCTCGCAGGACGCGGCGACGACGGTGTCTTCGTGGCGCAGCAACCGATCGACGAGCAGATGGGCGACGCCGAACGACGCCGCCTGCTGTACGTCGCGTGCACGCGCGCCGTCGATCACCTGGTCGTGTCACTCCACCGGGGCGCACCGACGAAGAACAACGCCGACTACGACGACTGGGGCCCGCTGACCTCGGCCGAGCTGCTGTGGGCGGCCGGTGCGGCCGAACCGTCGTCGGGCGCACGCCCGGCCGACCTCGAGCTCCGACCGATGGCGCCGGCGGCCACAGGACCGCACACCATCGATTGGGCCGACCACGACGACTGGTCCGAGGAGCGCAACCGGGTGTTCGCCGCAGCGTCTCGTCGCACCGGCATCGCCGCAACCCGGCTCTCGGAGGAACTGGCCGGCACCAGCGCGAGTGACGAGGTCGACGACCCCGGCCTCGACAAGCGACCCGTCAACGTCGAGCTGCCGCCCTGGCAGCGTGGTCGCTACGGCACCAGCATCGGACGCGCGGTGCACGGGGTGCTGCAGTTCTGCGACCTGTCGGACGGAATCGACATCGACAACCTTGCACGAGCGCAGTGCGCGGCCGAGGGCGTGATCGGCCTCGAGCCTCAGGTAGCGGCGCTCGCTCGCTCGGCGATCGCCTCACCGATCGTGCGCACCGTCGTCGCCGGCGCCGAGCACTGGCGCGAGCTGTTCGTCGCCGCACCGATCGGCGATCGTGTCCTCGAGGGCTACGTCGACCTGCTCGTGCGCACCCCCGACGGGCTGGTGATCGTCGACTACAAGACCGATCAGTGGTCGGGACCTGTGCAATCTGCCGAGCGTGTCGGCCGATACCGCCTCCAGTTGGCGGCCTACGGCGCCGCATTGGCAACGGCGCTCGACGAGCCGATCATCGGCGGCATCCTCGTGCGGTGTTCGCCGAAGGGCGACGCCGACCAGATCGAGGTCGCCGACTGGGACCAGGCGATCGACGAGGTGAAACGGGCGGTGCGGTGAACGCTCAGTCGTCGAACGACGCGGCGACGGCCTCGGGGTCGCGAGGTCGATGCGTTCTGACGCGAACCGCCCGGTGATCCGTCACCGGCGTCACCGCTGCCCGGCCGAGCTGGAACACACCACGGAATGCGAGCCCGCCGAAGACCCTGAGCACCACGAGGGCGAGCAGCACGGCGAACACGATCATCGTCGGCACGGCGAGGGTCGCGAGCAACAGGCGCCGGTCCTCGGTCATCAGGCTGAGCACGCCGGAGTCGACGCTGGTTCCGTCGACCTGGAGCGTGCGCACCGGATCGTCGAGCGTCGGGCAGTCGACGGCGAGGTCGTCGACGCCGACGACGTCGTTGCCGCCGAAGGTCGGTTCCGGTGGCCGGACCGTGGAGGCTGGCACCCCGTAGACCGGATCGAGTCCCACGCCGATCAGGTACTGCTCGCCCTCGGCGAGGAAGCGGTAGTCGGGTCCGTAGCGCACGTCGATCAGCCCGTTCACCGCCCATGCCTCGGCCGAGCCGGCCCGCACCTGATCGATCCGGAACCGCACGACCTGGGTGACGTCGTCCTTGCCGATCATCGTGCCGGTGAACACGACGGCCGCCGGCTCGGGCACCGGGCAGCCGACGGGCACCGGGATCAACAAGCCCGATTGAACGCCGGGCTCCGGCGGAGCAATCTCCTGCGGGAGGGTGACCGGTGGCGGATCGTCGGGTGAGGGCGCCGCCGACGCCGGACCCGAACCGATGGCAGCCCACAGCGACAACGTGCAGGCGACGCCCAGCAGGGCTGTGTGTCGTCGCCGTCGTGCCATTCTGGTCAGGCTAACGAACGCAGGTCAGTGGCCGCCGTCGGTCCGCCCGGTGGTGCTGCGGTGGAGCCGCTCGGAGTGGTCGTTGAGACCCACGAGTTCGGCGCTGATTCCGCGTTGGGCGAACTTCTCGACCACGGCATCGAGCGCGACCACCGCCGAGGTGTCCCACACGCGAGCGTTGCTCAGGTCGATCTCGACACGGCCGACTTCGACCGCGTCGTAGTCGAACGAGTGGATCAAGTCGTTCGTCGAGGCGAAGAACAGCTCGCCGCTGACGTCGTAGAGGCGTTCGACGTTGTCAGGGTCGACCACGCTGGTGACGTTGACGACGTGCGAGACGTGGCGTACGAAGAACACCGCCGACAGCGCCACGCCGGCGCCGACGCCGTAGGCGAGGTTGTGCGTGAGCACGGTGATGGCGACCGTTGCGAGCATCACGATCGTCTCGGTCCGCGGCATGATGCGAATCGTGTCCGGAGCGACGCTGTGCCAGTTGAACGTGCTGATCGACACCATCACCATCACCGCGACGAGCGCACCCATCGGGATCTGCGCAACGAAGTCGCCGAGGGCGAGGATCAGGATGATCAGGAACACTCCGGAGGCCAGCGTCGACAACCGCGTGCGCCCGCCCGTTCGGTGGTTGATCATCGACTGGCCGATCATGGCGCAGCCCGCCATCCCACCCAGGAAGCCGGTCGCCACGTTGGCGATGCCCTGACCGCGGGATTCGCGGTTCTTGTCGGAGTCCGTGTCGGTGAGGTCGTCGAGCAGCTGAGCGGTCAGCAACGACTCGAGGAGGCCGACGAGCGCGAGCGTGACCGAGAACGGCAGGATCACGAGCAACATGTCGAGGTTGAGCGGCACGTCGGGGAGCGCCGGCAGCGGCAGCGACCCCGGGAGAGCGCCCATGTCGCCCACGGTCGGGAGCCGGAGATCGAACACGATCGCCCCGACGGCGAGCAGGACGATGGCGACGAGAGGCGATGGCACCACGGTGGTCAGGCGCGGAAGGCCGTAGATGATCGCCAGCCCGGCAGCGATGAAGAGCAGATTCAGCCAGAACTGGCTCGAGTCGGCGTCGTCGCCGTTGAGCAGGATGTGCGGCACCTGGGCCAGGAAGATCAGGATCGCGAGAGCGTTCACGAAGCCGGTCATCACCGTGCGAGGGATGAACCGCATGAGGTCGCCCACGCCGAGGTAACCGAAACCGACCTGCAACAGGCCCGCAAGCACCGTCGCCGCGAAGAGATAGCCGACGCCGTACTCCTCGACGAGCGGCACGATCACGAGCGCCATCGCCCCTGTGGCCGCCGAGATCATGCCGGGGCGGCCACCGGAGAACGAGATGATGATCGCGATCGAGAACGAGGCGTACAGGCCGACCTTGGGATCGACGCCGGCGATGATCGAGAACGAGATCGCCTCGGGAATCAGCGCGAGGGCGACGACGAGGCCCGACAGCAGGTTCGTCTTCGGATCGGTGAGCCACTCGGAGCGGCCGCCGGGCAGGAACCGGGCGCGCGGCGATGAGATCGTGGGGATGGACATGGCACCTCAGGGGATCGGCGTACGACGCCGATTCACTCACAGCGCTCTCGGCCACCCTACCGAGACCCCGCCGCTGTCGCTGCCGCTCGCAGAGCGGAGTGCGTTCAGCGACCTTCGAAGACGGGGTCGCGCTTCTCCATGAAGGCCTTGATCGCCTCGATGGTGTCCTTGGTGCCGAAGTTGACGGTCTGCGAGAGGCCCTCGTCGTCGAGCGCCTCCTCGAGCGTGACGTGCATCGAGTTGTTCAACAGCCGCTTCGACATCGCGAGCGCGATCGGTGGGCCACCGGCGAGACGGGCTGCCCAGTCGTCGACGAACGCGTCGAGTTCGCCGTCGGGCAGCACACGATTGACGAGGCCCATCTCGGCGGCCCGATCAGCGTCGATGATCTCGGCGAGCAGCGCCAACTCCTTGGCCCGGTGCATGCCGACGAGGCGAGGGAGCAGCCACGAGCCACCGAAGTCGAGGCTGAGGCCCCGCTTGGCGAAGATCTCCGAGAACCGCGCGTTCTCCGATGCGACGATCAAGTCACAGGACAGCGCCAGGTTCAGCCCCGCACCGACGGCGACACCACGGACCTTGGCCACGGTCGGCTGCGGGATGCGGTGCAGTGCAAGGCAGACGTCGGTGATGTGGCGCATCGCCGAGAGCTGGTGCGGCGGGGGCCCATCGCCGGAACCGCCCTGCCACAGGTCGGCGCCCGAGCAGAAGTTCCCGCCGGCGCCCGTGATCACGACGGCCCGGTCGGCGGGGTTCGAGGCGATCGCGCGGAACTCGGCGAGCAGTTCGTTCCACATCGCAGCGTCGGCGGCGTTCTTCTTTGCCGGTCGCCGCAGCGTGATCGTGACCACCCCGTCGACGCGTTCCACCGTGATCGATTCGAGCTCGCGAGTGTCAGAGGCCATGTGAGGCGACGATACTGACCGGCGTGGGACTCAACCCGTACCGGAAGTTCAGGGCAAAACCGGCCGACTACGTGCTCGTCGGGTCGGCCCTGCTCGTGTCGCTCGCCCTGCTCATCTGGGCCCTCGCCGGCTGAGCGTTACATCCGGAGTCAGACCCCGGATGCAACGGCGCGCAACACTCAGAACGCGTCTGTGATCAGTTCGAGGTCAGTGCCGGTGATTGCCACGACGTCGAAGCGGATCGAGTGCGCATTCACATCGTGGGCGCGCAGCCATTCGACGGCGAGTTGACGGATCCGACGTTGTTTGGCGACGGTCACGGCGGCCGAGGCCGGCCCGAAGTCGGCGGTTCGGCGGGCCTTCACCTCGCTGAAGACGTAGCTCGATCCGTCGAACAGGACGAGGTCGAGTTCACCCGTCGGTGACCGCCAGTTGCGGTCGAGCACCTCGTAGCCAGAGCGGAGGTAGTGGCGGGCGGCGAGATCTTCGCCCCACCGCCCACGGGCGCGGTTGGAGAGGTCGGGTGTGGTGGAACGGTGTTCGGGCATGGATGACCTCCGTCGAGATATCGGGAGGGGCCCAGTGCCCGATGGAGGGGCGCCGTGGGCGCCGAGGCTCACTCGTGGTGAGCCATGCGCTCAGAAGTCCCGCTTCTCGCGGATCTTCGCTGCCTTGCCCTTGCGATCGCGCAGGTAGTACAGCTTGGCGCGACGCACATCGCCACGCTTGACGACCTCGATCTTCTGCACGGTCGGGGTGTGCAGCGGGAAGGTGCGCTCGACACCCACGCCATAGCTGAGCTTGCGGACCGTGTAGGTCTCCTGCAAGCCGCCGCCCTGACGGCCGATGACGTCGCCCTGGAACACCTGGATGCGCTCCTTGCCGCCCTCGACGACGCGCACGTGCACCTTGAGTTCGTCACCCGCCTGGAAGTCGGGGATGTCGTCGCGGATCGAGTCGTTGTCGATGAGGTCAGTGGCTTTCATGGCGTCTACCTGCGTTGTCGGGGCTGCGAGTCGTGCTGCGAGCCGGATGGCCGTTGCGAATTCTGTGCGCTGATCACGGACGCACACTCGCGCCGATGGGGCCCGTCAATGATACGGGACGGCAGGGAACTCTTCCAACAGTCGCGCGTCATCTCCCGACAGACCTCCGAGCCGTTCGATCAGGTCGGGACGATCGCGGAGAGTACGATGCAGCCGCTGCGCACGCCTCCAGCGCTCGATCCGCGCGTGGTCACCGCTGCGCAACACCTCGGGCACGTCCCAGCCGCGGAACTCCGCGGGCCGGGTGTACTGGGGCTCCTCGAGCAGGCCGGATTCGCCGAAGCTCTCGGTGACGGTGCTGACAGCGTTGCCCATCGCACCCTCCCGCAAGCGCGTCACCGCTTCGATGATCAGGCACGCAGCGACCTCTCCCCCGCTGAGCACCACGTCGCCCACGCTGACCTCACCGTCGACGAGATGCAGTCGGACCCGGTGATCCACTCCCTCGTACCGTCCGCACAGGAGGCTGAACCCGTCGCCCTCGGCGAGCTCGGCGGCCAGCGCCTGGTCGAAGTGTCGGCCTCCGGGCCCGAGCAGCAGTAACGGCCGGGGCGGGTCGACGGCTTCGACCGCTTCGAAGATCGGCTGGGCCCGCATCACCATGCCGGCGCCCCCGCCGAACGGTGCGTCGTCGACGGTGCGGTGGACGTCGGTGGTCTGCTCGCGGATGTCGTGGCAGCGAAGGTCGAGCAGCCCTTGGCCCCGGGCCTTGCCCAGCAAGCTCTCCGAGCAGAAGTCGTCGACCAACCGCGGGAACAACGAGAAGACGTCGATCCGCAGCCCGGTTCCTGGTTCCCGGAGACCCGGGCTCGGGGAACCGGGCATCAGGAGTCCAGGTCGAAGAGGCCGTCGGGGGTGTCGACGTGGATCGTGTCGCCGTCGATGGACACGACGAAGTTCGACGGGACGAGCGCGCCGTTGTCGAGTTCGAGCAGGTCGGCGGCCGGGTTGGCGAGCACCGCGGCGCACACGCCCCGGTCGGTGCCGTCGGCATCGACGACACGACGCCCGATCATCTCGTGCACCCAGAGAGCGTCGGGATCCTCGATCGGGCGTCCACGCAGGGATCGGTTCGCGTACTGCTCGGCCGCTGTGCGGTCGGGGATCTGCCGCGAATTTCACGACGCGGCGGCCGTTGGAGGCAACCCGTGACGACTCGACCACGAGGCGCTCGCCGTTCGCGAACAGCTCGCTGCCGGGCGCGACACGCGCATCGGAATCGGACAGCAACTGCACGAACACGTCACCGCGCAGGCCGTGCGCACGACGGATGTGACCGACTTCCAGCAAGCCGTCGTCGGTCAAGGGTGCCGCTCAGTCGTCGAGGAACTCGATGTCGACGTCGACATCGTCCTTGCTCGCGGCAGCGCGGGCAACGGTGCGGATGCTCGCGGCGGTGCGGCCACGGCGTCCGATGACTCGTCCCAGCTCGCCGTCGCCGACGCGCACGTTCAGCGTGAGGCGCCGACCGGAGTCGTCGACCTCGACGGTGACGGCTTCGGGGTCGTCGACGAGCGACTTGACGATGTGCGTCAACACGGCAACGGCCGTGGGCGCCAGTTCGTCGGACGACTCGGGGACGGTGTCGGTGTCGACGTCGCTCACTTGCTTGCCTTGACAGCTTCGAACTGCTCGATGGCGCCCGAGATCTGGAGGAGCTTGGCGACCCGCTCGGTCGGCTGCGCGCCGTCTGCGAGCCACTTCACGGCCTTGTCGTTGTCGACGGTGAGCACCGACGGATCCTGACGCGGGTCGTAGTGACCGAGGATCTCGATGAAACGCCCGTCACGCGGCGAGCGGGCGTCGGCCGCGACGATGCGGTACTGGGGCTGCTTCTTCTTGCCGATGCGGGTGAGACGCAACTTGACTGCCATCTGAAATCGATACTCCTGGGTGCAAATGAGAACGTCGCAAGGCTAGCGGCGGGCGCCGGAATCCCCTCGCCCGTCCGGTTGACGGTTGGGAAGGCTTCAGCGGTTGGGGAGGCCAGGCATGCCCGGCATGTTCGGCATGCCCGGCAGGCCGGGGATGCCCATGCCGCCGGTGGCGTTCGGATCGAGCAGGCCCGGTGGGAGCCCGCGGCCCTTCGGGGCCGAGCCCTTGCGCCCCTTCTTGCCCTTCTTGCCCTTGCCGGGACGGCCACCACCCGGGCCGCCCATGCCCATCTTCTTCATCATCTTCTGCATCTCACCGAACTGCTTGACGAGTCGGTTGACGTCACCGACCTCGGTGCCCGAGCCATTGGCGATGCGTTGGCGCCGGCTGCCGTTGATGATCACCGGCGTGGCCCGTTCCTCAGGGGTCATCGAGCGGATGATCGCCTCGATCGGCTTGAGGTCGTCATCGTCGATCTTGGCGCCCTTGAGTTCCTTGGGCATGCCCGGCATCATCCCCATCAGGCTGCCGAGCGAGCCCATCTTCTTGATCTGCTGCATCTGTTCAAGGAAGTCGTCGAGGGTGAACTGTCCCTCCATCAGCTTCGCGGCCGCCTGTTCGGCCTGGTCGGCCTCGAAGGCCCGCTCGGCCTGCTCGATCAGGGTGAGCATGTCGCCCATGCCGAGGATGCGGCCCGCCATGCGGTCGGGGTGGAATTGCTCGAACTCGGTGAGCTTCTCACCGGTGGAGGCGAAGGCGATCGGCCGACCGATGACCTCCTTGACCGACAGCGCAGCGCCACCGCGGGCGTCGCCGTCCATCTTCGACATGATCACGCCGTCGATCTGGAGTGTCTCGTGGAACGCCTCGGCGGTCTGGACGGCGTCCTGACCGGTCATCGCGTCGACGACGAGGAACGTGTAGTCGGGCTGCACCGAGGCGGAGATCTGACGGACCTGCTCCATCATCTCGGCGTCGATCGAGAGGCGACCAGCGGTGTCGACGATGACCACGTCGCGTCCGAGGCGCTTGGCCTCCTCGAGGCCCGCCGCCGATGCCCGCACCGGATCGGACGGGTCGGAGAAGACGGGAACGTCGATCTGGCGGCCGAGGGTGCGGAGCTGCTCGACGGCGGCGGGACGCTGCAGGTCGGCGCCGACGAGCAACGGCTGGCGCCCCTGGCCCTTGAACCAGGCGGCGAGCTTCGCCGAGTTGGTCGTCTTGCCGGAACCCTGCAGGCCTGCCATGAGCACGACCGTCGGCGGCTTGGACGCGTAGGTGATCGAGAGCGTCTCGCCGCCGAGCGCCCGGGTCAGCTCGTCGTTGACGGCCTTGACGACCTGCTGGGCGGGATCGAGGGCGCCTGAACGAGTGGCACCGATCGCCGACTCGCGGATCCGGTTGCAGACCGAACGGACGACGGTGACGTTGACGTCGGCTTCGAGGAGCGCCGTGCGGATCTCCTTCATCACCTCGTCGACGTCGGCCTCCGTCAAGCGGCCCTTGCCGCGGATCTTCTTGACGATGCCTTCGAGTCGGGTGGACAGATTGTCGAACATCAGGTGTCCGAGGTTACCGGCGGTCAGTTGCGGGGGACCTCGTTCCAGGGGACCGACTTGTCGACGCGGGGCTCGCCCGGCAGGCCGAGGACCTGCTCACCGATGATGTTGCGCAGGATCTCCGAGGTGCCACCCTCGATCGAGTTGGCCCGCACCCGCATGAACGAATAGCGGGTGCCGTGCGTTCCACCACTGATGTCGAGATCGCCGGGACGGCGGAACGTGTAGTCGTAGCCGATGAGCGCGTCGGCTCCCATCAGGTCGATGCAGAACTCGTAGAGCGGCTTGTTGAGCTCCGAGAACGCCAGCTTGGCGATCGTCATCTCCGGCCCGGGGTTGCCGGCCTTGGCGTTCTCGCCGGCGCGGCGGTTGGTGAGCCGGTTGACCTCGGCCTGGCACCACAGCTGCATCATGCGGTCCTTGCGGGCGCCGTCCTGCTCGGACGGGTCGAGGCTCTTCCAGATCTCGACGGCGTCGTTGGCGGCCGCGCCGCGTCGGGCGACCGATCCGCTGCCCGCACCGCTGCCGGTTCCGATCGCGTTGCGCTCGTTCATCAGCGTGGTCAGGCTCGCCCGCCAGCCTTCACCCACGTCGCCAATGCGGTGAGCATCGGGCACGCGGGCATCGGTCATGTAGACCTCGTTGAACTCGGCCTCGCCGGTGATCTGGCGCAGCGGTCGCACCTCGACACCTGGTGCATGCATGTCGAGCGCGAAGTACGTCATCCCCTTGTGCTTGGGGGCTTCGGGATCCGTGCGAGTGACGAGCATGCCGAAGTCGGCGATGTGGGCCATCGTGTTCCACACCTTCTGGCCGTTGACGATCCACTCGTCACCGTCGCGCTCGGCCTTGGTGGCCAGCCCCGCGAAGTCCGACCCCGCGCCGGGCTCGGAGAACAGCTGGCACCACTTCTCCTCCCCGGTGAACATCGGGCGCAGGAACCGCTCCTTGGCCTCGTCGCTGCCGTGGGTCACGATCGTCGGTCCGGCAAGAGCCATGAAGAAGGTGCTCGGATCGGTCGGCTTGGCGCCGGCCTCCCTGAGCCGGGTCTCGACGAGCTTGTTCAGCTCGGGCCGCACACCGAGACCGCCGTCGCCCTTCGGGAAGTGCACCCAGGCAAGGCCCGCGTCGTAGCGGGCACCGCGAAAGGCCACGTTGTCCATCGTGGCCGGGTCGTTGGCACCCAGGAGGGCGTCGATCGCCTCGGTGACCATCACGGTCTCGGAATCGGTGGAGGCGGCGCGCGGTTCAGTCACGGTCATCCATGCAGTTTGACAGCTGCAGGACCCTCACTCCGAAGCGACACACCGCCCGGCAATCCGGAAATTCGGAGCCAACCGTGCGCTGAGCGCAACGTCGACTCCGGATTTTGCGGGGTTGCCCGGAATTCGGTGATGCCGACGCGCTGAGCGCAACGTTGGCTCCGAATTTCGGGAGTGGGAGCCGGGTCAGGGCTCGACGAGCGCGGACACGAACTCCGCGGGATCGAACGGGATCAGATCCTCGATGGTCTCGCCGATGCCGACCAGCTTCACCGGGATGCCGAGTTCGGTCTCGATGGCGAACACGATGCCGCCCTTGGCCGAGCCATCGAGCTTGGTCAGCACCACGCCGGTCACGTTGGTCGCTTCGCCGAACTCGCGTGCCTGCGTCAGCCCGTTCTGCCCGGTCGTCGCGTCGATCACGAGCAGCGTCTCGGTGACTCGGCCGGCGCCCTTCTCGGCGACGCGGCGCACCTTCTTCAGCTCTTCCATCAGGTTCGACTTGGTGTGCAGGCGGCCGGCGGTGTCGGCCATCACGAGTTCGATGTTGCGCGCCGAGGCCCGCTCGACCCCGTCGAAGATCACGGCACTCGGGTCGCTGCCCTCGGCGCCGCGCACGATCTCGGCGCCCGAACGTTCCGCCCAGGTCGTGAGCTGCTCGGCGGCGGCGGCCCGGAACGTGTCGCCGGCCGCCATCAGGACAGTTCGGCCGTCACGGATCTGCTGGTTCGACAGCTTGCCGATCGTGGTCGTCTTGCCGACGCCGTTGACGCCGACGAACATCCATACGTTCGGGCTGCCCGCTTCGCCCGGCTCGAACACCAGCGAGCGATCAGATCCCTCGAGACGCGAGACCATCTCCGCTTCGAGCGCGTCGAGCAGTTCCTGCGGTTCGGTGATCTCCTTCGCGGCGACCCTGGCACGCAGCCCGTCGATCAGCTCGGTGGTCACGCCGACGCCGACATCGGCGCGCAGCAGCGCTTCTTCCAGGTCCTCGAAGCTCTCCTCGGTGATGCCGCTGCGGCCCAGCACACCGGCGAACGCACCGGTGAATGCGAGACGGGCCTTGGCGAGACGGTCGCGCAGCGAGGGGGGCTTGACCGGCTCGGGTGCCGCCTCCGGCTCGACGAGTTCCTCGCCCGGGGGCTCCGCGACGAGCACGTCGCCGTCGGCGGTCGGTTCGGGAGGTGGGGTCGTCGGGCGAGCCGGCCGTGCCGGAGGCGCCGAGGTCGTCGCTGAGCGGCGGCGACTCACGACGAGCACGCCGATGCCGAAGGCAACGACTGCGATCGCCAGGATCAGGAACAGGATCTCGATACCCATCGCCCTCCGACGCTACCGGGCGCCTCGGCGTGGTTCCCGATGCCCGGGTCTCCGGGAACCACGGTGGTTCCTCGAGACCCGGGCTCGGGGAACTTCGTTCGGGTCTAGGAGGCGGTGACGCGTTCGGTGACGACCTTGCTGGAACCACCGGGTTGCATGCTGACACCGAGGAGGCAGTCGCCGGCCTCCATGGTGCGCTTCTGGTGCGACACGACGATCAGCTGGGCGTCCTTGCGGAACTCCTGGATGAGGCCGAGGAACCGATGCAGGTTGACGTCGTCGAGCGCCGCCTCGACCTCGTCCATCACGTAGAACGGTGAGGGCCGGGAACGGAACACCGCGAACAGGTAGGCCAACGCGGTGAGGCTGCGCTCGCCGCCCGACAGCAACGACAGCTTCTTGACGTTCTTGCCGCTCGGCTTCGCCTCGACCTCGATGCCCGTGTTCAGCAAATCGTCCGGCGCCGTGAGCTTGAGCTTGCCGACACCGCCAGGAAACAACAGCCCGAACAACTGCGTGAAGTTCTCACTGACGTCGGCGAACGCCGAGGCGAACACGTTCTGGATCTCGTGGTCGACGGCGGCGATCACCCGCGACAGTTCACGTCGCGTCGAGCGGACGTCCTCGAGCTGCTCCTCGAGGAACGTGTGTCGGGCCTGGAGCTCGTTGAACTCCTCGAGCGCGAGTGGATTGATCGGTCCGAGCAGCCGGAGTTCTCGTTCGAGCTCGCGCACCCGCCCCGCCGGAGTCGCTCCGTCGGGCAGCACCGGCATCGGCGCGGCCTCAGCGACCGAGGGCTCGATGTCGAGATCGCGTCGCAGCGTCTCGATGGCGGTTTCGAGGCGGAGCTTGGCTTCGGCCTCGCCGAGTTCGGCCTGGCGGGCACGCTCGCGCGACGCGTCGAGCGCATGTTCCTTCTCGCTGCGCTCGCGTCGCTGCTGGTCGAGTTCGGAGGTCAGCCCGCGCACCTCGTCGCTCTGGCGGCGCCGCTGCTCGACGAGGGCGGTGTGCAGCACCTCGACCACGTCCCGGTGCGTTGCGACGCGCTCGACGAGCCGGTCGATCGCACCGATGTCACGCTCGATGGTCACCCGGCGACCCTCCGCAGCGACCCGCGCCTCGGCGTCGGCGGCGAGGCGGCGTTCGGTCTCGTCGAGGCGTCGCTCCAGCAGCTGCTGGCGCTCGTGCAGCCCGGCGTTGTGCACCTCGAGGTCCTTGCGACGCGACGCGAGCGCGGCCGCCCGGTTCTCGAGCTCGGCGCGCAGTTCTCCGCGAGCACGTGCCGCATCCGCCTCCGCCTGCTCGTCGGATTCGAGCGCCGGCAGCAGCGCTTCGAGCTCCGAGATGCGCTGCTCGTCGCGCAGGATGTTGGCGGTCACGTCGTCGATCGACCGTTCGAGGTTCTGGAGTTCGGCCTCGGCCTCTCGATGCTCTCGTTGCGCCTGGGCCAACCCCTCGGACGCGGCGCTGAAGCGAGCGTCGTTCGCGTCGAGGCGACGAGCCAGCTCGGTCTCGGCCGTCCGGGCCGCCTGGAGTGCTCGTTCCGACGCCGCGACGGCCTCGGTCGCCCGCTCGAGCGCGGTCTGGGCCTCGGCCGACCGTTCGAGCGCATCGTCGAGCGCCGCCGCGGTCGCTCCGCTCCCGGCAGCCCCGACGCGCCAGCCGCTGAGACCGAACCGGTCGCCGCCGGCCGTGACCACGACCGCATCGGGATGACTCAGCGCGGCGTCGACCGCGGCACCGACGTCGTCGACGCGAACCGCCGACCCGAGCAGGCCATCGAGCAGCACGTCGACGCCCGGACGCGACGACCGCGCGTGGGGGCGAACCGCCTCGCCGACGGCCGGGCGAGGCTGGTCCGCGGGACGAGTTCCCAGTGCGATCACGGCGCCGCTGGTGTCGGAGCTCCGCAGCGCATCCAGCGCCCTGCGACCGGCCGACGGATCGTCGACGACCACCGCGGTCAACGACTCGCCGAGCGCCGCCTCGACCGCAGGCTCCCAACCGGCGTCGATCTCGATCAGATCGAGCAGTGTGCCGAGCACGCCGTCGACGCCGGCGAGTCGTTCGGCGCCGGCGCGGGCCCGGGCTGCGTCGAGCGCGAGCTCGAGCGCCTCCACGCGCGCCGCGCACCGCGACGCCTCCTCGGCGGCGTCGTTGCGCAACGACTGACGGGCCTCGTGGGTCGAGATCCATTCGACCAGTGCGGCTTCTGCCACTTCCACCTCGGCGACGAGCGGCTCCTCGATCGCTCCGGCCTCGTCACACTCGGTCCGGAACCGCAGTGCCCGCTCCGAGCTCGAGTCGCGCTTGGCAGCAAGTGAGTCGAACCGCTCACGGAACCGTCGAAGGTCGCCCGTGGATCGTTCGAGCGACGAGCGCACCGAACGCATCTCGCCACGGACCTCGGCCGCCGCACTGGCAGCCTGGGCGCCGCTCTGGTCCGAGCCGACGGCCCCGATCATCTTCGAGCGTTCGAGACGAAACGCCTCCTCGTCGGCGATCAGCGCCTCCGATGCCGGTTCGATCTCGGCGAGCGCGACGATCACCTCGTCGAGTTCCGAACGGAACCGGGCGGCATCGGCCTCGAGATTGGCGACCACTCCGGCGTCGAGCAGTTGGCCCTTGTCGCGCTCCAACGAACGGCGGCGCTCGACCAGGACCGCAGCGAGCCCGCGGGCGCGTTCGCGCAGCTGCTCGACGCGGACCAGGCGATCGCTCACGTCGCTGGCGCCACGCGCCGACAGCTGTGCCTCGATCGCCATCACCTGGGTGTCGAGCGCGGCGAGCGCCGACTTCAACTCGGCCTCGATCGTGGCGCTCTCGAGGCGGGTGGCGGCAAGCGCCTCGAGCTTCGCCCGCCAGCTGGCGATCTCGCGCCCCGACACGAAGGTCTTGACCTCGGTGAGCTCGGCCACCAGCGACCCGTGACGCTCGGCCGCCTGGGCCTGACGCTCCAACGGGCGAAGCTGCCTGCGCACCTCTCGCAGGAGATCCTGAACTCGCAACAGGTTCGCCTCCGTGGCGTCGAGCCGGCGTTCCGCCTTCTCCTTGCGCTTGCGGAACTTCAGGACACCTGCGGCCTCTTCGATGATCGCTCGGCGCTCCTCGGGCCGGGCGTTGAGCACGGCGTCGATCTGGCCCTGGCTGACGATCACGTGCTGCTGGCGGCCGACCCCAGCATCCGAGAGCAGCTCCTGCACGTCGAGCAGGCGGCACGGCACCCCGTTGATCGCGTACTCCGAGTCGCCGGTACGGAACAGCACACGCGTGACCGTGATCTCGGTCAGTTCGACACCGAGCGTGCCGTCGCTGTTGTCGATGGCGATGCTGACCTCGGCGCGCCCCAGCGCCGGCCGCGAGGCGGTTCCCGCGAAGATCACGTCGTCCATCTTCTGCGAGCGCACCGCTTTGGGCGCCTGCGCTCCGAGCACCCACGCGATCGCGTCGACGACGTTGGACTTGCCAGACCCGTTGGGGCCGACGACGACGGTGACCCCGGGTTCGAGCACCATCGTGGTGCTGTCGGCGAACGACTTGAACCCCTTGAGGTTGAGACTCTTCAGGAACACAGCAGCAGCGAAGTTAGCCCGCGAAGTGCCGGCACACCCGCACCCGTTCGGTTCAGCGGTCGAATGCGGTGGCCAAACCCGCGAAGGCCCAGTCGAGCTCCTGCGGAATCGCCTGTTCGAGCGGTTGACGAAAGCTCAACGCCTCGAGCAGGTCGACCGAACTGCCGGTGAGCGCGAACTCGGATCCCACGGTCGCGGCAGTCACGAGCACGTCGGTGCCGACCTCGACGTGGAAGCGCGCATCCGGATCGGACGCCGCGAACGTCGAATTCCGCCGTCCCGGAGGCCCCTGCTGCGATCGCCAACGCCGGCGTGAGTGCGGCGACGTAGCGCAGACTCGCGATCACCTCGTCGGATTCCACCGGAGGTGTCCGACCGAGCGGGAGTGCGATGTCGCGCTCGTGGATCCAGGAATCCCAGAGCGCGTGGTGCACCACCGCGCTGACGCCGAGATGGCCGGGAGGGGCCTCCGCCTGCGCCGTCCAATCGGTCGCATCCAGCTCGAGGAGGAGTCGGGCGAGTGACTCCGACGATGTTGCGAACGTCTCGACGATCTCGTCGGTACTCCACGTCGAGTCGGCGACCATCCGCGCCGGGGTCGCGACCGGATCGAACGTTGCCAGCATCTCCGTTGGCGACCCGTCGATTCCCGATCGGATCGCGAACTCCCAGAAGGCGTTGGTGGAGGCGAGATGCGCGGCGACGTCTCGTGACGACCATCCGTCGCAACGGCTCGGATGGATCCACTCGTCCTCGTCGAGATCCTGGATCATCGCGAGGAAGCGTCGGCGCTGCCAGATGCACGGCTGGGCAATCGCCGTCGGATCGCCGTCGAGCGCAATGATCGCGGTGGGTCCGTAACGCGGTGTCAGCAGCATCGGACCATGATCGCAGCTCGGCCCGCGCAGGTCAGCGTTGACAGACCGGGCACCAGTGCGTGCCGCGGCCGCCGGTGACCGACCGGCGCACCCACCCGCGGCCGCAACTGAGGCAACGCTCTCCCCCGCGTCCGTACACGCGGTGCTCGTCCTGGTACGAGCCGCCCTCCCCCATCAGATCGACGTACTGGGCGTCGCCGAGCGTGGAGCCACCGGCATCGATCGCCTCGGCCAGCACCCCGACGATCGATCCGGCGAGCCGGGCGATGCGCCTTCGGTCGAGGCTCGATGCCGGACGGTCCGGTCTTAGCCGGGCCCGGTGGAGGATCTCGTCGGCGTAGATGTTGCCGATACCTGCCACGACGTGTTGGTCGAGCAAGAGCGGCTTCAGCGCGCGTGCCGTCGTGCCGAAGGCTGCTCGCAGCGTCGCCGCGTCGAACGGATCGGCGATCGGGTCGACGCCGAGCTGCGCCAGTTCGGGCAGTTCCACATCGACTCGCGATGGATCGAACACGACGACCTCACCGAAGGTGCGCGGATCGACGAACCATGCCTCGTGGCCGTCGTCGAGGTGCATCACCACGTGGGTGTGTGCCGGACGGGACGCCCCGGCAGTCGCCAGCAGGACCTGGCCGCTCATGCGCAGGTGGATCATGCACGTGTCGCCGGAGTCGAGCGAGAGCAGGAGGTACTTGCCGCGGCGGTCGGCTGCTTCGACCACGGTGTCGCTGAGTCCGACGATCACCTCCTCGCGCGAGGTGCGTCGCACCGAACGCTCCCGGCCCACCTCGACGCGTTCGATACGACGCCCGACGAGATGACGCTGCAGCCCGCGCCGGACGGTCTCGACCTCCGGGAGTTCAGGCATCGCAGATCACGGGCGCGTCGACTGCTCAGCCGAGGGCGATGCAGGCCTCGGTGGCCGCGAGCTGCTCGGCGGCCTTCTTCGACCGGCCGGTGCCCACCCCGAGGACGTCACCGTCGACGAGCACCAGGGCGCGGAACGTCTTGGCGTGATCGGGCCCCTGCGACGACACCTCGTAGACCGGCGCACCCCGCCCGAGACGGGCGGCGAGTTCCTGGAGCTGGGTCTTCTGGTCGAACTGGCCAATGGCGTCGGCCGACTCGGGCATGCGCGGCACCACGAGCCGTTCGACCATCTCGAACGCAGCGTCGGCGCCACCATCGAGGTACACCGCTCCGAGCACGGCCTCGAACGCGTCCGACAGGATGGAGGGTTTGTCGGCGCCGCCAGCGGCAGCCTCGCCCCGCCCGAGCAACACGTGGTCGCCGAGGCCGATCGACTGTGCGACCTCCGCCAACGCAATGGCGTTGACCACGCTCTTTCGAAGGTCGGTCAGCTGACCTTCGGCGACCGGATACCGGTGGAAGACGATGTCGGCGACCGCCCACCCGAGCACCGCGTCACCGAGGAACTCGAGTCGTTCGTTGCTCACCGAGCCGGGCGTCTCGGCACACCACGACCGGTGGGCGAGCGCCCGCTCGAGCAGGCTCCAGTCGAGAAACCGGTAGCCAATTCGCTCGGCCAGCTCGGCGAGACCGGACGCAGGCTGATCGTCGCCGAAGCCAGCCACCTCGGCGTCAGCTCGCCGTGGCGCGTTCGTGGACGTAGTCGATGGCGTCGCGCACGGTCTTGAGGTCCTCGAGATCCTCGTCCTCGATACGGAACTCCGGGATGCGGTCGCCGAGTTGCTCCTCGAGTGCCTCGACCAACTCGATCAGCGCCAGCGAGTCGGCGTCGAGGTCATCGACGAACGACTGGCCCTCGGTGATGGTCGACGGCTCGATCTCGAGGATGTCGGCGAGGCGGTCGCGGACGATCTCGAAGATCTCGTCGCGTTCGAGTGGGGCGGAGTCAGCTGGCACGGGCGCCGAGTGTAGTTGTCGGGGCGATCAGGCCACGTTGCCGGCGATCGCCGCCCGGATCTCGCCGACCATGTCGTGCTCGACCATGTCGCGCGCCACCCCGATCCCGTTCGCGATCGCGGTCTCACCCGACGAGCCGTGGGCGATGATGCACACACCGTCGACGCCCAGCAGCACAGCGCCGCCATAGGTGTCCGGGCTGAGTGAGGCATACAGCGGCAGCAGTGCCGGCATCAACGCGTCGGCGTGGGGCTTGTAGTGCTCCTCGGCAGCGAATGCCTCGAGCAGCGCCTTGATGACCACCCTCATGCCGCCCTCGAGGGTCTTGAGCACGACATTGCCGGTGAAGCCATCGGTGACGCACACGTCGAGCTCGGCGCTCATGACGTCACGACCCTCGACGTTGCCGATGAAGTTCAGGTGCGAGGCGCCTCCGAGCAGCTCGTAGGCCTCCTTGCGCAACGTGTCGCCCTTGCCAGGCTCCTCGCCGATCGACAGCAGTCCGACGCGCGGTGCCTCGATGCCGAAGCGATGGTGCGCATACACCGACCCCATCAGCGCGAACTGCACCAGCCATTCGGCCTGCACCTCGGAGTTGGCACCTGCGTCGAGCAGGACGGTCGGCGTCGAGCCGGGAACCGGAATCGGCGTGGCGATCGCAGGGCGCTTGACGCCCGAGATCCGCCCCATCCGCAACAGCGCCGACGCCATCGTTGCACCGGTGTTGCCGGCGGAGATCATCGCGCTGGCGCGTCCGTCACGCACCGCCTCGGCGGCGCGCACGAGCGACGAGTCCTTCTTGCGACGCACCCCTTGGGCAGGGTCGTCGTGCATACCGATGACCTCGCTCGCCTCGATCAGGTCGAGGACCGAACCGTCTGGGCTCTCGCGACCGTCGAGGTCGGCGGGCCCGACGAGGACCACGGGGATGCCCGTGGACGCAGCAAGGTGCGCTCCGGCGAGGATCGGATCGGGAGCATGGTCGCCGCCCATGGCGTCGACAGCGACGGGGAGCATGGCGGTGCTCAGGAGATCAGCCGACGTCGACGACGACGCGGTCGCGGTACCAGCCACACGAGGGGCACACGACGT
This sequence comes from Ilumatobacteraceae bacterium, assembly GCA_963704915.1. GTDB lineage: Bacteria > Actinomycetota > Acidimicrobiia > Acidimicrobiales > Ilumatobacteraceae > Sva-07. The sequence goes on along the minus strand of CAVPIC010000013.1, from coordinate 375,694 downwards.
GCGGGGTCTTGGCGTTGCCGCAACGCGGGCAGAGGCTGCGAGCGGGCGCGTTCAGCTGCCAGGCGCTCGCCCGACGGCTGCGGGTCTTCGACTTGGAGGTCTTCTTCTTGGGAACGGCCATCGTTCGCTTCCTGGTTCTCGGGGACGGTCGTCGGACGACCGGAATTGGATCGGGGCCCGGATTCGGGCGCACCGTGCCGCAACGGCCGCATCACGTTATCGGGGGGCGACGCCGTTGCCATCCGGCGAAACGAGTCACCCGCCCGAGTCACCCGCCCGGTCGTCGTCGGGGACGAAGCCTTCGAGTGCCGCCCACCGCTCGTCGCGCACCGTCGCGTCGCAGGAGCAGTCGGTGGTGTTGCGATCGACCCCGCAGACCGGGCACAGCCCGGCACAGTCCGCACGGCACAGACGCTCGTTGTCCAGTTCGAGCAGGATCGTCTCGCGAACGAGCGGTGCGAGGTCGAGCTGGCCGTCCTCGATCACGTACGCGTCGGGGTCGAGCGGGTCGATCTGATACAGCTCGTCGACGGCGCCGACCGCGGTGCCCGACACGTCGACCAGGCATCGACGGCAGACGGTCGCCCAGTCGGCGCTCACGGTGCCGTCGACGTCGATGCCGTCGTTGAGTGCCGTCAGCCGCAGCTCGACGTGGATGTCGCCCGCAAGACGATCATGCTCGACGTCGAGGGGATCTGCGGCGACGTCGAGGCTGACGTCGCGAACCGCACCGGGTTGGCGGAGCAGCTCGACGGCGTTGATCCGCATGGGTCGTAGCGGGTCGGCCACGGCGCGACTGCGATCAGTGGTCCTGATCGAAGAACCCCTTGGTGGGGTCGTCTTCCTCGATCACGTTCGTCTCGTCGACGGCGCCGCCGATCGACAGACGCTGACGGCCGGCACCGACGGTCTTCTGCAGCTTGTCGAGCAGGATCTCGAACGAGCCGAGACGCTGGTCGAGGAAGTCCTCGGTCTCGTGCTTGAGGCGCCGCGAGTCGGCCTCGGCGGTCTCCATCACCTGGCGTGCCCGTTGTTCGGCGGCGCGCACGACCTCGGTGCGCTGCACCATGCGCTCGGCGCGCACCCGGGCGGCCTCGAGCAGTTCGTCGGCCTCGCGGCGGGTCTTGGCCACGAACTCCTGGCGCTCCTTGAGCATCCAGCGGGCCTGGCGCAGCTCCTCGGGGAGGCGATGCAGCGACTCCTCGAGCAGCTCGATCATCTCGTCGCGGTCGATGCGCGGCGACGACGACAACGGCATGGTCGGTGCGGTTGCGATGATGTCGATGGCCCGGCGGAGCAGCGTTTCGGCGTCTCCGACGAAACCGCCGGGCACACCGGGATCGGGGTACTCGTCGTCGATGTCGTCGTAGTCGTCGTGTTCGCCGTCGTCGTAGCTCATGATTGGCTCAGTTCTGATCGCCGGCGTTCGCGCGGCGCAATGCGTCGGCGACGTGCGCCGGGACGAGATGGTCGATGGATCCACCGTACTTCGCGATCTCGCGCACGAAGCGGCTGCTGATGTACCCGAGTTCGGGGCGGCAGGGAAGATACACCGTGCGCACCCCGGTCACTGCGTGGTTGTTGTGGGCCATCTGCTGTTCGATCTCGAAGTCGGCGGCGGTGCGCAGCCCCTTGACGATGAAGTCGACGTCGGCGCGCTGCGCTGCCTGCACCGCCAGACCGGTCTGGGCCACGACGCTGACACCGTCGAGGTGGGCGAGCGCCCTCGTCGCCATGTCGACTCGGTCGTCGACGGCGAAGAGCCCCGACGGTTTCGCGTGGTTGTGCATGATCGCCACCACGACCGATCCGAACAGCTCGTGGGCCTGCTCGATGACGTCGATGTGGCCGAGGTGGATCGGATCGAAGCTCCCCGGGTAGAGGACCCGCAGTGACGTGCTCATCGGGTGTCAGACCCTACTGCGGCCTCGCCTGCCGCCGCGTCGAGGTCGCGTTCGAGGAACGTCACGCGGGTGCGTCCGTACTTCTTGTCGCGAGTGGCCGTCCAACCCGTCGGAGCCTCGACGCTCGACCCGGACTCGGCGATCACCAGGTCGGCTCGTAGGCGTCCGAGCAGCTCGGCCCACGAATCGAACTCGTAGGGAGGGTCTGCGAACACGATGTCGGCGTCGATGGTCGCCGCGACCGACAACGCGTCGGCGGAGAGCACCCGTGACCGGCCGGTCAGGTCGAGTGCGTCGAGGTTCTCGTGCAACGCTCGCAGGGCAGCGCGATCGCGCTCGACGAAGATGCAACGCTCGGCGCCGCGCGACAGCGCCTCGATCCCGATGGCGCCGCTGCCGGCGAACAGGTCCGCGACGACTGCGCCCTCGAGCACGCCGGCGCTGCCGAGCGAGTTGAAGATCGCCTCGCGGACTCGATCCGTGGTGGGCCTGGTCGACGTGCCCTCGGGAGCGACCAGTCGGCGTCCACCCAGTTCTCCCGCCACGACTCGCACCGTGGCGAGGATACGCACAGATGCCCGGTGGCGCTCGCCGACACGCAAGACTGGCCGCGTGCTCACGCCGACACCACAGATCACCTGCATCGATTGCGGCGGGCGGTGCTTCCTGCTCTCGCATCCGCCCGAGGACGGGATCTGGGAACCCGGCGACGTGATCGCCTACCGCTGCGAGGACTGCCTCGATCGCTGGGATCTCGTCATGTCCGACGAGGACGACGCCGAGATCGCCCGCGGCGATGGCTGACCCAGCTTCTCGTGAACTCGTGAGGGAACAGATCCCGCACGAGTTCACGAGAAGATCGAACCGAGCGTGAAACTCAGCTCTTGGCGAGGAAGGCTTCGTCGGACTCGCTGACGACGAGTGCGAGTTCGTCTGCCAACCCCGGATGACCGGCGAGTTCGGGGTCGGCGTCGACGATCTCGAACGCCGCCTCCCGAGCGAGCTCCACCAGGTTCCGATCACGCCGCAACGACGCGAGCTTGAGGTCGCTGCGGCCCTTCTGCGAGGTGGACATCAGCGTGCCCTCGCCGCGCAGGTCGAGGTCGATCTCGGCGAGTTCGAAACCGTCCGTGGTCGCCACGAGCGCTTCGACTCTCGGGTTGCCGATCGGGTCGCCGGGTTCGTTGTGCTGCTGCGTGACCAACCAGCACGTCGAGGCGTGGGCACCCCGGCCGACGCGTCCGCGGAGCTGATGGAGCTGCGCGATCCCGAATCGGTCGGCGTCGAGGATCACCATCACCGTCGCGTTGGGAACGTCGACGCCGACCTCGATCACCGTCGTGGCGACGAGGACGTCGAGCTCACCGGCGCGGAACGAGTCCATCGTGGCCTCCTTCTCCGCCGGGGCGAGGCGACCGTGCAGGAGGCCGAGCCGGAGCCCGGCAAGTTCGTCGCTGATCAGTCGTTCGAACGTCTCCTCGGCTGACGCGACCTCGAGCTTCTCGCTCTCGCCGATCAGCGGACACACGACGTAGGCCTGCCGACCGTCGGCGACCTGGTTGCGCACATCGGCCCACACCTCCGCTTCGAGCAGCGGCCCGTCGGCCCACTTCGTGACGATCGGGGTGCGGCCGGGTGGCAACTCGTCGAGCACGCTCACGTCGAGATCGCCGTACACGGTCATCGCCGCCGTGCGAGGAATCGGGGTGGCGGTCATCACCAGCATGTCGGGAACCGCGCCGCCGACGGTCTTCGCACGGAGGGCGGCGCGTTGCTCGACACCGAAGCGGTGTTGCTCGTCGACGACAACTGCGCCGAGGCTGGCGAAGTCGACGGCGTCCTGGATCAACGCATGGGTGCCGATCACGATGTCGACCGTGCCGTCAGCCAAGCCGGCGAGGACGTCCTTGCGATCGGAACCGGTGACCCGGTTCGTCAGCAACTCGACGCGCAGCGGCCGGTCGCCGAAGAGGTTGCCCGGATCGGGAACGCTCACGCCTGTGAGCAACGCCCGAACACCGGTCGCGTGCTGCTCGGCGAGGACCTCGGTCGGAGCCATCAGCGCCGCCTGGTGGCCGCCCTGGACGGCCACCATCATCGTGTCCACGGCGACGACGGTCTTGCCCGAGCCGACATCGCCCTGCAGCAACCGATGCATCGGATGTGAAGCTGCAAGGTCACGTTCGACCTCGTCGATCGCCCGCCGCTGGGCACCGGTGAGCGGGTACGGCAACGCATCGTGGAACCGCTGGACCAGATCGCCCGACAGATCGTGAGCGATACCGAGCTGATCTCGTTCCATCGCCCGCTTGCGCAGCACCAGCACGAGCTGCACACGAAGCAGTTCGTCGAACGCGAGCCGGCGGCGCGCCTGTTCCTTGTCGCTGATCGACTCGGGCAGGTGGATGTTCGACAGCGCGTCGAATCGGCCGAGCAGGCCGAGACGTTGCAGCACACCCGACGGCACCGGATCGGCGATTCCACGATCGCGACAGCGTCGCAGCGCCTCCTCGACCCAGCCGGCGATCTCCCACGTGTTGATCTGGACCTTCTCGCTCTGCGGGTAGATCGGCACGATGCGGCCGGTCCGATCGCCGATCAGGTCGACCACCGGGTTCGCCATCTGGAGACCGCCGCGATACACGTCGGCCTTGCCGAACAGCGCGATCTGCAGCCCCTCGCGCAGTTGGCGCTCGCGCCACGGCTGGTTGAAGAAGACCACCTCCATGCGGCCCGAGCCGTCGCCGACGTTGACGTTGACCATCGTGCGACGGTTGCGGGTGACACGCTTGGTCACCGAACGCACCGTGGCGAGCACGAGCGCTTCCTCCCCCGGCACCAGGTCGGCGATGCGGGCTTCGTTCGATCGGTCGACCCACCGTCGCGGGTAGAAGGTGACCAGGTCGAGCAGGTTGTCGATGCCGACCGCAGCGAGCGAGCCGCGCTTCTTGTCACCGACGCCCTTGAGCCGACCGACGTCGATCTCGGCGAGATCGCGGAACGACAGTGCGTTCACTCGACTCCGAAGAGGTAGGGGTAGAGGGGTTGGCCGCCGTGATGGACGTCGACGTGGATGTCGCCGCGGTGGTCGCCGAGCCACCCGACGATCTGTTCGGTGACGGCGTCGTCGGCGTCGCTGCCGGTCACCATCGTCACGAGTTCGGCCGACTCACCGACGATCACGTCCAGCAGCCCCATTGCCGCCCCCTCCGCCGAGGAGGCCACCGCGACGATGCCGTCGCCACGGAGGAGTCCGATCCAGTCGCCTTCGAGAATCGCGCCGACTCCGCTCGTACTGTCGCGCACCGCTCGGGTGACTTCACCGGCCACGACGGATTCGGCGGCCTCGGTCATCTCGGTGGCGTTGACGACGGCGGTTGCGTCGGCATCGTAGGCCACGAGCGCTGCGAGCGCCTCCGGCATCGAGCGAGTGGGCACGACGATGACGGTCTTCTCGGTGAGCGCGTCGAGCTGCTCGGCGACGGGGATGATGTTCTTGTTGTTCGGCAACACCACCACCTGGTCTGCGTTGACCCGCTGCACCGTCTCGAGCAGCTCCGCCGTCGACGGGTTCATCGTCTGGCCGCCGGTGACCACACCCTGCACCCCGAGCTGGGCGAAGAGCTCGACGAGACCGCTTCCGGAACACACGGCGACCACTGCGGTCGTGACGGCGGGCAACTCCTCGGCCACGGGTGCGGCCAGGGCGGTCGACGCCAGCTCGGCTTCGCGTCGTTCGTGCTCCTCGTCGACCTCCTCGAACAGATCGGTGACACGGATCGACTTCGGCCGCCCGCCCAGGTCGAGCGCCACTTCGATGGACGCGCCGATCTCGTTGGTGTGCACGTGGCAGTTCCACAGACCGTCGCCACCCACGACCACGATCGAGTCGCCGATCGCTCCCCAGTGTTCCTTGAACTCGCGGATCCGTTCGTCGGCGAGGTCCAGGAAGTACATCACCTCGTAGCGTTGCTCGCTCACGTCGAGTTCGCCGGGCGCGGCGGCATGGCGGTGCGCGACGACCTCGAACGCGGCGCCGACGGCCCCCATCGTGCCGTCGTCGGGCTCTGCGACCGGCAGCGGTTCACCGTCGACGACGTACAGCACCGAGTCGAGCAGCAGGAGGAATCCGGCACCACCGGCGTCGACCACGCCGGCGTCCTTCAGCACCTGGAGCTGTTCGGGGGTGTTGTCGAGCGCCAGCTTGCCGGCGGCCCTCGCCGCCCGAGCGACCTCGACCAGCGACCCGCCTGCGTCGGCCGCGACCTTGGCGGCGTCGGCGCTCTCGCGACACACCGTGAGGATCGTTCCCTCGATCGGTTTCAACACGGCGTCGTACGCGCCGGCGGCCGCAGCCTGGAGCGCTTCGGCGAACTTGGCGCCCTGGACGTCGGCGTGCTCCTTCACCGTGCCGGCGAAGCCACGCATGATCTGGCTCAAGATGACCCCGCTGTTGCCGCGGGCCCCCATCAGCGAGCCGTGGCTGATCGCATCGCACGTGGCGTCGTGGTCGTCGTCGGCCGCCGTGTCCATCTCGGCGACCACGGCATCGAGCGTTCGTGCCATGTTGGTGCCGGTGTCGCCATCGGGAACCGGATAGACGTTCAGTCGGTTCAACCCATGAGAATGCTCGCGGACGGCATCTCGAAAGGTGCGGACCGTCTCACGTAGCGCAGCGGTGTTCAACCGTTCCAGAGTGGGCACGGCCCACGAGCTTACGGGGATCACGTTCGAGCCGCGGCGTGTCGGCACTCGAAGGTACCGCGTGGGGCCGACCGATCCGCTTGGTAGCATTTCATGGCTGTCCCGGCAGGCCCTGTCGTCGGCCGGACAACTACAACGTGATCGAGCCGGGAATCCGGCAGCTCTGCAGGAGAATCCAATGGCATCGAAGTGTGAAGTGTGTGGCAAGGGCCCGTCGTGGGGCATGTCGGTGTCGCACTCGCATCGTCGTACGAAGCGACGCTGGAACCCGAACATCCAGCGTGTCCGCGCCAGCGTGAACGGCGCCGCCAAGCGTGTCAACGTCTGCACGGGCTGCATCAAGTCCGGCAAGATCGTCAAGGCGAGCTGAGTCCTCGTCATGCAGGGCGTCATCAAGGCATATGACCCCGCAACCGGTGACGGACTCGTGATGTCCGACACCGACCTCAACGACTACGAACTGGCCGCCGACGCGCTGGCCGGGTCGATCTTTCGCATGCTGCGCCAAGGCCAGCGTGTCGTGTTCGAACTCGACGAGGCCGGCTTCGCCACGCGGCTGCGCCTCGGTTCCGAAGTCGACATGGCCACCCCGGGCGCCTGAGCGCCCCACGAGCCGCCGCAACCCGCCAGGCGCTCGCTCCGGGCGCGAGATCGTGACCTTGTGCCCCCCGCTGTGTTTCGTCGTTGGTCGCCGCGCGCCCTACGCTTGAGTGTCGGAGATCGATGCCGCCCGTCCACCGATGCGCGGCCACACCCCCTGAACTCGATGAGGAGTCACCAGATGAGCGGAACGACCACCAACCAGCGACTGAAGGACTGGGTCTCGGAATGGGCGGCGGTGATGCAGCCCGCCGACATCTACTGGTGCGACGGTTCGGCCGACGAGTACGAGCGTCTCTGCCAGGAACTCGTCGACTCCGGCACGTTCACCAAGCTCGACGAGGCCAAGCGCCCCAACAGCTACTGGGCACATTCGGATCCGGGCGACGTCGCCCGCGTCGAGGACCGCACCTACATCTGCTCGGCCACCGAAGACGAAGCGGGTCCGAACAACAACTGGCGCGACCCCGCCGAGATGCGCGCCGAGATGAAGCGCCTGTACACCGGCTCGATGAAGGGACGCACGATGTACGTGGTGCCGTTCTCGATGGGACCGCTCGGCTCACCGATCGCCCACATCGGCGTCCAGCTGACCGACTCGGCCTACGTGGCGGTCAACATGCGCATCATGACCCGCATGGGTCAGGGCGCACTCGACGTCCTCGGCGACGACCAGTGGGTGCCGTGTCTGCACTCGGTCGGCGCTCCGCTCGAGAACGGTGCGGCCGACGTTCCGTGGCCCTGCGACGCCGAGAACAAGTACATCGTGCACTTCCCCGAGACCCGCGAGATCTGGTCGTACGGCTCCGGCTACGGCGGCAACGCCCTGCTCGGCAAGAAGTGCTTTGCGCTGCGCATCGCGTCGGTGATGGCTCGCGACGACGGCTGGCTCGCCGAGCACATGCTGATCCTCAAGCTCACCAACCCCGACGGCGAGTCGAAGTACATCGCCGGCGCCTTCCCGTCCGCGTGCGGCAAGACCAACCTGGCGATGCTCGTGCCGACGATCCCCGGATGGAAGGCCGAGACGGTCGGCGACGACATCTGTTGGATGAAGTTCGGCGACGACGGGCGGCTCTGGGCGATCAACCCGGAGGCCGGATTCTTCGGCGTGGCGCCGGGCACCAGCTACCAGACCAACGCCAACGCGATGGACACGCTCTGGGGTAACAGCGTCTACACGAACACCGCACTCACCGACGACGGCGACGTGTGGTGGGAGGAGATGACCGACACTCCCCCAGCGCGCGCCACCGACTGGAAGGGCAACGCTTGGAACCCCGAGGTCGAGACGCCCGCGGCGCACCCGAATGCCCGCTTCACCGCGCCGGCTGCGCAGTGCCCGTCGATCGCCTCCGAGTGGGAAGACCCCGCCGGCGTGCCGATCTCGGCGATCCTCTTCGGCGGCCGCCGCCGCACGACGGTGCCGCTGGTGACCGAGGCCAACGACTGGGAGCACGGCGTGTTCCTCGGCTCGATCATGGCGTCGGAGACCACCGCTGCCCAGCAGGGAGCGGTGGGCGCCCTGCGCTTCGACCCGATGGCGATGCTGCCGTTCTGCGGCTACAACTACGCCGACTACTTCGCCCACTGGTTGGGCATGGAGAAGGCGACCGATCCGGACAAGCTGCCGAAGATCTTCTTCGTCAACTGGTTCCGCCGCGACGACGACGGCCGCTACCTGTGGCCGGGCTTCGGCGAGAACAGCCGAGTGCTCAAGTGGGTGTTCGAGCGGGTCAACGGCACCGCCGACGCGATCGACACGCCGATCGGCAAGCTGCCGACCAAGGCAGCGCTCGACACCGACGGGCTCGAGATCGACGAAGCCGACCTCGACACGATCCTGTCGGTCGACGTCGAGGGCTGGAAGTCCGCGATCCCGCAGATCCGCGAGCACTACGCCCGCTTCGGTGACAAGCTTCCCGCCGTGCTCAACGTCGAGGTCGACAGCCTCGAAGCCAAACTCGCCGACGCCTGAACACTCCCCGCGATGAGCGAACCGCCCGAATAGCGGCTTTTCGCTCATCGCTCGGGTGGGGCAACCTCCAGCGATGAGTGAACCGACCGGATTGCGGCTTTTCGCTCATCGCTCGGGTGGGGCCACCTCCAGCGATGAGCGAACCGACCGAATAGCGGCTTTTCGCTCATCGCTCGGGTGGGGCAACCCCCGCGATGAGTGAACCGACCGAATGGCGGCTTTTCGCTCATCGCTGGGAGGGATTCGAGACGCGAAACGGCCCGGTCTCCTCGGGGAGACCGGGCCGTTCGGCGTTCAGGTATGGTGCGTGATCAGGCGTCGACGGGGAGCACGCTGACCGTCTTGCGGCCCTTGCTCTGCCCGAACTCCACCCGGCCGTCGACGAGGCTGAACAGCGTGTCGTCCTTGCCCTTGCCGACGTTCTTGCCGGGATGGAACTTGGTGCCGCGCTGACGCACGAGGATCGTGCCGGCGGTGATGTCGCTGCCACCGAAGGCCTTCACGCCGAGGCGCTGAGCGTTCGAATCGCGACCGTTGCGGGTTGAGCCGCCACCTTTGGTCTTTGACATGAGTGTTCTCCGTTCGAATCGGGCTGGTGCCGGTCAGACCGTGATCGAGGTGATCTCGACCAGATGGTACTTCTGGCGGTGGCCGTAGCGACGATGTTGGTTGGTGCGGCGTTTGTAGGTGTAGCCGTTGATCTTCGGGCCCTTGACCTGGCCGACGATCTTGCCGGTGACCGACGCGCTCTTCAGCTCGTCCGGGGTGGCGAGCACGGTGCTGCCATCGACCACCATGACAGGGGTCAGCGACACGTCGCTGCCCTCGTCGGCGTCGAGCAGTTCAACTCGTACCTGCTGGCCCGTGGCCACCTTTTCCTGCTTGCCGCCTGAGGCGATGACTGCGTACATAGCGTTGTCCGATGCTAGCGGCGCATTTCGTCGCCTCAACCCTGTGGCGGGGTCAATCCTGGCCGACGACCGACTCGGACTCACGTGCCGCCCCGGCGAAGATCCCCTTGGCCATCAGCGAGCTCTCAGCTGCCCGTCGCGCCCGGTACACCAGCGCACGCGCAGCGTGGACGCCCGGGTCCTGCGGTGCCGCCCAGCCCGCCAGGTCGGCCAGGTGGCAGGCCAGCCGGTGCTCGCCGGAATCGGAGAGCGCCGTGGCCCGCTCGATGAGCACCGACGCTCCCCCGGCGAGATCGGCAAGCTCGTTTGCCAACACCGCGTCTGGTGCCGGCTTGAGACGGCTCGGTGCACCGTCCCACCATCCACCGAACTGGCGCCAGATGTTGCGCACGACGAACTCCGGCTCGTCGTACAGCGGGCGCAGGTACGGCTTGGCCAGCACGTCGTCGGGCACGTGCACGCTGTGGACGATCGTGTCGAGCACCTCGCCGGCGTTCATCATGTCGACGACCTCGGACACCAACCGCTCGAGTGCGCCGGCGATGTCGCCGAGGACGCGTCCGATGCGCTCGCGTCCCTCGATCGGCAGGCCGTGCGCGGGCAGCAGCAGCTCGGGGCCGTGAGCGATCATGTCTCGCAGGGCAGCGGCCCACTCGATCGGGAAGCGCTGGACCTTCTGCGGGTTGCCGGCGTTCGGGAAGTTCCAGATCACGAAGTCGCCGACGAACGCCCACTTGCGATCCGGTTCCCAACCCCACAGGTGATCGTCGGTCTCGCCGCGGGCGTGATGGAGCTCGATCGTGCGGTCACCGACCATGATCGAGTCGTGGTCCTCGACGACATGTGTCGGCCAGAGGGTCTCCGTCGGAATGAAGTCGGGCGTGTCGCCCATGCCGAAGTCGCCACGGACGCCGCCGAACTGACGGGCGTTGATGCGCACGTTCCAGTCGTTGGTGTACCGGTATCGATCGAATCGGGGACCGACGTTGGCGTGGCCGACCACGGACATGTCGCCGAACGCTGCCGCGAAGGCCGGACTCCCACCGACATGGTCGGTGTGGCCGTGTGTGTAGACGAGGTGCGTGACCGGCGTCGAGGTCCACCCAGCGATCGCTGCAGCCACGGCGGCACCGGTTCGTTCGTGTGACGCATCGAACGCGACGAGCCCGTCGCCGGCGTCGAGCACGACGGAGTGCGAGAAGCTCTCGACGACGGCCAGCCCATCGGCCACCTCCGACAGTTCGTTCGTGATGCGGTTGATCGGGTTCGTCGACCACGCCGGAGTCGATCACCCGGGACGACAGTGCGAGCAGATCAGCCATCCCCGGACCTTAGGTCGTGGCGGGTGCGACGTCGGATTGGAGACTCACGGCCCGAGCCACGGCTCCCGGATGTGTGTGAGCCCGATTTGTGTGAGCGACAACACACTCGAAGGCGATCGGTGCTCACAGAAATCGGGACTGGCGGCACCCTGACTGTTTGTGCGAGCGACAAGGTCAAATTCGGCGGTGTGTGCTCACACAAACCGATTCGGGGCGCCAGGAGGTCAGGTGAGGGTCTGGTCGTGGACGTCAGATCGTGCAGGCGTCGTCGGATGCCCCGGCAGCGCCGCTGGCGCGGAACTCGACGGCGAGCGACTTCGACAGGCGGCCCTTGGTGACCACCCGCATCGATTCGGCCATCCCGATGAGCGTCGGCGTGATCAGGATCTGAAAGCGCTCGTGACGCAGCTTGCGGTATGCCGCAGTGTTCTTGCCCTTGACGTTGGTGTCGACCGACACCTCAGCGACCTTGCCTCAACCGGTGGGGCGGATGAAGTCGATCGACATGGTGCCGCCCTTGCGTTCGAGCAGCGCCCGGGCGTCGTCGGTGATCTCGATGTCCATCGTCACTCCAGCAGGCCGTAGTCGACGAGGACGCCGCGACCCTCGCAGTCGGGACAGATCTCGGAGTACTCGGTGAGCAACCCCTCACCGATGCGTTTGCGGGTCATCTCGACCAGGCCGAGTTCGGTGATGTCGAACACCTGCGACCGTGTCTTGTCCCGGGCGAGTGCGTCTCGGAACTTCTCGATCACCTTGGCCCGGTTCCCCTTGACCTCCATGTCGATGAAGTCGATCACGATGATCCCGCCGATGTCGCGCAGTCGCAGCTGCTTCGCGATCTCCTCGGCCGCTTCCATGTTGTTGTGGAAGACCGTCTCTTCGAGGTTCGACTTGCCGACGTTCTTGCCGGTGTTGACGTCGATCACCGTCAGCGCCTCGGTGTGCTCGATGATCAGCGACCCACCCGACGGCAGCCACACCTTGCGATCGAGCGCCTTGTGGACCTGCTCGTGGATGTGATACTTCTCGAACACCGACAGGGCGCCCTCGGCGTCACCGCCGTCGTAGTACTCGATGCGGTCGGCGAGTTCGGGATTGAACGCCGCCACGTACTCGCGGATCTCGTGGTACAGCCGCTCGTCGTCGATGACCACGCCCCGGTAGTCGGCGTTGAACTCCTCACGGATCACCCGCACGGCCAGCTCGGGCTCGCGGTACAGCAACGCCGGCCGCTGGGTCTTCGCTGCCTTCTCCGCGATCTGGTCCCACTGTCGCAGCAGGATGGTCATGTCGGCGACCAGCTCGTCCTCGGTGGCCGTCTCGGCGGCCGTCCGCACGATCAGACCGTGCTCGTCGGGCTTGACACGGTCGAGAATGCCTCGCAGCCGCTTGCGCACGTCGTCGGGCAGCCGCTTGGAGATGCCATAGGTCTTGGAGTTCGGGATCAGCACCACGAACCTCCCCGGCAACGACACCTCCTGGGTCAGGCGTGCTCCCTTGTGGGCGATCGGGTTCTTGGTGACCTGGCAGGTGATCAGCTGCTTGTTCTTGAGGATGTCCTCGATGCGGGGGTCCTTGCCCCCCTCCTCGACGTCTTCAGGGTCGTACTGGACGTCACCGCGGTACAGCACGGCGTTCTTCGGTGTCGCGATGTCGACGAATGCCGCCTCCATGCCGGGCAGCACGTTCTGGATTCGCCCCACGTAGATGTTGCCGTGGATCTGGCTGACGTCGTCGGCCGGACGGCTGACGTAGTGCTCGATCAGGTTGCGTCCCTCGAGCACGGCCACCTGGGTCATCCCGGACCGCACCTGGACCGCCATGAAGTAGCGCCCGATCGGCTTGCCGTTGCGCTCACGTCCACGGCGCTGTTCGAGCGTCGCGGCGTCGAGTTCGGGACCATCGGAACGACCCCTGCCACGCCCGCGAGCCCGACGGCTCTTCGACGACCCCGGACGAGCCGTCGTCGGCACCCGATTCCGTGCGACCACCGGCCGCTGTCGCCGGACTTCCGACCGGAGCCTCCCTTCGATCCCGACCGTCGTCGACGCTTCTGGGCGCCCCCGACCGGTCGCCGTCGTCGGTGACGGACCTCGCGAATGCCGGCCCCGGAGGCGGCGAGGTCGGCATCGGCATGGTGTCGCCGATGCGCGGCTTGCGAACGAGGGCCTTCTCGGCCGCCTCGACGGAGGGGCGGCCCTCGCGAATCGGCTCCGGCAACTCGATGTCGTTGCGGTCGTCGATCTCCGCAGTCGAATCGCCGCATCATCCGCAGCACCGGCAGCGCCCGAAGCGCCACCCTGGCCGCTGCCGCGACGGCGTTGCCCGCCTCGCGAGCCCCGGCGGCGCTTGGCGCCGGTCGTGCCGGTGGACCCGCCGGCGGGTGCGTCAGGCGAGGAGGTCTCGGTGCTGGGTTCGGTCGAACGCTCGGAGTCGGCGTGATCCATGGGAAAAACGGTCCCTTCTGGCAGGAGCAGCCGAGACGGCGCTCTGCATGGCTCGAACCGTCTGCGCGGTGCAGCGTGGGCGAGCCGATCGTGAACGTCGGATCCGCCGGTTGACGGACCCGTTGCATGCGCCGGGGGCCAGCGCAACGAGCAGCACGACGGCCAACGTGGCCGCCGGTGACCAGGCCTCGACACGACAGTGCACCACGGGCGCAGCGGCATCCGGAGAAGTCCGGCGTGTCGCTCGTGTTGGGGAGTCGTCCGATGTCGAAGGCCACTGGGACGCGAATTCTACGCCGTCGCAGCGCTCACGGCGGGATGGGCCAGGGATTTGATCGGGACCGTCGTCAGCGCATGCGGCGCATGTGGACCGACTGCACCAGGCCGAACAGGGCGAAGTACACGATCAGGCCCGACCCGCCGTAGGAGATGAACGGCAACGGCAAGCCGGTCACCGGCATGATCTGCACGGTCATCGCCACGTTCTGGAACGTCTGCCACAGCAGCATCGTGAACACCCCGGCGCAGAAGTAGGTGCCCAGCAGATCGCGCGAGAGATGGGCGATGCGCCAGATGCGCACGAGGGCGATCACGATCAGCCCGAGCACCACCGACGAACCGACCAGGCCGAACTGTTCGCCGATCGCCGCGAACGGGAAGTCGGCCCACATCACGGGGATGTCGCGGCCGTTCGTGAGCGGCCCCTGCAGCCAGCCCTTGCCCCAGACCCCGCCCGTGCCGATGGCTCGCATCGCGTTCTCGGCCTGGTACAGATCGTCGGCGTCAGCCGCGGCGGGATTGACGAGCGCCCGGATCCGAGCGGCCTGGTAGCTGTTGACGAGCCGTCCGACGAACGCGGCGAGCACCGTGGCGACCGACAGCACGGTGATCAGGCCGATGTAGCGCGCCTTGGCGCCCGCGACGAGCAGGACGCCCATCGCCATCGACACCAACACCGACGCCGAACCGAGGTCGGGTTGGATGATGACGAGCACGGCGGGCGCGCCGACGATCATCAGTCCGCCGAGGAAGCGGGCATAGGAGACCTCGTCGCTGCGCTCCTCGGCGAGGTAGGCAGCCAGCATCAACAGCGTCGTGAACTTCGCCATCTCGGCCGGCTGGAAGTTGAACGGCCCGAGGTCGAACGAGATGCGGTCCTCTCCGGACGCCACGCCGAGCAGGAACAACAACGTGAGCATCACGAGCGTGAGGCCGTAGAGGAAGCGGGCACGGTCCTTCCACCACTCGTAGTCGACCGACATCACGACGACCATGACCACGATGGCGATGATCGCGAACACGACCTGGCGGGTGGCGAACGCGTACGGATCGGCCGAGATCCGCGTCCTCGACGCCGAGAACACGACGAAGAACCCGATGATCGTCAGCGCGAACTGGACCGCCATCAACACCCAGTCGACATTGCGGCTCGGGTCGGCGGGGCTGGCGCCGATGTTGCCGAGACCGGAGTCGGGTTTGCGGGAGAGGAACGAGGTGGCCACGGATGGCTACTCGATCGTGCGAATGCTCGAGAAGCGGCCGTCGTAGCAGCGGGTGTCGGCGAGTTCGCGCTGCGGCGCAGCAACCGTCGAGTTCGGGTCGAGCGCGTCGGAGAGCCGTACCGGGTCGGCCGGGTCAGTCCGGACATCTGCAGGAACATGCACTTGACGACGGGAGCCGCCGCTTGGGAGCCGTAGCCCGCCTTCTCGAGGTACGCGCTCACGGTGTAGGGCCGCGACGGATCCCGGCTGTACGCGGCGAATGCGGACGAGTCGTTCCACGGATAGTTGCCCGCGCCCTGGGCGGTGCCGGTCTTGCCGGCGAGCGGGATGGCTCCCGCCGTGTCGCGGTAGTAGTAGAAGAGATTCTCGCCCGTGGTCGAGTGGTAGTAGTCGCTCGTCGTGCCCGGCCCCGTGATCACCCGCGACAACCCCCGGTCGATCTCGTCCCACGACTCCGGCGCGAGCGGGAGTTGACGCATGACCTCGCCAGCGACGTTGGGCTCCTGTGCGAGCCTGGCCTGGGTGATGTCGGCGTAGCCCTGGACGGCGGAATCGGGAACGCCCGGCTCGTACACGGCCTTGATGATCTCGGGCTTCATCAGGTAGCCCTTGTTGGCGATCGTCGAGTAGCCCATCGCCAGCTGCAGCGGGGATGCCGACAGCAGACCCTGTCCGATCGCGAGCTGCACATTGTCGCCCGTGAAGTACCCGGCTGCCTCCGACTCGCTGATCACGCCGAGCTCACCGTACTCGGCCTTGAGCTCGGCGTCGGGAACGGTGCCGTCGAAGGCGTACGGCAGATCGATGCCGGGGTCGGAACCGAAACCGAACTTGCGGACCTCCTCCTGCAGGATCGGTTGGTAGTCGTTCTCGGTCATGATCGTCTCACCGATGCGGTAGAAGAACGCGTCGGACGAGACCGCCAGCGCGGTCTCGACGTCGACGGAGCCGTACACACACGGACGACCGGTGCCGCTGCAGGTGGCGTTGCGGTACACACACCGCACGAGCCCGTCGTTGCACTTGTCGTCCTCGACCGATTCCATCCGATACGAACCCTCGTCACGGTAGTAGTCGCCGATTCCCATCAACCCGGTGTCGAGCGCGGCGAACGCAACGAACGGCTTGAACGTCGAGCCGAGGTTGTAGCGGCCCTGGATCGCACGGTTGACCAGGATGGATTCGTCCGGGTCGATCGGGCTCACCGTTCGCGTCGACCGACGGGAAGAGCTCGTCGAACTTGCCGCCGCCCAGATCGGCTTCGAACCAGCGGTTGTCGAACGTCGGATAACTCGCCAACGCGATGATCTGACCGTTCTGGTAGTTCTGGACCACGACCGACCCTGCCGGCGCCTTGTACGGCACCTCGCGCGGGTACTCGGGGAACACGAGTTCCTCGAAGTTCGTCTCGGGGTCGAGCGGGTTGATCGCCACCTGTTGCTGGCGTTCGCGCAGTTTGGTCTCGAGCGCCTGCTCGGCGAACTGCTGCTGGTCGAGGTCGATCGTCAACTGCACGTCGTTGCCGTTGATCGGCGGCACACGGCGGATCTCGCGCACGATCCGGCTGGCATTGTCGACCTCGTAGGTGACGTAGCCCCACTTGCCGTGCAGCTCGTCCTCCATGCTCAGTTCGATCCCGAACTGCCCGACACGCTCGTTGAGGTAGTAGCCCTTGCCCTGGTAGAAGTCCTTCGTCTCGGCCGTGATGCGGCCCATGTAGCCGATGACATGACTCGCCAGCGGCGCGTAGGGATAGACCCGCCGCGACTGTTCGAGGATCTCGACACCGGGAAGATCCTCGACGCGTTCCTGGAGGGCGATCGCGGTGCGCTCGTCGATGTCCTCGGCGACGGGCATCGGCAGGAACGGGCTGTACACCTGGCTCTCGAACCGGGCCTCCATCTCCTCGACGGGCACGTCGACCCACCCCGACAGGCGGCGGAAGATCTCCGCGCGGTTGTCGCTGTTGCGGATCACTTCCCAGTCGACACCGACGGTGAGAACCCGATCGTTGTCCGCGAGGATCCGACCCTCGGCGTCGAAGATGCGACCACGCTCGGGCAGCAGCGGGAACCGTGCGCAGTTTCGTCGTGTCGACCTCGGCTTGCAGCGCCTCCTGCTCGACGGTCTGCAGGAACCACAGACGCGCACCGACGAGGCCGAACAGCAGCATGCCGACGAGCGCGAGCACGCCGAGACGGGCGGCTCGCTTGTCAGCGGCCATGCGGCGGCTGCCCGTTGCTCGACATCTGGTTCATCATGACGCCTCGCATGTTACAAACGTGTTGCAGACCTGAGGCGTCAGGACGAGCGAGCGGTGCGTGACAGTGATCACCCACGGCCGAACTCACGATGTCTGCTCGGCCACCGGCTGCTTCCATTCGGGGCGACGCATCCTCAGGCACCATCGGGCGAGCGGCACCAGCAGCGGGCTCATCACCGCCGCGGCGGCAGCGACCACCGCGAGCACGACGCCGAGCTGACGTTGGAAGGGCTCGGACTCGCCGATGAACGCTCGCAGCAGCGGGATCATCGCCACGCCGGCTGCGGTTCCGAGTGCGGTGAAGATCGCCTCGAGCCACCAGTGCGGATCCGCGGCGATCAACGCCAGCAGTCCACCGACCGCACCCGCGATCGTCATCGCGGTCGCCGTCGACCCGAGCGGAGTCCCCTCGGCCAGGTCGAACATCACACCGAGCGTGAACCCGACGATCGCTCCTCGCTCACTGCCTCCTGCGACACCGGCGGCAGCCGCCATCGCCATCACGACCTGGATGATCACGCCGCCGACCTGGATCTCGACGAAGATCGTCCGCTGCAGCGCGAGCAGGATCAGTCCCACCGGGATGACCCGCACGAGCGGGCCCTGGACGAACGACGCGAACATCCGTGATCACTGATCGACTTCGGAGAGCGGCTTGTACAGCACGACCCGCACGAAGTTGAGCCGAGCGAGGTCGGCGTAGAGCTCGACGTCGAGCAGCGGTCCACCAGACCCCGGCCGATCGGCCCGGTTGAGCACGCGGCCGACCGGGATTCCCGTCGGCGCCAGGCTCTCGGACCCGCCGGCTGTCTCGACGAGATCGCCCGGAACGAGCTCCGACAACGACGGAGAGTCCTGGACGAACTTGATCTGCGGCAGGCGGAGGCGCCCTCGCCCTTCGAGTGCGCCGTACTCCTTCTCGATCACCTCTGCCAACGTCGTCGTCGTGGTCGTCGTGGAGTCCGACACGGCCGTTCCGCGTGCGGCCGGGCAACGTGGTCGTCGTCGTTCGCGACGCCGTCCAACTGCGCGGCGAGCTCCTCGAGACCCGCGATCTGCTCGGCCGTCAGCGGGCGTCCCGTGACCGGGTCGACCAACGGCTCGCCGTTGGCGCCCACCACAGTGCCTGGCAGGGTCGTGTCGGGAACCGGCGACCCGTCGGGAAGCGTGACGCCAGGCACGATCGCACCCGGCAGGCGCGGGATCGTCGTCGTGGTCGTCGTCGTGGTTCCGGCGGCAGCGATCTCCGACGGGCTGAGGCCCGACGGCGACGTGTTGGTCGGGATCGCCTCATCGGTCGCCGACGCCGAGGTGACCTTGACGGCGACGGTGTAGCGGCTGTCGGTGACCAGCATGACCCGGGCGGTGCTGCGGGTCACCTGGGTGACCTTGCCCACGAGGCCGGCCTGGTTGACCACCGCCATGCCGACTTCGATCCCGCTCGAGCTGCCCTTGTTGATCTCGATCACCTGGTCGAGATTGCTGACGGCGCGGCCGATCACCTGGGCCACCTCCGTGTCGATCCCGGACAGCGACGGCAGGCTGTACAGCGCCTGGAGTTCCTTGCCCTCGATGACCGCAGCCTCCGCGGCAGCCTGGGTACCGATGAGCCGGTCGACCTGTTCCTGGAGCGCGATGTTCTCCTGTTCGAGGTCGTCGTAGTTGGCGATGCCGTTCCAGATCCGCTCGATCGGGATTGGTCACCACGTTCGTGGCCGTCTCGACCGGACGCATCACCTGCGTGAACCCCTCCCTGGCGGCGTCGATCGCAGGATTGCCGCGCAGGTCGAGCGTGAGCAGCAGCACGGTGGTGAGCAGCAGCGCGAGGATGACCCGCTTGCGCCCGACGGAGTAGATGGCCATGGGGTGGTGAACGTCGTGGACGCCGAGGCGTCAGTCCTCGCCGCCCAGCGACATGAGGCCGCGCATGGCGTCGATGTTCTCGAGCGCTCGACCTGATCCGATCACCACGCTGTAGAGCGGCTCGTCCGCGATGCGGATCGGCATGCCGGTCTCGTGGGTGAGGCGCTGCGCGAGCCCGCCGATGAGCGCGCCGCCACCGGTGATGGTGATGCCGTCTTCCATGATGTCGGCCGCCAGCTCGGGCGGCGTCTTGTCGAGGGTGGTCTTCACGGCGTCCACGATTGCAGAGATCGGCTCGGCAACGGCTTCACGCACCTGCTCGGTGGTGATCTCGATGGTGCGCGGCAGACCCGAGATCAGATCGCGTCCGCGGATGTCGGCGGTGAGTTCCTCGTCGAGCGGCCAGGCGGATCCCATCTGGATCTTGATCTCCTCGGCGGTGCGGTCACCGATCGCGAGCGAGAACTCCTTCTTGACGTACTGGAGCACCGCCTCGTCGAGTTCGTCACCGGCGACCCGGATCGACTGCGCCGTGACGATGCCACCGAGGGAGATCACCGCGACCTCGGTGGTGCCGCCGCCGATGTCGACGATCATGTTGCCGCTCGGCTCGTGCACGGGCATGTCGGCGCCGATCGCTGCGGCCATCGGCTCTTCGATGATGTGCACCGGCTTGCGGGCCCCGGCGTACTCGGCGGCGTCCTGGACCGCACGCTGCTCGACACCGGTGATCCCCGACGGCACGCAGATCACCATACGCGGCTTGCTCCACTTCGAGCCCGCGACCTTCTGGATGAAGTAGCGCAACATCTTCTCGCACACCTCGAAGTCGGCGATCACGCCGTCCTTCAGCGGTCGGATGGCCTTGATGTGGTTGGGCGTGCGACCCATCATCCGTTTGGCTTCCATGCCGACCGCGACGGGGCGGCCGTCGTTGACGTTGATGGCCACCACGGAGGGCTCGTCGAGCACGACGCCGTGCCCACGTACGTAGATGAGCGTGTTCGCCGTACCGAGGTCGATGGCGAGATCACGCCCGAGGCTGAGCGGGTTGTTGCGGGCCATGAGCTGGCCACCTTTCGCGAGCTGTCGAGGAGTCCGGACCGACACACCAAACGTGTCAGGAACCCGGACCTCTCAATGTTACAGATTGGGGAAGAAAATCCCGATCTCGCGCTCGGCTGATGCCAGCGAATCGCTGCCGTGCACCAGGTTCTCGGTGAACAGGATGCCGAGATCACCACGGATGGTGCCCGGTGCGGCCGTGCGCGGGTTCGTCGCCCCCATCATCGCGCGAACGACCTCCCAGGTGTCCTCGGGGCCCTCGATCACCATGGCCACGACCGGGCCGCGGCTCATGAACTCGACGAGTTCGCCGTAGAAACCCTTGCCGACGTGCTCCTCGTAGTGACGTGCCAGCGTGTCGGCATCGAGCGTGCGGATGTCCATCGCGACGATGTCGAGGTTCTTGGCCTCGAACCGGGACACGATCTCACCGACGAGCTTGCGCTCCACGGCATCGGGCTTCAACAGGACCAGTGTGCGATCAGACATGGCGCCCGAACCTATCTGGGCTGCGGGACCACCCAACCCGAGATTCGGAGCCAGTGTTGCGCTGGGCGCAACGCCCGCTCCGAAATTCGGATGGGGCCGACCCACCGGTTCACGTATCCACGCAAATTCGGAGCCAGTGTTGCGCCCAGCGCAACGCCCGCTCCGAATTTCGGGGGGTCCGGCCGTGAGCGGCGCCGGCGACGGAAGCGCCAGCGACGAGCCGGAGTCGGGCAGACCCAACGTGGCCAACCACCGACACGCCGTGAGGCCCGACCAGGGATGGAGATCTAATTCGCGTAGCGCTGGAGGGCAGGGCGGGCGGCGCCGGCGGTGTAGAGGCTGCCGGTGACCAGCACGGCGTCGTCGCCGTCCGCAGTCTCCATCGCCCGCTGACACGCTGCCTCGACGGTGTCGAACACGTACACGTCGTCGCAGCCCAGACGTCGGGCCGCGTCGGCGACGACGGCGGCCGGGATCCCGCGAGGCGACGGCGCCGTACAGGCGAACACGACGTCGAACTCGTCGGCGCGCAAGGCGGCGAGCATCTCCTCGGGGTCGCGCAGGGTGCCGACGACGAGAAGGCGACGGCCCTCCGGATCGAAGTCGTCGAAGAACACCTGCGCGCACGTGTCGGCGCCCGGGGGGTTGTGCGCGCCGTCGACGATGGTGAGCGGCTGACGTCCGAGCACCTCGAACCGACCGGGCATCACCGTCTCGGCGAAGCCCTCGAGCACCACGTCCTCGGGCAGCGGGGCGGCGAAGAACGTCTCGACGGCGACGAGCGCCACCGCCGCGTTCGAACCCTGGTGGGCGCCGTGCAGGGGCACGTAGACATCGGTGTAGATCGTGGTCGGGGTGCGGATGTCGACCAGGCGGCCCCCGACAGCCAGACGGTTTCCGACGATCTCGAAATCGTCGTCGGCCACGAGCATGCTCGCTCCCCCGGCCTCCGCGAAGATCGAGACCAGCTCCGGGCGGGTCTCGCCGACGACCGTCGCGGAACGCGGCGTGATGATGCCGGCCTTCTCCCGGGCGATGTGTTCGAGCGTCGGCCCGGCGAACTCGGTGTGGTCCATGCCGATGTTCGTCACGACGGCGACGGTGGCGTCGACCACGTTGGTGGCATCCCATCTGCCGAGCAGACCGACCTCGATCACCATCACGTCGACGGCCACGTCGGCGAACCACCGGAACGCGGCGGCCGTCAGGATCTCGAAGTACCCCGGCCGACGCCCGACGATGCCCTCCAGGTCGGCGATCGCCGCGATCTGTTCCGCCAGCTCGTCGTCGCTGATCGGCTCGAGGTTGCGGCTGATCCGTTCGTTGACCCGCTCGAGGTGCGGGCTCGTGTACGTACCCACCGTCAGCCCGCTCGCGACCAGCAGCCGGGAGATCATCTGCGCCGTCGAGCCCTTGCCGTTCGTGCCGGTGAGGTGGATCACCGGCGCCGCGTGTTGCGGGTCGCCCATCGCCGAACACAACGCCGCGATCGTGTCGGTCGACGGCGACGTGATGCGCCCGGTCTTCTCGTAGGTCGCGTGCTCGTCGAGGTACGCGAGCGCGTCGTCGTAGGTCATGGATCGCTCAGGCTACGGCCGGGCAACCGCGCGACGCTCAGGACGCGGCTTTGCGCTGGCGACCCGACGAACGGGGCACGAGCGTCGGGTTGACCTTGTCGATGACCGTCGTCTCGTCGATGACGACCTTGCCGATGTCGGTGCGACCGGGAAGGTCGTACATCGTGTTGAGCAACACCTCTTCGAGGATGGCCCGCAATCCACGCGCACCGGTTCCACGCAGGATCGCCTGATCGGCGATCGCCTGCAGCCCGTCGGGGGTGAACTCGAGTTCGACGTCTTCGAAGCTGAAGACCTTCTCGTACTGCTTGACCAGGCTGTTCTTCGGCTCGGTGAGGATCTGGACCAGTGCGTCACGGTCGAGGCTGCCGACCGCGCCGATCATCGGGAGCCGTCCGATGAACTCGGGGATCATGCCGAACTTCACGAGATCCTCGGGCAGCACCTGAGCGAACAGCTCGCCCGGATCACGGTCGACGGCCGAGCGAACGGTGCCGTGGAAGCCCACGCCCTTGTGGCCGATGCGCGACTCGATGATCTGCTCGAGGCCGGCGAACGCGCCGCCGAGGATGAACAGCACGTTGGTGGTGTCGATCTGGATGAACTCCTGGTGCGGGTGCTTGCGCCCGCCTTGCGGCGGCACCGACGCCTGCGTGCCTTCGAGGATCTTGAGCAGCGCCTGCTGGACGCCTTCGCCCGACACGTCACGGGTGATCGACGGGTTCTCGCTCTTGCGGGCGACCTTGTCGATCTCGTCGATGTAGACGATGCCGGTCTCGGCGCGCTTGACGTCGAAGTCGGCGGCCTGGATCAATTTGAGCAGGATGTTCTCGACATCCTCGCCGACGTAGCCGGCCTCGGTGAGTGCCGTGGCGTCGGCGACGGCGAACGGCACGTTGAGTTGACGGGCGAGCGTCTGAGCGAGGTGGGTCTTGCCGCAGCCGGTCGGGTCCGAGCAGCAGGATGTTCGACTTGGCGAGTTCGACCTCGTCGCGCCGCCCGACGGTCGTCGCCTGGTTCTGGTGCTGGATGCGCCGGTAGTGGTTGTAGACCGCGACCGACAGGATCTTCTTCGCCGAGTCCTGGCCGACGACGTAGTCGTCGAGGAACGCACGCACCTCACGCGGGTTCGGCAGGTTGTCGAAGCTGAGCTCGGCGGTCTCGGTGAGCTCTTCTTCGATGATCTCGTTGCACAGATCGATGCACTCGTCGCAGATGTACACGCCGGGGCCCGCGATGAGCTTCTTGACCTGCTTCTGCGACTTGCCGCAGAACGAGCACTTCAGCAATTCGCCGGTGTCGCCGAATTTCGCCACTTGTCGGTTCCCCTTCGAGTCGTTGCTGAGCCGTGTGATCCCGATCCGACCGTATCAAGTCCGGTCATCGGAGCCCGACAGTTTGGCGCGTCCACCACGAACGAAACGTGGATCCGCCCGACGAATCGGACAGGATCCCTACCCGTCAGCGGATGGGACCGGTGCGGTCCACCGCCTCGCGAGAGGAGATCACCCTGTCGATGATGCCATATTCCAGCGCCTCGTCGGCCTCCATGACGAAGTCACGGTCGGTGTCGGCGTGGATCCGTTCGATCGGCTGACCGGTGTGGTGGGCGAGGATGCCGTCGAGCAGCTCACGCATGCGCATGATCTCCTTGGCGGCGAGTTCGAGGTCGGTGACCTGGCCGTAGCCGACCTGGCCGCTGGGCTGGTGCAGCAGGACCCGGCTGTGCGGCAGCGCGAGGCGCTTGCCCTTGGTGCCCGCAGCGAGCAGCACCGCTGCCGCGGAAGCCGCCTGGCCGAGGCAGATCGTGGCGATGTCGTTCTTGATGAACTGCATCGTGTCGTAGATAGCGAACAGCGCCGTGATGTCGCCGCCGGGGCTGTTGATGTAGATGTTGATGTCCTTGTCGGGGTTCTCCGACTCGAGGTGGATCAGCTGTGCGCACAGCAGGCTGGCGATCTGGTCGTCGACCGGTGTCTGCAGGAAGATGATGTTGTCCTTCAGCATCCGGCTGTAGAGGTCGTAGGCGCGCTCGCCGCGACTCGTCTGTTCGACGACGTTCGGAACGAGGTAGTTCACCGCATCGAGATTCATGACGTCTCCTCTTCACTGTCGCTGTCGTCGTTGCTGGATGGATCGGCGTCGCCCGCGTCTCGCCGCCGTGGCGGCATCGGTCGCGGCGATCACGGCGGCCGCTGCGGACTTCACGTCGGCCTCGCCGTGTTCGTGGTCATCGTGATCGTCGTCGTCGTGACTGTGGCCGAGCAGCGTGTCACGATCGATCGCGGCACCGGCGGGGTCGACGAAGTCGATGTTGTGCAACAGCCAGTCGAACGCCTTGGACTTGCGGATCTGCGCTGCCAGTTCGGGCACGGCCTCGTTGTCCTCGTAGGCCTTGCGGATGTCCTTGGCCCGCTGTTGGTATTGCATCGCCATCCGGGCGTACTCGGCGTCGAAGTCGTGCGGCTCGACCTCGATCGACTCGGCGTCGGCGACTGCACGCAGGGCCAGGTCGACCTTGACGGCCTCGACCGAGGCGCCGCGCATCGACTCGATGAACTCGTCGGGGCCCTGGCCCGTCGCGGCGAGCCACTGTCCGAGGTCGATGCCCTGGGCCTGGAACTGCTGGACGATGCCCTGGACCCGCTGGTTGAGGTCGGCGTCGACCATCGAATCGGGTACCTCGATGGTGACCAGCTCGGCGAGGGCGGCGTTCATCGCCTGCACCACGCTCTGGCGGGCCTGGTTCAGCTTCTCGTCGGCCTGCACGTCGCGGAGGCTGGCGTTCCACTCGTCGACCGTGTCGAACTCGCCGATGTTGTCGGCCACCCAGTCGTCGGTGAGCTCCGGCACGACCTTGGTCTGGACCGCCGTGACCTTGACGACGAAGTCGGCCGGCTCGTCGAGGCCCTTCGGCGTGGAGGTGAAGGTGAGTTCGTCGCCGGCGGATGCACCGGTGAGGTGCTCGTCGAAATCGTCGGTCACCCATCCCTGGCCGAGTTCGTAGCCCCAGTCCTCGGTGTTCAGCCCGCTGAGCTCTTCACCGTCGCGCGTGGCAGCGAGGTCCATCGTCAGGTAGTCACCGGCCTCCGCGGGCCGACCGGCGTCGGCCAGTGTCGCCGTGCGCTCGAGTTCGCGAAGGTGCGCAGCTGCGAGGTCGTCGTCGGTCACCTCGAGCGACGGCAGCTCGACACGGAGGTCGGCATAACCCTCGACGGTGATGGTGGGACGCACCTCGCAGGTGGCATCGAACTCGACCGGGCCGGACTCGGTGCCGTCGGTGATCTCGACCTCCGGCGTGGCGATCAGGTCGACCTGGTGTTCGCGCACGGCCTTGGCGAGGTACTGCGGCACGGCGTCGCGCAGCGCCTGCTCGCGGGCGGCGCCGATGCCGATTCGAGCTTCGAGCACCTTTCGGGGCGCCTTGCCGGCGCGGAATCCGGGGAGGTTCACCTCTTTGGCGATCAGCTTGAAGGCACGGTCGATGTCGTGATCGAACTCCGCCTCTTCGACTTCGACGTACAGCTTGACTTTGTTGCCCTCGAGGGTCTCCACGGAACTCTTCACAGACCGGCGAGTGTATCGGTGGGCCCCGAATTCGGAACGAGGACGCCCGCCTGCACCACCCGAAGTCGCGCGTTCCCGTCTCGACCGGGCAGAATGGCGACGATGGAGTACTGGAAGCCGCACGCCCTCGCCACGCCGCACGCCGGTCAGATCGACCTGCGAATGAACGACAAGGTCCGCACCACCGTCGAGATCCACGGCGTTCCGGTCGGGACCGAGGGCAAGGTCATCCTCGCCAACGGCTTCAACTGGCAGCGCTACCGGGTGTTGTTCGAGAACGGCGCCGAGATCGGCGACCTCGATCATCGCCATCTCGAGCCGATCGGCAAGGCAGCGAAGCGCCTCGAGAAGGCCGCAAAGAAGAAGTAGCTCGTTCGAGCGTCGAGCCGCTCGGGCTGCCAGGCTCGACTCGTGCAACTTCCGAGATCGATCGAACTCGAACCGGACGCCCGACTCGCGCTGGGGCAGATCATCGGGATCATGACCGACCAGGCAATGTCGGGTGCCGTCACCCGATGGGACGTCGAACAGCTGATGGCACTCGAACTGCGTCTCGGTCTGCTTCCGGGCAGCACCGGCATCGAGGACCTCGGCGGCGACGGGGCCGACACGGTGATCCTCGGCATCGACGACGCAGCGCTCCTGCTCGACGGGATGGCCTTCACCGAGGTGGCGTCCGCCGACCTGCCATGGATCGAGATGGTTCGCTGGACGTCGGACTTCGTGACCAGTGAGCTCCGCAGCCACTGGACGCAGTCCGAGTGGTTGCAGCTGTCGGCCGACTGAAGCCGATCCGACTCGCTCCGGACGTCCCGTCACAGTTTCGGCAAGAAATCCTCAAGAAAAGGTCAAGGTCCCGGGATCGCGCGCCGATGGACCTGGCATGAATCGAACCGCGCGCATCATCCTTGCCACGGGCGTGGCACTCACCGCCCTGCTCCCGCTCTTCGGAGGGGTCGCCTC
This sequence comes from Ilumatobacteraceae bacterium, assembly GCA_963704915.1. Taxonomy (GTDB): domain Bacteria; phylum Actinomycetota; class Acidimicrobiia; order Acidimicrobiales; family Ilumatobacteraceae; genus Sva-07. The sequence goes on along the minus strand of CAVPIC010000013.1, from coordinate 348,536 downwards.
CGCAGCACCGACAGGCGCCGCCACGACCGAGTCGAGAACGACCACCGAGACGGCCGTCACGGTGCGCGACGGCGACAGCCTCGCCGGTCTCGCATGGCGTCACGGCGTGCGGCTGTCGGAGCTCCTCCGGGTGAACTCGCTGCAGCTGACCAGCGTCATCCACCCCGGCCAGACGCTGATGATCCCCGCGGGCGCACGGGTCGAGGCCGCCCCCGCTACCCGCCCGGCCGCCGTCGCATCGTCGACCGCGTCGCCGGCGCCCGCGTCGACCGGTTCGGACTACGTCGTCGTCGCCGGAGACGCGCTGTCCAGCATCGCATGGCGCAACGGTGTGAGCCTCGGGGCGCTGCTGCGCGCGAATTCGCTCGAGGCAACCAGCCTGATCCTGCCGGGGCGGCGTCTCCAGATCCCGCCGGCGACCCGGCCGATTCCGACGGGCATCGTCAGCGCAGCCCCTACGGCCAGCAGCACCGGCGTCACCGCCGCAGCGTCGCCGACAACAGGGCCGGCCTCGGCACCGGCCTCGACCGGGAGTTCGCTCGACCGGCTGCTGTCGTACGCGACCGCGCAGGTCGGCGTGCCGTACCAGTTCTTCAGCGCCGGTCCCGACACCTTCGACTGCTCGGGTTTGGTCGTCGCCGCATTCCGTCAGATCGGCATGAGCGTGCCCCACCAGAGCCGGGCGCTCGCACAGCTCGGCAGCGCTGTCGACTGGCGGGCCGAACCGATCGCCGCCGGTGACCTCGTGTTCACGTCCGCAGTCGGCGACCCGGCGCAGATCACCCACGTGGGCATCGCCCTCGACTCACGCCGCTGGGTGCACGCGGTCGGCTTCGGCCGCACCGTGAGCATCCACTCCCTCCCGGCCCCCGACCGCATCATGGCCGTCCAGCGCATCGCGCTCCCCTGACCGGGCTCACCGGCGATCGGCAAGAATGCGGCGATGGCCGGATCGGGCAGGTGGAAAGCACCGGAGCTGACCGGCGAGCGCGTGACGCTGCGTCAGCTCGACGGACGTGACGCCGACGCGATGTGGGAGATGGTCCACGACGTCGAGGGAAACGATCTCACGGCGACGACCGAGACATTCACCCGCTGGCAGATCGCCGAGTGGTGCCGGTCGCGCCCCGCACACGACGAGCGCCTCGATCTCGCGATCGTCGACAATGAGACCGGGCAGTTCGTGGGCGAGGTCGTGCTCAACGACTTCGATGCCGCAACCGACTCGTGTGGCTTCCGCATCGCGCTACGCGGGCCAGCCTGGTTCGGTCGGGGCTTCGGCACGGAGGCCACCTGTCTGATCGTCGCCCACGGGCTCGACACGATCGGGCTCTCGTCGATCTCGCTCGAGGTGCTGGCTCGCAACCCTCGCGCACGCGCCGTCTACGACCGGGTCGGCTTCGTCGTCGAGCGTGAGTTCGACGACGACGGCGAGTCCTGGATCCAGATGAGGATCAGCGCCGAGCTGCCATCCTCCACGTAGGGACATCCGGTGGTGATACTTCGTGCATGGACGTTCCCGGCACCGAGAGTCCGGCGTTGACGACGGACGAGCGGGCTGCGGCCCGAGCGTTCGTCGCTCGATGCGAGGTCCGCCTGTCGACCTTTCATCGCATCGCGGTCGGCATGCTGTCTGGCGCCGGCCTGCTCGTGGTCCTGCCCGTGGTCGCCCGAGATTCGGTGTCCGGTGTGCTTCGATCGCTGCTGATCGACGGCATCGGCGTCTCGGACATCGCACTCGTCGTCGGGGTCGTGGCGATGCTCGCGGTCCCGGTGGTGGCGCTCTGGTTGCTGTTCGCCGATCTGACCCGCTTCTACTTCCACGCCAATCACCTGGGTGGTGAGGGTCGCGACGTGTTCACACCGCGCTTCACCTTGACCTCGCTGATGCTCCCGTCCGACGAGCTCGGCCCAGCAGCGCGCGAGCAGCTGTCGGCGAGCCGAACCGACCCCCGGATCGTGGAGCTGTTGGTGCCGGCGAACGACCGGTCGCGGCGACGCGTCGACCGGCAGCTGCAGGTCTATGCGGGTCTGGACTCGGGTCGCGACGACGTGACGCGAGCACACGGCCTGTTCGAGTTGGCCGCATCGACGAGCCGTCCGCTGCTCGAAGAGGTCGCCAAGGTCGAGCATGGGATGGCCCGCCACGTGTTGCGCCTGCGAGGGCTGGTCCTGCGGTACGTGAAGGCGCTGCTCGCGCTGTTGACCACGGCGTTGGCCGTGTACGCGGGTGACGCGATCGTCGCGGGGCTCGGCCCGGACGAGGGGATGACGGTTCCCGGGAGCGCCGCGCTCGCGGCTGTCGTGCTGGTCTGGGCGCCGGTCGTGGTGCTCGCGGTGACCTCGCCGGTTCGTTGGATCGAGAAGCTGATGCGCGACGACGGAGCTCCCTCGACGGCGGTCGCCGATGATCCCGACCTGACCTACGTCGAGCGCGTCTCGCTGCGGATCGCCGCTGTCGGCTGGATCGCAGCGGCCATCGCGATGGTCGTGTCGGCCACGGACGGCGCAACCGACAGCGGGGCCCGGGCCCTGGGGTTCGCCGTGCTCGCCGGATCATCCGTCGCCGTCATCGTCGCGGCGTTCTCCGGACGCTTCCGAAGCCTCACCAGGATCCCCTGACATCACGGGAGGTCACCCGACAGCGGGAGGCGGACGATTCCGGTGGCGGGATCGAATGTGTGGCCGTCAGCCGTGGAGTTCGCGATACACGGGGAACCAACTGACCTCGTCGATCCTCGCCGCGACCTCGTTGTCGGTCATCGGTGCGGCGAGCCCCTGGAGCACCGCGGTTCGAGCAACGGCAAAGGCCACGTGACGCGCAACGCTGCGGCTCTCCGTGACCGGCGGGAGGATGCCCCCGTCCGCGTTCTCGGCGGCGAGACGTCCGATCTCGGTCGCGGCCGACGTGAGCATCTCGTCGGAGACCGCCCGTGCCTTGACGGCAACGACACCGAGTCCGACACCGGGGAACACGTACACGTTGTTGACCTGGGCGATCGGCACCGTTCGGCCGGCGAGGTCGACGGGCGCGAACGGGCTGCCCGTCCCGACGAGGGCCGCGCCGTCGGTCCATTCGAGGACGTCGGCCGGGATCGCTTCGGCCCGCGGCGTCGGGTTCGACAACGGGAGCACGATCGGACGCGCGACCTGCGCCGCCTGCGCTCGGATGATCTCCTCGGTGAACAGGCCGGGCTGCCCGGTGACGCCCACGAGGGCGTGCGGGCCGACGCGACGGACGACGTCGAGCAGTTCGACGACCCCGTCGGCGTCGTCGTCCCAGTCGGCAACCTCGTCCCATGGCCGGGCGAACGGCTGCTGGAACGACGCGAGGCCCTCCATCCGGTCGTGGAGCAGACCGTCACGGTCGACCAGCCAGCATCGCCGCCGAGCATCGTCCTCGGACACGCCCGCCGCCACCATCGCCCGCACCGCCTGGCCGGCGATCCCGGTGCCCGCCGAGCCCGCCCCGACCACCACCAGGCGCAGTTCGTCGACGGGCGTGCCCGCGATCCCGAGACCGGCGACGATCGACGCAACCGTCACCGCAGCGGTGCCCTGGATGTCGTCGTTGAACGAGCAGATGCGATCGCGATGGCGCGCCAGGAGGCGATTGCGCGTGCAGCTGGGCGAAGTCCTCCCACTGCAGCAACACGCCGGGGAGCCGCTTGCCGAGCGCATCGACGAACGCGTCGACGAGTTCGTCGTACTCGGCGCCGCGGACGCGCTGGTGCCGCCAACCGAGATAGAGAGGATCCGACAGCAGCGCTTCGTTGTCGGTGCCGACGTCGAGCATCACCGGCAGCGTTCTGGCCGGATCGAGCCCACCGGCAGCCGTGTACAGCGCGAGCTTGCCGACCGGAATCCCCATGCCTCCGATGCCGAGGTCGCCGAGGCCGAGCACCCGTTCACCATCGGTGACCACCACGACGTCGATGTCGAGATCGCCGACGGCGTTGTCGAGCAGTTCCTCCACGCGATCGCGCTGCGGCCACGACAGGAACAGCCCCCGCTCGCGGCGGTAGATCCGCGACCACTGCTGACAAGCCAGGCCGACGGTCGGTGTGTACACGATCGGCAGCAGCTCGGCGAGATGCCGTTCGACGAACGCGTAGAACAGCACGGCATTGCGGTCCTGCAATGCGCGCAGGAAGACATGGCGACCCAGGTCCGTCTGCTTGGACGCGTACTCGTGTTCGACGCGCTCGAGTTGCGTGTCGAGGTTCTCCACCACTGGTGGGAGCAGGCCGTCGAGACCGAACCGCTCCCGCTCCTGCGCGGAGAACGCGGTGCCCTTGTTCAGATACCGATCCATCAGGATTGCCCGGCCACGAGATGTCATCGAGATGCACCATAGGACCGCAGTCGCACGGCGACGCGTGCCCACCGAGGTCGCTGCACGCTGACATCGAGGGCCACCTCGGTGTCAGCGAGGGATCATTCCCGGGATCGACCGGCTGGGAATAGCGTCGGTAGCAGAACGGTTGTCTCGTGTATACCCACTGGGGTATCAACAGAACGGAGAGACACCATGGGACTTCATCTGGGCGACACCGCCCCCGACTTCACCGCCATGACCACCGACGGCGAGATCTCCTTCCACGACTGGAAGCAGGACTCGTGGGCGGTGTTCTTCAGTCACCCCGCCGACTTCACCCCGGTGTGCACCACCGAACTGGGACGCACCGCCGCGCTCAAGGACGAGTTCGCCAAGCGCAACACCAAGGCGATGGCGCTCTCCATCGATCCCATCGAAGACCACCACAAGTGGGCACCCGACATCGGCGAGGTCACCGGAACGACGCTCAACTTCCCGATCGTTGCCGACCCCGACCATCGCATCGCCGAGCTCTACGACATGATTCACCCCGGAGAGGGTGACACCTCCACCGTGCGCTCCGTCTTCATCGTCGACCCGGACAACAAGCTTCGGTTGATGCTGACCTACCCCAAGTCGGTGGGTCGCAACTTCGACGAGATCGTCCGCGTGATCGACGCCCTCCAGGCAACCGATGCCGACCCCATCGCCACCCCGGCCGACTGGCGCCCCGGCGATCGAGTGATCGTCGGCCTGGCGGTGTCCACCGAGGATGCCAAGCAACGCTTCGCAAACGTCGAGGAGTTCAAGCCGTACCTCCGGTACGCCGACGCCCCCAAGTGATCGACGGGCAACGTACGCGTCAACCGGTCATCAGTATCGAACGAGCAGTGATGGGGTGACGCCCCTGACTGGGCGGCGGCAGCTCCAGCTGCCCCGGCCAGGTGGCAGCTTTCGAGTCCGTCACCTCGACCCAAGTGGGCTGACGATGTGGTCGGGATGGGGAGATTCGAACTCCCGGCCTCCTGCTCCCAAAGCAGGCGCGCTAACCAAGCTGCGCTACATCCCGGATACCGGCCTGGATGCTACTGACGGATCCCGGATCAGAGCGCAATAGCGGTGCTCGACGCCTCAGGTGGCGGCGGCCACGTCCGAGCGCCCACGACGAGACCGGCCGCTACTAGGGCCGTACGCAACTGATCGACGTGCAGGCTGTGTCGCCGATCACGGGAGTCGAGGTTCGTGACGACGGCGACGACGTCGAGGTAGGCCGCGAGGAACACCGGCGAGTGTCCGGCGCCGGGCCCTGCGAGCGCATGGGCCAGTTCGTGCGCCGCGGTCGCGATCGTGGTCTGCTCGGCGGCGAGCCGGATCACCGTGCTTCCATCGGCACGTTCCCGAGCACTCGACGAAGCCGCGTCGCGCCGGGCACCGACGACTCGCACCGGCGCGCCCGGCCACCAGGGCCCCTCGACGACGGCTGTGATCACTGACGACACCTCGCCGAACTGGCGAACCAACTCGAGGTCGGTGCCGTCGAACGCGGCAGCTTCGGCCGCATACACCTCCGAGCGACCGCAGTCGCGCATCACCCAGGCCCCAACGATCGGCGACCTTCGACACGTTGCCGTCCCAGGTCGGCCCGCTCCGCCGCGGCACTCCCTGCGCTCCAGCCGCCGAGTTCGGCGCCGGCCGAGCTCCGAGCGGTGCGCACACGACCGAACCGTCGGACGAGGAACTCATCGACCTGCTGGACACGTTCGAGTCGGGCGAGCGACCTCCCCGACGCGTCGACCGCAACCGGCGTCGGTGACCCCGCGTGGGCAGCGGCCCGCACCTCGTCGAACGACTTGGCAACGCGGTCGGCGTAGCCGAAGAGGAACGACCGCCGATGTCGCTGCGTGGCGGCTGGGGTCGCGCGGCGTTCGAGTGCCATCTGCGCCGCCGCCTGTGCGTGCAACGACGTGTACATCACCTCGACCAGATCGAGGTCCGAGGCGTGACCGGCGACGTAGGCAACGGTGCCCGTCGGCGTCGACGAGAACACCACGCGCGAGTCGTGCGCCTCTGCCACCGCCATCAACAACGCGAGGCGCGCCCGGACATAGGCGCCCCGACCGAGCGCGATCTCGCGAACCGCGAGCTCGTCGCCACGAGCCTCGACGAGTGCATTCGGGTCGATCCGGTGACGTGCGATCAACTCCGCCGCCTTGCGCGAGAACGCGTCGGCTTCGTGCGGGTTCGAGGTGGCCGCTGCCTTGTCCATGAGCTTGCGGACTCGATCGACGAGGGTCTGGTCCGCAGGCGACGTGTTAGTTTCGTCACCAGTCGGCGGTTGCGACATTTGATCGTGTGACTTCGACATCCAGCGGTGAGCGTAGGGGTATGGCAGCAGGACAGGATCTGACGGCGGCACTCGACGACGAACACGTCGACGGGCGCACCCTCAGGCGCACACGCAATCGCACCGCAGTGATCGACGCGCTGCTCGAGATCATCCGGGAGGGGAACCTCCGGCCCGGTGCCTCCGAGATCGCCGACCGGGCCGGTGTGTCGCATCGGTCGATTTTCCGCTACTTCGACGATCTCGATGACCTGGTGCTGACAGCCATCGACCAGGCCTTCCAGGAGGCCGGTCCGCTGGCGGGCATTCCCGACATCGGCTCGGGTTCGCTCGACGAACGAATCGCGAACCTCGTCGATGCTCGACTCGCTCTGTTCGAGTCGGTCGACGGCACCATGCAGCTCGCCCGGATGCGCGCACCGTCGATTCCCTCGATCGACGAGGGCATCGCCGAGATCGCCGTGCTGTTCAGGAATCAGCTCGCCGAACACTTCGCTCAGGAACTCGCCGCACTGGACGAGGGCGATCGAGACCTGCTGGTCGACGGTGTCCTCGTGCTGACGAGCTACGACTCGTTCACGATCCACCGACGCCTTCTGCACAGCGACATGAACCGGATCCGTGCGGCCTGGCTGTGCGCACTCGGGGCAATGTTGGGCTGACGGGCGGAACCCGGCGCCGATAAGGTGACGGTTCTTGCGGACGTAGTTCAACGGTAGAACCTCAGCCTTCCAAGCTGATGACGCGGGTTCGATTCCCGTCGTCCGCTCCACGCGAAACACCAGGTCAGAGCCGATTTCGGAGATGCCGCTCGGGCTGTCACCCCAGTGAGATGCCGCACGTTCGGACCTCGTAAGGTCGCCCGAATGGCAGTGCTGGACGGTCGACGAATCGTTGTGACGGGCTCGACGCGAGGGCTCGGGCGTGCATTCGCCGAGGCGCTCGCCGCAGACGGGGCCCACGTGGTGGTGAACGGGACGAACGGCGACCTGGTCGACGAAGTCGTCTCGGCCATCACGGGAACGGGCGGCGCCGCGGTGGGATGCCCAGGGTCGGTCGCCGACGACGCGATCGCGGAGCGGCTCGTCGCCACGGCGATCGAGCAGTTCGGCGGCATCGATGCGGTGGTGAACAACGCCGGCATCGTCCGCGACCGGACCCTCGTGAACATGACGCCCGCTGAATTCGACGACGTGATCGCGGTCAACCTCCGCGGCACGTGGTCGGTGAGCCGCCACGCGGCACGCGCGATGCGCGACCAGGGCCACGGCCTGCTGCTGCAGGTGATCTCGGGCTCGGCGTTCGTCGGCTCGGTCGGCCAGACGAACTACGCCGCGTCGAAGGCAGGCGTGATGGGGATGCTGTACTCCTGGGATCTCGAGCTGCGACGATTCGGGATCCGCACCAACGCCCTCTGGCCAGTCGCCGAAACCGACATGACCCAGGTCGTGTTCGACGGCGTTCGACAGCGGGCGCAGGAGAAGGGCACCGACGCTCCGTCGCCGCGCGACATGGGGTTCGGCGATCCGACGGAGATCGCTCGGATCGTGGCGTACCTGTGCAGCGAGCGGGCCGACCACCTGCGCAGCCAGCTGGTCACGTTCAACGGCTCGAAGCTCGCGCTCTGGCAACACCCGCGCGAGACGTGGGTACGCCGGCAAGCGTCATGGACCGACGACGAACTGGCCGCAGCCCTCGAGGGTGCCGACGAGGCGGTGTACCGACCCGAGATGTGACGCTGGGCGAGGACGCCGAACGCCGTCAGTCGAAGAGGATGACGCTGCGGGCGACGTTGCCGGTCTTCATGTCCGCGAACCCGTCGTTGATCTCGTCGAGCGAGATGGTCTTCGACACCATCTCGTCGAGCTGCAGACGACCGTCGAGGTACATGTCGACGAAGCGCGGCATGTCGGTGCGGAACTGGTTCGAGCCCATGTTCGATCCGGTCAGCGTCTTCTCGTACAGGAGATCCGATCCGAGCAGTTCGATCTTCGTGCCGGCGGGGATCATGCCGATGACGGTCGCCTGTCCCCCGTTGCGCAGCATCTCGTAGGCCTGTTCGGCTGTCTGCTTGAGACCGACCGCCTCGAACGAGTGGTGCACACCCCCACCCGTGAGCTCCTTGACCGCAGCGACCACGTCGTCGGTCGACGCGTTGACGACGTGGGTCGCTCCCATCTGCTGTGCGAGCTCGAGCTTCGAGGCTGACATATCGACAGCGATGATCTTGTTCGCCCCAGCGATGCGGGCACCCTGGACGGCGGACAGCCCAATTCCTCCGCAGCCGATCACGGCAACGGTCTCACCGGGGGCAACTCGCGCTGTGCGGAACACCGCACCGAGACCGGTGGTGACACCGCACCCGATGAGCGCCGCCTTGTCGAGTGGCATGTCGCGATCGATCTTCACGAGCGCCTGCTCGTGGATCAGCATCTGCTCGGCAAACGACGACAGGTGCAGGTACTGGTTGACCGTCTCACCGCCCGAGCGGCTCAGCCGCGGTGGCTCGCCAGGCTGGCGCACGAGTTCGGTTCCCTTGTTCTCGCACAACGACAGGTGACCATCGGTGCACTGCGAACAGTGGCCACAGAACGCCGACAGGCAGGTGATCACATGGTCGCCGGGCTGCACGTAGTGCACCATCGAACCGACCGCTTCGACCACCCCGGCCGACTCGTGACCGAGCACCGCCGGACACGGGAACGAGTACTTGCCCTCCATGAAGTGGAGGTCGCTGTGGCACAGCCCGGCGGCGGCCGTACGGATCAGGACCTCCCTCGGGCCGGGCTCCCCGATGTCGACGTCCTCGATGTCGAGCTGTCCCGGAATCGAGTTGAGCACTGCTGCTTTCATGACCGCTCCCCATGCGTCGTGGTGTGGTGGATCGTGAACGTAGCGGGTCGCCAGACCGGAGGGACTGTGGGAGTCGCGTTCGGACCCCGCGAGCAGGCAGAATCTCGCCCGTGTCCGACGACCTGACGACGAAGAGCGAGCACGCGACGAGCCCCGACAGCGTGCCGCGACCATGGAGCGCCTCGGATCGTCGAGTTCCACGAACCGTCGTGCGGCCGATCCGACGGTTCGCCGACACCGAGGCGGCGGGCGGCGTCGCCATGCTGGTGATGGCGGTCCTCGCGCTGATCTGGGCGAACTCACCGTTCGGCGATTCGTACGTCGAACTGTGGGAGACACTCGTCTCGGTCCACCTCGGCGACCTGATCCACATCGACCTCGACCTGCGCGGCTGGGTCAACGACCTGGCGATGGCGATCTTCTTCTTCGTGGTCGCGCTCGAGATCAAGCGCGAGCTGGTTCGTGGCGAGCTCCGCGATCCCCGAGCTGCCGCACTCCCGGCACTCGCCGCCGTCGGCGGCATGATCGTGCCGGCGACGATCTATGCGCTGTTCAACGTGGGAAGCGCAGGCGCCGACGGCTGGGGGATCCCGATGGCGACCGACATCGCGTTCGCCGTCGGCGTGCTGTCGCTGCTCGGGCGCCGCATCCCGTCGTCGCTCGTGGTCTTCCTCCTGACGCTCGCCATCGTCGACGACCTCGGCGCGATCGTCGTGATCGCCGTGTTCTACACATCGGGACTGTCGTTCGGATGGCTCGCCGTCGGCATCGCCTGCATCGTTGCCGCGGTGGTCCTGAACCGATCGGACGTGCGCTCGCTCGTGCCGTACTTCCTGCTGGCCGCGTTCTGTTGGCTCGCCCTCCACGAGTCCGGCGTCCACGCCACGCTCGCCGGGGTTGCCTTCGGTCTCGTCACACCGAGCCATGCGTTCATCCGCCCCAAGCAATTCGGCCCGCGAGCGCGCGACCTGGTCGCCAGGGTCGAAGTCGCCCGGGCCGCCGAGGACAGCGCGAGCGGCCAGGACGAAGAGGCGCTGGAAGCCGACGCACTCAACGAACTGATCACCTTGTCGGCGGAGAGCCAACCCCCGCTCGACCGCATCGAACACCGGCTGCTGCCCTGGACGACGTTCGTGATCGTCCCGATCTTCGCGCTCGCCAACGCCGGCGTGAGCGTGAGCTGGGACGACCTGACCAGCGCCTTCTCCGAACCGGTCACGCTCGGCGTGTTGCTCGGCCTCGTCGTGGGCAAGCCGATCGGCATCATCGTGTTCTCCTTGCTCGCCGTGCGTCTCGGTATCGGCAAGCAGCCGGCCGGAGCGACATGGCCGCAGATGCTGGGCGTGGGCCTGCTCGGCGGCATCGGCTTCACGGTTGCGTTGTTCGTGACCGAACTCGCCTTCGAGCCGGGGGCACTCGCGGACCAGGCGAAGATCGGGATCCTCGCAGCGTCAGCGATCGCCGGGGCGGCTGGCTATCTCTACCTGCGCTCCGTCGGGCGAGCCCACGACACCGACTGAGTTCCGGCCGTCGCCGCCTCGATCCCGCGGCCGCCGACGTCGATCCACGGGACGATCGGCTGGCCGGACGTGATTCACCCCGGCAATCCATCGATCAAACCCGACCGTAGCGATGAGCGAAAAGCCGGTATCCGGGCGGTTGGCTCATCGCTCGGGCGGGGGCTCGGGTTGCGATGAGCGAAAAGCCGGTATCCGGGCGGTTGGCTCATCGCAGCGGTCGTCATGGCCGGGGTGGCACCGTTCACCAACGAAGTCGACCCCACTCCGCGACGGCCTCGACCGTCAGGCCGGCAGCCTGACCCTCGACGCCCCGATGTGCGGTACGTCGTCATGGTGAGCGAGCGGCACCTCGACAGCGGGCCCGACCCGGCGTACCATCGACCGCGAGTCACCGAGAGGAGCCACCGATGCCCGAGATGACGTCCTACCGCCACGGCGTCCCCGCATGGGTCGATGTGAGCGCACCCGATGTCGACGCCGGCATCGCCTTCTATTCGGCAGTGTTCGGCTGGGAGGTCACGCCGGACATGGGCCCGGACGCCGGCGGCTACCGGCTGTTCGTGCTCCGCGGTCAACCCGTTGCGGGCATCGGTCCGCTCACCGAGGGGATTCCCTCGTGGACGACGTACGTCAACGTCACCGATGTCGATGCCGGCGTGGCGGACGTCGCATCGCTGGGCGGCACCGTCGTCGTCCCGCCGATGGACATCCCGAACGACAGCGGCCGCATGGCCTTCGCGCTCGACCCGACGGGCGGATTCTTCGGCCTGTTCCAGGCCGGACCGAACCACATCGGCGCAGTGATCGTCAACGAGCCGAACAGTGTCGCGTGGAACGAACTGATGGTCCGCGATGTCTCGACGGCAACGGCGTTCTACGACGCACTGCTCGGGTGGAACATCGCGGCGATGGATCCAGCCGACGACCCGACCGGATACCTGCTCGCCAACGTCAGCGGACGAGCCGTCGCCGGCGTGATGGCCATGGGCGACGATTTTCCGCCCGACATGCCGACCAGCTGGACCACGTACTTCGCCGTCGCCGATCTCGCCGACATCGTGGCTCGCTGCGAGGCGAACAGGGGAAGTGTGACCACGCCGGCGTTCGACACCCCGGTCGGGCAGATGGCGGTGCTCCAAGATCCGAACGGGGCCGTGTTCGCGATCGGCCAGTTCACCGAGATCGACGATCCGAACGACTGGCCCGACTGACGACCATCTGAGTCCGCTGCACTCGCCGGAGCACCCCGCCGTGTGGCGGCGATGACGAGCGACGACGCGGACACGGTTCGGCGGCCGGCCGCCGCACGGCCCGTGTCGTTCGCGACCTCGGGAGTACTACAGGGTGGCTTCGATGGCCGCGATCAGCGCTGGGTCGTCGGGGGTCGTCACCGGGGAGAAGCGGGTGATCGTCCCGTCCGGGGCGATGAGGAACTTCTCGAAGTTCCAGCGGATGTCACCGCTGTGCCCCTCGGCATCGGCGACCTCGGTGAGCACCTGGTAGATGGCGTGACGGTCGTCGCCGTTGACATCGATCTTCTCCATCAGCGGAAACGTGACGCCGTACGTCGTCGAGCAGAACGTCTCGATCTCTTCGGCGGTGCCCGGCTCCTGACCGAGGAACTGATTGCACGGGAAGCCGATGACCGTGAAGCCCTTGGGCCCGTAGGTCTTCTGCAGCTCTTCGAGGCCGGTGTACTGCGGTGTCAACCCGCACTTCGAAGCGACGTTGACGGCGAGAATGGTCTTGCCGTCGTACGCAGCGAGTGAGGTGGCCTCACCCTGGAGGGTGTGGATGGGGGCATCACTGATCGTCATGACGGGCGAGTCTTGCGCGAGTGGCGGCGAATCGACGTGTCGGCCTGTCCAATGCCGGCGATGCGGTCGTGAGATCCAGCGGCCGATCAGCGTCGTGCGTCGAGCGCTGCCACGTCACGTGCCGGCGCGGTGAGCCGGTACGACGCGTCCAGCAGTTCGGCGATCTCGGACCAGTCGGTGGCCGCGGCGAGGTCGATCCCGATCCAACCGGAGGGACCGAGGTAGGCCGGCACGTAGACGCGATCGTCCTCGAGCAACGCTCGCCGATCGCTCTCGTCTGGTTGCACCACGATCGAGTGTGGGTGCTGAATCCACTCACCGTCGACCTTGAGCGAGCCGCCGTAGTAGGCGAAGACCTTCTTCGTGAAGAACGCAGGTCGACCGTGCGAAACCTTCTCGGCAGTGTTCGGGAAGGCCGCCACCAACCGCCGGATTCGTTCGAGGAACTGATCGCCGTCGTCGAACATCTGGGGATGCGCCACACCTCGATGGTATTGGACTCGGCCAGACGATCTCACCGAGGATCGTTGCGAAGGGCGGTGCGGACGGCGAACATGACGCCATGACGAGCACGAACCAGTCAGCACGCCTCACCCGCGCCTTCGTGCGTTTCCAGAACAACCCCTCGTCGGTGCGGTACGCAGTCGCCTCGATCATCAGCACCATCGTCGCCTTGGTCCTGATCGGCGCCGTGCTGATGCGGGTCTTCGCACCCAAGCAGTACGAATCGTTCGGCGAGGCGCTGTGGTTCACGCTGCAGACGGTGACCACGGTCGGCTACGGCGACAACACACCGACGTCGGCCGAAGGCCGCGTCATCGCCTCGGTCGTGATGCTCGTGTCGATCGGCCTCGTCAGCGTGATCACCGCTGCTGTGACGTCGATGTTCATCCGCTCGGTGAGCCGAGACGAGCAGGACAGCGACCGCCGGCTGCTTGCGGAAGCACTGGAACGGATCGAAACGAAACTCACCGAAGCCCATGAGCGACTCGAACGCATCGAGCACGGAGCCGCGACGACGGACAACAGCAACAACTGAACTCCGCCGGTGTGCGCAGTCGGCGGCGGAATATCGCGCAACGTCGCCCGGTTGGACGAGGGGAACAGATACCCCCACCAGTATTGGAGTCCGCCGTCATGGCCACCATCGAACTCACCATCGAGAACTTCGAGCAGACGATCAACGACAACGACACGGTGTTCGTCGACTTCTGGGCCGAGTGGTGCGGCCCGTGCCGTCAGTTCGGGCCAGTCTTCGAGGCCGCCGCTGAGCAGCACACCGACATCGTATTCGGCAAGGTCGATGCCGATGCCCAACAGGAGTTGGCCGGCCACTTCAACGTCCGCTCGATCCCGACGCTGATGGCCATCCGTGACAACGTCGTGCTCTTCTCGCAGCCCGGAGCGCTCCCGGCGCATGCGCTCGATGACCTGATCGGACAGATCAAGGAGGTCGACATGGACGACGTCCGCCGGCAGATCGCCGAACAGCAGGCAGCCGACGACTGACGCCAGTCACCGAGACACCTGGCGACGCGTCAGGTCGCAAAGCCGTCGGGCATCGACGTCGACTCGCCGTCGGGCAGCGCCAGACGTTCGATGTCGGCAGCGGCGCTCGGATGACTGGTGAGCAGCACGCTGCACCGGCCGCCTTCGAAGCCTGCCCCGGTGAAGCCAGGTGCCATCGTGCACCCGAACAGGGCGTACGCGCCGTCCGGGGCGAGCTCGCCCGCCTGCCACACACCGGCCGGAACGACGGTCTGCACGCGCTGGCCGGCGTCGACGTCGGCGCCGAGCCAGATTTCGCGTACCTCGCCCGTCGGATGCAGCAAGACCAGCCGGATCGGGTCACCGCCGTAGAAGTGCCACACCTCGTCGCTCGGCAGCCGGTGGAAGAGCGACCGGCTGAGCGGGTCGTGTGAGTACAGCCCGATCATCGCCGTGCCGACGGGGGTGCCATCGGGAAGTGACTGACTCGAGCGGTACGTGCTCGCGAACAGCGTGCCCTCGACCGGGAGCGGCTCGAATCCGTGGGCTTCGATCAGTGCGGCCACGGTCGGGTTCACGTCGCCACGCTACGTTCACTCCATGAGCTCAGCTGCACCGATCGACACCTGTATCGCCAACTGGCACCGCCATCTCCGCGGCGAACTCCCGGGCGGGCTCGACTCGATCCTGCACGAGGACTGCACCTTCCTCTCCCCCATCGTGTTCACACCCCAGCAGGGTCGGGAGATCACCAAGCTCTATCTGACCGCCGCCGGTGGAACCCTCGGGGGCAGCGACGGCACCGTCACCGACGCGGTGGCATCGGCTTCGACTCCGGGCGGTTTCCGCTACGTGAAGGAGATCCTCCAGGGCCATCACGCGATGCTCGAGTTCGAGACCACGGTCGAGGGCAAGTACGCGAACGGCGTCGACATCATCACCTGCGACGACGACGCGATGATCACCGAGTTCAAGGTGATGATGCGACCGCTGCAGGCGATCAACGCCGTCCACGCGCAGATGAAGGCGATGCTCGAGAAGCTCGCCGACTGATCGAGCGCTCAGCCGCCCGAGCGAGCGGTCGGTGTGAACCGCACCGGAAGACGTTTGATGCCGCCGACGAGCGGGAGCCCGGCGGTGTCGAGCGGCACGGCTGGTCCGGTCACCTCGAGATCGGGCAGCCGCTTGAACAGCTCGCGGAACACCACGGCGACTTCGCGCCGTGCCAGGTTGGCGCCGAGGCAGAAGTGCGGGCCGGGGCCGCCGAAGCCGACATGCGGGTTCGGTGACCGGCGCACGTCGAACCGTTCGGGATCGTCGAACACTCGCGGGTCGCGGTTGGCGGCACCGTAGAACATCACGAACTTGTCGCCCTCGTGGAACTGCTCGCCCGCAAGCGTGACGTCACCGGTGGCGGTGCGGCGCATGAAGGTGACCGGCGAGGCGACACGGACGATCTCCTCGACGGCACTCTGCGTGACGCCTTCGACGTCGGCCTGCCAGATCGCACGCTGATCGGGGTTCTTCGAGAGCAGATTCACGCCGTGGCTGATCGCAGTGCGCGTGGTGTCGTTGCCCGCGACGGCGAGCAGCACGAACAGCGACGTGATCTCGGCTGGGGTCAGCAGGTCCTCAGGCAGCTGGTTGTGGACCAGCTTCGAGGTCAGGTCGTCGGTCGGATTCGCCCGGCGTTCCTCGATCAGCTCGCCCATCAACGTCGCCAGCGAGATGCCGGCGTTGAGGAACACCTCGATGCCGCCGTCGGTGCCGATGAACTCGGGGTCGCCGCCGCTCAGGATCACGTTCGTGGCGTCGAGCACGGTCTTGAACTCGCTGCGCGGGATCCCCATCATGTCGCAGATGATCAGCAGCGGGAACGGCTGCGACAGCACCTCGACCAGGTCGACCTCGCCCTGTTCGCAGAAACCGTCGATCACCTCGGTGCAGATCGACTCGACGGATGCGAGGACGCCCTGCAGTTCGACCGGCGTGAACGTGTGTGCGACGATGCGCCGCTGATGGGCGTGCCGCGGGTTGTCCATGTTGATGAACCCGCCGAAGAACTCGAGCATCTCCATCGGCAGGTCGAACACCGAGGTGGCACCCTTGCCGGAGCAGAACTGGTCGGGGTGCTTGCTGACGTGGACGACCTCGTCGAAGCGAGGCAGCGCGTAGAACGTCTCGACGGTGTCGCCGGCGAGCGCGTTGGTCACCTCGATCGGCAACACCGCACCGAGTTCGCGGATCTCGGCGAACTCCGACATCCGGTCCTCGAGCGTCTGGGTCCAGAAGCTGGGCTCGATCAGTCGGGATGCACTCGCGGTCATGGCTCTCCTGGGGTCGTGCGTCGCGGCCGGGGTGCCGCGAAACGCACGCTAGCGAGCGAGCCCCGGCGGGGGCCATTCACCGTCACGCGACTCGCGCTCAGACGACATCACCGGCGGCACGCATCATGCGCCGCAGCATCGCCGGGAAGATCACCGCGTGGAACGGCACGAGGGTCCACCAGTACAGACGGCCGAAGATGCCACGAGGCACGAACCTGGCCCGCTGTGTGACCTCGGTACCGCCGTCGATGGACGACGTCCGCCATTCGAGCCAGGCGTCGCCGGGCACCTTCATCTCGGCATGGAGCCGGAAGAGGTCGTCCTCGACCGCGTCGACGCGCCAGAAATCGAGCGCCTCGCCGACCCTGACGTCATCGGGGTGGCGCCAGCCCCGGCGCAAGCCCACGCCCCCGACCAGCTTGTCGACGGCGCCGCGGACGGCCCACAGCGGACCGAACCCATACCATCCGCGTTCGCCACCGACACCGCGCACGACCCGTTGCACGTTCTCCACCGGAGCGGTGACGGTCAGGGTGCGGCGGTCCTCGTACACGGTCCCACCCGCCCAGTCGGGGTACCACGGCGCCGGCCGAGCCGCGAGCTGCCGCGAGGAGTACCCCGACCAGCGCGTGGGGATGTCGAGATCCTCCACCGCAGAAAGCGCCGTCTCGATCGCCTCCACGACACCGAGCGGCTCGTGCGCCGACAAGGCTGCCGCAGTGTCGTCGGTGACGACGACGTCGTTCTTCAAGCTGCCGATGAGGCTGTCGGCCGCGTCTTGGGCAGCGGCGTCACCAGGTTCACCCAATGGGCCGACGACCGTGGCGTGAGGAACGGGATCGGGACGATCAGCCGTCGCTTCAGTCCCGCGACGTCCGCGTAGGCGTGCGTCAGCCCGCGATAGGTGAACTCCTCGCGCGAGCCGATCTCGATCACGTCGTGGTGATCGACGGGCCCGCACCGGATCGACGCCACGAGATACGTGAGCAGGTCGGAGATGGCAATCGGCTGCACCCGGGTACTGGTCACCCAACGTGGTGCGAGCATCGCAGGGAGCACCTCGACCAGGCTGCGGAGCATCTCGAACGACGCCGAGCCCGCACCGAGAATGATCGCCGCACGCAGTTCCGTCACCGGGACCTCACCCGCGGCCAGTTCGATGCCGACATCGTGACGCGACCGAAGGTGGGGCGACAGCGTGTCGGCGTCGTCGCCCAGTCCACCGACTCACACGATGTGACCGACGCCGGCCCGCTCGGCGGCGACGCGGGCATGATGTGCGGTGACCAGCTCCTGCTGCATGAAATCGTCACCGACGCCGAGCGAATGCACCAGGTACACGATCTGATCGACACCATCGACGGCCCCGGCGATCGACGCGAGGTCCGAGAGGTCGCCCTCGACGACCTCGACGCTCGACGCCCACTCCGTGCCGCTCAGACCGGCCGGCGTGCGGGTCAGGCACCGCATGTCGAAGCCGGCATCGAGCAGCTCGGGCACGAGCCGACCGCCGACGTAGCCGGTGGCACCGAGCACGAGCACCCGGCGAGGTCGTTCCATGCACGCATCATGCCCCGCGATCGTGCGATCCAACCTTCGGCCAGACCCACACCACTGCCGCGAGGCGTGCCAGACTCCGGTCATGGCAACGCTCGTGCTCACCGTGATCGGCGACGATCGAGCCGGGCTCGTCGACGCCCTCGCCGGCCCGATCGCCCGCCACGACGGCAACTGGGATCGCTCCCACATGGCACGACTGGCCGGCAAGTTCGCCGGCATCGTCGTGGTGTCGGTCCCCGACGAACGCACCGACGACCTCACCGCCGAACTCGACACGCTCACGGCGCAGGGGCTGCTCGACGTCACCGTCGCCATTGCGGCGAACGACGGTCCCACCGATCACGGCGACGTCCTGCAGCTCCATCTGATCGGCCAGGACCGCCCCGGCATCATCCGCGAGATCGCCGGGGCCCTCGCGCAACGCAACGTCAGCATCGAGGAACTCGAGACATCGGCATCGTCGGCACCGATGTCGGGCGAGCTGCTGTTCGAGGCGACCGCCACCCTACGCGTGCCCGCCGACGCCGATCCGGCCGATCTGAGCGCTGCACTCGAGGCCATCGCCAACGAGTTGATGGTCGACCTCGACGTCACCGACCGGCGCGATGCCGGACAACACAACGCGGGGAGGTGAAGATGAGCGAACTCGACGAAGCCGGCAACCCGCGCGAGCGGATCCGGCTGACCCAGTTCAGCCACGGCGCCGGTTGAGGCTGCAAGCTCGCTCCTGGCGAGCTGGCGCACGTCGTGCGCCATTTGAACTCCGCCCATCCCGATCGTCTGCTCGTCGGGCCCGACACCGGCGACGACGCCGCGGTCTGGCTCCTCGACGACGACCGGGCACTCGTGTCGACCGCCGACTTCATCACGCCGGTCGTCGACGACGCGTGCACGTGGGGACGGGTTGCGGCAGCGAACAGCGTGTCCGACATCTACGCGATGGGCGGCCGGCCGCTGTTCGCCCTGAACCTCGTTGGCTGGAACACCGACCAGCTGCCGACATCGCTGCTCGCCGACGTGCTGGCAGGCGGCCAGGACATCGCCGACGAAGCGGGCTTCGTCATTGCCGGTGGCCACACGATCGACGACCCCGAACCCAAGTACGGCATGGCCGTCACGGGCGAGGCACACCCGGACCACCTGCTCACCAATGCCGGATTGCGCGCCGGGCAGGACATCGTGCTCACCAAGGCCCTCGGTGTCGGCGTGCTGACCACGGCGATCAAGAACGGCCGCGCCTCCACCACCCAGGCCGATGCAGCGGTCGCTTCCATGGTTCGGCTCAACGACGTCGCATCCCGCGTCGCCCTCGCCGCGGGGGTCACCGGATGCACCGACGTGACCGGGTTCGGACTG
This sequence comes from Ilumatobacteraceae bacterium, assembly GCA_963704915.1. GTDB lineage: Bacteria > Actinomycetota > Acidimicrobiia > Acidimicrobiales > Ilumatobacteraceae > Sva-07. The sequence continues at coordinate 328,953 of CAVPIC010000013.1, read as the reverse complement.
CTCGGGCACCTCGGCCGCATGGCGCTCGAGTCAGCCGTCTCCGTGACGATCGAGTTCGCGGCGGTGCCCTTCCTGCCCGGAGCGGTCGATCTCGCCGCGGACGGCGTGATGCCCGGCGGCAGCAAGCGCAACCTCACGTGGGCGCTGGAGTTCGTCGACGTCGGCATTCACGACGAGGTCCACCAGCTGTTGCTCGCCGATGCTCAGACCTCGGGTGGGCTCGTGTTCGGCGTGGATCCGTCCGAGACGGCGTCGGTGCTCGCCGAGCTCGCTGCGACCGGTCACCGGGCAGCGCTCATCGGTCGCGCTGACGCCGGAACTCCCGGCATCACGCTGCGCTGAGCAACACCGTTTTGCGTACAGATCTGGGTGCACCGGTCCACCCAATTCGTCACGCAAACGTGGTTGCTCACGCGCTGGACGGGGCAGACTCTCCGGCATGACCGTCGACGAGAGCCAGACCGACACGAGCATGATCGATCACGACCTCACGGCGGCCGATGTGGCGTGGGACATCGACACGATCCTGCCCGACGGTGCGACACCGGCCGATCTCTTCGATCGCGCCGACGCCCTTGCCAACGAGCTCATGTCGCTGCGGGGACGCGTCGGCACCCTCGACGCGGGCGAACTGGCAGCGGCGATGCGCACGCTGGCCGAGCTCCAGGACCTGATGTCGCGCGCCGGCTATCACGCCATGCTCGCGTTCTCGACGGCCACCGACGACCCGGCGCGCGGCGCCGCAATGGCAGCAGCCCAGGAGCGCTCGACCGCCATCGGCACCAAGCTGATCTTCATCGACCTCGAATGGGCCGCCGCTGACGATGACCACGTCGCCGCCGTGCTGGCGGATTCCCGGCTCGACTTCTGCCGCCATCACCTCGACAACCTCCGGCTCAGCCGGCCGTACTTGCTCTCGGAGGCCGAGGAGACGATCGTTGCCGAGAAGAGCCAGACCGGGTTCGCTGCCTGGGCCCGCCTGTTCGACGAGCTGACCTCGGCGATCACCGTCGACCTCCCCGACGAACTCGGCGGTGCCGGTCGGCCCTTGATGCAGGCGACCTCGATGCTGCAGCATCCCGATCGAGACGTCCGCAGGCAGGTCGCCGAGGGCGTCACCGCCGGGCTCGAGCCCGGCCTTGCGCACCCGGGCGTACCTGTTCAACACGCTGCTGCTCGACAAGTCGATCGACGACCGCCTGCGCGGCTACCCGTCGTGGATCTCCTCGCGCAACCTCGCCAACGAGGCCTCCGACGAGTCGGTCCAGGCACTCGTCGACGCCGTCGTCGACAACTATTCGATCCCCCAGCGCTGGTACGCGCTCAAGGCGAAGGTGCTCGGAATCGACACGCTCGCCGACTACGACCGCATGGCGTCGGTGGCCACGACCGACCGCGACATCGGCTGGGCGGAGGGCACCCAGATCGTCCGCGATGCCTATGCCTCGTTCTCACCCGAGCTCGCCGGGATCGTCGGTCGGTTCATCGACGAGTCGTGGATCGATGCACCCGTTCGGCCGGGAAAGCGTGGCGGTGCATTCGCCGCCGGCGTGTCGCCCGGCCACCACCCGTACGTGCTGCTCAACTGGACCTCGAAATCCCGTGACGTCGCAACCCTGGCGCACGAACTCGGCCATGGCGTCCACTTCTACCTCGCTCGCGAGCAGGGCATCTTCCACCAGAGCACGCCGCTGACCCTTGCCGAGACCGCCTCGGTGTTCGGCGAGACGGTCACCAGCAACCGGTTGCTGTCGATGATCGACGATCCCAACGAACGCTTCGCGCTGCTGGCATCGTCGCTCGAGGACTCGATCGCCACCGTGTTCCGCCAGATCGCGATGAACCGGTTCGAACACGCTGTGCACACCGCCCGGCGCACCGAGGGCGAACTGAGCGTGGAACGATTCGGCGACCTGTGGGCCGAGAGCCAGCACGCCATGCTCGGCGACTCCGTCGAGATCACCGACGGCTACCGCAACTGGTGGAGCTACATCCCGCATTTCATGGGCTCGCCCGGGTACGTCTACGCCTACGCCTACGGCCAGCTGCTCGCACTGTCGGTGTACGCGCGCTACCGCGAGGAGGGCGACGCATTCGTGCCCGCCTACCTCGACCTGCTCCGAGCCGGCGGTTCGGACACACCGGAGAACCTCGCCCGCATCGTCGACTGCGATCTCGCCGACCCCGACTTCTGGCGCAACGGCCTGAAGATCGTCGAGGGCCAGCTCACCGCCGCCGAGGATGCCGCCCGCGCCGCTGGCCGCCTCCAGTGACCTACTGCCTCGCCCTCAAGCTCGACGAGGGCATCGTCTTGCTGTCCGATACCCGCACCAGCGCGGGCGTCGACAACATCAGCACCTACCGCAAGATGCACGTCATCTCACCCGCACCCGACCGGGCGTTCGTCATCCAGTCCGCAGGAAACCTCGCCACCACCCAGGAAGTGCTCGACCGGCTCTACTCGCGACCTGGCCGCCACCGACGGACGCGAGACCCTGGCGACGGTCGACCGCCTGTTCGAGGCGGCGCTGTACCTCGGCAGACTCAGCCGTGAGGTCGTGGCGAGCCACCGCGACGCGTTGGCGGCATCGGGCGCCGACGGCACGGCGACGTTCATCCTCGGTGGGCAGATCGAGGGCGAGGCACCCGAGATCTTCCTCGTCTACCCGGAGGGCAACTACATCCGCTCGTCGAAGACACGGCCGTTCCTGCAGATCGGCGAAACGAAGTTCGGCAAGTTCTGGCTGGAGCTCGCCGCACTCGTTCGTCCCGACATCGACGTCGCGACGAAGATCGCCCTCGGCTCGATGCTGAGCACCACCCGGGCCAACCTGTCCGTGGGTCCGCCATTCGACCTCGCGGTCTACCGGAACGATTCGCTGTCGTTCGCCGAGCATCGAATCGAGGCCGACTCGGCCTATCTGGTCGAGATCCAGCACCGGTTCGTCACGCACCTCATGGGCGCACTCGACGAGCTGCCGGACATCCCCTGGTCCGATTCCTGACTGCGGGCAGCGGGAACACCTTGGGCCGCTTGGGGCGATCGCACCGAGGGTCTACGGTGGTCGGGTGACCGACGAACAGCGGCCCTACGGGTCCGATCAGGCCGACCCCGCCCTCAAGCGGGTCCGAACCCGCCACTTCCAGCGGGCCAAGGAACAGGGCATCAAGATCACCGGCCTCACGAGCTACGACTTCCTGTCGGCGTCGATCTTCGACGATGCCGGCATCGATTTCCTGCTCGTCGGCGACTCGGCCGGCAACACCGTGTTCGGCTACGACACGACGATCCCGGTCACCGTCGACGAACTGATCCCGTTGACTGCCGCCGTCGTCCGCGGTGCCAAGCGGGCGCTGGTGATCGCCGACATGCCGTTCGGGTCCTACGAGAACGGCCCCGACGACGCCCTCGCAACGGCGATCCGGTTCATGAAGGAGACGGGCGCCCACGCGGTCAAACTCGAGGGCGGCGTGCGCAGCGCGAAGCAGATCAAGCGGATCGTCCGCGCCGGCATCCCGGTGATGGCCCACATCGGATTCACGCCACAGAGCGAGCACGGCCTCGGAGGCCACATCATCCAGGGGCGCGGCGAGGACGCTGAACAACTGCTCGCCGACGCTCACGCCGTCGAAGATGCCGGGGCCTTCGCTGTCGTGCTGGAGATGGTGCCGTCCGGCATCGCCGCGCGCGTGACCGGGGAGCTCTCGATCCCGACGATCTCGGTCGGCGCCGGCCCCGAGTGCGACGGCCAACTCCTCGTGTGGAGTGACTGGGCGGGATTCACCCGTGGCCGCATCCCCAAGTTCGTCAAGCAGTACGCGTCGATCGGTCAGACCCTCCTCGACGCCGCCATCTCGTTTCGCGAAGAGGTCGAGGCGGGCGTGTACCCGGCGCCCGAGCACGAGTACGGCGAGTGAGTACACGGCTTCACGTCGTCACCCGGGGCTCGGGAGCGCCGATCGTGTTCCTCCACGGGATGGGTACGTCGGCCGCGACGTGGAACCGGTGCATGGAGTTGCTCGAGGATCGGTTCACCGTGATCGCTCCCGATCTCCTCGGCCACGGCGGCTCCCCCGTGCCGGATGATCCGGCCGAGTACACCCGCGATCGCACGCTCGTCGATGTCGACGACATCGTCGCAGACCTCGCTGAGCCCCCGGTGCTCGTCGGGCACTCGCTCGGTGGCTACCTCGCGCTCGCCTACGCGGCGACCCGTCCGGATGCCACCCGCGGCGTCGTCGTGCTCAACACCGGGCCCGGCTACCGCGACGATGCGAAGCGCGAGGAGTGGAACGCTCGCTCGCGCCGCAACGCCCACCGGTTCGGCGTGCCGGAGCAGGTGACGACGATGAATCTCCAGAAGGACTCGGTCGTGATGGACCACCTGGCGGAGATGACGACGCCGACGCTGGTGCTCGCCGGCGGCGACGACCGCGCCGAGTACACCGGCGCCGGACAGTACCTCGAACACAAGATGCCGAATGCCCGGCTGGTGGTGGTGGACGGCGGCGGCCACTCGATGCACGAGGACACCCATGCGTCCGAGGTCGCCGACCTCATCGCTGCGTTCGCGTCGCTCAACCCACGCTGATGCTGGCCGTCTGCCCTCGGCTGAGGTGATCGTCGACGTCACAGATCAGGCGGTAGACACCGGCGGCATCGAACGTCACCGTGACGCTGGCACTCGCACCCGGCGCGATCCGTTCGGTCCCCCCGAGTGAGCTCCCGCTCGACGAGAGGACCTCGAGCGAGTGGTCGACCTCACCGGCGTTCACGACGTCGAACTCGATCGTGTCACCCGACCCGATCACGCCAGGGTCGCCATTGAACGCGTATTCGGTTGCCGTGATCTCGATCGTGCGCGCCGCCGATGACGACTCGCCGTCGGCAGTGTCGTCGCTGCCACACGAGACGAACAACCACGACCCGAGCACCAGGAGGGCCAGAGCGGAACGAGAGGAGGGCACCATTCGAGCGTACCTGTCAGCGGTCCGACGGGGCCGCCCTCAGCCGTAGTGCCGGATCTCCACCACGAGCCCATCGGGGTCGCGCACGTAGAGCGAGGTGCCCTCACCGCGAGCGCCGAAGCGCCGAACCGGGCCCTCCACGACCTCGAACTCACCGGACGCTGCCAGCGCGGCAAGGTCGAGCGCCTCGACGACGACGCAGATGTGGTCGAGGCGACCGTCATCGGTCGGGCCGCCGACCAGATCGATGATCGTACTGCCGTCGACACGCACCGACGGGAACGGCACCTGCCCCCGGCGCCACTCGTCGACACGGACGGCATCGAGACCGAGGCGGTCGACGTACCAGGCGAGCGTCGACTCGACGTCGGCGCAACGCAACACCAGGTGATCGAAGCCGATGACCCGAACGGTGTCTCCTCGTGGCGTGGCCATGTCGCCAGTATCGCGGGAGGCGCCACCGTCACGCCATCACGTCGAGGCCAGGTCGCGACGATCGAGCGCCGCGAGACCAGCGGCGATCAGCGCTCCAGCGACCGCCGTGAGGGCCACCACCGGCAGCCACGTCATCGACGCTGCGGGCAGCGCGGGCACGTGCTGGAACGGCGAGAGGTTCAACAACCACTGGGGCAGGTCGAGCAGGATGCCGAACATGGCCGCCACGAACACCCAGGCCACCAACGCCCACGCCGCGAGCGACCAGCGGGGCAACAGGCCGTAGACGAGCAGCGTCGCACCGGCGAGCAGCCACATTGCGGGGACCATCACCAGACCGGCCGCGGTCAGTTCGACGACCTTGGCGGCCTCGCCGAGCACGAGCGCGGCAGCGACACCCATCGTCACTCCGCACACCAACGCCAACACCACGGTGCCGACCAGCGCAACGGCGAGATGGCTCCACACCCACCGGCGCCGACCGACCGGCGCGGCGAGCACCGGGTCGGCCCGACCCGACATCTCCTCCGAACGCAGACGCAACACCGACGACACCGTGAAGCCGGTCGCGAAGAGCGCCATGATCAGCATCGCCGTCGACAGGAAGGCATCGGTCACCGATGCCACGCCGAGCTGCGCGAAGAAGTCCTCCATGTCGGGGTTGTCCTCGATCATCTGCTCGGCCTGGTCGGCGAACGAGCCCGTAGAAGAACGACAGCGATCCGAGCCCGACCGCCCACCCGACGAGCGAGCCGCGCTGGAGACGCACGGCGAGACCCAACGAGCTCGACAGTCGCTCCGGGGCCTCCGCTCGTCCGCTGCGCTGCGCCACGAGCCCGCTGCCGTAGTCACGATGATCCTGCAGAGCTCGCGCCGTCAGCACGAGCAGCGTCGTGGCCACGACCGGTACCAGGAGCACCCACCATCGTTCGTCGTCGTAGGGACGAATCGACTGGGCCCAGCCGATCGGCGACGCCCACGACAGCACGCCGTTGCCGACATCACCGATCGCACGCAGCACGAACGCGACCCCGATGACGAGCCCGGCGGTGGCGAGCGCAGCGCGGGAACCGCTGGCAATCTGTGCGGTCACCGCGGCCACTGCGGCGAACACCATCCCGATGCCGATCATCGACGCGCCGAAGGCGAACGAACCTGCGGCGGGAAGCCCGAACGCCAGCAGCGCCACGATGTTGCCGACGGCGATCACGGCGTTGACGAGCAACGTTCCGATCATCGCCGACGCCAGGGCCGCGTGGCGGCCGACCGGGGCCGCACGCACCAGTTCGGCCCGTTCGGCCTCCTCTTCGGTGCGGGTGTGCCGGACCACCATGAACACGCTCATCACCGCCGCCGCGATGAACATCCACTGTGCCGTCTCGTTCATCACCACGGCGCCGAGCGTCGGATCGTCGAGGCCGTAGCCGGGTCCGGCCTGGATGATCAGCGCCGAGTTGCCGCGCACGGTGCGGGCGTAGCCCTCCAAGTCCTCCTGTGTCGTGTAGAGCGCGACGATGCTCCACGCAGACACGGCCATCAGCCCGACGAGGCCGGACATCCACATCGCGATCCGGAATCGGTCACGGCGCAGCACCAGCCACAGCAGCTGACGAGTCCCCGTGAAGGACGACTGCGGCGGCGGACCGTCGTGCGACACCCGCACGGCCGTCGCGCTCGACACGGACTCGATGGTGAGACCGGTCACGGTGCCGCTCGCTCCCGCCGGCTGTTCGCCGGGGCGAGTTCATCGCCATAGTGACGCAGGAAGAGCTCCTCGAGTGTCGGCGGTTGGCTGACGAGCGAGCGGATACCGAAGCTCGACAGGTGCCGGATCGTTTCGTCGAGCGCGCCGGCATCGACGTCGAACAGAACGTGCCCGTCGTCGAGGGCGACGTCGTGGACGCCGGCGATCGTGTCGAGTCCGGTGATCGGGCGATCGGTCGCGACAATGACGCTCGTGCGCGTGAGGTGACGCATCTCGTCGAGCGTTCCCGTTTGCACTGCGCGGCCCCGACGGATGATCGTGACGCGATCGCACAGCTTCTCGACCTCCGCGAGGATGTGGCTCGACAGCAGCACGGTGCGGCCTTCGCCCGTGGCTTCCAGCACGCACTCCTGGAACACCGACTCCATCAACGGATCGAGACCCGCGGTGGGCTCGTCGAGCAGCATCAGCTCGGCATCGGACGACAGCCCAGCGATCAGGGCCACCTTCTGACGGTTGCCCTTGGAGTAGGTGCGGCTCTTCTTCGTCGGATCGAGTGCGAGACGCTCGATCAGCTCGTCGCGCTTGGCCAGGTCGACTGCCTGTCGGCCCGTGCGACCGCCACCTAGCGCAGGCGCGCCAGCAGGTCGATCGTCTCGCCACCGGACAGGTTCGGCCAGAGGTTGACGTCGCCGGGAACGTACGCGATGTGCCGATGGAGTTCGACGGCGTCGCGCCACGGATCACCGCCGAGCAAGCTCACGGTGCCGCTGTCGGCTCGGAGCAGCCCGAGCAGGATGCGGATCGTGACGGTCTTGCCCGAACCGTTCGGTCCGAGGAAGCCGTGGACCTCCCCGGGGCGAACCTCGAGATCGAGCCCGTCGAGGGCCCGGGTGGAACCGAAGGTCTTGACGAGTTGCTCGATCCGGATCGCTGACGACATGCCCCATGTCCTTTCGTCACGTCCAGTCTGCCAGCCCGTGGCGCGTCCACTCCGGCGCAGACGGTCCGTGACGGCGTTCACATCGGCTCGATGCCACCACGATCTACCTACTGGTCGGTAGGCTGGGTTCCACCGCCACGAGGAGGGTCATGTCCGCCATCGCCACTGCCAACGTCCGCACCAGCGCCGCTCGGAACGCCGAACCCGTGATCGAGACGCCCACCGGTCTCAAGCCGGTGCTCGACGTCATCCCCGAGCACTGCTACGAACGCTCGACCGCACGCGGCCTGCTGCTCTTCGCACGGGACGTCGTGATCTTCGGCCTCGCCGTGTGGGGCCTGCTGTCGACGAACAACCCGCTGCTGCTGATCCCGTTGTGGGCGCTCGCCGGGATCTCCGTGGCCGGGCTGTTCGTGATCGGCCACGACGCGGCCCACGAGGCGCTGTTCGACTCGAAGCGTCTCAACGCCGTGGTCGCCCGACTCTCGATGCTGCCCTCGCTGCACGCCGTCGAGGTCTGGGTGTTCGGCCACAACCGCGTCCACCACGGCCACACGCTCAAGCAGGGCCTCGACTTCGTGTGGCATCCGCTGACCGTCGAGCAGTACGAGGAACTCGGCCGCCTGGCCAAGCTGCGCCACAAGCTCGAGTGGGGCCCGTTCGGCGCCGGCGCCTACTACCTGCGCGAGGTGTGGTGGAACAAGATGGTGCGATTCACACCGCCCGCCCGATGGGCCCGCCAGATGCGCCGCGACCAGGCGATCGTGGCGCTGTACGCGATCAGCGCCCTCGGTGGCGCTCGTCGCAGTCAGACGGTGTCGGCGGGATCTGGCACTGGGCCAAGGTCGTCGTCATCCCGTTCCTGCTGTTCTGCCAGACGATCGGCTGGGTCGTCCACGTGCACCACATCTCGCCCGACATCCGTTGGTGGCCGCGCCGGGAGTGGAACCGCTTCCGCGGTCAGGTCGAGGGCACCACGATCCTGTGGGGGCCTCCCGGCTGGGACTTCTTCGTCCACTGGATCATGGTGCACCTCCCCCACCACGTCGACATGCGCATCCCGTGCTACCGGCTTCCCGAAGCGGCCCGCGCGATCGCCGAGGCGTTCCCCGACCAAGTCGACGAACGTCCGATCCGGGTACGCGACTATCTCGCCTCGACGAGGGCCTGCAAGCTGCACGACTTCGAGACCGGCACCTGGCACCGCTACCCCGCGTAACGACTGGGGTCAGACTCCCGGCGTGATTCCGGCGGCGAGGTCGATGCCACCGAGCACCGTGCCGAGGAATTTCGGGTCGCTCCAGGTCGCGACCGCGTGCCCCATCGAGTTGTAGACGCTGCGGCCGCCGCCGAACTCGTGCCACCACACGATCGGATGATCCGGCCCCATCTCGCCGAGGTACGCCTCGTAGGTCGACTCGTCGACCGTGGCCACCACGTTGACCCGGGGACGAGGGTTGTCGTGGAAGCCGTACCACTCGTCGACCAGCACGTCGCCGTCGACGATGCCTCGGATCGCCGGACACGCAGGGATCCTCGACGTGCACCGTCGCACCTTCGCAGCTCATGACAGCGAGCGCGTCGCTCCAGAGGTCGGCGCCCGCCGGGGCATCGGAACGTGGTCCTGCGTACATGACCCCGAGGCGTTCGGCGCACCGGATCGTCGGCGAAGATGCGAGCCACCGTATGGCCCTTGAAGGACGCACCGACGAGGTCACGGAACCACGGCCAGTCGGTGTCGACGTCGGGGGCCATCGACGAGGCTGCGTGGATCGCGAAGAAGCCGCCGCCGCTCGCCATGTACCGCTCGAGCGCGCTGCGCTGCGACGGCTCGGGCAACACGTTGCCGCTCGTGTGCACGAACACCAGCGCGTCGTAGATCCCGAGGTCGCCGTCGAAGCGGGCAGGGTCGTCGGTGGTGTCGACCCGGAAGTGGTACTCGACACCGAGTCGTTCGATCGCGCCGACCGCGTCGGGAATCGACAGATGCACGAAACCGACGGCACGGTGGAACACCAGGATGCGCAGCCCCGAGCGGTCGACGTTCACCGCAACCGCGCCTTGGCCTCGCGCTTCGCGCTGGTCAGCTCGACGCGCTGCGGATGCTCCTTGTAGAACGGATCGAGCGGGTAGCAACCGGACACCAGACCGTTGCGCGGCGCCGTGGTGCAGTCGCTGAACGTTCGGCAGATCAGACCGCGCTCGAGCGGGCGGCCCGCCAGCACGTCGGCGGCCAACTCGGGATACGACAGGATCATCCGTCCGAGACCGACCATCGTCGCGCCGCTGTCCGCGACCACCGCCTGGCCGACATGCGCCAACCAGTCCTGCACGTACGAATAGCCCGAACCGATGATCGTGAGCTCGGGATGCGCACGCGTCAGTTCAGCCGTGACAGCGAGCTGTCGCGCCACGCCCACCAACGGATCCTCCGGCGGCTGATAGCCGTCCGACGGAGGAAAGTACGCCGGACGCTGGACGTGCGGGTTGTAGTAGGGGCTGCCAGCGGTCGTGCTGATCAGCCCGATGCCCACCTCGGTGAATCGATCGAGCAGCGCGTGCGTCTCAGCGAGATCGACGCCGAGCCCAGTGCCGTCACCACCGAACGCGAAGCCATACGAACCGTGCGTCTCCGGCTCGCCCACTCCGCCGTCACCCGGGACGAACGGAGCCATGTCGAACGCCGACAGCCGGACGGCGATCGCCAAGCCGGGCGCACGCCTGCGAATGCCGGCGACGACCGTTCGGAGGAACTCGGTCCGACCGTCGAGATCGCCGCCATAGCGACCCGCGCGGCCGTAGCCGGTGAGCAGCTCATGGAGCAGGTATCCGTGACAGTGCTTGACATCGACGAAGTCGAATCCGGCCTGATCTGCCAGCACTGCCGCAGCGATGTAGTCCTCGGCGAGCTCGTCGAGTTCGTCGTCGCCGAATACGGCGGCCGCGTCGACCCCGACACGGCGATCGAGCCACGGGTGCTCGTAGGCCGTCCTCGGCAATGGTGATCCATCAGGACGAGACCACCGGCCGGAGTGCGTGAGCTGCAGACCCGTGACCTGGGCCGGATCGAGCAGTGTGCGCAGCTCGGCCATCTCGTCGACGGTGTGTGCAGTCGAGGATCAACTGGTTCGGATTGGCCCGCCCGTCGGCTCGAACAGCGGTCGCCTCTCCCCAGACGAGCCCGCAACCACTGGCGCCGAACCGACGCCACCGGCGCTGCACGAGATCGGTCGGTCGACCGTCGGTCGTTCCGTCCCAGCCCTCCATCGGCAACACCGCGAACCGGTTCGGTGCCGTCGTCGTGCCGGCCGCCCCGTCGCTGATCTCCACCGGCGCCGCGAGCACACCGGCCGGATCGACGGCGTCGTCGATCGGGATCTCGATGCCGAGCGACGCGCAGTGTTCGCGAAACGCGGCGACCGAGTCGAGCTTCTTCACCTGTGTCCAGCGCACGCTCATGTCGCTCCTCCTGCCCGCGCCTGCGATGTCCAGGCGTCGATCCGTTCGACGATGTCGGCGAGCACCGCACGATCCGAGCCGGGTCGCTGGGGCGCCCCGCTCGGCGTGTTGCTCGACGACGACCAGCCCCGCAACTCGAAACACATCGCTGCGTCGTGGCGGTAGCCGGGCACGGGTGCCCGGAACGTGAAGTGCCCGAGGTACTGCAGCAGGTCGTTGAGTTCGTGGAACCGTGGGTCCTCGTGGGCCCACATCTGGTCGCGCAGCGCGAAGGCCTCGGGGGCGAACGTCGACAACCCGAGCAGGTAGTCGGACCCGTACATCACCATGTCGATCGCGAGGTCGTTGCCCGTGAACACGCGGAACTCGGGCCGCACCCGATCGCGGGCGGCGAGGCGGTCCCACTCGAGGCGACGGCTGAGCGACGAGTGCTTCGCTCCGATGCACGACTGGATGCCCATCATCGCCTCGTAGGCGGCGAGCGACGGGATCCGGCCGTAGGGAACGAACATCGCTCCGAGTTCGAAGCCGATGAACCGGTCGACACGCGCACCGATCGTCGCGAGTGCCTCGACCCAGCCGTGATCGTCGAGCGAGTTGAGTCCGTACGAGGGGAAGATCACCGGGGTCCCGCCCCGTAGGGCGATGGCCTCGCATGCGGCGAGGTAGCCGTCGAGGTCGAACGCGTCGCCCGGCCGGTCGGCGACGTAGGCCCCGGCGACGAACCCGCGGCCCGCGACATCGTGCGTGCGGTCGAGCACCTCGGTCTTCTGGGCGTCGGTCAGCAACTGCACGTAGCCGGTGTCCATGTTGACCGCCGGCGTGAGGCCTGCGTCGGCAGTGCGGCCGATGTGCGCCACGGTTGCGTCCCAGTCGATCTCGCCGTCGGAGGTGAACGGCAACAGCACGGCCGACATCCCCGTGATCGCCCGGCCGGGACGGATCCGCGCGAGCACGCCGGCCTCGGTGAGCACCTCGTCGGCGGCGTCCGGTCATGACGGCACCTCCTGTGCGGCGCAGCGTTCGAGGAGGGCGACGGCGGCGGCCGGGACCGACAGCTCGGCGTCGGAGATCGGTGCGACGTCCGTTCGCGGCGTCGCGTGGACGAGGCAGGCGAGCGTGTGGTCGCCGGCGGGCAGCGGACACGTCAACGCGGGCACGGCGGTCCTCGGATGCACGAGGCTCGCGTTCACGGCCAGATTGCGGGCAATCGGCCGACGACCCACCGACCCGGCTCCCGGCCCGCCCACGGGGAGGTCGACGATCGCCGAGGTGCCCTCGGTGGTGGTGATCACCGATCGATCATCGCCCGTGCGGTTGCCGCCACCGAGCAGGTCGCCCGGACCGTCGAGCCCGATGGCGAACCCCGATTCGACGCCAACGAGGTCGCGCCCGTTGCGGATCCGATGGATCCGCCCGTGGCGTGACGCGTCGATCGCCCAGCAGACCGAGTCGACACGTACGTCGGACCACGGGTGCCACGTGCTCCAGGTCATGGCGTCCTCCACCCCGGCGGCATCGATGCCGAGGCGTACTCGCCGGTTCCCGTCGACGTCGGTGAGCGCCAGCATCGAGTCGGTGTGGACGGCGCCGAACATGTCCGCAACGTCGCCGCTGAACCCGAAGGTCGACGAGTAGGCGAACTTGCGGTACTTCGCGGCCGCCTGCTCGGGGAAGTCGAGGGCAACCGCCGCACGACCGCTCAGGATCACGGCATGGTCGGCATCGCGTACGATCACCTGTCCGGCGTCGCTGATCGTCACCGGCGAGGGCAACGGATCGAGGGGCACCTCATCGCTCGTCCAGAACGGGTGGTCCGCAGGCGCGGCGAGCGCTCCGAACGCCTTCATGCACCAGTACGGCGACCCGGCCGAGCTGTAGGTCTCCGACAGCCGTCGGTTGTCGTAGGTGTAGCCGATCGACAGCACGCCGTCGCGATCGCTGATCGGTTGGTCTGCCCACCAGCGCAGGTGCCGCATCGACATACCCCGCACCGCCCCCCACGACAGGTCGCTGTCGACGTCGGCCCAGGCGAGCGCACCCCAGAACGACGCCATCGCGAACCGGTAGGTGAGGCTGCGGCCGAATGGCACCGCTGCGCCATCGGGCGCGAACCAGTGCTGGACGTCGGCAGCGAACGTGCTGGCACGCTCGCGGTAGGCCGCTGCCCGTGTGTCGTCGCCGAGACCGAGATCGTTGGCGGCCGCGTACATCAAGCCGTAGGTGTGGAACGCGAACGGCACGTAGTAGTCGACGTTGGCGAGCGCGCCGTCGACGTACCAGTGCCGGCCGACCCGGTAGCTGTCGAGCAGATCGAGCGACGCGTCGACCTTGGCCGTGTCGAACGGTGCGCCGACGCGTTCGAGGCCGAGCGCGACGAGCACCCGGAAGAACTGCCAGTTGTTCGGGTTCGGGTCGTGTTCGAAGATCCCGTGCAACCACGTGACGAGACGATCACGGGCGGCCGCCGACAGCGGCTCCCAGGTGTGTTCAGGGCAGAACGCCGAGCGCGAGGCCGATCGCGGCCTGTTCGACCATCCGCTGGTCGTTGTCTCCGGGGACCGGGCCCCAGTACTCCGCCGAGTCGGGGTCGGTGCCGGCGTCGAGGCCGTCGACGATGCGGTCCCAGTGCGCGAAGTCGTGGCCGCCGAGGGTGAGGGGCACGATGCCGTACAGCGGCCGAGCGAACCCTTCGAGCTCGGCGGTCGACTGCTCGAACACCGACGCGAAGCTGCCGAGGCGGACCCTGGCCCCGCCGGGGCTGGTGTGTCGGAGCAGCGGTTCGTACAGGTCGACGACCGCACGGGCGACGTCGTCGCGGGTCTGCAGTGGGCCCAACGCGAGCGGGTTGGCGCGCGCCCCACCCCACCGATCCATCTCGTTCACGGCCGCCATTGGAGTGCACACTGCCTGGGTATGCAAATGCGCGACCATCGACCGGCGCTGCTGATCGCCCATCATCCGTCGCTCGACCTGCTCGACCAGGACGCCCTCGATCGGATCGACGACGTCGCCGTGATCCTCGACCGCGAACCGGTCGGCGACTGGGACGACCCACGCAGCCGACGACCTGCTCGCTCGGGCCGAGGTGATCCTCGGGCACTGGGGCTGTCCCCCGCTCGACGCGTCGGTGATCGATCGGGCGCCGAAGCTCGGGTTGTTCGCCTACGCGGCCGGAACGGTCAAGCAGACCATCAGCCCGGACGTGTTCGACCGGGCGATCCGGGTGACGTCGGGTGCCGACGCGAACGCCGAACCTGTCGCCGAGTTCACCCTGGCCACGATCCTGTACGCGAACAAGGACGTCATCTGGCAGCGCGACGTCAGACGAACCCCTCGGGACCCGTCGCTGCGCGAGTTCCGCCGGCCGCACGGCGTCGCGGTCGGCAACTACGACAAGACGATCGGCATCGTCGGCGCGTCGTTGATCGGGCGGCGCGTGATCGAGTTGCTCGGCGCCTTCCCCCACCTCGATGTTGCGCTGTACGACCCGTTCGTGACCGACGCCGAAGCGACGGCGCTCGGGGTCACGAAGATGGAACTCGACGAGCTGTGCGCGAGCGTCGACATCCTGTCGATCCACGCACCGGACCTTCCGAGCACACGGCACATGATCGGCCGCGCGCCAGCTCGCCGCGCTCCGGACCGGGGCGACCGTGATCAACACCGCTCGCGGCGCATTGCTCGACCACGATGCGCTGCTCGACGGAGATCTCGAGCGGTCGGCTCTCGGCCGTGCTCGACGTGACCGACCCCGAGCCCCTGCCCGACGACCACCCGCTGTGGGCACTGCCCAACGTGTTCATCACCCCGCACCTCGCCGGTTCGCTCGGCACCGAGCTGCGACGCATGATCGATCACGCGATCGACGAGATCGACCGCTGGCGCACCGGCCGACCTGCCCGCAACGCCGTCACCAAGGACATGCTCTCGCGCTCGCCTGACGTGACCTGGTGTCTGACACCAAGTGTCACATGTGCTCGGGTCGCTGCCCGAGGTGGCGTAGCGGCGCAGGATCCGGCGACCGAGTGAGGTCTTGTGGACCTCGTCGGCGCCGTCGTAGATGCGAGCGGCGCGCTCGTGGCGGTACCAGTAGGCGAGCACCGTGTCGTCGGTGACACCGAGCGCACCGTGCACCTGGATCGCCGTGTCGACCGCCTTCAACATCGTGTTGGCGACGGAGAACTTGATCGCCGCGATCTCGTCACGGGCGGCCTTCGCACCGTGCTGGTCGATCATCCAGGCTGCGTGCAACGTCTGCAGGCGAGCACCGCGGATCTCGGCGTCGAGTTCGGCGGCCCAGTGCTGGATCACCTGACGGTCCGCCAACGTGTCGCCGTTCGGGTCGATCACCCGCTCGTTGGCACGAGCACACATCAGGTCGAAGGACCTGACTGGCGATGCCGAGCCAGCGCATGCAGTGGTGGATGCGACCGGGCCCCAATCGCTCCTGCGCGATGGCGAACCCGCCACCGCGTGGCCCGAGCAGGTTGTCCATCGGCACACGACAGCCCTGGTAGATCACCTCGCCGTGACTGGCGTGGCCGCTGCCGGCGTGGCCCATCACGCTCACGTTGCGCACCAGGTTGAATCCCGGCGTCTCGGTCGGCACCAGGATCATGCTCGTGCGCGCGTAGGGAGGGGCGTCGGGATCCGTGACCGCCATCACGATCGCGAAGTCGGCACCGTCTGCGGAGCTGGTGAACCACTTCTGACCGTTGATCACCCACTCGTCGCCGTCCTCCACGGCCGTGGTCTCCAGCAGGAGCGGGTTCGATCCCGCCGTCTCGGGTTCGGTCATCGAGAAGCAACTGCGGATCTCGCCGGCGACGAGCGGACGCAGGTACCGCTCGCGCTGTTCCTCGGTGGCGTGCGAGTGGAGGATCTCGATGTTGCCCGCATCGGGCGCCTGCGTCCCGAACACCACGTGACCCAACGGGCTGCGACCGAGCGCCTCGCTGAGCAGGCCATGGTCGACCATGCTCAACCCGAGCCCGCCGAACTCCACGGGATGGTTCGGCGCCCACACCCCCATCTGGCGCACCTTGTCCTGGGCTGCCCGGACCCGTTCCTCGAGCACGGCCGGATCGCCGTGGAGCATCTCGCCCTCGAGCGGGATCACCTCGCGGTCCATGAAGTCGCCGACCATCTCGAGGATGGTCGTCATCTGTTCCGAGACCTCGAAGTCCATGGCGTACCTCCGGCAACCACGTTGCCACGAACGCGGTCCGCCGCGTACATCGACGAGCTGATCGCCTCGCGCAGACGCGCGGTACTGTCGTCCCGATCTCGATGGCCCCTGCACTGAACTCCTCCGCCCCGGCGCTGATCACCTACGCCGATCGGCTCGCCGGCGACATCGACGGCGTCGCCTCGCTGCTCGCCGGTCCGTTGGCTGGAGCCTTCGGCGGTGTGCACCTGCTCCCGTTCTTCGTGCCGATCGACGGCGCCGACGCCGGCTTCGATCCGGTCGACCACACCGACGTCGATCCCCGGGTCGGCTCCTGGGACAGCGTCACCGCGCTCGCGGGCCGATTCCGCGTGATGGCCGATCTGATCGTCAACCACGTGTCGTCGGGGTCCGAGCCGTTCCTCGACTGGCTGTCGACCGGCGACGACTCCCCCCATGCCGAGATGTTCCTCACGCCCCAGCACGTCTTCGGCGGACTCCCGGCGCCTGCCGATCTCGACCGGATCTACCGACCGCGGCCGACGTCGCCGTTCACCGAGTTCACGTTCGCCGACGGCACGCGGCGCACCGTGTGGACCACGTTCACCGATCAGCAGGTCGACATCGACGTCGAACACCCGCTGGGGTGGGACTACCTGCTCGAGATCCTCGACCGGTTCGCGTCGGCGCGAGTCGCGACGGTCCGCCTCGATGCGGTGGGCTACGCGATCAAACGGGCCGGAACGTCGTGCTTCATGCTGCCGGAGACGATGGCGTTCATCGACCGCCTCGCCGCCGCCTGCCACGAACGGTCGATGGAGGTCCTGGTCGAGGTCCACGGCCATCATCTCGATCAACTGACGATCGCCGACCGGGTCGACCTGGTGTACGACTTCGCGCTCCCCCCGTTGACCATCGACGCGCTCACCACCGGTGACGGCGAGCCACTGCGCCGCTGGATCGCGCTGCGTCCCGCGAACTCGATCAACGTGCTCGACACCCACGACGGCATCGGGGTGATCGACGTCGGCATCGACGCCCGAAATCCGGAACGGACCGGACTGCTCACGCCGCAGCGCATCCACGACCTGGTCGAAGGGATCCACGAACGATCGGCGGGGGTCAGTCGGGCCGCCACCGGCTCGTCGGCGTCGAACGTCGACCTCTACCAGGTCAACTGCACCTTCTACGACGCGCTGGGCCGCGACGACGATCGGTACCTCGCGGCGCGCATGATCCAGTGCATGCTCCCCGGCACGCCGCAGATCTACTACGTCGGCCTCCTCGCCGGCGAGAACGACGCGGAACTCCTGGCACGCACCGGCGTGGGCCGCGACGTCAATCGCCACTACTACTCCCCCGCCGAGATCGACGATGCCCTCGCGCGACCCGTCGTACAGCGCCTGCTCGCCCTGCTGCGGTGGCGTGCCACCGAGCCGGCGTTCGACGGGACGTTCGAACTGCTCGAGTCGGCCGACCACGTCGTCGCCGTGCGGTGGTCCAGTCCGGCATCGACCGTCAGCATCGAGGTCGATCTGGCGAGCGGATCGTTCTCGGTCGATCCGCCGTTCGACTGACCCGCCTCAGGTCGTACCAGAGCGATTCGTGTGAGCACACATCGCGACCGTCGACGTCTTCGCTCACACAAAACCGCGGAGACGGTGACCCGAACGCAGGTGCCGATCGATGTCCGGCTCGAACACCAGTCGTAGAATTCGGACGTGCCCGACGACCTTCCGTTACTCCCCGAGCAACCGAGCACGAGCGACAACCTTCGTCGCTTCGGCCCGGCAGCGATCATCACCGTCGTGGCGCTGCTGTTCGTCCTGCAGAACACCGAGAGTGTCCGCTTCGACTTCCTGTGGTTCGACTTCCGCTGGCCGCTGTGGGCGATGCTGCTCGTGTTCATGGCCATCGGCGCACTGATCGCCTGGGGCATCGGCCGACGTCGCGCCCGCCGTTCGCACGAACGACTGACGCCGCGATTCGCCGCCTGGGTGACGTTGCGTCAACCGGGTCGCTCGGCGCTCGCGACGACCTCTGAGGTGAGTGGATCCGACGGGCCGACGGCGTGTCATGATGCGCCGATGACCAACGACCAGGCGCACGATCGGTACCGCGAAGCGGCGCAGATCCTCCACGACGTCGCCAAGCCGATGCGGGTGCTGTCGGCGCTCGCGTGGCCCGCCGAACTCCGTGAGGAGTTCCTCTCCGGCGGGGCCGACAAGCTCCCCGAGCCCACCTACGCGGCGGTCGATCCGACGACGGTCCTGGACGGGATCGCCGCCGTGCGCCGGCTCCTGCGGCCGGGCAACGTCGTCGACGACTGGCTCGATCGCGAGGCGACGTCGATCGAGTCGACCGCGCTGATGCTCTCGACGGTCGGCACCCCGGCCTTCCACGCCTACAGCCGCAAGCTCTACGGCGTCCCCGCTCAACCTCTGCGATACGACCCGGCGACCCCGCTGGAACTCGCACAGAAGGTCCACGAGTCGCTCGCCGACCTCCAGGCGGCCGCGCTGGTACCGCCCGTGATCCGCAGCCGCACCGGCGAGGAGGTCGCCGAGTTCATCGAAGCTGCGGTCACCGAGCACTTCGGCGACGCTGCGCCCGAGGTCCTGCTGGTCGACGAACTGTCGGCCAACGCCGTGGCGTCGACCAGCAAGATCAAGATCCGGCGTGACGCCAAGTTCACCCCGAAGGACTCGGCGCAGCTCCTCAACCACGAAGCGTTCATCCACGTGGCGACCGGCCTCAACGGTCGGGCCCAGACCGACATCCCGATCCTCGCGATCGGCCATCCCGGCACGGCTCGCACCCAGGAGGGGCTCGCCGTCTACTCCGAGTACGTGTCGGGCACGCTGGGGATGGACCGGCTCCGGCGACTCGCCGACCGGATCATCGCCACCCAATTGGTGATCGACGGCGCCGACTTCATCGAGCTGTACCGCTGGTTCCTCGAGCGCAGCCCCAACCCCGAGCAGGCATTCGAGTCGACCCGGCGCATCTTCCGCGGCGCCCCGATCACCGGTGGCGCCCCGTTCACCAAGGACTGTGCCTACCTGTCCGGCTACCTGTCGGTGGCCACGTTCATCCGCGCGGCCTTCCGTGCCGGTCGCGCCGACACCCTCGGCCTGCTGTTCTCGGGCAAGCTCGACCTCTTCTCGATCCCGGCGCTCGGCGAGCTTCGCAGCCAGGGCCTGGTCAAGCGGGCGCAGTTCGTGCCGCCGTGGGCGTCGGACCCGGGCTGGGTGCTCGCACACCTCACGCTGAACACGTTCATGGCCGACATCGACCTGTCAGCGGTGACCGACGCGATGTCGGAGGTCCTCGAGCACTGCCCGCGCGTCGAGATCGAGTTGCCCGGCTGACCGGGCGTCGACGATGGTCAGTCGCGCACGGTGTTGCGGAGGTGCTTGTTGTTGCGCGGCTCCGACTTGGTCTTCATGTCGGTGAGCTGACGGATCATCTCGTCACGCACCTCGTTGAGCGCCCGATCGAGATCGGCGTTCGACGACGTCGCGACCGAGCGGATCGTGGCCGTCGATCTTCAGGTCGAGCGTGACGTGCTGGCTCTTGCTGTCACGATCCTTCAGGAACAGCTGCATCGACACGGTCCCGGCATCGAACGACCGCAGTCGTGAATCGAGCTTCGACCAGTGATCGACGAGCTTGTCGATGTCGGCCTGGTGCAGGTCGCCGTGCACGGTGAGACTGTCGGCCACGGTGGCCGGATGCTGGTTCGTCATCACTTCTCCTTCGAAGCGGTGGGCAGGAAGCCCGTCCTCTGACTCCATTCAATCCGACCGCGTCCGGCCTCGCCCAAACCGACGCGTGTCATCCCGCCCGTCGCATCGAGCGTCGCCGCGCTCAGCCCAGGTCGTGTGGGCCGGCTCCGAGATACCCCTTGCCGGAGCGGATCGTGTCACCCCACGGAGCGAGGATGTCGAACAACGTCTCGACGTCGTCGCCGAGCGCGTCGAGCGCGGGTCGCATCTGGTCGTCGGTGGCGACCTCGATCTGCTCGCGGGCATGACGGCCCGACTGCGACAGGTGGGTGTCGGCGCCGGTCCCGTCGAGATGGCCGAGATCTCGGAGATGGTGTTCGGATCGATCGAACTCGTCGTCGGTCCAGCCGCGCGTGCGGCTGTAGCTGCGCACGGGCATCCCCCAGGAGAGCTCGGTGAGGATGCCGATGTCGGTCGCCGTCAGTCCGGCTGCGACCCACGCCGCATTGTGGCAGTCGCCGCGGTACTCGCGCAGGAAGTCGCCGAGGTGCCACACCGCGGCGAGGTCGTCGTCGGGAACGTCGAGCGCAGCGACACCCGCAGCGAGCGCGCGGCCGTTGACCGGGAGCGGAGCAGCCGCTCGCTGCAGCAGCTCACGGGCTCGCCCGACACCCTCGGGCCGCTCACCGAGCAGGCGACGAAGCTGTGCCAGCGCGCCGTCGGCGCGGGCGGCGCGAATCGTGTCGGCATCGGTGCGGGTCCAGGCCAGCCGCACCGACGGCACGACCACCGCGGCGCTGAACACGCCGAAGGCGGCGGCGATCACCTCGCCGGGTACCTGGCCGAGCAGGCTCCCTCGGCTGGCGAAGTAGGCAGGGCCGTCGGGCAGCGCGACTCCATTGGCATCGCCCGGGCTGGGGTCGAAGCCGAGCGCCACGTAGTTCCGGTGACACTCGGGCGAGAAGTACACCTGCCCCACGACCGGTTCGAGCACCGAGCCGAGGCGGCGAGCGAGACGGGACGTCGTCGAGATCTCCATGGCCCACCAACGTACGTGGCGAGCGCCCAGCACTACGGTCTGGACCCATGACCGAGCGCACCGTCGTCCTCGTCCACGGCAACCCGGAGACCGCTGCGATCTGGGGCCCGCTCACCGCGGCGCTGCGTGAGCGGGGCCGCGACGATGTCGTGGCGCTGTCACCGCCCGGCTTCGGCGCACCGGTGCCGGGAGGCTTCGATCCGACGATGGATGCCTATGCCGAGTGGTTGGTCGGCGAACTCGAGGCGATCCGCGCAGCGGGCACGGACATCGATCTGCTCGGCCACGACTGGGGCGCCGGTCACGTCTACGGCGCGCTCGCGACGACGACCCGAGCTGGTGCGCACCTGGACGGGCGACATCGCCGGCATCCTGCACTCCGACTACGTGTGGCACGACATGGCCCAGGCCTGGCAGACACCCGAGATCGGCGAGCAGGTCGTCGCCGGCTTCACCGGATCGAGCCTCGACGAACGCATCGCGTTGTTCGTCGGGCTCGGACTTCCGAACGACATCGCGGCACAACTCGCCGCGGCGCTCGACGACGAGATGGGCCGATGCATCCTGCGCCTCTACCGCACCGGAGCGCAGCCGGCGGTGGGCGAACTCGGCGACCGTCTCGCCGGGATGGAGCTCCCGCCTGGGCTGATCGTCGACGCCGAACTCGACGAGTACATCCCGTCGGACCTCTCGAACGCAGTCGCCGTACGGCTCGGCACCGAGTGCTCCGCCTCGACGGTCGCGGCCACTGGTGGATGGTCAGCGACATCGACCCTGTCGCCGACGCCCTCGTCACCTTCTGGTCGTCGCACTGACGATTACATCACGGGTCTGACCCGCGATGTACACCGTCACTCCACGGGGAGGCCCAGATTGCGGGCGATCACGAGGCGCTGGATCTCGCTCGTTCCTTCGCCCACCTCGAGGATCTTGGCGTCGCGGTAGAACCGCACGATCGGCGTCTCCTCCATGAACCCCATGCCGCCGAACACCTGGGTTGCCAGCCGGGCAGCGTCCATCGCCGCCTCGGTCGAGTAGAGCTTGGCCATCGCCGCCGCCTGCCCGATCGGGCGTTCCTGGTCCTTCAGCCATGCAGCCTTGTAGGTCAGGTTGTGCGCGTTCTCGACCTGCACCGCGAGGTCGGACAGCTGGAACGCGAGGCCCTGGAACCGGCCGATCGGGCCGCCGAACGCGTGGCGTTGTTTCGCGTACTCGACCGACGCCTCGAGACAGGCCCGCGCCGAACCCAGCGCCAGCGCGGAAATCGCGATCCGACCGTCGTCGAGGATCGACAGGAAGTTCCGGAAGCCCTTGCCGGGCGCGCCGAGCAGGTTCTCCGCGGGGATCCGGCAGTCGACGAACGTGATGCCGTGCGTGTCGCTCGCGTGCCAGCCGAGCTTGTCGTAGGCGGGCTCGATGATCATCCCGGGCGTCCCGGCCGGAACGACGAATGCCGAGATGCCATCGTCGGTTCGCGCGGTCACGGTCACGATCGAGGTGATGTCGGTGCCGCAGTTCGTGATGAACGCCTTCGAGCCGTTCAGCACCCACTCGTCGCCGTCGAGCACCGCACGCGTCCGCGTGGCCCCGGCATCGGATCCGCCGTCGGGTTCGGTCAGCCCGAACGCGCCGAGGGCCCGACCGGCGACGAGATCCGGGAGCCACTGGTCGCGCTGATCGTCGGTGCCGAACCGGAAGATCGGGTTCGCGCCGAGCCCGACGCCCGCCGACAGGGTGATCCCCATCGACTGATCGACGCGACCGAGTTCCTCGATCGCGACGCACAGCGAGGCGAAGTCCCCGCCTCCGCCACCCCACCGCTCGGGGAACACGATGCCGAAGAGGCCGAGGTCGCCCATCGCCTGCACCACGTCGACCGGGAAGTGACAGTTCCGGTCCCACTCGGCCGCGTACGGAGCGATCTGCTGCTCGGCGAACTCGCGCACGGTCGCGCGCAGCAGTCTCATGGTCGTCGCTCAGCTCCCAGCTCATCGCTGCCGACGCTAGTGCCGGTGACCGGCCCGGCGCGCTGCCTATCGTCACAGGGGTGAGCACCCGGTCGGTCGTCCTGATCACCTGCGCGCTCCTGATCGCCGCGGGATGCGCGGACCGGTCGGCGGCCGACACCGAGTCGATGTCCGTACCGGCGTCGACCACCACCACGGCGACCACCACGACGCTCCACGACCTCCACGACGTCGACGACCTCCACCACGTCGACGACCTCCACGACGTCATCCACCAGCACCAGCACCACCAGCACGACCAGCACGACGCCGCCACTTCCGAACCCGTCGATGCCCGCCGCCAACCAGGCCTTCGACCGGCTCGCACGAGGCGGAGCAGCGACCATGACCGTCGTGCGCGACGGCCGAGCGGTGCTGCAGCGAGCCTGGGGCACGACGATCGACGGTGCGCCGGCGACATCCGATTCGCCGATGGTGGTCGCGAGCGTCGGCAAGCTCCTGACGGCGTTGATGATCGCCCGGCTCGACGAGGCCGGCGCGATCGACGTCGACGCGCCGATGCCGTGGACCGACATCGGCGTGCCGACACATCCCGGCTGGGCCGACGTGACGCTGCGTGAGCTGCTCGCGCACACCTCGGGGATGGCCGATCGAGCGGCGAGCCTGGTTCGACGGCGGTGCCGATTGTGCCGGGTTCCTGCCATCGCTGCTCGACCGTCCGCCCTCGGCCACGCGTGGCGAATGGACCTACTCGAACGGCAACTACTGCGCCCTCGGCCTCCTCGTCGAACAGGCCACCGGTCTCCCCCTCGACGACGCGGCCCAGGCACTGCTGTTCGATGCAGTCGGGGCGACCGGTGCCCACCTCACGACGGACGGCCAACTCCCCACCGACGTCGAGTACCGCCTCGGCGTCGATCGGCTGTCACGCCTCGGCGGCGCCGGCGCCTTCATCGTGTCGACGGACGACCTGACCGCGGTGCTGGCCGACGGTGACGACGTCCGACCTCTCGGTGCTCACCTGGCCGGGCGTGATGGTCGACCAGTACGGCTGGGGTCACACCGGGACCGTCGACGGCGCACTGGCGTGCGCGTGGGTGCTCGAAGGCGGGCGCACCGTCGTGGCCGCCACGGTGTCCGGGCGTTCACCGTCGACCGGCGGCGACGTCTGCGACCTGGTGGTGCCTGCCGTCGCCGGCGACCTCGGCATCGGCCGAGGGATCCCCCGACCGCTCCCCACCGTGACGATCGACTACGGGCAGGACTGCAGCACGGGTCCGACCCCTGCTGTCCTCAGTCGAGGTTCCAGCGTTGGCGGGCGGCGGTGACCGTCGGGAGACCGACCTCGCCGGTCGAGACGTCCTCGGGTCGGTACGACTCGCCGATCAACGCGGCCAGCGTCGAGCCGGTCGACATCGACAGCGCCTCGAAGTCGTAGCCACCCTCGAGCACCACCACCGTCCGACGAGCCGGCACCAGTTGCTGCAACCTGACCGCCAGATCGGCGTAGTCGGACGCCGTCAGCTCGAGCCCGGCGAGGGGGTCGTTGCGGTGCGCGTCGAACCCGGCGGAGATGAACAGCCAGTCGGGCGCGAACCGCTCGACGACCGGGGCGATCACCTCGTCGACCGCACGCCGGTAGACATCGCCACGCGTGCCCGCCGGAAACGGCAGGTTCAGGTTCGACATCGGAGCGGCCGGTCCCCCGGTCTCGTCGGCGCGACCGCTGCCGGGGTACAGCGGGTACTCGTGCGTCGACACGTACAGCACGTTCGGGTCGTCGTAGAAGATGTCCTGGGTGCCGTTGCCGTGGTGCACATCCCAGTCGACGATCGCCACCCGCTGTCCGCGCAGCTGCGAGCTGTGCCGCCCCGACCGCGACGTTGTTGACGAGACAGAAGCCCATCGCCCGGTCCGGTACGGCATGATGCCCCGGCGGACGGCCCGCTGCGAACGCGACGTCGCACGATCCGGCCTCGAGCGCGTCGACGGCGTCGAGCACGGCGCCGGCGGCGCGCAGCGCCGTCGTCCACGACCCGGGGGCCGCGAACGTGTCGGGATCGAGGTCGCCGCCGCCGCGCTCGCAGAAGCGTTCGAGCTGCGCGATGTAGCTCGGCGCATGGACCCGTTCGAGATCTGCCACCGTCGCCAGGCGAGGCTCACGGAACTCGACGGCGTCGACCAGCCCGGCTCGGGAGATCCCGGCGAGCGACGCATCCAGGCGGCCGGGCCGCTCGGGATGCCAGTCCGGGGTGGTGTGCTGGTCGAGTTCGGCGCTGGCGAAGACGGTGATGGGCGCTGCCACAGACCCACCCTAGGCATTCATCGCCCCGGTACAACAGACGTCACACCGGTACCCGTGCGGACATTCAGGTGCCATGCTGACAGAGTGAGCGCCTCGCCTGCATCGGAGTCACCCTGGGCATCGACCGTCGTGCTCGGCAACGGCGACGCGGTGTTCATCCGTCCGCTCACGCCCGACGACCGTCCGGCGCTCGCCGAGTTCCACAAGCGGCAGTCTCCCGAGAGCATCTACCGCCGGTTCTTCTCGCCGAAGCCCGAGTTGAACGACAAGGAACTCCTGCACTTCACCGACGTCGACATGGTCGACCGCGCGGCGCTGGCGGTCGAGTCGCACGACGAGTTCATCGCGTGGGCGAGCTACGAACGCTGGCCGGGACGCAACGAGGCCGAGGCTGCCTTCATGGTCGACGATGCCCAGCAGGGCGCCGGCATCGCCACCCTGCTGTTGGAACACCTCGCCGCGATCGCACGCAGCAACGGCATCGAGCGGTTCACCGCCGAGGTCCTGGGCGACAACCGGGCGATGCTCGCCGTCTTCGCCAAGGCGGGCTGGCCGTTGCAGCGCCGATTCGATTCCGGGGTCGTGGACCTCGACTGGGAACTCGCCGACACCGACGAGTTCCTCGACAGCGTCGAACGACGCGAACAACGAGCCGACTCCCGGGCGGTGGCCCGGATCCTGTTGCCTCGTGCGATCGCCGTCATCGGCGCATCGGAACGACCGGGCTCGGTCGGCGACGCCGTGTGGCGCAACCTGGCGAACAGCGTCGATGTCCCGATGTACGCGGTCAATCCTCGTCACGATCAGATCCACGGCCATCCGTGCTGCCGAACGATCGACCAGCTGCCCGACGAGGTCTCCCTCGCGATCATCTCGGTCCCGGCGAGCGACCTCGACGCGACGGTCGACGCCTGCATCGCCAAGCGCATGCGCGGAGCGGTGATCGTCACGTCGATCGACGGCACCGACGTCGACGTGCCCGCGCTGGTCACCCGCGCTCGTCGCAACGGACTGCGGATCATCGGACCGTCGAGCATGGGCATCGCGTCCCCCCGCCCCGAGACCCGACTCCAAGCGGCGCTCGTCGACGTCACGTTGCCGCCGGGCGGCGTGGCCATCTCCATGCAGTCGGGTTCGCTCGGGGGATCATTTCTCCGCAAGGCCAGCGACGTGGCTCTCGGGGTGTCGTGGTTCGTCTCGCTGGGCGACAAGAGCGACATCTCCGGCAACGACCTGCTGCAGTTCTGGGAGCAGGACGACAACACGACCGTGATCGCCATGTACACCGAGTCGTTCGGCAACCCGCGCAAGTTCGCCCGGATCGCGCGCCGGGTGTCTCGGTCCAAACCGGTGGTCGCCGTCCGAACGGGGGCCGCGGCGACCGGCGAGATGGGCGGAGCGCTGTACCAACAGGCCGGACTGATCGAGGTCCCCACGGTGCCCGCGCTCCTCGAGACCGTCCGGGTGATGGCGACCCAGCCGGTGCTGGAAGGCCCCGACGTCGCCGTCGTCACCAACTCCCGCAGTCCCGGGACGTTGGCGCGCGCCGCGCTCGAGTCGGCCGGGCTCGTCCCCGTCGACGGGCCCGTGACACTCGACTGGAACGCGACGGCGTCCGACTATCCCCGAGCGATCGAGGCAGCGCTGGCCGACGCCGACGTCGACGGCATCATGGTGATCTACGCCCCAGCGGTCGTCGAGGACGTCGACGCCGCCGCTCGCGACATCGACGCCGCTGCCACCGATGCGACGAAACCCGTCATCGCGGTGATGCTCGGCGGCGCGGACGGCCCGGTGTCACCAGGGTCGCGTGTCCCGGCCTTCACGTTCCCCGAACAGGCGGCCGCGGCGCTCGGTCGCTCGTACGGCTACGCGCGCTGGCGGCGCGACGAGGCCGAGGCCCCTCCCGAGGTCGGACGTCCGGTGAATCCCGCCGACGCCCACGCGATCATCAGCAGTGCGGTCTCGGGCGTCATCGACGAGGTGCGGATCGACCATGCGACCCAGCGTCGGTTGCTCGCTGCGTACGGCATCGAGATGGCAGCAGCCACCGAGACCGATCCCGAGCATGCGCTCGGTGACGCCCACGAGATCGGCTTCCCGGTCGCGCTCAAAGCAGTCCGCCGCCGACCCGGTCGGTCCGCTCGCGCCGGCGTTGCGCTCGATCTCACGACCGACGACGACATCGCCGAGGCCATCGAGATCATGCGCGACTCGCTCGGCATCGACGCAAACGACCTGATCGTGCAGGCGATGACGTCGCCGGGCGTCGACGTGCGCATCCGCTGCGAACACGACGACCGCCTGGGTGCCATCGTGTCGGTCGGCCTCGGCGGGGCGCAGGCTGACGCGATCGACGACCGCACCAGCCGCCTGGCTCCGGTCTCGCCGGCCAGTGCTGCAGCGATGCTCACCGAGACGCGCCTGACCGCCGCACTCGACGGGGCCGGTTTCGATTCGTCCGCGCTCGTCGACGCCGTCGTCGCCGCAGCGCAGCTCGCGTCCGACCATCCCGAGATCGCGGAGCTCGATCTCAACCCGGTGATCGTGTCGGAAGTCGGCGCCGTCGTCACCGACGCGGTGATCCGGTTGATTCCCCACGTCGTCGACGACGGACCACTGCGCCGGCTCGACTGAAACGCCACAATGGTGCGATGAGCGTCGGCATCATCGTCCCGCTGATCGTCCTTCCGATCCTCCTCGTCGGCGCCTACGTCTGGTATCGCCGATCGATCACCGACATGCGACCCGACGTCGCCAAGCCCGTCTCCGGCGTGCGCCTCACGGCCGAGGCGCTGCACCGTGCTCCCGCTCCGCCGTGGAGGGTCATCTACGAGGTCGGCGGTGCGCTCGGCGACGTCGACCACGTCATCGTCGGGCCACCGGGTGTCGTCGCGATCACCACGGTCGTCGCGGATCGACCCGATACCGCTGCGCTGCGCGACGCGAGCAGCGACGCGATCCTCGTCAGCGAGGCGGCGATCACTCGAGGCCCGCTCGACGAGCTGCTCCGCGCAGCAGCCGCATCCTGCGACCGGTGGGCGCGAGTCCACTGGGGAGCACCCGATCCCGGACGACCGGCTGCCGACGACCTCGTGCACGGCAGCGTGCTGGTCGAGGGCCAACGCATCGACGAGTGGCTCGCAGAGATGGTCGCCGGCGCCGCGACGCCGCTCGATGCTGCTCGCATCGATACGATCTGGCGAACGGTCGTGATCGGCATCGGCCGCCCCGACCCACTCCCGTGACCATGCTGGACCGCACGCGAGCACTGTGGACGAAGCAGCACGACCTCGTCGGCGACCGCTTCGCGCTCTTTGCTGCCGTGGCCGACGCCGTCGAGGCGAACTCGGTCCTGTACCCGGGCTCGTACGTCGACCTGACGCCCGCGTTCATCTGGCCGTCGGTCACGTTCGTCGACGTCGATCGTCGAGCGAATCAGTTCTTCTCCGATCGCGACGGAGTCCGTCAACTCCTGAGCGAGCACGAGGTGAATCCGGCTGTCCATGCCGTCGAGTTCCTGCACGCCGACTACCAAGGGTCACTCGACCTGGCCGAGAACTCCTTCGACCTGCTGATCTCGCTCTACGCCGGCTTCGTGTCCGAGCACTGCACGCGGTACCTGCGTGTCGGCGGGCACCTCATGGTCAACTCGAGCCACGGCGATGCGGCGATGGCGTCGATCGACCCTCGATACCGGCTGAGTGCCGTCATCACCGCGCACGACGCCGTCTGCCGAGTGACCTCGACCGACCTGGACTCGTACATGATCCCGAAGCGCGACGTCGTCGTGTCGAAGGAGCACCTCCACAAGACCGGTCGCGGGATCGCCTACACGAGATCACCGTTCGCCTACCTGTTCGAGCGACGAGCCTGACGCTGGCGAATGCGCGGCGAGCACCGGGGATCACTGTCCCAGCACTAGCGTGCAGCCATGGCCTCCCCCGACGAGTTCACCGGCCCGACGACCGAGTTGCTGCAGTCGCTGATCCGCAACGCCTGCGTCAACGACGGCACGCCGGACTCCGGCAACGAGACCCGCAACTCGGACCTGCTGGTCACCTACCTCGAGGGCGCCGGACTCGAGGTCGAGAGGTTCACACCACGGGACGGTCGCGACTCGATGGTCGCGCGAATCGAGGGAACCGATCCCGAGGCGCCGGCGTTGTGCCTGATGGGGCACACCGACGTGGTGCCGGTGAACCCCGACGGCTGGCGGGAGGACCCGTTCGGCGGCGAGGTGATCGACGGCGAGGTGTGGGGCCGCGGAGCAATCGACATGCTGAATCTCACGTCGTCGATGGCGGTTGCGTTCCGTCGGCTCGCCACCGAGGGATTCCGACCGAAGGGCGACCTGATCTACTTCGGCGTCGGCGACGAGGAGGCCGGCGGCGTGTGGGGCGCCGAGTGGATGGTCGAACACCACTGGGACGCGATCGCCGCCGACTACGTGCTGACCGAACTCGGCGGCTGGTCGAGCACCGACGACCACGGCCACCGGACCGTCACGGTCAACGTCGGCGAGAAGGGGCTCGCCTGGCGGCGGCTGCGCGTCCACGGCACACCGGGGCACGGCTCGATGCCGTTCGGCGCCGACAACGCGCTGATCAAGGCCGCCGAGATCGTCCGACGCCTGTCGCAGTACCGACCGGCCGCTCACATCGACGACATCTGGCGCAACCAGGTCGCGGCGATGAACCTCCCCGACGAGGTCCGCGAGGGTCTCGCTGTCGAGCGAGTCGATCATGGCGACGATCGAGACGTTGCCGATTCCGGTCGCCCGACGCTGTCATGCCGAGACCCACACCACGTTCTCCCCCAATGTGGTTCACGGCGGCCAGAAGACCAACACGATCCCCGACGTCGTCGACATCGACGTCGACATCCGCACCGTGCCGGGCACGACGCGTGCCGACGTCGAGTCGATGCTCCGCGAGGCGCTCGGCGACATGTTCGACCACGTCGACATCACCGTGCTGCAGCACAGCGATCCGACCGCGTGTGAATTCGGCCCGTCCGAACCCGCTGTGGGAGACGGTGACCAAGCACACCCAGGTCGCCTACCCGGGAGCCCAGCTCGTGCCGGGTCTCATCGTCGGGCGGCACCGACGCCCGCTTCTATCGCGAGCGCGGGATCACCGCGTACGGCGCCGGGCTGTTCTCGCCGAAGATGGACTTCTCGACGTTCGGCACCCGCTTCCACGGCAACGACGAACGCATCGACGTCGAGTCGCTCGGCCTGTCGGGCAACTACTTCTACGGCATCGCCAAGGACCTCGTCGGCTGACCCCACCCCGATCTCGTGAACACGTTCACCTGCGAGAGGTGACAGTGTTCACGAGAACGTCGGACCAGGCAGTCAGCGGAACAGGTCGCGTTCGGCGTCACGCAGCACCGGCGCCATCGTCGCCGTGTCGTCGGTGGCCCAGTCGAAGCCGCGGATCACGGCCACCGGAACCCGGCTCGTGTTGCCCTTGACCAGTTCGGCAGCGCCGGTCAGCTCGTCGACGGTGCAGATCTCCTGCACCCGGAACTCGTGGCCGTGCGGGTCGACCTCGCCGATGTAGCTGTGCAGCGGATGCATCCCGGCGACGCCGATGGCGATGTCGGTCTGGCCCTCTCGCCAGGGCCGTCCGAAGGTGTCGCTGATGATCACGGCGACATCGACGCCGAGTTCGGCGAACCGCTCTCGGAACCGACGCGCTGATGCATCGGAATCCTTCGGCAGCACGAGCACGCGCCCGTGGGCTCCGCTGGACGACTGGTCGACTCCGGAATTCGCGCAGCAGAACCCGTGATGGGTCTCGGTGATCAGCACCGGCCCGATCTGCCGGATGATCCGTTTCGACTCGCGGAGGACGACCTCGACGACCCGCGGGTCCTTGTCCCAGCGAGCGGCCCACGACGTCGCGAACGGGGAGGGCTCGATGTCGTCGAGTTCGATCGCGCAGCCTTCGGCCTTCGACACGATCTTCGAGGTGATCACGACGACATCGCGATCGACGAGCGGGGTCCCGGTCGCCGCCGCAGCGTCCAGGGTCTGCTTGGCGAGATCATCACCGGCCGCGATCTCGGGCAGGCCCTCGATGCCGAAGACCTCGATGCGCGCCACGGTCAGCCGGGCAGTCCGGCGAGGAACTCGCGGATCGCCGCGTTGACCGGGCCGGGATTGGTGAGATTGGCGGCGTGGGCACCTGCCACCTCGACCACGGGTCCCGAGCCAGGGAGGCCGGCGGCGAGCACCTCGGCCTTCTCCATCGAGATCGACACGTCCTCGGTGCCATGTACGACGAGCGCCGGGCAGGCGATCTCGCCGAGCCGGTCGGTGACGTCGTCGCGTGACATCAAGGTGGCGAAGGGCTGTTGGATGAAGTCGTTCGGCTGCTGCTTCCACTTCGCGATCCACGCCGGATTGACCGCTGGATCGGAGATGATCAGCCCGGCGATCGCTTCGACCAGGTCGTCGACCGGTCCCGCCGCGAGCCATGTGTCACGCATCGCTTCGTAGCCGGGCACGACCTCGGGGTCCTCGACACCCGCCTGGGTGTCGAGCAGGATCAGCGCCCGCACCCGGTCCGGTGCGGCGAGCGCGACGCGCAGCGAGAGGAAACCACCCTGGCTCATCCCGCCGACGACCGCTCGCTCGATCCCGAGGTGGTCGAGCAACGCAAGACAGTCGTTCGCCGAGTCCCAGTAGGTGAACGGCTCGCCGTCGTACTCCGTCTGACCGAAGCCCCGCTCGTCCCAGGTGATCACCCGGTGGTCGTCGCGCAGGCCGGCGACCTGGTGGACGAACATCTCGTGGTCCATCAGGAATCCGTGGGCGAGGATCACCGGAGGACCATCGCCTCCGGTGTCCTCGAAGAAGATGCGTTGTCCGTTGACATCGGCGTGGGGCATGGGCGAACGGTACCCGATGGGCCAACATGGGGCGATGGCGAACGATGGCCCCACCCCTTCCTCGGACGACGACTCCCCTCCCGCACGATCCCGCCCCGGCAACGGCGTGTCGGAGATCTTCGACCCGTCGGCATGGACCGCCGTCGACGGGTTCGATTTCACCGACATCACCTACCACCGTGCGGTCGATGCCGGAGTCGTGCGCATCGCCTTCGACCGGCCCGAGATCCGCAACGCGTTTCGGCCGCACACCGTCGACGAGCTGTACACGGCGCTCGATCACGCCCGCATGTCGCCCGATGTCGGCTGCGTGCTGCTCACCGGCAACGGCCCGTCACCGAAGGACGGGGGCTGGGCGTTCTGCTCCGGAGGTGACCAGCGCATCCGCGGCAAGGACGGCTACAAGTATGCGGCGGACGAGACTGCCGACACGATCGAGCCAGGCCGGGCCGGGCGCTTGCACATCCTCGAGGTGCAGCGTCTGATCCGGTTCATGCCCAAGATCGTCATCTGCGTCGTGCCCGGCTGGGCGGCCGGGGGCGGACACTCGTTGCACGTCGTGTCCGATCTCACGCTGGCCTCGACCGAACATGCCCGTTTCAAGCAGACCGACGCCGACGTGGCCAGCTTCGACGGCGGCTTCGGCTCGGCCTACCTCGCCCGCCAGGTCGGCCAGAAGTTCGCACGCGAGATCTTCTTCCTCGGCCGCGAATACACCGCCGACGACATGGTGGCGATGGGTGCCGTCAACGCCTCGATCCCCCACGCCGAACTCGAGGCGACAGCACTGCAGTGGGGACGGGAGATCTGCGCGAAGAGCCCGACCGCGCAGCGCATGCTCAAGTTCTCGTTCAACCTGATCGACGACGGCCTCGTCGGCCAGCAGGTCTTCGCCGGCGAAGCGACCAGGCTGGCGTACGGCACCGAGGAAGCCCAAGAAGGCCGTGACAGCTTCCTCGAGAAGCGCCCGCCCGACTGGTCGCCCTACCCCTACCACTTCTGATGCCCCCCGAGCCGGCGCCCACTCCACGTCGTTTGCGTGCGGTTATCGGTGGGACGGGTCACCCGCACCTGCGCACAAACGTGAAGCGCACGGGCCAACACCGTTTGCGTGCGATTATCGGCGGGACGGGTCACCCGAATCTGAGCGCAAACGTGGTGGTGGTTGTGGTCGTGGGCGCGGCGGGGGCGTGGAGATGACCGAGATCGTGCTGATCGAGGATCCGGACGATCCGCGATATCGCCAGTTCCGGCTCAATGAGCGAGGTCTTGCGAGCCGCGCCGACAAGCGCGACGACGCGGGCGCCGGAATGTTCCTCGCCGAGGGGGACCTCGTCGTCGAGCGGGCACTCGCCGCGGGATGCCGTCCGGTCGCCGCCCTCGTCGACGCCGAGCGGATCCCCGAGGTCGCCGCATCGCTCGAGTGCCCGGTGTACGGCGGAGGCATAGAGGTGCGCAAGGTCGTGTCGCAGCTCGGCGTCCCGCTCTCGATCATCACACTGTTCGACCGCCCGGCGCGCCCGAGCGTGGCGGAACTGGCGGCCACGGCGACGCGACTGGTGATCGTCGAAGCAGTCGACAACCCGGCAAACATCGGCTCGATCATCCGCAACGCGGCGGCGCTGGGCTGGGACGGCCTGATCCTCGACCACACGAGCGCCGACCCCCTCGCGCGCCGGTCACTCCGAGTCGGTATGGGCACGGTGTTCTCGCTCCCCCACGCTCGCACGACGGACCTCGCGAGTGACCTCCGAGCACTCGACGACATCGAGTTCTACGCGATGACCCCGGACCCCGACGCCGAGTCGATCCGTTCGATCACGCCCGGCGAACGCATCGGCGTGATGATCGGCTCGGAACGCTCGGGCCTCAGCGACGAGTTGCTCGCGCTCGCCACCCCGGTACGCATCCCGATGGCGGCCGGCGTCGACTCGCTCAACGCTGCGGCTGCGACCGCCGTGGCATGCTTCGCACTCGGCCCACGAGCCTGAGTTCGACGGTAGAACGGGTGTCGTGACCGCCGTCCTGCTGCTCTCGTGCCCCGACCAACCCGGCGTCGTCGCGGCGACTGCGCAGTTCCTCGCCGACCACGACGGCAACATCGTGCACGCCGAACAGCACGTCGATCCCGGGACCGGCAACGGCGACGCCGTGTTCTTCCAGCGCATCGAGTTCGACCTCGACGGGTTCGGCCTCGAACGGAACCAGATCGTCGACGCGTTCGCTCCGATCGCCAGACGCCTCGGCATGACCGTCGACCTTCGGTTCACCGACACGCCGACACCCACGGCGATCATGGCCTCGCGCCAACCCCACTGCCTCTACGACCTCCTCACCCGGTGGCGCAGCGGCGAGCTGGCGATGGATCTCCGTGTCATCGTGTCGAACCATCCGGATCACGTCGGCATCGCCGAGCACATGGGAGTGCCGTACCTCCATCTTCCGATCACGCCCGACACGAAGCCCGAACAGGAGGCCCAGGTCCTCGCGTCGCTCGACGACCACGGCGTCGAACTGGTCGTGATGGCTCGCTACATGCAGATCCTGAGCGATCGCTTCGTCGGGGCGCATCCGAACCGGATCATCAACATCCATCATTCGTTCCTGCCCGCGTTCATCGGCGCCAACCCGTACCGCCAGGCCCATGACCGTGGCGTCAAGCTGATCGGGGCGACCGCTCACTACGCGACTGCCGAGCTCGATGAGGGCCCGATCATCGAGCAGGACACCGTGCACGTGACCCACCGTGACGACGTCGCTCGCCTGACCTCACGCGGCCGCGACCTCGAGACGATCGTGCTCGCTCGCGCCGTACGCGCCCACCTCGAGCATCGCGTGATCGTCCACGGTCACAAGACCGTCGTCTTCTCCTGATCCCGAGCCCCTCCCGCCACCCCCGCGAAATTCGGAGCCGGGATTGCGCCAGGCGCAACGTTCGCTCCGAATTTCGGGGAAGAGCGACGAGAGTGGTGAGAGGGGTGAGCGTGGGCGGGTCAGGTCGTGGCGTCGACGGCGGCTCGGCGCGAGCGGCGGCCGCGGGGAGCGCTGCCGGACGGTTCCCAGGTGAAGCGCTTGAGCGCGACGACGAGACCGAGCAGACCCCACAGCGCCACGTAGCCCATGCTCGCCCAGTCGAACGCGGGCGGTTCGACGAACGGGGTGAAGCAGTCCTGGAACGATTCGGCGAAGTGCTTGAGCGGGAAGAAGTTGCCGAGCGCCACGATCCAGTCGGGAGCGTCGTCGACCTGGATGAAGATGTTCGACACGAAGGCCATCGGGAGGATGATCGCGTTGGCGGCCGCCGACGCCGAGCTCGCCGACTTGACCAAGGCTGCCAGCGCCATCCCGAGGGCAGCGAACGAGCCGACGCCGACGAGGAAGGTCATGATGGCCGCCGGCATCTTCGCCGGCTCGATCTCGAGGTCGTAGACCACGACGCCGAGCGTCAGCATCAGCACGACCCCGACGAACGCGATGATCACGGCCGACACGATGAATCCGGCGAGATAGACCCAGGTCGGCAGCGGCGTGCCACGCCAACGCTTCAGCACGCCTTCGTCGCGCCGCAGCGGCACCATGTTCGCCAGGTTGGTGAACGTCGCCGACACCGCCGTGAAGGCGGCCAGGCCACCGGTGTAGAACTGCTGGGCCGAGATCTCTCCCTCGGACGTGGAGAACGTGCCGCTGCCGAAGAGCGCGTTGAACAGCACGAGCATGATCAAGGGAAGCCCGAGCGTGAAGAACACCGCGACCGGGATCCGCCAGAATGTGACGAGCTGGTAGCGGGTCTGAGCGACGAGCAACGGCAGGGTCGAGGGGAATGCCGTCATGCGTCGCCCCCGGCTGCATCGTCGGTCAGCGCCAGGTAGACGTCCTCGAGCGAGACCCGACTCACCGACAGCGACTCGAGTTCGACACCGGCGTCGATCGCCCACCCGGTGATGCGATGCACAGCGGCCGTCGGCTGCTCGACGCTCGCCTCGACCAGCCTTCCCGACAGCCGGATGTCGACACCGAGGAGGTGACCGAATGTGGCCGAGGCGTCGGCGGCGTGGATGCTCGCGGGCAGCATGAAGCTGATCACCGTGCCGCTGACCTGACCGATCAACTGCTCAGGCGACCCCTCGGCGATCAACCGACCGTTCGACAGCACGCCCACTCGATCGGCGAGGTGCTCGGCCTCGTCGAGGTAGTGAGTCGTGAGCAGCACGGTGGTGCCGTCGTCACCGAGCGCTTCGATCAGATCCCACGACCGACGGCGCGCCGAGGGGTCGAACCCGGTGGTGGGTTCGTCGAGGAACAACAGTTCCGGTCGTCCGACGATCCCGAGTGCGAGGTCGACGCGTCGGCGCTGGCCGCCGGAGAGCGACCCGATGCGTGCGTCTGCCTTCTCGTCGAGTCCGACCAGCCCGACCACCTCGTCGAGCGGGCGCGGGTTGCGATAGCAGCCGCCGTAGAGCTCGATCACCTCGCGGACCGTGAACTCGGCCTCGACGCCCGACGACTGCAGGACGATCCCGATGCGGTCGCGGAAGTCACGGCCGGCGGTGGCAGGGTTCCCCCCCAAGACCTCCACGTCGCCCGAGGTCGCGGTGCGGTGGCCTTCGAGGATCTCGACAGCGGTCGACTTCCCCGCACCGTTCGCGCCGAGCAGGGCGTAGACCTCGCCCACCTCGACGTGAAAGCTCAGTCCGTCGACCGCGGTGACATCCCCGTAGGACTTGCGCAGGTCGCGGACGTCGATGGCATGCATGTCGGACGAACCTACCCGTCGGTGCGAGACGTCGAGATGGGAAGGCCCGAGTCGTTTCGCAGATGCTCGGCAGCCGGGACGAAGTAGGCCATCAGTTCCGCGATGATGTCGTCCGGCGTCGAGAACTCGGCACCGACACGCTCGACCGCTGCGGCCATGTGGACGAGCCAACGGTCGCGTTCGAGTGGGCCCACGTGGAACGGGAGGTGGCGCATCCGCAGACGCGGGTGGCCGCGCTCCTCCATGTACGTGGTGGGCCCTCCCCAGTACTGGGCGAGGAACAACGTGAGGCGGTGACGGGCGCCCGTGAGATCGGGCCGCTCCGGGTACAACGGCAGCAGTACCTCGTCGGTGGCGACGCCGTCGTAGAACGCATCGACCAGCGCCTCGAAGAACGGCATGCCACCGACCCGGACATACAACGTGGGCGCCGTGTCGTGCACGGCGCCCACGTTAGGGGGACTTCTCCGAGAAGCGGAAGGGGGAACGCCTCCGGGAGATCTGGTAGCCGGGCGAACCCGGCTGGCGCGTCAGCCGAACAGGGCTTCGGCGTCGAACTTGCGGTACTCGACGAGTTCTTCGGTGTTGAGCACGAACGGCGTGGCGCCGTCGCAGGGATCGAGGACGAGTGCGTCCTCGGTGGCGAGCAGCACGAGCACGGTGATCACGTCGTCGCCCGACTTGATCTCGATCACGTCGCCGGCCTGCAGCTTTTCCATCAACATCGTCGTCATGTCAGTTCCTCGGGAGATTCGGTGTGCCGTGCGAACCCATCTTCACCGGCGTGTTCAAGACATCGGTAAGAACCACCGGCAGCTTGAGGAATTCCCGCGAACCGACGTGTCAAACGTCACGTCGATGTGAGGGTCAGTGGAACTCGGGTTCGACGTAGTCGACGAACAGGTCGGGCACTCCGTCGGACACCTTCACCGGATACACGGGCGGACGCTTCTCGAGAAAGCTCTCGACGCCTTCTCGAGCGTCAGCGCTGGCCCCGCGCGACTGGATGCCGCGCGAGTCGACGCGGTGTGCCTCCATCGGGTGATCGGCACCGAGCATCCGCCACAGCATCTGGCGGGTCAGCGCCACCGAGACCGGCGCAGTGTTGTCGGCGATCTCGCGGGCGAGCTCGTACGCCGCAGGGAGCAGATCGTCCGCGGCATGGATGCTGCGAACCAGGCCGCGCTCGAGTGCCTCTGCCGCCGGGAACACCCGGCCGGTGTAGCACCATTCCGCTGCGGTGCTGATGCCGACCAACCGCGGCAGGAACCACGACGAGCAGGCTTCGGGGACGATCCCGCGCCGGGCGAACACGAATCCGAATCGGGCGGTGTCGGACGCGAGGCGCACGTCCATCGGCAGCGTCATCGTCACGCCGACGCCGACGGCCGCACCGTTGATCGCTCCGATGACCGGCTTCTTGCAGTCGAAGATCCGCAGCGACACCATCCCGCCGCCGTCGCGAGGCACCCCGACCGACGTCTGGATATCGGAGCCTCCCTTGGCGAACGTCTCGCCACCACCACCGAGATCGGCCCCGGCGCAGAACGCGCGGTCACCCGAACCGGTGACGACCACGACTCGCACGTCGTCGTCGGCGTCGACCTGGTCGAACGCGTCGATGACCTCACGCATCATCACGTCGGTGAACGCATTCATCCGGTCGGGCCGATGCAGCGTGATCGTCGCCACCGAGTCGGCGACGTCGTAGATGATCTGGGAGTACTCCATCGCGCCAAACTATGTCGCCCATACGGCCAGCGAAGGGGTCAGACCTCGGTCTGACCCCTGGCGTGCAGCGATCTCGTCGGAGGGGATGAGCAACTGTCGCGGGGTCAGTTCGCGTTCGGGAGCGGCCGGTACTCGCCGATCGGGCCCGGCGTGATGTTGAGCAGTTGGCCGGGCTCGACGCACTGGATGAGATGCCAGACCCCTCGCGGCACGACGAGCGCTTCTCCCGGACCGACGCGCACCGTCCGGGTGCCATCGGGCAGCTCCAGGACGACGTCGATACACCCCGACGCCAGCACGAGCACCTCGTCACCGTCCGGGTGCATCTCGCCGGCGTGCGGAGGCAGGTTGTCGCTGCGGATCGGCCCGAACGAGATCGTGTGGCCGTCGAGCCGTCTGGGCGGCCCACCGGCACTCGGCGGCATCAGCCCGGCGGCCCCGTCGACTCGCGACAACCCGATCACCTCAGCGCCCAGGTCGACGACGGTGCCCGGAGTGATGTCGGAGCGGCCGTCGATACCCACGACGTCAGATGTCGAGGAAGCGCGAGGCGGCGATTCCGGAGCCGATGGCCCCGGCAAGCGCGCCGATGGCGAGCATGATCAGCATCACCGTCTGGTCGTAGCCGTCGACGACGACGAGCGCGGAGAACCCGCTGTTGTCCGGGAAGCTCTCGACACCCGAGGTCCACTGCGAGTTCCAGGCCCAGAGCCCCGCACTGGCGAGGACACCACCGATGATTCCGTGGAGGAGTCCTTCGAGCATGAACGGGATGCGGATGAACCAGTCGGTGGCACCGACGAGTTTCATCACCTCGATCTCTCGTCGTCGAGCGAAAATTGCCGTGCGGATCGTGTTCCAGATCAACAGGATCGCGGCGAGCAGCAGGAACACCGACAGCAGCAACAGCCGGAACCCGAAAAAGCTCTGGAGCTGGCTGATCAGGCTGATCTGGTCCTCGGCGAAGCTGACGTCGTAGACGCCCGGGAGTTCGGCGAACTGGTCGGAGACCTGGCGGAGCAGGTCAACATCGGTGCCCTCGGTCGGCACCGCCTTGAACTGGGTGAGGATGGTGTCCTCGGTGAGCAGGTCGCGCACGCCGGGCTCGCCGGCGAAGATGCGGTCGGCCTCGGCGAGCGAGCAGATCTCGTCGCAGTACTCGAAGCTCTCGATGAACTGATCGCTGGTCGTCAACGCATCGCCGACGAGCGTCAGCTGGTCGGCCGTCGCCGTCGGGTTCATGAACACGATCATCTCGACACCGCCTTCCCAGCGGGCGAGGAGGTTGTCGAACGCGTGCTGGCTGAGCAGCGTGAGGCCGACGCCGAGCAACGAGATCGCTGCGGTGATGATCGATGCGACGGTCAGGGTGGCATTGCGGCGGAAACTGTCGAAGGTTTCACGCAGGGTGTATCGGAGTCGTGACAGCATCGGTTCAGCTCACTCGTAGACGCCGCGGGCCTGGTCGCGCACGATGACGCCTCGGTCGAGCTGGATGACCCGCTTGCGCATCGTGTTGACGATGCGCTGGTCGTGGGTGGCCATGACCACGGTGGTGCCGGTCTTGTTGATCCGATCGAGCAGCCGCATGATGCCTTCGCCAGTGGCGGGGTCGAGGTTGCCGGTCGGCTCGTCGGCGAGCATGATCAGCGGGCGGTTGACGAAGGCCCGCGCCACGGACACACGCTGCTGTTCACCACCGGAGAGCTGGTGCGGGAGCCGGTCTTCCTTGCCGGCGAGCCCGACGAGTTCGAGAACGGCGGGTACCTGCTGTTTGATGACGTGCGATGGCCGGCCGATGACTTCCTGGGCGAAGGCGACGTTCTCGAACACGTTCTTCTCGAGGAGCAGTTTGTAGTCCTGGAAGATGTTGCCGATGTTGCGCCGCAGGTGCGGCACACGACTCGGCGGCATGTCGACGATGTTGCGCCCGGCGACCCAGACGGCACCGCGTTCGGGCCGGTCCTGGCGATTGAGCATGCGCAAGAGCGTGCTCTTGCCGGACCCGGACGGGCCGACGAGGAACACGAACTCGCCCTTGGCCACGTCGAAGCTGGCGTCGCGCACTGCGACGACCTCGGTCGAATAGCTCTTGGTGACGTTCTCGAGTCGAATCATGGTGAGTCTCCCCCGAAGGGCTCGCCAAGGGTATCGCCGATGTCGCGCGCAGTGGGGTCAGACGGGGTCAGACCCCAGATGTGACCACACTCCGATCGACTCCGTCGGGCGACGTGCCCCGGTACATCTGGGGTCTGACCCCTGGCGTGCAGCGATCGCGTCGGAATCAGGAGCAACCTCGCGTTCGAGCGAGACCAACCTCACTCGTCGGAATCAGGAGCACGGTCACTCGTCGGAATCGGCGTTGGCCCGGCGCATGCGGAGGAACCCCTCGACGAATTCGTCGAGGTCGCCGTCGAGGACGCCGGTCACGTCGCTCGTCTCGATCTCGGTGCGCAGGTCCTTGACCATCTGATACGGCTGGAGCACGTAGCTGCGGATCTGGCTCCCCCATCCGACCTGCGCCTGCTTGCCGGCGATCGAGTCGAGCTCGGCGGCACGGTCTTCCTCGGCCTTCGCTGCGATCATCGCCGTGAGGCGCCCCATCGCCCGCTCGCGGTTCTGCAGCTGGCTGCGCTCCTCCTGCGAGCTGGCCACCAGTCCCGTGGGCTCGTGGATGAGACGCACGGCCGACGACGTCTTGTTGATGTGCTGGCCACCGGCGCCGGACGCGTGGAACACCTCCATGCGGATGTCGGACTCGTCGATGTCGAGCTCGACGTCTTCGAGCAGGGGCCAGACCTGCACCGCGGCGAACGACGTCTGGCGGCGGCCCTGGTTGTCGAACGGGCTGATGCGAACGAGCCGGTGGGTGCCGCGCTCGGCGCTCATCAGCCCGTAGGCGTAGCGCCCGGCGATCGTGACCTCGGCCGACATGATCCCGGCCTCGGCACCCTCGGACACGTAGTTGAGGCTGATCGTGAAACCGCGACGCTCACACCACCGCTCGTACATGCGCAGCAACATCTCGGCGAAGTCCTGCGCGTCGACACCACCGTCCTTCGCGTTGATCTGCACGATGCAGTCGCTGTCGTCGTGCTCGCCCGTGAACAGGCTGCGCAGCTCGAGCTGATCCAGCGTTGCCCCGATCGCCGCGACCGCGGCATCGATTTCCGGTTCCTGGGACTCGTCGTCTTCGTCGCGCGCCAGCTCGTGGAGGACCTCGACGTCGGCGAACTGTTCGGTGAGCGAGTCGAAAACGGAGAGGTCGTCGCGGATGTTCGCGTACTCGGTGTTCAGCTTCTTGGCGCGGTCCTGGTCGTCCCAGAGCGCCGGATCGGAGATCTCGGCTTCGAGCACGGCGAACCGCTCGCGGTTGTCGGCGATCGACAGATACGACTCCGCCTCGTCGAGGCGTCGCCGGACGTCGCGAAGGTCGGAGGTGAAGTCACGCATGGGTCGAAGTATGGAGTGCTGTCAGGCCGCGCCGTGGCACTGCTTGAACTTCTTGCCCGACCCGCACGGACATGGCGCGTTGCGCGGCGTCTTGTCGAAGGCGTCCTTGACGACGGTCTGCTGCTTGCTGGACGTCGCCTGAGCGGGCACCGCATCGGGAGGCAGCGTGCCTTCGGCAACGGCAGCCCGAGCTGCCTGGTCGAAGCCACCGATGTCGGCGTCGTCCGACGAGCTGGTCTGCATGTTCTGCACGGCTGGCGCGTCGCCGGCCACGGCGGGCACCTGGTTCTGGACGACCTGCACGTTCATCACGTACTTGACGAAGTCCTGGGCGATGCCGGTCATCATGGCGCCGAACATCTCGAAGCCTTCGCGCTGCCACTCCGTGAGCGGGTCCTTCTGGCCCATCGCGCGCAGGTTGATGCCGCCCTGCAGGTAGTCCATCTCCTCGAGGTGTTCGCGCCAGCGTTGGTCGATGATGCGCAGCATCACCTGACGTTCGACCTGACGGAGCACGTCGTTGCCGAGTTCCTGCTCGCGGCGCTCGTAGTGCTCGGTGGCCTGCGTCATGACGAGGTCGTAGATCTCGTCGGTGTCACCGCACTGGCGGAGATCGTCGTCGGTGATCGTGTTCGGGAAGTAGAGGGTCAGTTCCTTGTTGAGGCCCTCGAGGTCCCATTCGTCGTCGGCCGCCGATGCACAGTGGGTGGCGATGAGCGCATCGACAGCTTCGGCGAGGT
Organism: Ilumatobacteraceae bacterium; assembly: GCA_963704915.1. Lineage (GTDB taxonomy): Bacteria > Actinomycetota > Acidimicrobiia > Acidimicrobiales > Ilumatobacteraceae > Sva-07. The sequence goes on along the minus strand of CAVPIC010000013.1, from coordinate 285,657 downwards.
ACTCCATGGCTGCCGAGCGAAGGTCCTCGCCGTCGAGGATCTGGTCACGGCGCGCATAGATCACCTTGCGCTGCTCGTTCATGACCTCGTCGTACTTGAGGACGTTCTTGCGGATCTCCGCGTTCTTGGTCTCGACCGTGGTCTGGGCGCGCTCGATCGCCTTGGTGACCATCTTCGCTTCGATCGCCTCGTCGTCGGGCAGCGCCCGTCCCATCACGTAGTTGAGGGCACCGGTGGCGAACAGGCGCATGAGATCGTCGTCGAGGCTGAGGAAGAACCGACTCTCGCCCGGGTCGCCCTGGCGTCCGGCGCGACCGCGCAGCTGATTGTCGATGCGGCGGCTGTCGTGGCGTTCGGAGCCGATGACGTACAGACCACCGAGTTCGCGCACGACCTCGCCTTCGGCCTTGCACTGGGCGGAGTACTCCGCGAGCAGTTCCTTGTACCGGGCGACTGCCTTGGTGCGAGCTTCGCGGAAATCGTCGGGCATCTGCTCGAGCGGGACCGGCAGCTCGTACTCGTCGACGAGCAGATCGGGCGTGTAGCCCTCCTTGAGCACGTCGTGGCGGGCGAGCCCCTCGGGGTTGCCCCCCAGCAGGATGTCGACGCCACGACCCGCCATGTTGGTGGCGACCGTCACGGCGGCGAGACGACCGGCCTGCGTGACGATCTCGGCTTCACGTGTGTGCTGCTTCGCGTTGAGTACCTCGTGCGGAATGCCGCGCTGGCTCATCAGGCGTCCGAGGATCTCGGAGCGAGCGACGCTGGCGGTACCGACCAGGATCGGCTGGCCCTTCTCGTGACGCGGCTCGATGTCGTCGATGATCGCATCGAACTTCGCCTGTTCCGACTTGTAGATCAGGTCGGGAGCATCGATTCGCGCGAGCGGACGATTCGTCGGGATCGGCACCACGCCGAGGCCGTAGGTGTTCATCAGTTCGGCGGCCTCGGTCTGGGCGGTGCCCGTCATGCCGGCGAGCTTGTCGTACATGCGGAAGTAGTTCTGCAGCGTGATCGTCGCGAGAGTCTGGTTCTCCTCTTTGATCTTCACGCCCTCCTTGGCCTCGACGGCCTGGTGGATGCCTTCGGACCAGCGCCGGCCCTCGAGGATGCGGCCGGTGAACTCGTCGACGATCTTCACCTCGCCGCCCTGCACGATGTAGTCCTTGTCGCGCTTGTACAGCTCCTTGGCCTTCAGCGCCACGGTGAACTGGTGCACGAGGTTGGCCTGGACGTTGTCGTAGATGTTCTCGACCTCGAGCGCGCGCTCGACCTTGTCGATGCCTTCCTCGAGCGGCACGACGACGCGCTTGTCCTCTTCGACCTCGTAGTCGACGTCGCGCTGCAGGCCACGCACGATCGACGCGAAGCGGTAGTAGAGCTTGGCGGCATCGCCGACACGACCGGAGATGATCAACGGTGTGCGGGCCTCGTCGATCAGGATCGAGTCGACCTCGTCGACGATGCAGTAGTTGTGGCCGCGTTGCTGGACCTTGTCGGCCTTGGTCTGGGCCATGTTGTCGCGGAGATAGTCGAAGCCCATCTCATTGTTCGTTGCGTAGGTGATGTCGGACTCGTAGCTGGCGCGCTTCTCGGCCGGGCTGTTGCGGTATCCGGGGATGATCAATCCGACGTTGAGCCCGAGCCACCGGTGGATCTGGCCCATCCACTCGGCATCTCGACGTGCGAGGTAGTCGTTGACGGTGACGAGGTGGACGCCCTTGCCGGTCAGGCCGTTGAGGTAGGCAGGCAGGGTCGACACGAGCGTCTTGCCCTCGCCGGTCTTCATCTCCGCGACCCAGCCGAAGTGCAGTGCCGCGCCGCCCATCATCTGGACGTCGTAGTGACGCTGACCGATCGTGCGCTTGGCGGCCTCTCGGCACACGGCGAATGCCTCGAGCAGCAGGTCGTCGAGGTCAGCGCCGTTGTCGAGCTGCTGGCGGAAGTCGGCGGTCTTCGCCTTGAGGGCGTCGTCGGACAGTGCGCTGATCTCGGGTTCGAAGGCGTTGATGTCGGGCACCATGCCCTCCAGCGCCTTGATCTTCTTGCCTTCACCGGCGCGGAGGATGCGATCGAGAATTCCCATGCGACCGTCCAGCCTACCGGTGCGACGCGAGCAGACAGGTCAGGCGACGAGCGTCGGCCGGACCGGAGCAACGCCGCGCCGGCGACCCCTGGCCGCGCTGCCCGATGGCGTGGAGGCAATGGCGTAGAGACGAGGCTCGTCGGCACCCGCATGCCGCAGCGCGGCAGCGGCCGCGCGCAAGGTCGCACCCGTGGTGACGACGTCGTCGACGACGATCACCCGACGTCCGTCGAGGCCCAGTCGGGCGACGAATTCCGGGCCGTTGAGACGCTCGACGCGGTTCCGGCCGGTCTGGGCAACCGACGGTCCGGATCGAACCAGGAGGCTGCGGCAGGGCACGCCGAGCTGGCGAGCGACGTGACGGGCCACCAGCTCACCCTGATCGAATCCGCGGGAGCGTCGTCGCGCCGAGCTGGTGGGCGCCCAGGTGACCAGGTCGAGATCGCGATGGTCGCCGTTGACAACGACGGCGTTCACCACCAGACCGGCGAGATGTCGTGCGACCTGACGGCGGTTGCGGTACTTCAACCCGAGCACCACCCGGCGCGCCCGCCCCGTGAACGGCAGCGCTGCGTGGACGCCGTGCGCGCCGGGCCGCGGGAGCGGCCCGAGCAGCGCGAATCGACAGGTGGTGCACACCGCGGCACCCGGTGCGTCACATCCGGCACAACGAATCTGGAACATCATGGATTCCATCATGACGAGGGGCTGTCACACAGTTCCCCGAACGCCCCGCCAGCCGTCCCACCACTCCACCCATCTACCCCACCCAACGATGAGCCAACCGCCCGAATACCGACACTTCGCTCATCGCACGCCCACCAACTCCCGCAGCGATGAGCCAACCGCCCGAATACCGGCTTTTCGCTCATCGCACGCCCACCAACTCCCGCAGCGATGAGCCAACCGCCCGAATACCGACACTTCGCTCATCGCACGCCCACCAACTCCCGCAGCGATGAGCCAACCGCCCGGATACCGGCTTTTCGCTCATCGCATGGGGTGCGTCGGATCGTTAGCGTGCCGGGGTGAATCGCTTCTGGCCGTCCGATCGACCCGTCGAACGCATCGCGCGCTGCGTGGTCGGCCTCGCCGTCTTCGGCGTCGGCATCGCCCTCTTGATCGACGCCAATCTCGGTGCAGCCCCGTGGGACGTCTTCCACACCGGGGTGGCGGAGCTGACCGGCCTCGCCGTCGGCCAGGTGACGATCATCACCGGCGTCGTGCTGCTCGCGCTGTGGGTTCCCTTGGGCGAGACGATGGGCCTCGGCACCATCCTCAACGCGATCGAGATCGGACTCGTGGTCGATCTCGTGCTCCCGTTGCTCCCCGAACCGGAACTGCTCGTCGCTCGCACGGCGATGATGCTCGGCGGCGTCGTGGTGATCGCGATCGGCTCGGGGCTCTACATCGGCGCCGGGCTCGGCCCGGGCCCGCGCGACGGGCTGATGACCGGGTTCGCCAAGCGGGGTATCTCGATCCGGTTCGCCCGCACGGCCATCGAGCTGACCGTGCTGGTCATCGGCATAGCGCTTGGCGGAGCAATCGGCGTCGGTACCGCCGTGTTCGCACTCGGGATCGGCCCGCTGGTGCAGTTCTTCCTGCCGCGGCTACAGATCCGCCAACGTGTAACGATCGGTGTCTGACACCAATCGTTACAGCGACGAACCGCGGAAGGCGCTGCGACGCTGGAAGAAGTCGCCCACCTGGTTCAGCGCCAGGACGGTCATCGTCAGGATCATCGAGGGATACAGGATCTGTCCGAAGTTGACCTTGATGTCGCGTCGCGCCTGGTTGATCATGTTGCCCCATGAGGACTGCGGCAGCTGCACGCTGAGGCCGAGGAACGACAGCGACCCCTCGACCACCACGACCGCAGCGGCGGCGACCATTGCGTACGCAAGCAGCGTCGGCAGGACGTTCGGGATGATCTCGCGCCGCAGGATCGTCCATCTCTTGGTACCGATGGCCTGCGCAGCGAGCACGAACTCACGGTTGGAGATCGCGAGGCTGTTGGCCCGCGACACTCGGGTGTAGGCGGGGATCGACAACAGCCCGATCACCATGCTGATCACGAAGAGGTCACGAACTTCGAAGATCGAGATGAGCGCCAGCAGCAGCACCAACGCCGGGAAGGCGAGCAGGACATCGATCAGCGCCATGAACACGGTCTCGGTCTTGCCACGCACGAACCCGACGAGCGAACCGATCAGCCCACCGACGACCACGCCGCAAACCACCGACACCACCGCGACGGTGACGCTCACATACGCGCCGTGCATCGCTCGGGCAAACGAGTCGCGGGCAAGTGCATCGGTGCCGAGTGGGTGTGCCCACGACGGCGGCTCGAGCGGTTCGCGGTCACCGAACTCACCTGTTGCGGCATTGAACCCGTTGAGCTGCAAGTTCGGATCGGCCAGCGGCAGCGAGCCGTTGAACACCTTGGTGTCGAGCTGGGCGTAGATCGCGGAGAACAGAACGAAGAGCAGCCAGAGCGTTCCAAGCTTCACCAGGAACGGCATCTCGCGGAAGATGCCCCACGGCGACTTGCGCTTCTGCTTGACACCGTCGGGCACCACGAATTCGTCTTCTGGTACGAATTGGCCGACCTGTTGAACGAACGGCGAGCCGGCGATCGTCGCCGTTGCATCGTGTGCGTCGATGAGGCGTTCGATGTCGGTTTCGTGGGCAGCCATGGTCACTTCCTCCGGATGCGCGGGTCGAGGACGGCGTAGAGCAGGTCGACGATCGTGTTGATGATCACGAACATCGCCGCGATGAAGACGGTGATGCCCTGGATCACGAGGATGTCGCGCCCGTTGATGGCCGCGATCAGCGTGAATCCGAGGCCCGGGAGCGCGAAGAGCGATTCGATGATGACGGTGCCGCCGAGCAGGGCTCCGAAGCTGATGCCGACGATGGTCATCAAGCTCAGCGAACTCGGACGCAGCGCATGGCGGAACAGGATGTAGCGGTCGCTGAGCCCCTTGGCTCGTGCGGACAGGATGTAGTTCTCACGCAGGGTCGCCATCATGTCCGATCGGACGAGACGGGAGAACAGCGCCATCTGGGCGAGGGCCAGGGCGAGTGACGGCAGCAGGGCGGTCTTCATGTTGTCGAAGATGCCGTCACTGAATCGGTTCCAGTTCGATGCTGGAAACCAGTTGAGCTGCACGGCGAAGAGCCAGATGAGGAAGATGCCGAACACGAAGTTCGGGATCGACAGCGCGACCTGCACCGCCGCCGACGTGGTCGTGTCCTGCCACTTTCCCTGTTTGTAGGCACCGAGAACTCCGACGGGAATGGCGACGACGACAGCGATGAAGATCGACATGAATGCGAGCTGAGCGGTCACCGGCAGGCGGGACTGAATCGTCTCGGCGACCGGCTGGTCGGTGATGTACGAGGTGCCGAGATCACCGGTGACGGCGTCGCCCAGCCAAGTGAAATAGCGCACGATGAACGGATCATCGAGGTTCAGATCCTCGCGGATCTGCTCTTCGATCCCGGGCGCCCGAGGACCGGTGCCGAGGATCGTGTCCACCGGGTCCCCGGGGAGCAGTGCGACCATCAAGAAGGTCAAGAACGTGACCGCAAACAATGTTGCGATCAATCGCAAGAGTACGAATGCGATGGTCTTGGCCATGATGACTGCTACTGCTCCCCGGAGTCGGTGTCTTCAGTGTTGGTGTGTTCAGTGACCGAGGGTCACTGGGTGATGAACACCTGGAACCATCGGGTCTGCGCCTCGGGGGCGATACCCGATCCGAGCTCTCCGCTCGGCAGGGTCCAGGTGTTGAAGCCCTGGACGCCAGGAGCGTGGGCGATCATGACCGCAGTACCACCCGAGTACCAGGTCAGACCCAGCTCGTTGATGCGGACCATGATCTGGCTGTAGAGGGCCTTGCGCTCTGCGATGTCGTCGGTGGCGGCGGCCGCGGCAGCCCACTCCTGCATCTCCGGGTCGTCGTAGTTCGTGAAGTTGGCCACCGACACCTCGGCCGGTGCCACGAACGGGTCGACGGCGACGGACGGGTCGCTCTCGCTGCCCCAGCGCCAGCAGTGAGCCTGATGGATGTCGCTGACAGCATTGTTGATGTGCGTGGCCTGGTCGAACTGGGTCAGCGTCACGTTGACCTGCTCGGAGCCGGTCCACACCTGCTCGATCACCTGCATGGCGGCGATCAGCGTGGGGTCGGGTGGGCAGGAGAGCTCGACGTCGATCTTGTCGCCGGGGGCCTTGCCGTCCGAACGAGCCGGATCGTCGATGTACTCCTGCAGGAGGGCCTTGCCCTTCTCGAAGTCGAAGGTGAAGTAGGCGTCTTCTGCCTCCTGGGTCCACCACGGGCTGTCGGCCGAGAACATCTGCGAGGTCGGCAACGAGATGCCGGCGCCACCGAGGGCTTCGATGACGTTCTCCTGGTTGTTCATGCTGATCAGGCCGGTGCGCACACGCACGTCGTCGTACGGCGCGAGCAGGGTGTTGAACATGCCACCACCGGTGCTGTTGCCCTGGAACTCGATCAGTTCGATTCCCGAGGCGTTACGAGCGTCGCGGATGGTGCCCTGGCGCAGCGACTGCGCTGCGTTCGTGGTTCCCGACAGCAGCGCGTCGAGACGGGTGCCCTCGTCGGGGATCGGACGGAACGACACCGAGTCGAGGAACGGGAGCTGGTTGCCGTTCGCGTCGACGTACCAGTAGTCCGGGTTGCGCTCCACGATCGTCTCGTTGTCGATGTCGCGAGATGCGATCACGAATGGTCCGGTACCGATCGGCGCAGTGCTGAAGCCAGCGCTGTCAGCAGTGGCAGCAGCCGGTTCGAACGGGAAGCCGATCGGAGCCAGAGACAGGAAGCTCGGGAACGCCACGAACGGGCCGCTCAGGCCGTATTCGACGGTGAGCTCGTCTGTCGCCGTGACGCTGACGAGCTTGGCGGCCGCAATGGCCGACGAGCCGGCGGCGCCTGCCTGCTGCAGCGGGAACATGTCGACGATGGTCTGCGCGGTGAGCGGCGTCCCATCGTGGAAGGCGATGTCAGGACGCAACGTCATCGTCCAGACGGTGAAATCCTCGTTCGACTCGAGGGACTCGGCCAGGAACGGCTCGAAGGTTCCTTCGGCGGTGCGCTCCATCAGCGGGTCGTAGATCGAACGCATGATGTTGTAACACGGCGCCGAGCAGCTGTCCTCCCACGGGCGCAGGCCGGTGGCCTCGCTCTCGAGACCGATCGTGACCGTGCCGCCGTAGACGGCCTCTTCGGTCTCGGCGACGACCGAGGTCTCGACCTCTTCTTCAGCAGTGACCGGTGCGGCTTCCTCGCCGCCCTCGGTGGTTTCGGTCTCTGTCGCTTCGGTGGTCTCGCCGCCGGTGTCGGTATCGCTGGAGCTGTCGTCGCTCCCGCACGATGCCGCCACGAACGCAAGAGCCAATGGAATGGCGAGTGCTGTGACTACTCGTCGCTGTCGCATGGTTCCCCCATCAGGATGAATTGTGGTTGTAGTTGTGGTTGAGATTCCGAGCCGATCACGATGCCGACGCAGCAGTGCGGAACTCCACCCCACGAACGCCCCCTCCCACCCGGTCGACTCGCGCCGAGTGAGAACATCGACTGTCTAGCACACATGACGGATGTCACACAGTCGGAGCGCCACCTGTCGTCGGCGCGGCGACGGCCACCGGCTGATCGCTGTTCCACGGCTCGATGAGAGGGTGATGACACGCCACGTAGTGGTCCTCGCCGACCCGGCGCATCTGTGGCTCCTCGGCGGCGCAGATGTCGTCGGCGAGCGGACAACGCGTGCGGAAACGACAACCCGACGGCGGCGAGATCGGCGACGGGAGTTCACCTTCGATCACGCGGGTCGCATGCACGTCGACCTCCGGGTCGGGCACCGGGCTCGAGCCCAGCAGCAGCTCGGTGTAGGGATGCGCGGGTCGTGCGTACAGCTCGTCGGCCTCTGAGATCTCGCACATCTTGCCGAGGTACATCACCGCGACTCGGTCGCTGATGTTCTTGACGACCGCGAGGTCGTGCGCAATGAACACGAGGGTGAGCCCGTGCTCGGCCTTGAGGTCGTCGAGCAGGTTGAGGATCTGGGCCTGGATCGACACGTCGAGCGCGGACACCGGCTCGTCGCAGATGATCAGCTGGGGCTCCATCACGAGCGCCCTGGCAATCGAGATGCGCTGACACTGGCCGCCGGAGAACTCGTGCGGCCGCTTGTAGCGCGCCGGGCCAGGGTCGACGCCAACCTGATCGAGGATGCGGGCGACGATCTTCCACTGTTCGTCCTTGTTCTTCGGTCCCCACACGTTGAGCGGTTCGGCGACGACCTCGCCGATCGTGCGGCGCGGATTCAGCGACGAGATCGGATCCTGGAAGATCATCTGTAGCCGGGTGCGGCGCTTGCGCATCGTGTTGGCATCGAGGCTGGCGAGGTCCTCGCCGTCGAGCACGACCGAGCCGCTGGTGGGCTTGGGCAGGCGGAGCAGCGCCCGCCCGGTCGTCGACTTGCCACAGCCAGACTCGCCGACAAGTCCCAGCGTCTCACCGGGAGCGATGTCGAAGCTGATCCCGCTGACCGCCTTCACCGTGCGGCCCTTGCCCGCCGGGAACTCGACGACCAGGTCGGTGACCTGGAGGAGCACCTCGTCGGCTGGGCGGAGGTGGGCAGTTCCGGAACCCGCCATCAGCCGACCACCTCTTCGCTCGCGCGGAGTTTACCCGCAGCGGCCAGCGCTGGCGGGAACTCGGCTTCCACGTTGGCAGCGAAGGCGGCCTCGCCCTCGGGTGTGCCCACGGGGAAGTGGCACGCAAAGACGTGGTCGGGTGAATCGATCGAACGCAACGCGGGCTCCTCGGTGCGGCAGATGTCCTGCGCGTACGCGCAGCGTGGTGAGAACTTGCAGCCGGTCGGCGGGTCGATCAGGTTCGGCGGACGACCCGGGATGGCGTTCAGGCGGGTGTGCTTGGGCTGGGTGACCTTGGGGATCGACCACAGCAGGCCCTGGGTGTAGGGGTGGCGGAGTTCGCTGAACAGCTTCGAGGTCGGGGCCTTCTCGACGGCCTTGCCGGCGTACATCACCATGATCTCGTCGGTTCGACCTGCGACCACACCGAGGTCGTGGGTGACGAGGATCATCGCCATCGCGCGGTCGCTCTGCTGCTCGGCGAGCAGGTTGAGGATCTGGTGCTGCACGGTCACGTCGAGCGCCGTCGTCGGCTCGTCCGCGAACAGCATGCGGGGACCGCACGCCAGCGCGATCGCAATGCAGACTCGCTGGCGCATGCCGCCCGACATCTGGTGCGGGTAGTTGTCGAGGCGCTTCTCGGCTTCGGGGATGTGGACCGACTTGAGCAGCGCGACCGCGACCTCCTCGCTCTCCTTCTTGCCCATGTCGAGGTGGTAGCGGACGTGCTCGGTGAGCTGGCGTCCGATCGTGACCACGGGGTTGAGCGAGGTCATCGGGTCCTGGAAGACCATCGCCATCTCGGCGCCCCACAGCGCCTTCTTCTGCTTGGCCGACTTGCCGATCAGTTCTTCTCCGGCGTACTGAACCGAACCGGTCGTCGTCGCGTTCGAGGTGGTGTTGAGACCCATGATCGAGCGCGACAGCACCGTCTTGCCGGAGCCCGATTCGCCCACGACGCCGAGCGTGCGACCCCGAGCGAGCGAGAACGACACGCCGTCGACCGCGCGGACCGCACCCGCCGCGACGGCGAAGTGGGTCTTGAGGTCGTCGACGACCAGCAGTGACTCGCCGTCGTCGACGTGCCGTGCGGGTGTTCGACCAACGCGGATCTCGTTCTCCATGCTTCCCCTTTTCGTCGCCGGTGCCACCGAGTGGCGGGCGTCACACTAGGCGCAGGGGAGGAGAGAGTTCGAACTCACCGCCAATCGTGGTTCCCCGAGACCCGGGCTCGGGGAACCACGACACGGAGTTCGAACTCATTGGCACGGCCGGCGAGGGAAGCGCGAGCGACGAGCCGGCGTCGGGCCGACCAAAGCCCGGCACCGACGACGTGCCGTGAGGCCCGACAGTCAGTAGCGGTAGTTCTCGGGCTTGAACGGGCCGGACGGATCGAGGCCGAGGTAGTCGGCCTGCTCGTCGGAGAGCTTGGTGAGCTTCACACCAAGGGCATCGAGGTGCAGACGGGCGACCTTTTCGTCGAGGTGCTTGGGCAGCACGTAGACGCCGAGCGGGTAGTTCTCGGTGTTGTTCCAGAGCTCCATCTGCGCGATCACCTGGTTGGCGAACGAGCACGACATCACGAAGCTCGGGTGGCCGGTGGCGCAGCCCAGGTTCACGAGGCGACCCTCGGCGAGGATGATCACCTGATGGCCGTCGTCGAAGCGCCACACGTCGGTGCCGGGCTTGAGCTCGTCACGCACCGCACCCGAGCGGGCGAGTCCGGCCATGTCGATCTCGTTGTCGAAGTGACCGATGTTGCAGACGATCGCGTTGTGCTTCATCTGCTGCATGTGGTCGATGGTGATGATGTCGGCGTTGCCGGTGGCCGACACGAAGATGTCCGCGGTGTCGACGACGTCTTCGATCGGCAGCACCTGGATGCCCTCCATCACGGCCTGCAGTGCGTTGATCGGGTCGATCTCGGTGACGATCACGCGGGCGCCCTGGCCCTGGAGCGACTGCACGCAGCCCTTGCCGACGTCGCCGTAGCCGAGCACGACGGCGGTCTTGCCACCGATCATCACGTCGGTCGCCCGCGAGATCGAGTCGACCAGCGAGTGGCGGCAGCCGTAGAGGTTGTCGAACTTCGACTTGGTGACCGAGTCGTTCACGTTGATCGCCGGGAACAGCAGCTCGCCGTCGGCCATCATCTTGTACAGGCGCTTGACGCCGGTGGTGGTCTCCTCGGTGACGCCCTTGATGTGGGCGGCCATGCGGGTCCACTTGCCCGGGTCGGACCTGAGGGTGCGCTGGAGCAGGCCGAGCACGATCGCGAGCTCGGGGTTCGATGCCTCGGTCGGGTCCGGCACGGCGCCGGCCTTCTCGTACTCGACACCCTTGTGCAGCAACATCGTGGCGTCGCCACCGTCGTCGAGGATCATGTTCGGGCCGTCGTACTTCGTGCCATCGGCAGCGTCGGGCCAGGTCATCATCTGGTCGGTGCACCACCAGTACTCCTCGAGCGTCTCGCCCTTCCAGGCGAACACGGGGACACCCTGCGGGTCCTCGGGAGTGCCGTTGGGGCCGACCACGACCGCGGCGGCGGCGTGATCCTGGGTCGAGAAGATGTTGCAGCTGGCCCAACGGACCTCGGCGCCGAGTTCGGTGAGCGTCTCGATCAGCACTGCGGTCTGGATCGTCATGTGCAGCGACCCGGAGATGCGGGCGCCGGCGAGCGGCTTGGACTCGCCGTACTCCTTGCGCAGGGCCATCAGGCCGGGCATCTCGTGTTCGGCGAGGATCATCTCCTTGCGGCCGAAGGGCGCCATCGAGAGATCGGCGACGCGGAAGTCCTTGCGGGCCGCGAGCGTGGACGTGGACGATGAGATGGTGTCGGTCATGAATGCCTCCGTGGTTCGGGAACGTACGAACCGGGCAGGGGCCTTCAGGCACCGATCGAATCAGCCCGGCGATTCGGTCCGTTCAGCCTATCGGCCCGATGAACAGGCGCAGTCAGTCTGCGAGGACGACGGCGTACACGTCGAGCAGGTAGTGAATCGAGCCGTCGAAGTTGAACGCCGAGATCATGTACGGGTCGTCGCCGACGGTGCCGTACGTCAAGAGCGACATGTTCGGCACCGAACGGCCCGGCGTGACGTTGATGTTCGAGCTGTTCGGCGGCGCCCCGTTGCCCGGATAAAGGGTCATGTAGGTGGTGACCGCCTGGCCAGGGACGAGCGGCTGGAGTCCGGTACCAGTGAGGTTGCCGATGAGGGCCGACTGCGCACCGACCGGTGTGCCTACCAGGCTGACCGACTCGGCGAAGGCCTTGAAGCTCCACTCCTCTTTGGTCGCGAAGCCGAGCGGCGTGCTGCCGAACGCGACCTGGCGGGTGTCGAACACCCGGAACGGGGCGTCGAGCGGGATCACGCGGCCGGCGCGGGTGGTGTCCGGAGCCCCGCGTTCGAGGTAGCCGAGCACGTCGACGATCACGTGCGTGGCGCCGGACCGGTTGAAGATGCGGATCGAACCGTCGTCGCCGACGGGCACGATCGCCATGTTCGCCTTGACCTGGCCGACACTCACGTTGGTGACCGAAGTGGCGGGCTCGGCGCCGGCCGGCGTGGGCGACGGCGTGACCGACAGGAACGTCGGCTGGCTACCGGGCGCGTTGTTGGCGGCGGTGACGTTGACCATCACGCCGGTGACGTCGGTGCTGTTCGGGACGACCCCGTTGGCGCCCCGGATCGGCAGTGTCAGCTGCTGCATCGTGCCGATCGGCTGCCCGCCCGGCCAACCGGCCGGCGTGGGCGTCGAACGTGTGTCGAGTGCACGCGACGGCGGGATCGGCTTGAAGCGGGCTCCCGAGTCGGTGCCGTCGAGGTACTGCGAGGTCGAGATCCAGCCGAACACGTCGATCAGGACGTGTGCTGAGCCTGCGCCCTGCGGCGTGACGATCGAGATCGTCGACCTCCCACCGGTGCCAACACCGAGCACGGCGAGGTTCGGGACCGCCTCGGTCGGGGCGAAGTTGACCAGCGACGACTCGCCGGGCGCTGCTCCGGTCGGGTAGATCGAGAGATATCCGTCGAGCGTGGCACCGACCACGGTCACGTTGGCCACGACGGCGAGCACGTCGGCGTTGACCCCGCCGACCTCGGCGGGGACGCCACCCTGGCCGAGGATGTCGACGTCGAATGTCAGTCCCTGCGGGTTGGTCGGCTTGGCGCCGAGCGGTGCCACGTCGTTGAGCCCGGTCCGTGAGTCGAAGATACGGGCGGGCGTCAGCGGGTGGTACTCACCGCCGGCGCCCAGAGCAGCGGTCTGCGCGTCCACTTGAGGGGTGGGCGACGAGGAGGCGGCCACGACGAGCGACGAAACGCCCACCAGAGCGGCGACGGCGAGCCGTCGGATCGGGCGACATGTGACCATCTTTCAAACCATACCTTCCGATCATGGGACGCAGGCGGCGCGACCTCGTGTTGGTATCGACAGCTCTCAGTCGCCGCTTGAGCCAGACTTGAACGTCGGTTGAATCCCGTTGGCGTCGACCAGCGCCATCAGGCGCTCGTGTTCCGCCTGGTCGACCGTGGTCGATTCGGGGATCAGCATCACCGGGATGTCGTCGCGAACGTCGTACCGGCGCATCAGGCGCGGGTTGTACAGCAGCGATTCCGACTCGATGTAGAACAGCGGGCCCTTGTCCTCGGGACAGGCGAGGATCTCGAGCAGTGCTGGTGACAGTGACATGGTCGTTTCTCCGGGATTCGTGTCGGTGCGGTTCAACTGGTGATCTGGGCGAGGAGCGTGCCGACGGCATCGTCGCATGAGGCGCGGTCCGCCGCCTCGAGGTTCAGCCGCAGCAACGGCTCGGTGTTGGACGGGCGCAGGTTGAACCACCAGCTACCGCAGTCGACGGTGAGCCCGTCGAGGCGATCCTGGTCGAACTCGGCGTACTGCTGGCTGATGCGTTCGATGACCGCGAGCGCATCATCGACCTGCGTGTTGATCTCGCCACTTGCCGCGTAGCGCTCGTAGGGCTGGCGCACGACCGACAGCCGTTCGCCGGCACGACCGACCTCGGCCATCACCATCAGCGAGGCGATCAGACCGCTGTCGGCATTGAAGTTGCGTGCGAAGTAGTAGTGCGCCGAATGCTCGCCACCGAACACCGCGCCGGTCTCGGCCATGATCTGCTTGATGAACGAGTGACCGACCTTGGTGCGCACCGGCGTCCCGCCGAGTTCGCGGACCACTTCGGGAACGGTCTTCGAACAGATCAGGTTGTGCAGGATCGTGGCACCCGGATGCTGACGCAGGGTCGCCGCGGCGAGGATGGCCGTGGTCGTCGACCCGCTGAGCCCGTTACCGGTCTCGTCGACGACGAAGACCCGGTCGGCGTCGCCGTCGAACGCGAGTCCGAGGTCGAAGCCACCGGATACGACGCGGGCGCGGAGGTCGCGCTGGTTGGCGGGCTGCAACGGGTCGGCGGGATGGTTCGGGAACGTGCCGTCGAGTTCTGCGAACATCACTTCGAGTTCGACCCCGTCGAGACGTTCGAACACCGCGGGCACGACCAGACCACCCATCCCGTTGGCGGTGTCGGCGACCACCTTCATCGACCCGATGTCGGCAGGATCGATGAAGCTGACGACGTGATCCGCGAAGTCGCTGAGCAGCTCACGCTCCGAGCGGCTCCCGCAGGTGACGGCGTGGCGAGGGCCGCCGCCGTCGAGCACCTGTTGCGCCACCGCCTGCACGTCGGCCAACCCGGTGTCGACGCCGATGGGCCGAGCACCGGCGAGGCACAGCTTGACGCCGTTGTAGCCGGCGGGATTGTGCGACGCGGTGAACATGGCGCCCGGCACGTCGAGCACCCCGGCGGCGTAGTACATGAGGTCGGTCGAGGCCAGTCCGATGTCGATCACGTCGATGCCCTGCTCGATCACGCCGCGGGTGAACGCCTCGACGAGCTCCGGGCCCGAGGGGCGCATGTCACGGCCGATGACCACCCGGTCGGAGCGGACGAAGGCGGCGAACCCGACACCGAGCGCATGGGCCACGTCAGCGTCGAGCTGATCGGGCACCGTCCCGCGGATGTCGTAGGCCTTGACGATGGAATCGAGCACAGACATGACCGCCGCGAGGCTATCGGCCGTCGTCGACCGCCGCGGGCGGCGTCCCGAGGGGGGCCACCTCGACGAGCTCGTCGGATGCCGGCATCCCCGCTGACTCGAGTCCGGAATCGGGCGCGCTCGTCGAACCAGCTCCCCAGTCCGGACGATCGCCGGAGTACACGATGTCTCCCTTGCGGCGCCAGTAGAAACACAACGCGATGCCCACCAGCGTCAGCGAGTAGAAGAACCAGTCGAGCGGCGTCTTGGAGTAGGTCAACGTGACCTGGTTCTCGGTCGGGATGACCACCATGAAGTTCGGGGCGACGCGATACGGGCCGTCAGCACCGTCGACCTTCCACGTGGGGAAATAGCTCACCCGGACGAGCACGGGGACTCCGACCTGGTCGACCTCGAAGCTGATCGACTGCTGCTGGATGTCGACGTTGCTCACGGTGACCGGATCGAGCTCGACGGCCTCGATCGGCTCGGCGGGCACGACGTAGTCGACGTTCCGGCTCCGCTCGTCGGGCTCGCCGACGCGAGCGTCGAGATCGATCTCGACCGGTACGCGCTGCCACGCCTCGGGGCCGTCGTCAGCCGGCAAGGCCGCCCAGTCGTCCTGACGCTGGAACCAACTGGTGCCGACTTCGAGGTTCCGTTCGCGCTGGTCGCCGCCGCGACCCTCGATCACGACGGGCTGAACCGTGAGTGCTTCGACGATGCTGGCGCCGCGGAGTTCGAAGATCTCCCACGGGCCGCTCGTGGTGACGAACTCGAGGTCCTGCTGCGTTGCCGCCTCGGCCTTCGCCTCGGGGGTGCGAACCATCAGATACCGCACGCCGAGATCGCGCATGTGCTGCACACCGGCTTCCGCGTCGTTGTTGACGTACCGCAACTGCCGAACGGGGTTCGACGACTGCTTCGACATCGCCGCCGCGGTCAGGAAGTGGTACGGCGTGGTCCCCGAGGCCTCGAAGAACAACCCCTCCATCGACCCGATGCAGCCGTCGGTCCAGTGCGGCAACAGCATCAGCGCCATCGTGGTGCCGTATTCACCGTTGTCGCCGCTGTTCTCCCACAGCGCGCGCCCACAACCGCGTTCGACACCGATGTCGCCCATCGTGGTGACGAGCTCGTTGTACTCCGGGTACTTCGGCCGCCCCTCGTAGCCGCGCATGTTGTAGCGGGTCCACCCGTCCGCCACGGCACGCCCGGACTCCGGGCCCTTGCGGAACGGGCCCCACGCATACACCGAGGTCTCGCCGTCGGCAGCGCGACCGCCACCCGGGAGCGTCTCGTACATCCACCCGAAGACCAGCAGGCACGACAGCGTGATCACCCCGGCGGCAACGGCCCCCTCGACGACGGTGAGATCCGACGACGCGCGGCGGTCGCGGGCGACGTTGACCAACCACGTGAGCAGTTCGAGCGCGCCGATCACCATCAGCAGGTAGCGGGTGAGGTACACGAACGGCAGCAGGCGTGGATTCCACAGGAGCCCGATGAGCGGCAGGCTGTCACGGGTCAGGTAGACGAGCGCCACGAACGTGAGGCAGATCAGCCCGATCGCGGTGCCGGTCAGGTGACGGCGCAGCACCATCGCCAGGAATCCGACGACCGCGAGCGCGGTGATGATGAAGTCGAGCGGCGCCGCGAGCGGGAAGAACATGTCCCAGAACGAGTCGTTCGCACCCTCCGGACGGAACCCGTACTTCATGTCGGTCATGAACTCGTGACCGAACAGGAACGGCCCGACCCACCACGCCGACAGCAGCAACGTGGTGACGCCGGTCGTGACGGCGAACACGAGGCGGAGCCGGTCGAGCCAGACCAGACACAGGATGATCGCGCTGACGGCCACGAAGATCAGCACGATGCCGTGCGACACCGCTGCCAGCGACAGCACCACCGCGGTCCACACTCGGAACCTGCCCGTTCGCAGACCGTTGGCGAGCAGTCCCAGACCGACCATTGCCAGCGTGAGTGCGATCGAGAACGAGTACTCCCCTGCCATCGTCGACTTCACGTTGCCGCCGTAGATCGAGAAGCTCTCGTCGAGGAGGAAGCACAGCGCAGCGACTGCGAACAGCTCGGGGATCGGGTGGCGGAACGCAGCGAGTCGGCCGAACGCCCAGCAGGCGAGCGGGAACAGCAACAGCCCGGACACGGCGACCAGCTTGAACGCTACGCCGTAGGGCAGGATCACGTCGAGCGCCACGATGGCGAGCGCGGGGATCACCATGTAGAAGCGGTACAGCGGCAGCCCGCCGTACCAGTCCATGCTCCAGCCCGACAGCTGGAAATTGGTCAGGAAGTGATCTCGCAGGAACGCCGGCGCCCAGACGTGGGCACCCATGTCGCCGCCGGTCGGCGTGGTGTCGTCGAAGATCAGGTCGCGCGACGGCGACAGCGGATTGAGGTGGACGACCATCATCACGACCACGGTCGTCGTGACCAGCACCGTCGAGGTGACCAGGACGCGCACGATTCGCTCGGTGCTCCAGGGCCGTTGCCACCACGCCACCGGACGACGGACGATCCTGGCGATCCCACGCCGCACGACCGACGGCGAGGTCGGTGCAGCGTCGATGCCGTCGGAGCTCTCGAGGATCGACTGATCGAGCGCGACGTCGTCGCTGGTCACGTGGTCGATGGTCACGTCGTCGCTGATCACGTCGTCGGTTGCGTCCTCGGCGAACTCCCGATCGAACCAGGCACCGAAGTCGTCGGCGCCGAGGTCCTGGGCGTCAAGGTCCTGGGCGTCGCGCGAACCGTCTGCTGGGCGCGTGTCGTCGCTCATCGAGTCGGCTCGCAGGTCGGCATCAAGTGGACAATCATGCCAAACACACCCCGGCCCTCGGCGTCACAGCGCAATCCGTTCACAGCACCAACAGGAGCCCGGTCAGGTTGAATCCGATGTGGATCGTGATCGACGGCCCGAGCCGACGTGTCCGCAGTGCCGCCCACCCGAGCACCAGTCCGAACACGAACAGCCCGGGGAACTCGACCGGCCGGAAGTGCACGCTGGCGAAAATGGCGGCCACAGCGACCAGTACCGCTCCCTCGTTGAAACGGGCGGCGAGCGAGCGTTGCAGCAACCCGCGGTAGAACAACTCCTCGACCACGGGTGCGCCGATCACGACGACGACGAACAGCAGCAGCGTCGACACACCTCCTGCCCGGTCGACCAGGTCCTGGGCGTTCTCGGTGAGCCGGTCCTCGGTGAAGGTGCCGGGCCACAGGGCCTCCAGCGGCAGGTAGACGACTCGGATGAGCACGAGTTGTGACCCGGCGCCGACCGCCAACCCGGCCAGATCGATCCAGCGCAAGGTGATGCCGTAGTCCGCGATCATGCTGCCCGAGCCCGAGCGCTGCGACGCGATCCACATGCCGATCAGGTACGACGCCCATGCACCGCCCAGTGCGACCGCCAGCACGCCGAAGGAGGCCTCCGCCGGAGCGTCGCCATCGCCGAGCGAGAGCAGGATCAGCGACGACACGATCTGAGCGACCACCCACGCACCGAGGAACGTGACCATCGCTGTCGACGCGTCGATGGGCCGCGGCGCCGCGGACGGGAGGAAGCCGCCGGAGAACCCGAATTCGGTGCGGGCGCGATCGCGCGCGGAGCCGGCCACGTCCGACGACGCTACCCGCGGGCGACACGACGGGACCCGCGCCGTGCGATGACGATCTCCCGTCGATCACCTGTCGATCCGCGCACGACCCGACGACACCCGATCATCGACCTGCGATGAGCCAACCGCCCGAATACCGGCCATTCGCTCTTCGCAACGGGTGTGAGCTGCTCAGCGATGACCCAAGCGCCCAGATCGCGGCTTTTCGCTCATCGCCGGTGATGTCGAGCTGGGTTCAGACGGCGATGAGGGTGTGCTGACCGAACCGGCGGTCGTCGAGATACCAGCCCGCCGGGACGGAGAGTCGTTCGGCGTGGCGACCGCACAGGTCATAGGCATGCGGGTCGCGTTCGGCGGTCAGATCGTCCAGCCACACCTGTGAACGGCCGTAGTGGTAGGTCAAGGTGACCGCCGCTCGTTCGGCACATCCGGTTCGCGAACACTGACGGACCACGACCGTCCCGCGTTCCGTCACCCACTCGCTGCGATGCATGCCGCAACGCTAGATCGTGGGTGAGCACCGGGTGGCGGATGCTCACACGGCGAGTTGCGGGCACGACCTGGCATCGAGCGGGATCCTGCGTAGCATGGATCCATGAACGATCTGCCGCCTCCCCCACCGCCGCCGCCGCCGGGCCGCGGACGGGGGTCGAAGCGTCCCGACGAGGGCGCCGACCGTCGACACGGCGAACGGACACCGAACAAGGGCAAGGGCAACGAGTCAAACGCTGACGGCACCCCGGCGAGCGGCCGTGGGCCCGGCAGCTGGCCGCGTTGGACGATCTGGGTCCTCGTGGGCGTGCTCGCAGCCGCCTTCATCGTCCCCAGCCTGTGGCCGAGCAGCAGCGGCGAATCCCTCGAGTACTCCGAGTGGCGCACCCAGGTCATCGAAGGCAACATCGCCACCGCCGACATCAACGCGTCCGGCAAGATCACCGGTGAGTTCACCAACGGCGACAAGTACACCACCTCCGGTGGTGGCCCGCGTGGGGTCTCCGAGGCCGACGAGCAACTCCTGATCGACAACACTGTCGCCTACAAGTTCACGCCGGCCAGCAACAACTGGCTCCTCGGGATCCTGTCGATCTTCCTGCCCGTGATGCTGATCATCGGGTTCTTCGTGTGGATGCAGCGACGCGCCCAGGGACAGATGGGCGGCGTGATGTCGATCGGCAAGAGCAAGGCCAAGGCCTACGACGCCGACCGCCCCTCGACGACCTTCGACGACATCGCCGGCTACGCGGGCGTCAAGCAGGAGATCACCGAGGTGGTCGACTTCCTGCGCATGCCCGAACGCTTCCGTGAGATCGGTGCGCGTGTGCCCAAGGGCATCCTGCTCGTCGGTCCTCCCGGCACCGGCAAGACGCTGTTCGCACGCGCTGTTGCCGGCGAGGCCGGCGTCGGTTTCCTCAGCGTGACGGGTTCCGACTTCATGGAGATGTTCGTCGGCGTCGGCGCCAGCCGGGTCCGCGACCTGTTCCAGCAGGCCCGCCGTATGGGCAAGGCGATCATCTTCGTCGACGAGATCGATTCGATCGGCCGCAAGCGCGGCGCCGGCCTCGGTGGGGGCCACGACGAGCGCGAGCAGACCCTCAACCAGATGCTCGCCGAGATGGACGGCTTCGAGACGTCCGAAGGCATCGTGATCATGGCGGCCACCAACCGGCCCGACATCCTCGACCCCGCACTGCTTCGCCCCGGTCGCTTCGACCGCCAGATCGTGGTGCCGTTGCCCGAGGCAACCGAGCGGCAGGCGATCCTCGAGGTGCACAGCCGCGACAAGCGCATGGGCCCCGACGTCGACATGGAGACGATGGCACAGGCCACCCCCGGCATGTCCGGCGCCGACCTCGCCAACCTGGTCAATGAAGCGGCGCTCGTCGCCGTTCGGCGTGGGTCGAAGGAGATCCAGCGGATCGACTTCGAGAACGCCCGCGACCGGGTGGTGCTCGGAGCGACCCGTGAGTCGATGATCCTGTCGGCCGAGGAGAAGCGGGCGACCGCCTATCACGAGGGCGGCCACGCGCTGCTGGCCACGGTGTTGCCCCACGGCGACCCGTTGCACAAGGTGACGATCCTGCCTCGCGGCATGGCCCTCGGTGTCACGTGGTCCCTCCCCCAGGAGCGCCACACCTACTCCAAGGAGTTCTTCGAGGACACCATCTGCAAGGCAATGGGCGGCCGCGTGGCCGAGATGATCGTGTTCGGCCACCTCAACTCCGGTGCCGCCAACGACCTCGAGCAGGCCACTGGCATCGCCCGCCGCATGGTTCGCGAGTGGGGCATGTCCGAACGGGTCGGCCCGATGGCGTGGAGCAGCCAGCAGGCGGTCTTCCTCGGCGAGGACCTCATGTCATCGCAGCGCGAATACTCCGACGACACCGCGAAGCTGCTCGACGAAGAGATCGCCCGCATTCTCACCACGCAGGAGAGCCGGGCACGCGACGTGCTCAGCCGTCACCGGCGAGGCCTCGAACTCATCGCGGAAGCACTACTCGACCGTGAGACGATCGACGGGCCCGAGGTGGCCAGGCTGATCCAGCAGGGCATGGCCGAGTCGGGCCAGCCCGCCGACGACACCGTCTCTCACTGACGTCACGACGATTGCGATGAGCGAACAGACCGAATAGCGGCGCTTCGCTCATCGGAGAACTGTCCACACCAGTAGCGATGAGCGAACAGACCGAATAGCGGCGCTTCGCTCATCGATGGAGGGAGCGACGCCCGGGGATGGACCGGTCAGTCTGCGGCGACGTCGTCGCGCTGGCAGTGGCCGCCACCGGGTGTCGAGCCGGGCTCACGTGCTTCGGCGACCGCCGCCCACAGGTCCGTGGCGGTCATCGGTCCGAGGAAACTGGCGGCCACCACGCCCTGTGCGTCCGCCACGACGAGCGTCGGGACCGCATCGATCGAGTAGCGCTCGTGCAGCGAACGGTCGGCCGAGTACTCGACCTCGACCACCGCGACGTCGGCACACTCGAGCACCTGCGCCTTGGCGACGACCTGCGCGCACACATCGCAGGTTGCCGAGGAGAACACGGCGACCAACCATGGAGCGTCGGGCCGCGCGAAGTCGGTGCGATCGAGCTGCTCCGGGGCGGTGAACCGACGCTGCGTGGGTGCGTCGGGCACTCGTCGACGTCGGGCGACCAGGGCGACGATGCCCACGACGATCACGATCACCACGGCGACGACCACGCGTTCCACGACCCCCGATGCTACGGCGGGTGGCGGGCGCGCCGTCGGGAGCTGTCCGACGGGATCAGTTGCCCGCTGCGGGTAGCGCCCACGAGCCGGATGTACCGGCGAGACCGTTGCCCCGTTGCAGGACCCGCTCGACGAACACCCGGTTGCTCGACTGCACGATCAACTCGGCGTCGAGGACATCGGGGTCGACGAGGTCGATCGTGATCACCTGACCTGCTCCGATCGGCACGTCGGTCAGGCTCGGCACGGCGGACGGACCGCCCGGTCCGACCGCTTCGATCGTGATCGTGCCATCGACGTTGTCGACGTTGTACACGACGAGAGCGGCGGTCGTGGGTTCCGACGGGCCGATACCGAGGTGCCAGCGCGAGGGGACGTACCCGTCGACCCGCGGCGGAGCACCGACGACGACGGAGGTCGCGACCGAATCGCCGGCGGGTCGGGTGAGGATGCGCTCGACGACGATCGACGGTTCGGCGAGCGTCGAGAACACCGACGCATGGCGACCGGGCGGCACCGCGGCCGCGGCGGTGCCGTCCTCCCCTGGCACCGACGTCCCAGGGTCGTACACCACGACTTGACGGGCGGGAACGTCGATCGTGTTGTCGCCCGCGAGCGCGTCGACGGGAACTCCGAGGAACACCACGTCGACCTGCACGTCGTCGTCGGTCGGGTTGTAGATCGCGAACGTCTCGGTGATCCCCTCGCCTGCCTCGCCATCGGCGAACCACCACTGGTCGCGCAACGCCGGCGCCGCGAGCGACACGTCGTAGCCGAGGCGACCCCCGCCGAGGTAGTGCTGAGCCCGCCCGACGACCAGTCGACCGCGTTCGGCGGCGACCTTGACGGCGATGACCGGTTCGTCACGTGCACCGAGGTCCGCGATCGGGATGGTCTCGACCGACTGCGGCAGGATCGTGAACCCCTGGAATGCGGCCGGCGTCGATTCGCCCGCTTCGGTCGCGAAGACCAGGTCGACGACGGCGGCGTCGTCATAGGGATTGGTGAGCACCAGCGTCTCGATGCTGCCGTCGACAGTGAATCCGTCGGCGAAGTACCACTCGTCGGACGTGTTGTCCGCACATGGTGCAACCGAGTCGCCGGCCGGGTGCTGTGCGCGCTGCTCGACGAATCCACGTCCGCCGTCGATCTCGACGACCACGCTGGCAAAGGGAGTCGTCACGAAGGCGTCGACGTCGATCGTCGTCCGCGACCAGGGCTCGACGACGAGCGACTCGCTCGCTCCCACCCCATCGGTGGTGAGGATGGTGAACCGGCCGAGGAGCTGTTCGTCGAAGCGGTTGGCGACGACGACGTCGCCGCCGACACCGTCCTCGCCGCTTGCGGGAACGCCCGGGCAGAACCAACTCCCCGTGAGCGCCGCATCGTCGTTGACCGCCGGCATCCAGGCGCCGGCCGGCGTGGCGAAGAACGGGTCGGGGGTGGTCGGCTCGTCGCGCCCCACGGCGATCAGCGCCGCGAAGCCGACCAGCAGCACGACCAGCGCAGGTATCGCCCGGCGGTTCACGACGGCACCTCGGGAGTGGCGTCGGCCTCGACCCCGGTCTCCGCGTCGCGATCAGGATCTGCGACGAGACCGGGATCGACGAGCACCGGGTCGGCCTCGTCGGTGAGGTCGATCAGGGTCTCGTCGGCGAGCAACAACGAATCGCGACGTCCCACCGAGACGCGGACTCGGGCCGCGATCACGATCGCCGCCAACCACAGCAGCGTCTGCGCCGCCACGGCCAGCCACCGCAACGACGACGTCTCGTAACGCAGCGAGCCGACACCCGCCGAGGCGACGTCGTACGCAGTGGTCTCGCCGAAGGCTCGGCGGGGATCGACCGGCGTACCGTCGACCGACAACGTCCACGCATCGTCGAACGGGATGCCGAGGTGGACCACACCGCCGGACACGTCGTCGGTGACGGTGTCCAACTGGTCGGCACCGATGAAGAGCGGTGCCGACCCGGACAGATCGCTGCGCACCAACACCTCCGCACCGGCTGCAGCGCTCGCATCGGCCCCGGCCGCGTCGAGCTGCGCCTGCTTGGGGAACCACGCCCGGTTCTCGAACGCCTCGAGCGTCGGGAGGCCCGGCCGGAGCGCCACGAGGTCGAGCTGATCCTCGAGTGCCTCGACCAGACCGGTCGGCAATGGCAGCGGGTCGTTCACCGTCGAGGTCACGCCGTCGAATTCCGGCACGACGACGAAGCGGATCGAGAGCGGTGCCAGGAGTCGACCGGCTCGCAGGGTCGAGGTCGACGCCATCTCGTCGAGGGCGGTCGTGACCAACGCCGCGGCAGCATTCGAAGGAGGCATCCACCGATCGCGCACGTCGAGGGCGCCATCGTCGATGATCGCCCACGACACGCCGTCGCGATACTCGGTGGCTGGGACGGGCAGCACCCGGGCATCGCCGAGCAGCAACACGTTGTAGTCACCGTCGGGCGAGGCGTCGGGAAGCGACGCGTCGAGTAGGCGCGCGAGCGGCGTGTTGGGGACCTGGAACGACCCGTCGGCCAGCGCGGCCACGCCGGGAGCCAGGCCGATCACGACGGCGACCGACGACAGGATGCCGAGCGGCTGGCGCCACCCGAACGAGCCACCGCGGACGTCGAGATCGAACGCGGCGAGGGCACCGGCCGCCGAGATCGCCAGGCCGAGAGCAACCGGGACGAGCAGCACGCCCGCTTCCGGCATGTCGATCGGAATCGACCCGGCGTCGGACAACACAGCGATGCCTCCGAACACCAGCACCAACAGCGCCGAGCGGATCGCCCAGGTCAGCCTCCAGGCACGGGCGAGCATCACGCCGGCGAAGACGGGCAGGTACAGCGCGAGGGCGAGCGCAGCGAAGTCGGTGCTGCCGATCTCGAACGAGGCCAGCGGCACCAGACCCAGGCCCGCTTCGCCGAGCGGAGGCGCGCCGACCACTCCCTCCCACGTCCACGACGTGATCCACGGAAGGTTCAGCACGGCGGCGCCGACAGCTGCCCCGAGGCCGGCAACCAGCGACCATCCGGCCGTGGCGAGCGAGCCACGCGCCAGCATCGTTCCGAGCGCGACGACCAGCGCGAGGAGGACGGCGAGGGGGAGCATGACCGGCGCGAACGCCACGGCGAGGCCGAGGACCAGCGCTGCGGCAAGGATCCGTCGCACACGTTCGTCCGGGGCGAGGTGGATGACACCGTCGGCCAGGTCGAGTTCGGCGCTGCCGGGGTCGGCGGTCTCGATCCCGGATGCACGGCGGGTCAGGTGGAGCACCCACGGTGTTGCGGCGTAGACCACGATCACGGTGAGGCGGCCACCCGACATCGCTCCGCTGACGATGGGGCTGAGCGAATAGACGAGCAATGCTGCGATGCGCGCCCTCGTCGAGGTGAACACGGCCGACAGCCGCCACACCCCGGCGGAACCGACGAGCAGCAGGCCGAGCACGAACAGCGTCTGCAGCAGACCCATGTGGAACAGGGTGAAGACGCTCAGCCCCGACAAGGTGGCCCATCCGGTCGGGTTCGGCGAGGTCGCACCGGCCCCGTTCGGGTTCCAGCCCGACAGGAACGTGTCGAGGAGCTGACGCGGGCTCTCCGGGAACGCGAGGAACTCTCCGACCGGTGGCAGGCCGCCGTCGAAGAACGACCGAGCGCCGACGATGAGGCCGACGATGACCGCGACCCAGGCGACCACCGGGGCCGTCGCGCTCTGACGCCAGCGCCGCACCTGGACGCCCGATCCCACGTAGGTCGCCGTCTCGCGACTGCGCAGGTAGCCGTTCAGGCGGGCACTGCCGCGTTCCTGCAGGCTGTACACCTCGCGTTCGGGGACCCGCCGGATCGGCTTCACCTCGCGACGACGCGCCAGCAGCGCCGGCGTCCGCGGGACGAGGCCGAGCAGCGCCCGGAACGAGTTCCAGGCCTGACCGAACCGCGCGGTGAACAGCCCGACGACCAGTTCGACCAG
This sequence comes from Ilumatobacteraceae bacterium, assembly GCA_963704915.1. Taxonomy (GTDB): domain Bacteria; phylum Actinomycetota; class Acidimicrobiia; order Acidimicrobiales; family Ilumatobacteraceae; genus Sva-07. Next base: position 260,010 of record CAVPIC010000013.1, on the reverse strand, counting down.
CGTCAGCAACACCATCTCGATCGAGCGAGCTGGAAGTCGTGACGCCCCGGTGAGGGTTGCCACCGACCGCATGCGGTGGCGCGCCCGCATCAACCCGTGGCGCAGGTCCGGGCGCCGCTGTCGGAGCTGGCCCACGTGGCGGACCCGAGCGGACGGAACCACGACGACGCGGGCGCCGCTGTGGTGGATGCGCCAGCACAGCTCGGTGTCCTCGCCGTAGAAGTCGATCGCGGGGTCGAAGCCACCCAGCTCACGGAAGAGGTCGGCGCGCACGAGCAGGTACGCGGACGGCAGCACGAACACATCACGGACACCGTCGTGCTGTTCCTGGTCGACCTCGCCCGGCTCGATCACGGGATCGATCTCACCGAAACGGTCCATGCCGAGGCCGACCGCCTGGAGCACGCTCGGGTCGTCCCAGTCCACGAGTTTGGGTCCGACGGCTCCGGCGTTCGAGCGGTACAGCTCCTCGACCATCAGCCGCAGGGCGACGGGATCCGGGGCGACGTCGTCGTGACAGATCAGGAAGAACCCGTTGTCGCCCTCGACCAGGCGCAGGACCTCGTTCGCGGCCGCGCCGAAGCCGACGTTCGCCCCGATCGCTCGGACGAACGCCCCCGGGATGCGCTGCTGGATCCGGGCATCGATGCTCGGAGCCGCAACAACGTCGGGATCGCCAGCGACGGCGTCCTCGGCGACGACCAGGAACAGCAGGCGCAGGTTCGGGTAGTCCTGGCGGGCGAGCGCGTCGAGTGTGTCGTCGAACCAGGCACCGGGATCGTGCACGACGACGACCGCGACGACCGGCGGTGCAGATGGGATCTCCGGTTCCACGATGGGGCGAGGCTAGCGAGGCGGCTCGCTATCCTGCCGTCATGACGACGACGCGTCCCGCCGGGGGGCACAGGAACTCCCGGTTCGACCCCACCAGCATCGACCTCACGGACTTCGACGTCGTCCGTGCCGTGCACGGCACCGTCGAACTGGGCGGCGCCTTGGCCGGTCGCGCCGCCGAACTCGCCAAGGATGCGACCTATGTCACCGTCGGTCTCGGATTGTTGAGCTTCCAGCGAGCGCAGGTGCGCCGACGCGAGCTCGAGCGCAGCCTGCGGCGCTGACCACCTGTCGACTCCAGATCATCGCTAGGATCGGGGGCTCGTGTCGTCAGCAGAGATCCCCGCGCGAGAGCGAACGCCGTTGCCCGAGGGGACCATTCCCGTCGGCATCGCACTGCTGATCGCCGGTGTCGCAACCTACGCCTTCTTCAAGGTCGGCACCGTCGCTGTCGGGGGCGCCGACAAGTTCGCACCGATCGCATCGATGTGGTTCGCCGTGTTCGCGCTGGCGCCAGGATTCTTCCTGCCCCTGGAGCAGGAACTGGGCCGTGCGCTGTCGCACCGCCGTGCGATCGGCGACGGCGGCCAGCCCGTGGTTCAGAAGGTGGTGCGCCTCGGGGCCATCCTCGTCACACTCGTCACCGTCGTCATCATCCTGCTGAGCCCGTTCATCACCTCCTCGTATTTCGATGGCGACTGGTTCATGGTGATCGCGCTGATCACTGCGTTCGCCGCGTACGCACCCGCCCACATGGCCAGGGGCATCGCTGCCGGCTCCGGCCGATTCCACGACTACGCCGTGGTGCTCGGAGCCGATGGTGTGGTGCGCATCGTCCTGTGCATCGCCCTGGCCGTGGTGGGAATCACCGCCGCCGGCGCCTACGGCATGGCTGTTGCGATTGCTCCGCTGTTCGCCGTCGCCTATGTCGCACGGCGAGGAGCATTGCGTACGGACCCGGGACCGTCCGCCGAGTGGAACGAGGTCACACCGAACCTCGGCTGGCTGTTGATCGGCTCGGTGTGCGCCGCGACGTTGCTGAACGCCGGCCCGATCACCGCGAGCCTGCTGGCCTCCGACAACGAGGAAGCACTGATCACCGCATTCTCGTACGGCGTGCTGCTGTCACGTATTCCTCTGTTCCTGTTCCAGGCCGTCCAGGCGGCGCTGCTGCCGCGTCTGAGCCGCCTGGCGGCGCAGGGCGCCTACGCCGAGTTCCGTTCCGGGTTGAAGCGGCTGATGCTCCTCGTGCTGGTCGTCGGCGCTGTGGGCACGGCCGCGGCCTTTCTGCTCGGGTCGTGGGCGCTGAAACTGGTGTACGACGCCGACCTCAGCGGCCGCACACTCGCACTGCTGACCTTCAGCAGCGCGGTCTACATGCTCGCACTGGCAACCGCGCAGGCGGTCATCGCACTGCAGGGCCACGCGCTCGTCGCCCTCGGCTGGGCAATCGGGGTGGTCACGTTCGTGCTCGGTACCTGGTTGTCGGCCGACGAAGTGTTCCGACGGATCGAGATCGGACTCGTGCTGTCGTCGCTCGCTGCACTGGCAGCGTTCGCACTGGCGCTGCGTCACCGCCTGCAGGTCGGCGCAACGCCGACGCAGGGGTCGATGATGGAAGCCATCACCGACATGCCCTTCGAGACGTAATTCTCTTGCTCAGCCTCACCGCAGACGACTGATTGGACACGCGAGGTCGGCCTCGCTCCGGCTCGTCGCTGGCGCTTCCCTCGCCGGCAGCGCCGGTCAGCCGGGGATGGGGATGCCGGCTTTGGTGGCTTCGCGTTGCAGGTCGTGGGCGACCATCATCTTGACGAGGGCGGGGAAGTCGACTTCGGGCTCCCAGCCGAGCTTCTCACGGGCCTTGGTGGGGTCGCCGATCAACAGGTCGACCTCGGCGGGTCGCAGGAACTTGGGGTCCTGACGCACATAGTCGGCCCAGTTGTCGATACCGACCTCGGCGAACGCCCGACGCACCAGATCCTCGATCGAATGCGTCTCACCCGTCGCCAACACGTAATCATCGGGCTCGTCCTGCTGGAGCATCAACCACATGCCCTTCACGTAATCGCCGGCGTAGCCCCAGTCACGCTTCGAATCCAGGTTCCCCAACACGACTTCGTCTTGGAGGCCGAGCTTGATCCGAGCCACCGCGTTGGTGACCTTGCGCGTCACGAACTCCAACCCGCGCCGCGGGCCCTCATGGTTGAACAAGATCCCCGACGACGCATGCAGCCCGTAGGACTCGCGGTAGTTCACCACGATGTCATGGCCGAACACCTTCGCACACCCATACGGCGAACGAGGATGGAACGGCGTCAACTCGGTCTGCGGCGTCTCACGCACCTGCCCGAACATCTCCGACGACGACGCCTGATAGAAGCGGATCGGATTGTTCTGGCTGCCGCCCACCATCCGCACCGCTTCCAACATCCTGAGCACCCCCAGCCCGGTGATGTTCGCCGTCAACTCCGCCTGCGAGAAACTCAACGCCACAAAGCTGATCGCCCCCAGGTTGTACACCTCGTCGGGCTGACACGCCTCCATCGCCGACACCAACGACGGCAGATCCGCCAGATCACCCGACACCAACTCGACGAACGGCAACTCGTGCTGCAACGCCTCCACCCGAGGATTGTTCTGACCCTTCACCATCCCGAACACGTGATAGCCCTGCGAATGCAGAAACTCGGCCAAATGCTGACCATCCTGGCCAGTGATCCCGGTGACAAACGCTGTAGGCATAAGGCGAAGAGTCTACGGCTCGCCGCCGACAAGCGCAGATACGCTCGACAGCCCCATGCTACGAGTGGCGATCGACGTCGGGCCGACACACGGCCGCCGAACAGGGATCGGCAACGCCGTGGCGTGGACGGTCGACGCGCTCGCCGAGCGCGACGACCTCGAGCTGCGACGGTACGTCACCAGCGCCCGCGCGCGTGTGCGCTCCCCCCAGCAACGCCTCCCCCTGCCCGCCGCCGTGGCACTGCGTCTGTGGGCGCACCGATCTGCGCCGATGGACCGATGGCTGGGCGAACCGGAACTCGTGCACGGCACGAACTATGTCGTCCCCCCGGCACGTTGCCCACGAGTCGTCTCCGTGTACGACTGCTGGTTCCTGGAGCATCCCGAGGACGCCGACCCCGATGTGCTGCGAGCGGCAGCGGTACTGCGGCGATCGGTCGCCGACGGCGCCCACGTCGTCACCAGCTCCGACGCCACCACGCGCCGGGTGCGCGAGCTGCTCGACACCGATCGAGTCCGCACCGTGCTGCTCGGTCCTCCGCCCGCCGACGGCATCGAGCCCGTCACCGACGCCCCACCGGGTTTGCCGCAACTGGATCAGTTCATCCTCGCGCTCGGCACGATCGAACGGCGCAAGAACCTGCCGACGCTCGTCGACGCCTTCGGCCGGCTGGCCCGCGAACATGCCGCGGTCCGCCTCGTCATCGCCGGGGCGGCGGGCAACGACGTCGCCGCCGTCGACCGCGCGATCGCCCGGCTGTCGCCCGAGATCGCCGAGCGGGTCGTGCGCACCGGCATCGTCGACAACACCACGAAGCGGTGGCTGCTCACCCACGCCCGGGCGCTCGCCTACCCGTCACTCGACGAGGGATTCGGATTCCCCGTTCTCGAAGCGCAGCAGTTGGGCACCCCGGTGGTGGCGAGCACCGCCGGATCGATCCCGCAGATCGCCGGCGCGGCGGCGCTGCTCAGCCCGGCTCGCGATGTCGAGGCGCTCGCCGCCAACCTCTACTGGATCTGCGACAACGACGAGATGCACGCGAAGCTGGTGCGACGCGGGCACGCCAACGTCGAGCGTTTCTCGTGGACGTCGACGGCTGCCCAGTTCCACGCGATGTACGAGGACATCGTCGGCGATGCCTGAGCATCTCACGGTGTCCGTGGTGTGCGGTGGCGTCGGCGCTGCCCGATTCCTCAGGGGTCTGATCGACGCCGTCGACCAACCCGGCTCGATCACCGCGATTGTCAACACCGGCGACGACTGCTCGCTGCACGGCCTCGCGATCTCGCCGGACCTCGACACGATCGTCTACACCGTCGCCGGGGCGATCGATCCGACTCGCGGTTGGGGGCTCGTCGACGAGACGTGGCGAGCGATCGAGTCCCTCGAGCGATACGAGTCGGTCCGACCCGACGGCTCGAACGCCGCCGCCCGATGGTTCAACCTGGGCGATCGTGACCTCGCCACACATTTCTATCGAACCGCGCGTCTGGCCGAAGGCGCCACGCTCACCGAGGTGACCGACGAGATCCGGCGGGCCTGGAACGTGCCGATTCAGGTCCTGCCGATGTCGAACGACCGCCTCTCCACACTGGTGACCGTCGACGCCGCCAGCGCAACGCCCGAGCAGGGCCAGGAGATCTCGTTCCAGGACTACTTCGTGCGCCTGCGCCACAGCGTTGCAGTCAGCTCGATCCGCTTCGAGGGGACCGCTGGACTCACCGCGGAGGCGAGATCATCGCTCGCCGACGCGTCCCGCGTGGTCATCGCTCCGTCGAATCCACTCGTTTCGATCGGCCCGATCCGATCGCTCGACGGCGTCGACGACGTGCTGGCCGACCGGCGCGACCACGTCGTGGCGGTCTCGCCCATCGTCGGGGGCGCCGCACTCAAGGGCCCGGCCGATCGCATGCTGACCGAACTCGGTCACGATCCGAGCGTCGTGGGCGTCGCCGAGTTGTACGCCCCGATCGCCTCCACGCTGGTGATCGACACCGTCGATGCGCACCACGCCGACGCGGTGGAGGCTGCCGGGATGCGCTGCGTCGTGACCGACACCGTCATGTCGACGCCCGCCGTCGCGCGCCAACTGGCGATCGACACGCTCGCAAGTGTTCCCGCCGCGTCACGGTAGGCCCGGCACCGTGTGACTTGCGGTGGCGTTCAGTCGGTGAGGCGGGCGAGACCCTCGTCGACACCGGTCCACGGCGACCATCCGAGGTGGATACGGGCGCGCACCGGCGCCACGGCGAAGCGCTGCACGTCGTGGAGACGGGCGGGCCCACGCACCGGCTCCAGGGCGTCGGCCCCGTCGACGATGCCCGCGATCCGCGACCACAGATCGGTGACCGATGTCTGCTCACCGGTGCCGATGTTGATCACCAGCCCGCTCCCACGGGTGGCCGACCTGACCAACGCGTCGACGACATCGTCAATGAAGACGAAGTCGCGAGTCTGGCGTCCATCGCCGTGCAACACCGGCGCCGTGCCGTTCGCTGCGGCATCGACGAACGCCGCGACCACACCACCGGCGGGGCGTTGACGCGGCCCGTAGACGCTGCCGAGAGCCAGGGCGGTGAACTCGATCGCATGGAGGTCGCGATACGACACGAGCAGATCGATGATCGCAGAAGCGACGACGCCGCGCACGCCACGCGGTTCGAGCTGTGACGGCTCACAGTCCTTGACCGGCAGGGCCTTCGCCGTCGGATACCCGTAGATGACCGATGCGGGGACGGCGACGACGACCTTGGGGATGCCGTGTCGTCGAGCGGCCTCGAGGGTCGCGAGCGCCGAGACGAAGGCATCGCCCTGAGCCGAGGGGTCGCCGGTGTGGCGCGGCAACAGGGCGAGCTGGAAGATCACGTCGGGGCGCCGGATCCCGATCGAGGACTCCGCTTCGCTCGAGGCAGCGTCGAGGTGATGGATGCGCAGGGCCCCGCCCGATGCCCGGGCTGCGGCCAGATTCGCGAGCGAGCCGACGCTGAGGTTGTCGATGACGTCCACGGTGTGCTCCTCGGCGAGGAGACGGTCGACGAGGTGCGAGCCGATGAACCCGGCTCCCCCGATGACGACGACGTTCACAGGGTCGACCGTAGCGCCGGCGACGCGACGTCGGATCGCGTCACGACGGTACGGCGGGCGCGGTGCTCTCGATCAGCGATTCGCCATCGCCGACGTGGCCCTCGGCGCCGACCATCGAATCGCACACCACGGACCCCGAACCGACCGCTCCCATCACCAGGGACCGCTCGACCGTGGAGCCGGACCCGACGGACGCTCCGGGCAGCAGCACCGAGTCGATCACCGACGCACCGGCGGAGACGTCGACGTCCGCTCCGATGATGCTGTGCTCGACGATGGCGGTCGGCGACACCACCGCGGAGGGCGCCACCGCGTCGCATCGCTCGGTGCGGCGCTTGCCGTCGAGAAGGTCCAGGTTCGCCGCCCGGTACAACGTCGGCACCCCCGCATCGATCCAGTAGTCGTCGGTGGCCACGCCGTACAGACCGCCGTCGGCGACCAGGCGTTGGAAGGTGTCGCGTTCGACGGACACCTTGGTCGCTGCCGGAATGCGATCGAGCACGGACGGCTCGAACACGTAGGTGCCGGCATTGATCAGGTTGCTCGGTTCGGTCCCCGGTGCGGGCTTCTCGACGAACGCACGCACCGAGCCGTCAGCAGCGAGATCGACCACGCCGAACGCCGACGGGTCGTCGACTCCGATCAGGTGCAGCGTGGCCTCGGCGCCGAACGATCGGTGGGCCTCGACCAGTGCGGAGACGTCGAGGTCGGTCATCACGTCGCCGTTGGCCACGACGAACGTGTCGTCGATGCCTGCGAACTCGGCCGCGAACTTGATCGCCCCGGCGGTGTCGAGCGGTTCCGACTCGACGGCGTAGGTGAGCGCGACATCACCACAGAGCCCGTCGGGGAACGCCTCGATGAACGGTTCGGGCCGAAAGCCCAGCGCGAGCACGACCTCGGTCACTCCCCCACGGCCAAGCCGGTCGACGAGACGAGTGATCATCGGGACGTGCCCGATGGGCAGCATCGGCTTGGGGATGCTGAGCGTCAGCGGACGCAGGCGAGTGCCGAAGCCTCCGACGAGAACGACTGCGCGCATCAGCCCTCGGTGGTCGAGGGAACGTCAGCGCTCGTGTCGTCCGGCGCCACTTCAGGAGTCGAGCCCTCAGGAGCGGTGCCCGCGGGCGCCAACTGGTCGTTGGGGTTGACCACGCCGCTGTCGATCTCGCCCAGGCTCGGGAGGTCCGGCGCCCACGGCGGCATGCTGACATCGGTGTCGTCGGGCACGAACGCAATCGCAACGACCATCTGGTCGCGGTCGAGGCGGATGTTGTCGAAGTCGGCGATGTAGGTCGTGCCGTCGTCGGTGTCGGTGAAGTTGTTCCAGACGACCACCTTCAGCTCGGAGTTCCTGTCGGAACCGTCGATGGTGCAGTCGTCGCCGTCTTCCCACACCAGGACGTCGTCGCGGGCCACCAGCTCCTCGTTCGGCGGATCGGCGGCAGCGAACTGGTCCCGGATCGCCGTCTCCTGGTTCTCGGGGAACGTCAGCTTGCTGTTGGTGAGTTCGACGCCGTAGGTGTCGAGGAACACGCCGAGGGTGGCATTGCTGCCGACGGCGGCCGACGAGAAGGGATGCCAGTGGATCAAGCCGTCGTCGTGGCTGTGGATGCCGGTGCGCTGGTACTGGGTGAAGTTCTCGGTTCCCTGCTGCTCGGCGTCGCCCTCGAGCTTGAACCACGTGTCACAGAGGTAGAAGCCGTACGCGTGGTGCCAGTGATCGCTCTGCTGCGGGGCTCCGGAGGCGTCGACCGACGGACGGCTCTGACGGGCGTAGACGACGAGGGCCAGGCCGAGCACGATGACGATGGTGACGACCACGGGGAACAACGTTCCGCCCTGGAATCGGACCTTCTTGCCCTGGCCGGACTTCGCCAGCTTGGCGGCTTTCTTGGTGGATGACGAGGAGGGTGCCACGACCACGAGAGGCTAGCGGCGCCCGGATCGGATGCGGGTTCAGGCCGGCTTCCTCATCGCACGAGGCTGTGCAGCAGCCGGTCGTACGCGGCGCCGACGGCGACCGGTGAGGCGTTGCCCTCCACCCAGGCCCGCCCGAGCGTTCCGAGCCGGCGCGCACGTTCAGGATCATCGACGAGCGAGCGGATCGCCGCGGTGAACGCCGCAGCATCGTCGGGGTCCACCGCGATGCCGCCACCCGACTCTGCGAGGATCTGCGGGACGGCGGTGCCCGGGTCGATCGACGCCACGACCGGCCGACCGGCGGCCATGATCGAATAGGTCTTCGACGGCACGCTCACCCGCCCGAGACCTCGCCGGAGCGGCACGACGTGCACGTCACCGGTCGCGAGGAGCTCCGACAGGCGCTCCGGCTCGATGTAGTCGGCGAACCGAACGTTCGCGGTGTCGGCGGCCGCTGCCTCCAACGACGGACGCGCTGCGCCGTTGCCGTTGACGAGAAAGGTGACGTCGGGCAGTTCGCGAGCGGCCGCGAGCACGAGGTCGAGCGACTGCGAGAATCCGACGTTGCCGGCGTACAGCACCACCGGACCGTCGCCGAGTCCGAGCTCGGCCCGGTACGGCGTCGCACGATCGGCGGGGACGATGGCCTCGGTGTCGACGAAGTTGGGGATGACGTGCACCGTGTCGGCGGCGCCGGTCTTGGCGACGACGTTGTCGCGCAGATCGTCGGAGAGCACGGTGACGGCATCGGCTGCGAGGTAGCTCACCCGCTCGAGGTGCCGTGCTGCGGCGATGATCGTGCGGTTCGAGATCGCCCCGGTCTCGACGGCGGCGTCGGGGAAGATGTCCTGGATGTTGAACACCATCGGGCATCGGCGCAGCCGGCTCGCGACCCACCCGGTGAGCCCGAGCGTGAGCGGCGGCGACATCGCGATCACCGCACCCGATCGGCGGAACCACCCGCCCGCCCGCAGGCAGAAGAGGCCGGCGAGCAGCGAGTAGGCGGCGAAGCCGAGTGCCCGCCGCAGGAGATTCGACTTGTCGCGGCCCGGGAAGGGGTGGACCCGGGTGATCGATCCCCAGTCGGTCCGCTCGGTGCGGGCGAGGCGGCCGTCCCAGCCCGACTCGATCCGGTGTGCCCGATACCAGGGCAGCGACGTGACGACGTGCACGGTGTGCCCGAGCGCCACCAACTCCTCGACGATCCGCGTCATCACGACACCCGTCGGTGCCGTGTCCGGGGCGAAGTGCGGGCAGAGCACCACGAGCGGACGCATCGGCACGCGAGTTGTGCCAGGCACCTCGCGTACGTCGCTCGTCATCGACCGACCTGGATCGCGAGTTCGTAGGCCGCCGCGAGTTCGGCGCCCGACCGTTCGGTCGAGAACGCACGGGCGCGATCGCGACCCGCCGAGCACATTTCGTCGGCGCGGGCCGCCACGGTCTCGAGTGCATCGGCCCACGCGTCGACGTCGAGCGGCAGCACCAGCCCTGCGTCGCCGACCACCTCGGCGAGCGCGGGTTGATCGGAGCAGATCACCGGGGTGCCGAGCGCCATCGCCTCGACCGCCGGCGCACCGAATCCCTCGTACTGGCTCGGGAACACGAGTGCGTCGGCCGCCGCGATGAGGCCGTCGCGGTGGGCGTCGGGCACTCGACCCGGACGGACCACGCGCTGTTCGAGCCCGAGCCGGACGATGTCGGCAGCCACTTCCTCCTCGGCGGCGCCGCGGCCTCCGAGCAGCACGAGGCGCAGGTCCGGATCGGTCCAGTGGCGCGCCATCACCTCCAGCAGGAAGCGGTGGTTCTTGTGCGGGTGGGTGATCGCCGGGTACACGATCATCGGACCGGCCCCGAGTCCGTAGTCGCGTCGGAGGTCCGACGCCGAGGGAGCGTCGGCGCCCAACGTCGCTTCGACGCCGTGCGGCACAACTCTCACGCGGTCCGCATCGACACCGTAGGCGTCGACCACGGTGGTGCGAACGTAGTCGGTCGGAACGGCGACGACGGCCGCCCGACCGACCGATCTCGGGATCGCCCGTTCGAGATACCGGCGTTTGGTCGGCGTGAGGTACTCCGGGTGGGTGAGGTACTGCAGATCGTGGACGGTCAGCACGATCGGCGTGCGACCCACCGCCGGTGTCGTACCACCTCCGTGGTGGACGAGGTCGGCGTCGCGGGTGCGCCGACGCAGCCAGGTGTGTTCGGCGAGCAGACGTCGTGGCCGGCTGGTTCCGGTGATCGCAGCAGCCTGCATCGGATACAACGACGCCAGTTCGGGGTGGGCGTCGACGAACGATGCCAGGCAGTACAGCGTCGGCTCGAATGGTGTCGGCTGAGCGGCGAGACCGAGCAGCTGACGAACGAGGTACTGCTCCGAGCCACCGACCTCGCCGGGCACGCACCACAGCAGGTTGACGGCCACGTCGACCGACGACGTACGGGGCGAGTCGGCGCGTTCGGTCATGGGGCCAGTTCACGGTAGACGGCGAGGGTGAGTTCGGCAGATCTCACCCACGTCAACTCCGCTGCTCGTCGCCGGGCGGATCCAGCGAGTTCGTGGCGGCGATCCGCGGCCTCGAGCAGGCCACGCGCGATGTCGTCGACGTCGAAGGGATCGACGAGCACGGCGGCGCCCCCGGCCACCTCTTCGGTGGAGGTACCCCTGCTGGTGACCACCGCCGCGCCCTGCGCCAGTGCCTCGGCCACCGGGAGGCCGAATCCCTCCCGCTCGCTCGGATAGGCGAACACGCTCGCCGCCGCGTACAGCGCAGCGAGATCGGCGTCGGGGATGAAGCCGAGAAAGAGCGTGTCGCCGTGGTCGACCGTGCCGACGTCGCCCCATCCCGCTGCTCCTGCCACGACGAGCGGGCCCGGCATTCCCGGACGGCGCATCGCCTCGGCGAGCCGCGCGAGGTTCTTGCGCGGCTCGAGCGTTCCGATGAAGAGCACGAACGTGTCGGGCAGGAGGTAGCGGCGGCGAACCCGGTCGATCTCGGCGTCGGACACCTCGTTCACGTCGACGCCGAGGGGGACGAGACGGAGGCGGTCGGCCGGGATGCCCGCAGCCTCGCAGTCACGATGGGTCGCCTCGCTCGACACGATCACCCTGTCAGCGCGTCGGATGATGGCATCGAGGCTGCGGTTCATCGTGCGCACGCCCTGGCGGGAGTACTTCGCGGGGTCGTGCACGAAGGCCAGATCGTGCACGGTGACCACGAGCGGAGCCGCAGTACCGCACGGCACGAGACCGGTGGCGTGGGCCACGTCGATCTCACCGGTCACCGACTCGACCTTCGGCCAGTTGAGGCGCGTCCACGCCTCGTACAGCACCGGTCGGGCGAGCGGCAACATCGCCACCGCACCGCTGGGCCGGAACTCGGCCACCGGAGCGACGGGATGCTTGCCGGCGACCAGACGGAGCTCGACGTCGTCGGGTCGGGCCGCCAGCTCGCGAGCGATGCGTAGCGCCGCGATCGCGGTACCGCCGGGGCTCGGGTGCCAGCACTGTTCGACGGTGTAAGCGACGCGGATCGGACGCCCACCGGTGTTCGACGAACTCAACATGGCGGTCCCATCATGGCGGCTGCGACGCAGACCGCGCGCTCATCGCTCGGTGATGACGCCTCCATGCGATGAGTCCTGGCGTGGACCGTCCGCACGCAAACTCATCGCTCGGGGGCGACACCTGCCGCGGCGGCAGCTTCGCGGTATGCGGTCGCGAGGGTGGTGGTCGTCTCGTGCGCGTTGAGTCCGCTCGGGTTCGGCACCACGAACAGCCGTGCCCCTTCGAACGGCTCGGGCTGCTCTCCCATCGCGGCCTTCGGCACGTCGAACGCCGCCCGATACGCGGTGATCCCCGCGATGGCCACGACGGCCGGACGATGCGCGCGGACGAACACCCGGAGCTGGTCGCCGCCCACCCGGAGTTCGTCGCGGGTCAACTCGGACGCCTTGGCAGTGGCGCGATGCACGATGTTCGTGATGCCGATGCCGCGCTCGATCAACAGGCGGCGGTCGGCATCGGTCATGCCGACGCCACGGTCGACCGGCGCGTCGATGATGCCCGCCTCGAGCAACGCTGGGTAGAAGCGGTTGCCGGGGTGCGCGAAGTGCGTCTTCGTCGCCGCGGTCCACAATCCGGGATTGATCCCGACGAACAGCAGTCGCAGGTTGGGCCCGATCAGATCCGGCACGGTCGCACCGACGAACGACTCGAGCTCCGCTCGGGAAAAGCCCACGAGCAGGATGGTACGGCTCTGGCACACTTCGGCGATGGTGAACGAGCACTGGCCGCTGTTCGACCTCGAGGTCCGCACCCCGATGCTCACGTTGCGGTACCTCGACGACGAGTTGATCGCCGAACTGCTCGCCGTGGCCCGAAGAGGCGTGCACGACCCGGCGGTGATGCCCTTCACGATCCCGTGGACCGACCTACCGTCGCCACAGATGGAGCAGGAAGCGGTGCGGTTCTACGCCCGGACACGAGCCGAGTTACGACCGGCCGCCTGGAGCCTGCAGTTCGCCGTACTCGTCGACGGGGAAGTCGTCGGTGCCTGCGACCTGACGGCCGAGTCGTTCCCGCAGCTGCGACAGTTCACGACCGGGTCGTGGCTCGGCCAGGAGTTCCATGGCCGTGGGTTCGGCACGGAGTTCCGGCAGGCGGCGCTGGCCCTCGGTTTCGACGGGCTCGATGCGGAGTTCGCACTCACCGCCATGTGGCACGACAACGCCGCGTCGAAGGGGGTCACGACGTCGCTGGGCTACGAGTTCGAGGGACGGCGTCGGGCACTGCGACGTGATGTTGCCGACGAGATGTTGGGCTACCGCATGGCACGGGCGCACTGGGAGACGATCCGGCGTGACGACATCGAGCTGGTGGGCGTCGATCGCGCACGGGAGTTCCTGGAGATCTGATCTTCTGCTCCTGCTCTTGTTGCTCCTCGTTCTTTGCCGGCTCCACTTCGGCCAGGGGTCTGACCGAGGTCAGACCCCCATTGCTTCCCACGTCCCGCGACGGGCCAGGGTTACCGGCGGAGTTTCGCGACGAGTTCGGCGAGCGGGAGACGGAAATCTCTCAGCGGTTCGTAGCCGGCGGCACGCCAGGCGGCGTCGTCGAGGACGCTGTTGGCCGGCCGCGGGGCTGGCCGCGGCGGGTCGAGGTCGGCGGTGGCGATCGGGCGGACGCGATCGGGATCATGGCCGGCCACAGCAAGGATCTCGCGGACGAACCCGTACCAACTCACGGCACCCTGGTTGGTCAGGTGGAAGATTCCCGCCCGGCGGTCGGCGGCGAGCCGGTGAAGCGCCGGCGCGAGATCGGCGGTGAACGTCGGCTTGCCACGCTGGTCGTCGACGAACGCCAGTGCCTGGTCCGGATCGGCCGCGAGGCGCAGCACCAGCTTGACCATGTTGTTGCCGTGCTCGCCACACACCCACGAGGTGCGTGCGATGGCGGCAGTGGAGCCCGCCGCATGCTCCCCCGCGAGCTTCGAACGGCCGTACACGGACTGCGGGTTCGTGGCGTCGTCCTCCCGATACGGGCGCTCGAGTGTGCCGTCGAAGACGTAGTCGGTGCTGACGTGGACGAGGTGGGCGCCCACGAGTTCGCACGCCGCCGACAGGTGCCCGACGGCATCGGCATTCACAGCGAATGCGAGGTCCTCGTTGGTCTCGCAGGTATCGACCGCGGTGTAGGCGGCGGCATTGACGACGGCGTCGGGGCGAACCTCGTCGAGCAGCCGGCGGACGGCATCCGCGTCGGTGATGTCGAGATCGCTCTTGGTGACGGCCACGACGTCATCGCCGGCAGCGCGCGAGTGGTCGACGACGTCGACGCCGAGTTGTCCGGCAGCGCCGGTGACCACGAGCTTCATGACGGCGGGAGTGTAGGCGCCCCCACCGCTCGCCCCGTCAGGGCTCGACCGGTGGTGGCGGCCCGACGCCGCGGAAATAGTCGAGGATCGGCTCGGCGGCCGGATCGAGCACGAGTACGGCGTTACCGTCCTTGGTGACGCCCGACACCGGGAGCTGGTACTTGTTCAGGCCGGTGCTGAACGCCTTGCGCAGCGTGCCGGCGGCGGCCACCGGATCGAGACCAGGGTCCATCCGCACCGCCGCAGTACCCGCCTCGATGAGTTCCGAGGCGAGGAACGGGTCGGACTGCAGCTTGTCGATCGTCGAGTTCGCCGTCTGCTGGAGGAAGTTCTGCTGACGCCCGATGCGACCGAGGTCCGAGGTCGGATCGGTGCGCCACTGGCCGTCGCGGAACTCCTCGTAGTAGCGGCTCCGGGCGTACTGCAGCGACTGCAGTCCGTCGAGCGTGTGGCAACCGGGCTGCACATCGAGCCCGGTGTTCCCGTCCCGCGTGGGGTAGAGGAAGCAGACCTCGGTACCTCCGACGGCGTCGACGAGATCCTTGAACCCGTTGAAGTCGATGTCGACGACGTGGTGGATCGGGATACCCAGTTCCTGGGTGATCGTGGTGGCGAGAACGTCGGTGCCGTCGCTATAGGCCGAGTTGATGCGGTTCGGGCTGTCGCGACCTGCGATGTCGATCCAGAGGTCGCGTGGGAGGCTGACGATCGAAGCTCCGTTGCCGTCCTCCTCCTGTCGCAGGATCATGATCGTGTCAGACCGCCGCCCGGACACGGCGTTGACGTCGCCGATGCCGCCGAAGTCGGCATCGTTGGGATCGGCGTTCTCGCGGCTGTCCGAGCCGATCAACAGATAGTTCTGCGCCGGGCCGTCCTGAGGTGTGAGCGCGAGTTCGAGCCCTTCGATGCGCTGGATGTCGGAGGTTCGAGCGTTCGCCGCCCGGATGACCCCGAACGCGCCGACCACACCGACGACGACCGCCAGTACCAGGGCGACGGGCGCGGAGCTACGCCGGCGATGGCGCACGGGGGATGCCATCCGACAAACGCTACTGCTGGGTTCCCCGCCCGCTACGTCACCACGCCAATGCCGTTTGTGAGCGGATTTGGATGGAACGGGTCATCCGAATCTGCGCGCAAACGTGGGGTTGGTCTGCGCTCCGACGTTTGTGAGCGGATTTGGATGGAACGGGTCATCCGAATCTGCGCGCAAACGTCAACTCGGCTCGGCGGGACGGACGTGGACGACATCGCCGACGTCGAGGTGGTGCCGGACACCGTCGGCGTCGATCACGACGAGGCGACCGGCATCATCGACGTCGACCGCTCGCGCTTCGAGCGCGTCGGCACCACCCGGCAGCTCGACGCGAACGGTACGTCCGAGCGTGACCAGCGCGTCGCGGTAGTGCCCGGCGATGTCATCGGCCAACGCGTCGAGTTCCTCGAGGACCGCCAGCAGCACGCGAGCGGGCGTCACCCGACCGTCGGAGGCGTGCGACCCGACGGCGGCGGCCCCGTCGGGCGCCCAGCCGACGTTGAGGCCCATCCCGACCACCACGGCGTCACGGCCCGGCACACCTTGGGCAAGGATCCCGGCGAGCTTGCGCTCGCCGAGCAGCACATCGTTGGGCCACTTGAGCCCGACCGTCGCCGCAACATCGGAATCGACCAGGCGCCGCACGGCAGCGACAGCGGCGAGCCCCAGCCGATGGGTCACCTCGGCGGGCACCGGCGGGATCGGAGCGACCACCATCGACACCAGCAGATTCGCTCCCGGCGGCGCCTCCCAGCGACGATCGAGTCGACCTCGACCTGCAGTCTGATGATCGGCGGCCAGCACCGTCTGATTGCCCGCCTCGCCGGCCAGCACCTGCTCGATCAGGTCGGTGTTCGTGCTCCCGGTCTCGGCGACATGGCGCACATCCCAGCCCGCCGGCCACATCATGGAGGTCCAGATGTCTCCGTCGGTGGCCACGGCCCCTACATTGGCACCCGTGCTCAAGAAGATCCTGATCGCCAACCGAGGCGAAATCGCTGTTCGAGTCATCCGCGCCGCCCGGGAGATGGGCATTCCCACGGTGGCGGTGTACTCCGAACTCGACCGCGACGCACTTCACGTGCGCCTGGCCGACGAGGCCTATGCGCTCGGCGGCCAGACCGCTGCCGAGAGCTACATCAACTCCGAGGTGATGCTCGACGTCATCCAGCGCAGCGGCGCCGACTCGGTGCACCCCGGGTACGGGTTCTTCTCCGAGAACGCCGATTTCGCTCGCGCGATCGCCGAGTTGGGTGTCGAGTTCATCGGGCCCCCGCCGACCGCCATGGACGAGATGTCCGACAAGGTCTCGAGCCGCCTCGCCGCCATCCGCGGCGGTGCACCGGTCGTTCCGGGAACCACCGAGTTCGCCCAGGGACCTGACGAGATCAAGGCGTTCGGCAACGAGTTCGGCTGGCCGGTGTGCATCAAGGCCGCGTTCGGTGGCGGCGGTCGCGGCATGAAGGTCGTGCAGAGCGAGGCCGAGGTCGACGATGCCATGGCGAGCGCACAGCGCGAAGCCAAGGCGTTCTTCGGACGCGACGAGGTGTACGTCGAGCGCTATCTGACCTGGCCCCGCCACGTCGAGATCCAGCTGGTCGGCGACAAGCACGGCAACTGCGTGTGGATCTCGTCGCGCGACTGCTCGGCCCAGCGCCGCCACCAGAAGCTCGTCGAGGAAGCCCCGGCCCCGAACCTTCCCGAGGGTGTCGAACAGGCGATGGGCGAAGCTGCCGTCAAGGCCGCCAAAGCCGTCGGCTACTACGGCGCCGGCACCGTCGAGTTCATCTTCCAGGACGGCGAGTTCTTCTTCCTCGAGATGAACACCCGCCTGCAGGTCGAGCACCCGGTGAGCGAGATGATCACCGACATCGACCTCGTCGAGTGGCAGATCCGTGTCGCCGCAGGCGAGGAACTCCCGATGACCCAAGCCGAGGTCGATGCCTCGCGCCGCGGCCACTCGATCGAGATCCGCATCAACGCCGAGGACGTCGCCGGGGGCAAGTTCCTCCCGTCGCCCGGCCCGATCACGAAGCTGCTCGCCCCGGACGGATTCGGTGTCCGCTTCGACTCGGGCTACCACTCCGGCGACGAGATCAGCCAGTACTACGACAACCTCGTCGGCAAGCTGATCGTGTGGGGCCGCGACCGAGACGTCGCGATCGCTCGGACGATCAGGGCGCTCGACGAACTGGTCGTCGAAGGGGTCGCGACGACGATCCCGGCCGACCTCGCGATCCTGAAGCATCCCGATTTCGCCGCGGTCACCCATTCGACGAAGTGGGTCGAAGAGGTGCTCGACCTCACCGGCGTGGGTGGCAAGTCCGAGAGCAGCGCTCCTGACTCCGATGCCGACGACACCGAACCGAAGGTCAAGCGTTCGACGACCGTCGAGGTCAACGGCAAGCGCTTCGACGTCAGCATGTGGGTTCCTGAGACACCGACGGTGGCAGTCGCGGCAGGTGCCGCACCGAAGAAGACCAAGCGTGGCGGCAGTGGCGGGGGTGGCGGTAGTGCGATCGCATCCGGGTCGGTCGAAGCGCCGATGCAGGGCACGATCGTCAAGGTGCTCGTCGAGGTCGGTCAGAGCGTTGAGGTCGGCGCCGGCATCGTCGTGCTCGAGGCGATGAAGATGGAGAACCAGATCAACGCCGAGAAGGCGGGCACCGTCAAGGAGATCAAGGTCTCGACCGGTGACACCGTCGGCGGCGGCGACATCCTCGCCGTGATCGAGTGAACTGACGCCCGGCAGGGCGTGCGCCGGTCAGTTGATGAACGGACCGGCTGCCGCGCATCGAGCGAAATCGATGTCGCGCTGGTTGCGGGCCACCTCAGCGACGGCCGCCTGGCCCCCGCGAGCGTCGCTCCGGCGACCCCACGATTCGACCAATTGCTGAACGGCGGTGTTCACGTGGTTCTTCATGACCGCCCAGTGTACGGAGCAACGGCCCACGAGCCTTGTTGGTTCCCATGGTTCACGGCACCATCTCGGCCTCATTGCCTTGATTCCGTTAGCATCATTGGCCCATGACTTTCGATTCGACAGAACGACATGTTCGTCCTCGATGACATCAACCGCGACATCCTCGACCTGTTGCAGGTCGACGGGCGGATGTCGTATCGCGACCTGGGCGAGCGGATCGGGTTGACGGCCCCGGCGGTCGCCGAGCGCGTGCGCAAGCTCGAGGCTGCCGGCGTCATCCGCGGCTATCGGGCCGAGGTCGACTACGAAGCCCTCGGCTTCCCCATCCTGTGCATCGTGCGCCTCAACGCGCCGGGGCGAGCGAGCGGTGTCGACGACACACTCCGGGCGATCCCCGAGGTGATCGAGGCGAACCGTGTCACCGGCTCGGACTCGCACGTCATTCGAGCTCGGGTGCGCAGCACCGGCCACCTCGAAGAGCTGCTGCAACAGCTCTGGGAGAAGGGCGACTCCACCACGAACATCGTCACCAGTTCTCCGGTGCCTCGCCGCCCGATGAACCTCGAGCGCACCGGGGCGGGCCGACCGGGCTGATCCCGCGAGGTCACCTCGACAGGTCGAGGCGCACGGGTCCCTGCCAGCTGTCGCCGGTGTCGAAGAAGCACACCCGCGCCGGATAGGGCAGTTCGACGAGTAGATCGTCCTCGAGCGTCACCTCACGAACCGACCAGCCCTCGGGCATCTCGGTCGCGTCACCGTTCGTGGCATCGGGACGGAAGGTGGCCCGTGCGACCTGCGGTACGTAGTCCCACCCGTCACCCATGTCGAGGATCGAGATCGTCCGACCGGCTCGGAACCCCACGCGGTGGTACTTGTAGACGGGGAGCACGGTGACGTGTTCGAAGCCCGGCTCCGGCCGGCCCGGTCGCGCCACCTGGGCAAACGTCCAGCCGTCGATCTCGACGGTGTCCAGCGGGCCGTCGAACGGCTTGCCGGGCGAGCGGCGGAAGAAGGCGACGTCGTGGAGCCCGCTGCCGATGCCGAGCTTCGACCAACCCGCCGGCACCTCGATGGCATCGAAGTCGCTACGGCTCATCGGTTGCTGGCACAGCCAGACCGTCCGATCGTCGTGGCGGACCACCTCGACATGGTCGCGGTCGCCCAGTGGCGTCCAGTTCTGGTGCCAGTCAGGATGGCCGAGCGATCGGAACCGCTCGATGTTGCGCGCCTCGGCTCCGTCCATCCGGGCGAACGTACCGGTCGAACAATTGCGAGTCAACCACGCACATTCCGGCCGTGACCAGCACTCCCCGCGACACGTCGGACCACGACCGCGCCAGGGGTCGGGCCGAGGTGTGATCGATCACTCGGCGGCTTCGCTGAGCGCTTCGCTGAGTGCCGGGTGCACCAGGATGCTCTCGGCGAGATCGGTCACCGTCAGCCCGGCGGTGACGGCAACGGCGATCACCGAGATCAGCTCGGCCGCCTGACGTCCCACGATCGAACCGCCGAGCACTTCGCCCGTGGCCGGGTCCGAGATGATCTTCACGAACCCCGTGGTGTCGTTGTTGATCATCGCCTTGGCCGTCGAGGAGAACGGCACCTTGGTCACCCGGATCTTGCGGCCCGAGCTGAACGCCTCGGCTTCGGCCAGACCGACGTCGGCGATCTCCGGTTCGGTGAAGATCGCCGAGGCAGCCTTGTCGTAGTCGAGGTGACGGTGGCTGCGCGTGTGCCCGCCCATGATGTGTTCCGCGATCTTGCGGCCCTGCATCGAGGCGACCGACGACAGCGGCAGCTTGCCGCTGATGTCACCGGCGGCGTAGATGTGCTCGACGTTGGTGACGCAGTGCTGGTTGATGTCGACGTAGCCCCACTGGTTGACATCGACCCCAGCTGCGTCGAGGCCGATGTCCTCGGTGTTCGGTATCGAGCCGATGGCGAGCACCGCGTGGGTCGAGGTCACCGAGCGACCGTCGTCGCATCGAACGGTCACCGAGTCGTCGGTGCGCTCGATCGCCTCGGCACGCGCGCCCATCAGAAGCTTGACGCCGCGCCGCATGAACTCTTCTTCGAGCACGGCGGCCACCTCGGGATCCTTGCCGGGGAGCACCTGCTGGCGGCTGACGACGAGGGTGACCTTGGAGCCGAACGAGGAGAACATGTGGACGAACTCGACGCCGGTGACGCCGGAGCCGATGACGGTGATGCTCTCCGGGAAGATCTTCGGCGGGTAGCAGTCACGCGTGGTGAGGATCCGGTCGCCGTCGGGGCGGCACCACTCGGGGATCCGAGGGCGCGAACCGGTCGACACCAGTGCCGCGTCGAATTCGATCGTCTCGGTGCCGGCGGGGCCGACGACCTCGGCGGTGTACGGACTGGTGAAGCGCCCCGTCCCGCGCACGATGCGCACGCCTTGGCTCGCCAGCAGCGACGTCGTGTTGTCGCGCATCGTGTTCTCGACCCGTCGGATCCGGTCGGTCAGCGTGCCGACGTCGACTGCGGTGTCGACGGTCTCGAGGCCCATCCCGCCGATCGCCCGGGTGCGGCTGATCGCCCGGCCCGTCGCGATCATCGCCTTCGACGGGATGCAGTCCCACAGGTGGGCTGCACCGCCGACGATGTCGCGCTCGATCATCACGACCTCGGCACCGAGGCGAGCGGCGGTGGTGGCCGCGATGTTGCCGGCGGGGCCACCGCCGATGATGAGGAATCGAGTGGGCATCAGTGATCTCCGACGTAGAGGCCGTCGTCCGCGTAGAGGCGCTCGGCGCCTGATTCGGCGTTGTCGAGTGCAAGCACACCGGTGGCGACGTTGGGGCAGAACCGCGACGGGTAGGCGAGCAGGTCACGGCGTTCGCCGACCCACTCGAAGTGCATGCCGTCGGGCGTGAGGAAGTTCCCGCCCCAGGCGAAGCCGTGCTTGCGGAAGATCTGCACGGTCCGACAGTCGAGGTCGGGCGGCGCGCATCCCTGGCAGGATCCAGTGGTGTTCGTGTCGATGGCCATCGCCCACGAGTGGCGCGACAGGAAACCGAGCGCGCTGTCGGGCGTGAGACGGTTGAACCGGGCGAGGTGACACCCACCGGCGGTGTTGGCGTCGTTGACGTTGATCGTGGCGGCAAGACCAGCGGCCGCGACCTCGGCGAGCGCCGCTTGAATCGCGGGTTTCACCGAGTTGTGGCATCGGGCGCGGATCGGGATCGAACCGTTCAGGAGCTCACGGCCTGCCGGCAGGTACGTGGCGACCCAGGCGTCGTCCTGGCTGACCGACCCGTTCGAGTTGACGCGGTACGCGAACTCGCCCAGCGTCGCTTTGGTCTGGGCCATGCCGATCGTGTCGTCGGGATCGGCGGGATCCCAGCTGCGACGGATGCGGACCGACGTGGACACCAGTCCGTTGGCGGCGAGTGCACCGTCGATCGCCGCCCGCGACGGGAAGCCCCAGATCACGGCCCGGCTCAACTGCACGATGCCGAGTCGCTCACCGGCCTGCGGCGACATCAGGAACTCGACCCCGCCCACACGGTTGGCCGGGAGTACCGCAGCGATCCGGAATGAGGTGGTCGTCCCCGACGACGCGGTGAGCAGGACCGTGTCGCCCGCCTGCGCCCCTCGCAGACCGGCGGAGACCTCGCCCATCACGAGCGTGTCAGGCGTCAGGTACTGCGCGACCTCGTTGCCCATCGTGCGGGCCACGACCTCGTGTGGCAGCACTGTGGTGCCCATCGGGTACGCGAAGCCGAGCGGGGGCAACTGCACCGGCGCCGACCCTCGGTAGAGGCCGATCATCGGAACACTCGCCGCCCGCCCGAAGGCGAGCGTGGCGCCGGTAGCACGGGCGGCCGATTCGGCCCGGCTGGCAACGTCGGCCTTGAGATTGCC
Source organism: Ilumatobacteraceae bacterium (assembly GCA_963704915.1). GTDB lineage: Bacteria > Actinomycetota > Acidimicrobiia > Acidimicrobiales > Ilumatobacteraceae > Sva-07. Next base: position 237,703 of record CAVPIC010000013.1, on the reverse strand, counting down.
CGAGTTGTAGATCGTGACGACGTCGACGGCCACCGGCGTCACCCGCTCGGCCGTGCGGGTCGCCGTGACCGGCCGATCGATCGTGTCGTCGGGCCCGAGAGCGACGACCGGGAGGCCGATCCCGAGGGCGAGCATGCCGACGAGGGCGATCTTGGTCCGGGCGCGCACGGCACCAGAGTACGGTCTGCGTCGTTCGATCGGACGCCACGACCAGATCCGAACGCGCATCACCGTGACGGGTTCGATACCGTCGGGGAACCGTGAACCCCGACGATCCGACCCCCGACACATCGACGGACACCGTGCCGGCAGACGGCCCGGCCGATGCGCCGACAGCCGGACCGACCGGAAGCGGACTCGCAGCAGAGAAGGCCCGCCGGTTGGCGCAGCTCGAAACCCTGCGTGCCGAGGGCGTCACGCCGTACCCCTACCGGTTCGACCGCACCCACACCGTCGCCGAGGTACGCGCGGGCTGGGGACAGCTCGAACCGGGGGTCGAAACCGATGACGCCGTTGCGGTGGCGGGACGGATCATGCTGCTGCGCGACTCGGGCAAGCTCGTGTTCGCGACCATCCGCGACCGTTCGGGCGACATCCAGCTGTTCGTCTCCAAGGCGGTCGTCGGCGACGATGCGTTCGCCGCGATCAAGCGGCTCGACCTCGGCGACTGGGTCGGCGTGCACGGTACGGTGATGACCACCCGCAAGGGCGAACTGTCCGTCAAGCCCGAGACGGTCCAGCTGCTGGCGAAGGCCGTGCGACCGCTGCCGGACAAGTGGCACGGCCTGAGCGACGTCGACACCCGGTTCCGTCAGCGTTATGCGGACCTGATCGTCAACCCCGAGGCACAGCGGGCGTTCGAGATCCGCCACGAGATCATCGCCAGCTTCCGGCGAACGCTGCACGACCGGGGCTTCATCGAGGTCGAGACGCCCGTGTTGCACGCCGAAGCCGGCGGCGCCCACGCACGGCCGTTCACCACGCATCACAACACGCTCGACCTGCAGCTGTACCTGCGCATCGCACTGGAGCTGCACCTCAAGCGCCTGATCGTCGGCGGGATGGAACGGGTCTACGAGATCGGCCGCATCTTCCGCAACGAGGGCATCTCCACGCGCCACAACCCCGAGTTCACGATGATGGAGCTCTACCAGGCCTTCGGCGACTGGAACGACGTGATGGACATCAGCGAGGTGTTGGTCACCCAGGCCGCCCGGGACGCGGTCGGTACAACGATGCTGGAGATTCGCGGCGAGACGTTCGATCTGGCCGAGCCGTGGCCGCGGGTGCGCATGGTCGATGCGGTCTCGGACAAGATCGGCCGGACGGTGCATCCGAGCCAGCCGATCGACGAGCTCCGCTCGCTCGCCGAGGAGTACGGCGTCCGCTGGGAGGCGCGCTGGGGTGGCGGCAAACTCGTCGAGGAGCTGTTCGAGGCGCTCTGCGAGGCCGACATCGTGCGCCCGACGTTCGTCACCGGGCATCCCACGGAGATCTCGCCGCTGGCACGCGTCGATCGCGACGACCCGTGGCTCACCGAGCGCTTCGAGATCTTCGTCGACTCGCGGGAGTTGGGCAACGGCTACTCCGAGCTGAACGACCCCGTCGAGCAGCGCGCGCGGTTCGAAGACGAGCAGGCCGCCAAGGACGCTGGCGACCACGAGGCTGCCGGCGTCGACGAGGACTACATCCGGGCACTCGAGTACGGCATGCCGCCGACCGGCGGACTGGGCATCGGCATGGATCGGGTGGCCATGCTGTTGGCCGGGGTCGACTCGATCAAGGAAGTGATCCTGTTCCCGACACTGCGACCGGAAGTCATGTAACGATTGGTGCCAGACACCAATCGTTACATCGAGAGAGGACGGAAATGGCACGGACAGCTTGGGGCGCAGGCCTCGCGACGATCGCCGCGGACGGCTCGGTGCTCGACACCTGGTTTCGCTGGCTGGGCTGGGGTGAATTCGGCGACGACGACTGTCCGAGCGAGGAGATCGAATCGCAGCTCGGTTTGCGCAACACGACCGACGAGGTGCGCAACGTCACGATCCGGCCGGTACGCCTGACGATCGACGTCGACGAGCCGCCGGCGTCGGCGTCGGCGTCGGACGCCTACCTGCGGTTGCACCTCTTGTCGCACCGGTTGGCGCCACCGCGTTCGCTCAACATGGACGGCACCTTCGGAGCGTTGACCAACGTGGCGTGGACCAGCATCGGTCCGATCGCCGTGTCCGAGATCGACGACGTCCGCCTGCGGCTGCGCAGGGAGGGCCGTGTGATCTCGGTTCACGGGCTCGACAAGTTCCCCCGCATGACCGACTACGTCATTCCGTCGGGCGTGCGCATCGCCGATGCCGACCGGGTCCGCCTCGGCGCGCACCTCGCCGAAGGCACCACGGTGATGCACGAGGGATTCTGCAACTTCAACGCCGGCACGCTCGGCGTGTCGATGGTGGAGGGCCGGATCTCTGCCGGCGTGGTGGTCGGCGACGGCAGTGACATCGGCGGCGGCGCGTCGATCCAGGGCACCCTGTCGGGCGGCGGCACCGAACAGATCACGATCGGCGAACGCTGCCTGCTGGGAGCCAACGCCGGCATCGGCATCAGCCTCGGCGACGACTGCGTGGTCGAGGCGGGCCTCTATGTCACGGCGAGCACCCCGGTGCTCACCCCGCACGGTGTCGTCAAGGCCCGCGAGCTCTCGGGGCAGGATCGGATGATGTTCATCCGCGACGGCCAGAGCGGCAAGGTCGTCGCCCGCGCCCGCCTCGGCAGCTGGGGCGCCCTCAACGACGAACTCCACACGGGCCAGTGACGATTACCTCAGAGACAACACGGGTCGGACCCGTGTTGTCCCCGCAGTAGCGTTCGGCCGATGGGGAACGCCGACGAGTTCGGGGCGCCGGTCGAGATCGACGCCGGCGGCCGGGTCGTGGCGATCACCAATCCCGACAAGGTGATGTTCCCGTCGGTCGGGCCGGCGAAGGAGCCGCGCACGAAGCTCGGCCTGGCCCGCTACTACGTGGCGGTCGCGGACGCGTTGCTCCCGACCGTCCTCGACCGGCCGGTGCTGCTCGAGCGCTATCCGAACGGCGTGCGCGAGAAGTCGTTCTTCCAGAAGCGGATCCCCGACTCCGCACCCGACTGGCTCACCACGACCACCGTCGAGACCATCAACGGCACGCCGTCGCGGGCGCTCGTGATCGCCGATCTGGCGCACGTGCTCTGGGCGGCGAACATGGGCGTGCTCGGACTCCACGTGTGGCCGTTCCGGGCGTCGACGCCCGAGGATCACGACGAGATGCGCATCGATCTCGATCCCTCCCCCGGCGTCACGTTCGACATGGTGCGCGAGTCCGCCGGCCACGTCCGCGACCTCCTCGCCGAGCTCGGCATGATCGGGTTCCCCAAGACGACCGGCAGCAAGGGCATCCACGTCTACGTGCGCGTCGAGCCCGGCTGGGACTCCTTCGCCGTGCGCGGCGCCGTCGTCGCGCTCGGACGTGAACTCGCCCGCCGGCACCCCGAGCTGATCACCGACAAGTGGTGGAAGGAAGAGCGCGGCACGCGTGTGTTCGTCGACTACAACCAGAACGCTCCACACAAGAACATGTTCGGTGCCTGGGGCGTGCGACCTCGCGTCGGTGCACAGGTGTCGACTCCGTTCCGGTGGGACGAACTCGAGGTGATCGATCCCGATGCGATGACGATCGACACCGTGCCCGCCCGGCTCGCTGAGCAGGGCGACCCCTGGGAGCTGATGGCCGATGCCTCGGTCTCGATCGCCCCGCTCGTCGAGCGATTCGCCGCTGACCTCGCCGACGGCATTCCCGATGCCCCGTGGCCTCCGGTGTACCCGAAGATGCCCAACGAGGCGCCACGGGTCCAGCCGAGTCGCGCCCGTCAGTCCGACGCCTGATCGAGTCGGCGCCTGGCTACCGACGCGCCGCGGCCGACGAGCGCGAGGCCCCCCATGACGGCTGCCACGCCGAGCCATCCCGACACCGGGATCGTCTCGTCGAGCACGACGACCGCGAGGAGTGCTGCCGTCAGCGGTTCGGCGAGCACCAGCGTGACGGCGGTCGCCGACGTCAGTTGGCCCAACCCGTAGCCGAACAGCACGTACGCGAGGCCGGTCGCCACGACACCCAGGTACAGCGCCATCGCCAACCCTGCCCACGTGCTCAGCCAGCTCGCCGACTCGCCGACCGACAGCACGAGCACGACCACCACGCCGATCGTGAACGGGATCGCCAGGGCGATCGTCGACGCCAGCCCGCGCTCCATCGTCGCCTTCGAACTGACGGAGTAGGTCGCGTAGCCGAACCCGGCGGCGAGCGCTGCAGCGACGCCGAGCAGGTCCACGCCGGTGCCGACTTGGCCGTTCGCCGAGTCGACCGAGTCGACCGAGACGATCAGCACTGCGGCGCCGACGACCGTGACGACCGTTCCGCGCAGCCACGCTGCCGTCGGACGGACCCGACGGAAGATCCAGTCGAGCCCGGCGGCGAAGAACGGACCACTCGCAATGGCGACCACCGTCCCGATCGCCACACCAGCACGATCGACCGCGACGAAGAACAGCGGGGTGTAGAGGGCGACACCGAGGCCACCGAGTGCGAGTAGCCCGCGCAGCGGCCGGACCGACGCCGACGATGGCAGCGGCGCCCGGCGGCGGTTCGCGAACACCACCCACCACAGGACGATCGACCCGATCGTGATACGAGCAGCACCCACCGACAGCGAACTCGCCGAGTCGGGGCCCAGTTCACGCGCGGTCCCGCTCGTGCCGAACAGGACGGCAGCGAGGACCACCGCGGCACTCGCGACTCCGGGCGCGGTCGGCGCAGGCCGCCACATGGATCAGTCCGTCGCCGTCGTCGAAGCGACGCTGCGAAGCGTCGCCGCGCGGCCATCGGTGGTCTGGGCCTGGATGACGTAGAAGTCGGCCTCGCGAGCGAGCCGCTGCGCAGGGTGTGCCAGATCCATCCCACGACCGCCGACAGCGGCGAGCAGTGCCGTCGTCGAGCGGCGGGCGAGATCGAGGCATGCCGCACGATGATCGCTCGCTGCGGTGATGACGTCGGCGACATCGTCGTTGCCACTGGCCAACGCATCGACCAGGTCGTCGTCGAGACCCCACCGGATGTCGAGCTCGACAGCCAGAGCATCGGCCGCACGAGCGGCGTCGCCGTCGCGTTCGTCGGCGAGCAGCCGTCGGGCACGCTCGGCGACCCCGAGGACCGCCGGTTGGCCGAGCGACGCGTGCCGCCGATCGGCACGCCTCCACTGCTCGGCGGTTTCGACGGCGATGATCTGATCGTCCGGCACGACGCACCCTTCGAAGCGCAGGGAAACGGTTGCCGTCGCGCCGAAGACCGGGAGCGCCAGCGCGGTGGCAGTCACACCATGCGCTCCGCGGCCCGGCACGAGTGCCCACACGAGTTCACCGTCGCCGGACTCCGCCGCGATGGAGAACCAGTCGGCCAGGCCCCACGACGTGGCCCACGGTGCGTGGCCGTCGAGTCGCCAACCATCATCGATCCTCGTCGCGGAGATCGCCGACGGGCCGGTCCGCCGGACGTGAGCGAACGCCGTTCCGGCAAGGATGCGCCCGGCGCAGAGGTCGGCGAGGTGGGCGTCCACGAGCGCATCGTTGGTGGACGAGCGCAGCGCTCGCACGACGCCGTGGTGTTGCACCCAGACGAAGAACGTCGCCCCACATCCCGAGCCGACCGCAGCCATCGCTCGGCGAGCCGAGCGTGCGTCGAGGTCGAGGCCGCCGCGCGCGGCGGGACCCACCAGCCCGAACAGCCCGGCATCGGCGAGCGCTGCCAGGTTCCGCTCCGGGATCCGGTCGGACCGGTCGACATCCTGGGCGTTCGGGAAGAGCGTCTCGTCGGCGGCACGTTGCGCGGCAGCAACAGCGTCCTGTCCGACGGGGCTCAGCTCGGGGGTCGTCGACGCCATCACCGGAGTCTGACGGCTGAGGCGGCCGTCGCGCCGCACCTGCACGTGGAATATCATTGCGTCCGCAACTGTTTGAACGAACATGTCCGCAACTCCCGCCATCGACGTCCGCCGAGCCGGCGGTCGACCACACACCAAGATCGGTTGGCTCGACTCGAAGCACTCGTTCAGCTTCGGTCGCCACTACGACCCGACCAACACCGGTCATGGCCTGCTGCTCGTCAACAACGACGACATCGTGCAGGGAGGTTCGGGCTTCGAGACCCATCCCCACCGCGACATGGAGATCGTCACCTGGGTGCTGTCGGGCGAGCTGGAGCACAAGGACTCCGAGCGAAATCGTGGCGTGTTGTATCCGGGCCTCGCCCAACGCATGTCCGCCGGCACCGGGATCTGGCACAGCGAGATGAACAACTCCGGCACCGCCGACGTCCACTTCGTGCAGATGTGGGTCCCACCGGACACCGAGGCGATCGACCCCGGCTACGAACAGCTCGACATCAACGCCGAGCTCGACAAGGGCGGCCTCGTGCCGATCGCATCGGGCAAGGGCCATGACGCAGCCATCTCGATCCGCCAACGTGACGCGGTGTTGTGGGGCGGTCGTCTCGGCGCCGGAGAAGCGGTGGCCGTGCCCGACGATCGCCACGTCCACGTCTTCGTGCCTCGCGGTGCCGCGACCCTCGAGGGGGCCGGAGCACTGGCGACCGGCGACGCCGTACGCCTCACCGGCGCCGGGTCACCGACGTTGACCGCCGGACACGACGGTGCCGAGGTGCTCATCTGGGCAACCGCGTGACATCCTGACGGCCATGGCTGTGACCGAGGACGACGACCGCACCCGGTTCGAGGAGTTCTCGGCGCTCGTGCGTGCACGCCGGACGTCGATGATCGTCGAGCAGGGTCGTGAGGTGCCGCTCGACGTGATCGCCGAGTTGTGCGGTCTTGCGACCTGGGCACCGAATCACAAGAAGACGTGGCCGTGGCGCTTCGCCCTCTTCACCGGCGCCGGCCGCGCCCGTCTCGGCGACACGATGGCCGACGACATGGAACGTGTCAGGTTCGGCGACGACGTCAAGCGGGCCAAGACCCGCACGAAGTACCTCCGCACGCCGGCGACCCTGGTGGTCGGCTGCGCACCGCACGACGACGAGATGCTCCACGACGAGAACCGCGACGCCGTTGCCGCCGGCATCCAGAACCTCCTTCTCGGTGCGACCACGCTCGGTCTGGCGAGCTTCTGGTCGACGCCCGCGCTCGCGCAGCCGCCCACCGTGCTGAACCTCTGTGGTTTCGCGCCGACCGACCGTCTGGTCGGCGTGATCTACCTCGGATGGGCGACGCAGGACTGTCCGGCCCCCGAACGCCCACGACTCCCGATCGCCCACATCACCGGCTAGCCGTCCCCGACCGTCCGACACCACGTTTGCGTTGCACTCCGGGTGGGCCGGTCCACCAGAAACGCAACGCAAACGTGGGTGGTTTTCGCTGATCGGGGGTGGCGCGGCGACAATGAGGGCGTGAGCACCCGCCAGACGATCGTGACACTCGACGTCGAGGGCGTGCTGGTGCCGGAGATCTGGATCGCTGTCGCCGAACGCACCGGCATCGACGGGTTGCGCCGCACGACCCGAGACGAGCCCGACTACGACGTGCTGATGCGCTATCGGCTCGGTCTGCTCGCCGAGCACGGTCTGACGATGTCGCTCATCGAGGACGTGATCGCCGGGCTGGAACCGCTCGACGGTGCCCGCGCATTCCTCGACGATCTACGCACACAGACCCAGGTGGTCCTGCTGTCGGACACGTTCGAGCAGTTCGCACGACCGTTGATGCGCCAACTCGGCTGGCCGACCGTTCTGTGCCATCGCCTGGTCGTCGCCGACGACCGCATCGTCGACTACGAGCTTCGTCAACCGAACCAGAAGCAACACGCGGTCGAGGCGTTCCGGGCGCTGAACTACTGCGTGATCGCTGCAGGCGACAGCTACAACGACACCACGATGCTGGGCGCCGCCGACCACGGCTACCTGTTCCACGCGCCCCACAACGTCATCGCCGAGTTCCCGCAGTTTCCGGCGCTCGACACCTACGACGACCTCCGCGCCGCCATCGGCACGCACCTGTAACCCGACCAGGCCGGAGGGCACGAAGTCCCTGGCACCCGTCCCGGTGCGAGAGGAGATTGGAGTTGTGCCGCAGGATGCCGCACTGCTCGGGCTGACGTCGGACGACGCCAGGATTCGACTCGCCGAGCACGGCCCGAATGCGCTGCCCGAAGCGACCGGCACACCGGTGTGGAGGCAGTTGCTCGACCAGCTCACCCACTTCTTCGCAGCGATGCTGTGGGCAGCGGGCATCCTGGCCATCGTCGGAGGGCTGCCCGAGCTGGGGGTGGCGATCTTCGTGGTGATCGTCGTCAACGGACTGTTCGCGTTCGCACAGGAGTACCGCGCGGCGCAGGCAGCTCAGAAGCTCCGCGACCTGCTTCCCCGCCAGGTCACCGTCGTGCGTGACGGGTTGCCGACCGTGGTCGACGCCGCCGATGTCGTCCCCGACGACCTCGTGATGCTCGCCGACGGTGACCGGGTGGCTGCGGACATGCGATGCATCGAGAGCCACGGCGTGCTCGTCGACACCTCGACGCTCACGGGCGAGAGCGTGCCCGAGTCGGTCGGCATCGACGACACGCTGCGCGCCGGGACGTTCGTCGTCGAAGGCGAGGGCCGGGCGGTGGTGACGGCGACGGGCGCGGCCACCGAGTTCGCCCGGATCGCCGTGCTGACCCTCGACACGATCAGGCCCGACACGCCGTTGACCAGGGAGCTCCATCGGCTCGTCCGCACGATCGCGGCCATCGCCCTCGGTGCCGGCGTTGGATTCTTCCTGCTCACGCTGGTCCTCGACACACCGCCCTCCGACGGTTTCCTGTTCGCGATCGGCATCACGGTGGCCCTCGTTCCGGAGGGACTCCTACCGACCGTGACGCTGTCGCTGGCGATCGGTGCCCAACGGATGGCAGCCGAGCACGCGCTCGTCCGCCGGCTCGAATCCGTCGAGACGCTCGGCTCGACCACCTTCATCTGCACCGACAAGACCGGCACCCTGACCCAGAACCGGATGCGCATCGTCGAGGTGTGGACACCGAGCGGCAGCGTCACACGTGACGGCCTCGGCTACGAGCCCGAGGGCGAGATCCTGCCGGCCGACCCCCGTCTCCTCGAACACGTGACGACGGCAGCTGTCGCGGCGAGAGGATGCTCGCATGGCCGCGCGTGGCGCGAGGACGACGGGTCGTGGACCGCTCGAGGCGACCCGATGGAGGCAGCGATCGACTCGCTCGCACTGCAACTCACCGGAGCGTCCTCCCCGATCGACGCGAGGGTGCTGAGGCGATTCGCCTTCGATCCTCGACGTCGGCGCTCCTCGGTGGTCACCGCCGAGCGGGTGTTGGTGAAGGGTGCGCCGGATGCGGTGCTCGATCGATGCCAGCTCGGCTCGGCCCGGCGCGCCGACGCCGACGCCGCACTCCATCGGTTGTCGCAACGCGGCCTCCGAGTCCTGGCGGTGGGGTCGCGTGCAACGGCTGGACCCGTGCTCACGACGGCAGACGATGCCGAACGCGACCTGGAACTGCTGGGTCTGCTCGGGTTCGAGGACCCACCGCGGCCAGAGGCACGCGACGCGCTCGCCGCGTGCCGCGCTGCGGGCATCAAGGTCGCCATGATCACCGGCGACAGCGCGCAGACTGCGACAGCCATCGCCGACGAAACGGGCCTGCGACCCCCGGACGGTCTGGTGCTGACCGGGGCCGAGCTTCCTGCCGACGAGCTGATGCTGGCGTCGCTCGTCGATCGCGACGGTGTCGTGATCGCACGGGTGACCCCGGAGGACAAACTGCGGATCGCTCGCGCACTGCAGTCCCGCGGGCATGTCATCGCGATGACCGGCGACGGCGTGAACGACGGCCCGGCGCTGCGCGAGGCCGACATCGGGATCGCCATGGGTGCGAGCGGCAGCGACGTGGCCCGCGAGGCGGCCGATCTGGTGCTGCTCGACGACAACTTCGCCACGGTCGTGGCGGCCGTGAAGCAGGGCCGAGCGACGTTCGCCAATGCCCGGCGGTTCCTCACCTACCACCTCACCGACAACGTGGCCGAGCTGACGCCGTTCGCCATCTGGGCGATCTCCGGCGGCCGGTTCCCGCTGGCCCTCGGCGTGCTGCAGGTGCTGGCGCTCGACATCGGCACCGACACGCTGTCGGCGGCCGCCCTCGGAGGCGAGCCGGCCGGGCCGCACGTGATGACCCAACCTCCGAGTTCCGGGCGCCTGCTGAACCGCACGGTCGCGCGACGGGCGTTCGGTGTGCTGGGACCGACCGAGGCGTTGTTCGAGATGACCGCCTTCGTCAGCGCGCTCTGGATCGCCGGGTGGCGCATCGGCGACACGTTCCCGACCGGGGCGCCGCTGTATGCAGCGTCGGGTGCAGCGTTCATGACCGTCGTGATCTCCCAGTCGGCCAACGCGTTCGCGTGTCGTAGCGTTCGACGGCCGGCATGGACGCTCGGCTGGTTCAGCAACCGGTTCCTGGTCGCATCGGTGCTGATCGAACTGGCCTTCGCTGTCGCCGTCGTGGCCATCCCCGCAGCGGCGGACCTGCTCGAGCATCGTTGGCCGCCGGCCGGGGCCTGGATCGTGATCGCAGCGTCAGCTCCCGCCGTGTTGCTCGTGGACGCCGGCTGGAAGCGAGCGATTCGAGGGCGGAGTTCGACAGCCGGCGTCCACGAGCAGGATCGTCGCAGCGAGGGTCAGGGCGTCGGGTGCTCGTAGCGCTCGACGCCGCGAAGCACCATTGGCAGCAGCAAACCGACCAGCACGAGCACACTGCCACTGACGAAGATCGCCGAGCGCACGCCGAACTCGTTGGCCAACAGACCGCCGACGACCGCGCCGAACGGCATGCCGAGGTACACGAGGAATCGGTAGCTGGCACCGACGCGACCGAGCATCTCGTCGGGAATCAGCCGTTGGCGCAGTGCGATGGTCAGGATGTTCCACACCATCACCGAACCGAGCGACACCGCCGACAGCACGCCGACCAGGACCGGCGACGACGTCAACGCCATCATCCATGTGGACGCGCCGGAGCCGACCACCGCGATCGGCAACGTTCGCCGGAGCGGGAACCGGGTGAACCGTGGCGCGATCAGTGACCCGGCGATTCCACCGAGCGCACCGGGTACGAGCAGCAGGCCGTACCCGAAGTCGGACAACTCGAGGGTGTCGGTGGCGAAGATGACGAACACCGCGTTGCCGATGAACGAGGCCGTGCCGAGCGCTGTCGACACCAGGGCAAGGGTGCGCAGCAAGCGGTGGTTCCACAGCCAGCTGATGCCCTCGGCCAGACTCGCCCGCATGGACCGCTGGCTGCCCGAGGCAACGGACGACGCGCTCGGGCGGTAGCTGCCGGTCATGAAACCCATGACGAGTGCGGCGCCTGCGAACGTCAATGCATCGACACCGAACGGCACCGCGATCGCGAGGCCGAACAACAACCCGCCGAGCGGCGGTCCGACGAGATCGTTCATGCCCAACTCGGTCGACGCGAGCCGGCCGCCGGCACGTTCGAGATCGACGCTGTCGACCGTCGCCGGCACCATCGCCATGCTCGAGCTGTCGACGACCGCTTCAGCCGAGGCGAGCAAGGCAGCGACCAGATAGATCACCACGATCGACAGCTGATCGAACGAGATCGCCGCGACGAGGAGGGACATCACTGCCGCTCGGGCCCAGTCGAGCCGCATCCGCAGCACACGCCGGTCGAACCGGTCAGCCCAGGCTCCCCCCGGCAGGATGAAGAACAGCCAAGGCAACTGCTGAGCAACCGCGACGCCCGCGATCAACCGGGGATCGGAGGTCACCGACGTGGCGAGCAGCGGCATCGCGACCAGACGGAGGCCGTCTCCCAGGTTCGACAGCCCCGTCGCTGCCCACAGCAATCTGAAGTTGCGCGGCAGCGGCGTCCCGAACCCGCTGCGCCGACCGGCAGCGTGCACTGCCCGCGCCGACGGTCGTTCGAATCCTCCCGTGTCCACGCCGAGGGCTTCGAGCGCCTGGTCGATCTCGTCGAGCGGCGTCGCTGGGCTGTCGATGGCGTCGCGAGCGACGGAACCCGGGTCGCTCACGGGGTGTAGACGCCGAACACCTCGCGCAACGCGTCGCTGATCTCGCCGAGTGTGGCGTCAGCGCGCAGCGCGTCCTTCATGCTGTACAGCAGGTTGTCCGTGCCCTGCGCCGCTGCCTTCACCGCGGCCAACGCCGACTCGACCGCGGCGGTGTCGCGGTTGGCCTTGTAGGCCTTCAGGCGGGCGATCTGGTTGCCCTCGAGTTCCGGATCGATCGGGAAGACCTTCGGCTCGGGTTCGTCGTCCATCGTGAACTTGTTGACGCCGACGATCACACGCTCGTCGTCGTCGATCGACTTCGTGTACTCGTAGGCGGCCTGTTCGATCTCGTCCATCTGGAAGCCGGCCTCGATCGCCGTGACGGCACCACCCATCTCGTCGATGCGCTCGATGTACTCCCACGCGAGCCGTTCGACCTCGTCGGTCAGCGACTCGACGAAGTACGACCCGGCGAGCGGATCGGGTGTGTCGGCGACACCGGACTCGTAGCCGATGACCTGCTGGGTGCGCAGCGCCATCCGCGCCGCCTCCTCGGTCGGCAGGCTGAGCGCCTCGTCGTAGCCGTTGGTGTGGAGGCTCTGCGTGCCGCCGAGCACCGAGGCCATCGCCTGCAGCGTGACGCGCATGATGTTGTTCATCGGCTGCTGAGCGGTGAGCGTCGAACCGCCGGTCTGGGTGTGGAAGCGCAGCATCGAGGACTTCGGATCCTTCGCGCCGAAGCGCTCGGTCATGATCGTGTGCCACATCCGGCGGCTCGCGCGGAACTTGGCGACCTCTTCGAAGAAGTTGTTGTGCCCGTTCCAGAAGAAGCTCAGACGCGGCGCAAAGTCGTCGACGTCGAGGCCGGCGTCGATCGCTGCCTGCACGTAGGCGATCGCGTTGGCGAGCGTGAAGGCGATCTCCTGCACCGCCGTCGAGCCCGCCTCGCGGATGTGGTAGCCCGAGATCGAGATCGTGTTCCAGTTCGGAACGTGCTTGGAGCAGTAGGCAAAGATGTCAGTGATGATCCGCATCGACGGCCGGGGCGGATACACGTAGGTGCCGCGGGCGATGTACTCCTTGAGCAAGTCGTTCTGGATCGTGCCACCGATCTTGTCGCTCGACACCCCGTTCTCCTCGGCGACGAGTTCGTACATCAGCAGCAGGATCGCTGCGGTCGAGTTGATCGTCATCGACGTGGTGACCTGGTCGAGCGGGAGGTCGGCGAGCAGCAGCCGCATGTCCTCCATCGAGTCGATCGCCACGCCGACCTTGCCGACCTCGCCCTCGGCGCGGCCGGCGTCGGAGTCGTAGCCCATCTGCGTGGGCAGGTCGAATGCGCACGACAGCCCGGTTTGACCGGCGTTCAGCAGGAACTTGAAGCGCTCGTTGGTGGCCTCGGCGTTGCCGAAGCCGGAGTACTGGCGCATCGTCCAGAGGCGACCGGTGTACATCGAGCCGTACACGCCACGGGTGTACGGGGCCGTGCCCGGCGCGCCGAGCTTCTCGCCCGGTTCCCAACCCTCGAGGTCGGAGGCGTCGTAGAGCCGCTTGATCGGGATACCCGAGTCGGTCTGCGGCAGGTCGTTCGCATCAGCCATGACGGCGATCGTATTCCAGGGCGAGCGACCCCGCCTGATCCCTCGATGGTACGGTCGAACCACCCCACCCGAGGAGGCTCCCGATGGCATGGTTCGCACGATTCCGGCGGCGGCTGAAGAACTACACGTCCGACGGCGACTACGCCGGCAGCCAGGGCGGTGGAAGTGCCGGCGGTGAGCGCGAGGTGCGCAATGCCAGGGCGCAGGGGGAAGCCCTCGCCCACCGTCCCGATCGTTTCGACGGCGGAGGCGGCTTCTCGACCTGAGCTCAGGATGCCGCGACGACCGCGACCTCCATGCGCCACTCGGGCCTCGCCAACGCCGGAACAGTGACCAGCGTCGACGCCGCTCGGTGTCCGCCGAGCGCCGCATCACGGGCCGCCATCACCGCTGCCAGCTCCTCGCCGACCACCACGTACGTGGTCACCGACACGACGTCCGACGGGCCCATGTCGGCATCGCGCAGCATCGCAGCGATGTTCGTCCACACCAGCGCGGCCTGATCGGCGATCGCCTCGGGTGTCGAGCCGTCCGGCGCGACCGGGACGACGCCGGAGGTGTGCAACCAGCGAGTCGCACCGTCGGTGAGCACGGCGTGGGCGTAGTTCGCTGCCGGCGCGGCGATGTCGGCGGGACGGATCTCGGCCATCGACGAACCGTAGCGTCGCTGACGTACGCGGTGTGCCTGGCACATCGTGTACGTCGGGCCGAGGCCACGCCCGGCCCGAGGACTACGGTTGCGTCATGGCCATCACCGAAGACGACCTCACCGCTTCCCCCACAGCGTCGCCCGGCATGATCGACGGCGTCGAGCTGACCCCGAAGACCGTCGGCCTCGACGGCATCCCGAGCTTCGACAACGTCGAAGACGAGCGCCGCTACCGCAAGACGCACCTCGCGGGCGCGCTGCGCATCTTCGGCAAGTTCGGCTTCGGCGAGGGTGTCGCCGGCCACATCACCGTCCGCGATCCCGAGTATCCGGACATGTTCTGGGTGAACCCGTTCGGGATGAGCTTCCGCCACATCCGCCAGAGCGACCTGATCCTGGTCGACCACAGCGGCAACGTCGTCTACGGCACCAAGCCGGTCAACCGAGCAGCATTCGTCATCCACGCCGCGGTGCACTCGGCCCGGCCCGACGTCATCGCCGCCGCGCACGCCCACTCGCCCTACGGCAAGTCGTTCAGCTCACTCGGCATCCCGCTTGCGCCCCTGACCCAGGATGCGTGCATCTTCTACGAGGACCACCACGTGATCTCCGAGCAGGGCGGCGCGGTCGTGTTCGACATCGAGGCCGGCAAGGAACTCGCCTCCAAGTTCCCCGACGGCAAGGCCGCGATCCACCAGAACCACGGGCTGTTCACGGTCGGCGAGACCGTGGACGAGGCGGCGTTCTGGTTCATCTCGATGGAGCGCTCCTGCCAGGCGCAGCTGATGGCGATGGCCGCGGGCGACCCGATCGAGATCCGCGACGAGTACGCCACCTACACCCAGCAGAACACCGGATTCCACGCAGCCGGCTGGTTCAGCTTCCAGCCGTTGTGGGACGAGATCGCCCAGAGCGATCCCGAACTCTTTGACTGATCTGCGACCGCCAGCACGATCTGGCCCGCTCTCCAATTGGCTGAACACCGCCCAGCCCGAGGCGCTGTTCGTCCTCTCGGCAATCGCGCAGTACATCGGGGCCGTCATCGCCGTCGGCCTGTTCGACCAGGTCGAGCCGCGAACCGTCGCCTGGTTCCGTGTGATCGGCGCCGCCCTCGCCGTCGTCATCGTGTCGCGGCCCTGGCGGCAACGCTGGACACGCTCAGACCTGCTCGCCGCCGCCGCGTTCGGCATCGCCACGGCGTTGATGAACCTGTTCTTCTACCTCGCGATCGACCGCATCGATCTCGGCAAGGCCGTGACGATCGAGTTCATCGGGCCGATCGCCGTTGCGGCGGTCGCGACACGATCGATCCGCAACGCCATGGCGCTGCTGTTCGCGATTGCCGGCGTGGTCGTGCTCGGTGGTGGCGAGGTCGAGGGCAACGCGATCGGCCTGCTCTTCATCTTTCTGGCGTCCGCGATGTGGGCCGTCTACATCGTGATCGGGTCGCGAGTCGCCCGACTCGACCGTGGCGTCGCCGGCCTCGGCGTCGGGCTCGCCATCGGTGCACTCGCGATCACACCGATCGGCGCGCCGGGCAGTGGTGACGTGTGGGCCTCACCGAGCCTCCTGGCGTTGTGTCTACTGGTCGGTGTGTTCTCCAACGCGATCGGCTACGGCATCGACCAGTTCACGATGCGGCGCATCCCGATCCGCCGCTTCTCACTGCTGCTCGCACTTCTGCCCGTGACCGCCGCCTTCATCGGCTGGCTCGTGCTCGACCAGCGGCCGTCGACCCTCGAGATGCTCGGCATCGCCCTCGTGCTCGTCGGCGTCGTCGTGCAGGAACGCGACGAACTCGCCCCGATCGAAGTCGAGGTGCTCACCGACCCCGCCTGACGTCGCCCGGTGGACTCCGTACGTCGGGGACTCAGTCGAATCCGATGGGCTCGTCCTGGATGTCGAAACTGAGGTGGGGCGGATCGAACGATGTGTCTCCTTCTCTCGTGGGGACGTAATGCCAGTAGCTGAGGAAGGCGTAGCGCTGTTGATCGGGCTCGATGGAGAACTCTTCCGACAGCTCGACGTTCTCGTCGTCGATGACGGTGTTGGCGCTGATTGTGTGTGTTCCGTCGTCGAGCCGGAGGCGGTGTTCGATGTGGTTGTGCTGGTCGCCGACGTGGAACTTGCGGTCGATGATGACGGCACCGTCGAGCGTCACGGTGAGGCTCACGTTCTTGTCGACGTAGCTCTGGTTGGAAACCCACAGCGTGAGGTCACTGGTTCCGTCCGGGGCGACGGTGATCTCCACGGGTGCGCTGTTGTCATTGCGCCACGACGAGCTGCACGCCGCGACTGTGGCGATCAGGGTGACGGCGGCGACACGGCGAACGAACGACGCCATCATGAACGGTCCGCGCCAGCTGGCGGTCGACGGCGGGAGTGCGACCTCGCTCGAGGAACCAGGACCAGGGTGGCGGCGCCGATGAAGCCGACGCCAAGAGCCCGCCACACGAGGAAATCCGAAGCACCGTCGATCTCGAGCGCTCTGGTGGCCCAGCCTGCCGCGGACATGGCCGAGGCCGACCAGCGCCGCAGACGATCTCGACCCTCGACTACTGACCTGGTGCGGAGTTCCAGTCACCCAACAGACAGTACCGATCGCCGGAAAGGGGAGCACGTACGACTCCTGCAGTGACCACTTCGAGCGGCCGTGTCAGAGGACGGAGACTCAGCACCCACCGCTCCACCAACACGATTCGATCCTGACGTCGGACCAACCCCAGCGACGCGTGGATTCAGCCAATTCGATGACTGCCTGCTGTCGAACTCAGGCGTGGCTGAGGCCGGGGGCGCAGAGCCCGTCGAGTTCCTTGATCTCGATGCGGTCGCGGTTCGCGTAGGTGACCTCGTTGGCCGGATCGGGCTTCAGGTTGAAGACCCGGAACTCCATGTCGTTGGTGTCGACGGTGAGGATGCGCCCGATCAGCGGATCGCCGAGACCGAGGATCACCTTGATCGTCTCGAGCGCCTGGATCGAACCGATGATGCCGGGCAGCACACCGAGCACGCCAGCCTCGGCGCAGCTCGGCGCGAGCTCGGCCGGCGGCGGCTGCGGCACCATGTCGCGGTAGGTCGGGCCCTGCGTCGGGTGGAACACACTGACCATGCCCTCGAAGCGGAAGATCGACCCGTGCACCACGGGGATGCCGAGCTTCACACTGGCGTCGTTGAGCAGGTAGCGGCTCGGGAAGTTGTCGGCGCCGTCGACGATCACGTCGTAGCCCGAGATGATGTCGATGATGTTCGACGCGTCCAGGCGGGTGTCGTAGGTGACGACGTTCACGTCGGGGTTGAGCATCGTCAACGTCTTCTTGGCCGAGTCGACCTTGCGGTCGCCGATGCGGTCGATGTTGTGCAGGATCTGGCGCTGCAGGTTCGAGGAGTCGACCTCGTCCATGTCGACGATGCCGATCGTGCCGACACCAGCGGCGGCGAGGTAGAGCGCTGCGGGTGATCCGAGGCCACCGGCGCCAAGCATCAGCACCTTGGCCTCGAGCAGTTTGACCTGACCCTCGACACCCACTTCGGGCAGCAGCAGGTGACGCTTGTAGCGGTTGTTCTGCTCCGGCGTCAGCGAGGCCGGCTGCTTCCACGGGCGGCCCTCGTCCTTCCACCGTCCGAAGCCGCCCGCCATCGACTCGACATCGATGTAACCGAGCTCGGCCAACGTCTTCGCGGCGAATGCCGACCGGACGCCGCCGGCGCAGTACACGACGATCGGGGCGGACTTGTCGGCGATGCGGTTCTCGATCTGTGCTTCGAGGTGGCCGCGGGGGATGTGGATCGCGCCGGGAATCGCCCCCTCTTCGTACTCGTCGGGTTCGCGCACGTCGAGCACGAGCGCCCCGGTCTCGATCTGCGCTGCAGCGCCTTCAGGATCGACCTCACGGATCTCGGACTTCGCGGCGGCCAGCAGGTCACGGAACGTTGCCATCCGGAAAGCCTACCAACTCGGTCAGGATTACAACACGGGTCAGACCCGTGATGCAATGCGGGGCGCTACCGTGCTCGCGTGACCACGGCCACCGCCGCTCCTGCACCGGTTGACGACCGGTTCACGACCACCGACTGGGGCCTGTTCCTGTCGGTCGCGGTCATCTGGGGAGCGTCGTTCCTGTTCATCGACATCGGGCTCGACGCCCTGCCACCGGGCATGATCACCCTGATGCGCGTCGGGCTCGGAGCGCTGGCGCTCGCCGTGCTCCCGCTCCCACGTCGACACACGAAGATCCTGCCCGAAGACCGAGTCCGACTCGTCACACTCTCGATCTTCTGGGTCGCCGTCCCGTTCACGCTTTTCCCAATCGCGGAACAGCACATCAGCTCGGCCGTCGCCGGTCTGCTCAACGGCGGCACACCGATCTTCGCCGCGATCTTCGCGATGTTGCTGTTGCGCCAGCCAACGCGCGGCGCCCAGCTGCTGGGCATCGCCGTCGGATTCCTCGGCGTCGTCTTCGTCAGCCTGCCGTCGGTCGGCGACGGATCCAGCGAGACGTTCGGCGTCGCGCTCGTGGTACTCGCGACCGTGTGCTACGGCTTCGCCGTCACGCTCGCCGGACCGATGCAGCAGCGGTACGGATCGGTCAACTTGATGGCCAAGGTGCTTGCACTCGCCACGATCTGGACCACGCCGTTCGGGCTGTGGCAGATCGCCGATGCGAGATGGGAGATCGGTCCGGTCGTTGCGGTCGCCGTGCTCGGCGTGGTGGGCACCGGCATCGCGTTCGCGCTGATGGGAACGCTCGTCGGCCGGGTCGGATCGACCCGCGCGTCGTTCATCACGTATCTCATCCCCGTCGTGGCGCTCGTCCTCGGCGTGGCGTTCCGCGGCGACGAGGTGTTCGTGCTCGAACTCGTCGGCGTCGCGTTCGTGATCGGCGGCGCGATCCTCGCCAGCCGAAGGACCGCCACGCCGTCGATTCGTCGGGTCAGGTCGACACCGTGATGTCGCCGACGATCGCCGCGCCCTGGTCGTCGGTCGCCGTCACGGTGAAGGTGAACTCGGTGTCGGCGAACAGCGACATGACGCCGACCGTCCCGCCCGGGTCGAGCGAGCCATCGGCCTCGACGGTGAGTGTGACCGGATCGGTCAGGTCGTTCTCGAGCCGCACCTCGGAACCGGGCGCCAATCCGCTCCCGCTGAACTCGATGCGACCGTCACCGCCCTCGGCGCAGACTTCACCGGCGTCGCTGCGCAGACACAGGGCGTCGCTCCCGGAACCACATCCCGTCGACGGCCCCAGCGCCAACGCGACCATGGCCCCGACGACCGCTCGCCGCCTCACGAGACCAGCGCCGGCAGGATCTCACCGATCTGGCCGACGAGGAGCCAGTCCGCGTACCGATCCATCGCGGTTTCGTCGCCGTTCACGATGATGACCTGCGCGCCCGCTGCTTTGGCCCTGGGGACGCAGTTGGCCGCGGGGAAGACGCTGAGCGTCGAGCCGACGGCGAGCATCACGTCGCACTCGTCGCTGACCCGCATCGCCCGCTCGATCACCTCGGGCACGAGCGCCTGACCGAAGCTGATCGTGTCGCTCTTGAGGATGCCACCACACTCGAGGCAGGCCGGGTCGGCATCGCCGGCACGAACCCGTTCGAGGGCCTGATCCATCGGCCGACGATCCGCGCAGTCCCAGCATCGCGTGAACCACACCGTGCCGTGCACCTCGATCACCTTGTCGGAGGAGTTGCCGGCCTTCTGGTGGAGACCATCGATGTTCTGCGTGACGAGACCGTGCAACTGGCTGCGGCGTTCGAGCTCGACGATCGCCTGGTGCCCCCGGTTCGGCTCGGCGGTCCACGCCGGCGTCGTCAACCGGTTCTGCCACGCTGCTCGTCGAACCTCGGGATCGCCGAGGTAGAAGCGGATGTCCGACGCCTTCTCGGCCGCCGGGTTCTTCGTCCAGAGCCCGTTCGGGCCACGGAAGTCGGGGATGCCGGAGTCGGTGGAGATGCCGGCACCGGTGAGCACCACGGCGCGCTGCGCACTCGCGACGGCATCACGAGCAGCGGCGATCAGGTCGGTCGACATGCTCGCAACTGTGCAGCGCTCGAGGGCACAATGGCAACTCGACTCGATATCATTCCGAGATACCAACTCTCTGGAAAGGGTCATTTCAAATGGGTCTGTTCGATGCGGTCAAGGGTCTCTTCGGCGGTGACGGCCTCCAGGGCATCCTGGAGTCCACCGGCCTGAGTGACCACGTCGAGGGCTTCCTCGGCGAAGGCAGCGCACTGGCCGAGAGCGTCGGCGTCGACCTCGGCCAGGTGACCGAGTCACTCGGTGTCGACGGCGTCACCGAAGCACTGCCCGGCGGCCTCGGCGATGTGGCCGGCAACGCGCTCGGCGGCCTCACCGACGTCGCCCCCTGACCGGGCCCGCCCCGCGTGCGATGAGCGAGGTGGCGGTATTCGGGCGGTTCGCTCATCACACGTCGTCCGCACCGCTCAGCGGTGAGCGAGGTGGCGGTATTCGGGCGGTTCGCTCATCACACGTCGTCCGCACCGCTCAGCGGTGAGCGAGGTGGCGGTATTCGGGCGGTTCGCTCATCGCTGGTGGGTTAGGTGAGGGCGGCGAGGGCCGCGGTGAAGACCTCGGTATGGCGGTCGACATCGGCGTCGGTGTGCGCGGGTGACAGCAGCGCCATGTTGTGGAACGGCGTCATGAGGATCCCGCGATTGAGCGCCCAGAGGTGCATGAACGCATCGAGCTGGTCGTCGACCGCCGCGGCAGCGTCGGCCCCGTTCCTCGGAAGGGGGCAGAACCAGTACTCGGCTCGGCAGCCCAGCTGCTGTACCGACCACGCCAGGCCGTACTCGTCGATCGCCCCCGCGACGCCCTTGGTCCAGCGTGCAGCGAGTGGGATCATGCGCTCGTAGTCGGCCTCGAGCAGCGTGGTCGACAGCGTGGCTCGGATCGCGGCGGTCGCCATCGCGCTGCCGGCCAGCGTGCCGCCCACTCCCCCGACGTCGGCGTCGTGGCCGTGCAACGCCGGGTCGAGCGCCATCGCGATCTCGTCGGTGACGCCGTACGTCGCCACGGGAAAGCCCCCGCCGATCGGTTTGCCGATCACGACGATGTCGGGATCGAGGCCCCAGGCCTGCGTGCATCCGCCGGGTCCCGCCGAGATCGTGTGGGTCTCGTCGATGATCAACAGCACGCCGTGTCGCCGGGTGATCTCGCGGACTGCCTCGTGGTAGCCGGGCTGGGGCAGCACGATGCCGATGTTCGTCAATGCCGGCTCCATCAGTAGCGCCGCGACGTCACCGTGCGCCAGCGCCGCGTCGAGCGCGTCGAGATCGTTGAACGGCACGACCCGCGTCGTCAGCGACGGGTCGACCTGCGGGCCGACAGCGCCGGGCCGGCTGACCACTCGTCCGTCGGGACCCAGAATCGCGAGCGTCTCATCGACCGTGCCGTGGTAGCACCAGTCCATCACTGCGATCTTCGGCCGCCCGGTGAGGTGGCGGGCAAAGCGAAGCACGAACCGGTTGGCGTCGGTCGCCGATGTCGTCAGCTGCCACTTGGCCATCCCGAAGCGCCGGTGGAGCTCGTCGGCGACCCAGGCCGCATCCTCGCTCGGCAGCATCGTCGTCGAGCGGTCGACCGCAGCCGCCAACCCACCTCGCCCGTGACCGGTCATGGCGCCGGTGTCGCCGAGACAGAAGTCGACGTACTCGATGCCGTCGACGTCCACGAATCGGGCGCCGTCGGCGGATGCGACGTGGACCGGGAACGCCCCCGGCCAGCGCGTCATCCACGGCATCGGCACACCCGCCAGCAGGTGACGGCGACCGGACTCGGCCAGCACCGCCGACCTGGGGTGCAACTCGACGAACCGCCGGAGTTCGTCGTTCATCTGCTCGGCCAGTCGCTCTCGCGCTACATCGGGGTCACGGTTCACGAGCCGACGGTAGCCTCGACCAGATGTCCGCACAGGTGCTCAGCGAAGCCGCGCGTCGTCGCACGTTCGCGATCATCAGCCACCCCGACGCGGGCAAGACCACCCTCACCGAGAAGTTCCTGCTCTATGCCGGCGCCATCACCTCCGGCGGCGCGGTCAAGGCCCACGAGGGCCGGCGTGCCGCCACGTCGGACTGGATGGACATGGAGCAGAAGCGCGGGATCTCGATCTCGTCAACGGCGCTCAACTTCCCCTACCGCGACCACGAGCTGAACCTGCTCGACACGCCGGGCCACCGCGACTTCTCCGAGGACACCTACCGGGTGCTCGCCGCCGTCGATGCCGTCGTCATGGTGCTCGACTCGGCCAAGGGCATCGAACCGCAGACGCTCAAACTGTTCGAGGTCTGCCGCTCGCGCAACCTGCCGGTGATCACGTTCCTCAACAAGCTCGACCGACCCGGCATGGAGCCACTGGAACTGCTCGACCAGATCGAGGAGCAGATCGGCCTGCGCCCCACGCCGGCCACGTGGCCGGTCGGCTCGTTCGGCGACCTGCGCGGCGTGATCGATCGCCGTACCGACATCTTCACCCGGTTCACACGTACTGCCCGAGGCAGTCAGATCGCCCCCGAGGAGGACGTGCCGGCCGACCGCGCCGCTGCCGAGGAGGGCACCGCGTGGACCAAGAGCACCGAGGAGACCGAACTGCTGAGCGCGATGGAGGCCGACGTCGACATGCCGTCGTTCCTCGCCGGCGAGTCGACGCCGGTGTTCGCCGGCTCGGCACTCACCAACTTCGGCGTCCGCCACCTGCTCGACGCGATCGTCGATCTCGCCCCCGCTCCGTCACCCCGCCTCGACGTCGACGACAAACCGCGCCACCTCGACGAGCCGACGTCCGCGTTCGTGTTCAAGGTGCAGGCCAACATGGATCGCAACCACCGCGACCGCATCGCGTTCGCTCGCATCTGTTCGGGTCGATTCGATCGCGGCATGGTGATGACCTGCGAGCGCACCGGCAAGCCGTTCGCCACGAAGTACGCCTCCACCGTGTTCGGCGCCGAGCGCACCACGGTCGACGAGGCGTTCCCGGGCGACGTCGTCGGTCTTGTCAACGCCACGGGGTTGAACCTCGGTGACACGCTGTACGACGAGACCGGTCCGAGCGTCAAGTTCCCACCGATCCCAGCGTTCGCTCCCGAAGTGTTCGCCACGGCCCGGCCGCTCGACACCGGCAAGACCAAGCAGTTCCGAAAAGGCCTCGACCAGCTCAACGAAGAAGGCGTGGTCCAGGTGCTGAAGGACCCCGACTGGGGCGACGCGTCACCGGTGCTCGCAGCCGTCGGCCAGCTGCAGTTCGACGTGTTCGCCAACCGACTCGACATCGAGTTCAACGCACCGATCGAGATCCTCTCGGCTCCGTACCAGGCGATCCGACTGACCGACAAGGCCTCCGCCGACGTCCTGCGCGAGAAGCCGGGCGTCCGCATCCTGGCCCGCCTCGACGGCCACCTCGTCGCGTTGTTCGAGAACAAGTACGCGCTCGCCCGCATCGAGCAGAACGAACCCGAGCTCACCCTCGATCACATCATCGCCGGCTGACCACCCCCACCCCCGTCGCCAGCGATGAGCCAACCGCCCGAATAGCGGCCCTTCGCTCATCGCAGCAGGGTCGACGCGGCCCGCGATGAGCCAACCGCCCGAATAGCGGCTTTTCGCTCATCGCTGGAGAGGGGTTGCGCGGTCGGTACGGTCGACGGCATGGATCGACGAACCAGCAGACTTCGAAACCTCGGTGCGGCAGTGATCATCACCACGGTGCTCGTCGCGTGCGGCAGCGACGGCCCTGCAGCGAACCTGACCTCCGGCACCCTCGACCCCGGTGCGGTGGACGAGGGCGCGGCGCCCGCTCCGACCGAGGCACCCGCCCAACCCGAGGCACCGGCTGAACCCGAAGCACCCGCGGCGACCGAACCAGCACCGATCGAACCAGCACCCGAACCAACAGCACCCACGGCGCCGGACACCGAGACCTCCGACGACGGCAACGACTGGTTGCTGCCCGTGCTCGTGATCGGCGGGCTGCTGCTGATCGCCGTCGCCGTCGGTGGGGCGCTCTCACGATCGAAGCGGCCCACGCAGGCTACCCCAGCGGCACCCGGTCCGAGCTCCGCCGCGCCATCGCCTCAGGCGAGCCTGCTCAGCACCAGCCAGTGGATCACCGACCAGCTCACGTTGGAGCTGATGGCGGCACCGCCCGCAGCTGCCCTGCAGCGTTGGGCGACCGAGCGCAGCCGGCTCGACAACGTCGCGATCGGCGCGCAGCAGCAGTATCTCGACGCCCAGGATCCCAACTGGCAGCCCCTCGCCCAGACGATGTCCGCGCTCGCAGCTGCGATCGACACCAGTCTGGCGCTGCGCGCTCAGGAGCCGCCGAACGCACAACTGATCAGCGAATCGATCGATGTCGTCAACGGGCACCGAGCTCGGATTCACCAGCTCCTGGCGGTGCTGCATCCGACGATCGACCGCTGAGCGTCGACTCCCGGAGCCGAGACTCGCCGCGCGGTTCCTCTCGGACTCACCGAGCGCCCACTGTCCCATCACCGACTCCTCCCGCAGCAGGTCCCATGTGAGGGAGGCGCCATGTCCGAGATCCCACCGCCGCTCGTCGGCTCGATCACCGTACGACCCTGGGTCGACCCGGTCGTCGACGACGACGGGTTCGACCCCCGTTCCCGCTATGTCGAGGTCTTCTGGCTCGGCGTGCTCGGCCCGACCGCGACGTGGTTGCTGCGGCGACTGGTCGCTGGGCTGGAGCGATCACCCGAGGGGTACGAACTCGACCTGCACGCCACGGCACAGGCGATGGGACTCGGCTACACCAGCGGCCGGACGTCGCCGTTCAGCAAGGCACTGCAGCGGTGCGTGATGTTCGGCCTCGCCCATCCGATCGACGGCGGCCTCGCTGTGCGGCGCCGGGTCCCTCCGATCAGCTTCCGCCACCTCCGCCGGATGCCCGAGTCGGTCCAAACTGCCCACGCTGACTGGCTCGGCGCCTCGATCGATGTCGACGAACTGACCCGAGCGCATCGCCTGGCCACCACGATGCTCGAACTCGGCGACGACCCGTCGGAGATCGAGCATCATCTCGTGGCGCTCGGCGTCGCCGACGCCGTGGCGGCCGAGGCGGCCGACAATGCGGCACGGCTCGGCCCCGACCTCAGGCCGGCGGGGTGAAGTTCGACGCGAGGTCGATCAACACGCGGGTGCCGAAGCCGGTGGCACCCTTGGCGTAGATGCCGTCATCGCCTTCGACCATCATCGGCCCGGCGATGTCGAGGTGCGCCCACGGGACCTCGCCCACGAACTCGCTGAGGAAGATCGACGCCGTGATCGCGCCACCGTACGGTCCACCGATGTTCTTCATGTCGGCGACCACCGAGTCGAGCAGCTTGCGGTACCGCTTCGCTGCGAGCGGAAGCTGCCACAGCGGCTCGTCGGTCGCGTCGGAGCACGCCATGAGCTGATCGACGAGCGACTGGCTCGTGCCGAGCACCGGGGCGATCTGAGATCCGAGCGCCGACATCGCCGCCCCCGTGAGCGTGGCGATGTCGACGATGGCGTCGGGCGCCTCCTCCACGGCGAGCGAGAGGCCATCGGCGAGCACGAGCCGGCCCTCGGCGTCGGTGTTGTGGATCTCGACGGTCTTGCCGTTGCGCATCGTCAGCACGTCACCGAGCTTGAGCGCGCTGCCCGAGGGCATGTTGTCGGTGCACATCAGCCAGGCGGTCACCTTGGTCCGGACCTTGAGATCCTTGAGCACGCTCATCGTGGCGAGCACGGCGGCGGCACCCGACATGTCCATCTTCATGTTCTGGTGGAACACGTCGTGACCCTTCAGGGAGATGCCGCCCGAGTCGTACATGATCCCCTTGCCGACGAGCGCGAGGTGACCGGTTGCGTTCTTCGGCGACCACGTGAGCTTCACCATCCGAGGCGGCTCGGTCGAGCCCCGGTTCACACCGAGAAGCCCGCCGCATCCCATCTGTTCGAGCTGGTCCTTGTTGAACACCTCGACGTGCAACCCGGCCGCCGAGCCGATGTCGACTGCCTTGGACGCGAGGTCCTTGGCGTTGAGGTAGGTGGGAGGCGTGTTGGCCAACTCGCGTGCGAACGCGGCTGCCGACGAGACGATCGTGCCGCGCTCCGCGCCGCGAGCAACGTCCTTGGACCGCTTGTCACCGGCGATCAGCGCGAGGCTCTCGAGCCGCGACGCGTTCGACGGCTCGTTCTTGAGGCCGGTGTAGCGATACGAAGCGAGCAGGACACCTTCGGTGACCGCTTGCGCCGCCAACTTGGCATCGCCACCGTCGACGTCGGCGAGGTTGGTGGCGAGATGGGCGTGCTTCGATGCGGCGCGGGCGAACGCAGCGGCCGCCGAACGCAGCCCGCCGACGTCGATCGAGCCGGGGTCGCCGATGCCGATCGCCACGTTCAGACCGTCGCTCGTGGGCACGGCGAGTACCTGGCCCGCCTTGCCCTCGAACCCGTTGGCCTCGAGCGCTGCCCGGCTCAGCCCGATCTGACGCGGGACCGCTCCCTTGGTCGCGACGGCCCAACCCACTGCGGTGGCGGTCTTCGGCGCGGAACGAACCGTCGAAACTTCAACGGAGGACACGGTGGCACTGGCGTCGGTCATGGTGCACAGTCTGGCCGACAATTCACCCGCACGACACATGCGCGGTTGCTCTCGACCACACGAGGCGTCTAGCTTCGAGTTCAGGCGACCAGCAGGTTGCCGTGAGATGAACAACAGCATCGCCTGGATCGGCGAAGCGGATGGGGGAAGCTGATGCGAACGACCACACGACGGGCACTCGTGCCACTGGTGGCGCTCGCGCTGCTGGGCGCAGCGTGCACGAGCGACGACAACGACTCGGGCGGCGACACCTCACCCGAGGCGACATCCGGCGCGACGGACGCGACCGAGGAGACCACGGCGCCCGACGAGACCACCGGCCCCGACGACACGGTCGAGGTCGTCCAGGGTTCCGAGTCGACGCTCGACGCCGTGATCGCCGCCGACGTCGTTCGGTGCGGAACCCGCGA
Organism: Ilumatobacteraceae bacterium; assembly: GCA_963704915.1. GTDB lineage: Bacteria > Actinomycetota > Acidimicrobiia > Acidimicrobiales > Ilumatobacteraceae > Sva-07. The sequence goes on along the minus strand of CAVPIC010000013.1, from coordinate 210,295 downwards.
CGCCCTGCCGGGCTTCGCGGTGTTGACGCCCGAGGGCGACCACGTCGGCTTCGACAGTGATTTCTGCCGTGTCGTCGCGGCCGCAGTGCTCGGCGACGCCGAGAAGGTCGAAATGGTCGACCTCGAGACCGCCGATCGCTTCACCGCGCTGCAGTCCGGCGAGGTCGACGTGTTGATCCGCAACACGACCTGGACCGCCAGCCGCGACGGCGGCGAGGGTGCCACGTTCCTGACGCCGACGTTCTACGACGGCCAGGGCATCATGGTCGGCGCCGACAGCGGCTTTGCGTCGATCACCGACCTCGACGGCGTCATCGTCTGCGTTGCGCAGGGCACCACCACCGAGGGCAACGCCGCGAACGAGGCAACCCGCCTCGGTCTCGCCTGGGAGGTCAGGGCGTTCGAGGATCCGGCCCTGATCCAGGAAGCGTTCATCGCCGGCCAGTGTGATGCATGGTCGTCCGACCGCAGCCAGCTCGTCGCACTGCGCAGCGAGTTCCCCGACGGACCCGACGCGCTGACGATCCTGCCCGAGGTGTTCTCGAAGGAGCCGCTGGCACCGGCAGTCGCCGACGGCGACACCGAGTGGGCCCAGGCGGTCAACTGGGCCGTGCTCGCCACGATCCAGGCCGAGGAGTTCGGCATCGACTCGACCAACGTCGACACATTCACCGATTCCGAGGACGTCTCGATCCAGCGCTTCCTCGGCCACGAGGTCGAGGGTGACGACGGCGCCGCCGTGCTCGACCCGGGCCTCGGTCTGCCGACCGACTTCGCCTTTCAGGTCGTGAGCCAGGTGGGCAACTACGGCGAGATCTTCGCCGAGCACCTGACTCCGCTCGGTCTGGAGCGGGGCATCAACTCGCTGTGGACCGACGGCGGCCTGCTCTACTCGCCGCCGTACCGCTGACCAGCGCCTTGAGCACCCGGGTCCCGCTCTGGCGGGACGTCCGGGTGCTCAAGTGGGTTCTGCAACTCGTTGTCGTCGGCCTCGTCGTCGCCGTGGTCATCTGGCTCTACGGCAACTACATCGACAACACCGCCGAGCAGAACATCCCCACCGACTTCGGGTTCCTCGACAACCCGGCGAACTTCCAGATCACCGGCAACGAGCTGTCGGCGAACGCGCCGATCCGTGAGGCCCTGTACCAGGGCCTGTTGAACACGCTGCGGATCTCCATCGCCGGCATCGTGGCGGCCACCGTGCTCGGCACGCTGATCGGTATCGCCAGGCTGTCGAAGAACTGGATCGTCAGCAAGTTGGCGACGGTCTACGTCGAAGCCGTCCGCAACGTCCCGCTCGCGCTGTTCGTCGTCGCCGGGCTCCTCGTCGTCGTCCTCGGCGTCTTCCCGACGATTCAGGATGCCTGGCAGTTGGGCGGCCTGGCGATCATCTCCAACCGAGGTGTGGCGGTGCCGTGGTTCATCGGTGCGGGATTCGGACTGGTCGTCATCGGGGCTGTCGGGGGCTTCGTCGCCTGGCTCGTCAGCCGGTGGCGGTCGAAGGTGTCGGATCGCACCGGGGCCCTTCCGCGGAGCGGTCTGTGGAGTGGCGGCGCCTTCCTGGTCGTGTTCGTGATCGGCTGGGTGGCGCTCGGGTACGAGTGGACCCTCCCCGAACTCGACGGGCGCCAGACCTCGGGCGGCATCCGGATCGACCCGTCGTTCTTCGCGCTGTTCTTCGCGCTCGGTGATCTACACCGCCAGCCACATCGCCGAGATCGTGCGCGGGTCGATCCAGGCGGTTCCCCGGGGCCAGGCCGAAGCGGCTGACGCAGTTGCACTGAGCGGCTTCCAGCGGATGTGGTACGTGATCCTCCCGCAGGCGTTCCGGATCGCCATCCCCCCGATCGGCAACCAGTACCTGAACCTGATCAAGAACTCGTCGCTCGGTGCCGCCATCGGCTACTACGACCTCACGCTCGTCGCGCAGACCACGGTCGGCAACGGGTCCCCGGCGGTTCCCGTGTTCGCCCTCACGATGGTGATGTACATCGGCCTCTCGCTGGTCACGTCCGTGATCGTCAACATCGCCAACCGTCGCAGTGCGCTGGTGGAGCGATGACCGGCACCGCGCACCGCTCGGGCGCCCTGGTCTGGGCCCGCCGGAACCTGTTCCGCAGCCCGCTCGACGGCCTGCTCACCGTCGTGTTCGGCGCCGTGAGCATCTGGCTGCTCTACAAGACGTTCTCGTTCATCTTCGTCACCGGCCGCTGGGACATCATCCGCGTCAACCTTCGCCTGTTGATGATCGGACGCTTTCCCGAAGCCCACGAGTTGCGGTTGGTGGTCACCGTCGTCTGCCTCGCCGCGTGGGTCGGGTTCATCGCCGGGTTGATCCGGGCGCGCCAGGTCCGTAGCGGGCGGATCTCGGACACTGGCGTCTCACTCACTGCTCGGGCCGCCGACATCGCCGAGCGACTCTGGCTGCCGGCCGTCGTCGTGCTGCTCCTGCTGCTGCTGTCGAGCACGCCGGGACCGTGGATCATGGTCGGCGCCGCAGTGATCGCGGCGATCGTGGGCCGACTGCTCGGCCCGTTCGCCGGGCGGCGCAAGCTCGGCCAAGCAGGTACCGCCGTCCTCTACGTCGGACTCGGTGCCGTCCCGGTGGTGCTCTACTTCTACGTCGTGACCGCCGTCGGCTTCGACGACTGGGGCGGCTTCATGCTGAACCTCTTCCTCGCGGTCTGTTCGATCGTGCTCTGTTTCCCGCTCGGCATCCTGCTCGCCCTCGGTCGGAGATCGACCCTGCCGCTGGTCCGTCTGGTCTGCACGACCTACATCGAGCTCGTCCGCGGCGCGCCACTGTTCGTGCTGCTCCTGCTCGCCAACGTGGCGCTCGGCTTCTTCGTGCCCGACAGCCTCGCCCCGTCCACCTCGACCCGGGCGATCGTGGTCTTCACGCTGTTCACCGCCGCCTACATGGCCGAGATCATCCGCGGCGGCCTGCAGTCGGTCCCGCGAGGGCAGGTCGAGGCGGCCAAGGCGGTCGGGTTGAGCCCGGCACGCCAGACCGGCTACATCGTGCTGCCGCAGGCGTTGCGCAACGTGATCCCCGCGCAGATCGGCCAGCTGATCAGCCTGTTCAAGGACACGACGCTCGCGGGCATCGCGATGGGGTTGTTCGAACTGCTGAACGTGTCGACCGCCATTCCGGCCCAGGAGCAGTTCCGGGGCCAGGGGCTGATCGGCGAGACGATCACCTTCGCCGCCCTGATGTTCTGGACGGTTGCATTCACGATGAGCCGCGAAAGTCAACGGCTCGAACGACGACTGGGAGTTGGAGACAGATGACCGAACCCGAAGTGTTCGCCGATGCCACGGCCATGCACGGCTCCGGCGCAGCGATGATCGAGTTGGAGCACGTCGACAAGTTCTTCGGCGACTTCCAAGCGCTGAGCGACATCAACCTCAAGGTCGCTGCACGAGAGGTCGTCGTGGTGATCGGCCCCTCCGGATCGGGCAAGTCGACCATGATCCGCTGCATCAACCGGCTCGAGGAACACGACGGCGGACGCATCGTCGTCGACGGCACCGAGCTGTCGAACGACATCCGCAACATCCAGGAGATCCGCCGTGAGACGGGCATGGTGTTCCAGAGCTTCAACCTGTTCCCACACCTCAGCGTGCTCGACAACGTCACGCTTGCTCCCCGCAAGGTGCGCAGGCTGTCCAAGCGGATCGCGGAGGAGCTGGGGATGGCGCTGCTCGAGATGGTCAAGATCCCCGAGCAGGCAGCGAAGTACCCCGGGCAGCTCTCCGGTGGGCAGCAGCAGCGCGTTGCCATCGCCCGGTCGCTGGCGATGAAGCCGAAGGTGATGCTGTTCGACGAGCCCACCTCGGCACTCGACCCGGAGATGATCAACGAGGTGCTCGACACGATGAAGGAACTCGCCTCGTCCGGCATGACGATGATCGTCGTCACCCACGAGATGGGGTTCGCCCGCGAGGTCGCCGACCGGGTGGTGTTCATGGCCGATGGCCAGATCGTCGAAGTCGGCACCCCCGAGCACTTCTTCGAGAACCCGACCGAGGATCGCACCAAGCTGTTCCTCTCACAAATTCTCTAGGAGTTCACAGGTTGGCGGCGACCGCGTCGGTGACGCGCTGCCAGACTCTGCGCCGTGACCGACACCGACGACATCTCCCCCGACGACATCTCCTCCGACGCCGCGCCCGAGAAGTCGCCGACACGCTGGATCAAGTGGGTGGTCATCGGCGTCGTCGCCGCCTTCGTGCTGTTCTTCGGCGCAGTCTTCATCTACGCGAACTTCATCAACGACTCCCCCGATGCGCTCGACGAGTCGGACCTCTCGAGCGCCCTCGTCGCAACGACCGCTCCAGCGACGCCCGACGCCACCACGGGTGCGACCAACGCGGAGACGGCGCCCGCTGACACGACACCGACCACGGACACCACATCCGCCGAGAACTTCGACGGCGACTGGGTGCCGACCACTGCGTCGGAGTTCGGCTATCGCGTCGAGGAGGTGCTCGCCGGCGTCAACACCACGGCGGTGGGTCGCAGCAACGAGATCGAGGGACTACTCACGATCGAGGGCACGGCCGCCACCGTCGTCGACATCACCGTGCAGATCGAGAACATCACCAGTGATGACAGCCGGCGCGACGGCCAGTTCGCGGGCCGCATCATGAACGCGGCAGAGTTCCCGACTGCGACGTTCGTCCTCACCGAGCCGATCGAGTTCGGCCGGATTCCCGTCGGCGACGAGCAGATCACGGCGACCGCCACGGGCGAGTTGACCCTGCGGGGCGTGACCAATGCGGTCACGTTCGAGGTGACCGCCCAGACCACCGATGGCCGCATCGGCGTGCTCGGATCGATCCCGGTCGTCTTCGAGGACTACGGCATCGAGAACCCATCGTTCGGTGTCGTGGAGACCGAGGACAACGGCCTGGTCGAGTTCGTCCTCGTGTTCGAACGAGCCTGATCGATCTCCCGGCTTGTGTGAGCGCAGATCACTGCGTTGGACGTCGTCGCTCACACAAACCGCCGGGTCCGGATTTGTGTGAGCGCAGATCGCCGCGTTGGAGATCCTCGCTCGCACACAGCGCATGTCAACCAGGACACGAACCGTTGCTGGCCACGTCAGAGCGGCTCGGGTACCAGCGCCGCCGAGCAGCCGTTCTAGGCGCCGGCGACGGGTTGGCTCTTCTGCCATGCGGTGGCGAGGGCGGCGTAGCGGCCGCCGAGGGCCAACAGCTCGTCGTGGTTGCCGAGTTCGACGAGGCGGCCGCCGTCGATCACGCCGATGCGGTCGGCACGCTGGATCGTCGACAGGCGGTGCGCCACCACGATCGTCGTGCGGCCGCGCATCAGCGAATCGAGTGCGTGCTCGACGATGAACTCGGTACCAGGGTCGAGGTTGCTGGTCGCCTCGTCGAGCACCAGCACGGCGGGGTCGACGAGCGCAGCTCGCGCCAACGAGACGAGCTGGCGCTCGCCCGCTGACAGCCGCGAGCCACGCTCGCGCACTTCGGTGTGGATCCCGTCGGAGAACTCGTCGAATCGTTCGAGCGCACCGATCGCAGCGAAGGCCTCACGGACCTCGTCGTCGCTTGCGTCTGCTCGTGCGATACGGACGTTGTCGGCGATCGTGCCGCCGAACAGGAATCCCTCCTGCGGCACCACGACGACACGGTGACGCAACGACGCCAGCGTTGCATCGCGGAGGTCGACGCCGCCGAACGTGATCGTGCCGTCGGTGGGGTCGTACAGCCTCGCCATCAACTTGGCCAGGGTGGACTTGCCCGCACCGGTCGGACCGACCAGCGCCAGGCGCTCGCCGTCGGCGACGTTGATCGACACGTCGCTCAGCACTGCTGCCTCGGTGTTCGGATAGCGGAAACCGACCCGGTCGACGACCAACGAACCACTTCGCGCCAACGCCTCGGTGCCGTCGTCGACGTCGGGTTCGGTGTCGAGAATGCCGAACAGCTTGTTGAGCGACGCCGCCGACGACTGCACGGTGTTGTACAGCTGTGACAGCTGCTGCACCGGTTCGAAGAGCTGCGCGAACAGCAGCACGACGGTGATGATCTGGCCGATCTCGACGTCGCCACGGGAGTACAGCCAGCCACCGACCGCCACGATGATCGCCGTGGCGAGGACGCCGGCGGCCTCGACCAGCCCGAAGTACCAAGTGGACACCTTGACGCTGTGGACGTGGGAGTCGTACAGCTCACGGTTCGACTGCTCGAACCGGCGCTGCTGCTCGGGCTCACGGGCGTAGGCCTGGATGACACGAACGCCGGCGATGCCCTCCTGGAGCGCCGACAGGTTCTGGCCGATGTTCTCGCGCACGTCGAGATACGCAGCGTTGGAATCGCGCTGGAACTTGCGCGATGCCACGACGATGATCGGCATCACCAGCAGCCCGACCAGGGCGAGCTGCCACGACGTGACGAACGCGAGGATCAGCGCGAACCCGACGAGCAGGATCGCCGCGACGAACTGGAGCAACCCCCACTGCACGAGCTCGCCCATCGACTCGATGTCGGCGGTCATCCGGGCGACGAGCACACCGGACTTGTTCCGGTCGAAGAAGGCCAGCGACTGGCGTTGGATGTGGTCGAACACGCGGATGCGTAGGTCACGCAGGAATCCCTCGCCGGCACGATTGATCAGGATGTACTGCTGGCGGGCCGCCAGGTACGACAGCACGGTGAGCCCCATGTAGAAGATCACCGCATTGCGAAGGACATCGGAGTCCTTCGGCCCGATGCCGTTGTCGATCGCCCACCCGAGGATCACCGGACCGAGCACCACTCCGAGGGTGGACACCGCGGTGAACGCCAACGCTGCGGCGATCGTCTTCTTGAACGGCAGTGCCATGCGCCCGGCCCGGCGCAGGACCTTCTTGGCCTCGTCGGCGTCGAGCTTGTCCTCGTCGGCGATGGCCCCCATCGCGTGCATCAGTCGCCCCCCACCGGTGTCCGTGGGTCGGCGGCCCGCGGCGTGCCATCGGCGGCGGCGCGTTGCTCGTCGTCCTCGGCTTGCATGGCCGCGAGCACTTCGCGATAGCGCGGCTCGGTGTCGAGGAGCTCCTGGTGCGGTCCCGACGCAACGACCCGACCACCGTCGAGCAGCACGACGGTGTCGGCGAGTGCGATCGTGCCGGGCCGGTGGGCGATCACGATGGTGGTTCGCCCGTCCATCACCGTCGACATCGCGGATCGGATCTCGTGCTCCTTCGAGGGGTCGACCGCGGAGGTCGCATCGTCGAGCACGAGCACGCGCGGATCGGCCAGGATGGCCCGGGCGATCGCGATGCGTTGGCGCTGCCCGCCCGACAGCGAGAACCCGCGCTCGCCGAGCTTGGTGTCGTAGGCCTCGGGCAACCCCATGATGAAGTCGTGGGCGCCGGCCAGGCGGGCGGCGCGCTCGATCGTCTCGCGGTCGGCATCCGGATCGGCGAAGGCGATGTTGGCCGCGACCGAGTCGTGGAACAGCAGCGTGTCCTCGAACACGATGCCGACGGCACGTCGAACGTCGTGCACCGCGAGATCACGCACGTTGACGCCGTCGATACGGACCCGACCCTCGTCGACGTCGTAGAAGCGCACGAGCAACCTGGCGACGGTGGACTTGCCGGATCCCGTCGCTCCGACCAGGGCGACCGATTGCCCGGGTGCGAGGTCGAGGTCGAACCCGTCGAGCACCGGCGCCTCCGGGTCGTAGCCGAACCGGACCCCGCGGAACTCGACGGCGCCGGCATGCTCGGCAGCGGGAAGCGACAACGGGCGAGGTGGGTCGACCACGATCGGGGCGGTGTCGAGGATCTCGTTCACCCGCTCGAGCGCTGCACCGGCACGTTGCGCCCAGGCGATGGTCATACCCAGCATTCGCAGCGGCGACACCAGGAGCGCCACGTAGAAGTTGAACTGCACGAGCTGGCCGACGGTGAGTTCGTCGTTGATCACCTGCATGCCGCCAACGGCCAGCACGGCGACGAGCCCCAGCTGCGGGAGCAGTTCGATCGCCGGGAGGAACTTCGCCCGGATGCGCGCGGCCCCGATCGAGGCGGCGCGGATGTCGTCGGCCTCGGTGCGCAGCCGCGCCGACTGGACGGCCTCGGCGCCGAAGCCCTTGACCACCCGCACGCCACCGACGGTCTCCTCGACCACCGTCGCCAGTTCGGCCTGTTCGGCCTGCACGGCGAGCACCGCCGAGTGGATCGAGTGCGAGAACCGTCGACCCGCGATGTTGACGAAGGGCAGCGGCGCCAGCGCGATGAGCGCCAATTTCCAGTCGGTGACGAAGAGGATCACCGAGACGGCGATGATCATCGAGAAGTTCGACATCGTGATCGGGATCATGACGACGAACGACTGGATCTGGTTGAGATCGCTCGACGAGCGACTCATCAGCTGCCCGGTCTGGGCCCGGTCGTGGTACCCGATGTGCAGCGACAGGATGTGGTTGAACAACTGCTCACGCAGTCGGGTCTCGGTCCAGCGTGCTTCGCGGAATGCGTAGAACCGGCGAAGTGCCGTGAAGGTGCCGACGGCGACGCCGGCGAGGGCGATCAGCGACGCCCACAACAGCAACATGTCGTCCTGTCCGATGCCGCGGTCGATGCTGTAGCGCACCAGCAGCGGCACCGACACCTTGCCCACCATCCACAGCAGACCGACTGCGCTGCCGATGATCAGGTTCTTGCGCTGGGCGCGCAAGGTCGTCGACAACAACTTCCAGCGCGAGGGCGGATCGTGCGCGTCGACGCCTGGCGCCGAGACCTCGTTCAACGTGGCGGTGTCAGCACTCACTCAGCCGGCATCGCTCCCCGCGAGCGGCGCGAGCAGCTCGGTCACACGTTCCTTGGGTCGGCCGATGATCGCCGTGTCGGCGGTGACCACGACCGGGCGCTGCAGCAGCTGCTTGTGCTTGACGAGCAGTTCGACGATCTGGTCGTCGGTGGCGGCGTCGTCGTCGGTGAGGCCGAGCTTCTTCCACTTGCTGTCGCGCCGAACCAGTGCCGTGGGCTCGTCTTCGAGCTTGGCGATGACGGAACGGAGCGTGTCGGCGTCCGGGGGTGTCTTGATGTAGTTCACGATGTCGACCTCGACGCCGAGCTCCTCGGCAATGCGCACGGCATTGACGGAGGAGTTTCAATGTGGGTTGTGGAAGATGGTTGCAACTGCGTTGGTGCCGGCCATGCGGTCGAGGTTACGACCTGATTGGAACGCCACTCTCATCGGTTCGGCCCGCGTCTCGGTAGTGTCCGTGGTGCCGACTCCCTCCTTCGCAGATCATCTCGACCGAAGGAGACGCCATGTCTCGCGACCACCCGGTGCCCCGAGGCGGCATCGACCCGATCCGTTCGGCGGACGACGCCCTGGCAGTGCTCGCGCTCGCCGCTCCGTACGGCCACGACACGATCGTGATCCTGCTCGACGGCGAGCGATGCGGCTCGTCGATCATGATCGTCACCGGCACCGTCGATCCCGACGCGCTGTTCGGCGTGATCGACGTGTGCGTCGCTGCCGCCCCACCCGACACACCGATCGAGGCGATGGTCGTTGCGTCGAGCCGCCCCGCCGGTGATGTCGAGCCCGACGACGTCCACCGCTGGTTGGAGGCGAGCGACCAGTGCCGCGCCGGCGGCCTCGAACTCGTCGAATGGTTCGTCCTCGGCCGATCAGGGCCGAAGCGTCCACGCGAACTGTTCGGCGAGCCCGAACGTTGGGCAGCGTGACGAACACATCTGCCCACGACGATCATCAGACCGTGCGGGCACGGCGTTCGGCCGGGGCCAGCCGCAGCCCGGCCGCACGGAGGCGACGGACCAGCTCGCGGCTCTCGACCTGTTCGGCGCCCGCAGCGATCAGTTCCTCGCGGTACTCCTCCGGGATGTCGTAGTGGTCGCCCTGGAAGCCACGGCGCGGGATCCCCACCCGCTCGGCGAAGTCGTGGAGCTCGTCGTAGGAGGAGTCGCTGACGAGATGGCACCACTTCTTGCCACGCCACAACCAGCGGGCTTCGTCGATCAGGATCGTCACGGGCATCACCCTGCCACGGCGGCTGGCACACTGACACGATGAGCGATCGAGAACTCGAACTGGAGGTCGCGTGGCAACGCCACGTCACCACCGACCGAACGCTCCTCGACCGGCTCCTCGCACGTCATCGGGAGAAGCACCGCCGATACCACACCGCCGCGCACGTCGCCTGGGTGATCCGCCATGTCGACGAACTCGCGCCGGTCGAGCCGATCGACCACCTCGACGAGGTAGTTGCCGCGGCGTTCTATCACGATGCCGTGTACGAACCGACGTACCCCGCCAACGAGCGGGCCAGCGCGCGACTGGCTCGGCGCGACCTCACATCGATCGGCTGGAACGCCGACGCAGTCGACCGGGTCGCCTCGATGATCGAGGCAACCGAGCACGGCGCCACCGATGCCGGACACCTCACCGGCGACACCGCTGTCCTGCTCGACGCCGACCTCGCAATCCTCGGCGCCGACCCGGCCGGCTACTCGACCTACGTCGCCGGTGTGCGCGCCGAGTACCGACACGTCACCGACGACGACTGGCGAACCGGGCGGGCAGCGGTGCTCGAGGAGTTCCTGGGGCGTCCAACGATCTACTCCACTCCGACCGCTCGCGATTGTTGGGAGACACGAGCACGGGCGAACCTCACCGCCGAACTCGCCGGACTGATCGACTGATCAGGTGGCAGCGGCTTCGGTCACCGCGATCTCGTCGTGGTGCCCGCCGTGTTCGATCTCGGCTTGCACGTCGCGCTCGAGCAGTCCGTAGCCGATGACGGTGGCCAGGGTGACCGCCCCCATCAGCGCGATCGCACTGCGGAGACCGATCGCCTCGGCGAGCAAGCCGAGCGGGGCGGCAGCGATGCCGAAGCCGGCGAAGCTGAGCATCATCAGCGACTGGACGCGTCCCTGGTGGGTGTCGCCTGTCATGTTCAATGCGATCGAGTTCGACAGCGACTGGTAGCCGGTCGTCCCGGCACCGATGAAGGCGACGACGAGGACGCCGAGGCCGAACAGCGGCGACAGCCCCAGCGCGATCACGCTCGTACCGAACACCATTCCCGAGACGACCATCAACTTCCAGACGCCGGCGCCGTCGGCGCGGCTCGCGAGCGGGACGGCGACGGCGACAGCGCCGATCGAACTCGCCGACATGATCACGCCGACCCAGCCGTCGCCGAGGCCGAACTCGCCCTTCACCAGCGCAGGAATGAAGGCGACGTAGTTGAAGCCGAACATGATGATCACGAACGAGCTGAGCACGAGTCGCCGCAGGTGCGGTCGGGACCGGACGTACCGGACCCCGTCGACGATCTCGGCGAACGGACTCGCCGTCGAGGTCGCCCGCGGCGCCGAGCCGGGTGGGCAGCGCACGTAGAGCACGAACGACAGCAGCGAGAATGCAGCCGAGACGACGTAGGCGCCGCCGATCCCGACGAACACGAGTCCGGCCAGCGCGCCGGCGAAGGCGGGCGCAATGACGCGGGTGCCGTTCATGCTGAGCATCGACAGCGTGATCGCATTGCCGAGTTGGTCACGGCCGACGATCTCGGAGGTGAACGCCACGCGGGTCGGCCCGAGGAAGCCGAACGCCACGCCCTGGGTCACGGCGGCGACCAGCAGCATCCAGAACTGGACGACGTCGGTGAGCACGACGATCCCCATCCCGGTCGCGGCGGCGAGGATCGCTCCCTGGCTCACGATGAGGACACGCCGTTTCGGCAGGCGGTCGGCGGCGACACCGCCGAGCGGCGTGGCGATCAGGAGCGCGATGCCGAAGCAGAGATAGACGAGCCCGAGTGCCCCCTCGCGTTCGGTGAGGTCCCAGGCCAGCACGCCGCGCAGCAGGAACTGCATCTGCACCGACATGAACGAGAACGTGCCCGCCCACCAGAGCTTGCGGTAGTCGAGGTTCTGGAGCGACGCGAAGGAAGCTTCGAACCGGGACATTTCTCTACCCTGCCCGATCGAACGTCGAATCACACGATCGGCGTGGTTCCCCGAGCCCGGGTCTCCGGGAACCGCGGTGGTTCCCCGAGCCCGGGTCTCCGGGAACCACCGACCGGTCAGCTGCGGACGTATCCCTGCTCGAGCGCCATCGCCCGCACCGCATCCGCGACGACGTCAGCCACGCCCGGCTCGAAGGCGCCGGGGATGATCCGCTCGGCGACCGGGTCGGCGACGAGCGACGCGAGCGCGTCGGCCGCGGCCCGCTTGATCTCGATCGTGCACCGAGTGGCCTGCACGTCGAGCAGGCCACGAAAGACCCCCGGGAACGCGAGCACGTTGTTGATCTGGTTCGGATAGTCGCTGCGACCGGTGGCGATCACGGAGACGTTGGCAGGCATGAGCTCCGGCATCACTTCCGGCGTCGGGTTGGCCATGGCGAAGACGATCGCGTCGTCGGCCATCTCGGCGAGCCACTCGGGCTGGATGATGCCCGGGCCGGACAAGCCCAGCAGCACGTCGGCACCCTGCAGTGCCTCCCGGACGCCGCCGCGTCGATCGTCGCGGTTGCCGTGTTCGACGAACCACTGCTTGGTGGGCGTGAGGTTCTCACGCTCTCGGTGCAGGATGCCCGTGCTGTCGACGCCGATGATGTCGCCGGTTCCGTCCTGACCCACACGGGCGTCGTGCAGCAATTCGGCCACGGCCACACCGGCGGCGCCGGTGCCGACGATGACCACACGCAGCTCCTCCACGCGCTTGCCGACGACCCGGGCGGCGTTGATCAGTGCGGCCAGCGCCACGATCGCGGTGCCGTGCTGGTCGTCGTGGAACACCGGGATGTCGAGCGCCTCCTGGAGGCGCCGTTCGATCTCGAAGCACTCGGGCGCCTTGATGTCCTCGAGGTTGATGCCGCCGAACGTCGGTGCGATCGCAGTCCCGATGGCGACCATCTCGTCGATGGTGCGGGCGTTCACGCACACCGGATACGCGTCGACGCCACCGAACTGTTTGAAGAGCACCGCCTTGCCCTCCATCACGGCCATCGCTGCCTCCGGCCCGATGTCGCCGAGACCCAAGACTGCGGTGCCGTTCGACAACACGGCAACGGCGTTCGAGCGGCCCGTCAGCGACCAGACACGGTCGGGCTCGTCGGCAATGGCTTGCGACACCCTGCCGACACCGGGCGTGTAGGCGAGCGCGAGATCCTCCGGGCCGTCGATCGGAACGCGCGAGGCGATCTCGAGCTTTCCGCCCCGGTGCAGGACGAACGCCGGATCGTCGGCGTAGGGGTCGGTCATGTCGACGCCGTCGGGGATGGCCGTCTCGACGGTGTCACTCGGATTCGTGGTCATGGTCGGTCCTTCTTGGGGAGTACGGGTGTCCCGAAGACCTGCAGCGGAGCCCGCCGCCGGTTTCCGGCTGGTCGGGCGAGTTCGACGATTGTCAGCGTTGACGCTGAGCTCGTGTCCCCCGCCTGACCCGTACCGGAATGAGTACGGGTGCGGGGCCGCGTGCTGCTACTGCTGCGCCCGCGGCCGCTACGGCGGCGATGGCAACAATGGCGATGAGCACGTGGAGCACCCTACCCGATCTGTTTGACTGGCACCATGACCGACCTCGAAACGATGCCCGTCGAGCGTGTCGACGTCGACACCGACGAGACCACCGAGACCGGCGAGCCGACCGCTGCGCACATCGTGAAGACCAAGCGCGGCGAGAACGCCGCGGCGGTGGTCTTGGAGGCCCGAGTGATGGGCACGCCGGTCGAAGCGCTGTGCGGATTCGTGTGGGTGCCCTCGCGCGATCCCAAGCAACTGCCGGTGTGCGAGAAGTGCAAGGGCGTCTACCAGATGTACAAGGCGTTCAACGACGGCTTGCGCGACACGCCACAGGACTGACCGCAATCGATGAGCGAGCTGCGGATCCGGCAGGCGGTGCGCGCGCTGCTGGTCACTCCGGACGAGCACATCCTGCTGGTGCGTTTCGAGTTTCCGGATGCGACGGTGTGGTCGCTTCCCGGTGGGGGCCTCGATCCCGGTGAGACCCATCTCGAAGCGCTGCACCGCGAACTGATCGAGGAGGTCGGCCTCCACGACCCGGTGGTCCGCGATCACGTGTGGAACCGCGAACACATCATCGCCCATCTCGACGGGCAGTGGGACGGACAACGCGATCGCTACTACGTCGTCGAGACCCACGAACGCTTCGAGCCTCGGCCCGCGCTCAGCTGGGAACAGCTCCGAGCCGAGCGGCTGTACGAGCTGCGCTGGTGGCACCTCGACGACATCGAATCGGCCGCTACCGACGGCGTCTGGTTCTCGCCACGAGCGCTCGGTTCGCTGCTGCGTCGGCTCCTTGTCGACGGCCCACCTGACTCACCGCTCGACACCGGCATCTGAGATCCTCGGGTCAACGGATCCATCCCGAGACATCTGCGACGACTTCTCGATCGGAAGCCTTTCAGGTGCGAGTGCAACTATTCGTCCCGCAATATGATGTCGAATATAGGGCACAAAATCCTCTTGTATTCACTCAATTGATCCGCTATCGTTTCCAGAAATCGGGAGGATGGGGAACATGGGGAATAACTACAAAGCTGCGGCGCTCGTCGCGCTCGGACCACTGCTTTTCGTGGGCTCGGCGTGCGGATCCGATGACGATGGGAATGGGGAAAGTGGTGATTCCGGCTCGACCGAGCTCGATGCCACCCTCTCCGACTTCCAGTTCGATCCCGACAGCTGGTCTGCGGCGGCCGATGAGGACGTGACGATCACCCTGACGAATGACGGGGCGGTTGCTCACGAATGGGTGATCCTGCAATCGGGCGTCACCATCACGAGCGAGGCGGATCTGCCCGAGACGGAAGAAGAATTGCTCGCCGACTTCGTGCTCACAGAGACCGAAGTCGAACCGGGCGATACGCAGGACATGGTCTTCAATGTCCCCGCAGGAACCTATCAGATCATCTGCGCGATCGAATCTCATTTCGATGCCGGCATGGAGGGCACGCTCACCGTCGAGTGATGCCGTGCAGTCCACGATCGATCATCGAGGCACCATGTATCGACGCGCGTCCCTTCGTGCAACAACGCTGACCGCGGTCGTCCTCGCGCTCGGAGCGACCGGGTGCGGGCCCGACGGTCCTGACGTCGTGAACGGCCAGGTCGTCGATGTCGACGACACCGACGACCCCATCGTCAGTGCGGGTGACTCGGTCCGTATCGCGATGACCGAGTTCGAGTTCGACCCCGAAGAAATCATCGCGGAACCCGGCGACTACACCGGCGAACTCGTCAACGAGGGAGCGGTGTTGCACAACCTGACGTTCGCCGACGGCACGTCGTTCCCTGTGGATCCGGGCGAGTCGGTCACGATCGATTTCGTCGTGCCCGAGGACGGCCTGACCTTCATCTGTTCGATCGAGGGTCACGAGGCCGCCGGCATGCAGGGCAAGATCGAAACCCCCGAGACCCACGGCGGCTGACGGACCTCGGTCGCCCGCCAAGCGAGTCCTCAGCGACCGTGGTGGCTCGTGCGGATGATGCAGGTCTGCTGAGCGGTGCCGAGCAGGCGACCGTCCTGGCTCCACAGGCGCAGCGAGCCATGACCGATCGAGCGATGGAATCCCTCGGCGGTGATGTCCAGCAACACCCACTCCGACGGCTCGGGGTCGATCACTCGCAATGTGTTGTCGAGGCTGGTACCACCGGGCATCACACCGAGTGCGGCGCACACGGCGAGCGGGATGATGTCGGCGACGAAGGCCTGAGTCGCCGGGGTGCCGATCTCGTGACCGGGGATGCGGCACCACATCGCGAGCGGGCCGGTCTGGGCGTCGTCGACTGCCTCGAGCGCGACCTTCCCAGCGGCGAGGCGCCGCTCGAGGTGGTCGAAGAACGTTCCGGCGAGCACCGCCGCGAACGGTTCCGACATCGACGGACAGTCGTCCGGCGGAGGAACCCCGGGCATGTGGAGGAAGGAGGCGCCATCGCCGCCGGGGCGTTGCGTGTGGGCGCACAGCGACGTGAACATCGGGCGTCCGCCGACACTCGCCACGACCTGGGCTTGCGTGGTCGCTCGCCCATGCGCCGGCAGGACCACCTCGATGTCGACCACATCGTCGGGCACCGGACTGCCGATGAACTGCGTGGTGATCCACTGCAGCGGCCGCCCACTCGCCCGCTCCGCGGCCTCGATCGATGCGGCGATCCCGCTGCCGCCGTAGAGGAACCCGAAGGGGGTGCACAGCGCCGTGCGGGCAGGGAGTCGGAACCGGAACGGATCGTCGGTTGCTTGGAGGTCGAGGAGGTCGAACGCGGGGAGCACGGCGAGACGTTTCCACGCCGAGTTGACGACGGACAACTCCCCGTGCTCCTCAGAGCATCTCGGCTGGTTCCTCGATCTTCACCTCGCGAGTTGGTTCCGGCTCCTCGACCGGCGGCGCACCAGTCGGCACCAACCGACCGTCTCGCCGCTCCCATCCGTAGATCGCCGCAGCGAGGGCAGTCGCGAGCACGCAGAACAGCAACGAACGCGGCCACACCACGGCGGCGTCGACGAAGCGACCGATCCCGGCGTCGAACTCCAACGAACGCTCGAACACCCAGACGAGACTGATCGACGCCAACGCCAACGACGACACGACGAAGAACGGTCGGTAGAAGCGGGTGCGACTCAGGATGTAGAGCGCCGGGAGCGTCAGGAGGATGATGACGATCTGACCGAACTCGATCCCCACGTTGCGGCCGAGCAGCGAGACGAGCTTCGTGGTCTGGCTGATCTCGAGTTCCTCGACGAAGCCGGCGAACCCCATCCCGTGGAACAGCCCGAAGACGAATGCGATCGCCCATTCGACGTGACCGAAGAACGGCTTCAGGTTGTGGAGTGCTGCGACCGCGATCGACAGGGCGATGACGGTCTCGGTCAGCTTCGCCGGTGGGAGCGGCAAGATGTCGAGCCCCGCCAACGTGAACGTGATCGAGTGGGCGAGTGTGAACATCGTCGCAACGATGACCACCCGCCACAGCGATCCGGCGAATGTCGGAGCCGGATACCAGACCCCGGCAACGAGGATCAACACCGCAGGCAGGAGCAGCACGAAGATGAAGAAAATGTGATCCGGACCCGTGCGGATGTGGTCCACGCCGAGGTCGATGCTCGCACGGAAGTTCTTCCACTGACTCGCGCCGCTCAGGTCGATCACCCCGGCCGGAGACGACGCACTGAACACGACGAGCTCGTTCGCCTCGCCGCCGATGAAGCCCCCCTCCCAGTAGTTCGAGATCAGGCCGATGTTGTTCCGATCGGCGATCTCCTCGAGGAACGGGGTGAACTCCAACTCGATCAACTGCGGTACTGCTACGCCTTCGAGATCGACCACGAATGGGAGGATCACGTAGCCCAGCCCGCCCTCGCTCACATCGGTGTCCTCGAGGACAGTGAACCCGTCGAATGCCACCGACCAGACGGCTCCGGCCGCGCCGATCGACGTCCGCTCGTCCGCGTATGCCTGAAGGAGCGAGAGATTCGCGGAGATCTCGTCGCGCACTTCTTCCGCGGTCCCGACGAGTTCGAGACCGAGCACCTCGCGGATGTCCGGATACGGCATCTGCACCGTGCCGCGCAGATCGTCGTCGCCGATGTCGAGATAGACGTACGACTCGTCGTTGCGGTGCGCGGATGCGGTCCCGGTGGGTGCGGCCAGGGCGACCACGATCGAGACCAGGATCACCGCCAGCACACTTCGGCCCACCACGCGGCGAGTCGGACCAACACCACTCACGACGTCTCCGTTCTGACGCCGATCAGTGCCGCAATCACGTTCTTCTGGATGTCCGAGGTACCCGAGTACACCCACCCGCCGAGCGCGTCACGTACGTCGCGCTCCACCTCGTACTCGGTCACGTACCCCTCGGCGCCGTGGACACGAGCGGCTGCGAGCGTCAGCGAAGCGATCGCCTCCGAGGCACCCAGCTTGGCCCTGGCGGCAGCGAGCGTCGAGCGCCGCCCGAGCCCGATCTCCGCAGCGGCGCGGTACAGCAGCAGACGCGCGGTCTCGTGGTGCATGGCCATGTCCACGAGGCGATGGGAGACGGCCTGGAAGCTCCCGATCGGCCGGCCGAACTGCTCACGGGAGTTCGCCCGGGCGATGGCGTCGTGCAACGTTCGTTCGGCTGCACCGAGGTGGGAGGCCATGATGAGCGCACGCTCGCTCTCCATGCACGCAGTGAAGATGCTCGCGCCCGATCCCTCGACCCCGAGCAGATCCTCCTCGGAGGCGACGTAGCCGTCGAGTCGGATGTCGCCGAACGGGGTCGTCCGGAGACCTTGTTTGGGCTTGGTCTGGGTGAATTCGACGCCCGGCCGATCGGCATGGACCAGGAACGCCGAAATTCCCCAGCGTCCACGCGATGGATCCGTGACGGCGAACACGAGCGCCACGTCGGCAACCGGGGCGAGCGTGATGTGCACCTTCTCGCCGGTGATGCTCCATCCACCATCGACGCGCTCGGCACGAGTGGACATCGAGTAGCTGTCGCTCCCTGCCCCCGCCTCGGTGATCGCGAAGGCACAGAGCAGCTCTCCACGACAGGCAGGCGCGAGGATCTCGGTGCGTTGGTCGTCCGAGCCGAACTTGACCAACGCGTCCTGGAAGCTCAGCATCTGCGACGCAAGCGCATACGACAACCCGTTGTCGCGGCATCCGAGGCCGAGACCCTCGAGCTTCAACGTCGTCGTCACCACGTCGTCGCCGCCTCCGCCGAACTCGGTCGGCACGACCGAACCGGGAAGGCCCGCCTCGGCACACGCTGTCCAAGCCTCGCGGAAGAACGTGCAGTTGAGGTCCCGTTCGATCATGTCGCCTGGATCGAGTGCGTCGCGGGCCCACTCGGCCACGCGCATCTTGATGGGGTGACGGACGTCGACGAGTGCATCGACGACGAGCTGCGGGTCCGGGATCGGTGTCACGACAGCCGGATCCTCCCGCGATCGTCCACGTACTTCCACTCGTCCTGGAAGTCGGCGTTCCCCCATGAACCGAGGCCCGGATAGAAGACACGACCCGGTCCGTGGGGATTCAGGTCGGCACCGTTCCAACGGGGATCGGCAACCTCCCCCTCCACGAGGTACCGACTGTCGGTCGACAGCCGACAACGACGTTCCTCGGACTCGTTGTCGAACGCGCCGTGCAGGACGTTCATCCCGAACACCAGCACGTCGCCGGGCTCGAAGGTGGCCGTCAGCCATCGGGCACCGAACCGCTCCTGCACCTTCGCGGGGTCGTCATCGAGCCAGGTCAAGCCATCCAGATCCGCGTCCATCTTCAAGTACCCGTCCGAGAGTTCCCGGCTGCGGTGGCTGTCCTCGAGCACCATCAGTGCTCCCTCGTGCGGTTCGATCCGGCCCAACGGAATCCACACGGACAGGTGCCGGTCGGTCCCTCGACTCATGTACGGCCCGTCGCAGTGGAACCCGCATCCTTCACCCGGTCGGGCCAACCGCGGCCAGCGGAAGTCGTACGGGCGTACCGGCCCGTCGAGCAGCGCACCGACCACAGCGACGAGCGACGGGTCGAGAATCACGGACTCGTAGCGGGCACCCGATCGCAGCGACTGTGTGAACGCCCTGAGGTTGGCGGCCGCCACCCCGGACGCCTCGCCGGCGATGCCGTCCATGATCGGATACCGATCGTCGACCTCACCGAGAATCGCGTACTTGAGCAGGAGCTCTTCTCGGGCCGCGAGCACCTTGTCGCGGTCGAGCAGGCCCCTGAGCAGGACGTGGCCGTCGTCCTGGAACACACCTCGCAGCGCCGGGCCGTCGGCGCCCAGCGATGAACGGTCGACCAGTTCGCCGAGGCGCTCCGGGGCCGGGTCCACCGCGCGGCCACCGAACCTGAGTCGATCGATCACGGCAGGGCGCACTGCGAGAGATTGGCACCTCCCATCGACGCGTTGCCAGTCAAGGCCTAGGATCCTCGACCGTGACCGACGCCCGCTGCCGACGAGCCCAGGCCGCCATCTCGGCACTCACTCGGTGAATCAGGGTCGCCCGTACCTTCTGTCGCACCTGGTGATCGGTGCGGCCGAACGTGACCCGCAGGGGCTCGCGGTCGCCGGACCCGACGAACGACTCGACCATGCGATGCTGGCCGTTCGCATCGCAAAGTTCGCGGCTGCGCTCCGGACGATCGGCGTCTCGGCCGGGGATCGGGTCGTCGTGTTCGCTCCGAAGTCGGTGGACACGTTCACCGCGATGCACGGTGCACTCCACGCCGGAGCCATCGCCGTGCCCGTGGACCCCCGTGCTCCCATCTTGGTGCTCGAGGCACTGCAGCGGGAACTGGCGCCACGTGCGATCGTCGTTGCGCCGACGACATCCGATCGGTGGCCCGACGGTTCCGTGCCGACGATCGGTGATCCGCCGTCGTGCACCCTCAGCTGGAGCGACGTTGCCGAGCACGACGCGGTCGGACCGGTCGATCGGTTGGGCAGCGACCCCGCCTACGTGATTTCGACGTCCGGATCGACCGGGCGGCCGAAGAGCATCGTCCACACCCACACCAGCGCACTGCGTTATGCCGAGTTGGCAGCGGACTGCTACGAGCTTCGGGCAACCGACCGTCTGGGCAACGTGGCGCCGTTCCACTTCGACCAGTCGACGTTCGAGCTCTACGCCGGACCGCTGGTCGGCGCCGCCACCATCCTCGTTCCCGACGTGCTCCTGCGCTTCCCGGCCAACGTGAGCGAGTTGCTCGAACGTGAGCGGGTGACCACCTGGTATTCGGTCCCGACGATCCTGCGCCAGCTGCAGCTGCGAGGAGCACTCGACCAGCGAGATCTCTCGTCGTTGCGCTGGGTGCTCTTCGGCGGCGAGATCTTCCCGCCCGCCGCACTCCGAGCGTTGATGGCGGATCTCCCGCACGCCCGATTCAGCAATGTGTACGGTCCCGCCGAGGTCAACCAGTGCACGTACCACCACCTGGATGGACCGCCGTCGGACGACGGAAGCATCCCGATCGGTCGGGCCTGGCACGACACCGAGCTACGCGTCGTCACACCTGACGGAGCGGTCCTGGGCCGAGCCGGGCGGGGCGAGCTCCAGATCCGGACGAGCACCGCGATGGTCGGCTACTGGGGTCGACCGGATCTGAACGAACAGGCCTTCGTCGACGAAGCGG
The DNA here is from genome assembly GCA_963704915.1 of Ilumatobacteraceae bacterium. Lineage (GTDB taxonomy): Bacteria > Actinomycetota > Acidimicrobiia > Acidimicrobiales > Ilumatobacteraceae > Sva-07. Next base: position 189,148 of record CAVPIC010000013.1, on the reverse strand, counting down.
TCGACGGTGGGCTGACGAGGCGCTGGTACCGCTCCGGCGACGTCGTCGAGCGTGCAGCCGACGGACTGCTCACGTTCGTCGGCCGCGTCGACCGGCAGGTGAAGATTCGGGGCACTCGCGTCGAGCTCGAAGGCGTGGAAGCGGCCCTGGACGCAGTGAACGGGGTCACCGCGAGCGCGGCGGTCTGCGTCGACGACCCCGACGCCCCCCTGGTCGCGATCGTGCAGACCTCGACCATCACCGACCCGAATGTCGTCCTGCGGGCGATCCGAGCCACACTGCCTCCCGGGGCGGTCCCCGATCGCATCGTCATCGTCGAGTCGCTGCCCGTCACGACCTCAGGGAAGGTCGACACGGTCAGGGCCGCACAATTGTTGGAGGTGGGCGCAAGCACATGAGAACCGAACGACTGAACGGCCTCGCCGAGGAGTTGACCGACATGATCTCCAGCGAGATCACGTTCGGTGAACCGGTCGGACCCGAGACCGACCTGCTGCTGACCGGTCTGGTCGACTCGATCGGCGTCGTCCGAATCGTGACCTGGCTCGAGGATCACCTCGAGATCGAGATCGATCCCGTCGACGTCGTCATCGAGAACTTCCAGACGGTCGCGCTCATGGTCGACTTCGTGCAGCGACGCTGAGATGGCCACCCGACTCGCGGAGCAGATCCTCGACCGCCGAGACGGCGACACCCTCTCGCTCGTACCGTGTGACACGGTCGGCGAGGGCGTCGATCCGCTCACGCATGGCCTCGTCAGCGATCACCGCATCGAGGCGAGCCGCGAGCGTCGCGGCGTCGTCATGATCACCACCGTCAATCGAGCCGATGCCATGGCGCACCACACGAGCAGCGTTTCGCCACTGGTCGTTGACGCCGAGCGGATGCACCAGCATCGGAACGCGCGCCGCGACGCATTCGTGCAGCGTCGCATTGCCGGTGTGCACGATCGCAGCAGCCGCGAACGCGAGCACCGTCCGCTGGGGGATCCAGCCCTCCGTGTAGACGTTGGACAGCGCACGGAACTGATCCGCGTGCGCCTCGACCGTGGAGCCGATCACGAACAGGTACTCGGGCCGCAGGCGCGCCACTCCTGCGAGTCGCTGCATCAGTGTCGTGCGCTCTCCCGTGGCGAGCGTTCCGAACGCGCACAGCACGATCGGTCGGCGCTCGGCACGCGCTCGTTCGATCACCGCAGCGAGTTCCCGATCGTCGATCGAGGCCGGCCCGTCGGCATCAGCCGGTTCGAGCAGCGAGCCGATGTGGACCACGCCGGGACGTGGGTCGTGCGGGATGTCCAGCTCCAGCGCGTTGCAGACCAGCATCGGCAGTTCGCGAGGGACGAACGGGTGCATCCACTGCCGGCTGGTGAGCTGCCGTCGAACCCCGAGGCGGCGGGCGAGCGCACGGCTCGTCGCGATGCGATCGACCTCGCCGCCGACGAGCAGTTGCTTGGCATCGTGGGCCCGCATCCGCAACCACATCCACGGCCACCGGAGCGTGCCCTGTGCTCGATCGAGCACACCGCGGGGCGGACCGGGATCGTTGGGCCCGAGCCCCGCGATGGGCCAGACCTCGAAGAAGCTGCACAGCACGGCCAAGCGTGGTCGATACGGGAGGGCGAGCGAGAGGATCAGCGCTTCCCACTCCTCGATGTCGACGATCAAGAGATCGGGCTCCACCTCCGCGAGCACCTCGGCCAGCGCCGCGGTGTCGAGCATCGCAGCGGCATCACGACTCGTACGCCACAGAGCGATCGGTCGCCATGGGCGGCGCGCGTCTGCGGTCGAGCAGCGGATGGGAACCCGATGCGACTCGACGCCGTCTGCTGCATCGTCGGGATCGCCCACGTCGACGAGCATCACCACGCGGTGCCCGGCTTCGGTCAGCCGTGCACCGAGACGCCGGGCCAGCATCCGCTTGGAAGTGACGTCGCTCGGGACGATCGCGATCGTGGGCATGTCAACCGTCGTGCTCCTCTCGGGTCGCCGAGTATGCCAGAGGGCGCGGAGAACTCATGACGGACACCACGGTTGCGGTGCACAAGCGGGCGGCGTTGACCCCCGGCCAGCGGGCACTGCTCGCCTCGCAGCAGCGCGATGCGCGTTCGTCCATGCAGAACATGGTGCTCATGGCCCACCTCGACGGCCCGATCGAAGTTCACCGTCTCGCCGACGCCTTCGCCACGGTGGTCGCTGCGAGTGACGTTCTGCGGAGCCGGATCACGACCGCGGCGAGCGGCGAGACGGCCGTGCGGATCTCGAACGAACCGGCGCACACCGAGGTGATCGAACTCCCCAGGAGCCAGGCGCAGGCGTGGGCACGGCGCAGGGCTCGGGAGGTTCTCCCGTTGGGCCGGCGCGCCTACGACAGCGTCGTGCTCGTCCACGACGACTCGACGATCTCCTGGTATCTGGCACTTCACCACTACGTCACGGATGCATTCTCCTCCGCGCTCGTGTTCCGTCTCACCGAGCGCGCATACGGCGGCGAGACGATCGAGATCCCGCCGTACTACTCCTGGGCGGGGCTCACCGATCGGGGCCCGACGCACGAGCGAGCCGAACGGCACTGGGCCGCTCGTCCCGCTGCTGCGAGGATCGGACAGCTCTACGAGCGCCAGCAGCCGTCGACGTCGTCGAGCACCAGGATTCCGGTACCGGTCGACGATGAACTCGCGGCTGCGTTGGACGATCTGACCGCCGGCCGTTTCCGTTCGACGAGCACCGACCTCTCCTGGACGACCCTGCTGCTCGTGACGACGGCCGTGCACCTTCACCGCATCGGTGGCGCCGACCGCTTCGCGATCGGCATCCCGGTCCACAATCGCAGTCGACCGGACGCCCGAGACCTGCTCGGCCCACTGGTCGAGGTCTATCCCGTGGACATCGTGATCGAACCCGACGACACCTTCGCCGACGTGCACCGTCGGATCGGGCGATCACTCAACCAGACGCTGCGCCATGCCGTGCCCGGAACCGCCCCTGCCGGGACGGACATCGAGGCGGTGGTCAACGTCCTTCCACTGCTCGATCTGACCTCGTTCGGCCCCCACCCGGCACGCATCGAGTGGATCCACCCCGGAGCGTCGGACTCCAACCACCTCATGCGCGTGCAGCTCGCACGCTTCGGGACGTCCGAACTCGTGCTCGATCTCAACGACGGCGCCGCTGCGGGCGACCACAGAGCACGCGCGACAGCTCACTTCGCCCAGATCCTCCGTCGCATGGCCGATGACCCGGACGAGCGGATCGGCGGGTTCTGCCTGCTCACCCCCGAGGAGCGGATCGCTGTCGACTCGTGGGGCGAGGGACCGACGCCCGAACCCGCCGTCCATGTCGTGGAGCAGCTCGCTCGAGCGCTCGGCGACCGCGACGACGTGGCGATCGTCGACGGTTCCACATCGTGGTCGGGCCGCGAGCTGTGGAACCGTGTCGAGCGACTCACCGCCGGCCTGCAGACGCGGGGGATCGGTCCCGGTGATCGAGTTGCGATCGAGATGCGACGGTCGGCCGACGCCGTCGTCGCCATCCTGGCCACGATGCAGGCGGGGGCGTCGTATGTTCCGATCGACCCCGAGCAGCCAGCGCCGCGTCGAGAGCGCCTGATCGAGCGCGCCGGATGCGCGCTCACGCTGCGCGACGACGCCGACCCACCGAGTGCCGACGGCCCACCGACGCCGATCGAACGGTCGCTCGATGCGGAGGCGTATCTCCTGTTCACCTCGGGATCGACAGGCGAGCCCAAGGGTGTCCCGATCTCGCACCGCGGCCTGGCGGATTACCTCTCCTTCGCAGTCGGGCACTACGTCCCGGACGGCGAACGGCCCGTCGTCGCGTTGTTCAGCGCGCTGACGTTCGACCTGACCGTGACGAGCCTGTTCCTCCCGCTGCTCACCGGTGGGCGCTCGGTCGTCGTCGGCGAGGATGGCCCGGTCGCAATGCAGCGCATCGCCGCGTCGAGCGACATCACCTGGTGCAAGGCGACGCCGTCGCACCTCGAACTCCTCGTGCGACTGCTGCCGCCAGGGCATTCACTCGCAACCCTCGTCGTCGGCGGGGAGGCCTTCCCGACGTCTCTCGCGCGCCGGCTGATCGCTGCCCTGCCCGGGGTCCGGATCTTCAACGAGTACGGACCGACCGAGGCGGTCGTCGGGTGCATGATCCACGAGTGGCGACCCGAGGAGTTCCCCGGTTGCCCGGACGTTCCGATCGGCCGGCCGGCGCCAGGCGTCGCACTCCGTGTGCTCGACCGTTTCGGACACGACGTGCCACCGGGCGCGATCGGTGAGCTGCACATCTCCCACCCCGGGCTCACGTCCGGTTACCTCGACGGCGACACGAGTGCCTTCTCCTCGAACGGCGGTCGACGCTGGTACCGATCCGGCGACCTGGTCCGGATGCTCGACGACGAAACGCTCGTGTACCTCCGCCGAGCCGACGAGCAGCTCAAGGTCGGCGGAATACGACTCGACCCCAGCGAGATCGAGGCAGCGCTCGAGCTCCACCCAGCGGTGAGGCGAGCCGCCGTACGGTCGTGGTCGCCCGAGCACCGCCCCGCCCATCGGCACTGCGTGCGCTGCGGACTCGCCGACAACGTGCCGAACGTGTCGTTCGACGCCGACGGCGTCTGCGATCGATGCCACAGCTACGAAGCGATTCGCGTGCAAGCCGACGCCTGGTTCCGCGACCGGTCCGATCTACTCGCGCTGCGCGACCGTGCCCGGGCCACTCGCACGGGACGGCACGACTGCGTCGCGTTGTTGAGCGGCGGCAAGGACTCGACCTATGCGCTGTTCCAGCTCGTCCAGATGGGTTTCGACGTGTACGCGCTCACGCTCGACAACGGCTTCATCTCCGACGGCGCCAAGGAGAACGTCCGTCGCAGCGTCGAAGCGCTCGGCATCGACCACGAGTTCGCGACGACCGAGGCGATGAACGCCATCTTCCGGGACTCACTCGAGCGACACAGCAACGTCTGCCACGGCTGCTTCAAGACGATCTACACGCTGGGGACGAATCGGGCGGTCGAACTCGGCGCGCCGCTCGTCGTCACCGGGTTGTCCCGTGGCCAGCTGTTCGAGACCCGTCTGATCCCGGCGCAGTTCGACGAGCAACGATTCGACCCTGACGCAATCGATGCGGCCGTGGTTGCTGCTCGGCGCTCGTACCACCGCATCGACGACGCAGTCCGACGCCTGATGGACACCGACGTCTTCGACGACGATGCCCTCTTCGATCGCATCGACTATGTCGACTTCTACCGGTACGTCGACGTCGACCTCACCGAGATGCTCCGATTCCTCGACGAGGAGGCGCCGTGGGTTCGCCCATCCGACACCGGGCGATCGACGAACTGCCGGATCAACGCCGCCGGAATACAGACCCACCTGCTCGAGCAGGGCTACCACAACTACGCCGAGCCGTACGCGTGGGACGTGCGCTTGGGCCACAAGCAGCGAGAGCAGGCGCTCGCCGAACTCGACGACCGCGACGACGAGCAGGAGGTCGCAGCGATGCTCGCCGAGGTCAGCTACAGCCCCCGGACCCGGGAGACTCTCACCGCCTGGATCGAGATCGGCGACGACACCACGGCACCGAGCCCGGCTGAGTTGCGCGCGCACCTCCAAGGGCTGCTTCCCGCTCACGCCGTCCCGGCGGCCTTCGTGGTCGTCGAGGGACTGCCGATGACCACGAACGGCAAACTCGACACCGCGGCTCTTCCCGCTCCGACGCGCACACACCGATCGAGCCCGACCATGGTCGTCGCGCCCACGACGGAACTCGAGCGCACGATCGTCGAACTCTGGGAGCGCCACCTCGGCGTCGACACCATCTCCGTCGACGACGACTTCTTCGCGCTCGGCGGCGACTCGCTCGCCGCGCTCGAGATGACGATGATGCTCAGCGACGTCCTCGGCCACGACGTCTCCGAGGAGATCGTCTTCTCGAACACCACACCCCGGGCGCTGGCAGCGGCCCTCGGCGAACCACGCAGGCCCGACAGCACGGCCGCAGGCGAGATGGCCGCGGCATCGCCCGAAGCCGGCACGGGTGGTGACCCACCGAGGTTGTCCGCCGGCGAACGTTCGATGCTCTTCGAACACCGAATGCGGCCCGACGACCCCCGCTACAACCAGGGCCGGCTCTACATCCTCGACGGGCGCATCGATACCGAGCGGTTCCGCGCCGCCCTCGCCGAGGTCGTCGCTCGTCACGAGCCGCTCCACTGGAGCTACGACGAACCGCGGCGACGGCTGACGGTCGACGAGGCGATCTCGTTCCGCTCCGGGACGCTTCGAACGCAGACCGAGCTCCGCGAGGCCGCCGAACTGATCCATCGAGCGCCGTTCGACCTCCGGACCGGTCCGCTCGTGCGGTGTGGGCTCTTCGAGATCGGCGACGACACCGCAGTGGTGCTGGCGACTCACCACGTTTCGACCGATGCCACCTCGTTCGAACGCATGTGGCGGGACATCGAACTGGCCTACCGCGGCGAAGAGCTGGCTCCGTTGCCGTTCTCGTACTCGGATCACACGACCTGGCAGGCGAACCGACGTGCCGCCTCGAACGACGACCACTGGGTGACCTCGGTCGGCGACGTTCCGCGACTACAGCTGCATCGGCCGAGCACGCCGGACCCGGACGGGCTGCGAGAGCGCGTCAGCGAGATCACCGCGACCGAGTTGCGGGCGGCCAGCGGAACCTCGCCGTTCGCCACCGTCCTGGCGGCGCTCGCCACGGTGCTGCGCCGCTACTGCGGCGTCGACGAGGTCACGCTCGGCGCGTTGGTCTCGACGCGTGACCATCCGGGCGCCGAGCAGCTCGTCGGATACCACCTCAACACGCTGCCGTTGAGCTTCGACCTGGACCCCGACCGGCAACTCGCCGACGTGAGAACGCGCTGTGCCGAGACATTGGCATCAGGGCTCGCCCACCGCACGGTGCCGTTCGCCGACATCGTCAGTGCACGGCGCCGAGCCGGGTCACCCGATCCGACGCCCCAGGTGTTGGTCGCGTTGCAGGATCTCGACGACGTCAGCTTTGCGAGCCATCACGGCACCCAGGAGATCCTCTTCACCGGGACAGCGGTTGCCGACGCGACGTTCTTCGTACAACAACGCGCCGGACGCGTCGTGCTCGCCGTCGAGCACCGTGGTTCGGAGGTCAGCGAAGCGGTCGCCGATCAGCTGCTCGCCGATCTCGACACCGCGATCACCGCACTGGTCCGACGCCCCGACTCGCAGGTCGGATCGGTCACCTTCGACTCGCAGCAGCTCTCGCGTCTCGTCGGTACGACTCCCCCCACAGCCACACACGTCGTCGCCGACATGACCCGCTTCATGGCCCAGCAGCCCGACGCCATCGCGGTGCGCTGCGGCGACCGCTCGCTGACATGGGCCGAGCTGGGCCATGCGTCGAACGTGCTCGCACACCGGCTCGTGGCAGACGGGGTTCGACCGCAGGACCGTGTCGTCGTCGCCATGCCCAGATCGGTCGACGCCGTCGTCGCCATCGTCGCGACCCTGCGCGCCGGCGCAGCCTACGTTCCTCTGGACCCGACCTACCCGGCGGCCCGCAACCGAGCGATCGCCCATGCGTCAGGAGCGCGGGCACTGATCGGCACACCAGACGTCGGCGGCTCGCCGGCCACGAGCATCGCCGCCGACCTCGACGAGCTGCTCGCCGCCGAACCGGACGCGACCGTGGCGCTCCCGGCGCCAGACCTCGACGGTCCGGCGTACACGATCTACACCTCCGGCTCCACCGGCGAAGCCCGAGGAGTCACCGTCCGCCATCGAGAACTCGCTCTCAGCACAGCGGCGCGCCACGCCGTGTACCCAGTGGAGCCCGAGCGCTTCCTCGTGGTCTCGAGTCTCTCGTTCGACAGCTCGGTGGCGGGCTTGTTCTGGATGTTGACGACGGGCGGAACGGTCGTTCTTCCGACGGACTCCGAGGTCCACGACGCCGACGCGCTGATCGACCTCTTCGCCGGCGCAGACATCACCCACACGCTGATGGTCCCGTCGCTCTACCGCGGACTGCTCGCACGGGCCGAGGCAGACGCCGCATGGCCCGATCAGGTCATCGTCGCCGGTGAAGCATGCGGGCCCGACGTGGTCGCCCACCACCTCGACGCACGCCCCGCGTCGAAGCTCTCGAACGAGTACGGACCGACCGAGGCAACGGTCTGGGCCACGCTCTGCCACCTCGACCACGCGACGGTCGGGGTGCCGATCGGCCATCCGATCCCGGGCGCGTGGACGGCGATCGTCGACCATCGGAGGGAGTTGTGCCCTGGCGGAGTCATCGGGGAGCTCCTGATCGGAGGCGAGACCGTCACCTTGGGCTACGACGGCATCGAGTCCGATCGGTTCGGCAGCAGCGAGCGCGTTCGGCGCCGGGCGTACGTTCATCACGGGCGATCGAGCGGCGGTCGCCGACGGTCAGCTCTACTTCCACGGCAGGGTCGACGACCAGCTCAATGCCGGTGGGCTCCGGATCGAACCGACCGAGATCGAAGTCGCACTCCAGGGGGTCGAGGGCGTCGAGGAGGCAGTCGTGGTCGCACGGGACCTCCGAGCACTCGATGTACTGCTCTCGACCACACAAGCCGACCGACTCGGAGAAGCGCTGCGACGCGCCGCCGATGCGCCAGACCCGCTCACGACGCTCGGGAGCGCCTTGGCCGACGACGCCCACCGGTCGCTCGTCGCTCACCTCGAGGGCGATCCCGCAGCCATCGACCGCGAGGCGCTCGCCGCGCACCTCGACGTATCGCTCCCACCCACCGCAGTGCCCAGGGTCATTCAGATCCACGAACGCCTGCCGAGGTCCCCCAACGGCAAGCTCGATCGCGCAGCGATCGCGGCGCTGCCGGTCACCTCGACCGAGCGTCGCTCCCCCGACGGCTCCGAGACGCACGCCGAACTGGACCGGATGGTCGGATTCTTCCGGGAGATCCTCGAGCGCGACGACGTCGGGCCCGACGACGACTTCTTCGGAGCCGGCGGCGAGTCGCTGCTCGCGCTCGAGTTGTTCATGCGGATCGAGCAGGAATACCACCAGCGTCCACGTGTCTCGGTGCTCTTCGAGGCACGAACGCCGCGTGCGCTGGTCACCGCGCTCGGACTCGGCGGCAGCGACGAGGACGACGCCGCGATCGTGCTCCAGCCCGGCGACGGCGAGGCACCACCGCTGTGGATCTGGCCCGGATCCGATGGCGCGCTCCTCGTGTTCGAACAACTCGTCGGCCGACTCGATCCACAGCTCCGAGTACTCGGTGTCGAGTATCCGGGAACGCGCGGCGAGCGGGCGCCGTTCGACACCATCGAGGAACTCGGCCGCTACTGCTACGAGGCGTTGGCGACCGCGCAGCCGTCCGGGCCGTACCGGATGCTCGGCTACAGCACCGGCGGTCTGGTTGCCGTCGACGTCGCGCGACGGCTGCTCGACGCCGGCGAGGACGTCGAGTACGTCGGGGTCATCGAGGCCGGTCTCGCCGGAGTGGCCGACCCGCGCGGTCGCGTCGCGAAGTTCGTCGAGGCATGGCGGACGCGAGGCCCCCGGTTCGCGGCAGCACGACTGCGCAGCTCGTCGCTGGTCATCACCGACGAAGTGAAGGACACGCTCCGCCGCTCGATCGAAGACGTCGCCGTCGAACGGTTCGGCCTCCGTCCGTCGGATCGGAGGCTGTTCCTGGGAATGGAACACCGTCTGCGCGTTGCGAGCCTCGAGTACCGGCCGCCGAAAATCGATGCCGACATCGTGCTCTATCTCGGCGACGACGCGTCCGAGCACTGGAGCATCGCGATGACCGGCGCCTGGGGTGCGGTGTCGACACGGCCACTCGAGGTGGTCCGGGTCGATGGCTCACACATCCGCAACACGATGCTGCTCGCGCCACATGTCGAGTCCCTCGCAGAGGCGGTCTCGACCGCCGTCGTGGCCGATCGATGACGCGCCCGGACATCAGCGTGGTGATCCCGACGTTCAATCGCTCGCGCCTACTCACACGGCTGCTGAACGCGATCCCGAATGAGGGTGCCGAGGGGTGCTCGACTGAAGTGATCGTCGTCGACGACGGCTCCACCGACGACACCGAGACGACGGTGCGCGAGTGCGCACGACCCGTGACGTACCTCCGCCAGGCTGGCCTGGGCCCGGCAGCAGCCCGCAACACGGGTTGGCGGGCGAGTTCGGCGCCGATCGTCGCGTTTCTCGACGACGACTGCGTACCCAGTCCTGGTTGGCTCGCCGAGTACCTGGCGGCCTTCGACGATGCGAGCGTCGGCGGGGTCGGAGGCACGATCGAGCCGCTCGTCGACGGCTTCGTGGCGGACTTCATCACCGCGGACGGTCTGGTCGACCACGGGCGCCCGCCGGGCGGCGATCCGGATGCCGATCCGACCTACCTGGTCACCGCGAACGCCGCGTTCCGCCGGGCAGCGCTGGAGGCGGCCGACGGCTTCGAGGAGGGCTACCGGCTGGACCGTCCCGGCCGTACCGGCAGGATCGTGGCCGGGGAGGACGTCGACCTGTGCTGGCGCATCGTCGAAGGGGGCTGGACCCTGAAGCGCTCGCCGGGCGCGACCGTCGCGCACGACCATCGGGTCGCACTCGACGACCTCATGCGAACGTACTTCCGCCACGGGCGGGCGCGGCGAGAACTCGGCCGCCGACATCGCGGCCGTGGAGCGAGCGCGGGAATGCGCCGCGCCGCGTCGACGAGCCACTGGGTCGACCGGATCCGCAGGTACCGCGACGGTGGCGGCCGCCCATGGAGCCGCGTCGCCGGCTTCGTGCTCCTGCGGCTGAGTGCGCTCGTCTCCTACGCAACCGGCGTGATCTGGTCGTTCATCGACGATCGACGAGCCCGGTGAGGCCGACGAGGAACCCGATTCCCCACGGCACGTGCATCGCCGGGAGCACGGGCGCCACCAGCAGACCATCGCGACCGGCCGAGGCCGCCTGACGCACGCCTTCAGCGGCGACCACGGCGAGGTAGGCGCCCAGCACCCGACGTCGCCAGGGCGAGCACAACCCGATCACGAGCAGCGGGCCGGCAAGTTGGCGCGGGGCGATCGACGAGGGGTGGCGGCGAACCGTCGCAGCGCGCGAGGTGCCATACCTCCAGAACTGCGTGACGACGGCGCTCAGCGTGCGGCGCGGCGTGTACGTGCTGCGGATCGACGGATCGAACCACACCCCACCCCGCTTCGTCATGCGAACCGCGAACTCGGCGTCCTCGTTGACGCCGACGTCGGTTGCGTAGCCACCGACGGCAACTGCATCGGCAGTCCGGTACGCCCCCAGGTACACGGTGTCGACCCATCCGGCTGCACCGCCACTGTGGAACCGTGCGGGTCCGGCGCCGAGTGGCGAGGCCATGGCGAGGGCGATCGCCGCCGGCATGCCCCGCTCGGCCACGGGCGACATTGCGCCTCCCACCAGTGCCGCACCGGTGCGGATGAGTGCCTCGACGCACCGCTCGACGTACTCCGGCTCGATCGTGCAGTGCCCGTCGACGCGAACGATCACTTCACCTGCCGCTGCGGCGATCCCGAGGTTCAGCCCGGCCGCCTGCACCCGCTCGGGGTTGTCGAGCACGGTCGCTCCACCGGCAGCGGCCAACGCTCTCGTGGCGTCGTCGGACCGGCCGTCGACGACCAGCACCTCGACGATCTTGGCGTACGTCTGGCCTCGCACCGCCGACAACGTCTGCTCGATGTGCGCCGCTTCTCGATACGTCGGGATGACGACGGTGACCGTCGGCTCGATCACCGGCCGTCAATCCCGACGATCGTGCGGATCGTCCGGCCGGCGATCACGAGGTCGAAACGGAGACTCTGGTGTCCGAGGTAGTAGAAGTCGTACTGCAGCTTCTCGCGGGCGTCGGTCTCGTCGCCGGCGTAGCCGTACTTCACCTGGGCCCAGCCGGTGAGCCCCGGCCGCACCGAGTGTCGCAGCGCGTAGAACGGGAGCTTCGCCGTCAGCTCGTCGACGTAGCGGGGCTGTTCGGGCCGGGGACCCACGATCGAGAGATCACCCTTGAGCACGTTGATCATCTGCGGCAGCTCGTCGAGGTGGGACCGACGCAGCAGGTTCCCGAACGGGGTGATGCGTGTGTCGCCAGGTGCGGTCCAGTCGGTGGGCGCGCTGTGGTCGTCGTCCATCGTGCGGAACTTGTAGATCGTGAACTCGCGATGGTCGCGCCCCACGCGTGTCTGGCGATAGAAGACGGGCCCCCGGTTGGCGACGAGATCGCCCAGCACCACGAACGGCGTGACGATCGCCAGCACCACGACGCCGACGAGACCGGCAACGAGGTCGAACAAGCGCTTGAATCTCCCGTACCTCGCGACGTGGAGCTCGCCGATGTCGAAGAACAGCGAGGCACGTGCGAGATCCTCGACCGGAACCTTGCCCAGCCACTCGCCAGCGAACGACGGCCGGGTACGGATGCGGACACCGGTCACGTGCAGCGTTGCGGCCTGATCGACGATGCGTTCGTCGAGCAATGCATCGGGTTCGAAGACCACCACGGTCGCCCCCCGGCGAGCGACCGCCTCGCCGAGCGGAGAACCCTCGGCCTCGACGAGGAGATCCTCGAGGTCCACCGAGCCCACGATCGACGCGGGCCGCTCTGGTCGATCGTCGAGTTCATCGCGCAGGCTCGACGCCAGCGCGGGACCTCCGACCACGAGCACCCGATCGCGCGCCTCGAGTCGGGTCCTGCCGGTCTGCGACAGCTTCGAGCACAGGACTGTCCACGGCACGACCAGCACGGCGGAACCGAAGACGACGTACCGGGGCAGCAGCGCCGTTCCGAGCACCAACTGCATCAGCGACACGCCGAGCGCGCCGACCACTGCGGCCGCGATCGCCGGCCCGATCACCGATCTGAGGTCGCGATACGAGTCGGGGAGACCGAAGCCGTACAGCGCGATGCCGAGCACGAGGCAGTAGGCGATCGCCCACCCGAACCTCGACGTCTGGACGAAGTCGTAGTCCCCCACATACTCGCCGTGGATCAACGACAGCCCGAAGACGATGCCGACGACGCCGGCGTGGAGCAAGGCGGTGGCCAGGCGACGCACGGGTCAAGCGTAGGTGAGCTCGTCGGACGGGCACTCCTCGTGCGCTCGATCCGCTCCCCGCCGGATCGTCCACCCGAGCAACCCGGCGAGCACGCCGAACGCCACGGAACCGAGCAACCACACCATGTTCGGCGTGATCGGGATGTCCCACCACCACTCGCGCCCCGCGTCGAGATCGAGTGAAAGGTTCCCGACGCCCGTGACGTACCGCCGGATGGTCGAGTGCAGGGCGACGCTGTGCGCGATCGTCACCAAGGCCAGCACGGTCGACAGCTGCGCAACGGTGAGGCTTGCGACACTGGTCGCCCGTCTCCAGTACAGCAGCGTGAACCCGAGGACCGGCACGAGCGGGAGGGCATACCGGGGGGCGACCTCGAAGCCGACCGGGTAGCCGCCGCGCCACAGCAGGAAGTAGGGGATTCCGAGCAGACCGACCAACACACAAGCCAGGGACAGGGCCTTCCGGCGATCCAGCCGCGCGAGGCCGAACAACCCCAGGCCGAAGAACGCTGCCAGCGTCGAGGCCCAGATGATCCGGGGCATGGGCACGTCGAGCATGCCGATCGGCTCGGTACCGAGGTTGGCCGTGAGGAAGAACGGGATCTCACGCAGGTTGTTCCACAGCAGGCCATCGCTCGACTCGGCCGCCACGCCGTCGATCTGCGTCACGAGCTGGTCGACTCCGACGACTCGACGGTTGAGGATCAGCACCGACACGAGCAGTGCCAGACCCGCTGCGACACCCACAGTGATGAGCGCCTGTACCCGGTCACGACCGCGCCGCCAGAGCAGCACGCCGGCCGCGATCGCGGCGACGAAGGCGTAGACCCCACCGTCCGCGCGGCTCCCGGCCGCTGCGACGAGCGCCACGGCGAGCAAGATGCCGGCAACCACACGTTCCCGGCGACCGTCGGCATGGACGAGCGCGATCGCGGCGCACCACGCAGCGGCGATCGCGGCGACGACGACTCCGCTCGGATTGGTCGAGGTCCACAAGAACAGCGCGCTCGGGATCGACGTCACGAGGAGCATGACCAAATAGCCGGCCCGATGTCGGCGGGGCAGCACGTACCAACCGCCCGCCAGGAATCCGACACAGATCGTCCACGACAAGGTGCGCGCGAGCAGCGCGGAGTTCACCGGCTCATCGCCGACGGCGAACCCCATCACGGCGTAGTAGAGCCCCGGGTAGATCCCGTCGTTCGCCAACGCCCGGGCGGTGGTGCCGGATTCGACGGCCCCTGGGCAGTCCGCCGAGGCAAGTGGGTTGAATGCGAAGCAGTGCGCCTCGAAGGTGATCTCTGCGGGCACCTCGACGAAGTCCTTGCCGGCCGCGAACGCGTCGCCGAGGTTCGTGCATGCATCGTCGGGAGCGGTCGGGGCGCACCAGATACTCGCCAGGTGGAAGCTGTCGTCAGGACCGGCACCGACCGGGGATGCAAGCACCCATGCGGCTCCGAGGGCCAGCAGCGCCGCACCGATCGCGGCGATCATCCCGATTCGTCGGGGCTGCGCAGGTTCTCCGGAGTCGATCGTCTCCGCACCGGTCGATCGTTCGTCGGCCGCCTCGTGGCGCTCGGGCTCACCCGACTCGCGCTCCGGGTCGGCCACCATCTCGGCGAGTGTAGGGGCGCGACTACCCACCCGGGAGAACGGTGCTGGCAGAATGTCCTGGTGAGCACCCTCGAACGATCGTCGATCCTGATCACGGGCGGAACCGGCTCGTTCGGTAGAGCGTTCACCCGATGGGCGCTCGATCATCTCGATCCGACACGGCTCGTCGTGTTCTCCCGCGACGAGCTCAAGCAGTACGAGATGCGACAGCAGATCGGCGACGATCCCCGCGTGCGCTGGTTCATCGGCGACGTGCGCGACAGCGGACGGCTCACCCGTGCCCTCGACGGGGTCGAGCACGTCGTGCACGCAGCGGCGCTCAAGCAGGTCGACACCGCCGAGTACAACCCCTTCGAGTGCATCGCCACCAACGTCCTCGGTGCGGAGAACGTGATCAACGCATCGATCGACGCCGGAGTACGCCAGGTGATCGCCCTGTCGACCGACAAGGCATCCAGTCCGATCAATCTGTACGGCGCGTCGAAGCTCTGTTCGGACAAACTGTTCATCGCCGGCAACCACTACGCCAGCCACGGCGCCACTCGGTTCGCGGTGGTGCGCTACGGCAACGTGATGGGAAGCCGCGGATCGGTCATTCCGTACTTCCGCCAGCTCGCTGCCACGGGGCGCCTCCCCATCACCGACGCCAGGATGACCCGTTTCTGGATCACGCTCGACCAGGCCGTGCAGTTCGTCGCCGACAGCTTCGAGCGGATGTCCGGTGGCGAGCTCTTCGTGCCACGGATCCCGTCGACGACCGTCCTCGATCTCGCCCGGGCGATCGCCCCGGACGCCGGGCACGACATCGTCGGTATCCGGCCGGGCGAGAAACTCCACGAGGAGATGATCTCGGTCGACGATGCACGCCGCACCTTCGAGTACGACGACTACTACGTCATTGCCCCGCTGTTGTCGGGCTGGACCGACACAGATCCCTTCGAGCATGCCAAGCCCGTCCCGGACGAGTTCGCCTACCGCTCGGACACCAACGATCAGTGGCTCGGGGTCGACGAACTCAGGGCGCTGCTCGCCACCATCTGATGATTCCCTACGGCCGACAGTCGATCGACGACGATGACGTGACAGCGGTCGTCGAGGTGCTCCGCAGCGACTGGCTGACGCAGGGACCGACGGTCGAGCGTTTCGAGCAGGCGGTGGCGGACAAGGTCGGTGCGCGACATGCCGTGACGTTCTCCTCGGGAACGGCCGCGCTGCACGGGGCGGCGGCCGCCGCAGGATTCGGCGCGGGCGACCTCGTGGTCACGTCACCGCTGACGTTCATGGCAACCGCGAACTGCGTCCGGTACGTCGGAGCGCAACCGAGCCTCGTCGACATCGATCCAGCGACGTGGAATCTCGACCTCGCTGCAGTGCCCGACCATGCCCATGGTGTGATTCCCGTCCACTACGCCGGGCTCCCGGTGATGCTCGACGGGTGGAAGCCGGCCAGACCGCCGGTCGTGATCGAGGACGCCGCCCACGCGCTCGGAGCCTCGACGCCCGACGGACCGGTGGGCAACTGCGCTCGCAGCGCCATGACATGTTTCTCCTTGCATCCCGTCAAACCGATCACCACTGGTGAAGGCGGGATCGTCACGACGAACGACGACGACCTCGCCGAACGGCTCCGCCGCTTCCGCAGCCACGGGATCGTTCGCCGCCCCGATCTCGGTGGGTGGGTCTACGAGATCTCCGAGCTCGGCTACAACTACCGCTTGACCGACATCCAGGCTGCGCTCGGCCTGTCCCAGCTGCAGCGTCTCGACCGGTTCATCGCTCGTCGCAACGACATCGCCGAGCAGTACCGGACGTTGCTGGCCGACCTGCCGATCACCCTGCCTCCGGCCGCCCCAGTCGGCTCTCGGCACGGCTATCACCTCTTCGCAGTGACGGTGCCGAATCGACGTGCCGTCTACGACCGGCTGCGCGAGGCAGGCATCGCCACCCAGGTGCACTACGTGCCGGTGCATCACCACCCGCTCAGTGCGGACATCGAACTGCCCGACGGCGGCCTGCCGGTGTGCGACGCCGTGTACGAGGGGTTGCTCAGCCTGCCGATGTTCCCCGACCTCGGCGACGACGACGTGCGCCACGTCGCAGAACAGCTTCGGCGGAGCCTCGATGGATGACTGCCGGCGAGATGAACGGCGCGTCGTCGTGTGCGCCGATGCGTCGTCCGACATGGGCCTGGGCCACGTGATGCGATCGATCGCCCTCGCTCACGAGCTGACGGCACTCGGTTGTGCCGCCTCGGTCTGCGGCGTCGGCGTCCCAACCGACCTCGTCGGGCCGGCGATGCTCGTCGTCCCGCCCGGCGCCGCCGATGCCGCCACCGTGGCGAGCTTGCACCCGGACCTGGTGATCGTCGACGGCTACCACTTCGACGAGCACTTCTTCGCTGCGCTCGACGAGCACGACATCCGCTACGGCGTGATCGACGACAACGGCGACACCCCTGCGCTCCGGTCGGTCGTCGTCGTCAACCAGAACCCTCACGCCGATCCGTCGATGTACGACCACATGACCGCCGCACCACTGCTGCTGCTGGGTACACGCTTCGCCCTGCTCCGAGCCGAGATCCTCGAGGCCGCTCGGCGGGTACCGGAGCGGCGACCCGGCACCGTCTTCGTGGCCTTCGGTGGCAGCGACCCTCGTGGCCTCACCGCTCCCGTCGCCCTCCGGCTCGCATCGGAGGGGCTGGAGGTTCGGGTTGCCGTGGGCCCGGCACATCCGGATCGGGCGTCACTCGTCTCGTCGCTCGGTGCGGAGCCCGGCGTCACCGTCACCGCTCCTGCCGACTACGCCACGGAACTCGCCGCGGCCGGCGTCGCAGTGCTCGGCGCCGGCTCGAGCCTGCTCGAGGCAGCGTGTCTGCGCACGCCGGCGATCGCGGTGATCGTCGCGGAGAACCAGCGGCAGCTCGCATCGGTATGTCTCGATCAGAGCCTGGTGTCACGCGTGCTCGACGCCGATCATCTGCAGCGCGTCGACGCGATCGCCGAGGCCGTCGCCGGCGCTGTTCGCGAACCCATGACCACGCCCGGCCCGGGCGCCGTGTCCGGAACCGGCGCCCGCCTCGCGGCGGAGTCGATCGCGGACCTGATCGCCCCTCCCGTGCGGCTCCGACCGGCCACGATCGACGATGCCGCCTTCATGTTCGCACTCAGGACCGACGGCGAGGTGCAACGGCGCTCGTTCCATGCCGCGCCGACCTGGGAGGACCATCTCGTGTGGTTCCGGAGCGTGCTCGACGATGCCAGCGCGCCGACTGTTCGTCATCGAGTGCGAGTCCGTGCCCGTCGGACAGATCCGCCTCGACGTCGTCGCCGACCACGAGGTGGTGTCGTTGGCGATCACCGAGGCGGCGCGCGGGTGCGGCGTGGGGCGACGTGCGCTCCGCGCGGTGAGCTCGATCGCCACGCACGACCTCGTCGCGCACATCCAGCCTGACAACACGCGCTCGATCACGGCGTTCTCGAACGCCGGGTTCGTCGTCGACGCAGCGAGCAGCGAAGAGGTCATGATGCGCCGGCCGAACCGACCAGGATCCGGAGACGGAAACGTGAGCAGCATTCGCATCGCCGGGCGGGAGATCGGCCCCGATCAGCCCCCGTACGTGATCGCCGAGATCTCGGCGAACCACCGCGGATCGCTCGCCGCAGCCGTCGAGTTGGTGCACGCCGCCGCCGAGTCCGGGGCCGACGCCGTCAAGCTCCAGCACTACACCCCCGACACGATCACGGTCCGTTCCGACCACCCCGATTTCCTCGTCACGGGCGGAACGCTGTGGGACGGCCGCCAGCTCGCCGATCTCTACGCCGAAGCGATGACGCCGTGGGAGTGGACCGACGACCTCGCAGCCGCCGCAGACGATGCCGGCATCACCTGGTTCTCGACACCGTTCGACACCACCGCGGCCGACTTCCTCGTCCGCTACGACGTCCCCGCATTCAAGATCGCCTCGTTCGAGATCGTCGACCTGCCACTGATCCGCTACGTGGCCGGCCTCGGCAAGCCCGTCATCGTCTCCACGGGTATGGCGTCGATGCGGGAGATCGACGCCGCCGTCGATGCAACGGGGTGACACCGAGACGGCGATCCTGCGCTGCAACTCGGGCTACCCGGCGCGTCCGGACGAGATGGACCTGCGGGCGATCCCGGTGATGCGAGATCGCTGGAACCGCCCGATCGGGCTGTCGGACCACACACTCGGCGCGACCGCCGCCATCGCTGCGCGTCGCGCTCGGAGCGTGCATCGTCGAGAAGCACCTCACGCTCCGGCGATCCGACGGCGGCCCCGATGCGGCGTTCTCCGCGGAACCGCACGAGCTCGCCGAACTCGTCGCCGCACTTCGCGACGCCCACGCCGCCCTCGGCGAGGCTCGCTTCGGTCCGTCAGGACGCGAGATCGCCAACGTCGCATTCCGTCGATCGCTCCGCGCGGCGCGCCCGATCGCCGCCGGCACCCCCATCTCGGCCGACGACGTGCGATCGATGCGCCCGGCAGGCGGCCTGGCTCCGGACGATCTCGACCTCGTCGTCGGCGCCACGGCCCGCACGGACCTGGCCGTCGGTGACCCCATCACCTGGGATGTGCTGGCGCCGATCGGCGACCCACGATGACATCGCTGTGCGTCATCCCGGCCCGGGGCGGCAGCCAGCGGATCCCGCGCAAGAACATCCGTCCGTTTGCCGGCGTGCCGATCCTGGCCCGGACGATCGGCATCGTGATCGAATCCGGGTGTCGCCGATCGGGTCATCGTGTCCACCGACGACGACGAGATCGCCGAGGTCGCCCGTGCGGCCGGCGCCGACGTGCCGTTCCTGCGCTCCGCCGACCTCGCCGGCGACGACGTGCCGACGATCCCCGTCGTCGCCGACGCGCTGGCACGCGACTGGCCGACGAGCACGGTGAGAGCGACACGGTCTGGGTCGTGTATCCGACCGCGGTGCTGCTCGAGCCCGCAGATCTCGTGCGGGCCGCGCGACGAGTTCCTGACGTCGGGTGCCACCGTGGCCATGTCGGTCGTCGAATCGCCCGGGCCGATCGAGCGTGCGTGGCGACGCTCCGGCGACGGTTGGGGCCGGATGGTGTCGCC
This sequence comes from Ilumatobacteraceae bacterium, assembly GCA_963704915.1. Classification (GTDB taxonomy): domain Bacteria; phylum Actinomycetota; class Acidimicrobiia; order Acidimicrobiales; family Ilumatobacteraceae; genus Sva-07. The sequence goes on along the minus strand of CAVPIC010000013.1, from coordinate 169,336 downwards.
CGAGCACGTCGAGACCCGCACGCAGGACCTCGAACCCGCCTTCTTCGACGCCGGACAGTTCTACGTCGCCCACGCCGACTTCTGGATCGGCGGCGCAACACTCGCCGACGTCGAACCCCTGCTCGTCCCGCTCCCACGCGAACGCGCGATCGACATCGACACCGTCGACGACTGGCGATTCGCCGAATCGGTGTTCGCCGGCCGGGTGGCGGACGAGCAACGTCAGCGGGTGACGTCGGCGGGCGGTTCGGTGGTCAGCCCGCTGCGGCCTCGCTGACCGCACGGAGTTGGTCCGAGTCGAGGAGATCGACGAAGTCGACCTCCTCGAGCCGCCGCCGAGGTAGAACGCCACCGATGACGAGTGGTGGAAGACGGTCAGGTGGTCGCTGCGACCCGCCAGGACCCCGACGACCGCCTCGGCAGGAATCCAGGAACCGGGCAGGTTGACCACGTCGGGGCGATCCACCGGCGTTCCGTCGTGGGGATGGGCCTTGTAGAAGACGACGTCGGCGTCGAGCAGCGCTCGATCCAGGATGGCGTCAGGCGTGCTCCCCCACTTCGCGAGGACCAGCGCGACACGCGCCGAGACGCTCCGACGGACGGCCGAGTTGCTCGAGCACGAGTTGCTCCCATGCGTCCGCTTCGAATCGCAGTTCGTCGACGATCCCCGGGAAGCCGATCGCCTTGTGCGCAGTACGAGGATTGAGCCGGCGGTACACGTCGGGACGGCTCACCGCAACGACGTCCGTCAACCGGCCCTCACCGAACTCCCAGCCGCAGCCCGTCGTGACGACGAGCACCTTCCACTTGAGCTTGCGCAGCCCTCGAAGCGACATCTCGGAGCTGCTCCGGTACGTGCCGATGCCCTCCTCGAAGAGCACCATCCGTTTCGTCCGGTGCGGCACGAACGTCCGGTACCGACCGACACGATCGTCCTCGATGAACAAGGAGTCGTACTCCGCACCGGTGAACTCGGCGATCGCATCGGCATAGTCGAGGTTCCACGACACCGACGAGAAGACGTCCCGATAGCCACTCGACGACAGGAAGCGGCGGAACTCCTCGACGCCGTCGATCGACGTCGTGAGCACGTGCAGCCGGCTGTCGGTGATTCCGAAGTGCCTGACGATCGACGCACAGTTCAACACCTGCAGCGGCTTGCTGCACACCATGACCGAACGCCCGAAGTCGATCCCGTCGGTCAGGTCGGTGGTCAGGTCAGCCATCGGCGTCCACCTCACACGTGCCTGTCGATGTCTGTTGCACCAGGATTCACACTGTAGGTTCTCGAAGCGTGGACCGGCACGTGGCACAACAGCTGCGGCCGTTCCTCCGGCGACCGCGGATCGATCTGCTGATCATCGCGAGCGCATCGGCGATCGCCGGACTGCTCGAAGCCGCGGTCTTGATCCTGGTGGTCAACGGCGCGGTCGCCATCGCCGATGGAACGTCGGCGATGCCGATCGAGCTCCCGGTCATCGGCGTCGAGGCGTCGATCGGCCAGGTGCTCTGGACCGCTGCCGGTCTGACGATCGCCGTCGCGATGGTCAACACGGTCGTGTCCTGGCTGTCGGCGCGGGTCGGCACCGAGGTGTTGGAGACCTCCCGGCACCGCACGATCGAGGCGTTCCTCGGGTCGTCCTGGAAGACGCAGTCCGCCGAACGTCAGGGCTCGATCCAGGAGACGGCGACGACGTTGGCGTTCCAGTCGTCGTCGCTCACGATGACCATGATCGGTGGCCTGTCAGCCGCCCTCGCGCTCTCTGCGCTGTTCCTCGCCGCGGTGCTCATCGATCCGATCGTCACCGCCATCGTGCTCGCGTTCGGCGTGACCCTCTTCGCGGTGTTCCGCCCGGTCAGCCGCCTGACTCGCCGCCACTCCAGCGTCTACGTCGAGGCGAACAGCGAGTACACCGAGGATGTCGCCCGCATGGCCGACATGTCGATGGAGCTGCGGGTGTTCGGCGTCGAGCCCCAGATCCTCGAAGCGTTGGATCGCTCGGCGGTCACCGTGAACGACAGCCTGCGCCGCACGCGGTTCGTCGCCCGCCTCGGCACGACGTTGTACCGCGACGTCGCCGTGCTGTTCCTGGTGGCAGCCGTCGCGGCACTGAACCTCGCCGGCGCCGATCGGATCGTCGAGGTGGGCGCAGTGGCACTGCTGATCGTGCGCAGCCTCGGGTACGCGACCCTCGTGCAGTCGGCCGGACAGCAGGTCAGCGAGCTGTCACCCAATCTCGAGACCCTCCGCGCCCGGCTCGAACGGTTGGAGTCGAGTCGGGAGCCGGCCGGTTCGAGCGTGGTCACCTCCTTCGACACGATCGAACTCGTCGACGTCGGATACTCCTACGACGACCGGATCCCGGCGATCGGGACGTCAACCTGACGATCCGTTCGCGGTGAGGTACTCGGCATCGTCGGGCCGTCCGGGAGCGGCAAGTCGACCTTGCTGCAGGTCCTCCTGCGGCTTCGACTTCCCGGGAGCGGTGCGGTGCTGGTCGACGGTGTCGACTACGCGACGATCGATCGCACGTCGTGGTCCCACCTCGTGGCGGTCGTGCCGCAGGAGCCTCAGTTGATCGAGGCATCGATCGCCGACAACATCGCCTTCCTCCGTCCGGAGGTGACCCGTGACGATGTCGAGCGGGCTGCCGTAGCCGCCCATGTCGCGGCGGAGGTGCGTGAACTGCCCGACGGCTTCGACACGGTGCTCGGACCTCGTGGGACGGGGTTGTCGGGCGGACAGAAGCAACGGGTCGCGTTCGCGGGCCCTCGCCGGCGAGCCCCGGTTGTTGATCCTCGACGAGCCGACCAGCGCACTCGACGGCGAGTCGGAGCGTCGCATTCGCGAAACGATCAGCGATCTCAAGGGACAGGTCACGCTCGTGATCGTGGCCCACCGGTTGTCGACACTGGACGTGTGCGACCGGGTGATCACGATCGCCGACGGCAGGGTCGAGGCCATCACCCCTCCGGCCGGCTGATACCGGACAGCCCCGGAGCTGTCCGGGCTCGCTCAGGCGAGCATCGAACGCAGCATCCAGGCGGTCTTCTCGTGGACCTGGAGCCGTTGGGTGACGAGATCCGCAGTCGGTTGATCGCTCGCGCCGTCGGCGACGGCGAACGCGGCGCGTGCGGTGCGGGCGACCGCTTCGTGACCGGCGACGAGATCGGCGAGCATCTCCTCGGCCGCCGGAATCCCGTCGGCCTCGGCGATCGAGGACAGGCGGGCGAACTCGGCGTAGCTGCCGGGAGCGAACTCGCCCAGTGAGCGGATCCGCTCGGCGATCAGGTCGATCGCCAACCAGAGTTCGTTGTACTGCTCCTCGAACATCAGGTGCAGCGTGTTGAACATCGGACCGGTGACGTTCCAGTGGTAGTTGTGGGTCTTGAGATACAGCGTGTAGGTGTCGGCGAGGAGCCGGCCGAGTTCGGATGCGATCTCGACGCGGGTCTCCTCGGGGATACCGATGTCGATGAGGGGCTTGCTGGTGTCGGTCATGACTCTCCTTCCCGGCAGCACGCTGCCGGCGTCGTCGTCCGATGGGACGACATCAACGGTATGGGCTCACGTTCGGTTCGGGATCGTCGATCACCAGATCTCTCCGCCACCCGTCGACCCCGGCCACCTAGGGTCCAGTCGATGCGCATCGTCGACTGCACCACGTTCGTGATCGGCAACCCGCCGCCGCGCTTCGGCGGCCGCTACTTCATCCTCGTCAAGCTGACGACCGACGACGGCATCGTCGGCTACGGCGAGGTCTACGTCGCCACGTTCGGCCCGCACCGGTGGCGGCGATGATCGAGGACGTCGCCGCCCGCTACGTGATCGACGCCGACCCGAACCGCATCGAACTGCTGTGGCGGCGGATGTACTCGTCCGGCTACGCCCAGCGGCCCGACCTGACGCTCGTCGGCGTGCTGTGCGGCCTCGAGATGGCGTGCTGGGACATCGTCGGCAAGGCCGCCGGCAAGCCGGTCTACGAGCTGCTCGGCGGGCGGGTGCACGAGCGGCTCCGCACCTACACCTACCTCTACCCGGCCCGAGGGCCGGCGCCGGACGCCTGTACGACGCACGCGGCGCAGCGCGGCCGCCGCAGGCGGCGTTGCGAGCGTCGAGCAGGGCTTCACGGCCGTCAAGTTCGACCCGGCCGGGCCGTACACCGTCTTCGACGGACACCATGCCGACCCTGGCCGACATCGAGCGCTCGGTGGCGATCGCCGGTGCGATCCGCGACGCCGTCGGCACCGCGCGCCGACCTGCTGTTCGGCACGCACGGCCAGTTCACCGCTGCCGGTGCGATCCGCATGGCGCAGCGACTCGAGCCCTTCGATCCGCTGTGGTTCGAGGAGCCGACGCCGCCCGACAAGCCCGAGGAGATGGCGCAGGTGGCGCGCCAGACCTCGATCCCGATCGCCACCGGCGAGCGGCTGACGACCATCAACGAGTTCGCCGCGCGGGCTCGCCATCAGGCCGCCGCGATCATCCAGCCGAACCTCGGCCGCTGCGGCGGCCTGCTCGACGGCAAGAAGATCGCCGCGATCGCCGAGGCATACGGGGTGCCAGATCGCGCCGCACCTCTACTGCGGCCCGATCGTGGGGGCGGCCAACATCCAGCTCGCCGCCACGCTGCCGAACTTCCTGATCCTCGAGAGCATCCAGGACTGGGGCGGCTTCCACGCCGAACTGCTGACGCACCCGATCCAGTGGGAGGACGGCCACGTGATCCCGTCGACCGAGCCCGGCCTCGGCGTCGAACTGAACGAAGCGGTCGCGTTGGCCCACCCCTACCCCGCAGACGGCGACCTCCACCTCGGAGGCCGACACCCCAGCGAGATAGGTGAACAATTGGGGTCAGACCCCAATCGTTACACCAGCGGAAGTCGCGGGACTGGGTCCGTCGCCGGCATCGGCAGCGGGGCGAGGTGCTCGGCGACGATGTTGACGACGCCTTCGCTGCGTTCCAGGCGGCCGCGGATCAGCATCGCCGGGGCTTCCCGCGGCGACCTTGCGGAACCTTGCCCAGCATCCCTTCGAGATCACGACGTTGACCAGGCCGGTCTCGTCCTCGAGGTTCAGGAACGTGACACCCTGTGCGGTCATCGGCCGTTGGCGGTGGGTGACCACGCCGGCGACCTGCACGATCGAGCCCGGCTCCGGATCCCACAGCTGCGACGAGGTCAACACGCCGAGCCTCGTCAGCTCCTCACGGACGAAGATCGTCGGGTGACCGTCGGGTGACACGCCGGTCGCCCACAGGTCGGCGACCGCCTCCTCGACCGGGGTCATGCCCGGCAGACGCGGCGCGGCGTCCCCGGTGACCACGCCCGGCAGACTACCGGGTCGCGACTGCGCCGTGGCCCCCGACGGTCCACAGCGCCATCGCGACGGTCGAGACCGAAGCACTCACCGAACAGTCCACCGGTCGCCATCGCCTCCAGCTGCGCGAGCGTCAGCGACGGCACCCGCCGCACCAGGTCCTCGGTGTCGGTGAACAACCCACCGGCCTTGCGGACGGCCTCGATCTCGTCGGCCAGCTCCGATCCGATGCCGCGCACCGAGCCGATCCCCAACCGCACGGCGACACCACCCTCCGATTCGGGTCACAGGCTCCAACGTCGCCCCCGCCAGCGACGCGTTGAGGTCGGGGGTGTGGACCACCACGCCATGACGGCGGGCGTCGCGCACCAACGTGTGCGGCGACCAGAATCCCATCGGTTGGGCGTTGAGTAGCGCTGCGCAGAACGCCGCGGGCTCGTGGTACTTGATCCACGACGACGCGTACACGAGGTAGGCGAAGCTGACCGAGTGCGACTCGGGGAAGCCGTAGTTGGCGAACGCCTTCATCTTCATGAACAGCTCGTCGGCGACGTCACCGATGATGCCTCGCTCGGCCATACCGGCGTAGAGCCGCTCCTTCAGCCGCTCCATCCGCCGGGCCGAGCGCTTCGAGCCCATCGCCTGGCGCAACTCGTCGGACTCGGCCGGCGTGAACCCGGCGACGTCGATCGCCATCTGCATCAGCTGTTCCTGGAACAGCGGCACACCGAGCGTCTTGCCGAGGTGAATTCTCCAGCAATGGGTGCAGGTACGTGATCGGCTCGAGGCCGTTGCGGCGCCGGATGTACGGATGCACCGATCCACCCTGGATCGGCCCCGGCCGGATCAGCGCCACCTCGACCACCAGGTCGTAGAACCGGCGCGGCTTGAGGCGTGGCAGCGTCGCCATCTGTGCCCGCGACTCGATCTGGAACACCCCGACGGTGTCGGCGCGGCACAGCATCCCGTAGACGTCGTCGTCCTGCGGGATCGTGGCGAGGTCGATCTCGTAGCCGCGATGCTCGCGTACGAGGTCGACGGCGTAGTGCAGGGCCGACAGCATCCCGAGCCCGAGCAGGTCGAACTTGACCAGGCCCGTGCGGGCGCAGTCGTCCTTGTCCCACTGCAACACCGAGCGCTTGTCCATCCGGGCCCACTCGACCGGGCACACCTCGATCACCGGCCGATCGCAGATCACCATGCCGCCGGAGTGGATGCCGAGATGCCGCGGCGCATCCTCGACCTCGAGCGCCAACTCGAGCACCGGCTCGGGGATCGAACAGTCGGGCTGTGCCGCCGTGGACGCCACGCCGCCCCAGCCGTCGACCTGCTTCGACCAGGCGTCCTGCTGGCCCGGCTCGAACCCGAGCGCCTTGGCCATGTCGCGCACCGCCGAGCGCGCCCGGTACGTGATCACGTTCGCCACCTGGGCGGTGTGATGGCGGCCGTAGCGCTCGTAGACGTACTGGATCACCTCCTCTCGCCGGTCACTTTCGATGTCGACGTCGATGTCGGGTGGCCCGTCGCGCTCGGGTGACAGGAACCGCTCGAACAGCAACCCGAGCGACACGGCGTCGGCGGCGGTGATGCCGATCGCGTAGCAGACCGCCGAGTTGGCGGCGCTCCCGCGCCCCTGACAGAAGATGTTGGCGCGACGGCAGAACTCGACGATGTCCCACACGATCAGGAAGTACCCGGCGAAGTCGAGCTGCTCGATCAGCGCCAGTTCGTGGTCGATCGTCGTCCATGCCCGGGCCCGCAACGACAGATCCTCCGAATGCGTGGGACGATCGCCGTAACGTCGCCGGGCGCCCTCCTCGGTCACCCGGCGGAGGTACTGCATCTCGGTCAGGCCGGCCGGGCAGGGAAACGGTGGCAGCTTCGGCGCGACGAGCGACAGGTCGAACGCCGCCGCCCGGCCGATCTCGGCCGCCCGCTCGATCACGCCCGGATAGCGCCGGAACCGCTGGGCCTGCTCGGCGCCCGAGCGGAGATGCGCCCCCGACGCCGCCGGCAGCCACGGGTCGATCTGGTCGAGGCTTCGCCGCGATCGCACCGCAGCGAGCGCCGTCGCCAGCCGGCGCTGGGCCGGGGTGGCGTAGTGGACGTTGTTGGTCGCCACGCACTCGACGCGCTCGCGATGGGCGAGTTCGACGAGCGCATCGTTGCGGGCCGAGTCGAGCGGGTCGCCGTGGTCCCACAACTCCACCAGCACCCGATCGCTGCCGAACGCATCGACCAGCCGGAGCAGCTCACGTCGCGCCGCAGCCGGGCCGTCGGCGACCAGTGCGGCGGGAACCGCCCCCTTGCGGCACCCGGTGAGCACCCAGCCGTGGCCGCCAACCGCATCGGCGACGTCACCGAACGTGAACTGTGGCGCCCCCTTCTCGCCCGCGAGATGTCCGGTGCTCAACGCCCGCGAGAGCCGGGCATAGCCGTCGGGGCCGTCGGCGAGGACGAGCAGATGGGTCCCGGACGGATCGGGAGCGTGCGAGTCGGGCACCATGCCGGTGTCGACCTGGCGGAGCGTGTCGGCCTCCGATCGGGCGACACGGGCATCGTGTGCGGCGAGCGTGATCTCGGTGCCGAACACCGTCGGGAGGCCGACCGCTCTGGCCGCTTCGGCGAAGCGAACCACCCCGTAGAAACCGTCGTGATCGGTGATCGCCAGCGCCTCCAGGCCCAACCGGGCCGCCTCGGTGGCCAGTTCCTCGGGGTGTGAGGCCCCGTCGAGGAACGAGAAGTTCGAGTGGCAGTGCAACTCGGCGTACGGGACCGTCGGGGTACGGGCCGCCGTCGCCGATGGCGTCAGGTCGACCGGCGCCTCGAACGGCTGGCGCTTGCGACTCCACGCCGGCCCGTCCCCGCCCGAGTTCCACGACGGGCTTCCCGGGGCGCGCCCGTCACGACCCTGCTTGCCCGAGAGCGTCGCCTCGAGTTCGCTCCACGTCCACGACGGGTTGTTGAACCCCACTCACCCAGTATCGAACACATGTTCGACTCGGCGCAACCCACACCACCCCACAACACCCACACAACTCGAAAATTCGGAGCGATCGTTGCGCTCAGCGCAACGTGCGCTCCGAATTTCGGGGTGGGTGGGCGTGCAGGAACTCGAGGATGCCGCGGAGGCCGGGGTCGGCGCGGTCGATGGCGGCGCTCCACTCGAACCAGTCGATCTGCTGGCTCTCGCCTTCGGGCGGGTCCGGATCGGCGTCGCCGCCGTCGATCAGATACCGCAGGTCGAGGTGTGTATGGCCCCGCCCGCCCTCGTGGACGTCGACGTGGATCAACTCGGGGACGCCGGCGTCGTCGATCAGCCCGGCGAAGGCGACCTCGAGACCTGTCTCCTCCCGGCTCTCCCGAAGTGCCGCATCCCAGGGGGTCTCGCCGGGATCGATGTGCCCGCCCGGCTGCAGCCAGATCCCGAGACGCTTGTGCTCGAGCAGCACCACGCCACGCGGCCCGACCACGATGCCCGACCCCGTCACGTGGATCGGATCGGCGTCGAGGTCGAATGGAGCAGTCAGCGCGTCGAACGCCGCCAGGAACCGCTCGACCGAGATCGCCTCGCGTTCGTCGACCGGTCGACGAGCAGCGACATCGGCTCGGACCCGTCGATGGAGCTCGTCGCCGCGCATCCTCCAGATCTAGCAGCCCACCTGCAAATCACATCGCTGTGATTTCTTCGGATTTCTTCTTGAGTTCGTCAGGTTCCTGCCGATACCTCATCCAGGCACATGACATCCAGGCAGACGACTCACACCCACTCCCTCGTGGCGGAACTGGCGGCACACTCCATGGACAACGACACCAACATCGCACCTCGCATCCTGATCGCCGTCGACGATCCGGACGTTCGCCGGCTCAGCGTGGCCGGTCTGCGCTCGGCCGGGTTCAGCGTGAGCGCTCCGACCGACAGCGACGCCGCGATCATGCTCGCCGAGTCGTTCTCCCCCGACGTGTTGATCGTCTGCTCCAACCTGCGAGCCCCCGACGGCCGCCCGCTCTACGAGCGCCTGCGCGACTCGAGCGAGCAGTACCTGCTGTGCATCACCGACGAAGGCGCCCACCGCACCCGCGCCGCCATGTTGCTCTCCGGCGCCGACGACGCGGTCTCCGTACCGGTCTCCCCCGAGGAGCTGTCTGCTCGCTGCCACGCGCTGCTGCGTCGCCCACGACAGATGCAGGGCCGCCCCGATGCCACCGTCGCCTCGGTGCTCGACCTCGGACCGCTCACGGTCGACCTCGGTCGCCGCGAGGTACGCGTCGAGGACGAAGAGGTCGCCACGACCCGCATCGAGTTCTCGCTGCTCGAACAACTCTGCCGGCGCCCGACCGAGGTGTGCACACGCGAGGATCTCCTCGACGCCGTGTGGGGTCCGACCTGGGTGGGCGACAACCACGTCGTCGACGTGCACCTGTCGAACCTGCGCCGCAAGCTCGACAAGGCCGCTCCAGAGATCAAGGTGATCCACACGGTGCGCGGCGTCGGCTTCCGTCTCGCCAACGACGTGACCGATCAGCTCGAGATCTCCCACCCGTTCGGTCTCGCCGCCGTCGGCTGAGCGACACCGAGAACTCGCTGCCGCCCGGAACGGTTCAGTCGTAGCGGGCACTGATCCACCAGCGCTCGGTGCTCGGCGACGATCAGGAACCCGTCACCGTCGTCGGTGACCACCTGGAAGCGCGCCAGGCGGCGCTGACGACCCGGTTCCCACCAGCGCTCCTCGATCGGCCAAGGCCCCGCCCAGGCAGCGACCCCGCGTGGTCGCCCGCGCTGCCACCCGGTCGCCTCGCCACCGATCGACAACAGCAGGGTCGCCGGGCGACCCGACAACATGCCCCGGGCACTCACGCGCACCGCCTCGCCGTGCTCGTCGAGCAGTTCGGCGGGATGTGGCTCGGCGAACACCGTGGCCGGTGACGGCGACGGCAACGTGCCGGGCCACGGACCGCTGGGGCCGCTGCCCGTCCCGGCCGCCGACACCGCCCGCACCCGCCGATCGAGATCGACCGTGGCGGCCGACACCCACCGGTAGCGATCGGCGGGGAGCCGGCCGCCGTGCCACACCGGCACCGTGACCGCGTCCTCGGAGGTGAGCGTGGTCAACCGTGCGATCGCCCGCGCCGCGTGCCGGTCGGCCTCGGATTGACCGCCCCACAACCCGAGCTGCATGCCGTCGTCGGCTCGCACCTCGTCGGGAACGAGGCGCACGAGCACGACGCCGCCGGTGAGTTCCTGATCGCTCCCCCGCGGCAGGTCGATCCAGGCGTCGAGCTGCCAACGCACCCGCTCGACCATCGCCGCCGCGGACAGACCGGCCGACCGGTACCACGATCGCTCGGATCGTTCCCCGTGTTCGGATTCGAGTACCACGACCAACCTGGTGCACACCCGACCGTCGGCGGCAAGGATGCCGGCCAGTTCGTCAGCCAGTTGCTTGGCGATGAACACCACCGCGCTCGACTGGGCGGCCGGGTCGTCGAGGACGTGGTCGAGGCGTCGCTCTGGTGCCGGATCCGTGGTGCTCGTGGGGCGGATGTCGGCGCCGGAGGCCAACCGGTGAGCGTGGACACCGGGATGCCCGAACCGGCCGAGCACGTCGACCGCTGAGAGTGCTGCCAGGTCGCCGAGGCGACGGAGCCCGAGGCGGCCGAACAACTCGATCAGTTCGGCGTCGGACTCGCCGAGCGTCTGCAGCCAGCCGATCGGAAGGTCGGCACAGAATGACGGTGACGCGCCCGGCTCGACGATGACCGCGCTCGGCGCGACGGGCCGCCAGTCGTGCCGCGACACTCGACGCGAATCGACCGTCGGCGACACCGATGCCGGCACCGGTCGCCGGCGTTCCGGCCGCACTGATCGCCTCGGCCAATCGCTCGGACAACCGGTCGGTGAACGCCCGGTCACCGCCGAAGTACCGGGCGGGTCCCCGTGCCAGCAGGCTGATCCAGCCCGGCTCGACCACGTCGAGACGTGGGGACAGTTCGGCAACGGCGCGCACGATCGGCTCGAACTCGCGGGCGTCACGGTCGGCATTGCGATCCACCAGCGTCAGGTGCGGGCAGCGCCGTTGTGCCTGACGGCGCCGCTGGCCGATCACCACACCGTCGGCAGCGGCAGCGGCCGTGCGGGCGACCACCCGGTTGGCGCTCATCACGGCGGCCACCTCGTCGGCGCCGAAGCCGGCAGCGGTCACCGGCCAGTCGGGAAGCCAGATCGACACGATCCGCGGCGGTCGCTCCGGCGCAGGCTCAGCGCAACCCACGTTTGCGTGCGGATTTGGGTGGGACGGGTCACCCGAATCCGCACACAAACGTTCTGGGGCTCCTGAACGGGTCATGACCGACCTATTCCGGCAGCGCGAGCCGGCAGCGACGGCGACCATGCAGACGGCGCCCGGACGCCTCGACGACGAGCCGACGGTGTTGCAGGTGTCCGTGCCCATCGCCGAGACCAACCCACTCCGCGCCGTCGGCGGTGAGCACACCATCGCACGACAGCGGACCCGGGTCGCCGAGCACCAGCATGACAACGTCGCGCTGCCGCAGGCGGGTGGCGACCTTGCGCATCGCCGACGGCGAGGCATCGGCCGGGACCCGGGCGATCAGGAGGTCGAAGCCGTCGGCGGCCGCGGCGACGACGTCGGGCCACCGGGTAGCCTCGGCGCGCACAGCGACCACCCGTTCGAGCGCGATACCGATCTCGCTGGCGGCGTCGAGGCCGATCGTGGGAACGTCGATCGTCGCCAACCACGACCCCGCCGCCACAGCGGGTGCAGCCAGCGCGAGCGCCAGCGACGTGGCGGCAGGACCCGAGCAGGCGAGCGTGCGACCCCTCACCAGACCACGTTCGGGGAAGAGTTCGGCGAACGCCTCGGTCACCGGCAGCGTGCGGTCGCCCGCCAGCGCCAGTGGCGCCACACGCTCGGCCAGCACCGAGAGTCCGCTCGGGGGTTCAACAGCGAGTTCCATCGCGGCATGGTATCGAACATGTGTTCGAGATGCCAGCGGCGATGGTGGTTCCCGGAGACCCGGGCTCGAGGAACCACGGGTCTGAGTCGGGTCAGTGAGTGGCGGCGTGGGCGGCAAGGAGATCGTGCATCTCGTCGCCACCGGCAGCACGGGCGTGGGCGCCGAGCGCCACAGCATGCTCGTCGTCGCGCACGGCGTGACCGCCGACGACGACCAGCACCTCCGGGTCGGCGGCGCGAGCCACGGCGCACGCCTCGGCCAGCGCCGGCAGGTTGTCGGACGACATCGCCGACAGCCCGACCGCCAGCAGGTCGTTGGTGTCACGAATCACGTGAGCGATGGACTCGCTCGGCACGTCGACGCCGAAGTCCGACACTTCCCACCCACGAAGCCGCAACAGGTCACCGAGCATCGCGACGGGGAGCGCGTGGAACTCGCCGGCGGGTGCGCCGAGCGCCACCACCCCGCGCGCTCGACCGCGCCGGGTGAAGCGCGGTCCGATCCGCCCGACGATCCGCATGGCGATCCCGGTCGCTCGGTGCTCGACCGAGATGTCGAGTTCGTCCGCCGCCCACCGTTCGCCGATGCTCACCATTGCCGGGGTCAGCACGTCGAGATAGATCTCGTCGAGTTCGGCGCCGGCTGCCATCGCTGCTTCGATCACGCTCCAACTGCCCGGCGCATCGCCCGCAACGAGCCGCGACTCGAGGCGAGCCGCCCACGGCGCCTTGCGATTGCGGGCGCCGCCCTTGCCCGACGGACCGGTCACCGTCGACGCTTCAGCTGCCTGTTCACGGAACCGGTCGAGCGCCGAACGTTGCACCTGCCAGACGCCACCGGACTTCGCCGCGTCCATCACACCGAGGCGCACGTACCGGTACGCGGTCATGTAGTGGACGCCGAGCTCGTCGGCGACTTCCTGCAGCGTGAGTACAGCGTCGGTCATGTAGGTCCCCAGCCTTCACTGGCGCCCTGACGCTAGAGGCGTCACACCCCGGCGCGCCCAACCCTGCTCGGGATGTGACGCGGTGCGGCGCGTTCGAGACGGTCTCAGCCCTGCTTGGAGTTCCAGCGCTCACGCGCCAGACGTCCGCGCTCGAGCAGGTGCGCCGGCACACGCTTGGCGGCCTCGGACAGCTCGGCGCCACCACCTTCGTCTCCACCGCCGGACGGGGCAGCCTCTGGCTCGTCGGGCCGGAGATCTTCGAAACTGGGCGGCTCGACGCCCGGCTTCCAGTACTGGTACAGGTTGCGGAGGATGTCGGCGAGGCCCTCGGAGTCGTGACCCTTGAGGAGATCGACGGTGATGATGTTCCCGTACACGTGAACCGCAGCGACCTGGTCGGTGGCGAACATGCGCCGCGCCAGTTCATCGGAGGGCGTGTTGCCCCACGCGTCGGCGACCGACGAGAAGTGTTCGTGGCCCATGCCGGACAGACTGCGATTGATCTCGAAGCGCACGACCCCGCGTGTCGAACTCTGCTTCTCGGTGACGGCGACCAACTGACCCATGGTGATCGAACGCTAGCGCCCCGAGCAGGCCCGCGACCCCATCCGCTTCATGGTCTGCACACCGCACACGGCGATCAGCGGCATCCTCGACGTCCGCCCGAGCGCCGGCGAGCCGATCAACGCAGGGCGTCGGCCAGCACTGCGGGGAACTCGTCGGGCGTCGACGACAGCACCGTCGCACCGAGCGCTCCCAGCGCCGCGGCATGATCGTGGTCGTGGGCGGGCGTCCCCTCGTCACTCAACGCGAGCAGCACGATCACGTGCACGCCCGCGTCGACGAGTTCGCCCACTCGGCGCCTCATCAGCTCGGCATTGCCTCCTTCGTAGAGGTCGCTGACCAGGAACAGCACCGTGTCGCGTGGCCGTTCGATCAGCTGCTGGCAGTACGTGAGCGCGTTGGCGATGTCGGTGCCGCCGCCGAGCTGCACACCGAACAGCACCTCGACGGGGTCGTGGAGGTACGCGGTGAGGTCGGTGATCGCCGTGTCGAAGGCGACGAACGACGTGCGCAACGCGGGCAGCTGCGCGAGCACGCCACCGAACAGCGATGCGTACACGACGCTGTCGGCCATCGAGCCGGATTGGTCGACGGCGATGATCACGTCACGGGCGAGGCTGCGCTGGCGGCGACCGTGACCGACGAGCCGCTCGGGGACCACGGTGCGGTGTTCGGGGATCCAGTGGCGCAGGTTGGCGGCGATGGTGGTCGGCCAGTCGATGTCGCCCGGCCGCGGGCGACGGGTGCGCGCCGAGCGCGACAGCGCGCCCCGAACGGCTTGGCGGGTGTGGTCGGCGAGGCGTCGTTCGAGGTCGGCGAGGACCTGAGCGATCACCTGGCGGGCCGTGGCTCGGGTCTCGTCGGGGAGGTGACGGTTGAGTTCGACGAGCAGCGTGACCAGGTGGATGTCGGGTTCGACACTCTGGAGCAACTCGGGTTCCAGCAGCAGTTGGCGCAGATCGAGCCGCTCGACGGCGTCGCGCTGAAGGATCTGGACGACCGGTGTCGGGAAGTACTTGCGGATGTCACCGAGCCAGCGCATCACCGACGGTTTCGACCTGCTCAACCCGCCGGCGCGATTGGTTCCCCTGGCTCCCTGTTCGCCCCGGTCGTACAGCGCACCGAGCGCGGCGTCGATCCGCCGATCGTCGCCGTACAGCCCGGCGCGACCCGCTTGCCCGCGGACGTCGTCGCCTCGAGCGTCGTCCGGCCCGTCACCCGGCCCGTCACCTGGATCGCCACCCCGCCCCTCGCCATCGCCGTCGCCGGCGTCCGAGATCACCCGCTCGTCGAGCGCTGCCCTGGCGTCGGCCTCGGTCCACACGTCGTCGACCGCGGCGCCGAGCATGAGACGCCACCGGCGGCGACGCTCCGACTCCGACACGGTCGGGATCACGAGACGCCCAACCCGAGCAGATGGCGCACCGTGATCAGCGCAGCGGCGGCGCGCTGCTCGTCGACGTCGGGACCGAAGCCGTCGGCGCGGTCGACGCCGACGCCCACCAGCAGCCGCATCAGCTGGCGACGTTCGGCGGCCTCGAAGGCACCGAACGTGCGGCGCAACAGCGCGATCACCGCGTCGAACGCCTCGGGCCGCAACGACGCCACCCAGCCGTCGAGGACGGCGAGGAGGTCGGCGTCGTGGAGCAACACCGATCCGGACCCGGCGAGGAACCCTTCGACGAACGCGGCGCCGGTCACCGGCGGCGTGCCGGCAGACAGTGCCTGCGACAAGCGACGCTGCACCGCCGCAACGGACCAGACGCCTGCGTCGTGGAGCAGCCGGGTGGCGCGACCCTGCACCAGCCCGTGACCAGCGCCGGTCGCGAGTTCGACGAGCACGATCGGCAGACCGTGACGGCGGGCTGGATGATCGAGTACCGCGAGGGCACCCTGCAGGCCCGCCAGGCGTTCGACCAGCACCGCGGCGCCGTCGTCGTCGAGCCCATGTGCAGACGCGACGACGCCCGCGAGAATCCGCACGACCAGACCGTCGACGACCTCGCGCAGCGCCCCGGCATCCGTCGAGCGGACGTCGCCGTAGCGCAGCGCCTGGGCGAGCGGCGGCAATGCGTCGAGGAGCCGACCGACGTCGGGGTCGCTTGCGGCGCGGGCGCCGAGACGATGCACCGTCGGCTCGATTGCCTGGGGAAGATCGGCGAACAACGCCGAGGTGATGATGCCCACCAGTTCGACGATGCCCGACGAAGCCTCGGCCCGCTCCAGCAGCCTGGCCGTCGCCGCGGTCTCGAGGGTGGTGCCGTAGCCGGCGCGTTCGACGAGACGGACCGACAGCTCGGGATCCCAGCACAGTTCCCACGTCTCGCGGAAGGTCCCCGACGATCCTCGGCCGTCGACGACGGCGCCCCACGGCACGCCGAGCGCCACGAGCCGGTGCAGGAGGTGCGACTTGCGCAGCCCGGTTGGTGTGCGCAGGTCGACCTCGACGAGCGCGGTCTCGGCGCGAGGGGCGAGGCGAGCAGACTTCTGCGCCTTGGCGACGTCGCGGGCGAGCGGTACCTGAGGTGCCGCTTCGGGGACGGTGCCGAGTTCGTCGCCGACCACCAGCTCACGTCGGACGAGGTCGAGACCACCCATCACGGCGTCGGCAGCGTCGAGCACCTCGGACAGCCCGACCCGGGGGCGTCCGCGCATCGCGGCGAGCGATTCGGCCAGACGGGTTCCGGCGATCAGGTGATCCGGCGAGGCCGACCCACCGCGATCGCGCACGAGACGTGCGGCATCGACGAAGAACCGTGCGACACCATCGGTGCCCGGGTGGTCGAACACGTGCCGGTACCAGCCGGGGCTCTCGACACCGGCCGCGTAGCCGGAACCTGCTGCGAGACGCCGGTGGGTCCATGGCACCCACGCCACCGCGGTCTTGACCTTCGGCAGCCCCCGCAGGGTGGCGGTGTCGGTGGCGACGGTCGGTGCACCCGGGGCATCGATGTCGAGAGCCGGGACGTGCCACGCACCGCACACGACGACGATCTGCTCGTGGCCGGCGCGGCGGGCCGCTCGGATCGCTCGTCGCATGTGCGCCTCGCGTTGGAGTTCCCGCCGTGTCGGCACGAAGCCGTCGCGGGCGGCGCCCATCGCGTCGGCGACGGCATCGAAGGCAGGAGCGCCGTCGCCGCGGTGCTCGATCACGTCCTCCCACCATCGTTCCGGGTCGGGGTCGCCTGCCGCCGCAGCCAGTTCGCGCAGCGGATCCGGGGGTGCCGCTTCGGCCACGAAGGATGTGTCGTCGTCACCAGCGGCTGCGAGCGTGACAGCGAGCGGCAGGTCGATGGCGTGGACCTCGACGTCGTGGGCATTGGCCCAGGCGATCGCCTGCCACTCGGGGCTGAACGTGGCGAACGGGGCGAACGCCGCCCGGCCCGGTTCCGCGGGGACGTAGGTGAGCAGGGCAACCGGCGGCACCAGGCCGGGCTCACCCACCCACCGCAGCGCCGAATCAACGTCGGCGGGTGCCTCGACGAGCACCACGTCGGGCCGGATGTCCTCCAGCGCCCGCAGCACCGACCGCGCCGACCCGGGTCCGTGATGACGGATGCCGAGCAGGTGGAGGCTCACGTGTCGAGCGAGCGGCAGGCGTCGTAGAAGTCGTCCCAACCCGGACGTTCACGCACGACGGCCTCGAGATATTCGCGCCAGGCGATCGCGTCGTGGACCGGATCGCTCACGACCGCGCCGATGATCCCGGCGGCGACGTCGGTCGAGCGGAGTTCGCCGTCGCCGAAGTGGGCGGCAAGCGCGAGGCCATTGGTGACGACCGAGATCGCCTCGGCGGTCGACAGGGTGCCCGTGGGGATCTTGACGCTGTTGCGCTCGTCCTCGGTGAGACCGGATCGGAGTTCGCGGAACACGGTGACGACCCGGCGGATCTCGTCGGCGGCGGCGGGCACCTCGGGCAGCGCCAGCGCCACGCCGAGTTCGCCGACCCGCCGGCTGACGATGGCGATCTCCTCGTCGATCGTGGCAGGCAGCGGGAGCACGACGGTGTTGAATCGCCGGCGCAACGCGCTCGACAGGTCGTTGACGCCACGGTCGCGGTCGTTGGCCGTGGCGATCACGTTGAACCCGCGGATCGCGGCGACCTCGGTGTCGAGCTCCGGAACCGGCAGCACCTTCTCGGACAGCACGGTGACGAGCGCGTCCTGCACCTCGGGGGGCATCCGGGTGAGTTCCTCGACGCGCACGACGGCGCCTCGTTGCATCCCCCGGTAGATCGGGCCCGGGACGAGCGCCGCGGTGCTGGGCCCCTCGGCGAGCAGGCGGGCGTAGTTCCAGCCGTAGCGCAGCGTCTCCTCGGTGGTGCCCGCTGTGCCCTGGACGAGCAGCGTGGAGTCGCCGCTGATCGCCGCCGCGAGGTGCTCGCTCACCCAGGTCTTCGCCGTCCCCGGCACGCCGAGCAGGAGCAACGCCCGGTCGGTGGCGAGCGTGGCGACCGCGATCTCGACGAGGCGCTGCTGGCCGACGTACTTCGGCGAGATCACCGTGCCGTCGGACAACTCCCCACCGAGCAGATAGCGCACGACCGCCCACGGCGACAGCCTCCACCCCGGCGGCCGCTCACGATCGTCGAGCGCTGAGAGCGCCGTCAGCTCGTGCGCGTACTGATGCTCGGCATGCGGACGCAGCACGTCGCCTGGTTGCGCCGCTGTCGGTTGCATGTCTCCCGAAGGGACCGATGCGCTCATCGATGGTGACGCTACCGACCGACCGCCGCTCTGTTCGTGCTGCCCGACCGTCCTGCTGGCCATGGTCAGGCGGCCGTTCTTCGGCCGGGTGGTCCGGTGGTGTGGGTGGTGCCGTCGGGCAGGGTGAGGGTGAGTTGTCGGTTGGGTCCGAGTTCGATCACCCAGCCGTCGTTGTGGATCTTGGTGTGGTGGATGCTGCAGACGGGCAGCAGGTTGTCGAGGTCGGTGCGGCCTTGGTTGCGCCACCAGATGATGTGGTGGAGTTTGCAGCGGTCGTAGGCGACGGTGCAGCCAGGAATGGCGCAGTGTCGGTAGAGGCCGCGGAGTGCTCGTCGCTGTGCCCGGTTGGCCAGTCTCGTTGTGCGTCCCAGGTCGAGTTCGCCGGGGGCGTGCAGCACGATGCCGTTGCGCACGACGACGGTGTGGATGTCGGCGTCGCCGGCCAATGTGGCGAGGACGCGGGCGGGGATCTCGACGGGGATGGAGAACTCGCCGACCGGGCCGCTGTGTCCGGGTGCGTCGGCGTCGATGACGACGACGAACTCGGGTCGACCCGGTCTCGGGCGTGCGGGTGGCGGTGTGGGTGGGGTTCCCGGCTCGGTGGGGTCGTCGATGTCGGCGGGCTTGGCGCCATGGTCGCTCACACCGCTGAGGGCTTCGTCGAGGAGGAGTCGGGCGGTGGCGTGCGCGGCGAGGTAGCGCTGTTTCTCGATCGGATCGTCAGGGCACTCCGTCGGGACGGTTTGGCCGAACATGGCTTGCGTCATGGCGTCGATCCGTGCGGCGATCTTGATGCCGGTGATGGGGTCGAACTTGGCGGACAGGTTCCACATGCCGTCGGTGTCGACCCAGGACCGGGCCCGCACGTTGCGGCGTTGCCGGGCGAGACGATCCAAGCCGTCGTCGTCCTGCAACCGAGCGGCTTCGAGGTCGAGTCGGCGGACGAACTCCTCGACGGTGCCGGCTCGAGCGATGTCGACCAACGCATTCGCCCGATCCAACAACTCGCCGCGTCGAGATGCGTTCACCTTCTTCGACACGCGGGTGACGGCATCGACGTGATCAGCAGTGATCGCACCATCACCCAACGCGTCAGCCAGCTGCGGCGTCTCCGTGAGTGTCTTGGAACGCTCGGTGGTCTTCGCGGCCCGACCGAGCGACTGCTTCGATGCTTTCGCGATGCGCTGTTCGGGGAACGAGTCGACACGGCTCAACTGCTCGACGAGGCCGGCGTGTTGGGCGTCGCACCAGGCCTGCACCTCACGCACCGCGACCAGACCCGCCTCGATCACATCGACACCCGCCGCAGCGTTCGCGCGCACCGAAGCAATCGCTCCGACCCGCTCGACGACTGCTGCGATCTCCATGCACCCAACCCTAGAGAAGGGCTGTCACACAGTTCCCGAGCTCACGCGTCCCCCACCCGCCACCACAACCCGGCGATGAGCCAACCGCCCCAATAGCGGCCTTTCGCTCACCACAACAGTCAGCGGGACGTCGACGCCTGCCGATGCAGTACCGTGCCGCGATGGGGCCGGGGCTGAAGCACTACGAGAGCTTGATCTCCGACAGCGCTCGGTGGCTGCTGTTCGAGCCGCGGCCCGGCGACGTGATCATCTCGACGCCCCCGAAGTGCGGCACGACGCTCTCGCAGATGTTGTGTGCCCTCGTGCTGTTCGACAGCCCGGACTTCCCGGGGCGCCTGGACGACTTGTCGCCCTGGCTCGACCAGCGCACGAGGAGCGACGACGAGGTACTCGCCCAACTCGACGCGCAGACCCACCGCCGGTTCATCAAGACACACACGCCACTCGACGGTGTCCCGGAACGGGCCGACGTCACCTACGTCAGCGTCGGCCGCGACCCCCGCGACGTGTTCGCCTCCTGGGAGCACCACGTCGAGAATCTCCACAGAGACAACATGATGGCTGCGATCGACGGGGCGGTTGGGATCGAAACGGTCCTGCCGTTCATCGGCGAATCACCCGAAACGATCGAGGAACGCTACGACCTCTGGCTCGTGAACGACAGTTCCACGGTGCCGATGTCGCTCGCGGTCGTCGCCGGGAATCTGGAGACAGCCTGGCAGCGCAGGAATCAGCCCAACGTCGAGATGTTCCATTTCGACGAGATCCGCTCCGACCGTGCCGCGACGATGACCCGCTTGGCCGCCGCGTTCGGTGTCGAGCTGTCGAGCGAACGGCTCGAGGAACTCGCCGATCACGCGTCGATCGACCGGATGCGCGACCGGGCTGACGATCTGGCCCCGAACACCAAGGGGATCTTCCAGGACTCCACGCGCTTCTTCCGATCGGGCGAAGGGGGCGACTGGCGATCGTTCGTCACTCCCGAGCAGGACGCCGTCTACTGGCAGCGGATCGACGAGCTCATGTCGCCCGAGCTGCGCGACTGGCTGCACCGGTCCTGACCATTCGGCGCGGGCCATTCGGGCCCGGCCGGGTTCATCGAAGTTCGTCGAGCATGCGCTCACGTGTGAGCGCCAGGTCGGCCAGCACCACGGCGAGGCCGTATCCGGGCGAGGTCGATTCGACCGACCCGAGGGCTGACGCGATCCCGTGGAGCGACGTGGGAGCGACTCGTGCGATCAGATTCACGAGTACCGCTCGGTGGGCCGGCCCGAGCTCACCGGCGACGATGCTCGATGCGAGTGCCGGCCCGATGTCGCCAGGAGCGTCCACGAGTTCGACCAGGCCCGCAGGGATCGGCAACATCGGCAGTTCGGCGATGTCCTCGGGCAAGGGGTCCGGCTGCGTTCTCGCCGCACCTCGGGCTGCCAGCTCCGGAAGGTGGCCGACGAGCCATCCGGCCAGCGGGCCGGACGCCAACTCCGCACGCGTCCGTCGGATCGGATCGGTCCGGTGGCGCTCCAACACCTCGGGCACGAGGTCGGGTGGAACCCGCCAGCCGTTCGTGATCAGCGTCAGCATCCATTCGTCCTCGAGCACCGGCCACGACGCCACCACGTGGTGCCAGCGTTCGGCCGCGGCGGGCACACACACCGGCCGGTCGTCGGCGTCAGGGCCAGCGATCGGTTGGCGTGGCGGCCCGGGCAGCACGCCGGCCCGGCGCACCGCAACCGTTGCGGCGACCTGGGCGAGCACGCGTTCCGACGGCGTGAGCCGAACCGTGTCGTCCACGAGGTCGGCGATCAGGCCCTCCCGCTCGGGTGGGTTGCGCCGATCCGTGCCGAGCATCGCCACCGACACCAGCTCGCGCCACTGCTCCGCCAGTGTCATGTGTCCCCCCACCCCCGTTTGCGTGCAGATTTCGGTGACCCGTCCCACCCGAATCCGCAAACAAACGCACTGCCGAGCCTCACCTCCGCCCCCCACCCCGTTTGCGTGCAGATTTCGGTGACCCGTCCCACCCGAATCCGCAAACAAACGGGGTGGTCATGCGGCGCTCACGAAGGAGTCGTCGGCTCGGGGGCCGATGTCGATCGAACGGTCGGCGAGGTGAATCGTGAGGGGTACGACGCCGTGCGGTGTCCACTCGCACGTGACGTCGACGGTGCCACCACCAGCGAGGGCGAGCAGCGTGGCGAGCGGGCGGCCCCGGGTGAGCAGCGGCAGGGTTCCGCCGGCGTCCGCGAGTGCAAACCCGGTACCGACGGCGGCGATCGACGCCGTGACGGTGAACGGCACGCGATCGAGCCACGGCTCGGCCACCAGCATGGTGCCGACGTCCTCGCACCCAGCGACCACGTCGACGGCGGCTGGACGCGCGGGCTCGACCGGATCGCCGTGCCGCTCTCCGACCAGCGCCCGCAGGGCCGGACCCGGATAGCGGTGCAGATCGGCGTCGATCGCCGTACCGACCGTCAGCGACGTGTCGAGGCTCTGGCGGTATGCCGCGAACGACAGCACGAGCGCCCACCGACCCGACGAGACCCCGCGCAGCCAGTGACGGCGCACTTCGATGCGGTCCTCCCTGGTGTCGCTTCGAGCCGCGACGACCCAGGTGTCGGTGTCGGGCACACCACCGAGCACATCGGCCTGACGGACCTGCCACCCCACCGTGGTCGCCACCGCGTCGGCAAGCGGCCCGGGCAGCGAACCGAGGCGCCGACCGGCCTGCGAGAGCAGGTGCAGCAACCCGAGTTCGGCCAGCACGTCGCTGTGCCAGTCGGGCGACGCTCCGACCAGTCCTGCCAGCCGCCTGATCCGGTTGGCGAGGCTTCCCGCCTGGGCGTCGACGAGGCGCGCCGCCAGGTCGTCCCATGTCGAGTACTTCGCGAGCGCCGGATCGGCGAGCCCGGTGCGCATTCGGTCGTCGAGCCACCGGTCCAGTTCGGTGAGCCCGGCGAACATCCGCTCGACGCGCTCGTCGCGGGCCCGGTCCCGGTCCGGTTCGGGCCCCTCCTCCCCCGGCGGCGGCGCCGGATCGGTCGTCTCACCTGCATCCGACGCCGGCGATGTGGTTCCCGCGTGCGGTGCCGGCGACCGCGGACCACCCTCTGCGCCCCGACGAGTGGAGGCCGCGTCTCGCGCCTCGACCCAACTCGTCACCTGTGGCGGGGCGGTCGTGTCGGCGACGTTGCCGTGTACCCACAGCAGCAGCAATGCGAGCACGTGTTTGCACGGATGACGCCGGCTCGGGCAGGTGCACCTGAATCCGACGCCGACGTGATCGACCATCGTGTCGTAGGGCTCCGCACCGCTCCCCCGGCACGATCCCCACACCGCACGGTCGTCGGCGCCGAGTCCACCCCATCTCGCCACCGCAGTCAGCGGCCTCGCCGCACTCAGCGCGGCCGGTGTCGGCGCGATCGCCTCGACCTGCTCAGGCGACCATCGAGTCACGGCGCCGACGCACTGCGTGCCGATCCGCGCTGGATCGGTTCTCGGTGACGTGAGTTCCGGGTTGTGGGACGCACGCCGCCGAGATCGCCGACGGACACCGCGACCGATTCGGCGGCGCCCTTGGCGTGGTAGCTCGACCTGGTGAGCGGGCTCGCTTCGACGTGACCGATGCCGTACGACTCGCCGAGCTGCTTCCACCGTGCGAACTCCGCTGGCTCGGCGTACCGGACGATCGGGAGGTGATGCGACGTCGGTCGCAGGTACTGGCCGATCGTCACGATGTCGACGCCGAGGTCGGCGAGGTCGCCCAGCAGCCCGTCGATCTCATCGTCGGTCTCGCCGAGACCCACCATGAATCCGGTCTTGGTCGTGAGACCGGCCGCCTTGGCCCGTGCGAGCACGCCGAGCGAGCGGGCGTAGCCGGCCGACGGCCGCACGGCGCGCTGCAGGCGGGCGACGGTCTCCACGTTGTGGTTCACCACGTCCGGCCGAACGGCGAGGAGCAGGTCGAGCGCCGTCTCGTCGCCCTTCGCGTCGGAGATCAGCGTCTCGATCCGGGTGGCCGGTCGACGCAACCGGATCGCCTCGACACATGCTGCCACGTGCGCCATCCCACCGTCGGCGAGGTCGTCTCGCGCCACCATGGTGAGCACGGCGTGGTCGAGGTCCATCCGCTCGATCGCCTCGGCGACCCGCATCGGTTCGTCGGCGGCCGGGGCGAGCGGCTTGCTCGTGTCGACCAGACAGAACCCGCAGGCCCGCGTGCAGCGCTCGCCGAGCACCATGAACGTCGCCGTGCCGTCGGCCCAGCACTCGGACAGGTTGGGGCAGCCGGCGTCTTCGCACACGGTGACGAGGCCGAGGTCGCGCACGGTCTTCTTGAGCGACATCACGTCGGCGCCGAGTTCGACCTTCGGCCGCAACCATTCGGGCTTGCGGGTCTCGATCGACAACCCCTCGGTGACGCCGGCCGCTTCGAGCCGGACCGCCGCCCGGTCGGACACCAGCTTCACCTGCTCGCCGGGTCCCTCACCGCGCGAGAACGCCGACAGGTCACGCCCGTCGGCGGAGTGCTTCCACGCCACGTCCTGACGCTCGATCGCCCCGCCGGCCCAGCGCTGAGCGGCGAGCCGTGCCAGCACGTCGGCGACCTCACGCATCGACACCTCGATGCCCTCCTCGGTGAGCGACGTCACGGGCTTGTCGCCGATGCCGCACGGCACGATGTGCTCGCGCAGGTAGGTCATGTCGGTGGCGACATTGAGCGCGAAGCCGTGCATCGTGCGCCCGCGGGCGAGCCGCACCCCGATCGCACAGATCTTGCGGGGCAAGACCGTCGGGTCGGGGTGCTCGACGTCGAGCCAGACCCCGGCGAACCCTTCGAGTCGACCGGCATTCGGCAGTCCCAACTCGGCGAGCGCGTCGATCACGAGCCTTTCGACGTTGCACACATGCCCCGACGCGCCGAGGCGGTTGTCGACGTTCACGATCGGATACCCGACCAGCTGCCCCGGCCCGTGGTAGGTGATGTCGCCGCCCCGCTTCACCCCGACCAGCTCGGCGCCGACCGCGTCCGGCTCGCAGCGCAGATTGTTGGCGAGGTCGGCTCGCTTGCCGTGGGTGAACACGTGTGGGTGCTCGAGCAGCAACAGGTGCTGGCCGTCACCGTGCTCGAACAGCGAGGTCTGGACCGCCAAGGCCTCGCGATACGGCACCCGACCCAACCACCGGACACGCAGCGGGGCGGCGCTCATACGTTGCGGACGAGCCCGAGCGTCAGAGCTCGGTCGACCAATCCTTGGTCTCGAGGATCTCCTTGACCCGCGCCAGGAACCTCGCCGCGTACGCGCCGTCGAAGGCCCGGTGATCCCAGCTCATCGCGAGGTTGCCGACCGGATGGATCGCGATGGCCTCACCGCCGTCGGGACCGGTGGTGACCACCGGCTTGCGCACGATGGCATCGGTGGAGATGATCGCCACCTGCGGCTGGTTGATGATCGGCATCGTGAGCACCGATCCGGCCGAACCGTTGTTGGTGATCGTGAACGTTCCGCCCGAGATCTCATCGGGGCTGAGCTTGCGGCTTCGGGCCCGATCGGCGAGGTCGGAGATCTCCGATGCGATCGCGGCGAGCCGCTTCGTCTCGGCGTCGCGCACTACGGGAGCGAGCAGGCCGTCGTAGTCGAGGTCGACGGCGATGCCGAGGTCGACGAAGTTGTGCACGATCAGGTCGTTGTCGGTGACGCTGGCGTTGAGGTGCGGGAACTCACTCAGGCCGTCGATGACCGCGCGGGCGATGAACGGCAGGTACGTGAGGCTGAAGCCGTGGGTGGCCTTCCAGTCGTTCTTGACCTTGGTGCGCACCACGTCGACGTTCGCGAAGTCGACCTCGACAACGCTGAACGCGTGAGGGCTGGTCGCCTTGCTCATCACCATGTGATCGCCGGTCAGTCGCCGGATCTTCGACAACGGCACCACCGTGTCACGCTCACCGGCCGACGCCATCGGAGCGGGAACGGCAGCCCGCGCAGGTGCGGCAGCAGGCGCCGGGGCAGCGGGCGCCGGGGCTGCAGCCGGAGCCGGGGCAGCGGGCGCCGGGGCTGCAGCCGGAGCCGGCTCCTGGCGGTTGGCACCGGTGGCGTCGATGTGGTCGAGCACGTCGTCGCGGGTGATCCGCCCGCCCGGGCCCGAGCCGGCAATGGCGTCGGGATCGAGTCCGTGTTCGTTGACGAGGCGGCGCACCACCGGTGACAGCAGCCGGTTGTCGCCCGACTGCGCGGTCTCTGATGCAGGAGCAGGAGCAGGAGCAGGAGCAGGAGCAGGAGCAGGAGCAGGAGCAGGAGCAGGAGCAGGAGCAGGAGCAGGAGCAGGAGCAGGCGGAGGCGGCGGCGCGGGTGTTTCCTGCGCCGGTGCGGGAGCGGGCGCCGGGGCAGCCTCGGGTGCGGGTGCAGGCTCGGCGGCGGGCGCAGCCGGCGCGGCAGCGGCCCCGTCGGCGTCGCCGACGACCGCGATCACGGTGCCGACGTCGACGGTGTCACCTTCTTGCACCCGGATCTCGGTGAGCACGCCGGACACGGGCGACGGCACTTCGGTGTCGACCTTGTCGGTGGACACCTCGAACAACGGCTCGTCCGCGGCGACGGTGTCGCCGACCTTCTTGAACCACTGGGTGATGGTGCCCTCGGTGACCGTTTCGCCGAGTTGTGGGAGGGTGACGTCTGCCATGGGAGGAGTCTCTTCTTCTCGTGTTGGTCGTGTCGGATGCGGACTGACTGGTGGCCGGAGTGACTGGGTGTGTGTCTAGCCGTTGAAGTTGCGGCCGGTGAGCGTCATCACGGTTTCGCCGAACAGTTCGGACAGGCTCGGATGCGGCTGCAGGAACTCGGCGATCTCGTCGACCGAGGCCTCCCAGTTGACGGCGAGGTAGCCGCCGCTGAGCTGCTCGGTCACCCATGGACCGACCATGTGCACACCGAGCACCTGGCCGGCGGACCCATCGGGGCGCTTCTTGGCGATGATCTTGACGAGGCCCTCGGTCTCGCCGAGGATCATCGCCCGGCTGTTGAACTTGAAGGGGTGCTTGGCGACGACGACGTCGTGGCCGGCGGCACGTGCCTGCTCTTCGTCAGGGCCGGCCCACGCCACTTCGGGGTGGCAGTAGATCGCCCACGGCACCCGGTCGTAGGCGACGGGCATCGGCGACTCGCCGAGGACCTGCTTGACGACGAGGATCGCCTCGGCGTAGGCGACGTGTGCCAGTTGCGGTGTGGCGATCAGGTCGCCCACGGCGTACACGTCGGGCTCGCCCGTCCGGCAGTACCCGTCGACCTGCACGAAGCCGCGCTCGTCGACCACCACGCCGGTGCCGTCGAGCCCAAGTTGATCGGCGAAGGGACGGCGACCGACCGACACGACCACGGCGTCGACCTCGACCGACTCGCCGTCACCGAACGACACCGTGGTGCCACCGAACGCGTTGGGCGTGTGGCCGTTGACCATCACGCCGGTGCGGATGGCAATCTTCTTCTTCTTGAACGACTTCTCGACCACCTTGGCGAGGTCGGCGTCGAGACCAGGAAGGATCTTCGGCAGGCCCTCGAGGATCGTGACCTCGCTGCCCAGATCGGCGAACGTCGACGCGAACTCGCACCCGATGGCGCCGCCACCGATGACCGCGACACGTGGCGGCACCACCGTGAGGTCGAGCACCTCGTCGCTGGTCATGATCGGACCGCCGCGCTCGAAGTTGGGGATCAGGCGCGGCACCGAGCCGGACGCGAGGATGACCGCGTCGCCGGTGATCGTGGCGGACGAGCCGTCGGCCATCGAGACCTGCACGGTGCGGTTCGCACGGAGCGAGCCGACCCCGTTGAACACGTCGACCTTGCGGCCCTTGCACATCGCGGCGATGCCCTTGACGAGCCCGTCGACAATGCCCTGCTTGCGCGCCTGCGTACGGGCGAAGTCGACGCTCGCGGCGCCACCGGAGTCGATGCCGAAGTCGCTGGAGTGGTCGACGTGACGCTTGACCGCCGCCGTCTCGAGGAACGCCTTGGCCGGGATGCAACCCCGGTTGAGGCAGGTCCCCCCGAGGGCGTCCTTCTCGACGAGCGCAACCTTCAGGCCCGCCGAAGCTCCGTAGAGGGCAGCTGAATAGCCGCCAGGACCGCCACCGATCACCACCAGGTCGAATTGGTCACTCATCGGCGTTCACCGTAGCGTTCGATCGACCCGACGTCATCCGTGCGCGATCGAGATCATGGTGCTGCGAGCACCCAATTGCGCTGCTCGTCACCACGACGCAGGACCAGGACTCGGTTCGAACCGTCGGCGGCACTCACGTCGAACTCGATCCGGCAGCGCTGCTCGGCGACGGTGATCTCGGTGCACCGTCCGTCTGCTTCGGTCGTCAGCGGCTGGAGACGCCGATCCCCGGTTGCCAGCGAGAAGCCCGACAGGTCGTCGTCGACGCCTCCGAGTTCGACGTCGACCGCGAAGGTGGCGCCCTCCTGGGCCCCGAGCACGACGACGTCGACATCGCCGACCTCGACGGCCTCACCGACGTCGGCAGGTTCGACAGCGGCGGACTCGTTCGCGAGCTGCAACAACAGCACGCCGCCTGCCAGCAGGATCATCAACCCGACGCCGACCGACAGCAGCAGCAGTGTCCGCGTCTTCATCGCCGCCCGAGCCTACGGACGACCCCCAACTGTCACACCGAACCGTCCACCACTTCCGGGTCAAACGTGACAGTTCCGGAAACACCCCGGTGGCGCCGATCGCGTCGAGCATCTGATCGCTACCGTCGTTCGGGTGAAGACGACCCGACGCCGAGCCGCCGTTGGCGCACTCGGAGCCTGTGTGCTCCTGCTGTCCGCCACCGCGTGCAGCTCCGACTCCGACATCGACCGCCGAGACGCTGCCCGAGGTGGCCGCCGACGATGACGGTCGGAGTCCACCGACGACCCGACCACGCAGGCACCGTCCACCGATGCTGCAGCCGACACGACGGCGCCGCCGGCCGGCAGCGATACCACGACCGCCGAGCCGGCGCCGACCGAGCCGGCGGTCGTCGTCCCGGAGGCACTGCAGTTCACCGCCCCGCTGGTAGGCGGCGGCACGTTCGACGGCGCCGCCGCCGCGGGCAAGCCCACGGTGTTCTGGTTCTGGGCGCCCACTTGAAGCATCTGCAACCGTGAAGCCCCCTCGGTCGAGGAGGCAGCAGTGCAGTTCCAGGACCAGGCCACCTTCGTGGGCGTCGCATGGACCGGGAGCGACGACTCGTTCCAGGACTTCATCGACAAGCACGGTCTGACGTTCCCGCAGATCAGCGACGATCCCGGCGACGTGTTCGACCGCTTCGGCGTGTCGTACCAACCGGCGCTCGTCATCGTCAACACCGACGGCTCGACCGAACTGGTCGCCGGCGCGGTCGACGAGGAACTCCTCGGCCAGATCATCTCCGAAGCCAACTGACCGATCATCACCCGATTTCGTGAACAACTTCACCTCTGAAAGGCGAAGTTGTTCACGAGATCGCACCGCTGGAGGGCCCGGTTCGACGATCGCTAGCGTGACGGCTCGGGACTCGATCCCACTCGGCCAACGTCGGCCCCCGTTTCCCACCGGTTCACGGAGGTCGACATGGCCCACTTCTCGCCTGCACTCGCCGAGCGCGTCTCCACACGCCACGGCATCGTCACACGCGCCGAACTGATCATCGACGGGTTCTCCCGACGCGAGATCGATCGACTCGTCGAGCGCGGAACATGCATCCGAATTCACAACGGCGTGTATCGGCTCGCCACGTCGCCCGACACGTTCGAGTCGAGATGCGCCGCTGCATGCGCCGGCGATCCAGAGGTCGTGATCACCGGTGTCGCTGCGGCACGGCTGTGGAACTTCCGTCACGTGTGGCGCGTCGACCAACCCGTCGTGCTGGTCACGCACGACCGGACGCCACTCGCCCGCGGCGTCGTGCTCCGTCGGTCGAATGTGCTCGATGCGACCGACTGGGTGGCGCGCGCCGACGGCATTCGGGTGGCGTCACCGCCTCGAACGTGGTTCGACTGTGCCCGCGATCTCGACGACGAGCGATTCGAACGTGTCACCGAATGGGTGCTCGACAAGCACACGACCGTCCCGACACTGTGGACGACCGCTCGTCGCCTGCAGGCCCGGGGACGCCCGGGCAGCGCCCGGGTACGACGCGTGATGCAGGCGCGTGACGACTGGCAGAAGCCCGCCGGATCAGGACTCGAACTCCGCGTGCTGCAGGCGCTGGAACTGCGCGGCATCGTCTTGCATCGCCAGTATCCCCTCGTGCTCGCCGACGGGGCCGTCATCCACCCGGACGGCGCCGATCCGGCCATCAGGTGGGCACTCGAGATCGACCACGTCACCTGGCACGGCGGCCGACTCGATGCGCAGTACGACAAGGCCCGCGACCGACGCGCCCGCCTCGTCGGTTGGCAGGTCGAACGGGTCACCGATCAGGAACTGGCCGAGGACTTCGACGCCGTGATCGACCAGCTCGTCGCGCTGTATCGCCAACGCGCGACCACCATCGCAGCGGCCTGACCCCACCTCCCCTGATCTCGGCCGATCTCGTGAACAACTTCACCTCTGAGAGGTGAAGTTGTTCACGAAATGGCGGAGTGGGGCACGAATCCGGGGCTCGGTGAACGTGATCTCGCAGATCACTCCTACGCTCGCAACATGCGCGTAGCCATCACCGGATCGACGGGCCTGATCGGCTCGGCACTCACG
Source organism: Ilumatobacteraceae bacterium (assembly GCA_963704915.1). Taxonomy (GTDB): domain Bacteria; phylum Actinomycetota; class Acidimicrobiia; order Acidimicrobiales; family Ilumatobacteraceae; genus Sva-07. The sequence continues at coordinate 138,730 of CAVPIC010000013.1, read as the reverse complement.
CCGCACCTCGAATCGCTCGGACACGACGTGATCCGGGTCGTGCGAGCCCACCCGACGGGCACGGACATCACGTGGTCGCCCGCCGACGGCCGCATCGATCCGCACGCCCTCGACGGCGTCGACGCCGTCGTCCACCTCGCCGGCGCCGGAATCGGCGACAAGCGCTGGACCGACGACTACAAGCGCGTCCTCCTCGAGAGCCGCACCAAGGGGACGACCCTGATCTCCGAGGCGATCGCCTCGGCGTCCGACGGCCCCAAGATCCTGCTGTCCGGCTCGGCGATCGGGATCTATGGCGCCCACAGCGGCGAAGAACTGACCGAGACATCCGAGCCAGGTGACGGATTCCTCGCCGACATCTGCGTCCAGTGGGAACAGGCGACAGCCCCGGCCGAGACGGCCGGCGCTCGCGTGGTTCACCTGCGCACCGGCATCGTGCTGTCGGCCAAGGGTGGAGCCCTCAAGAAGCAACTGCCCCTGTTCAAGTTCGGCCTCGGCGGCAAGATGGGCTCGGGCGACCAGTGGCAGAGCTGGATCTCGATCGACGACGAGGTCGCCGCGATCGCCCACCTCCTCAGCGCCGACACCAGCGGCGCCGTCAATCTGACCGCCCCGCAGCCCGTGACCAACGCCGAGTTCACCGACACCCTCGGCGACGTGCTGCACCGGCCGACGTTCCTGCCGATCCCGAAGTTCGGGCCCAAGCTGCTGCTGGGCGGCGAGCTCGCCGACAACCTGCTGTTCTCCGGGCAGCGTGTGCTGCCGGCCGTGCTGAGCGCCGACGCCGGATTCACGTTCCAGCACCCCGACCTGGCCTCTGCGCTCCACGCGCTGCTCGGCAAGTGAGCCCGAGCGGCCGATCCGATGAGCCGGTCGTCGTCGTCGGCGCCGGACTCGCCGGGCTGTCGTGCGCCGTCGCACTCCACGAGGCAGGAATCCCCGTGCAGGTGTACGAGGCGAGCGACGGTGTCGGCGGCCGCGTGCGCACGGATCGCGTCGACGGATTCACGCTCGACCGCGGCTTCCAGGTGGCGCTGACCGCCTATCCCGAGATGCACCGCCAGCTCGACATGGACGCGCTCGATCTCCAGGCCTTCGATCCGGGCGCACTCGTGTGGCGCAACGGCAAGGGCTCGGTGGTCGGCGACCCGTTCCGCCGGCCCACGACCGCGCTCTCGACGGTGACATCGCCGATCGGCTCGCCGTTCGACAAGGCACGCATTGCGCTGCTGCGCCACCGGCTGCGCAGCGTGCACCCCGCTCGGCTCCTCCAGGGCGACGACGTCTCGACCCGTGCAGCGCTCGCCGAGGCCGGGTTCTCCGACACGATCGTCGAGCGGTTCTTCCGCCCACTCGTCGGTGGCATCCAGCTCGATCCCGACCTCACCGACAGCCGCCGCATGTTCGACGTGATCTTCCGCATGCTCGCCGACGGCGACTCGGCCGTGCCGGCCGCCGGAATGCACGCCATCCCCCAGCAGCTCGCCGATCGCCTCCCGGTCGGGACCGTTCACCTCGATGCTCCGGTGACGGCGACCACCCCGACATCGATCACCGTCGATGGTTCCACGATCGCCGCCGCCGCAGTCGTCGTCGCAACCGAAGGACCTGTCGCAGCGAGCCTGCTCGGCCTCGCGCCCGTCGAGTCGAAATCGGTTGGCGCGGTCTACTTCACCGCTCCGCAGGCTCCGATCGACGACAAGCTCGTCGTCCTCGACGGCACCGGCAGGGGCCCCGTGCTCAATGTCGCCGTGATGAGCAACGTGGCGCCGACCTACGCGCCCGCGGGCTCGCACCTCGTCGTCGCGGCGCTCCCCGGCCACGACGGTGACACGATCGAGGCCGACGCCCGATCGCAGCTGCGCGGGTGGTGGGGGTCGCAGGTCGACACGTGGGACCACCTTGCGACCTACCGCATCGCCCACGGCCAACCCCGACAACGCCCGCCGTTCGCTCCGAAGCAGCGGGTGCGGCTCGACGACGGCCGCTTCGTGTGCGGCGACCATCGCGACACCGCCTCGATCCAGGGGGCGATGTACTCCGGGCGGCGGTGTGCGCTGGCCATCACCGCCGAGATCGGCCAGACTGGCCGACATGCCTGAAGGTACACCCGGCGACAACGCACCGACCCCGACCGACGACGACAAGGTGGTGCGCGGCATCCGGTTCGTGCCCGCCGAGCCACAGGCGATCTTCGACCTGCTCGCCGATCCGTCGCAACATCCGACTGATCGACGGCTCGGGTTCGGTGCGCTCCGCCACCGAAGCGCCCGAGCGGCTGACACTCGGTTCGAAGTTCTCGATGTCGATGAAGCTGGGCGTGCCGTACAAGATCACCAACGAGGTCGTCGAGTTCGACGAGCCATCGCTGATCGCCTGGCAGCACATGGGCAAGCACGTGTGGCGGTACCGGTTGCGCCCGGTCGACGGCGGCACCGAGGTCACCGAGGAGTTCGACTTCCGTCCGGCACGCAGCGCGACCGCGCTGAAGCTCTCCGGCGCCCCGAAGCGCAACGCGAAGGCGATCGAGGCCACCCTCGACCGCCTCGCCGCCCACTTCCAGACCGACTGACTCGAGCTGCGCCCAGCCCGCTCCCGATTCACGACCCCTCGCGCCCCCCCAACCCGAAATTCGGAGCCAACGTTGCGCTGAGCGGGACAATCGCTCCGAAATTCCGTGCGCGCCGGCACAGCCCCCGAAACTCGGAGCCAACGTTGCGCTCAGCGCAATCCTCGCTCCGAATTTCGGGGTGGGGAGTGGGGCGAATCGTGGGACCTTTGACCGGCGCAACAATTGCGGGGTAGGGGTAGGTTGCAGGTATGGCAACAGCGTGGTTGACCACCGAGGAGATGACGGCCTGGCGGACCTACATCGAGACCTACAGTGACCTGATCGCCGCGATCGAGCATGATCTGGCCGAGCACGACCTCACGCTCGGCGACTACCAGGTGTTCGTGTACCTGTCGGAGGCGCCGGATCGTTCGATGCGCATGTGCGACCTCGCCGACCTCCTGCAGCTCTCGCCGAGCGGGTTGACGCGTCGCCTCGACGGCCTGGTCAAGGCCGGGTTCGTCACACGCGAACCCTCCATCGACGACCGCAGGGTCATGCTGGCAACGCTCACCACGGCCGGTTTCGCGGCACTCGAGAAGGCCGCACCTGACCACGTGGCGAGCGTTCGGCGGCACATCTTCGATCACCTCGACAGCGACCAGGTCGAGGCATTGGCGTCGATCTTCCAGGCGATCAAGGCCGGGCTGGCGCAGTGACCACGCTCCCGCGGGGCTTCCGCAGCCACGTCGCGAACATCGGGGTCAAGGACGACACCGACGACTTCGTGGTGATCGCCGCCGACCGCGCCGTGCCGGTCGCCGGCGTGTTCACCAGGAGCCGGTTCGCCGGACCGAGCGTCACGCTCAGCCGCGCCCAGATCGCCGACGGCCAGGCACACGCCGTGGTGGTCATCTCGAAGAACGCCAACGTGGCCACCGGTCCGCAGGGCCACGCCGACGCGGTCGAGGTCGCACGACGTGTCGCCGAACGCCTCGGGTGCGAGCCGACCGACGTCGTGGTCACCTCGACCGGCGTGATCGGCCGTCGCTATCCGATCGAGCGGATCCGCGCCGGCATCGACGCGCTACCGCCGCGCGCTCACATCCGACGATGCCGAAGGCCCGGCTCGCGGGATGATGACGACCGACACGGTCCCGAAACTCGCCGAGGCAGTCGTCGCCGGCGGCACCGCGCGCATCGTCGGGATGGCCAAGGGCGTGGGGATGATCGAACCCGACATGGCCACCCACATCTCGCTGCTGTTCACCGACGCCGAGCTGTCGTCGACCGACCTCGACGCGGTGTTCCGGCGCGTGGTCGACCGGACGTTCAACTGCGTCAGCGTCGACACCGACACCTCCACCAGCGACTCGTCCGTCATCATGGCGTCGGGTGCCGCCGGCCCCGTCGATCTCGACGCGTTCGAAGCAGCGCTGTACGACGTGGCGCTCGACCTGACCAAGCAGATCGCCCGCGACGGTGAGGGCGCGCACTCGCTGATCGAGGTGCACGTCGACGCCGCACGCGACCGCGCTCAGGCCAAGCGGGTGGCCAAGGCGATCGTCAACTCGCCGCTGGTCAAGACCGCCGTGCACGGTGGTGACCCGAACTGGGGTCGCGTCGCGATGGCGATCGGCAAGTGCAGCGACGACACCGACATCGACCAGGACAGCGTGGTGATCCGCTTCGGCGACGACGAGGTGTACCCGCGACAGCTCGACGACGACGCCCTCGCCGGACTGTCGAGCTACATGCGCGGCGCCGACGTGCGCATCCACGTGTCGCTGTCGACCGGCGACGCGGACGCAACGGTGTGGGGCTGCGACCTCAGCGACACCTACGTCCGCTTCAACGCCGACTACACCACGTAGCCGGTCGAGCGCGTGGAGCGCCTGCCGCAGTCACTCGGTGACCCGTCGACGGTGCCGTCTCAGCGTCGGACAGAACCCGTCGTCGAGTCGGCCACATCGGTTCCGGCGCTTCGAGTGCAGGCGCAGACGAGGAGCTGCCTCAGGGCAGCGACGAGTTCTCGCAACGCAGCATCGGACGTCCAGGGTCACTTCGGGGGCATGCGGATGCCGCCGTCGACGCGAATCGACTCGGCGTTCATGTAGCTGTTGGTGATGCACTCGACCACCATCGACGCGAGCTGCTCGGGATCGCCGAGACGCTTCGGGAACAGCACGCCCTTCTGGAGGTTCTCCTTGAACGCCTCCGAGGCCTCACCCTCGCCGTAGATCGGCGTGTCGATCAGGCCCGGTGCCACCGTGTTGACGCGGATACCGACGGCCGACAGGTCGCGAGCGACCGGCAGGGTCATGCCGACGACGCCGCCCTTCGAGGCCGAGTAGCTGGCCTGGCCGATCTGGCCGTCGAACGCGGCGACCGAGGCGATGTTGACGATCGCACCGCGCTCGCCGTACTCGAGCGGCTCGGTGGTGCTCATCGCCGTGGCGGCCACGCGGATGCAGTCGAACGTGCCGATCAGGTTGATCGCGATGACCTTCTTGAAGGCATCGAGGTTCGCGGCCGACTCGAGCGTGCCGTCCTTGCCGATCGTGCGCTGCGCCCAGCCGATGCCGGCGGAGTTGACGAGCACACGGACCGGACCCATCGACTTCGCCATCTCGACGGCGTTGACGATGTCGTCGGTGTTCGTGACGTCGACCTTGCAGAACGCGCCGCCGATCTCGTCGGCGAGTTCGTTGCCCTTGTCCTCCTGCAGGTCGGCGATGACGACCTTGGCGCCCAGGGCGGCCAGCTTGCGGGCGGACGCCGCACCGATACCCGATGCTCCACCCGTGACGATTGCACTTGCTCCAGAAATGTCCATGGGGCCGAAAGCTATTCGCCGCGTGGTCATGACGAGGAATCCGGCCCGGGCCGCCCGACCAGCCGAACGGAGCCGTCAGCGCGGCGCGGGGCCGATGTTGTTGCGGGTGTCGACGAGTCGACGCGGGTTGTTGCCGGTGAACGCCGGCGTTGCCCCGCCGGTGAACCAGCCGGCGATGTCGACGATCAGGTGTGCGTCGGCGCTGGTGAAGATGCAGACGGAACCGTCGGCACCGATCGGTGCGATCACTCCGTTGGCAGCGGTGCCGCCCCGACCGAAGTTGACGTTCGAGGCGTCTGGCATCGACGGCCCGCACGGCCAGACCGTTGCGAAGCCGGCGGCGCGGGCCTCGACCATCGTCACGTTCAACGCGACCGCCGATGCGTCGGCGGGCACCTGCTGCGGAGTCCCGTTGACGCTGACGGTCACACCGCGAACGGGCACCGACTTGGGGGTCGCCGGGGTGAGCACGCCGGTCGGCCCGCCGATCGCATTGCGCGTGTCGACCAGTCGCGACGGCACGGCTCCGGTGAACGGCGGTTGTGCGCCGCCACCGAACCAGCCGAGCACGTCGACGAGCACGTCGGACTCCTGGTCGGAGTACAGGCACACCGCACCACCGGCACCGAGCGAGGTGACCACGCCGTTGGCGACGACGCCGCCCCGGGCGAAGTTGACGTTCGAGGCGACCGGCATCGGCGCGCCGCACGGCCACACCGTGAAGAAGCCCGCCTGCGAGGGCAGCACGGCGGTGACGTTCATCGCGACGGCCGTCGCGTCGGCGGGGATGCTGTCGGGCGATCCGTCGGACCGGGCCATCGCGGCACCGGCCAGCGGGATCGTGATCGTGCCGCCCGCCGGGATCCGCACCTTCGGCCCGCCGATGGCGTTGCGCGTGTCGATGACGCGGCGCGGGGTCGCGCCGACGAAGGTCGGCCCCGAGCCGGATGCGCCGGAGAACCAGCCGGTGATGTCGACGAGGAAGTCGGTCTCCTGATTCGAATAGAAGCACACCTTGCCGCTCGCTCCGACCGGCGCGATGACGCTGTTCGCCACGGCGCCGCCGGTGACGTAGTTGAGGTTGGACGCATCCGGTCGAGCGACGTCGCACGGCCACACGGTGATGAACCCGGGCAACGACGGCGTGACCGCGGTGATGTTGATCGCGACGGCCGAAGCGCCGGCCGGAATCGCCCGCGCCACGCCGTCGGGTCCGATCACGTTCTCGCCGACGACCGGCAGTTCGATGCGCTGATTCGGCTGGAACCGGCGCGTCGGAGGCGTGTACGAGCCCCCGCCGGGCACCGAGCCACCCGCGACCTGTCGCAGCCACAGCGCGAACTGTGCCTGCCCGGTCGACGTCAGGTGCACACCGTCGGACGTGATCCAGCGGGCGCGCTCGATGCCCGCTGCAGCGCTCGCGCGCGTGCCAGTCGGCGATCGAGAGGTTCGGCCACCGACCGAGGGCTTGTTGGAGCGCTGCGTTGGCCGCCGTATAGCCCCCCTTGACGTCGGCCATGTTGACCCAGACGACCCGTTTGGTCCCCCGCTGGTTCAGCGCATTCATCATGGCGTCGATGTCGGCGGCCATGCTGGTGGACGGGTTGTAGCCGAGCTCGACGATCGCGAGATCGAGGTTCATGGGTACGACAGCCGCGACCTGAACACCGCTCGGCGACGGGGGCGTCTTCGTGATGAACCGGCTGACGAGCGTGTCCACGGTGAGCGACGCGAATGTGCCGTCCGTGAGGGTGGTGAATTCGTCCTTCGCCGACTCGCCGACCGAATCACCGATCACGGCAACGGTCGTTCCGAGCGAATCGCGAGTGACCACGCGCACCGTGAATCCGGGCGACGGGAGCCCCTGCTCGCCGCGGAAGTCCCATGCGTTCATCCGCTTCGTCGTGCCGTTCGATCCGGTGAGCACGATGTCGTTGAACCAGATGCCGTCGTACTGCTGGTACTGGCTCGCGCCAGCCTCGACCATCGACGCAGAGGTCACCGAGCCGAGTCCGTACTTCGCCGCGAGCGCATCGGCGTCGAACACCCGCGTCCAACGGTGGTTGGGATTGTTCCCGATTGCGTCGGCGGGATCGTCGATGGCAGGAAACACGCCGCCGGCCGTGCGCGGCCCGTTCGATGCCGAGAACTCGGTCGACACGATGTTGGCCGTGCCGTTCCACATCCGGACGACACCGGCCGTCGCAGCGATCGCCTGATCGGTACGGAAGTCCTCCACCAGCGTGGCCGGACCCGTGGCGACAGCGCGGGTGGCAGCACCTCCGTACACCTGGCACGACTGCGTGTCGCAGGTCGTGGCGTACGGGGCATACCGATTCTGCTGTGCACCATACGAGCGAGCGGCAACCGCCTGCGCCTGGACCGCCTGGGCTCCCCGACCACCACCGGCCTGAGCCCAGCTCGCCGACACCTCTTTGGGAACGACACCTCGCAGGTATGACTCCGTGTCGACGGCATTGACCACGCGAGTCGAGCTGCTCTGAACCGACACCTCGAGCGCGCCCCGGTAGTGGACGACCGAACCATTGGGCTGGCAGAGGCCGAGCGCATCCGTCGCGCTCACAGCGGGAGCGGTCGTGAAGGTCGGCGCCGGCGAGGTCCCGATCTTCGTGAACGTGCCACCTGACCCGGACGCGATGAGCGAGCGAGCAGCGGTTGCTTCTTCGATGCGCCACTGCCCGTCTTGAGGGAGTGCACGGTCGGCCTGGAAGCGCAACACCGCGCCCTCGGTCAGGTTGCCGAAGTCGCCGTCGACGCCGCCCGGATTGAACCCGAAGACCGTCAGGAACTGCTGGATCTGGCGCACAGCGTCGCCCTGGTCACCCTTGACGAGCGGCCCGTCCGGGACCACGAGCGACGAGGACACAGCGCACGAGATCGACGTCGAGCCGAAGATGTCGAACGACGAACCGTTACGCACGGCCTGCATCGACGCATAGGTGGCGGCGCCCCACGTGACCCCGCCACCGTGGGAGATCAGGCCGACGGTGCCGGCGCCGTCGAGCGCGGTGAGGCGCACCTTGATCTGAGGATTCCCGATCGATCCGTTCGAGGTCCCGCCGTAGTAGGCGTCGAGGATCTGGACCCAGCTCTGACCCTGGTCGACGGCGCGTCCGTAGGCGCCCCACTGGCTCATGCCGCGGCCGTGGCCGTTGCCGACGCCGTCGACGATCACCGCGACGATGTCGGAGGGTGCCGCCGACGCCGGGGAAGCCGGCGCGCCGACGATGGGCACGGCGAGGCCGAGCGCGGCCGCGAGAGTGACGAGTACTCGACGCATGTAACGCAAATGTAACGTCGCGATCCGGGGTGGGGCGGTCACCACGAGTGGTTCTTCGACACGATTTCCCGTCGGCTTGACCGTTTCTTGCTGGAACCGGGCCGGCGCGGTCTCAGCCGGCGCGCGGGATGGCCTCGACGGCCAACCGGTCGACCAGATCGTTCATCCGGTCACCGCTGTGACCCTTGACCCAACGAAAGCTCACGTCGCCCGCCTGCACGAGCTCGATCAGCGGTTCCCACAGATCGACGTTCGCCACGGGCTTCTTCTGCGAGTTCACCCAGCCGTTGCGTTGCCATTTGACCCACCAACGGTCCTTGAAGCAGTTCACGACATAGGTCGAGTCGGACACGATCTCGATCGGCATCGCAGCGCCGTGGTCGTCGGCGAGCTGGGCGTACGTGCGCAGTGCGTCGAGCACGGCGTAGATCTCCATGCGCTGGTTGGTCGTGTGCGCCTCGCCACCCGAACCGTGTGGTTCACCGGTCGGTGCCACGGCCCAGCGCCCAGCCGCCCGGGCCGGGGTTCCCGCTGCAGGCACCGTCGGTGTAGATCACGAGTTGCTCCATCCGCGGCAACCTATCCCCCGAAATCGGCCCGGCCCGGCGCGTACCCATCGGTAACACTGCGAGACTGGCGGCCATGATCTTCGACGGCCACGTGCACCAGCTGCCCGACATCGATCCGACCGAGACCAAGGAGTGGTTGGACAGCCTCGACGCCGTCGTCGACGCTCACGGCAAGACCCGGGCCCGCTACCTGCTCACCCGCCTGATGGAGCGGGCCACGGCGAGCCAGGTGTCGTTCCCGGCCACCGTGTCGACGCCGTACGTCAACACGATCCCGCGCGAGCAGGAGCCATGGTTCCCCGGCGACGAGCACATCGAGCGGCGCATCCGAGCGTTCATCCGCTGGAACGCGGCGATGATGGTGGTGCGGGCCAACAAGACCGCCGACGGCATCGGCGGTCACCTGTCGACCTATGCCAGCTCGGCCTCGCTGTACGAGATCGGGTTCAACCACTTCTTCCGCGGCAAGGACGACGGCCGCCCCGGCGACCACGTCTACTACCAGGGCCACGCAGCCCCGGGCGTCTACGCACGCGCGTTCCTCGAGGGGCGCCTCACCGAGGACGACCTCGACCACTTCCGGCGTGAGATCGGGCGCGGCGGGCGGGGCCTCTCGTCGTACCCGCACCCTCGCCTGATGCCCGACTTCTGGGAGTTCCCGACGGTGTCGATGGGCCTCGGGCCGATCTCGGCGCTCTACCACGCCCGATTCAACCGGTACCTCCAGAACCGCCACATCGACGACACCTCCGACAGCCGCGTCTGGTGCTTCCTCGGCGACGGCGAGACCGACGAACCCGAGACACTCGGCGCCATCTCGCTCGCATCGCGCGAGCAGCTCGACAACCTGGTCTTCGTCGTCAACTGCAACCTGCAGCGCCTCGACGGACCGGTGCGCGGCAACGGCAAGGTGATCCAGGAGCTCGAAGCGACCTTCCGCGGTGCCGGCTGGAACGTCATCAAGGTCATCTGGGGCTCGAAGTGGGACGACCTGCTCGCCCAGGACAAGGACGGTGTGCTGCTCAACAAGATGAACACCACCGTCGACGGCGAGTTCCAGCGCTACGCCGTCGAGGACGGCGAGTTCATCCGCGACAACTTCTTCGGCCCCGACGAGCGGCTGCGCAAGATGGTCGCTGACCTCGGCGACGACGAACTGCGCAACCTTCCCCGCGGCGGTCACGACTACCGCAAGCTCTACGCCGCGTACAAAGCGGCCACCGAGAACCTCGGATCGGGGCGCCCGACGGTGATCCTGGCCAAGACGGTCAAGGGCTGGACGCTCGGGCCCGGCTTCGAGGGTCGCAACTCGACGCACCAGATCAAGAAGATGACCAAGGATCAGATCCTGGCGATGCGCGACCGGCTGCATCTCGAGGACGTCATCAGCGACGAGGGCCTCGACGCCGAGCACCCGCCGTACATCAAGCTCGGCAAGGACTCGATCGAGTACCAGTACATGATGGAGCGCCGCAAGGCGCTCGACGGATCGATCCCCAAGCGCACCACGGTGGCCCGGCGCCCCCTCGAGCTGCCTGCCGACGGCCCGTTCGCCGAGATGCGCGCCGGCTCGAACGGCCAAGAGGTGTCGACCACGATGGCGTTCACCCGCCTGCTGCGGGGCCTCGCCCGCGACGAGCACATCGGCCCACGCGTCGTGCCGATCATTCCCGACGAGGCGCGCACCTTCGGCATGGACGCGCTGTTCCGCGAGCTGAACATCTACGCCTCGCAGGGCCAGAAGTACCAGCCGGTCGACCACGATCTGCTGCTGTCGTACTCCGAGTCGACCAAGGGCCAGATCCTCGAAGAGGGCATCACCGAGGCCGGCTCGATGGCCAGCTTCATCGCCGCGGGCACGTCCTACTCCACTCGTGGCGTCCCGATGGTGCCCTTCTACACGTTCTATTCGATGTTCGGATTCCAACGGATCGGCGACCTGATCTGGCAGGCCGCCGACATCCGGGCCCGAGGGTTCATGATGGCGGCGACCGCCGGACGGACGACGCTGCTCGGCGAGGGGTTGCAGCACCAGGACGGCCACAGCCTCGTGCTCGCGTCGACCGTGCCGTTCGTGCAGGCCTACGACCCGGCATTCGCCTACGAGGTCGGCGCGATCGTGCAGGCCGGCATGAACCGCATGTTCGGCGGCGGACCTCCCGAGGTGACCGACGTCTTCTATTACATCACCCTCTACAACGAGAACTACGAGATGCCGCCGCTGCCCGATACGCCGGGGCTGGCTGAGGCGATCGTCGAAGGGCTCTACAAGTGGGCCGACGCTCCAGCGGGCGCGTCGATCCCGGCGACGCTGCTGTTCTCCGGCACGGCGCACACCGCCGCTCGCGAAGCCGCAGTCGAACTCGCCGAGCACTACGACGTCGGCGTCGAACTGTGGTCGGCCACGTCGTACAAGTCGCTGCGCGAGGAGGCGCTCGCCACCGAGCGGTGGAACCGGCTCCATCCGTCGCAGACACCGCGCGTCCCGCGGGTGGCGCAGATCCTCGACGAGTCGCAGGGCCCGATCGTGGCGGTGTCGGACTTCATGAAGATCGTGCCCGAGCAGATCCAGCGCTTCGTGCCCGACCGGACGTTCGTCCCGCTGGGCACCGACGGCATGGGCCGCTCCGACACCCGCGAGGCGTTGCGGCGTCACTTCGAGGTCGACACCGGCCACGTCGTGCTCGCCGTGCTCGACGGCCTGCTCGCCGACGGCAAGGTCGACGAGTCCGTCGTCGCCGACGCCATCGCCCGCTACGACATCGACCCCGAAGCCATCGACCCGTACCTCAGCTGATCGATCGGCCTCACCACCTCTGGTGGTCGACGGTCGAGGTCGGCCGATCTCCGGCTCGTCCGCTGGCGCTCCCGTCGCCGGACGCCCCTCATCAGTGGGCTCCTCGCTAGCGTGAGCCCCATGGCTGGAACGCTGTACATCACGGGCGACACGGCGGCGGACAAGCTGCTCAACACCAACGCCAACGCACTCCTGATCGGGATGCTGCTCGACCAGCAGGTGCCGATGGAGTGGGCGTTCGCCGGTCCCGCGACGCTCAAGCAGCGCCTCGGGCATCTCGACCCGAAGAAGATCGCGGCGATGGACGTCGAGGAGTTCGTGTCGATCTGCTGCGAGAAGCCGGCGATCCACCGCTACCCCGGCTCGATGGGCAAGCGCATCCACGCGGTGTGCGAGGCGCTCGTGGCCGACTACAAGGGCAACGCCGCCAACATCTGGAAGGGCGTCGACTCCGGCGACGAGCTGTACCGGCGCCTGCGGGCACTGCCCGGCTACGGCGACGAGAAGGCCAAGATCTTCGTCGCCATCCTCGGCAAACGCATGAACGTGCAGCCCGCCGACTGGCAGACTGCGGCCGGCGTGTTCGGCGACGACGTCCCCCGATCGGTCGCCGACATCGACGGTCCGGAATCGCTGGGGAAGGTGCGGGAGTGGAAGCAGGCGCAGAAGGCAGCGAAGAAGGACAAGCAGGGCCGCGCAGCGGCCCGCTGACTGAGACGTCGAGCAGCGACCCGCTGAGCGACGCCCCTCCCCCTGAGCGCCTGACCGGCCCGTTGCGCCACGCGCGCTCGGTCGCTGCTGTCCCGTATCTCGTCGTTGCGATCGTCGGCACCTGGCTGACCCGATCGTTCTGGCTACCGGGTGGCTACGTCGTCGGGTTCGACACCTACGCCTATTCGGGCCCCAACGTCACCGTCAACGAACGGGCGTGGAGCCAGTGGCACCTCCCCATCCTCAACGACCTGATCTTCGGCGGGGTCCCCCACCTCGGCAATCCGCAGGCGGGGGCGCTGTATCCGCCGCAGCTCCTCACCCTCGTCATGGGGACCAACCGAGCGATGGGGATCATCGTCGCCGCCCACGTCGTGCTGCTCGGGGTCGGGATGCTCGTGCTGGCCCGACGCCTCGCGCTGTCACCCATCGGCGCAACAGCGGCCGCCGTGATCGCCATGGCTGCCGGTTCGACCCTGACCAAGACGGTCCAGTTCGAGCAGATCCTGGTCCTGGCGTGGGTGCCGCTCCTGCTCGCAACGATCCACGCGGTGATCACGTCGGATCGGCCATGGCGGGCTGTTGCCGCGATGGCCGCGACCACTGCGGCCATCTTGCTCGCGGGGCACCCGCAGCTCGTCTACCAGGCGGCGATCCTCGCGGCTGCAGCCACGATCGGCTTCGCGATCGGTGGCGAGCCGGTGGCGCCGCCTCGGCCACGTGGCGCTCGGCGCCGCGCTCGGCGTGCTGATCGCCATCCCGCAGCTGGTCGCCGTGCTCTACGCCACCGCCGACAGCGCGATCACCGGCGGCCGCGATCTGGAGGAGCTGCGCTCGCAGGCATTGTCACTGCCCCGGAAGTACCTGGCCCAGGCGGTGCTCGGCACGGTGCAGGATCGCGATCACGCCGTGTTCGCGTCGGGTTTCGAGAGCATCGTGTTCATCGGGGTCGTCGTCGCGATCTTGTCGGTCGTCGGGGCCGTCGCCCTGATCGGCGCGCGACGTTCGCGTCCCTGGGCGATCGCGTTCGCGGTCGCCGCGCTGCTGGCGCTGACCTGGGCCTCCGGCCCCCGGTCGTTGCTGTTCCGTGTCGCCTTCGACGTCGTCCCGGGCTTCGATCTCGCCCGCGCGTCGTCACGTTGGCTCGTGATCTTCGGGCTCGTGGCCGCGCTGTTCGCCGGCGCGGGCGTCGACGCCATCTGGCTGGGTCGTGCACGGCGAGCTCATCTCGCGACGGCTGGAGTCGTCGCCCTCGGCACGACCACGCTCATCGGGTTCGGGGTGCTCGTCACTGCGGATCGTCGGTCCGCGACGATCTGGGCGGTCACTGCGATCGCGGCGATGGCGCTCCTCGCCGCGAACGCCCTGGCACCGAGGGCAGTGCGGGCGAGCGCCGTAGTGATCGTCGTGTTGGCATCGGTCGAACTCGGCATGATGTCGCTGCATTCGATGCCGCAGCAGCTACGAACCGACAACTCGTTCACGAGCGCTCGGACGGCGACCACCGACTTCCTCGCCGATGTCGACGCCGGATCCACCATTGCGCTCACCGACGACGGTCGATCAGCCGACTATCAGGTCCCCGGCCTGCGCCCGAACACGAACGTGCTCAACGAGATCGCGTCCCTCGACGGGTACGACGGGGGCGTCCAGATCACCGAGCGGTGGGCCGACGCCCTGCGGAGGTTCCAACCCGACCCACCGATCGATCTGCCGCTGCGCAACAGCCTGACGCTGCCGATCGAACCCGAACCTCTTGCCCGGCTCGGTGTTCGTTACGTCCTGATCGACCTCGCCCGCCCGCCCACCGACTTCATCCCGGGCTGGACGGGTCCGGTCGCAGCCGATCAGTACTTCGAGGTCTGGGAGAACCCAGCGTGGCTCGGAGACGCCGTGGCCTGGTCGGCAGCGGCGGTCTCGGACGATCCCGCCGCGCAACTGCGGGACGATCCGACAGCGGTCGACGAGGTCGCCCTGGTCGACCGTGAGTCGGCCGTGCTCGAGTGCGTGTCCGAGTGCGACCCCGTCGGTCTGACCGCACAGCGACCGCGTCCCGAACGGATCGAGGTGGCCGTCGACCTCGATCGGCCGACCGTCGTCAGCAGTCACTCAGCAGGCGCTCCAGGGCTGGGAGGTGACGATCGACGGCGAGGAGGCCGACACCGTCGAGGTCGACGGCCTCTTCCTCGGCGTGGTCGTGCCGGCCGGTGAACACGAACTCGTGTTCACCTACCGCTCACCGTGGCTCACCACGACGTTGGCGCTGTCGGTGCTGGCGATCGGTGCCACGATCGCGCTCGCCGTCGGCGATACGGTGCAATCTCGACGGCGGGCTCAAGCTGCGGGCGGCGACGACCGATGAACGGTTGTCGTCCATCTCCGACCGGAAGGGTCTCCTTCACCGTGCGTTTCCGCTCCACCATTCCGTTGATCTGTGCACTGATCGGCTCGTCCACACTCGCCGTCGGAGCCGGCTCGCCCGCCGCAGGCCGCCCAGTACAGCCTGTCGGTCGACACGCGGGTACACATCGGCGTGGATGCCGTCGGCGGTTCCAGCAATCCCGGCTACGACATCTCGCCCTGCGACCTCCAAGGTGGTCCCGGACAGATCTCGTTCGGCGTCGGCGGGACCCCCGCCCAGGTCCGCCTCGAGATGTATCCCGGCGTGTGCGGCCGCTACAACGGCTGGGAGGACGTCGGCGGCGTCCACGTCGAGGCACGCCTCGGCGGCGGCGACCTCGGAGCAATCACGATGCCGGTCGCCGGCCAGGGCGGCGCGTTCGCGATACGTGGTTCGATCCTGTCGGGCTCGACCATCACCGACGGCCGAGTCGCGGTCGACGCCTTCCAGATTCCCACCGGCTATCCCGATCCGCCGGCACCGCTTCAGAACAACGGCCGCGCCGAGTACGGAGCGTTCGCGTCGACCAACAGCCGCGGCTCGACGTGGAGTGGCGGCATCGGCTGGGCCGGGCAGTACCTCCTGTTCGTCACCGACAAGGCGACTGGCCGGAAGATCTCGGCCACGGTCGGAATCGGGCCCAACTCGATCCCGACGATCGATCTCGACGCGATCTGCTTCGGCTTCGACACGTGCAACTATCTCGCCGGGGGTCCTGGCGTGACCGCGGGCTCCTTCCATCCGACCCCACCGACGCGCATCCTCGACACCCGTCGGGCCCTGGGGATCTGGGGACCCGTCCGCAGCGGCGACGGTCGCCATTCGTCGCTCGATCCGATCACTCGTCGCGATGAGACGGCCAACCACGAGCTCCAGGTGACCGGACGCTACGGCGTGCCTGCCAGCGGTGTCTCCGCCGTGTTGCTGAACGTCACCGCCCTCGACGCAGACGTGCCCGGGCCCGGATTCATCTCGATCTTGCCCAAGCCACCGCGGGTCGGTGACATCTTCAACGACCAGGGGAGCTACGGCGGCTACCCCACCACCTCGAACCTCAACCTCAACAACGGCGACCCGGTGCCCAACCTGGTGCTCGCCCGCGTGGGGGCCGGCGGCAAGATCCGGATCGCCAACTACTCGGGCCCGAAACACGTCATCGCCGACGTCGCCGGCTGGTTCGGCACCGGTGGTGCGCACACCGACGGCGCCGGATTCGCCGGAGTGGTCCCCGACAGGCTGATGGACAGCCGCAACGGGATCGGCGGACCGACGTCGAAGTTCGCGGCAGGCGAGATCCGTAGCCTGCAGGTCGCCGGCGTCGCTGGCGTCCCGAAGAACGCCGAGAGCGTCGTGGTGAACATCACGCTCACGGGGGCCGACCGGATCGGCTTCGTGACGGCATTTCCCGACGGCCAAGCGGTGCCCGACGCATCCAACGTCAACATCGTGCCCGGTGGTGTCCGCGCCAACACCGCCGTCGTCAAGGTCGGCAGCAACGGACGGATCAACCTGTTGATGGCCGAGGCGAGTGCCGACGTGCTCGTCGACGTACTGGGAAGCTTCGGGCCCTACGGCGGCAAGGTCACCGCGGTCATTCCCGAACGCATCGTGGACTCACGCACCGGGCTCGGCACCTCCGCTGGCCCATGGGGCGAGGGCGAGGTACGCAACGTCCAGGTGGCCGGCCGCGGCAGCGTGCCGGCCGGCGCGACCGCCGTGATCGCGAACCTGACTGGGACCAACACGACCTCGTGGGGCTTCCTGTCGGCGTGGCCGGCCGGATCGCCGCAACCGGCATCGTCGAACCTCAACTTCCTCGGCGGCCAGACCGTGCCGAACCTGGTGATGCTGAAGCTCGGCGCCGGCGGGCAGCTGTCGATCTCCAACGGTCTCGGCTCCGCCCACGTCCTGCTCGACGTGATGGGCTACGTCGACTGACCGGCTGTCACACCGTCCCGGGTCGAGCGTGGTAGTCGACGCCGCTCAGCCCTGGACGTCTGCGGCGAGGTAGCCCGTCAGGCGGTCGGCGAACGCCGACGCGGAGAAGTCGTCGGCGCGACGGACGGCGCCCGCGGCGAGTTCATCACGGCTCGTGTCGTCGGCCGCGAGCTCCACGCGTCAGTTCGGCGAGTTCGTCGAGCGTCGTCCAGTGCCGGCCGTTGATGCGATCCTGCACGATCTCGGCAGGTCCGGCAGCGCCGTACACGATCGGCACCGCGCCGGCCGCCATCGCTTCGACCACCGAGATCCCGAAGTGCTCGAAGCGTTCCGGGTGACGCTCGGCGTCCTCACCGAGGCCGGCGCCGTGCCAGTACAGCGACGCCTCGCCGAGCAGTCGCTCGACCATCGCACCCGGCGCATTGACGTGCACCTCCACCGGCAGGCCACGTGCGCCGCGCTTCACGGCGAGCGCATAGTCGCGGTTCGCGGCGTCGCAGCCGCCGACGATCGCCATCCGCCAGCCGGGCAGGCGGCCGGCGCGATGCAGGGTACGGAACGTGGCCAGCAGCTCGTGCTGCTTCTTGCTGTGGCCGAACGACGGGTCGAAGAAGCGTCCGAGCACCAGGATCAGCGGTGCCTTCTCGCCTGGGCGCACGCTGGGGCGCACCGGCGGGTACAGCACGTCGCTCGGGCGCCCCCACAGCCGCTCGACCCACGAGGCCGTGAACTGCGAGTTCGACAAGTAGCGGGTGTAGGTCGGGACGAACTCGACCCTGGCCACCCGCCGATCGAACGCCGCCTGCACCTCGGTGAGGCGGTGCGGGAGTCGCGGCGGCAGCGACAGCGCCTTGACGCCCACGACGCCGAGACGGCTGCGCAGCTGGTCGGAGCGAGTCGGGACCTCACCGGGGAAGTGGACGTAGTAGTACCCGACCGGGGCGTGGTTGATCGCCTTGCTCAGATACGTGCCGTTGACGAACACGTCGAAGTCACCGCTCGCGTCGCTCGCCTCGCCGTCGTCGACGACCCGGCGGTAGTCGCACGCCGACAGGTCGACGCCGAGGCGCCGCGTCGTGGCGTCGACGTCGGGCACGTGTGGGCCGAGCAGCGTGACGTCGTGGTCGCCGGCGAGCACCTGGGCGATGCTGCCGTCGACCTGCTCACCGCCACCGAGCGTCGACCAGTAGAGGTCGTACACGCCGACACGGAAGCGCGTCGCTGAACTTGCAGGGGACATCACGCCTGCGGCCACTTGACGACCTCCCATCGCATCACGTCGTGGCGCGACACCGTGCGTCCGGACGTCCATCGGTCGCGGAGCATCGCCGGCAGCAGACGCAGGTAGCCGCCGCACACCTGCCAACGGTGGGCCACCTCAGGGCGGGCCGGGAGGCGCAGCGTGAGCGGTCGCAGCACGTAGTGGCGGATGGTCGTGGTGGTCGCACGGCGAACCTCACCGAGCCCCGACCGCCAGGCGAGCTTCGCCGGCGCGTTCTTCGCCAGCATCAGGAGCCGGTTGCGTTCGGTCGAGAACCGGAAGAACGGCGAGCCGACTCCCGACGACTGGGCGTGATGATGACGCACGAGCGCTCCGGGCTCGTACACGTAACGCCAACCGCGCAACTGACCGCGCCAGGACAGGTCGGTGTCCTCGTAGTAGAGGAAGAACCGTTCGTCGAACGTGCCGACCTCGTCGAGGTATCGGCGCTTGAGCAGCACCGCTCCCCCGCACCATGCGAACACGTCGGCGGGCTCGTCGTACTGGCCTTCGTCGACCTCGAGAAAGCCCCGATCGCCGCCGAACCCACCTGCGAACAGGTTGGAGCCCACGTTGTTGATCACGTCGAACGGCTCCGGCGGGATCCGCACGTCGAACCACTGTGCCTCGCGCCCGACCGTTGCGCTCACGGTGTCGATCGAGGACCTGAGCGTGAAGTCCCGGGGTTCGAGGCACGACATGCGAACCGAGATCGTCGATGGCGTGGTGCCGTCGACGGCCGCGATGCGCAACGATGCGGCAGCGCTCGACCAGCGCGCGATCTCCTCGCCGTCCTTCAGCTGGGGCGGCTCGGCGCCGTGGAAGCCTTCGTCGAACGCGAGGAGGTCGTCGACGCGTTCGCCGTCGAGGCGTACGCCGGTGACCCTCACGCCGAGCAGCCGGTGCTCGCCTCGCACGAGGTTCGATGCGTCGGGCACGTCGAACTCGATGCCGTGGAACCGGTCGGCGAACAGCATCTTGGCGGCGACGGCACCGATGCGGTCGTCGGACTCGGCGACCGGCACCATCGCCCGCAGCCATCCAGGGTCGACGGTGGCGTCGTTGTTGACGAGCGCCACGTAGTCGTGGTCTCCGGCCACGCCCATGCCGAGGTTGCAGCCGCCGGCGAAACCGAGGTTGGCGAGGGGTTCGAGTACCCGGATCGATCGGTACGTCTCGTCCGTCGCAACCCGTTCGACGACGTCGTCGAGCGAGCCGTTGTCGACCATCACGATGTCGAGCCGATCGCTCGGCCAGTCCGAGGCGAGCAACGAATCGAGACACTCCATGGTCATGTCGCCGCCGTCGAAGTTCAACACGACGACGCGGACGAGGGGCAGCGTGCTCATGAGTCGGATGAGGCTACCGGTGGCTCGAGGCGGCGGATGGTGGAGGGGTCCAGGTCGTCGATGTCGGCGAGCCACGACGCGAGGACGGACGCGAGTGCCACGGTGTCGGAATCGATCCCGACGACGAGGATCGGGCACGGTCGATCAGCGGCGCGGCGGACGAGTTCGGCCGCGTCCTCCGACCCCACGATGACCGACCGGGCGATCTCGAGGGCCTGGAGGTTGGCGCCGAATCGGACACCGATCAGCGCGTCGTCGTGGATCCACAGGTGGCACGGCACCGTCCGTGCCATCGCCGACGTGGCCACGTGGTGAGAGCCGGCACCGAGCACCGCGACGATGTGGTCGAGGTCCCAGGGCTTCACGAAGCGGCCGAGCGCCCGCACCGGCCAGCGATCGGCTCCTGCGTGTGTTGGCTCGGGGAGCCCGGCGTTGTCGACCAGCGCGATGACATCGGATCCGCTGGATCGAAGCATGTCGACGAGCCGTTCGTTCGTGGCCGCGATCGCTGCCATCGTCGTGGCACTGTCGTGGCCGGCGCCGAACACCCCAGCGATGGCGATCCGCGTGGCGGGACGGCGCGGGCGCTGCGGCCAGCGGGGGGTCGTCGTTGCCAGCGCGTCCAAGGTGGAGCTCGCCACGCCCGACCACGTCCAGCGCTCGACTGCGCGACGCCCGGCGGCAAGCAGGACGGCGCGATGGTCGTCGTCGGTCAGCGCCCTCACGATGGCCTCCCCGATCGCCGCAGGATCGTGGGGATCGAAGCCTGCCGAGGGTTCGTCGAGCACCTCCGGCAACGACGAGATGTTCGAGGAAATCGCTGCGGTACCGCACGCAGCGGCTTCGAGCACCGGGAGGCCGAAGCCCTCCTCGAGCGATGGGGTGACGGCGAGTGCGGCTCCCTGCAGCACGGCGACCAGTTCGTCATCGTCGAGGCGCCCGGTGAACACGACGCGGTCTGTGACGCCCGCATCGTGGGCCCAGCCGCGCCAGCGCTGCAGCAGCGCCGCGTCGTGGGCACCGGCGATCACCAGATGGTGTGACCCGCCAAGGCGGCGCTCGACGTGCGCCCACGCCCGCAGGAGACCCTCGACGTTCTTGTGGTCGTCGCGTCCTGCAACGGTGACGACGTAGGGACCGACGTTGGCCGGCAGTAGTCGTGCTGTGCGCTGCCGAGGATCACCGACCGGAGGCCGGAACGTGGCGTCGACTCCGGCGCCGATCGTGCGGATCCGCTCACGCGGGTAGTCGAGTTCGGCCGCCGCGGTCGCGGCCGCGAAGTCCGAGATCGAGAGCATGGCGTCGACGGTGCGCGCAAGCGGAGCACGGAGTTCGGCCTGACGGCGAGCGTTCGGCTCGGCGAGGTAGCGGTCGGGGTAGCGATATGGGATCACGTCGTACATGACGGCGGCGACCGGCAGCCCGGCAGCGGTGACGCACCGGGGGATCGGGTCGAGTGGGATCGGATGGAGCATCAGCTGCGTCGCCAGATACCACGTGCCCTCGATGGCGTGATCGCCGATCGCCTGGGGACTCCAGCGCCTCGTCGTGAGACCGGGGATGGTGTCGGCGAGGACGTCGGCCTCGGCATCGGTGCCGTACAGCGCGATCACCGGTGCGTCGATGTCGCGCAGTCCGGTGAGCAGGCCGGTGACCCACCGGCCGATACCGCGCTGGCGGGCGGTCGGATGGTCGACCGGGCGGGCGTCGACGAGCAAGGTCGACGGGCTCAAGGCGCGTCGGGCCCGGACGTGACGGCTGCGCCGGCCAGCCGTTCGTCGAGGAGGGCGAGCTGTCGTTCGATCACCTGGGTGGCGCCGATCGCCGTGTCGGCGTCGAGGCGGAGCCGCTCGGAGTACCCGAGGAACAGCGGCAGCGACTGCTCGGCGCCGGAGCGGACGTCGTGGTTCAGTTCGTTGACCGTCTCGTGCAACTCGGTGACGAGATGGTTGATGTTGAGCACCACCTCGCGCAGGGCGGCGACCTCGGCCGCGAGCGCCGCCGTCTGGTCTCCACGGATGCGACCCTTCAGTCCCTTGAGCGATGCCACGGCGCGAGGCTACCCGCCACCCGCCACCGGCTCGGTAGCCTCCCCCGCCATGTCCGCTGATGCCCCGTCCTCACTTCGCAGCCGCGTCGCATCGGTGGTGCCCGCCGGGGTGAAGGACGTCGCCCGCCCCGCTGCTCGCAAGGTCGGGCTCGCCGCACCGGCCGAGGGATGGTGGCAGGAGGCGGCCCCCGTGTGGAAGCGCCCGAAGGCGGCCGAGCGCCGCGACCGGTGGTGCAACGTGTGCCGCTGGACCGGATCGGCGTTCCTCGGCTTGGCGCACACCGAGTCGGCGAACTGCCCGCAGTGTGGGTCGATCGCCCGCGACCGGTTCCTGCTGTGGTGCTTCACGAGCCGCGCCGGCAAGATGCGCGGCGCCCGCGTGATCGAGACCAGCCCGCGCCTCGGCGCCGAATACCGCGCCTACATGCAGCGCTGGTTCTCCTACCGCACGAGCGACTTCGACCTGAGCATGCACCGCGGCGACATCCAGCTCGACCTGCAGCAGATCGACCTGCCGGATGCCGCGGTCGACGTGGTGCTCACGCCGCACGTGCTCGAACACGTGCCCGACACCGACAAGGCGCTCGCCGAACTGTTCCGGGTGATCGCTCCCGGCGGCCGCATGTACCTCCAGGTGCCGCTCGTCTACGGCGCCACCTCGGTGCCGACCACGCCCGAGTTCCACGCCGACAACACCCCGGTGTTCTTCAACTTCGGCTGGGATCTCACCGACCGTCTCCGGGCGGCCGGCTTCACGACCACCGTGCTCGTCACCGACGAGTACGACCAGGTGCTGCGCGGCGAGCTCGATGCGCCGGATCCGCACGGCGACGGGTTCCACGTCGACACGCTTGCTCGAACACGTCCGTGTCGACGATCTCACCCCCGTGGCCGACGAGGCGCAGGCTCGCCTGATGGGCTTCGAGCCCTGCTACCACTTCGCGACGTGGGAGTGCCTGCGCCCGTGACGCGACCGTCGCCGTTGACCACCCCGTTTGCGTTGCAGAACCGGCTGGGACGGGTCACCGAAAATCGCCGCACACAAACGGAGGGTGCTGCGTCAGCGGCCGAGGACGCGGCGGCGGAGGCACATCTTGATCATGTCGAGGCCGAGCCAGAACGCCTTGAGCTTGTCGCCGGTGACCGAGCTCTCCCCCACCCGCGGCTGATACTTCACCGGGACCTGGACGAGCGGGAGGCGCTGTTCGACGGTGAGCAGCATCATCTCGTAGCCGAACGCCGATCCGGTCGAGCGGAACTCGGGACGGAGACGGTCGACGGCGTCGCGAGTGAGCACTCGGTAGGTGCAGCCGACGTCGGACAGGTACACGGTGTTGAAGAGCACCTCGGTGAGCTTGGCGACCGCCCAGTTGCCCCACTTGAGGAACAGGCCCATGTTCGCCCCACTGAGGATGAAGATGCGCACGGTTCGAGACCCGAACACCACGTCGACGTCGGCGGTGAACGGCAGGAGCTTCAAGATGTCGTCGGGGTCGAAGGTGCCGTCGGGCTCGCAGATGCACACCAGGTCGGCGTCGAGCGTCTCCGCGATGCCGCGCTGGATCGCCGAGCCGTAGCCCTGCACGACTTCCTCCACGACGCGCGCCGACGTGGAGGCGACCTCGGCGGCGGTGTCGGGGTGGGCGTTGTTGTCGACCACGACGATGTCGTCGACGATGCCGAGCGCCTCGAATCCGCGGATGCACTCGGCGATGCTCTCGGCCTCGTTGTAGGTCGGCAGTACGACCGCGAGGGTCTGTCCGTTCCACATGGCGCGTCAGTCTGCCAGCTCAGCCGGTCGGCACCGCGGCGGACGCGCCCGGGATCGGAAGGTAGACGACGCGATCGCCGATGACGATGCGTTCGTACTGGTCGTCGGGCATCAGGAGGTACGCCAGATCCTCGTCGTAGTTCATGTAGATCACCGCGACGTTCTCGGGCGGGGTGGCACCGACAATGCGTTGGCGGTCGGGGAAGCGGATCGGCCAGAACGGGAACACGCCGCTGACGATGCGGTTGTCGCCCGCGAAGTCGACCGGGAGCACCGCCCAGTAGCTGCCGTAGACGCGGTTGATGCCGCGCTCGTCGAGCACGTCGACGATCTGGTCGAGCTGGGCGTTGGGGTCGACACCTCGGGCGTCGAGGAACGGTTGCTGGTTGGGGCGAACGAAGCCGACGATCCAGATCGCAGCCACCAGCGTCATCACGCCGATCACCCGCCACGGCGGGCGACGTGATGCGAGCCGGTCGATGCCTGCGGCGAGCGCGATCAGCACGAAGGGGAACGAGATCATCGCGTAGCGCCCGTCGTTCGCGTAGATCAGGTTCTGGAGGAACGCCATCAGGAAGAACACCGCTGCCAGCACGGCGAACAGCACGACGCGTCCGCGGGCACCCGACCGACGGGCGATCGTCCACAGCCCGAATGCGATCGTGGCGAGGAGCGCCACATAGAGCACCGGCCCCCAGAACGAGTGGTACCAGTTCAACCCGAAATCGCGAAGCCCGAACGCTCGCGGGAGCAGATCGACGGCGAACGTACGCAGGCGCTCGGTGTAGGTGCCGGGAACCTCCACGGGCGATTCGAGCGACGGCCAGCCGTTCGCAGCGTTCCAGAGCAGCAGCGGCAGGCAGCCAACGATGCCACCGCCGATGACGCTGATCCAGCCGTCGAGGCGTCGACGGATCGTCCAGAACACGACGGCGGTCATCGGCACCATCACGGTGAGGAACATCGGATGGAGCCAGAACGCGAACCCGGCGAGCACGCCGTAGGCGACGAGCAGTCGGCGTGACGGCTCGGGTCGGTCGAGGATGACGGTGGCGGTGAGGAACGCCAGCGAGACGACGAACATCCCCGAGGCGTAGGCCGGGTAGGCGGTGATCGACAGCACCATCAGCGCTCCCGGCGTGATCCAGCACAGCGAGGCGGCGATCAGCCCGGCGCGCTCGCTGACCAGTCGTCGGCCGACGAAGAACAGCGTGACGGCGGTGCCGACCCACGACAGCGTGCTGAGCAGTTTGAGCGGGACGACGTTGGCGCCGTTGAACAGGTAGGTGAACGGCGTGTAGAGGTAGGCCTCGACGGGGAGCGTGTAGACCGTGCCGCCGAGGACGACCGGGAACTGGCCGCGCAGGATCTCGAACGTCTCGATGCGTGTGTACGCCTCGTCGGCGTTGATCACCGCCGCCGGCGTGTCGAACAGCAGCCACCGGATCACGACCCCGGCGAGGAACACGAGCGCGCCGACGATCAGCGTGGTCGTGGCGACCCGCCGGGTGGGAGCAGTCGGCGTGTCGTCGCCACCGCGGATGACGTCGTCGGCGAGCGCGCTACGGTCGGCCTCGAGAGCGGCACGGTCGGCCTCGGCTTCGTTGACCACGACGACCTCCAATCCGTTCGTTCTCGCCCGCTCGTCGTCCGGTGCCTCGTGAGTCTCGTCCG
Organism: Ilumatobacteraceae bacterium; assembly: GCA_963704915.1. GTDB lineage: Bacteria > Actinomycetota > Acidimicrobiia > Acidimicrobiales > Ilumatobacteraceae > Sva-07. Next base: position 113,521 of record CAVPIC010000013.1, on the reverse strand, counting down.
TGATCAAACCGGGATCACGATCCGCTCTGGACGACACCCCTCGCGCCGGTGATGGTCCATTCGGCGGGGATGCTGACAAGACCGGTGTCGTACGACTTGAACTGGCGTACTTCGAAGCGGATACGCCGGTCCCAGTGATCGTACGGATGCACCTCGGTGTGGTCGGTCAACGACACGGTGAGGTCGTACACGCCTTCGAGCAGCGGCAGGCTCGGAATCGTGATGTCGACCGACGCTGGCCCACTGATGAGCCCGATGGTGCGACCACCGCGGCGGGTGCTCGTGCCCCACACCGGCCCGCCGGCGAGGCTGTCGATGCGGACGCCCACGACGGCGTCCTGCAAGGGCATGTGCGCGGTGATGTCGACATGGATGCTCGCCCGCTCCATGGTGTTGAGCACGGACTGTGGTGAACCAGCGGCATCGAACAGCTTCACGTCGACGATCTGCGCCTCGCCGCTGCCCCACCTCGACCCCTGCTCGCCTTCGACTCGTTCGGCCTGGTGGCTGTCGCCCTGATACGCGGCGATGACCTCGGCGGCGGGGCCGAGCATCTTGAGCTCGCCCTTCTCGATCCAGGCGACGTCCTGGCAGAGCTGTTCGACCTGACTCAGCCCGTGGCTCACGAAGACGATGGTTCGGCCGTCGCGGCGGAATTCGTCGATCTTCTCGGCGCACTTGCGCTGGAAGCTCTCGTCGCCGACCGACAACACCTCGTCGATCAGCAGCACGTCGGGCTCGACGTGCGCGGCCACCGCAAACCCGAGGCGGACGAACATGCCCGAGGAATAGTTCTTCACGGGCGTGTCGATGAAGTCGGCGAGGCCGGCGAACTCGACGATGTCATCGAAGCGAGCGGTGATCTCCTTCTTCGACAAACCGAGAATTGCACCGTTGAGGAAGACATTCTCCTGCCCGCTGAGTTCAGGGTGGAAGCCGGCGCCGAGTTCGAGGAGCGCGGACACACGTCCCTCGATCACCACCTCACCCTTGTCGGGCACCAGGATGCCGGCCATCGTCTTGAGCAGCGTGCTCTTGCCGGAACCGTTCGAGCCGATGACACCGAACGTCGAGCCTGTGGGGACCTGGAAGTCGACGCCCTTGAGCGCCCAGAACTCCTCGTAGCGCGACCGACGCATCTTGAGGATCGCCGCCTTCAGATACTGGTTGCGCTCGTGGTAGAGCCGATAGCTCTTCCAGAGGTCGTTGACGGCGAGGGCGGTGGGCATGGCGCACCGAGTCTTGCCGATCGCCGCGACAGAACCAACCACCCCAGCGTCGCACGACAGTGTGCCCGATGGCATGCCGAGGTCGTGGGAGGCCATGGCGATAGCCTCGCAGCGCCCATGCATGCCGTCACCGATGTCTACCGCTCGCGCGAGCTGCTGTGGAATCTCACCCTGCGAGAACTCCGCACGAAGTACCGCCGTTCGTTCCTCGGGTGGGCGTGGTCGATGCTCAACCCGCTGTCGCAGATCCTCATCTACGGCTTCGTGTTCGGCACGCTCTTCAACGCGACCGCCCCGATCGGTGACCCGTCCGGCCTCGACAACTTCGCGTTCTTTCTCTTGTGCGGTCTGCTGCCCTGGAACTTCTTCGGGCTGGTCACATCGCTCGGCTTGGGAGCGGTGTCCGCGAACTCCGGCCTGGTGCGCCGTGTCGCCTTCCCACGCGAAGTGCTCGTCTTCTCGAACGTCCTACATGCCTGCGTGCAGTTCTCGATCGAGATGGTGCTGCTGTTCATCGTGCTGCTCATCGGTGGCGCACACTTCCTGCCGTGGATTCCGGTCGTCATCCTCACGTCGATCCTGCTCGCGCTGTTCGCAACCGGCATCGCGATGGCCCTCAGTGTCCTTGCGGTCTACTTCCGTGACGTCAGCTATCTCTGGGCGATCGTGATCCAGGTCTGGTTCTTCGCGACACCCATCGTCTACCCACCATCGCTGCTCGAAGCGCAAGCACCGACCTGGATCTACAACCTGCTGCAGCTCAATCCGATGAACGCCTTCGTCGAGGTATATCGCCGACTGCTGTACGACGGCGGGGCGCCCGGCTGGCGGACCATGGTCGGTCTCCTGGCCATCTCGGCGACGAGCCTCGTCATCGGTTGGACGATCTTCCACCGCATGAGCCGCCGCCTGCCCGAAGAAGTATGAGTCCGAGTCGCCGAGCGCGACCGTTCTGTAGCATGCGGTCCAGCCGCTAGTAAAGGAACCGTTATGCCAGATGTCGATGTCGATGAAGTCGTTGCGGCACTGAATCAGCGGATCTCCGACCGCCGTGCTGCCGGCGACTACCCGATCGGGATGGAGCAACAACTCGAGTCCGAGTTCCAGGGCATGATGCGGGCCATCGATCGCCACGAGATCGACACGGAGCCCCTCCGAACGCTCGTCCAAGCGGTCGTCGTCGCTGCACACGAGATGCGGCTCGATACGGCCACCGACTCGCGGGTGCCGGGCGGATCGGCCGCACATCACGCTGCGGGCCGACTGGTGAGCCGCCACATCACCCCGCTCGCCGAGTCGGTGCGCGATCTCGGCGTCTCGGTGGCGAATGCACTTGACGAGGTCCGGCGACTGGTGCAGGCGCAGAGCGCCGCCGACGAGCGGCAGCTGCTCGACGTGATCTCGGGCGTGACGGATCGCCTGGCCGTGGTCGACCACCTCGTGGAGCTGACCACCGACCTCGAACGACGCGTGACTCAGCTGGAGTCGGACCGCCGCGAGCAGTGAGCGCCTTCCATCAGATCATCGTCGGGGCAGGTCCCGGCGACGCCATCACGCAGATGGCGCTGGAGATCCGCACCCAACTCCGCGAGCTCGGGAAGAGCGAGATCTTCGCCCGGTTCATCGACCCGGCGATGGTGGACCGCGTACGACCGCTGAGCGACCTTCCGAGCGGACGACCGAGGGACGTCGTCGTGTATCACGCCAGCTACGGCGATCCGGAGGTGACGAGGGCACTCCTGCGACGGCCAGAACGCCTCGTGCTCGTGTACCACAACGTCACGCCGTCAGAGCACTTCATCGCACACGATCCGGCCTTCGCCGCAGGGCTCGAATGGGGCCGCCACGAGTTGTCGATGCTTCGAGACCGAGTCGTCCTCGCCACTGCCGATTCACGATTCAACGCCGACGAATTGACGGATCTCGGGTTCGACGACGTCCACGTCATCGCCGCGGGCCTGCACCCGCGCCGACTCGCCGCGGTGACACCGAGTGTCAACACCGTCGCAACCCTCCGCAAGGAGGTGGACGTGCCGTTCGTGCTCAACGTGTCGCAGCTGCTCCCCCACAAGTGCCAACACGTCCTGATCCAGGCGCTCCACGTCGTCCAAACCGTTCACGGCGTCGAGCTCGGCCTCGTCCTCGTCGGTCCACCCCGGAGCACGAGCTACAGTCGCGGGCTCGTCGAACTCGGCCGTCGACTCCGAGTCCGACACCTGTGGTTCGCTCACCGCCAGTCGGATGCCGCGCTCGCCACGATCTATCGCAGCGCACGTCTGTTCGCGAGTGCGAGTGTGCACGAGGGTTTCGGCATCCCTCCCCTCGAAGCGATGTCCTTCGGCGTGCCGACGATCGTTCGTGACGCCGGAGCGACCGCCGAGACCGTCGCCGGCGGTTCGCTCGTGCTCCCGAACGATGCCGGTCCGCTCATGTTCGCCGAGGCGATCCTGGCGGCACACGGGGACGAAGCGCTTCGATCCTCCTTGATCTGCAGCGGGCTCGAACGCGTCGCAGCGTTGTCCGACACCGACGGGGATGACGGTTTCGTCGGGGTGCTGGAGTCCGCGGGGCTCGTCTCGTGAAGCTGCTGTACACCGTTCAGCGATATGGCGAGGACATCGTCGGCGGGTCGGAGGCAGCGTGCCGCCTCTTCGCCGAACGCCTCGCCGACCGTGGCCACAGCGTCGAGGTCGTGACGAGTTGCGCCCACAGCTACGTCGACTGGGCCGACGAATACGAGCCCGGCACCACCGAGCTCAACGGGGTCACCGTCCATCGGCTGCCCGTGACGGCTCTGCGCACCGTGGAGGACTTCGGACCGCTCAACGAGTGGACCATTCTCGGGCCTCGTCCGATTCCCCTGTTCCAGCAGCAGCGCTGGATGCGCCTCATGGGACCGCAACTGCGCGGGTATCCGACGTGGCTACGCGCGAACCTCGGCCGGTTCGACGCCGCGATCCACATGACCTACATGTACGGCACGACGACGGCCGGACTGCCAGTGACGAGCGGACGGGTTCCGACGATCCTCCAACCGACGGCGCACGACGAACCCGCCATCTGGGTGCGGCAGTACGACACCATCTTCCGTCTCGCCGATGCATTCATGTTCTTCACCCCCGAGGAGCGGCAGATCGTCGCCGATCGATTCGACTTCGAACCGGACGGCGAAGTGATCGGAATCGGCATGGAGATCCATCCCCGCGCCGACCCTGCACCCTTCCGGCGCGAGCACGGACTCGGCGACGATCCGTATCTCCTCTACGTCGGTCGGATCGACACGGCGAAGGGAGCGCACGAGGCGTTCCGGTTCTTCGAGGCCTACAAGCAACGCAACCCCGGGCCGCTGAAGTTCGTTCTCGCCGGCCAAGCGGTCTTCGAGCTCCCAGCGCACGACGCCGTGGTGCACGTCGGCTTCCTGGATGAGACCACGAAACGATCAGCGCTCGCCGGCTGCGTCGCGCTGCTCCAGCCGTCGTACTTCGAGAGCTTCTCGATCGTCCTCTGCGAAGCCTGGCTGCAAGGCCGTCCCGCACTGGTCCAGGGTCGGTCCGAGGTCCTCGAAGGTCAGGCGCGCCGATCGGGCGGAGCGATCCCGTACCGGGGATTCGCCCAGTTCGAAGCAGCGCTCGATCTGCTCCTCGACGACGAAGCACTCGCCGAGCGAATGGGCACCGCAGGTCGGCGGTACGTGGAGCAGACGTACAGTTGGCCGGTGGTTCTCGACGAGGTGGAGCGGGCCGTCGGCGTCGCCCAGGCGCGTTTCGGGAAACGAACTCGTTCGATGTCGAACGAATCCTCGGAGCCCTGAGCGGTCGGAGGTCGCGTCAGAACCGCTCCATCGACGGTGCGGCCGGGCGACCGTATCGACGTGGGCGCACCCTCGTCAGCCCGGAGCGGTGTGCGGGGTCCACGCCAGCAGCGCGTAGTCGCCAGGGCCATCAAGCGACCGACTGAGTTCCTGAATCCATTCGTCGGCGGCGCCGGATGACGTCAAGGCGAGCGGAGTGCCGATCTCGTTGAGGAAGAGGTCCTGCGTCCGAGCGAAGCCCGCTCGGTCGGCCAGCAGCTTCAAGAGCTCGGGATGGAGGGGCCGAACGTGCGTCGGATCGAGCCAGAAGTTCGTCGCCGCCACCCGGAGGTTCAGCGCATTCGGGGTCTCGGCGATCAGGAGGCCGCCAGGAACCAGCACCCGCGCGCACTCGCGTATGACGTCAGCGAGCACCCCGAACGGCAGGTGCTCCACCACATGGAACATCGAAATGGCACCGAAGGAGTGGTCATCGCTGGTCGCGAGCACCTCCACCAGATCAGCGACGTCCGCACGCAAACCTGCCGCGCAGCACTCGTCGACGCAGCTCTCGTTGGAGTCGACTCCACGCGCCGGGACATCGTGCTCCGCCAGGACGCCGAGCCACTCGCCTCGGCCCGCTCCCAGATCGAGCAGCGGGTGTGCCTCGTCGATGAGGTCAGGCAAGAAGGGGAGGTATCGCTCCTGCCGAATTCTGATCTCAGCCGGATCACCCCGGAATCGGTCCTCGATCGCCAGGTAGAGGAGATTGTCCACGTCGGATGCTGGGGGCGCTGCAGGCGACCCAATGCCCCCAGAATCGTCGGCGATTCCTGGCCGCTCAGCTCCGGTGAGCTCCAGACGCTCGACGGCCCGCTGCGTCCTTCCCAACTCGACCCGCAGCTGCGCCAACCGCTGCTCCGACGCCGTCGCCGCAGCTTCGGCGTGCTCTCTCGCGGCGTGGATGGTCTGACCCATCGCGACGGCGACTGCCGCCTCGGCGTGCTCGCGCGCGGCCTCGATTGCCGCTCGCGCCGCGCTGGCCGACGCCTCCTCGGCGTGACGACGCGTGGTCGCCACCGCCGCCTCGACCTGCATTCGCGCTGCGGCTTGCACCTCGGCTGCGTATGGACGCATGACGAGTTCGGCGATGGCGAACGATCGCTGCTCGATGGCGTCACGCAGGTCGTGCACGTCTCGGTGGAGTGCGGTCTCGATGTTGTCGAGGCGGGCGTCGACGCGCGCCAGTTCGGGTCGCGACGGAGCGACGAGCAGTGCTCGCAGCCGGCGCCTCATCGTGGTCAACACGCCGGCACCATACATCGTTCTCGGCGCCCAGGCCGACGTCGTCTCGGGCCGAACTCGCCGCCGATGACGTCGTCGAGTGGTGTCGTAGAGGCCTTGGGTTCGAGCAGTTAGCCTCGTCACAATGCCATTAGCGGACATCGCGTCGAGCGCGCCCGTGCGACCGCAGTCCCGTTGGTGGTACGTGACGGCAACCCTGGTCGTCGGAGTCATCGGCATCCTGTCGACCCGCAGTCTCGGCAGCAACCGAGACGCCGCGGCCGCCGCCGACATCCGCAGCGCCGTCGCTGCGCTCACCGCCGTGTCGATCCTGAGCATCGGCGCCCAGATGGTCCTCGTCGGCACGTGCGCGGCAGCCTCGCCGCCGCGCAGCGTCGGGCGCCCTCACCGATGGACGCTCGCCGGTACGGCGCTCGGCAGCGGTGCGTTCGCAGGAGCCCTGGCGTTCGCTCTCGTCAGCGCATCGCTCGAATTCCGTGCCGGAGTTGCCTCGGCTGCGGGCCTTGCGGTGGCGATGATCGTTCTCGCCGTCCCACCGAGGGCAACGCTCCTCGGGGACGAACAGTGGTTCCGCCTGGGATTCATCGGCGTCGCGACGGCAACTCCGACACTCGCCGTGAGTTCGTGGACGCTGCTCGAAGACAATCCGTTCTTCCTGCTCGCCGCACTCGTCGTTGGCGAGGCAGTCGGCACGACGATGGCATATGCGGTGTCATCGTCGCTCCGTGTCCGGGGTACCTGGCCCTCACGAATGCGTCGGCCACTCTGGATCGGGCTCGGCGGATCGGCCGGGCTGGCTCTCCTCCTCGTCCTGATCTCCACCACATCCCGTCAGCGCTTGACGACGGGTGCGATCGAGTACAGCGAGAGCGCCACGCTGACGCGCAGCGTGTTCTTCGTGTTGCTCGCCATCGCATTCGTTTTCTTCCCCGTCATCGCCAAGGCCCCGCTGGGGACGGTGCGATTGAGGCAGGCCTTCCATCAGGCGTTCGGCCTCACCTGCGCCGCAGCACTCGTCGCGGTCGTGAGCATGCTTGCTGCACCGGCGGTCTTTGCGAGGATCGTGACCGGTGACGACGCCGCCTCACCGACAACGATCCGGCTCCTCGCAATCGCCTACGCGGCAACCGGCGTCGCCGTCGTTCCCCTGATGCAATACATCGCTCACGGATCGAGGATGGCCCTCGCCGTCTGGGTGGTGGTGCTTCCGATGGCGGTCGGCCAATTCCTCGCATCCACCGCCACCGCGCTCGCGACGACCGCCGTCGTCTGCGCCGTCACGCTGCTGATCGCCATGACCTTCCCGGCGCTCCTGCGGGTTCAACCCGTGCTTCGTCCGCCGGTCATCGCCAATGCCACCACTGCGCCGACCACCGCGCCTCACACCGGGACGACCGTCGTGATCCCGTCCTACAACCCGGGTCCAGCGGTGTGCACAACGGTCGACGACGTCCTGGCGGCGTTCGATGCAGTGGCCCAGCCGGTCACCGTGATCGTCGTGACCGATGGGTCCACTGACGACTCACCACGGCTCATCGACGCGATCGCCGACAGCCGAGTGATCCATCTCCGGCAGGCTCGAAACCAGGGCAAGGGCGCCGCGCTGCGCACGGGGCTCGCAGCTGCACGCACACCGGTGATCGCCTTCATCGATGCCGATGGGGACCTTTCGCCTCAGCAACTCGCCGAGATGGTCCGCATCCAGGTCGAATCGAACGCCGACATCGTGTTCGGGAGCAAGCGCCATGTTCAGTCATCGGTCGACGCAACCACTCGGCGCCGGATCACCTCCCGGGGATACCAGCTCCTCATCCGGAGCCTGTTCCAGCTGGACATCCCCGACACTCAGACGGGGATCAAGGTGTTCTCACGATCGCTAGTCACATCAGTGCTCCCCGTGGTGCACGAGAACGGGTTCGCACTCGACCTCGAACTGTTCGTGGCAGCACGTGCCGCCGGATACAGCCACTTCGTCGAGGTTCCCGTTCGGCTCGTCCGAGTCGGCGACTCGACGATCTCCACCCGTTCCGTCGTCACCATGCTCGGGCACACGATCAGGATCTTCTGGCGCGCCAAGGTGACGCTCCAGTATCTCCGGTCGACAGCGGAGCAGGTCCGCGACAGCGATCCCGCTCGACCTACACCTCGCTGAGTTGTGCGACTGGGCACCGTACGCTGTTTCATCTCATGGCAGACGAGCAGGTCCTGAACCGACCCAGGCCGATCATCGGTCGCCGCACCGGCCTGATCATGGCCGTCGCGTTCGTGCTCGCAAACGCGAGCAATTACACGTTCCAGGTGATCGCCGGCCGGAGCCTGACCCTCGACGAATACGGAGTGCTCGGTGGCTTCCTCGCCGTGATCACGGTGATCACGGTCACGACGTCCGCGCTGCAGGTGATCTCCGCCCGGGCAATCGCCGCCGGCGAAGTCGATCCGAGCCCGCGGCGTGTCGACGGCCTCACCATGTCGGCGCTCAAGGTCAGCCTGGCCGTCGGTCTGGTCGTGGTGTTCCTCTCCCCGCTGCTCGCCAACGTGCTCCGCGTGGGGGTGCTGCCGGTGATACTGCTCTCTTTCTACATCGTGCCCTCCTGCCTCGACTCGATCGCAGCTGGCCGACTGCAGGGATCGCGAAGGTTTGGTGGTTTGGCGATCTATTCGACGGGCCAAGCTGCCGCCAAGGTCACGGCTGCCGCGCTGGTGCTCGTCGCCGGGGCCCGTGTCGTCGGGCTGCTGGCCGCCGTGATCACTGGGGCCGCCGCCGTCGCGCTCGTGGGTCTGCGGGCGACATCGCGAGCGGGGTCGGTGCAGACACACGTGCTCGGTTCGGAGTCGCGACGGTCCTTCGGCGCACTGGCGCTGTTCTGGCTGATCCTCAGCATCGACGTACCCCTCGCTCGTGTCGGCTTCGAGGGATCAGACGCCGGGTTGTACACCGCCGGCGCAGTCCTCGGTAAGGCGGTGCTCTGGTTGCCGATCGTCGTCACCCAGGTCGTGTTCCCGTCACTGGCCGACGGCAACACGGATCCGAGGCAGGCTCGACGCCTCGTACGGAACGCCGGCCTCGTCGTCGTTGTACTCGCTGTCGCTGCGGTCGGAGCGCTCTTCCTGTTCGGGCCGACCGTCTACAGCATTCTCTACGGCGAACGGTACGAGGCCGCAGCAGACGTCGCCTGGAAGATCGGGCTCGCGATGATCCCTCTGGCACTCGTGAATCTCCTGATGTTCCAACTGCTCGCCCGCCGAAACGGCTCGTTCCTGAAGTGGTTCGTCATGTTTGCGGTGATCGAGATCGCGCTCCTGCTCGTGCTCCCCCAGTCGAGCGGATGGTATGCCACTGCCATCGGCCTCGTCGGAGCCGGCCTGCTACTCACCGTGCTGCTCGCAGGCCGAACAACCGGGATGACGTCGACGCCGGCCGTCTCCACGACACCTTCACGCCCTTCTGATGGGCTGTCGCTATCGTGACCGGATGACTTCGCCCGGTTCTGTCTCCCCGACCATCGTCCGCTCCCCCGGCGACTTCGTCGAACGGATGAATCGGGGCCCTGCCGGACCGGCAGTCCGTGCCATCGTCAGTAGAGTCCGCACTCCGTCGTGGCGGCGTGCCGGTTGCCCCGCTCCGGCTCCCCCCCACGTGAAGCAGCGGTTGGTGCTCGAGCAGGTGAAGTCGTTCCGTCCCAGCACCTTCGTCGAGACGGGCACCTACCGTGGCGACACGATCGCGGTGGTCAGAAAGCACGTCGCGAGATCCGTGTCGATCGAACTCGACGAGACGCTGTGCGCTCTCGCCCGTCGACGTTTTCGTCGACATTCCGACGTGGAGATCCTGTGGGGAGATTCCGGGACACTGATGGCGAGCGTCGTGGAGGGGCTCGTGGAACCGGCGGCGTTCTGGCTCGACGGTCACTACTCCGGAGGAGTCACAGCGGACAGGGGCGGCGACGCCCCGATTCTGAGCGAGCTCGAGGCTGTTCTCGCCTCACCGACGTCCCATCTCATCCTGATCGACGACGCTCGGCTCTTCGACGGCACGAACGGGTATCCGACCCTGGATGTCGTCAAGGCACTGGTCGTCGCCCACCGCCCCGACGCGCCTGCAACGACGGAGAACGACATCGTGGTCTGCCGTCCATGAGCCCTCGACGGGCAAGCCGCGCGGCTTCGCCCATCAGCATCGATGGCTCCGATTTCGTCATTGCTGCGAACGGTTTCTCCGACGGTCCGTCGCAGCCGCTCGCACGTTTCCTCATCGAGGGTGGAGCTCGAAGGGTCACGACGATCACCCACCCGCTCACCGCCGACGGACCGAGCGAGCACCGATTGGAGATCGTCGAGATCGGCACCACCGCCACCCGAGTGCGACGGCTTCCGAATCGGCCCCCGTGGACGTACGCTTTCGATCCCGTCGTGCCGTTGCGGCCCCCGCGATCAGACGTGTGGTTCGGCTTCAACTGTGTGTCGACTGCCCAGGGTCTCGTCCACCGATCCTTGGGGCGGGCGCGGCGCGTGATCCACTGGAACGTCGACTTCGTCCCCGACCGGTTCGGTCGCAGTGCGTTGACGCGCCTCTACGACGGTTTGGACGGATACTGCTGCACCAGGGCCGACGGTCGCGTCGAACTCTCCGAAGCCGCACGAGTCGGACGCATCCAGCGCTACCGCATCGACGACGAGGTGCCTGTCGAGGTCATCCCCATGGGAGCGTGGATCTCCGAGACGCCCCAAGCCGAGGCCAGTCGGCTCCCGGCCCGCCGGATCGTGTTTCTCGGAAGTCTGGTCGAACGCATGGGCATCGACCTGCTCATCAGCGCTGTGGGATTGCTGCGTGACATGGGATCACCGGTGGTTCTCGAGGTCGTCGGAGGGGGAGAAATCCTCGACCGACTGCGGCGCAGAGTGGCCGCCGAGAGCCTGTCGGACGTCGTCGTCTTTCGAGGCTTCATCGCTGATTTCCGTGAAGTACTCGAGATCCTCGCCACCGCCAGCATCGCGGTCGCACCGTACGACGTCGACCCGAACTCGTTCTCGCACTTCGCCGACCCCGGCAAGCTGAAGGCCTACTTGTCGGTCGGACTTCCGATCCTGCTGACCGATGTGCCGCCGAACGCCCACGAGCTTCAGGAACGTGCTGGCGCCGAGATCATCCAGCCTGATGCACAGCATCTCGCCACTCGGATCGACGGCCTGCTCGGAGATGCGGAGGTCTGGACAGCCCGCCATCGGGCTGCGCGGGAGTACGCGCAGCAGTTCGACTGGGGCGATCTGTTCAGGGAACGGCTCGGTCGGCTCGGCATCGGCACGTGAGCAGCGGCTACCTCGCCGAACGCGTCGACGTCACGGCGGACGCGTGAAGCCGTCGCAGAACGGCTCGTCGAAATAGTACTCGTAGACCACTTCGAGACCGTCGATCACCCCTGTCTCGTAGTAGTCCGGCCACCCGCCGGCAGTCCAGTTCGCGAGCGCTTGGCACCGCTCGGGGACCGGAGCATCATCGTCGAAGGCATCGAGCAGTTGTCGGTTCGGGACCAGCGAGGCGTTCAGCTGCTCCGAGAGACGCCAGTTCACCGTCAACTGAACGAGCAGGAACGCCACGCTGACCGCGATGAACGCCGGCCCGCAGAGGCTCCAGAGATCGCGACGAGCGACCAGCGACCGGATGACTGCGGCGAGAGCGAGCGCGACGACGGCGGCGCCGACGCAGTACGAGGTGTAGACGTAGCCGAGCTCGATGACCTCGTCCTGCACCTTCACCGTGATCGCCTGAATGCCGACCGCGACGAACCAGAACGTCACGCACGCGAGTGCAAAGGCCAACGTGACGGAATGCTGCACGTCTGCCCTGGGAAAGATCTCGCGGCCGCGGAACGAACGAATCCACACGAACGAGATGCCAGCGAGCAACGCAACAACTCCGATCGCCAGCCAGACCATCCCCAGCGTTCCTCCGAGGGTACGAATGGACAACCCCCATGCAGCGCCGGGCAGGCTGCTGAGGACCCCGAGTCCGAAGGTCTCGGCTGCCACCCTGCCGAGACGCACCGTGGTTCCCCCATAGGTCTCCGCCTGTTCGCCGGTGACGGTCCGTCCGTAGACCAGGAAGCACGCGGGCGTCACGACGATCGCCGCCGACCCGAGGAGAACTCGCCACCGAACGGCCGGCTGTGGCCACCGGCGAATCGTGAAGAGCGCCAGAACGAAGCCGGCGCCCATGACCGCTCCGACATTGAGTTCGTAGTATCCGACAGCGACGACTGCCCCGGCTGTGGCAACCGCCGCTCGAAGCGGCGAGGGCTCACGTACGAAACGAAGCACCAGCGCCAGGAACGCGAACGCGAGCGCAGTGGAGCCGAATCCGACCAATGGATAGTTGCCCACCGGATCGTTGGACCAAAACGCATGGATCTGCAGCGTCGTGAAGAAAGTGAGCGACACGAACCCGAGTGCTCGACCGAACGTGATCGACCTGCCGGTCAAGGCCGTCAGACACGACCAGCACCAGGCCATGCTCGCAGCGCACGCGATGATCATGACGAACTTCAGACCTGCATACAGCGATGAGATCCCGACGTCGAACGTGGCGCTCAGGAACAGGAACATCCAGTTCGTGAAGGCGCCCACCATGTTGCCGACGATTCGAAAGCTTGCTCCGTCGATGGCACCCCGCCAGCCATAGCTGAGTCCATCACCGAGCGAGGGGCCACCGGTGTCCGCCTGGACGAACGGATTCGCGTAGTCGTCGGCGACCACCGGTGTTGCCAGGATCGGGTAGAGCACCACGAAACTCACGGCGAGATACGACGCCGCCACCACAGCGGAACGGAGACGTGTGCTGCCGACGAGATACCACCGCATCGGATCGTCCGGTTCCTCGGGCTCGTGAGCAGACTCGTCTGACGGGATGTCGAGTTCCGTCATTGCTGCGCCACCGTCAGTTCGCCGACCCTGACGTACAGCTCACGCGGCTCGGTCGCAGTGGCCGGGCACGACTCGCCACCGGTCTGCAGGACGAACTCCCGCCGCTCGAAAGCCTCCAATTCGATCCGTTCGACCGCGACCCGGGCCGCGTCACCCGGCGCCAAGTCGATGTCTCGGCCATCGAGTTCCAGCTCTCGTGCGACCGGGCACGGACCGTTGGTCAACACCAGTTCGAGCTCCACCGTCACCGGCATCGGTTCGTAGTTGACGACCCGGATCGACGCCTCGGGCGCCGTGATCCACCAGTAGATCCCCGACTCGTCGCTCTGTGCCCCGGTCGTGCCCGACTCCACAACCGCGGACACCCCGGTCGGCACGGCGATCACGGGAAGATCGAACGGAGGCCGAACGACCAGGACCACGACGAGTCCGACTCCGAGCGCAGCAGTGACCAGAGCGTTGAGCCGCCAGCCTCGTTCACCATCCATCACACGGCCCCTCGGCGGACCAGATCTGCGACGACGACATCGGATGGGCTGGCGGCGTCCGAGTGGCGTGGAGTCCGATACCGCAGTGGATCGTCGAGGAACGAACCGAGGACGCCCATGTCGAACTCCGACAAGACCGCGTTTTCTCCCATGCCGTCCGAACGCTCCGTCTTGAGACGATGCACGAGACACGGCACGCCCAACCCGGCGCACTCCTCTTGCAGCCCCCCCGAGTCCGTCACGACGAAGGAGGCGCCTCGTAGCACTCCGATGAAGTCGAAGTAGTCGAGCTTTCCCAGGCTCCGGAAGCCCTCACCGTCGTGCAGGCGCTCGAGCCCGTGCGCCTCCAGCTGCTGCCGAGTCAGAGGATCCACCACCTGCAGCAGCGGAACTCGTCGGCTGTGTTCGGCGAGGGCGTGCATGGTGGAGCGGAACCGCTCGGCGTCGTGGATGAGCTCCATCCGGTGCAGCGAGACGAGCCCGTACTCGGCCGGCAACGGCCCGAGCCCGAGCGCATGATCGTGCGGCACCAAGTGCAGACTGTCCCGAACCGTGTTGCCCCCGGTGGCGACGACGTCACCTCGCACCTTGCGAAGGTTGTGGACTGCTTCGTCGCTCGGCGCGTAGTGCACGCGAGCCAATCGCGCAGTGAGGACACGATCGAGTTCCTCAGGAAACGGATTGCGAAGATCGTGGCTTCGCAGTCCCGCTTCCACGTGGCCGACCGTGGCGCCGAGCGATCGCCCCAGCGCAGCTCCGAGCAGCGTGGTGAGTGTGTCACCGTGAACGAGCACGAACGGCGTGTGACCATCGGCACGAAGAGACCGACGGAGATCGCGGTGATGCGTCGCCGCGGTGGCCAGGACGCTGCCGAGCCAACGAACGGCGTCGGTCGTCGTCCGAAGACTGCGACCGTCGACACCGTTGGCGATGAGCACGTCCGGGGCGGGCATTCCGAGGTGTTCAGCAGCCGACGGCAGTTCGCCTGCCTGTTGCGAGGTGCACCAGAGGAGCGGACGAACACCGAGTTCGACGAGACGAGCGTGAACCGGAGCGATCTTGATCAGCTCCGCCGTCGTGCCGTAGACGAATGCGATCACGAGAGGGTGCCAGTTCCGGCACGACGCCGACGCCTCGCGGCGAGCCGCACAGCCTCGCCGCGAACCATGCCCGCATAGTACGAGACACCGAACAGAGGCGAGAGCACCCCCAACGAGATCGCTGCGCGACGATCTCCCCCGACGGCGCGAACTGCGATACCAGCCGACACGGACGCGACAGCGGCGAGGCGCAGCGCGACCAGGGGGCGGAACACCGACACGAACGCGGCGAACGGTACAGCGACCAGCACGACCCGGATGGGCGTTCGAAACCGCGAACCCGGTCGGTCGTGTCCGTCGATGAGCACCGTGCCACGATGGTAGGAGTGCCGAGCGAAGGACCCGAGCGACGTCCGTGACTGATAGGTACAGCCGAACGACGGCGCGAGGTGGATCACACCGCGATCGAGCAGTGGCTGCAACATCAACGTGTCGTCATTGGCCAAGCGCAGATCATCGACCTCGGTGTCGAAGCGTTCGCACGCTTCGAGCAGCAGGTCTCGAGGCGCAACGAACATCGTCGTTCCCTTGGGGAAGTAGTCGAAGTTGTCGTGCGTCAGTTCGACGTGGCGAGGGTCTCGGTAGTACCGCCGCCAGGCCAGTGCGGTGATCCCGTCCCAGAAGTGAGCCGGCAACGATGCCGAGGGCGCCGTGACCACGTGGGCATTCCACACGTTCCGCCCTGCCAACACCTCGCTGGCGAGAAAGCGCATCGAGCCCGACGCGATCGTGATCCGGCTGTCGATGAGGAGCACCAGGGAACCGGTCGCTGTCTCGATGCCGGCCTGCCTCGCCCGGAAGCGTCCTGCGTTCGCCTGCCGGATCACGACGAGTCGACAGCGGTCCGCGAATTCGTCGAGGCTGGCGGAGGTTCCATCGTCGGATCCGTCATCGACGAGCACGACTTCGAGGTCGCGCCAGCCTGCTGCGTCAGCGTCGTCGAGCAGGGCACCGACCGTGTGGGGAAGGGTCTCCGCACCATTGAAGGCCGGGATCACGATCGAGAGAGTTGGGAGCCGGCCGTCGGCGAGCGCGGACGTGTCGTCCGCCCGAACATCGACGTCAGCCATCTGACCCCACCGTCGAACCGGGACGCTGGACGCCGCGCAGCGCTCGTTGCTCGTCCTGCTGACGGAGGAACCATTCGTAGGTCGATCGAATCCCGGCGTCGAGCGAGATCGACGGCGACCAACCGAGCGCTGTGAGTCGGGAGGTGTCGAGGACCTTGCGAGGCGTTCCGTCCGGCTTGGTGACGTCGAACACGAGGTCTGCGTCCGGATACACGACGTCGCGAACCTTCTGGGCGAGATCACGGATGGACAGGTCGACCCCGGTTCCCACGTTGATGTGCAAATCGTCGCTGTAGTTCCGCAGCAGGAACAGACACGCGTCAGCCAGATCGTCGACGTGGAGGAATTCACGCATCGGCGAGCCGGTGCCCCAGATCTCGACGGCCGAGCCCCCCGAGACCTTCGCGTCGTGGAACTTGCGGATCAGCGCCGGCAGCACGTGGCTGGACGTCAGGTCGAAGTTGTCGTTCGGGCCGTACAAGTTGGTGGGCATCGCCGAGACGAAGTCACAGCCGTACTGCCGTCGATACGCCTGACAGAGCTTGATGCCGGCGATCTTGGCGATCGCGTACCACTCGTTCGTCGGCTCGAGCGGCCCGGTGAGCAGTTGCTCCTCGTCGATCGGCTGCGTCGCCTGACGGGGATAGATGCAGGACGAGCCGAGGTATAGGAGTTTGCGAACGCCGTATTCGTACGAGGACTGCACGACCGTTCCGTGAATCATCATGTTGTCGTAGATGAACTCCGCGGGCCGGGTGCTGTTGGCCATGATCCCGCCGACGGTGCCGGCGACCAGGAAGACGTACTCCGGGCGATTGGCCTTGAACCAGTGGGAGACCTCAGCTTGGTCGCGGAGGTCAAGTTGGGCCCGCCGTGCGGTGAGGATGTTCGTGAAACCCTCCGACTCCAGCCGGCGGATGATCGCCGAGCCGACGAGTCCCGAATGGCCAGCGACGAAGACGGACGAATCTGGTGCAATCGATTCGGGCATGGCGCTCCTCGAAGAGGTCGGTGGGACGCAGGGGACGATACCGAGTTCTCTCTCGTAGAGCGACCGCCATCCCGCTGAGGTGAGGTGAGCGCACTACGTTGGCGGCGAACCCCGACCGATGGTTCGGGACTCCGATTGGCCCCGAGGTGCTCATGGCAGCGACCTGCTCACCAGATGCTCGAATGAACGTTCCCAACGTGGGCGCGACGTGCTGCTCATGAGAACCATGTTCCGAGTCACCGCACGCGCCTGCGGGCTGGTCTTCGGCGCCGTGCCCGGCTGGTACATGCTGTTGATCGAACCCGTGGCGCGCCGAGGAACGGGAACCGTTCAGACGTTCGCCAATGGTGCGAGGTACGAACTCGCGATGAGCGAGTTCGTTCAACGCAAGTTCTACTTCCGTGCGTACGAGCGTCGCGAACTGCGATTCCTGCGATCGACGCTACGAGCGGGAGACCTGTTCGTCGACGTCGGAGCCAACGTCGGGCTGCTCTCACTCTGCGCGGCGCAGCAGGTCGGCGAGGACGGCGGCGTGCTCGCGATCGAGCCCGATCCGATCAACATCGCTCGTCTGGCGGTGAACGTCCGACTCAATCCGAGGAGCCAGGTCACCTTGCTGCCTGTCGCAATCGGAGCCACGCGGGGGACGGTCCAACTCGGAATGCCAGAGTCCCAAGTCGGCATCGGGAACCATGGAGCGCGGTCGAGCGCGTCGTTGGAGAACCAGATTGAGGTGGAACTCATGCCCATCGACGATGCAGTGGCCCAGTGGCGGGTGGGTGCGGATGCGGTCCGGCTGGTCAAACTCGATGTCGAAGGCATGGAGAACGACGTCGTCCGGGGTGGTCCGGATCTCTTCGGCGAGAGCACGCACTGCGTCATGCTCGAGGTCAACCGCCGGTACGGCGCCGACGAGCTCGCACTCGAGTCACTTCGCCAACTCGGCTACGACATTCACCGACTCGGAGCGTTCGCTCGTCTCCGGCCCTGGCAACGTGCGCCGAAGACGAGACCTCGGATTTCCTCGATCGCCCGAAGGCTCCCGGCCGGCATCGGGCCATGGGTCGCAGGAGAGACGCGGTTGACGACTGCGATCGCCACCCGCAGAACCGGCAATCCTTCGACGAACTGCGATCGAGACCAACCATAGGTGTCGCGCCCGGCCGAAACCTGCATAGGCTCCTTCGGCCCGCGGGGCCCTTGCCGACGCCACAACACGGAGAGTCACCATGCCAACAGCATTTGTCACCGGTATCACTGGTCAGGATGGTCAGCATTTGGCCGAGTTTCTGCATTCGCAGGGCTATCACGTGTTCGGGATGGTGAAGGGTCAGAACAATCCTCGGGTGGAGGCGTTGCAGCACGAGTTGCCGTTCGTCGAGTTGGTGTCGGGTGATCTGGCGGATCTGCCGTCGTTGGTGTCGGCGATGGAGGCGTGTCAGCCCGACGAGGTGTACAACCTGGGGGCGATCAGCTTTGTGGCGTTGAGTTTCTCGCAGGCGGAGTTGACGGCGAACATCACCGGGCTGGGGGTGCTCAGGATGTTGGAAGCGGTGCGGATGGTGGGCGGCAGCCAGAACAATCCGATCCGCTTCTATCAGGCGTCGTCGTCGGAGATGTTCGGGCAGGTGCGTGAGACGCCGCAGACCGAGTTGACGCCGTTCCATCCTCGTTCGCCGTATGGGTGTGCGAAGGTGTTCGGCCATGACATCGTGGTGAACTACCGCGAGTCCTACGGGCTGCATGCGTCGTCGGGGATCTTGTTCAACCATGAGGGCCCGCGGCGCGGGTTGGAGTTCGTGACGCGCAAGGTCACCAACGCGGTGGCTCGGATCAAGCTCGGCCTCCAAGACGAAGTCGTGTTGGGGAACCTGGATTCGAAGCGTGACTGGGGCTACGCCGGCGATTACGTGAAGGGCATGTGGTTGATGCTCCAGCAGGACGAGCCCGATGATTACGTGTTGGCGACGGGTGAGACGCATTCGATCGAGGATCTGGTGCGTCGGGCGTTCGCCGAGGTCGGTATCGACAACTGGGCCGACTATGTGCGTCAGGACCCCAAGTTCCTGCGACCCGCCGAGGTCGACCTGTTGATCGGCGACCCCACCAAGGCCCGTGAGAAGCTCGGCTGGGAGCCCGAAGTCGACTTCCCCGCCCTCGTCAAGATGATGGTCGCCCACGACCTGCAACGCGAAGCCACCAAAGCCGGCATCCCCATCCCCGGCTGACCGGCGCTGCCGGCGAGGGAAGCGCGAGCCACGCTTGACCGGACCGCTGTCCAAGGTCGGCCGAGTCCTCTCGTACCATGATCGATGTGAGGGTTGCAGTGATCGGCGGTGGGCTCCAGGGGTGCGGTGTGGCACTCGAACTCGTCGAACGCGGGTTTCGTGTCGATCTCTTCGAGCGCTCCTCCAGGTTGATGCAAGGAGCATCTCGGCACTGCGAGGGGAAGATCCACCTCGGCTACGTCTATGCAGCCGACGAGTCGTTGCAGACCGCACGCTTGATGGCGACTGCCGCCTCGACGTTCCTCCCGACGGTTCGGCGATGGATCGGAGTGTCAGCCGACCAGCTCGTGATCTCAACTCCGTTCCGCTACGCCGTCCATCGGGACAGCCTGCGCTCCACGGACCGACTCGCAACGTCCTACGAGGCAATGGCGGACATCGTGCGCGACGAGTTCGACGGAACTGAGATCGTCCCAGGACTCGACGTCGGTTATGTCCGACGGCTCGAAACCGGAGACGACTGGCCGTACGGCCCCGCCATCGTGAGCGCATACGAGACGAGCGAGATCGCCATCGAGCCGATCGGGCTTGCCGACGCCGTCGAACAGGCCATGTTGTCGCATCCGCTCATCACCCCCATCTGCAACGCCACGGTGACGGACGTTGACAGCCACGATCAGACCATTACCTGGCGACAGATCAACGACACCGGCTCGGAGCCGACACGTTCCCGGTACGAGCACATCGTGAACTGTTCATGGGGCGGACTGCCGAAACTCGACTCGACCGCAGGGCTCGTCCCAGCGCGTTCCTGGAACTTCCGGATGAAGTACTTCGTACGCCTCGGCGCCGGCGAGGCAACAGCGCCGACCCCATCGACCACCTTCGTCCTCGGCCCCTTCGGTGACGTGGTCGATTTCGGAGCAGCCGGGCGCTACCTGTCGTGGTATCCAGCGGGCCGTCTGGGCTTCTCAACTGATCTCGAGCCCCCGGACTGGAAGACCGAACTCTCCCCGAGCGCCTCGATCGATGTGGCTCGGAACATCGTGCGCGGCCTCTCCACCGTCATGCCCTCGATCGCCACCCTCGGTCCGGCAGTGGAGCGTCGCGGCGTAGTGCGTGGCGGACTGATCTACGCACACGGGGACACAGACCTGTCCGACAACGAGACGGAACTCCACCAGAGACACAGCGCTGGAGTCACGTCGGTCGGTCCGTACAGCTCGGTCAACACGGGCAAGCTGACGACAGCGCCGTACTTCGCTCGAAAGGTCGCCGACAGCCTGTGCGGCTCCCGATGACGCCCGACATCTACATCGCAATGCCCGTGTACCGGGGAGTGGAACACATCGCCGAAACCATCGAATCGATACGGGCGCAGTCGTACCAGGGGTTCCGAGTCGTCATGAGTGTCGACGGCGCTGACGACCCCACCCTCGACCTGTGCAGGACGTTCACCACCGACCATCGCTTCGAGGTTCGGGTCCAGACAACGCGGTTGGGATGGCCTGGCAACTTCAACTGGCTCGCGAACGACTGTGACTCGGAGTTCTTCTGCTATTGGCAGCAGGACGATCTTGCAACAGCCGACTACCTCCAACACCTTCGAGCAACCATGCGTGCCACGCCTCACGCCTCGGTCGCCTACGCAGACGTCCAATGGTTCGGTCACCGGTCCGATCGGGTGACGGCGATCGACATCGACGGCACCCCGCTGCAACGATTCCTCCAGGCCGCCGAGGCCCTGCAGTACGTTCCGCTCCGGGGCCTCATTCGCACCGAACATCTCCCGGACCGAGCGGACCCGATCCCCCGACGATCGGACGGCCAGCCACATCAGGACTTCGTGTTCCTCGCCGAGCTCGCCGGCGCCGGCGCCTTTCGACGAGTCGACACACCGCTCTACTACAAACGCGCCCACACCGCGAGCGCCCATCACGGGTGGTCGTCGGACCCCTATGACCGACGCCGCCAGGAATGGTGCGCGCTCGGAGACGGGCTGATCGGAGCCGCGCTGCGAACGCAGCCAGTCGTCGACGTCCACCGCCTCGTCACCGTGGTCCTCGACCGTCTCTCGATCGCACGCGACGGGAGGGGGTTCTGGTATCTCCCGGAACAGACAGAACTCGGCGTCTCGGCATTCGTTCGGGAGTTCTTCCACCGGTACCCGCAGCGACTCTCGGGCGCTCTCGCTCCGGCAGTGCAGCACACGACAGGCTTCGAGCGACCGGTCCATCGGTGGATCCACACCGCGCTCTCCGGCGTTCAGAACGCATCCTCGATGTTCGACCTGCTCGTCGAGGCCCCCGCCTCCCCGACAACGCTCACGTTCGCGCCCGGCAGTCCGGGGGTCTGGATGCTGGGACATGGGTGGTCGACGCCTGAACCGTGGGGAGTCTGGACCGACTCGGGCGAGGCAGAACTGAGGCTCCCCGCGCACACCTTCCGCCGCGCCGTCGTCTCTGGCCACCCGTTCAGTCCCCGTGGCGCAGTCACGATCCGGGTCTCGGCCGGTGACGACAACGTCGTGGAGAAAACGTTCGAAGGCAGCACGACGTTCGACATCGACCTCACCGACGATGGCGCGGGAGAACACCACCGAGTGATCCACTTCGGGACTCCTGATGCGGTGTCACCCCACGACGCCGGCGTCGGAGCCGACGTTCGACGGCTGGGTTTCGGGTTGTGCGGAGTCACGCTCGAGCGCTGAGCCGTCTGATTCTGGGCACGCGCCGATCAGGCCGGCGTCGCGTCGACCGGCGCGGTCAGACGCGTTCCGCGCTCGGGTGCGCCTGGACCGATCGCATCCGGTCGAGCCAGCCCAACAGCACGGCAACCGCCCGCGGGTCGTGCCGCAACCGGTGCCCCGCCCCTTCGAACAGGCTCAGCTCGGCGCTGCCATGGGCGTTGACCAGCTGGCGGGCGTCAGAGACCGGCACGCTGTCGTCCTCTTCACCGTGCATCACCAGCATCGGCCTCGGCGCGAACCGACGGGCTGACGCCACGGGACGGAACCGGCGGAACTCGCGGGTCCACTCCTCCACCGACGGCGGGAAGTCGCGACTGTGAATCGCCCCGATGTCGCGAGCGTGATCGAGGAACCGGCGGGGATGGTCGGCCCAGTCGTCGAAATCCGCCCGCGGGCTCAACAGACCCGCAGCCGACACCCTCGGATCGTCCGCCGCGACGCAGATCGCGATCGACCCGCCCGTGTTCGTGCCCAGCAGGATGACGCCGGTCGGCTCGTGCAGGCTCAACACGTGCGAGATCGCATTGCGCAGGTCGTCGACCCAACCCTGCAGCGAGAAGTCACCCTCGCTCTCACCGCATCCCCGGAAGTTGAAGGTCATCGCGACGCAGCCGAGTTCGTGCGCCGTGCGGTCCATCAACTGTGGGAACGTGCCGCCGGCGCGCTGCGCATCGAGCGACACGATCGGGAATCCGTGACACAAGATCACCGCCGGCCCGGGCTCGATGGGGCCCGACGGGACCGCGATGTGACAGGCGAGTGACAGGCCGTTCGAGACGAACCGTTCGTTCATCCCCGGCATGTCACATCACCTTTCCGGCCCAGTCAGGCCCGCGGCTTGCGATGGCGACGACGCATGCCCGGCTCGGCGAGCGTGTAGCCGCGATTGCGGGCCTCGGCGAGTGTGTCCGGCCCGAAGCTGAGGCCTACACCCTCGGCGACGATCTCGTCGATGATCGACGGGTCGTCCCACGAGTCGAGGTCGTAGACCAACTGCGTGCGCTTGTCGCCGACGAAGCGGCTGTGTTCGAACTTCGGGTGATGCTCCATCGTGAGTCAACGGTAGCCCGCAGCACCCTCAGGGCACCCACCAACCATTGAGGTCGACGATGACGTCCCCACCGCCGAACGTCCAGCCACACGACTGCAACGCCGACAACGGCACGATCGCCCCATTGGCCGTCGCCTGACCGACCTTCTGGTTCAACGTCGACGTGTCGCGGCGGGTCACACAGTCGTAGGTCGTCACATAGCCGGGCACGACGTGGTTGGCCGCCGTGACGTTGACATACGCGGCGCCCGGCACCTGTGCGCCGAGAGCAGCG
Organism: Ilumatobacteraceae bacterium; assembly: GCA_963704915.1. Lineage (GTDB taxonomy): Bacteria > Actinomycetota > Acidimicrobiia > Acidimicrobiales > Ilumatobacteraceae > Sva-07. Next base: position 90,328 of record CAVPIC010000013.1, on the reverse strand, counting down.
GCGCTCACGCTGTAGGCGACCGCATCGCCGGCACCGAGCGTGCCGGAGCGTCTCGTGTCGAGCACTCGGACCGGCGGCGTGGGCTGATAAGCGAGACCCCCGGCGCCGAACGATCCGAGCAGATCGACGAGCACGTCGGTGGCGGCGTCGCTGAAGATGCACATCCGACCAGCGGACAGCCCGACGATCGTGTTGTTCGGTCGAGCCTCGTTGCCGACGTAGTTGACCGTCGAGGTGTTCGGCCGCGCGCCGCTGCACGGGTACACCGTGAGGAATCCGGGCGCCGCCGCGTTGACCGCTGTGACGTTGACGGCGACCGCGTTCGACCCAGCGGGGATCGCACCGTTGAAATCGACCGCCATCGTCTGACCCGCCCCGAGCCGAGTCCCGCCGACGCCCGACCGGGTGTCGGTCACCCGGGTCGGTCCGATCGGTGTCAAGCGTGACGCCCCGCTCGGGCTCAGCCAGCCGGTGATGTCGACCAGGATGTCGGTCTCCGAATTCGTCCACGCGCACAACTGGCCCGCGCTCGAGAGCGCTGCGATCGTCGTGTTCGCCACCGTTTGACCGGCGACGAAATTGAGCGTCGATGTGTCGGGCACGCTCGTCGAGCAGGGGTAGACGGTGACGAACCCAGGCGCTGACGGATCGACAGCGGCCACGTTGACGACCGCGGCGGTTGCGTCGCTGGGAACCCCGACACCGTCGGCGACCTGTACGACCACCTGACGTCCGCCAGCAACCCTGCCCGGGGCACCGACGCCATTTCGAGTGTCGACGAGCCTCGTCGGTGTGACCGGGGTGAACGCCGATGTCCCAGGAGCCAGCGGGGCCAGACCCTGCGGAGCATTGATCGCCAGCTCGTAGGCACCGAGCGACCCATAGGTCGTGAACCCGGTGGACGCAGTGAGCCAGCCAACCGGTGTCACCTCGACGGTGTACCTCCCCGTCGACACCGACGGCGACAGGTCGACTGTCCAGCCGGACGGCACCCCCGGCCCGCCAGACGCGACGACGGCACCCGCGCTGTTGCGAATCGTGAGCGCAGCGGCCAGGTTCGACCAGTTCGCCTGCCCCGTCGGCGGCCGAAGTTGCACCGACAGCGTGCCGCTCGTGACATCGACGGCGAAAACGTCACGATCGCCGGTGCGTTCGATGTTGCCCGATGCCACCCCATTGCTGGGCACGACGGTCGGCGCCGACGAGGTGTTGCCGTGATCGTCGGGTCGATACCCCGCACCAGGCGACACGCCGTTCCCGGCGGCGATGATCGCCAGATCGTCCTGGAAGTTGTTTGCACCCGAATACTCCCCGCGCGACCACTGGGTCGCGGGTCGAGCCGGGTCGATCGGACGACCCATGATCGGCGCCCAGGCGCCGTGACCGTCGTAGTACTCGGGGCTCGCTGGTCCGCCGTCGTGCCTCAGGCCGAACGTATGGCCAGCTTCGTGGGAGGCCGCTTCGCCCATTGTCTTCGCCGTCTGCTTGTAGCCGACGTCGGTGAACACGTACGCCGCATGGTCGGCGTCGGAGCCGAACACGCTCAGCAAGGCGACGCCAATCACGCTGGAGGGTTGGAAGTTCGACGGGGTGACCACGACGCGTTGGCCGTAGGCGGCATCGACCGACGACGTCCGGCGGATGCCCTCCAGGCCAGGTTCACGGGTGGTGACGTTGATGTCGAACGCCCGGTAGTCCTCTGCGACGCGTTGCCACACCTCGTAGATCAACGCCTGTTCCGCAGCGGAGAAGGAGCCGGGGACGCCATCGACGTCGAACGGGGCGGAATCGATGATCGGATAGCCCTCGCCGCCCCACGCCGGATCGTTGGCCACGTGCCCGTTGAAGTCGAGGTAGAGGACACGACTCGATGTCGGACGCGAGTTGAGGTCGAAGACGTTCGCCGGAAGGGCAACAGCCGTCAGCGCGGCGGCCGGCACCGGCGGCGACCACTCTGCCGTGTCTGCGTAGCCGACGAAGCCGGAATCGGTGAGGAACAGCGACGAGTCGTCGAGGAACTCGTCGCGCAGTGCTTCGGGTTCGAGACCGACGTCGTCGGCGACCTCGTCGAGCATGCCCGACTGCTCGAGTTGCTCGACGGCATCTCGCCCCTGCACGACATCGAGGTCGGACCCCTCGAGCGTCGCAGGCTCCGCGAGGTCGACGGCTCCGGGCGAGCCAGCGGCGCCATCGGTGGCGGGAGCGGCGAGCGCCTGAGATCCGCCGACGACCGCGAGACAGAGCGCCACGGCCACGACGACCGAGCCGGTCCCCGATCGCTCGTGTGGCCACCGAATTGTCACAACGGAAACGTAACTGACGGATGAGCGATCTGCTCGTCGGGTCGTCAGATCCCGGACGCGACAGTGCCGGGACCGACAAGCGATCCCGGCACTGCACGGACTGTTGGGACTGGCGCCATCACGACCGGATCACATCACGGGTCTGACCTGTGCTGTAATGCGGACACCGCGGGGACCAGCTGCAGCGATGACGGTCAGCGGGGGTTGGCGGAAATTCGCCAGGCGGTCCAGCCTGTCGGCCTAGCGGCCAACCACCTCCAGGGTCCCGTATGAATTCTCTGGCATGTGTTGGACCACCTCCTCTCTCTGGTGGAGACAGTTCAGCACATCGATTCAGATCGTGTACGACTGGTTTTCGAGAATTCTCGACGCCAGTTCCAGCTCGCCATCGATGGCGATCTGTTCGAGCAGGTCATCGGGGCCGACGCGACCGGCGCAGCGCCTGGTCATCACCCCGATCGGCATCGTGAGCACCACGGTGGCCGAACCACTCAGCGCCGGAACGACAGCCGCGCGCTCGCCGACCTCGACGTGAAGTTCGCGGACGACAGCTCCCCCATTGGTGAGCGAGAACGTCACCGACTGTCCGGCGCTCGCCCCGGCCTGCTTGCCGACAACGAAACCGAGTGCCGTCGCCATCTCGTCGAGGACGACGTCGACCGCCAGACCGGTCGCATGGCCGGGTCGACCGACAGCGTCGCGGATGTCCTGCTCGTGCAACCAGCAGTCGAACACCCGGATCTGCATGAACCGTCCGAACGTGTCCTTGCCCGCCGGGGTGAACGACTCGGCGTTCCAGTCGTCATCCGTCATCGCATCCAGCGTCGCGAGGCGAGCGCCGGTCAGCTCCCGAAAGCGCACCAGCACATCGTTCGGCGACGCCGCCCTCAACGACTCGACCCACTGCTCGTTGAACGCACCGATGTCATTGCGCACGTGTTGGTTGGCGTCCCGGTCGATCTCGAGACTCGGCCCCGGTTCGCCGGCGAGCATCGCCTCGGTGCCGACGATGTGCGACACGTTGTCCTGCACGCTCCAGCCGGGCAACGGTGTGGGCAAGCTCCACTCCTCGTCGCTGAGCTCTCCGAGCAGGTCGCTCAGGCTTGCCCACACCTCCCCGAGCGCGGCGACGGTCCGGTCCTTGGGGATGTTCGATGCCATGCGGGCATCTTGTCTCAGAGGACGTCGTCGAGAGGAGCCGGCGGGCCGACGGCCCCGATCGCCTCGAAGTACTGCAGATGCGCTTCGACGACGTTGACAGCGTCGACGTCGTCGAGCAGTTCGATGTCGTTCGCCTCGGCCTCGCCGATCAGGTACGCAGTGAGCGCGTCCTCGGTCAGTACGACGGGTTCGGTGATCGACTGCGGCTGGTCGACGACACCATCGGGCTGCAGCCCCTGCTCGTGCAGCCAGCGCATGTGGAACACCAGGAGCTGTTCGACCTCGCCTGGTGTGAGCTGGGCTTGGCTGGACTCCGGCAGGCGGTCGCACACGAAGTCGACGGCCTCGTCGAGCTGGTACACCGCCCGCGGCGCCACGGCGTCGAGGCGGTGGGCTTCACGTCCCACGACGGCGGCAGCGATCGCGAACACCAGCAACGCCGCCACCACTGCGAACAAGATCGTGATGCCGTCCATCAGCTCACCAGTCTACGAACGCGACTGAGCCGCGTGCACGAGGTGGCACGCGGCTCAGTATGAGGTTGGGTGAGCGCCGTGGGCGCGAACACGGAAGGCGAGGGGAAGCCCGCCAGGGCGTCCGAGCCCGAGCAATCAGATGCCGATGCGCTGGGCGAGCTGCTCGCGGTGATAGGTGGGGTCACCGAAGAGGAGCTCGGAGCTCTTGGCTCGCTTGAAGTAGAGGTGGGCCGGGTGCTCCCAGGTGAAGCCGATGCCACCGTGGATCTGGATGTTCTCGGCAGCGGCGTGGAAGTACGCCTCCGAACAGTAGGCCTTCGCAAGCGAGGCGGTCGACGGCAGTTCGTCGTTCATCTCGCTGGCGCACCACATGCCGTAGTACGCAGCCGACTTGGCCGACTCGACCTCGAGCAGCATGTCGGCGCACTTGTGCTTGATCGCCTGGAACGAGCCGATCGGGCGGCCGAACTGGACACGCACCTTGGCGTAGTCGACAGCCATCTCGAGCACCTTCTGGGCGCCACCGACCTGCTCGGCGGCGAGTGCCACGGCGGCGAGGTCCAGCACGGTCTCGAGCGTGGTCCAGCCGGCGCCATCGGCGCCGATCAGCTCAGCCGGCGTGTTGTCGAAGTCGAGCTTCGACTGCTTGCGGGTCTGGTCCATCGTCGACAGGTTCGTCTTCGTGAGGCCCGAGGCATCGCCGGCGACCGCGAACAGGCTGGTGCCGGCGTCGGTCTTGGCGGCGACGATGATCAGGTCGGCGGTGTTGCCGTCGAGCACGAACGACTTCGTGCCGCTGAGCGTGTAGCCGTCACCCGACTTGGTGGCCTGCATCGTGATGCCCGACTCGTCCCACTTGCCCGACGGCTCGACGTAGGCGAGCGTGGCGATCGTCTCGCCCGACGCGATGCCGGGGAGGTACTTGGCCTTGGCGGCGTCGTCGCCCGACTGCAGCAGCGTGTTGGCGGCGAGCACGGCGGTCGAGAAGAACGGCGCGCACAGCAGGGCGCGGCCCATCTCCTCGAGCACGATGCCGAGCTCGACGAAGCCGTAGCCGGAGCCGCCGAACTCCTCGGGGATCGACAGGCCCTGCAGGCCCATCTGCTCGCCCATCTGCGACCAGACGGCGGGGTCGAAGCCGTTGTCGGTCTCCATCTGCTCGCGGACCGCTTCCTCGGAGCTCTTGTTCTCGAGGAACGAGCGCACGGTCTTGCGGAGTTCTTCCTGTTCATCGGTGAAGGCAAAGTTCATGGGCGAGATCATCGCGGGGTTGCATCCGACCCCGCAAGTCTGCTTGTGTACACATGTGGACACACATTCGGTCCGGGCGGTCGGCATCCGCGAGTTACGGGCGAGCCTCGCCGAGTCGGTGCGCGTCGCAGAGGGCGGCGAGCGTGTGGTGGTCACGGTCGGCGGGCGGCCGGTCGCACAGATCGCCCCACTCGATGCCGATGCGCCCGACCTCGAACGCCTCATCGGTTCCGGCGCCGTGATCCCGCCGCGCCGCACCAGCGAGTGGCGCCCACCCGAACCCGTGCCGGTGTGGGCCGGCGTCCGCATCGACCAGGTCCTCCGAGAACTCCGCGGCTGATGCGCGCCCGAGCCGAACCACCACACCACGTTTGTGCTGCAGTTTCGCGGTGACGGTCCAGCCGAAATGCAACGCAAACGGGAACCTGCACGGGATCCACCGTCTATGTGCGGAATCGGATGAGGCGGGTCATCCGAAGTTGCACGCAAACGTGGAGGGCGCGGCGGGGTGGGGGCCGTGACGGTGGTGCTGGACACGAGCGCGCTGCTGGCGCTGGCGGTCGACGGGCCGATGCGGACGGTCACGCTCGATGCGCTCGACGTCGACCCGGTGTGGTCGGCGTCGGCGATGGCGCTCACCGAGGCGCTGCCGGCGATCGATCGGTTGACCGACCAACCGATCCTGCGTCTCGACCTCGAAGACGCCGTGCGGCTCGTGTGGGACCACCTCCACGTCGTTCCGGTCGACCAGCGTTGCCTCGACCGGGCAGCAGCACTCGTCGCGCAGCCAGCCGGTCCGCTTGAGTGACGCCATCCACTTCGCTGCTGCGGAACGCATGCCGGGTCCGATCCGCTTCGTCACCTTCGACGCCGCTCACATCGGTGTCGCGCTCGGCCTCGGCTTCGACGTCGTGAGTTCCTGACCGTCAGACGGGCTTGCGTGCGACGAGGAACACCGACATCCCGATCGGGACTCGCACCCGCGTCTCGAACCAGCGCACCACCGGGAACGATCCACGTGTCGACGTTACGCACCAGCGTCGGCGACGTCGGCTCCCGACGCAACAGCCGACACAGGATCAGCCAACCGAGCCAACCCGGCAGATTGACGTGACGTCCCTCGACCACCTCGAAGCCGGCGAGTCGGACGTCGGCTTCGAGTTCGACGCTTGCGGTACCGGCGTACGTGACCGAGTCGCGCATCGAACTCGCTGTAGAGGAACTGATACGTCGGCGCCCAGATGCAGAGCCGTCCGCCGGGCTCGAGCCGCTCGCGAACCTCACGCAACACCGCCTGATCGTCCTCGATGCGCTCCAGCACGTTGATCATCACCGCCGACCCGAACAGCTGATCAGCCAGCGGACACGTCGCCGGACAGTTCGAAGCTTCCCGACGAGGACCCTCGTCCTGCCTCGACCTCCAGCACGGGCAGACGAGGTGCGGCGCACAGAGATCGACGATCCACGTTCCGGTAGTTCGGCGCGTAGTCGAGCAGTGACGACAACGTGACGTCGGCGACGGGCGATGGGCGCCGAGGCCGATCGGGCGTGGACACGAACGTCAGGCTAACGATCGACCGTTTCACGCCGTATCCGAGGCACCCACCTCGTTTGTGCGCAACTTCCGCTGGAACGGGCCATCCGAAGTTGCACACAAACGTGAACGTGGGCGTGGCCGGACCTCCACCGCGGCAGTCAGTCCACGAGCACGTGCAGTGTCGGTAGTGTTGTCGGCCGTGACGAGCGACTCCACACCGACGGCGGGCGTGCTCTCCGTGGTCATGCCCTGCTTCAACGAGGAGCAGACGGTGAAGCAGATCCTCGATCGGGTGCTTGGAGTCGCCACTCGTGGGCGAGGTGATCGCCGTCGACGACGCCTCGACCGACGGCACCCTCACGATTCTCAGCGCGTATCAGGATCCCTCGGCTCCGAGTGCTCTCCCACGAGGTGAACCAGGGCAAGGGGGCGGCGCTGCGCCGTGGTTTCGCCGAGGCGACCAAGCCCTACGTGATCGTGCAGGACGCCGACCTCGAGTACGACCCGGGCGAATATCCACGGATCCTCGCCCCGATGCTGGCCGACGAGGCCGACGTGGTCTACGGATCGCGCTTCATCGGAGGCGACGCTCGCCGCATCCTCTACTTCTGGCACATGGTCGGGAACAAGGTGCTCACCCTGGCGTCGAACATGGCGACCAACCTCAATCTCAGCGACATGGAGACGTGCTACAAGGCGTTCCGACGCGAGATCATCCAGCAGATCACCATCGAGGAAGACCGATTCGGCTTCGAGCCCGAGGTCACCGCGAAGATCGCCGCGATGCGCTGCCGGGTGTACGAGGTCGGCATCAGCTACCGCGGCCGCACCTACGACGAGGGCAAGAAGATCGGGTGGCGCGACGGAGTCCGCGCCATGTACTGCATCGTGGCGTACTCGCCCCCCGGCCTGCGTCTCGGCGTGCGCCGAGCCGGCCCGCTCGTCGCCCGCATCACCGGCTGAGCCCGTCGCTTGCGAACCACGCATCCGCAGCGACGCTGATGCGAGAGCAGCGCATCGCCTGACAGACTGGGGCGATGGCTGCTCCCGACACGCTGCACTGGTCGAACGCCGACGTCGAGGTCCACAAGGTGGTGGTCGGCCCGTACGAGAACAACGTCTTCGTCGTGCGCTGCCGGGCGACCGGCGAGGCCGTGCTGCTCGACGCCGCGAACGAGCACGAGCAACTGCTCGAGCTGTGCCAGCGACTCGGCGTGAAGCGGGTCCTCGAGACGCACGGTCACTGGGACCACATCCAGGCGGTCCCAGCGATGCGCGAGGCCGGCTACGAAGTGGCCGTCACCGCGGCCGACGCTCCCAAGCTGAAAGACGTCGGCTACGACGTCTTCATCGACGACGCCGAGGTGATCGAGGTCGGCCGCCTCCGCCTGCACGCAATCCACAACCCGGGCCACACGCCGGGGTCGATCTCCTTCGCGCTCGACGACACGCCGCTGCTGTTCACCGGCGACACCCTGTTCCCCGGCGGGCCGGGCAACACGTCGTTCGACGACGCCGACTTCGACACGATCATCACCTCGATCACCTCGAAGCTGTTCACGTTCCCCGACCACACGATCGTGCTCCCCGGCCACGGCCTCGACACCACGATCGGCACCGAGCGCCCGCACCTCGAGGAATGGATCGAACGCGGCTGGTGAACTGATGCGCTACGACGAGCGTCCGGTCGACGACACACCCGTCCACACCGCCGAGCTTCCACCGACACCGGTCCGCGACCGCAACATCCCGGCGACGGCATGGGTCGAGGCACCCGACAGCCTGTTGACGCTCGGCGACGACCTGCCCGACCGTCCGGTCGCCGACTACAAGCGCAGGATCGGACCATGGCTGCTGTGGCGAGCCGGGCCGGCCAAGGGCGCCGACGCCCGCTACTGGGCCGCCCACGTCGACCGGCTCGACGAACCGGTCACACTGCGGTTGTTCCCCGACGGCACCGCCGACGGCGTCGGCCCGAGCGGTACCCGCCACGATCGATTCCGAGCGTGGAAGGAAGACCTGCGCGACAGCCAGCCGGACTGACCCGTCGACAGGTCAGTGTCAGTCGCGTCGGCGGAGCCGAAAGGCGGCGGCCCGCCACGGGTACTTGCTCGGTACCTCCATCGGCGGTGGTGCGACGAACCCGCCGGACCACATCTCGCGGGCGAGGAACGCGTCGACTGCCTCCGCGATCATCGCCTCTCTCGTGACGCCACGACGACGGGCGGCATGATCCAGGCGCGCGACATCTGCGCTGCGGAGCGGGACCGAGATCGACTCGGATTCCTGCGTCTGCTCTGGCGGCGACGGCTCGGACACCTCCCGAACGGTAACGGACGACGCGAGCACCGCGTCGACTGCACGACGGGAACGATCAGCTCGCGGCGACAGTGCCGTCGTAGTACTGCTGGGCGAGCGCCCAGGCGTCCTGGCCGCACTCGAAGCCGATCTCACGACCGCGGAGGTCGTCGGCGGGTACGTGGATGCCGCCGTACAGGCGCGAGATCCCGGCCTCGTCCGACGCATCTGCGTAGGTCGCCCACTGCAGCACGACCTCCTCGTCGGGGCCGGCTTCGAACTCGAGCGAATCGGCCTCGATCCGGAACTCACCGAGACCGCCCGGGAAGTACTCGCTCCCGGTGATCGCCGTGAGCACCTCGGCCGCGGCTCGGCTGAACGTGCTGTGTCCCGAGACGTAGCCGGCGAACGACGGCGTCACGAACGTCGGTCGCTGATACGGCACCCAGTCCGCCGCCAGGATCCAACCGACACCTGCGACGTCTGTCTCGGGATCCTCCGGCGTGCCCGTCCACGTGCGCACCGCGATCTCGCCGACATGATCGACCAACCCCGTGTGGCGTTCCCCGGGAGCACTCGACTCGTCGGTGATCACCTCGACGAGACCCGGCTCGAGCAGCAGGCCCTCCGGGTCGTAGGCCGGCTGCGACGGGTCGCTCGACTGCCCGCGCTCGCCCATGTAGCGAACCATCGAGATCGGTCGGCTCGAGTCGTAATGACCCTTGATGCCCCACGCTGCGATCGCCGCATCGTGCGTCGCCCCGTTGAGCGCCAGGTACAACTTCACGTCCCACTCCAGTCGATCGACGTCGGATCCGTCGCCCGCGATCCGCAGAGGGCCGAGCGCCTCGAGATCGTCACTCACCTCGTTGGCGATCGTGTTCCAATGGCCCGGCGGCGTCTCCGATGCCGGTCCGTCGGCCCAGTACTCCGCCAGCACTCGCCCGTAGTCGCCGAGTGCCACCACGTTCGGCGCATACGGCTGACCCGTGACCGGATTGATGTCGTGCCCTGACCCGTCATAGGTCCCGAGCGGATTGTCCCCCTGCGACGCCGGCGAGAGGTCGACCGTCGCTCCCGAACCGGGGTCGAGCATCGCGCTGTACCGCAACACCTCGTTCGTCTCCTCCTTGAAGGTGCGATCGGTCGCTGGATCGCCGAGCGCCGGGGGCGGACCGGGGTCGAGCAGCAGTTCGTCAGCGGCTACCGGGAGCGCGAACGGCGTGACGGAACCCCAGTGCGGCCCGACGAACGTCTGGACCGTCTCGTCGAGTGGCAGGCCGTTCTGCGCGACCATCTTCTCCAACTCCAGCGGTTGCCACCGATTGGGGTCGTTCATCGTCGTGCCCGACCGGTCGACGACGAGCGGCGGATTCACGGGCTCGTAGTCGGCAGCCGCGTAGTTGTTCGCCTCGTTGGAGCCGTCGTCGATCGTCTCGGCGAGCACCACCTCGGCGATGCGGTTCCCGAACGCGGCGGGGCTGTCGCCCTCGGTCGACGTCACGTCGATGTCGTAACACAGTTCGCCCATCAGCTCGTCGAGCCGAGTCACCGACTTCTCCGCCTCCGGCGACGGGAGATACCGCTCGACCAGGATGCGATAGGCGGCGTAGCTCATCGCCTCCTCCCGGGCGCTGCGGACCTCGTCCGCGGCCGCGTCGCCGTCGATGCGATCCTCGTCGACGTAGACACCAACGGACACGGGGTCGTATGCGGCCCAGGCGTCCCACATCGCCGCCGACGAGTGGAACAGGTTGCGAGCGTGCACGGTCGGCGCCGGGAAGTCGTTGCGGATCGCGGCGAGCACCGCCTCGTTCCACTGACGCGCCACCGACCACTCCGGATGCTCGACCGAGCGAACGCACTCCGACGATGCGCCGTCGTCGCGCTGTGCGACGACGGCCCCGACCACCGCGACCGCGCCGATCGTGACGATGCCCGCCACCCCGATCACCACACCTCTTCTCACGATTGCGTCTCCACCCACCTCGATCGGTCCGACTCGCCCGACCCTAATGGCGAGGCCCCCCAACCAACCGTCGACCGGAAGTTCCTACGAGCCGGCTCCCGGTTCGACCTGCAGGACCTGATCGACTTCGACATCGTCGTAGCGAGCGGTCGACCCATCCGGCCATTCGACACGGACCGATGCCACTCGATCGACGTCACCGAGCCCGAAGTGTGCGCGCGGGTCTTCCGACGAGAGGTAGCTGCTACCGGCGTGGATCTCCCGATACAGCTCGGTGCCGTCGCCCAGCGTGACCCACACCCGAGTACCCGGGGCCGGCGCGGGGGTCGCCACCTCGATCCAACTCCCGCCGGCGCCGACATTGCGGAGCAAGACGAGATCGCCCCCGACGGTTCCGATCGCCAGATCGATGTCGCCGTCGTTGTCGTAGTCGGCTGCTGCCGCACCCCTCGCCAGGATCGGACCCAGCCGGTCGAGCCCGACCGTCATCGACGCATCGCTGAACGCGCCGACGTTCCCGTCCGCGGAGAGGTTCTCCAGGAGCAGTGCCGGCTCGCGGTCGGCGGTGAGATCACGCACCGGAATCGCGCCGTGTGCGAAGAACAGGTCGAGATCGGTGTCGAGGTCGACATCGGCCCACACGGCCCCCCATCCCGTCGATCCCTCGCCGAGATCGGGGAAGCCCATCGACTCGCGTGCGTCGTCGAACGACACGCGCTCATCGTCGGAGGCGTTCCACCAGACGGCGTGGCGTTCGTCGAGTTGGTTGGTCACCACGAGGTCCGGTCGACCGTCGCCGCTCCCGTCGCCAGAGGCAACACCCATGCCGGCACCATCGTCGTCGACACCCGCCTCGCCGCCGATCTCGACGAAGCGGAAACCGTGGCTCCCTTCGGCGGGCACGTTCTCGTACAACTGGTTGGGGGTCGTGTCGTTGGCGACGTACAGGTCGAGATCGCCGTCGTTGTCGACATCGCTCAACAACGACCCCAACCCGTAGTCGGGGCTCTCCGGCTCGATCCCGACGTCCGCAGCCACCTCCTCGAACGCGATCCGAGCATCTCCCGACGCGGGCGGACCATCGCTGAGGAAGAGGAGGTCTGCCTCGGGTTCCGACGTGTTCGGAAATCCCTTCGTCGCGCCGACGATCGGTCGGTTGAGGTCGGTGTACCCGGCGACGAACAGATCGGGCCAACCGTTGCCGTCGACATCGCCGACCGCGGCACCGCTGTGCCACCCGTACGCGTCGATGCCCGACAGGTCGGCGTCCACGACGAACCCGTCCCCGCCGTCGTTCCACAGCAGGACGTTCTCGCGATCGGTGGTGACATACAGGTCGGTCCATCCGTCGAGGTCGAGATCGGCGGCCACACACCCGTTGGCACGGGTCTCGAGCCCGGTCCCGGTGTCGTCGGTGACGTCGACGAACGACCCGGACTCGTTGCGGAACAGTTGACTCCTCGGCAAGCCACCGGCCTTGCGCCACTCACCCCATTCGCCGTTCGACCACGTATTCGTCGCGAACAGGTCGAGCCATCCGTCACGGTCGTAGTCGATCCAACAGACCCCGCCGCCCATCATCGCGGCAGGATCGGGGTCGGTCCCGAACTGGAACGCGCCATGCCGGAACACGAGCCCGACATCCGCCGCGACGTTCTCGAAGCGCACGAGGTCGATCGACGGTGCCGACGGCCGGTCGACGTCGGCACCGACGGCGACCATGGCACCATCGGATCCGCAGGCCGACGCGGCCAACAGAACACCGAGCACTGTGAGCACGCCGACCAGCCGGCGCCACCCGGCTCGACCGGCGCGCATCTCAGGTGAGGCCGCGAGCGGTGCGCCGTCGCTTCGAGACCGAGTCGACCAGGACCGCGAGCAGCAGCACGATGCCGGTGACGATGAACTTGATCCCGGAGTTGAGCCCGAGCAGGTCCATGCCGTTCTGGATCGCCGTGATCACCAATGCCCCGTACAGCGCCGACACGACCCGACCCGAACCACCGAAGAGGCTCGTGCCACCGATGACCGCTGCCGCAATGACGTTCAACAGCAGGTTGCCACCGCCGGTGTTGGTCGCGACGGAACGCAGCCGCGAGGCGAGGATGACGCCGCCCACACCAGCCATGAACCCGTTGATGGCGAAGACAGCGATCCGGATGTTGTCGACACTGATGCCGGCGCGACGGGTCGCCTCGGGGTTGCCGCCGACCGCGTAGATGTGGCGCCCGAACGCGGTGCGGGTCGTGACGAACGTCCAGAGGAGCAGGAACACGCCGAGCGTGATCGAGATCTGCGGCACGCCACGGTCGCTGTTGGCGATGTACACAGCGCCGAGTGTCACCACCGCGACGCCGACGATCTGCGCGATGACGACCGGGATCGGCTTGGCGTCGAGCCCGCGCGCCTGGCGGACCCGTACGGCGTTGAGCTGCGAGATTGCGTAGCCCACGACCACCAGGATGCCGATCGCCCAACCGATGCGTTCGGACAGGAAGTTGTTGGCGATGTCGACCAGTCGCTCGTCCTGGATGCGGATCGTGCCCGCAGTCGAGAATCGAGTGGTGAGCCAGAGCACCACACCCGACCACACCAGGAAGCCGGCCAACGTCGTGATGAACGACGGGACACCGAGTTTGGTGATGATCAGCGCATGCAGTAACCCGATCGCCGTGGTGATCAGAACGGCACCGAGAATGGCGGCCCACCATGGCCATCCGGGATCACCCGGGCGCTGCAGCAGCGTCATGACGACGCCTCCCACAGCGGCGACGAATGCCACAGACAGGTCGATCGACACGACCTCTCCGTCGGCGATCAACAGGATGAAGACGATGCCCATCGCCAGCGCCGCGACCGGAGCCATCTGGAGGAGCAGGTTGGTGAAGTTGCGAGCGGTGAGGAACTGATCCTCGGCGATGCCGAAGATGACGACGATGACGATCAACCCCATGATGATCGGCAATGCGCCGAGTTCGCCTGCCTTGACCGCATTCCACCGTTGGTGGAGGTACTCCTTGACCCCGGTGGTCGGCGCGGCGAACCCTGACGTGCGCGGAGAGCCGCCCGGGGGCGACGACGTGGTTGCCGCGACCTGGTCGAGGTCGTACGCGTTGGTCGAACCTTCCTCAGCCATCACGCAACCTCCTCGTCCATACCCGGCACATGTCGCATCTCGCCGGCGGTGATCGCGTGGACGACGTCCTGTTGCGTCGTCTCGCGGCGGTCCAGCAGCGCAACCTGCTGACCGAGGCGCAACACGGTGATGCGATCGGCGACCTCGAAGATGTCGTGCAGGTTGTGCGAGATGATCACCACGGCGTAGCCCTGCTGCGCCAGACGGCCGACGAGGTCGAGCACCTGGCGGGTCTGCGCAACACCGAGTGCGGCGGTCGGCTCGTCGAGGATGATCATCTTCGAGTCACCCCACATCACGGCCTTGGCGACGGCCACGGCTTGTCGCTGTCCGCCGGACAGGCCGGCGACGGTCTGGCGAACCGAACGCAACGTGGTCACCTTGAGGCTCTCGAGCGTCTCCCGGGCCTGCTTCTCCATCGAGACCTCATCGAGGACACCACGCTTCACGCGTTCTCGCCCGAGGAACATGTTGGCCACCACGTCGAGATTGTCGGCGAGGGCGAGGTCCTGGTAGACGACCTCGATGCCGAGGTCGGCGGCATCCTTCGGCCCGTGGATCCTGACCTTCTTGCCGGCGAACTCGACGGTCCCCTCATCGAACGGATAGATGCCGACGATCCCCTTGATCAGCGTCGATTTGCCGGCGCCGTTGTCGCCGACCAGCGCCATCACCTCACCCGGTCGCACCTCGAAGTCGACGCGGTAGAGCGCATGGACGGCGCCGAATGCCTTCGACACCCCCTCGCATCGCAGCAGCGGTGTGGTGTCGGACTGGTCTGTGTTCGTCATGATCGCATCCCCCTCATTGGATCCCCCTGATTCGACTCCGACGCGAGGCATCCGTGGCGGGGACGCTCGGGAGCGACCTCACCACGGATGCTCTCACGTGCTTCATTCTGCATCACCGGGGATCGCCGAAACGATCCCCGGTGACGATGATCAGCCGTTTTCGACGCAGAAGTCGGTTGCTGCGACGTCGCCGGTGCACAACTCCTCGATCGTGCGGAAACCGTCGGCGATGACGGTGTCGAGCACGTTGTCCGCGGTGACCGCGATCGGAACGAGGGCGATGTACGGCACGACACCCTCGCCCTCGGGCGAGTCGGTCGGCTTGCCGTCGGCGTCGATGCCGATGATCGAGAAGTCACCGGTCTGCGAGAGGACGTCCTCGCCGGCGCGCAGTGCGAGTGCCAGCTGCGACGCAACGGCAACCTCGGCCTTGATCGGCTTGTAGACGCTCATCGCCTGCTTGCCGAGCAACACGTTCTGGATGCCTGCCTGCGTCGCGTCCTGACCGCTGACCGGGATCGTGCTGGGGTCGAGACCAGCGCTCTCCAGTGCGGCGATGACCGAACCGGCGATGCCGTCGTTGGCCGCGAACACCGCGTTGACGTCGTTCTGAGCGGAAACGAGGATCTGCTCCATGATCGAGAGCGCCTCGGCGTTGTCCCAACCCGGCACGAAGGTGTCCTCGACCAGAGCCCAGTCGCCCGCATCGACACGCGCTTCGACGGTCGCCGCGTAGCCGTCACGGAACAGGAAGGCGTTGTTGTCTTCCTCGCCACCGTTCAGCATCACGACCTGCGGAGCCTCGACGCCGAGCGCATCGATCGCAGGCTCGAGCACCTCGGCCATCGTCGCGCCCACCTTGACGTTGTCGAAGCTCACGTAGGCGGCCCCACCGGAGCTGCCCTCGGTGTTGAACCGGTCGTACTCGATGACCTCGACGCCCTCGGCCTTGGCGAGATCGATGATCGTCGCACCCGAGCCGGAGTCGTTGCTGGTCAGCACGATGACCGAGGCGCCGTCGGCGATGGCCTGCTCGGCCTGGCTGATCTGCGTCGCTGCTTCACCCTCGGCGTTCACGATGTTGAAGTCGGTGCCGTCGACCAGGCCTTCGGCCTCGAAGTTCTCCTTGAAGAAGCGACGGTCGTCCTTCTCCCAGCGATCGGAGGTGGCGGTGTCGGGCAGGAGCACCCAGATGCTGCCGCCTTCCGACGCAGCTTCGCCGCCGCCTTCGGCTTCGGTGCCCTCGGTGACTTCGGTGCCTTCGGTGTCGGATCCGTTGTCGTCGTCGCTGCCGCACGCTGCAGTCAGCAACGCGAGTGCTCCGACCAGACCGACAACCGTACGTGTCGATTTCCTCATGTGGGTACTCCCCCTCTGGAGTTGTGTGTGTGATGTGAAGTTGAGCGGTTCACGCGCTCGGCCGTGCCGGGGCAGACGGTTTGTCATCAGCCTCAACAAATGCACTCTCAGTTTGCGTCACTGCGCCGGCGATGTCAAGAACCCTGCAACCGGCGCCGGATCGGCAAGCAACGGAGTGAACGCCAACTCTGCTGCTCCCATCAGGGTCGCGTCGCTGCCGAGCGCCGCGCCGAGGACCGGTACGACTCGGTCGAGGCCGTGGATGCTTCGCCTCGCGAGTTCGGCGTCGAGTGCAGGACGAATGCTCGGCAAGATCCGATTGAACAGTGCTCCGAGTACGACGACGTCCGGATCGCAGGCGTTGATGAGACCGGCGATCCCGATGCCCAGCCATCGCCCCTCCTCGGACAGTGCCTCGAGCGCGACGGCATCGTTTGCAGCCGCTCGTTCGAGCAGGAGATCGACGGCCTCCGTGCCGCCGTCGACATCCAATCCGGCCCGGGCGAGCAGCGCCCGCTCACCCACCACGGTCTCCCAACAGCCGATCGAGCCGCAACTGCATTGCGTCCCCCTCGGGTCGACAGGCAGATGGCCGAACTCTCCCGCGAACCCCGAGCGGCCGCCCTGTCGCTCGCCGTTGACCACCACGCTGCCACCCACGCCAACTTCTCCCGCCACGTAGACGACATGCGCGGCTCCGACGGCGGCGCCGAAGGTGGCCTCCGCCAGGGCGCCGAGGTCGGCGTCATTGCCGACGAACACCGGGAGTTCCAGTCCGAGCGCATCGCACAGCAATGGGCCGAGGTCGACGTCGCGCCAGTGCAAGTTGGGGGCCACCGCGATCACGTGGTCGTCGCTCCGGATCAGCCCTGGCACACCGACCCCGATCGAGAGCACGTGTCGTCCGTCGACGACGACATCGCGACATCCGATTTCCTCGACATGCTCACAGATGTCCGCCAGCAACTCGGTCAGCTGGACGCGGCCACGAGCGCGGGCGACTCGCCGCTTGCGAACGACCGATCCGTCGAGTCCGACCAGCGCCACGCCGAGTTCGTCGACGCCGATCTCCACGGCGAGCACGCCATAGCGACGCCTGTCGACTCTCACGATGGGCGATGGTCGTCCGGGGCTGCCATCAGAGAGCGCCAGGTCTTCCTCGACGAGTTGGAGGCCGACCAACTCCCCGACCAGTCCACCGATCGCGCTCCGGGTCAGACCCGTCGCCCTGACCAGCGTCGAGCGCGTCGACGGTCCGTGGCGGCGGAGATGCCGGAGGACGACGGCGAGGTTGGCCTGGCGCACCGACTGCGGCCGGACAGCTGTTCCCCCCGTGCGAGTCACGCTCATCGCTCCTTTCGTTGGACCAGCAGGTCCCGATTCCTTCGACCCCCAGGTACCGATGTTCCGAGCCCCGCGGCGGTTGCACTCTAGATCGATGTTTGTAATAGTTGTCAACAAATATTCCTCCAACCCAGGGTGCACCCATGACCGATCCCTTCTTCCCCGATATCGACACGATCCGCTACGAGGGACCCGAGTCGGACAATCCGCTCGCCTTCCGGTGGTATGCCGCCGATCGTGTGGTCGCGGGCCGCACCATGGCCGATCACCTCCGCTTCGCAGTGTCCTACTGGCACTCGTTCAACTCCGAGGGCATCGACATCTTCGGTGCCGGCACCCTCGACCGGCCGTGGCTCGAGCCCGACCTCGAACCGATGGCCGCCGCGAAGGAGAAGATGGAGGTCGCCTTCGAGTTCCTCGCCAAGCTCGGCGCGCCGTTCTACTGCTTCCACGACCGTGACATCGCTCCCGAGGGCTCGACCTTCGCCGAGTCGTGCCGCAACTTCGACGAGATGGTCGAGCTGGCCGCCGCCCATCAGGAGCGCACCGGCGTGAAGCTGTTGTGGGGCACCGCCAACCTGTTCTCGAACCCACGGTTCCAGGCAGGCGCGGCGACCAACCCCGACCCGGAGCTGTTCAAGTACGCCGCCGCGCAGGTGGCGCACTGCATGACGGCCACCAAGCGGCTCGGCGGCGAGAACTACGTGCTGTGGGGCGGCCGCGAGGGCTACGACACGCTGCTGAACACCGACATGGCCCGTGAACTCGACCAGCTCGGCCGGTTCTTCAACATGGTGATCGAACACAAGCACGCCATCGGATTCGAGGGCACGATTCTCATCGAGCCGAAGCCGTTCGAGCCCACCAAGCACCAGTACGACTACGACGTCGCCACCGTGTACTCGTTCCTCCAGAAGTACGGTCTCGAGCGCGAGGTGAAGGTGAACATCGAGGTCAACCACGCGACGCTCGCCGGCCACGACTTCGCCCACGAGATCGCCACCGCGTTCGCCGCGGGGATCTTCGGATCGATCGACGCCAACGCCGGCGACGACCGGCTCGGGTGGGACCTCGACCGGTTCCCGGTGTCGGTCGAGCAGATGACGCTCGGGATGCTCGAGATCCTCCGTGGCGGCGGGTTCACCACCGGCGGGATGAACTTCGACGCCAAGCTGCGCCGTCAGTCGACCGACCGCAACGATCTGTTCCACGCCCACATCGGCGGGATGGACACGATGGCTCGGGCGCTGCTCGCCGCAGCCGCGATCCTCGACGACGGCGAACTCGATCGTCGGCGTGACGACCGGTACGCCGGATGGGCCGCCGAGCAGGCGATCCTCGACGGCGAGGTCACCCTCCAGCAGCTCCACGACGCGCAGCTCGGCACCGACAAGGAACCGACCCGCACGAGCGGCCGTCAGGAAGCCCTCGAGAACCTCGTCGCCAAACACATCGAACGCGCCCGCTGATCGATCACACACTCACCTCGTGAACAACTTCACCTCTGCGGGGTGAAGTTGTTCACGAGAACGGTTGCGCGGACGGCGGCGAGCACTGGATTTCTCCTACGGGGATAGGGGAATTGCGGGCGACGGTAGGATCTGGACATGGCGTTCGACCTGCAGACGGTGCGCAAGGAGTTCCCGATCCTCGCCCGTGAGATCGACGGACTGCCGCTCGTGTACCTCGACTCGGGCAACACGTCGCAGAAACCGCGCCGGGTGATCGACGCAATGACCGAGTTCCTCGAGAACTCCTACGCTCCGATCAACCGCAGCTCGTACCGGCTGGCAGGTGAGGCCACCGACGCGTACGAAGGTGCTCGCCGCGCGGTCGCTCGCCTGATCAACGCTCCAGGAACCGACGAGGTGATCTTCACCAAGAACGCGACCGAGTCGCTCAACCTGATCGCCCGCTCATGGGGCGGCGCCAACCTGAGCAACGGTGACGTCGTCGTCCTCACCCACATGGAGCACCACGCCAACATCGTCCCGTGGCAGATGTTGCGCGACGAACGCGGCATCGAGATCCGGTGGGTCCCGCTGACGGCCGACGGGCAACTCGATCTCACCGACCTCGACCAGCTCCTCGACGGCGCGAAGGTGTTCTCGTTCACTGCGATGAGCAATGTGCTCGGAACGCTTCCACCGGTCGCCCAGCTGTGTGCCGCCGCCCACGATGCCGGCGCGCTCGCCGTGGTCGACGCCTGCCAGTACGTCCCCCACAACGCCACCGACGTCCAGGCGTGGGGTGCCGACCTCGTCGCGTTCTCGAGCCACAAGATGTGCGGTCCGTCCGGCATCGGGATGCTGTGGGGCCGCATGGAGCTGCTCGACGCCATGCCGCCGTTCCTGGGTGGCGGCAACATGATCGACACCGTCACGCTCGACGGCTACACGACCGCCCCGGTTCCGGCGAAGTTCGAGGCAGGAACTCCCCCGATCACCGAGGCGGTCGGGCTGCGTGCCGCGGTCGAGTTCCTGGAGGACCTCGGCATGGACGACATCCGCCAGCACGAGATCGACCTCACCCGGTACGCCCTCGACACGTTGAACGACCGCTTCGGCGACGACATCACCATCTACGGCCCCGACGACACCGCGCTGCGTGGCGGCGTGCTGAGCTTCGCCTTCCGCGACCTGCACCCCCACGACGTCAGCCAGATCCTCGACGAACGCAACGTCTGCGTGCGAGCGGGGCATCACTGCGCGAAGCCGCTGATGCAGGTGCTCGGCGTGCAGTCGACCACACGGGCGAGCTTCTATCTGTACAACGGCACCGACGACGTCGACGCCCTGGCCGATGCGCTCGACAGCGCAACCGATATCTTCGGGTTCTGATGTCCGGCCTCGAAGACCTCTACCGCGAGATCATTCTCGACCACTACCGCACGCCGCGGAATCGTGGTGAGCTCGAGTCGCCCCCGGCGGTCGAGTCACGCGGCCACAACCCGCTGTGCGGTGACGAGATCACCCTGTACCTGCTGGTCGACGGCGAGGGCGACGACGCCGTGGTCAGCGACGTGAAGATCAGCGGCCAGGGCTGCTCGATCTCGCAGTCGTCGGCGTCGATGATGACCCAGGCCATCATCGGCAAATCCGTCGGCGAAGCCCGAGCGCTGATCCGCCGCTTCCGGTCGATGATGGGCATCGAGGGCATCGAGTCGCAGCCCGGCGACGACGACATCGACCTCGGCGACCTCGAAGCGCTCCAGGGTGTGGTGAAGTTCCCGGTGCGCATCAAGTGCGCCGTGCTCGGCTGGAACACCCTCGCCGACGCCCTCGACCGCGCCTGACGCCCGATTGCACTCGCTGCGATGAGCCAAGTGTCGCCATCCGGTCGCTTCGCTCATCGCTGGGTCAGGTCGGGGTCAGGAGGAGGTCCTCGATCCGGAGGAGGTCGCCCCAGTCGGCCAGCAGTTGATCGACCGTCGGGACCGGATGCGGTTCACCGGTCGATCGATCGATGACGGCGATCGAATAGCCCCACTCGACGAAGCGCCCGAGGTGCTCGAGCGGACTTCTTGCCGACACCCGCGTCGTCATCTCCTGGGAGAACTCCATCACGAACGTCGGGCGATGCCGCTCGATCGTGGCCGTCGCGCCGTCGATCACGATGCCCTCGGCGCCTTCGACGTCGATCTTCACCACCGACACGCGCTCGAGGTCGAGATCGTCGAGCGCCATCGTCGGCACGATCGTGCCCCGGCCCGACCCGGTGGTGCTCGCCCCGTCGGGAAGGAAGCCACCGTTCGAGCCGACATGCGTACCGAAGCTCACGTAGCCGCGATCCGCCGCCAGCGCGACGGGCACCAGCTCGACATTGGCGATGCCGTTCGATTCGATCGTGTGGGCGATCAACCGGGCGTTCTCGGGATTGGCCTCGACCGCCACGACGCGACCGGTGGCGCCCACCCGCGCCGACGCTCGGAATGTGTGGTATCCGACGTTGGCTCCCACGTCGACGAACACGTCACCTTCACCGAGCAGACGATCGAGCGTCGAACCGACATGCGGTTCGTACTCGCCATCGGCGATCTGGATCGACACCGAGGCGTCCGCGGGGTCGAGTGCCATGCGGATCCCGGCGATGTCGGCGGACACCAGATCGTCGACCGACCACCGGATCGTGACGGGCGACTCGCTCGTCTGCTGGTCGAGCAGGCCCAACACCATGCGGGCAGCAGCGGGCGACGGCGGCGCGTCGCCGACGGCGTAACGGACCCGGTGGTTCTGCTCCGGATCGAGCCCGGCCGGGAACAGCAGATCGAGCACGATCTGCCAGTCGTCGTGTGGCACGGCTTCGGGGCGTCGGCGACGGAACACTCAGGCCCTCGCCAGCTCGACGACGTCACCGCTGCACGCCGAGACCAACTGCTGCGGTGTCAACGAGAACACGTCGTGCCAGGTCCCCGCGGCCGCCCACACCACGTCGTAGGCCATCAGGTCGGGGTCGACGAACACCCGCAGCGCGGAGTCGTGGCCGAACGGGGGCACCCCGCCGATCGGAAATCCGGTTGCCGCACGCACGGCGTCGGCGTCGACGCGACTGCACGTCGAGCCACCAGCGGCCAGGGCCAGCTTGGACTCGTCGAGCTGGTTGGCGCCGCTGACGTAGGCGAGCACCACCTCGCCGTCGACCGCGAAGATCAGACTCTTGACGATCTGGCCGACGCCGCATCCGATTGCGCTCGCCGCGTCGACCGCCGTCTTGGTGCCCTCGGGAAACCGCACGGGCACCACGTCGAGTCCGATCGCTGCGCCCGCCTCGACCACTCGGCTCACGTTGCGATGCACCGGATCAGTCATCGGGCCGAAGCTACCGGGCTTCGTGGTTCCCGGAGACCCGGGCTCGGGGAACCGCGGTGGTTCCCGGAGACCCGGGCTGGGGGAACCGCGGTGGTTCCCGGAGACCCGGGCTGGGGGAACCGCGGTGTCGGTCACATCATGCCGAGTTCGAGCCGCGCCACGTCGGAGAGGCGCGATGCGTCCCACGGCGGGTCGAAGACCAGCTTGACCTCGACCTCCTCGACGCCGTTGAGGGCGGCGACGGCATCGTGCAGGTCCTGGCGCAGGATGTCGCCCATCCCGCAGAACGGCGCCGTGACCGACATATCGACCTCGACACGCCAGCCGCCGCTCGGCAGCTGTTCGGCATCGACGCGGTAGACGAGTCCGAGCTCGACGATGTCGACGGGAATCTCGGGGTCGTAGACCGTCGTCGCCGCATCCCACACCCGGTCGATGCTGAACGGAGCGTCGGTCGGCACGGCGGCCGGTTGATCGGCGGGCGCGTCGACGAAGCCGAACTCGACGGCGTCGCTGCGGCTGAGGCGGGCCATCTCGCCGTCACGGGTCTTCACCGTGGCGGTCCCGCCCAGGGCCTGGAGCAGCGTGACCCGATCGCCCTTCGGCAGCACCGTGCGGTGGCCGGCCGGGACGATGGTGACCTCACAGTCACGCGGCAGCGCGAACCCCTTGCGGACGCCGACACCGACACCGACGGGCTGATCGTCGACGTTCGGATCGGGTTCAGTCATGATCGTGACCCAGTCGGTGCGTGATCCAGTTGCGCACGGCCTCGACGCTGACGTCGTCGACGATCTGATCGGCGAAGCCGTTGATCAGCAACCGTCGGGCCTCGTCGGCGTTTATGCCACGCGACCGCAGGTAGTACAGCGCGGTGTCGTCGAGCTGGCCGACGGTGGCACCGTGTTTGCAGGCGACCTCGTCGGCGAGGATCTCGAGGCGAGGCTGGGTGTTGACCTCGGCGCGGTTCGACAGCAGCAGGTTGTCGTTGGACTGCTCGGCGTCGGTGCCGTCGGCCCCCGGGCACACGTCGATACCACCGTTGAACACGCCGGTGCTGGCGTCGTCGAGCACGCCACGGAACGTCTGGCGACTCGTGCAGTCCTGGGCGTCGTGCACCACGGTGATCTGCTGATCGAGGATCTGTTCACCGACACCGAAGAACAACCCGGACAGGTCGGCGACGGCGCCGGCACCGACGAGCTCGACGTCGTAGGCGAGGCGACCGTAGGACGCGCCGAGGTTGAACGACCGGGCGTGCAGCGTGCTGTTCGCCCCTTGCCGGACCGTCACCCGAGCGAGGTGGACCTGCTCGGCCGGCAGGTCCTGGACGACCACGTGTTCGAGCCGAGCGTCCTCGGCGAGAACGACGCTGGTGTGAACGCTCGACCCGCCGACTGCACTGCCCGAGCCGATCCGGCTCTCCACGACCACGGCTGAGCCCCCAGCGCCGACCCGGATGCTCACGCTGCTGCACGAGGTGTTGGTCGCCGCGCCTGGCACGGCGACGTCGATCACGTGAATGGGCACGTCGATCGACGCACCGGCTGCGACGTCGATCACCACGGCGTCGGCGGCGTAGCGCGAGGTTCAGTGCTGCGAACGCGTCGGTGACGCGTTCGTCACTTCGGTCCACCGTTCCCGTGAACACTTCCACCCCTGGGAGGTGACCTTGTTCATGAGATGCGCTGAAGGTGGAGCGCTCACGGTCGACGACGCCGTTGACCACCACGACGCGAGGCCCGTCGAGTTCGGGGACCCGCCCGTCGAGGTCGTCGGCCCACACGGCCGAACCGTCGGCGGTCGGCCCGAACGTCAACTCGGCGAGCTGACGATGCGGCGCATACCGCCACGCCTCGTCACGCCTGGTCGGCAACCCGATGCGGTCGAGGACGTCGGGGTGTCCGTCGGTGGTGGCAGCGGTGCTCATCGTCACGATGGCGCACCGGCGAGCGGGCGCTCGGGTGCGTCGTTGAGTTCGGTGTTGACGAAGTCGGCGTAGCCGTGATCTTCGAGGTGCAGGGCCAGGGTGTAGTCGCCGGATTCGACGATGCGGCCACCGACGAGCACATGCACGAAGTCGGGCTTGATGTAGTCGAGCAGGCGCTGGTAGTGGGTGATGACGATCATCGACCGCTCGGGCCCACGCAACGCGTTCACCCCGCCGGCGATGACCCGAAGTGCGTCGATGTCGAGGCCGGAGTCGGTCTCGTCGAGGATCGCGAGGCGCGGCTGCATCACGGCCATCTGGAGGATCTCGTTGCGCTTCTTCTCGCCGCCGGAGAAGCCGGCGTTGACAGCCCTGTCGAGGAAGTCCTGCTTCATCTCGACAAGTTGCATCGCCTCCTTCGCAACCGCCAGGAAGTCGCGGGCACCGATCTCGGTCTCGCCGCGCGCACGTCGCACCGAGTTGAGCGCGGTGCGCAGGAAGTACATGTTGTTGACGCCCGGGATCTCGACCGGGTACTGGAATCCCATGAACACGCCGGCGGCAGCTCGCGCTTCGGGCGACATGGCGAGCAGGTCGGCGCCGTCGAGCGTGACGATTCCGCCGATCTCGTAGCCCTCACGTCCGGCGAGGGCGTGAGCGAACGTGCTCTTGCCCGAACCGTTCGGGCCCATGATCGCGTGCACCTCGCCGGCGCCGACGTCGAGGTCGAGCCCCTTGAGGATCTGCTTGTCGCCGATGGCGGCGGTGAGGTTCTCGACGTGCAGCATCAGCCGACACTTCCTTCCAGGCTCACGCTCAGCAGCCGCTGAGCTTCGACGGCGAATTCCATCGGGAGTTCGTTGAACACCTCACGGCAGAAGCCGTTGACGATCATCGACATCGCGTCTTCTTCGGACATGCCGCGCTGGCGGCAGTAGTACAGCTGGTCCTCGCCGACGGTGGACGTGGACGCTTCGTGTTCGATCTGGGCGCTCGGGTTCTTCACCTCGATGTACGGGATCGTGTGCGCACCGCACTCCTTGCCGAGCAGCAGCGAGTCGCACTGCGTGTAGTTGCGGGCGTTTTCCGCTGAGCGCATCACCTTGACCAGACCCCGGTAGGTGTTCTGACCCTTGGCCGTCGAGATGCCCTTGGAGATGATCGTGCTCGTGGTGTCCTTGCCGATGTGGACCATCTTCGTGCCGGTGTCGGCCTGCTGGCGCTGTGCCGACAACGCCACCGAGTAGAACTCGCCGACCGACCGGTCACCTTGCAGGATGACGCTCGGGTACTTCCAGGTGATCGCCGAACCAGTCTCGACCTGGGTCCAGGAGATCTTTGCGTCGGTGTGCGCACGACCCCGCTTGGTGACGAAGTTGTAGATGCCGCCGACGCCGTTCTCGTCGCCCGGGTACCAGTTCTGCACGGTGGAGTACTTGATCTCGGCACGGTCCTTCGCGACCAGTTCGACGACGGCCGCGTGGAGCTGGTTCTCGTCGCGCTGGGGGGCGGTGCACCCCTCGAGGTACGACACGTGTGAGTCGTCCTCCGCGACGATCAGCGTCCGTTCGAACTGCCCGGTGTTCTGCGAGTTGATGCGGAAGTACGTCGACAGCTCCATCGGGCAGCGGACGCCCTTGGGGATGTAGCAGAACGACCCGTCGGAGAACACCGCCGAGTTGAGCGCGGCGAAGTAGTTGTCGCGGACCGGAACGACCGAGCCGAGGTGTTCGCGGACCAGCTCGGGATGATCCTGGACCGCCTCGGAGAACGAGCAGAAGATCACGCCGGCTTCGGCGAGGGTGGCCTTGAACGTGGTGGTCACCGAGACCGAGTCGACGATCGCGTCGACCGCGACGTTGCTGAGCATCTTCTGCTCGTGCAGTGGGATGCCGAGCTTGTCGAACATCTCGCGGATCTCCGGATCGACGTCGTCCATGCTGTCGAGCACGGGCTTCTTCTTCGGTGCCGCCCAGTAGCTGATCGACTGGTAGTCGATCGGCGCGATCTTCAACTTGGCCCAGTCGGGCTCGTCCATCTTCGTCCACGCCTCGTAGGCCGACAGACGCCACTCGAGCAGCCACTCGGGCTCGTTCTTCTTGGCGGAGATGAGCCGGACGATGTCCTCGTTCAGCCCGGGGGGCGCGATGTCGGTGTCGAGCTCGGTGCTGAATCCGTACTGGTAGCCCCGTTCGGTCAGTTCCTCGATTTCTCGCAGGGTTTCGCTCATCGCGGTTGCTCTCCTCGCCTGGATCCATCGCTGGTCGTTCTGGGCCGCGGCCACGCTACCGACCGCCAAGGCGGCTCGGATGCGGATCCGACGGTGCCGTCGAGCGTGTGAACCACGGGTCGTGTCGTCATCACGTTCCTTGCTACCAGCACGGATCCGATTCTACAAGTTGTTCCTTGCGAAACTACCGAAACCGGCTACCATCGGCGCATGGCCGTCACCGATGCTGCGCCGTCGCCCACTCAGCGGCGCGTGCTCGAGGCGCTGAAGCGCCTGGGTGAGGCGACGGCCGACGAACTCGCGGTCACGCTGGAGATCTCCGCCAGCGCTGTTCGCCAACATCTCGGGGCGCTGCGTGCCGCGGGGTTGATCGACGCCCGCCAGGAGCGCGGTCACGCCGGCCGACCTGCTGATCGCTATCGCGCCACCACGCGGACCGAGCCGTTGTTCGTGACCTCCGACGTGTCGATCGAATTGCTCGGGCTCGTCGACGACGAGCATCCCGACCTCGTCGACCGGGTCTTCGACGTGCGCCGGCAACGACTGGTCGACGACGCCGAGGCGCACCTGGCCGGCGCGACCATCAACGAGCGCGTCGCCCGCGTCACCGCACTGCTCGACGCTCAGGGCTACCTGTGCGACTGGGAGCAGCTCGACGATCACCACTTCCGGATCAACCTGCACAACTGCGCGATCTGGACCGTCGCGCAACGCTTCGGCAAGGCGTGCTCGAGTGAACTCGAGTTCCTCCAGGGTGTGCTGCCGGACGCGACCGTCTCCCGCGTCACCCACAAGACCAGCGGCGCACACACGTGCGCCTACGACATCACCATTCGTCGCTGACCCACACATCGCGGGCACGGTCGGCTCGTCCCGGCACGTGCACCTGTTGCGACTTGTGTGAGCACAGATCGCCACCGGCCACTTCGTCGCTCACACAAATCGGCAACGACCTCTCGGCTCGGAGACAACCGCGAGCGCACCGATCAGCCGGGTACCCGGCGGATGTCCGCGTTCAGGCGTCACTGGTCGGCGCAGTGGCGGGGCCGCTGAGCGACAGCACGATCGCACCGGTGAGTGAACACGCGGCCGCGGCCGCGTAGGGCACCTCGTACGACCCGAACACGTCGTAGAGCGCCCCGAGCAGCAGCGGACCTCCGGCCGTGCCGATCACGGCGACGAGCTGGGTGCGGCTGAAGATGCGGGGGTAGTCGCGGACACCGAAGCGTTCGGCGATCACCAGCGGTTGCAGCATCAAGACGTTGCCGATCGTCGCGCCGAACAGCACGATCGCGGCGAACAACAGCCACGTCGTCTCCGCGAATCCGATCACCGCCAGCGCCGTGGCCTGGGCAGCCACGAGGCCGACCGTGAGCCGCATCATCGGAACCCGCAGCACCACCCGGCCGCCGACGAGTCGCGCGACCACCGACGTCGCGGCGATCGCTGTGAGCGCGAACTGCGCGGTGCGCTCGTCGGTGCGATCCTCGACGAGCTTGACCAGCTGCTGGATGCCGCCCACCTGCGCGGCAAACGCCAGCAGGAAGCCGACCGTGACCGCGACGAAGAATCGCGTGCGGACCGCCTCGGTGAACGGCGTGCCGCCGGGCGGCGGCGGGATCTCGCCGACCTCGCGCCGGACCCCGTCGGGCGCCCATCCCTCGGCCTCGGGATCGGCGCGCACGAGGAACCAGGCGACGGGAACGATGCCGACGACGAACAACGCACCGAGCCACGGTGTGCCGGCGGCGAGTCCCCGGCTGTCGAGCAGCTGTTTGGCAAAGGGCGTGATCACGATGCCGCCGACCGACAACCCGGTCGACGCCACCGACAGCGCGATCGACCGCTTGGCGTGGAACCATCGCGTGACGACCGTGGTCGCGGGGATCAACCCCGCAGCGGACCAGCCGGCAGCGAACACTGCGTAGACGGCGAAGAGCTGCCACTGCTGCTCGACCTGGCCGAGCACCCCGAGCGCGAACCCACCGACCAGTCCCCCGCCGACGATCACCAGTCGCACGTCGTAGCGGGCGATCCACCGTGCCACCCACACACCGAACACGCCACCGACGACGAAGAAGACGGTGGTGGCAAGCGAGATCGTGCTCAGCGGCCAGTCGCGTTCCTTGCTGAACGCGTTGAGGTAGACCGCCAATCCGTAGAAGCCGAGCCCGGACGACACGGCGAGCACCGTGAAACACCCGGCGACCACCCACCAGCCCGGAAAGCGACCGTGCTGGCCCGGCGACGAGTCGAGTTCTCGTGCGCCGACGCGAGCCATCTCGTCGAAGTTATGGCCCGACCCCGAACTCGTACGGGTCGGCGACCGCCCGACAGCGGCGACGTGTCACATCAAAGCCGGGACGGCGTGACATTCAGCGCTTGCGCTTGAAGATGCGCTTGAAGAATCCGGCATCCGCTGCGGCCCGCTCGGCCTCGACCTCCGCACGCACGCTCGCACCGACGGCGTTCAAGATGTCCTCTGCCTCGTCGAGCAGAGCGGCTGCGCTGCCGTCGTCGAGCCCCTGCGGCTCTGGCGGCGTCGGCGGCACGACCAGACTGCCGTGGGTCCAGGCGACGTCGGCGAGCCGGCGCTCGTACTTCGGGCAGTTCTCCGGGCAGCGCCACGGTGCGTCGGGTGCGAGGTCGAGGTTGCACTTGCGCACGGTGTCGCCGTTGGGATAGGTGCGGCTCTCGAAGTTCTTGCACTCGGTCCTCATCGGCATCAAACCGATTCTACGGCGCCTCCCCACACAGCAAGCCCTTCACATCGGACCTCGACAATGTTACGTTTACGTGAAGACGGCTCGACATGAGGTCGTTCGTCGCTCACCCCATCCAACCGCGAACCCCGCCACCACACAGGAGCAGTCCCCATGACCGACACCCCCGAGACCACCGCGAACACCGAGACCGACCTGTCCACCGGCGACCGCCGCGCCCTGTTGCGCAAGATCGCCATCGGCGGCGCCGGCGCCGCCGCCGGCGCCGTCCTGCTCAGCAACGGCCGCGTCTCCGCAGCCCCCGCCAACCTGCAGACCGAGTCCACCAACACCACTACCGCCCCGACCATCATCGACTTCACGCCAGGGGCAACGCCGACCGAAGGCCCGAGCGCGTTCAGCGCCGGTGGGTATGTGCCCCCTGCCACGTCCCCGTTCCCAGCGGGCGTGGGCGGCTACGGCGACTCGACGATCCCCAACGGCGTCCACGGCTCGACGACGGCGCCCGCCGGGTACGGCGTGGTCGCAGCGAACCTCTCGCCCGCTGCTGCGGCGGCCACCGACCCGGTGCCCACGGCCCAGGCGGTCGCGTCGCCGAACGGCGCCCACATGCTGCTGTTGGCCGGCTCCGTCGCCGGACCGGCGGCAGGCAAGCACGTCGCCGGTGAGGTGTACGTCGACAAGGACGGCACGCTGTGGTTCACGGTGCCCGCGCCCACGACGACTGATGCCGATGCAGTGCGATTCGTCAAGCTGGCAGGAACGCCGTCATCCGGTTCGTTCCACGCCATTGACCCGCAACGCGCCTACGACTCACGTCAGGCGGCCTACACGGTCAAGGGCCCGCTGGCGCCGAACACCAACCGGGTCATCAGCGTCGCCGACGGCCACGACACCAACGGCGGCGCGGTGACGACGGCCAACGTCGTACCCGTCGGCGCCACGGCGGTCCAGATCAACGTGACCGCCGCCAACATGACCGCACCGAACTTCTTGTCGGTCACGGCCGGCGACAAGACCTCGACGAACACCTCACTGCTCAACTGGAGCCCCGGCGACGTCCAGATCGCCAACTCGATCACCGTGCCCCTCGACGCGAGTCGCCAGATCCGGGTGTACTGCGGCAACCAGACCGGCAGCACGGACGTCATCGTCGACGTGTTCGGTTACTACCTCTGAGACCTGCCCGAAGGGGCGACTGATTGATGAGAAACCGGGGGTCCTCCCCCGGTTTCTCCGCGTCCAGGGCCCGATCGGTCAGGCGGCGTCGTCGGCCAGGTCGACGAGATCGGGCATGTCATCGCTGCCACCGACGCCGACGGGAACGTCGACCTCGATGAAGATGCACTCGCCCGGGCACAGCTCCGCGGCGTGGATCGTGTCGGCGATGTTCCGCTCGCTCACCCAGGCCAGGCTTCCCGATCCACCCGGGTCGTTCAACACCTCGCCTCCCTCGACGACGTAGGCGATGCCGTCCTCGAGCAACGAGAAGACGTCGGGACAGTGATCGACGCACAGGCCGTCACCGGTGCAGAGGTCCTGATCGATCCACACACGCATGGTGGCCGAACGGTACCGCTGGCTGTCTACATTGGCTCGATCGTGATCGAACAACCCGACCAGACATCCGACACACCGACAACCGACGGCGAGAACGCGCCGAGAGCACCTCGGCGGGACCACACCTGGCACCGACCGACGGGCGACGTCGACGACCACTACGCCTGGATGCGCGACGTCGACGACCCCGCGCTGCTCGACTACCTCCGCGCCGAGAACGCCGCCGCTGACCGCTTCTTCGCCCCCCACGCCGACACGATCGAGACCATCTTCGGCGAGATCCGCTCGCGGGTCCAGGAGACCGACATGTCGACGCCCGTCGAGTTCGGTCCGTGGTGGTACGTCACCTCCACCACCGAGGGTATGAACTACCCGGCCCACCACCGCGGCCCGACCGCCGAACGCGCCACCGAGATCGTGCTGCTCGACGAGAACATCGAGGCCGACGGCCACGAGTTCTTCGAACTCGGCGCCTTCGACGTCTCGATGGATCACCGCGTGGTCGCCTGGTCGACGGACGTCACCGGCGACGAGCACTACACGTTGCGCTTCCGCGACCTCACCACCGGCGTCGATCTCGACGACCGGATCGCCGACACCTCGAATGCGGGCATCGCTTGGTCGCGCGACGGCCAGTGGGTGTTCTACGTGACGCCCGACGAACAAGAGCGACCCACAACCGTGTGGCGCCACCGCCTCGGGACGCCGCGCTCCGACGACGTCTGCGTGTTCGACGAGACCGACGAGCGGTTCTTCGTCGGAATCGGCTCCACGCGATCGGAGGACTGGATCGTCATCCACTCCGCCAGCCGAACCAGCGCCGACGCGAGGATCATCTCCACCGACCGCCCGACCGACGAACCCGTCGTGATCATGGAGCGCCGCGACGAGGTCGAGTACAACGTCGATCACTGGGGCGACTCGTTCGTGATGCACACCAACGACGAGGCAGTCGACTTCCGGTTGCTGATCGCCGACGTCGACGCGGACACCGCCGACCCGGCGGCGTGGAGTGAACTGGTGTCGCACCAACCAGGTCGGCGCATCATCGGCGCCGACGCCTTCGAGGGGCATCTCGTGATCCACGAATGGGTCGACGCCCAACCGCGTCTGCGCGTGCTGTTCCGTGACCGCAGCGAGCGCGTGATCGACCTCGGAACCGAACCCCACGACGTCGAGCCCACGGCGAATCCGCAGTGGACGACCGGCGTCGTGCGCTTCACCGTCCAGTCGCTGACCACTCCGATGTCCCTCTACGACGAAGCGGTCGCCACCGGTGAGCGGACGCTCCTGCGCCGGATGCCGACCCCGAACGTCGACCTCGACGCCTACACCGCCGAACGGGTGTGGGCCGCGGCCGCCGACGGCACCGCAGTGCCGATCGACGTCGTCCGCCACGTCGACACCGCGCTCGACGGCACGGCGCCGGGCGTGCTCTACGGTTACGGCGCCTACGAGGCATCGCTGCCGCCGTGGTTCTCGGTCGCGAGACTCTCCCTGCTCGATCGCGGGTTCGTGTGGGCGCTCGCCCATCCTCGTGGTGGCGGTGAACTCGGCCGCAACTGGTACCTCGACGGCAAGCTCCTCGCGAAGCCCAACACGTTCGGCGACATGATCGCGTGCGCTGAACACCTGACCGCGACTGACGTGGTCGACGCGAACCGGCTGGCCCTTCGGGGTGGATCAGCCGGTGGGCTGCTCGTGGCCGCATGCATGACGCAGCGTCCCGACTTGTTCGCAAGTGTTGTTGCCGAGGTCCCGTTCGTCGACGTCGTCAGCACGATGAGCGACCCGACACTGCCGTTGACCGTGACCGAGTGGGAGGAGTGGGGCGACCCGCGCGTCGAGCCGTACGCATCGTGCATGGCCGGGTACTCGCCGTACGACAACACGATCGAAGCTGAGTATCCCGCGGTGTACGCCACCGCCGGATTGAACGACCCACGGGTGAGCGTGCACGAACCGGCAAAGTGGGTCGCACGACTCCGCGACGTGTCGACCGGCCCGGCGCCGATCGTGTTGCGCACCGAACTGGTCGCCGGACACGGTGGGCCGACCGGCCGCTACGAGGCCTGGCGCGACGAGGCCCGCACGCTCGCCTTCATCCTGGCCACCACCTGACTCGCCAGCACCGCCGGGCGCAAGCCCGCGACCACCGCCAGCGATGAGCCAACCGACCAGATAGCGACACTTCGCTCATCGCAACCCCTCCGACCGCCCCAGCGATGAGCGAACCGACCGGATAGCGGCGTTTGGCTCATCGCAATCGGTGGGCGGTCGCCCGAGGAGGCTCAGGCGACCAACGCGACGACGGCGAGGGCGATGAAGCCAAAGTTGCGCACGACGTGACCGCGACCGAGCGGCTTGGCCGACCATGCACCGAAACAGGCGCACGGCGGCCGCTGACCCTCGGCGAGACGACGCAGGATCAGCACGGTGAACCCGACCAGAACAGCCAAGGCCACGACGACTGCGAGCGTCGGGACGAGCTGCATCACCAGGACGGCGCCGAGCACGATCTCGAACCAGGGAAGCACGGGCACGACGAACGGCGGCGCCCCGAGCGCCCGTGCCTGTTCCGGCCATGCCGGTCCGGCGGCGAGTTTCGATCCACCCGACACGAGGAACACGAGTCCGAGCAGGATCGACGCGACCAGCCCGACGGCCGACATGTCGTCAGATCGTGACGGTCATGCGCTCGCGAGCAGCGAATGCATCGACGCCGAGCTTCGCTGCGCACTCGATCACCGGCGCGAGGATCTGATCGAGTTCGTCGTCGTCGTGCGCCGGATCGTGGTGGAACAACGCAAGTCGCTTGACCTTCGCCTTGCCGGCCAGCCACACGGCGTACTCCGGTGTGCAGTGGCCCCAGTCGCGCTTGCCCTCGAATTCCTCGAGCGTGTACTGGGCGTCGTGGATGAGCAGGTCGGCGCCATTGCACAGCTCGAACACACCCGGCCACGCCGAGTGCGAGCCATCGGTGGGCATCTGGTGGTCGCTCATGTACACCACCGACCGACCGTTCCACTCGACCCGGTACCCGACGGTGTGGCCGACGTGCGGAATGAGGCGCGTCATCACGCGCACATCGTCGCCGAGCATGAACTCGTCGTCGCCGATCTCGTGGATGTCGACCATGCCCGGGAACATCGAGAAGTGGATGGGAAACAGCGGCGGCTTGATCGTGTCGGCGAACACCTCGCCGACCGTGATGTCACCCGGCTGCACCGGCGCATACAGGGTGACGTTGGCACCCGGCCGTAGGAACGGCTTGAAGAACGGGAGGCCCTGGATGTGGTCCCAGTGGAGGTGACTCAGCAGACAGGTGCCGCGGAACGGTTCGTCGGCAGGTTGGCTGAGGCCGAAGTACCGAAGACCCGTGCCGAGGTCGAACAGGATCGGGTCGTGGCCGGGGATGGCGAGCGACGCGCACGAGGTGTTGCCGCCGTAGCGGGCGATCTCATGGCCATGGCATGGTGTCGAACCACGGACGCCATGAAACGTCAGTTCCATGCCGTGATACCGACCGCCGTGATGCGTGAGACCCCGATGGGTTCACGATAGGTCCTCCGACGACCGCTCGCGAAACTTTGCGATGCGGCTGGGACGGCCGAGGTCAGCGCACCGACTGATCGATGCCGACGGACTGATTGCTACCGTCTCGCCATGGCCGCCACGACGACAGCACCCACACTCCCGGACGGCATCGTCGTGGTGGTCAAGGAGGAGTGCGCGACCTGCCATTCGGTGACGTCGGTGCTGCGCGAGCTCGCCGACGCGACGACGCTGACCGTGTACACCCAGGACGATCCGCGGTTCCCGGAGTCGCCGACGGCGATCCACGACGCAGACCTCGCTGTCAGCTGGCACCACCACATCGAGACGGTGCCCACCGTGATCCGCGTGGTCGACGGGGTCGAGGTCGAACGCACCGTCGGATGGCATCGAGACGAGTGGGTCAGGGTGAGCGGTGTCGAGGGCCTCGGCAGCGACCTGCCGGCGATGCGGCCGGGGTGCGGGTCGATGAGCGTCGACCCCGACCTGGTCGACGAGTTGAACGTCCGCTTCGGTGCCTCCACGCTCGCGTCGCGACGCATCGACGTCGCCGCCGCGGAGGACGAGATGGAGATGATGTTCACCCGTGGCTGGACCGACGGCCTGCCAGTGGTGCCACCGACGGGGGCCCGCGTGATGCGCATGCTGTCTGGCACCACACGCGCCCCGTCGGACATCGTCGCGACGGTGCCGCCGGATCTGGTCGACGTCACCGTCGAGAAGGTGGCCGTCGCCGCGGTGATGGCAGGGTGCCTTCCCGAGTACCTGCCGTGGGTGCTGACCGCGGTCGAGGCAGCCTGCACGAACGAGTTCAACATGCACGGCCTGCTGGCGACCACGATGCCGGTCGGTCCGGTGATCGTCTGCAGCGGGCCGGGCACACGCGCGATCGGGATGAACTCCGGCGGCAATGCGCTCGGCCAGGGCAACCGTGCGAACTCCACGATCGGGCGGGCATTGCAGTTGGTGGTCCGCAACGTCGGCGGCGGTCGTCCGGGCGAGGTCGACCGAGCCACCCACGGCAGCCCTGGCAAGATCGGATTCTGTTTCGCCGAGAACGACGCCGAGTCGCCGTACGGCACGCTCGCGGTCGAGCACGGCATCGAGCCGGGTGTCGACGCGCTCACGCTGTTCGCCGGCGAGGGAACCCGCTGCGTCGTCGATCAACTCTCGCGTGAGCCCGATTCGCTCGCCCGGTCGCTCGCCGCGAGCTTGCAGGCGATGCATCATCCGAAGCTCGTCCTCGGCTTCGATGCGATCCTGGTGATGGGCCCGGAACACGCCCGAGTCTTCGCCGACGCCGGATGGGGACGCGAGGACATCGTCGCCGGGATCTCGGCCCACCTGAACCGTCCGGGTTCGGAGCTGGTACGTGGTGCCGATGGCATGGCCGAAGGACTCCCGGAGGCGTTCGCGGACGCACCGTCGCTGCCGAAGTTCCGGCCCGGCGGCCTGATGTTGGCCTACGCCGGCAACGGCACCGGGCTGTTCTCGGAGATCATCGGCGGTTGGGCGAACGGCGACGTCGGCTCGAAGCCGGTCACACGCGCCGTGACATACTGAGCGGTCATGAGCGCCCGCACGATTCTCGATCCGACCAGCGAGCGCACGATCGCCGAGCGCCAGCGACTGGCCCGGCCGTCCACACTGTCAGGGCTCACCGTCGGCCTGCTCGACATCTCCAAGCCGCGCGGTGACGTGTTCCTCGACCGCCTCGAGCAACGCCTCGTCGGCGTCGGCGCCGACGTCAAGCGGTACCGCAAGCCGACCTTCACGAAGCCTGCACCGGTCGATCTACGCCATCAGATCTCCGTCGAGTGCCAGGTCGTGATCGAGGCGCTCGCCGATTGAGGCAGTTGCACGTCGTGCAGTGTGCACGACATCAGCGACCTCGAACTGCGTGGCATCCCCGGCGTCTTCGTCGCCTCGGAGGGGTTCGTCGACGCCGCCATCGCGCAGTCGACCTCGCTCGGGTTCCCGTCGGTTGCCCGGGTGTTCACCCCGCACCCGATCCAGGACCGCACCGACGACGAGATGATCGCCTACGCCGACGCCGCCTTCGACGAGATCGTCGCCAAGATCACCGCAACGGCCTGAACTCCTGCCACAACGCCTGGCGTGTAAGTGGTCAGGGGTCGAATCGGTAGGTCGAATGGAGGTCGACGGGGACGTCGGCCGAGCCGGACGCGATCGGGACGATCGGTTGCATGATCCGGCGGCGCTCGGGAGCGAGCCGATCGAGGAATCCGGGCGACAGCTGGTAACCGAATCGTGGGTCGCCCATGGTGGTCCGTAGCGCAGGATGATCACCCGGCGTTCACCGGCAGTGGTCCTCGTGCTCCCTCCGTGCATGCAGGCGTCGACGAACACCAGAGCGTCACCGGCGCGACAATGCACGGGCACTGCGTGGGGCAGGTCGTCCATGCGGTCGCCGGCGGCGTAGTCGCCAGCGAGCGGGTGGAGGAAGTTCGCCTTGTGGCTGCCCGGCACGATCATCGTTCGAAGCTCGGGTCGCCGCAGTCGAGCAGGTTGCGCAGTTCGAACCCCGTGTCGGCGGTGTAGTCGCGGCGCTGCGCGTTGCCGTACCACTCGCCGTGCCCGAGTGAGGGAAACCTGTCGTAGGCATCGTTCAACGCACCGACTTCGTCATCGGACAGCGCCCCTGCGATCACCAGGAAGCCTCGAAGGTCGAACTCGTCGTCGTCCAGTGCAGTCGGCAATCCCACGTGCGGAACCGTCCTTCTCCGCCCACTGCCCCTGCGTTTGCTTTCGAGAATTGACATCGAACGAAAGGTGGTGAAAGATAACGAAAGTGATCGGTGACACCGAGGTCGAGGAAAACCTGCCAGCGGAGGTCCGCCAGCAGCGCACCCACGAGTACCTCAGCGAGCGCGGTTTCGTCCGGGTCCGCGAGCTGTCCGACCGGTTCGGGGTCAGCACCGTCACCGCCCGCAACGATCTCGACGCGCTTGCGCAGCGACGCCTCGTGCAACGCGTCCACGGCGGCGCGATGCCGATCAATCGCTCTCGCGGCGAGCAGTCGTTCGAGGAGGTCTCGACGCAACGAGCCGACGAGAAACAGCGCATCGCCCAGGCCGCTGCCGAACTCGTGACGACCGGCGAATCGATCCTCGTCGACGTGGGCACCACGGCAGCAACGTTCGCCGCACGGCTCGTCGATCGGCCCGACCTCGGCGAGCTCAACGTCATCACCAACGGCATCAGCATCGCGTTGGCGCTCGAAGCCGCCCACCCGCGCTTCTCGATCGTGGTCACGGGTGGCACCCTGCGCCCCAAACAGCACTCGCTGGTCGACCCACTCGCAGGATCGTTCCTGAAGACGCTGAGCGTCGACACGGTCTTTCTGGGTTGCAACGGCATCCATCCGAACGCCGGGGTCACCAACATCAACCTGCCAGAGGCAAACGTGAAGCGGGCCATGATCGAGGCGTCACAGCGCTGCGTGGTCATGGCCGACAGCTCGAAGATCGGCACGAGGACCTTGGCGAGCGTCTGCTCGATCGACGACGTCGACGTCATCGTCACCGACAGCGACGTGCGAGACACCGACGTCGACTGGCTCAAGGAACGAGGTGTCGACGTCATCGTTGCATGACGTCGACCCGAGAACGTCCGGAACTCTCCGGATGAACAGACCGGGTCGCGATCGACCCGGACGGATGGAGTGCACCGAGTGTGCTCCAAGAGGGAGGAACAACGTGAGGAACCTACGAAGGGCGGCCGCAGCAGCGGTTGCACTCTCGCTCGTCGCAGCCGCCTGCGGCAGCGACGACGACGGTGGCACCACGGAGGGCGGCGAGCCCGAAGCGACCACCGGGGAAACCACCGCCGACGGTGGCGCTGAGAGTGGCGGAGACGGCAGCGGTGTCGAGATCCGCTGGCGTACCCGACCGGACAATGACGCCGAGGCCCAGCTGTATGCCGGGATCAGCGACGAGATCGACGCCGCGAACGAGGGCTTCAGCCTGAGCTACGAGCCCGGCACGAACGAGGGCTCGCCCTACCAGGACCAGCTCGTCACCGAGATCGCGAACGGCACCGCGCCCGACGTGTTCTGGATCCCCGGCACCGACATCGCCCGCTTCCAGTCGGAAGGCCTGATCCTCGACCTCGGCGAACTCGCCGCAGCCGACGGCTTCGACACCAGCGAGTTCTACCCGGAGCCGATGTACCACCTGACCTATGACCCCGAGGCCGGCGCACCCGGCGACAAGCTGTGGGGCCTGCCCCGCGACGTGTCGACGTTCGCCCTGTACCTCAACAACGACCTGATCGCCGAGGCCGGCGCCGACGACCCGCGTGCACTCGCGGAAGCCGGTGAGTGGGACTGGGATGCGTTCCAGGACGTCGCCCAGAAGGTCACCGATCTCGGTGGCGCCAACAAGGGCTTCGCGATGAACGGCTGGTGGGCCAACTACGGCGCGTTCATGAACGCAGCCGGCGGTGGCTTCTTCAACGAGGACCGCACCGAGTGCGCCCTCGACACGCCCGAGTCGGTGGCCGGCATCCAGAAGGTCGTCGACATCTACGACGCCAGCCTGGCCGTGCCGTTCGGCGAGGACGGCGAGGCCCCGTGGAAGGCCGGCACGGTCGGCATGTTCACCAACGGCCGTTGGGCAACGCCCGGCGCCCGCGCCGACGTCGACTTCAACTGGGACGTGGTCCAGCTCCCGACGGGCCCCGGTGGCACGCAGGGCAACTGGCTGTTCTGGGGCGCCTACGTCGTCAACGCGAACACCGAGCACCCGCAGGAAGCGTGGGAGCTCGTGCAGGCACTGACGAGCGCCGACACGCAGGCCTCGATCAGCGAGCTCGGGGCCAACATCCCGAGCCGCCAGAGCGACGCTGCCATCGATGCGTTCCTCGGCTTCACACCGCCGGAGAACAATCAGGCGTTCATCGACGGTCTGCAGGACAGCCCGACCGCAGAAGGCCCGCTGTGGGCCGGCGATTGGCCGACCTTCGACACCGCGATGAACGACGCCGTGACCGCCGTGA
This sequence comes from Ilumatobacteraceae bacterium, assembly GCA_963704915.1. Classification (GTDB taxonomy): domain Bacteria; phylum Actinomycetota; class Acidimicrobiia; order Acidimicrobiales; family Ilumatobacteraceae; genus Sva-07. The sequence continues at coordinate 50,878 of CAVPIC010000013.1, read as the reverse complement.
TCAACGGCACCCGCACGGTGGATGACTACGCAGCCAAGGTCTGCTCGGAGACGGCAGCAGCGTTCGACAGCTGACGCCGGTTGACGCAATGACGCAATGACTCGGTCGACGTACACGACGTGCCTGGCACGTCGTGTACGTCGGCTGGTTGTTCTGTGATGGGCTCACCTACGGTGTGGCCCGGCTTCTCCGGAAGCTTCTCGAGGAGGGGGTGACGATGGTCGATTCGACCGTGACGGAGCGCGAGACGCCGACCGTCGGACAACACGACCCCGGCACGACGCCGAGCGGTATCCAACGCCGCCTGCAACTGGTCGTGCTGTGGCACCTCGCCGGCGCGGTCGCCGCCGTGGTGATGATGCTGCTCGCGAGCCGCAGCGGCGACGAGGAGCTCCCGGCGACGATCGGCGTGTTCCTCCGGCTCTTCGCGATCGCGACCTTCGTCGCTCACGCCGCCTCGGCGTTCGGAATCCATCAGCGCCGCCGATGGGGTCGCACGGTGTCGCTGGTCGTCAGCTATCTCACCTTCGTCGTTGCGACCGTGGCGTTCGTGCACCAGCTCGGCGGGTTCACGGCGATCGGCAAGCTCGGCGAGGGCCTGAGCAAGGCCTTCGTGCCGTTCCTCGTCATCTCGGTCGGTCTGCTCTGGGTGCTCGTCGCCGGACAGATCGCGACGAACCGGCCGACGGCACCCGGGCCACGCCTGCTGCGACGTGCCGGTTGGATCATCGCCGCCGTGGGATCCGCATGGTTCATCGTCGCGGCCGACCCCAGCGGACTGATCTCGAACGTCCTCGAACGCATCGTGCAGCCGATCACGATCGGGACCGCCCTGCTGGCCGCCGCCGCGTTCGCTGCGACTCGATTCATCTGGCGCCGTGATGTCGGGCGTCTCTTCGGCACGACGGCGAGCACCGAGCGCACGCTGACCGGCCTCGCGTTCCTGTCGCCGAACCTGCTCGGCTTCCTGTTCTTCTTTGCCGGCCCCGTGCTGTTCTCGCTGGTCGTCAGCTTCTACGACTGGAAGACCACCGGTACCGGTCGCACCTTCATCGGCATCGACAACTACGTCGAAGCGCTCAGCCTCGACTTCTCCAGCGCATCGGGCCCGGGCGCCGGCGTCGAGGTCCTGAAGGCGAACTATCAGGTCCTGATGCACCTCGACTGGTTCGGCCAGCACTGGGTGATCGGCGCACGCGACGTCACGTTCTGGCTGTCGCTGCGGAACATCACGATCTTCCTCGTGCTCGCCGTTCCGCTGTCGGTGCTGCCCGGCGCTCGGCCTGTCGAGCATCCTCGCCTCACAACTCCGTGGGATGAAGATCTTCCGTGCGATCTACTTCGTCCCGTCGGTGGCCGGCGTCATCGGCGTCGCCATCATCTGGGGCCAGCTGTTCCAGTCGACCGTCGGCTGGATCAACTACCTCATCAAGCGAGCTGGAGACATCCTGCCGTTCGTCGACGCACCAGCTGAAGGGCAGGCGTGGCTGAGCGACAACGCGACCGCGCTGCTCGCGATGGTGATCGTGTTCGCGTGGATGAGCTTCGGGTTCAACACCGTGCTCTACCTCGCCGGGCACCAGGCGATCCCGAAGGAGCTCTACGAGGCCGCCGAGATCGACGGCGCCCGGACCTGGAAGATCTTCCGACGGATCACCGTGCCGCAGCTGCGCAACACCACGTTCTACGTGCTGATCACCACGTCGATCCTGGCGTTGCAGCTGTTCGACATCGTGTGGATCCTGTCGACGCCACAACCCGGCGGCCCTGACAACGCAACGATGACGCCCGTGATCGCGCTCTACAACGAGGCGTTCAAGGACAACAACCGGGGCTACGCCTCGGCGCTGGCGTGGGTGCTGTTCGCGATCATCTTCGTGTTCACCTTCGCCCAGTTCCGACGAGACCGCGAAGGCGCAACAGGGGGGATGGCATGAGCGTCAAACGCAAGGGACCTCGGGCGACTGCCGTCAAGGTGGCAACCTACGTCCTGTTGGGCACCGTGGCGATCATCGTGCTGTTCCCGTTCGTCGTGGCGGTGTCGACCTCGTTGAAGCGCAACACCGACATCTTCACCTATCCACCGTCGCTGATCCCACGCACCGAGCGGACCGTCACGGATCCCGAACGTGGTCTCGACGGCGCCACGGTCTACGAGCTTCCCGGACGGGATGGCGAATTCGCACTCGCGGAGGACGACGTCCCCATCGCGGAGTTCCGACGGATCGACGACCCCACGATCGTGATCGCCCGCCCGCCCGGCGACGGGTCCGAGACCGACCGCACCACGCTCGTCGACGGCGACGAGGAGACCGTCTACCTGCTCGACGTCGACGGCGAGCAGGTCGAGGTCTATCGGGCCCGACTCACCGTCGGCGGCCTGTTCGTCTCGATCACCGGTGACGGCGAGTCGGTCGTCGAACTCGTCAACCTGGCGACGCCGGATCGCACCTTCGGGCCACGGTTCGAGAACTTCTCCGAGGTCGTCACCGAGAAGAACCTCGGGCGCTCGCTCACCAACACCGTGTTGGTCACGATCGCCGTGGTCGTCGGGCAGATCGTCACGTCGGTGCTCGGGGGCTACGCGTTCGCCCGCATCGACTTCAAGGGCCGCGACCAACTGTTCCTGCTGTACCTCGGTTCGGTGATGATCCCGTTCGTCGTGCTGATCATTCCGCTGTTCCAGCTGATGTTGCAGCTGGGATGGACCGACAACCTCGTGGCGCTGATCATCCCGTTCGTGTTCACGGCATACGGCACGTTCCTGATGCGCCAGTTCTTCCTCGGCATCCCGAAGGAGATCGAGGAGGCGGCGCTGATCGACGGCGCGAGCCGGGCGACGATCCTCTGGAAGGTGATGGTCCCACTGGCCCGTCCGGCGATCGCGACGCTGGCCACGTTCGGATTCCTGTATGCCTGGAACTCGTTCTTCTGGCCACTGGTCATCATCAACTCGGGCAACCCGGACAACGGCCTGCTCACGCTCACCCTCGCCACCCTGGGCGGGCGATCGAGCACCGACACGAACCTCGTGTTCGCTGGCGCCGTGCTCGCCATGACGCCACCGATCCTCGTGTTCCTGTTCGCCCAGCGCTACTTCGTCGAGAACTCCGCCTCCAGCGGACTCAAGTGAGGCCACACCATGTCAGCAGTCACCTTCTCCCAGGTCACCAAGCGCTACAAGGACGGACCCAAAGCCGTCGACGCGCTCGACCTCGACATCGCCGACGGTGAGTTCATGGTGCTCGTCGGCCCGTCTGGATGCGGCAAGTCGACCGCCTTGCGGATGCTCGCCGGCCTCGAGGAGATCACCAGCGGCGAACTGAGCATCGACGACCAGGTGGTCAACGACCTGCCGCCGGGCGATCGCGACATCGCCATGGTGTTCCAGAACTATGCGCTGTACCCGCACATGACCGTGCGCGAGAACATCGGCTTCGCCCTCGAGGTCGCGAAAATGGACAAGACCGAGGCGAAGGGTCGCGTCGAGGACGCTGCCGAGATGCTCGGGCTCACCGAGTACCTCGATCGGCTGCCCAAGGCGCTGTCGGGAGGCCAGCGCCAGCGCGTTGCGATGGGCCGCGCGATCGTCCGGTCGCCCAAGGTGTTCCTGATGGACGAGCCGTTGTCGAATCTCGATGCCAAGCTCCGCGTCCAGATGCGCTCCGACATCATCCAGTTGCAGGCGCGCCTCGGGACGACCATGGTCTACGTCACCCACGACCAGATCGAGGCGATGACCATGGGCCACCGGGTGGCGGTCATGCGCAACGGCATTCTCCAGCAGGTTGCACCACCGCAGGAGCTGTACCTCACGCCGGCGAACCTCTTCGTCGCATCGTTCATCGGCAGCCCGGCGATGAACCTGATCACCTCGGACGTCACCATCGAGGACGGCACCGTGTTCGTGTCGTTCGCCGAGCATCGCATTCGCCTCGACCCGGGCGCTGTCGAGCGGTATCCGGGTCTCCTGCAGCGCGACGGCACCCAGGTGATCTTCGGGATGCGACCCGAGCACTTCGCCCTCGCCGGCGACATCGACGTGGGCGACGACCAGATCATCGCTGTCGAGGTCGAACTGGCCGAGGCCATGGGTGCCGAGGTGCACATCCACACCAGGTTCGACGTCCCGCCGGTGTCGATCGACGGCGAGTCGCTGGACCCCGACGAGGAGGCACCGGTCGACGGCACGCCGATCATTGCCCGCATCGACGGCGTCCACATCGTTGCGATGGGTGAGCACATCCGTCTGGCCCTGAAGACGCACCTCGCCCACTTCTTCGATCCGGCCGACGGTCGTCCGCTGCGTTGACCTCGATGACAACCGAAGATCTCCGCGTCGACCCCACGCTCGGCACGCGCGTCCACGTAGTCGGCGCCCGTCAAGGGCGACCGAACCTTCCCGCGAGCGGCTGTCCGTTCTGCGTCGGCGGCGTCGAGGCACCCAAGCCGTACGACGTCCGCTGGTTTCCGAATCGCTGGCCCGCCATGCCCGACGAACGCTGCGAGGTCGTCCTGTACACGTCGGACCACGATGCGACGTTCGCCTCACTCGGCATCGATGGCGCACGGCGCGTCGTCGACCTGTGGGGCGAACGGACGCTCGAACTCGGCTCGCGTGACGACGTCGACTACGTGCTCGTGTTCGAGAACCGCGGCCCGGAGATCGGTGCCACGATCACGCACCCGCACGGACAGATCTACGCGTTCGATCACGTTCCCGAACGCCAACTCGCGCTGCTACGTGCCGGATGGAAGCCCGATGCCGATCCGGGCGAGCGCTTGGTGTCGGCGTCGGACGGGTGGACCGTCTCGGTTCCCGTCGCGAGTCCGTTCCCCATCGCGCTGTCGATCTCGCCGGATGCCCAGGTGCCCGACCTGGCCTCATTGCACGACGATGCGCGTACCGCTCTCGCCGGTGTCCTGGTCGACACGTTCACCCGACTCGATGCCCTCTACCACCGAGCGTTGCCCTACATGATGTGGCTGCACCAGAGGCCGACCGACGGTGGCGATTGGTCGCAGGCATGGTTCAACATCGACATCGTCTCGCCGTGGCGTGCCGCCGGAGTCCAGCGCTTCATCGCCGCTGCCGAAGTGGCCACCGGCGAATACTTCAACCCGGTGGTGCCCGAAGACCTCGCAGCGATGCTCCGGTCGCTCTGACCCGGCGACGCCGGCAACGACGCCTCGCAGGCAGACAACGATCAGTCGAGGGCGGCGATCGCAGCGGCGGTGGCGAGCACGCGGCGTGCGTTGTCGACGTGGAGGTTCTCGATCATGCGATCGTCGACGGTGACCACACCTCGACCATCGGCGACGGCCTCATCGAACGCGGCGATGACCCGCTCGGCATAGTCGATGTCGTCGGCCGACGGTGCCCACATGTCGTTCGCCGGTTCGACCTGGCTCGGGTGGATCAACGTCTTGCCGTCGAAACCCATCTCCATGCCCTGGCGGCATTCGGCTTCGAAACCCTCGGCGTTCTTCACGTCGTTGTAGACACCGTCGAGGATCACCTTGCCGGCCTCTCGGGCGGCGAGCAGCGCTGTGGCCAGGTGCGCGACGAGCGGGTGACGGCCCGGCACCAGCGGCGAGCGCAGTTCCTTGGCGAGGTCGTTGGTGCCCATCACGAGCACGGCGACTCGCGGGTGCGCCGCGATCTCGCGGACGTTGAACATCGCCGTCGGCGTCTCGATCATCGGCCAGATCATCACGTCGTTCGCGCCGGCGTCGTCGAGCAACGACGCGACACGCTCGACGTAGTCGACCGAATCGACCTTCGGGATCACGACCGCGGCGGGGTGCGCGCCGGCGGCAGCGGTGACGTCGGCGCTCCCCCACTCGGTGTCGAGGCCGTTGCAGCGGATGGTCAGCTCACGGTTGCCGTACAGCCCCGACTGCACGGCGGCGATCGCCTTCGCACGGGCATCGGGCTTGGCGTCGGGCGCGACGGCATCTTCGAGATCGAAGATGATCGCGTCGGCGGGAATCGTCTGCGCCTTCTCGAGCGCACGGTCGTTGGCGGCCGGCATGTACAGCACGGAACGGCGCGGTCGCAGGTCATCGGTCATCGGTGTCTCCTTGTCAGAAGCGATGAGTCTCCGCGCGGACAGGTCACGCCGAAACTCATCGCTCGGGTAGGTGAAATCAGAAGCCGTAGCTGGCGGCGAGTTCGGGGTCGCGTTCGGACAGCGCCCGGGCGAGTTCGACGACGACACGGCACTGCTTGACCGAGGCGTCGTCCTCCATCTTGCCGTCGAGCATGATCGCACCCGTACCGTCGCCCATCGCGTCGATCACCCGCTGCGCGTCCGCGACGTCTGCGGGGTCCGGGCTGAATACCTTCTTGGCGATGCCGATCTGCACCGGGTGGAGACTCCACGCACCGACGCAGCCGAGCAGGTAGGCATTGCGGAACTGGTCCTCGCAGGCAACGGTGTCCTTGATGTCGCCGAAGGGCCCGTAGAAGGGCAGGATCCCATTGGTCACACAGGCGTCGACCATGCGGGCAATCGTGTAGTGCCAGAGATCCTGCTGGTAGGTCGTGCGGGGCGCCTCGATGTCATCGGCCCCTTCAGCGTCTTTGGGGGGGTCGGCACGCACCAGATAGCCGGGATGACCTCCCCCGACGCGTGTGGTCTTCATCCGGCGGTTCGCCGCGAGGTCCGCGGGGCCGAGCGACAGGCCCTGCATGCGTGGCGACGCTGCGCAGATCTCCTCGACGTTGGCCACCCCGCGGGCGGTCTCGAGGATCGCGTGCACGAGCAGTGGCTCGGTCAGTCCGGCCTTCGCCTCGAGCTGTGCGAGGAGACGGTCGACGTAGTGGATGTCTTCCGGGCCCTCCACCTTGGGGATCATGATCACGTCGAGGGCCTCACCGGCCTCGAGCACCGCTGCGGTCAGATCGTCGAGGCCCCACGGCGAATCGAGGCTGTTGACCCGCGTCCAGAACTGGGTGTCGCCGAAGTCGACGGAGTTCGCCACCTCGACGAGGCCGGCTCGTGCCGCTTCCTTCTGATCGGCCGGCACGCCGTCTTCGAGGTTGGCGAGCAAGATGTCGACCGTCGGCGCGATGTCGGGCACCTTGGACCGCATCTTCTCGTTGGCCGCCGGGAAGAAGTGGATCATCCGACTGGGCGGGAACGGGATCTCCCGGACCGGCGCAGGAGCGCCGACGGCGAGCGGGCGGAAGAAATCTTTGGCTGGACGCACGCCCCAACCGTAGATCTGGCGGCCGACACCCACCAATCCCCGGCGATCGTGGTTCCCGGAGACCCGGGCTCGGGGAACCAGCGTGGTTCCCGGAGACCCGGGCTCGGGGGACCACGCCGGCGATGGCTCACGCCGGCAGGAAGGCTGTTCCCTCGCGAAGTTCGACGAGACCGTCGTTCATCAGCGTCGACAGGATGCGGGCGTCGAAGTCCGACGCCGGGCGCGGGCCGTCGTGCAGCGCGGCGAGTACCCGGCCTCGGGCCTGGCGATCGCTGCCGTCGAAGGGCGCCTGGCGAGTGCTGACCCCTGCCGAACCGACAGCGGGGTCGGGTGCAGGGTGGCCGGCACGGTGCCAGGAGCACGATGCCGCGAGCGGGCACCGCTCGCAGCGCGGCGTGGGACGGCACAACGATGCGCCGAGATCCATGATCACCTGGTTCCAGATCCAGCCGTGCCCCCCAGGCACCGACTCGTCGGCCGCCGCTTGGGCCCGTCTCGGCGTCAACCGCTCGCCGACCGTCCGTGCGAGGATCCGGGCGATGTTCGTGTCCACCACCGCGACGTCTCGCTCGAATGCGAATGCGAGCACCGCCCGAGCGGTGTACGGACCGATTCCCGGGAGCGCCAGCAGTCCATCGAGGTCGTCGGGCAGCCGCCCGCCGTGGTGCTCGATGATCACCTCCGCAGCGTGGTGCAGGTTGCGGGCGCGGCGCGGGTAGCCGAGTCCCTGCCACAGGCGCAGAACATCGCCCAGCGGGGAGGCCGCGCATGCCGCGGGGTCCGGGTAGGCGTCCAGGAACGCCGTCCACTTCGGGATGACCCGTTCGGCCTGGGTCTGTTGCAGCATCACTTCGGCGACGAGGATCGCCCAGGGGTCACGCTCGGCTCGCCAGGGCAGGTCGCGCAGCTGCGGCACGCCCCACGCGAGGACGGCGCCGGCGTCGATCAAGCGCGGGGACTCAGTCGGCCCAGACGTCGGTGCCGTCGTACGGACGCTTGCGCTCAGGGGCGAACTCACGCTTCCAGATCAGCACCTTGCGCACGAAGTAGCACACTTCCTTGCCGTCCTGGTTGAAGCCCTTCGTCTCGACCTTGACGATGCCGCGGTCGGGCTTGGACTTCGACTCGGTGACCTCGAGCACTCGTGTCTCGGCGTGGATCGTGTCGCCGTGGAACGTCGGGAACTTGTGCTGCAGCGTCTCGACTTCCAGGTTGGCGATCGCGGCGCCGCTCACGTCCGGCACGCTCATGCCCAGGACGAGGCTGTAGACGAGGTTGCCGACCACGACATTGCGACCCTGCACCGATTCGGCGGCGAACCAGTCGTTGGTGTGCAACGGGTGGTGGTTCATCGTGATCATGCAGAACAAGTGGTCGTCGTACTCGGTGATCGTCTTGCCGGGCCAATGGCGCAGGACGTCGCCGGGGGTGAAGTCCTCGAGGTACCGACCGAAGGGGCGTTCGTGCACTGTCATGAACGTGACGGTACCGCCGCGCACCTGCCGGCGCGAAAGCGTCAGCGATCGTGTTCTGCGTCGTCGCCGCCATGATCGTCGGCGGTGACGGCGGACTCGGGATCGGTCTCCGGGTCGTGGCGCAGCGTCGCTGCGATCGCGGGATCGAGTTCGGGGTCGGCGATCGGCCGCCGGCCGCCGAAGCGCAGCGCGAAGTCGATCTTGGTCTCGCCACGGGCGGACTCGGAGCGAGCGAGGTCTCGCAGACCGACGAGCCGATCGCGTTTCTCGATCTTCCAGGGTCCGACCCGCAGCGATGCGTAGGCGAGCGCTCCGATGGCGATCGGCATCAGGTACTGCGCCGACCGGTAGGTCGCGATCGCCGGCGCCGCAACACGGCGGGGCACGCCGAAGCCGACGAGCGCGGTCAGATAGGTGGCCTCGACGACGCCCAGGCCACCGGGCAGTATCGGGATCGCCGCGAGCACGTTCGCCAGACCGAACGCCACCAGCAGGGCATCGACGGGCAGCGTCACCCCGTAGGCGCGCAGGAAGACCCAGAGCGAGGCGGCGTCGAGCAGCCAGTTGGCGGTCGCCCAGAACACCACCCGGCGCAGCAGCTGGCGGTCGCTGATGAGTTCCTCGAGCCGCTCGGCGACCTGGTGCAGCACGGCGGCGAACCGGTCCTCGTTGAAGCGCGCCTTGCGAGCTATCCAGCGCAGGAGACGCTCGGCGCGGCCCGAGCCGTCCATCACCCCGATCACGAGCCCGGCCGCGAGCCCCATGATCATGATGCCGAGCAACGCGGCGAGCGCGTACCCCTCGTTGACGCCACGGAACGGGATCGACATCGTCAGTCCCGTCCAGAAGATGATGTTCAGCACGACAGCGGAACCGATGCCTGCGGTCGCAAGCGCGAAGCCGGCGTCGGGTCCGCTGATTCCCGACAGGGTGAGGAGGCGATACCCGAGCGCCGAACTGGCGGCGTTGCCCCCCGGGACGATGTTCGACAGCGCCTTGGTGCTGAGCTGGATGCGGAAGATGCGCGCGAGTGACAGCCTCCGGCCGGCCGTTCCGAGCGTTGCCCGAGTGAGCAGTGAGTACGCCATCAGCGCGAACAACTGCAGCACGAATCCGGCGAACAGCAGTGCGGGATTGACATCGCGGACGGTGTCGATCGCCTGCCGGAAGCCGCTCAGGACCCCTGGGAGCAGGAACACCGCGATCACGATGAGCAGCAGCACCTTGATCGTGAATCGGATCGGCTTCATCCGCCGACGGGGAGCGCTCTCGTCGCGGATCAGCGCAGGCAGCTCTCCGGTCGGCAGCACGTCGCGATCCATCTCGTGGGTCCGGTCGTCGTCGACCTCGCCGAGCCCGCGACCGGTCACGGTCTCGGTTCCATCGCGTTCGTCCTCACTCATCGTCGACACGCATCGATCAGCAGACGTCGATCATCGCTCGCAGCCGCGCCCGCAGCGTCGGCGCCGCCGAAGCGTCGGTCTTGCCGAGGTGGACGACGACAAGATCGCGGTCGGGTGCGACGACGATGTACTGGCCCTCGTGGCCGTGACACGCCAAGCTGCCCGGGATCTCCGGCCACATCCACCACTGCCGTCCGTAGTCACAGCCGTTCTCGTCGTCGTGTGAGATCGGGGTTCGTGCGTGATCGACCCAGCCCGTCGGCAGGATCCGCGTGCCGGCTTCGGTGACGCCGTCGTGGCGGTAGAGCTCGCCGAACTTCGCGAAATCGCGTGCGGTTGCGAAGACGTACGACGAGCCCACGAAGTCGCCGGCATCGTCGAACTTCGGGATCGCCGACTCCATGCCGATCGGGCCGAACAGCCGGTCGTGCAGGAACGCCTCGACCGTGTCGCGACGTCGCTGCGGTTCTCCACCGGGGCCACCGCACAGGACGTCGCCGATGATGCGGGCGACGATGTTCGTGGTGCCCGAGGAGTAGCTGTAGAAGGTGCCCGGCTCGTGGTCGAGCGGGAGCGCTGCGGCATAGGCCGCGTGGCTGGGCCCGCTGTCGCCGTACAGCATCTCGATGCAGTGCGAGACCTCGTCGTCGACGTAGTCCTCGACGAAACGCAGCCCCGACCGCATCTCGAGCAGCTGGAGCGTCGTGATCGCCGCCTTGGGCGTCCCCTCCCACTCCGGAACCGGGGCAGGCCGGTCGACCTCGAGCGCTCCGTCGGCGACCAGAAGGCCGACCGCGGCGTGCGTGATCGACTTGGCCATGCTCCACGACGTCAACGTCGACTCGGCCGTGATCTCGATCGCGGGCTGGAAGATGTTCTCCGGCTGGATCCCGTAGCGCTCGGCGATGATCTCGTCGTGCTGGCGGATCACCAGCGCGAGCGTCACTCCCTCATCGGCGGGACGCTGGACGAGCTCGTCGACGAGCGCTGGCAGAGCGGGCACGTCGACGACGTTAGTTCCCGCCGACCAGGCGGTCGGCGAGGCCCACCAGGCCGTCGACGTCGTGCACGTCCACGGCCAGCAGCGGGAGCTCGACCACGACCACGTCCTCGGCGAGATCGGCCAGGCCGGCGATCTCGTCGCGTTCGGCCGTGGCGAGTGCGGTGAGTTCGTCGTGCCAGGCCAGCTGCTCGGCGAGCGGGCCGTCGTCGAGGCCGTCGAGCGCGGCGCGGTCAGCGGCGCTGAGCTGCTCCGGCATCGGGTGGATCAGGTTCACGACGACACCGGCGAACGGGAACGAACCGTCACGAAGCGCCCCGATCAAGTGCTCGGCCTCGCCGATCGCCTCGGCCCGCGGGCTCGACACCACCACGAACGACGCAGCGTCGGAACGCAACAGCACCGAGACCTCCTCGGCACGTCTGCGCAGCCCGGGCTCGATGTTGGCGAGCGAGCGGAAGAACTCGACGGTGTCCTCGACGATCTGCGGGCCGGCGAGGCGTCGCACCGCCCACAGGAACATCGACGCCGCAGCATTGGTGACCTTGGCGAAGGCACGCTGACCGACGGTGAGTGCCCGATAGACGGGATGGCCGAGGAAACCGATGAGCCGGTCGGGCGCTTCGAGGAGATCGATGGCGTGCCGCGACGGTGGCGTGTCGACGATGACCAGGTCCCAGTCGCCACTGGTGTACAGCTGGTGCAGGCGTTCGATCGCCATGTACTCCTGCGCGCCGGCCAGCGAACCGGAGATCGCCCGGTAGACGGGGTTCTCGAGAATCGCGGCGGCCTGCTTCGGGTTCGCGGTCTGTTCGTGGACGAGCCGGTCGAAGGTGGACGCGGCATCGAGCATCAACGCCCAGAGCTCACCGCCGCCGGACCCCTTGGACACGCCGGGAATCCCGGTGACACGATGCGGGGCGTCGGCTGCAGCGCCCGCTTCGAGGCCGAGCGCGTCCGCGAGCCGGCGGGCCGGATCGACGGTGACGACGACGACACGCCGTCCCGCACGCGCTGCGGCGACGCCGAGCGCCGCAGCGGTGGTGGTCTTGCCGACACCCCCCGGGCCGCAGGTGACGAGGAGCTCAGCGCTCGCGACCTCGTCGCGGAACGACTCGGCGGTCGCAGCGTCGGTCACGACGTGCCCCCGAGCATCGGGTCGACGAGCGCGTCGGCCAGCTCTCCCAGCTGGTGCAGCGTGAGTCGAGGTGTGGCCAGGCGCGGCAGCGTCAGAAGCGGTACGCCGATACCGATGGCGAGACGTTCGACCTGTTGACGTTGCCGCTCGAGACGGTCGCGCCCGAAGTCGGTCGACGATGCGAGCGCCGACTTCGCCGCCGCGGACAGCTTGACCTTCTGCGAGCGCGCCGCCATCGCTGGTGTCTTGGCGAGGCCGGGACGGTCGCGCCAGCACGAATTGACCACGGCGGGGAGCAGCGACAGCCCGATGTCGGAGCGCAGCTCCTCGCCCAACTCGAGCGCTTCGGTGACGGGTGTCTCCTCGGGCAGGGTGACGATCATCGCCCGGCATCGCGCCGGGTCGCGCAGCATGGCGTCGACTTCGACGGACTGCTCACGAACGGGTCCGGATTGCACGACGTCGGACAGCCCGGTCGCCGAACGCAGGAACGGCGCGGCATGGCCGGCAGGAGGGGCATCGACGACGATCAGGTCGGCGGCTCGCTCGCGTTCGAGCTCCTTGATCTTGCCGAGCACGAGAAGGTGTTCGAGGCCCGGCGTCGCCGCCGCGATCATCGGCAGCGACGCAGCGGAAGCAGCCCGGCGCAGCATGCCCCCGACGCCCTTCAGTTCCAGGTAGTCCCCGAATGCCTGATCGGCGGGAATCGTGCGGCCCCGGACCTGGCCGGCGCCCTTGATCCGTCGCAGGATCCGATCGGTGGAGTCGAGTTCGCGACCTCCGAGCAGCGGGCCCATGCCGGGTCGACCGTCGACGGCGACGAACAGGACGTCGGCGCCCTCCCGGGCCGCTGCCAGTGCGTAGGCCGCAGCGACCGTCGACGACCCGACGCCGCCCTTGCCGGCGACGATCGCAACGCGCGTGCTCGTGAGCCAGTCAGGTGCTGCCATCACCCATCACGGTACCGGCGTCGCCGCCCCGCGACAGGGCAGCGCAGCTGGTCGGCACCGAGCGGACCCCGCACGACCGCCGAACTGCCAACCCAACTCCGAAATTCGGAGTGACCGTTGCGGTCAGCGCAACATCGGCTCCGAATTTCAAGGATGGAGGACCACAACCCCGAAATTCGGAGTGACCGTTGCGGTCAGCGCAACGTCGGCTCCGAATTTTCGGAGGGTTCGCGGTCTCGCCGGTGTTGATGCTCAGACGAATCGGGGCCCGGCGAGGCCGACGTGACTGCCGATCGGGCGCCCGACGACGCCGCAGGCCAGCATCGCCGCGTCGACGAGCCCGGGGACCGACACACCAGTGGCGACACCCATCGCCTCGAGCGCGTGTACGAGATCCTCGATCGGGACATTCCCGCTCGCGTTGGGGACGAACGGGCAGCCGCCGAGGCCGCCGACGCTCGCGTCGAGCCGCACCGCGCCGTGCTCCAGTGCGACGATCGCATTCGCGATCGCGAGACCGCGTGTGTCGTGGAGGTGGACACCGATCGGTACGTCGACGGTCGAATGCACCCGACCGACGAGCACGGCGACCTCGGTGGGGACGGCGACGCCGATCGTGTCCGCGAGCCCGATCGATGATGCACCGGCATCGACGGCCCGCTGGGCGACCTCGACGACACGGTCGGGGTCTACACGGTGCTCGAAGGGGCAGCCCATCGCCGTCGCCAACGTCATCTCGATCGCCGCACCCGAATCGATCGCCCCTGACGCGAACCTGGCAAACTCGTCCAGCATCTCGTCGGTGCCCGCTCCGGCATTGTGTCGACTATGGGTGTCGCTCACCGAGACCACGTACTGCAAGTGGGTGAGCCCGGCGGCGAGGGCCCGCTCGGCGCCTCGCGCATTGAGCACCAGTCCCCACCGTGTCGTGCCCGAGTCGGCCGCGAGAGCGGCCGTCGCCGCACACAGCGCTTCGGCGTCGGCCATCGCCGGGACGCGGTCGGCACGCACGAAGCTCGTGAGTTCGAGTTCGCGCACGCCCGCCGCGACGAGCGCCTCGAAGATCGCTGCCTTGGCCTCGGTGGCGACCGGTGGCTCGTCCTGGAGACCGTCACGCAGGCTGACGTCTCGCAGCACGACACGTGCGGGGAGGCGATCGGCGACGGACATGTGACGATTCTCTCGCTTTCGCGACAGCATCAGCGACTCGGTAGACAACATCCATGGACGGCGACGGATCGACACGCACGGGACCACTGCTCGGCGTCAGGGTGCTCGAGCTGGGCAACTTCATCGCGGGGCCGTTCGCCGGACAGCTGTTCGGCGACTATGGCGCCGAAGTGATCAAGATCGAGGCGCCCGACGGCGATCCGATGCGGCGCTGGGGGGTGTGCGTCGACGACTCGAGCCTGTGGTGGCCGATCATCGCCCGCAACAAGTGCTCGGTGGTCGCAGATCTCAAGGACCCCGACGATCTTGCATTCGTGCGACGGCTTGCCGGCGAATGCGACGTCGTGCTCGAGAACTTCCGCCCTGGCGTCCTCGCGAAGTTCGGCCTCGACTACGACACGCTCTCGGCCACGAACCCTGGCGTGATCGTCACCCATGTGTCCGGGTTCGGCCAGAGCGGCCCACGAGCGACCGAGGCCGGCTTCGGGTCGATCGGGGAAGCCGTCGGCGGGATCCGGCACACCACCGGCGACCCCGATCGCCCTCCGGCTCGATGCGGCATCAGCCTGGGCGACTCACTCGCGGCGATGTTCGCCGTGATCGGCACGCTGGCCGCGCTCCACGAACGCTCGATCAGCGGCCGGGGCCAGGAGGTCGACGTGGCGATCTACGAGGCGGTGGCGGCGCTGATGGAGTCGTCGATGGTCGACGTCGAGATCGCCGGTGTGCTCCGTGGCCGTTCGGGCGGCACGCTGCCGGGCGTGGCACCTGCCAACGCCTACCCGACGAGCGACGGATCCGAGGTGCTGATCGCCGGGAATGCCGACACGGTGTTCGCCAGGCTCTGCGACGCGATGGGCCGGCCCGACCTGGCTGTCGACGAGCGCTACGCCACCCACGTGGCACGTGGCGAACACGAACGTGAACTGGACGCCATCATCGGCGAGTGGACCTCGACGATGACCTCCGATGACCTGCTTGCGCTGCTTCGGGCCCACACCGTGCCGGCAGGCCGGGTGTACACCGCCGCGGACATGCTGCGCGACGAGCACTATGCCGCTCGGGCAATGATCGAACGACACGTCTCGCGCACCGGCGTCGACACCCCGATGCTCGGCGTGGTACCAAAATTCTCGAGAACGCCCGGCAGCATCTCCGACGTCGGCCCCGAACTCGGTGAGCACACCAGCCGCTACCGCTGAGTGTTACGCCAGGCGTCTGGCCCCTGGCGCAACACTCAGAAGTCTTCGTCGAAGCTGACGTTGCCTTCTACGCCGGTCTGGTAGCTGCTGACCGTGCGCTCGAAGAAGTTCGACAGGCCCTGCACGTCCTGCAGCTCCATGAAACTGAACGGATTCTTCGACCCGAACTCTGGGGCGTAACCGAGCTGCGCGAGGCGCTGGTCGGCGACGAACTCGAGATACGTGCGCGTGTCGCCGAGGCTCATGCCGGGCACACCCTCGCCGAGCACGTCGGCAGCGAACAGGTGCTCGCAGTCGATGGCCTCGTTCAGCATCTGGCGGATGTCGGCTTCGAGCTCGGCGTCGAACAGCTCGGGCTGCTCCTTGCGCACCGTGTCGACCACCTCGAACGCGAAGTTCATGTGACAGCTCTCGTCGCGGAACACCCAGTTGGTGCCGTCTGCCAGGCCGTTGAGCAGACCCTTCGAGCGCAGGAAGTAGACGTATGCGAACGCTGCGAAGAAGAACAGGCCCTCGATGCAGGTGGCGAAACAGATCAGGTTGAGCAGGAACTGCTTGCGTTGTTCGGGCGTCTCGATCTTTTGCAGGCCCTGGATCGAGTCGATCCACTTGAAGCAGAACTCGGCCTTCGCACGGATCGACGGAATGTTCTCGACCGCCGCGAACGCCGCTTCGCGCTCGGCCATGTCCGGGATGTAGTTGTCGAGCAGCGTCAAGTAGAACTGCACGTGCAACGCTTCTTCGTAGAGCTGGCGCGACAGGTACATCCGAGCTTCGGGGGCGTTGATGTGCTGGTACAGGTTGAGCACCAGGTTGTTCGACACGATCGAGTCGCCCGTGGCGAAGAACGCCACCAGCCGACCGACGAGGTGCTTCTCGGCGGGCATCAACTTGCGCTGCAGGTCGACGAGGTCGTCGGAGAAGTCGATCTCCTCGACGGTCCACGTGTTCTTGATGGCGTCGCGGTACATGTCGAAGAACTGCGGGTACCGCATCGGCCGCAACGTCAGGTCGTAGCCCGGGTCGAGGATGTTGGTCGGACGGTTCGCTCCGACCGGTGAGGCCGACTCGAACTCGTCGGCAAGGGCTTCACCCGGCGCGGCCGGGGCGTAGTCGGTGATCGGGTCGATGAGGGCCATCAGTCGCATGCCTCGCAGGATTCGGGGTTCTCGAGGCTGCACGCAATGGCTTCCTCGTCGGTGTAGGTCTTCTTCGTGGTCTCGTCGACCAGCGGAGCGATTGCCCCCTCAGCGGACGACGGCTTGCCACCACCGGTCGGCGGCGTGGGTGCTGCCGACTTGGTGGTCGTGGTGCTCTGGTTGATGCGCGTGGCGGGACGACTGCGCAGGTAGTAGGTGGTCTTGAGACCGGCCTTCCAGGCGTGCAGGTACATCGACGAGAGCTTGCCGATGGTCGGGGTCTCCATGAACAGGTTGAGCGACTGGCTCTGGTCGATGAACGCACCGCGCTCGGCGGCCATGTCGATCAGTGCCCGCTGCGGGATCTCCCAGGCCGTGCGGAACACTTCTTTCAGCTCGTCGGGGATGCGATCGACGTCTTGCACCGAGCCCTCGGCGCGCTTGATGTCGTTGATCATCTGCTCGTCCCACAGGTTGCGGGCCTGCAGCTCACGCACCAGGTAGCGGTTGATCTGCATGAACTCGCCCGACAGCGTCTCGCGCTTGAACAGGTTCGACACCTGCGGCTCGATGCACTCGTAACAGCCCACGATCGAGGCGATCGTGGCGGTGGGAGCGATGGCGATCAGCAGGCTGTTGCGCAACCCGTGAGCGGTGATGCGAGTGCGCAGCGCGTCCCAGTCGAGCTCGGCCGGCGGGGTGACGCCGCCGTTGGCCGTGTCCCACAGGTCGAACTGCAGGTCGCCCTTGGCGGCGCGGGTGCCTTCGTAGGCCTCGTGCGGGCCATTGGCCTCGGCGAGTTCGGTCGATGCCCACAGTGCGTGGAAGTAGATGTGTGCGCTGATCGTGCGGCTGAGTTCCTTGGCGTCGGCCGAGTCGAAGGCGAGGCCGCGCTTGAAGAACACGTCCTGCAGACCCATCAGGCCGAGGCCGACCGGACGCCACTTGTGGTTCGAGAACTCGGCCTCGGACGTCGGGTAGTAGTTGATGTCGATCACCCGGTCGAGCAACGGCACGACCTGGCGCACGACGGTGCCGAGCTTCGCGTAGTCGAACTCGCCCTGCGCGTCGACGTAGGCGCCGAGGTTGAGCGAGCCGAGGTTGCACACCGCGGTGTTGTCCTGGTCGGTGACTTCCAGGATCTCGGTGCACAGGTTCGACAGGTGCACCACACGAGGCGAGCCGTCCTCGTTGGTCTCGCCGGTCTGGTTGCACTTCTCGTTCGAGGCGTCCTTGAACGTGACCCACCCGTTGCCGGTCTGGGCGAGCGTGCGCATCATCTTCGAGTACAGCTGACGGGCGGGAACCTGCTTCTCGTACAGCCCGGCCTCTTCGGCGGCCACGTAGGCGCGTTCGAAGTCGTCACCGAACAGATCGGTGAGATGCGGCACCTGCTTGGGGTCGAACAGGCTCCACTGCCAGTCCTTCTCGACGCGCTCCATGAACAGGTCGGGGATCCAGTTGGCGATGTTGAGGTTGTGTGTGCGGCGAGCGTGGTCACCGGTGTTGTCGCGCAACTCGAGGAAGTCCTCGATGTCGGCGTGCCACGATTCGAGATACACGCACGCGGCGCCCTTGCGACGGCCGCCCTGGTTGACCGCCGCAACCGACGAGTCGAGCGTGCGCAGCCACGGCACGATGCCGTTGGACAGCCCGTTGGTGCCCTGGATGAGGCTGCCCTTCGCACGCACCCGGTGCCACGCGACGCCGATGCCACCGGCGAACTTCGACAGCTTGGCGATGTCGGTGTAGCGCTTGTAGATGCCCTCGAGGCTGTCCTCGGGCGAGTCGAGCAGGTAGCAGCTCGACATCTGGCTGTGCGCCGTGCCCGAGTTGAACAGCGTCGGGCTCGACGGCAGGTAGGCCAGCGACGACATCAGGTCGTAGAAGCGGACCGCCTCGTCGACGTCGGTGCACAGGCCGCACGCGACGCGCAGGAAGAAGTACTGCGGGGTCTCGATGACCTCACGGCGCGAGGGGTGACGTAGCAGGTAGCGGTCGTACACGGTGCGCAGGCCGAAGAACTCGAAGCTGCGGTCGCGGTCGGAATCGATGGCGGCGTTGAGCGCCGGAGCGTTGGCGTTGACGAACGCGAGCACCTCGTCGGACACGAGACCCTCGGCGTGACCGACGGCGATCGACTCGGAGAACCACGGGATGTTCTGGTTGCGAACCTCTTTGTCGATCACGGTCGCGAGCAGACGCGAGGCGAGCTTGGAGTAGTTCGGCTCCTCGACGATGAGCCCGGCGGCCGTGCGGATCGACAGGTCGTCGAGTTCGCGGGTCGTTGCGCCGTCTGCCAGTGCCGAGATCGTCCGCGTCGGCGACGCGCATGGGGTCGACGCCGAGCAGCCCCTCGGAGGCGCGGGCGATCGCGTTCACGATCTTGTTGACGTCGACGGGCTCGAGCGCACCGCTGCGCTTCTTGACCCGCATGCCGCCGGCCGTCGGCTGCGCCCCGGACGGCGCTACAGGCGCCTTCGCGGTGTCGGTCAACGTCGGTGCGGCGCCGGCCCGTTCTGCAGCTCCGGCTGCGGTCTCGGTGGTTGCGGCATTGTCGTCGATCACTGTCACCGTGGGTTCTCCTGCTCGCTCATCGCGTCGTCGTCGGGTCTTCTTGAACTGGTCTGGAATCGGTCGAGAAACTGCTGTCGACCACCAGATGTCGTGGCCATCCCCCGCCGTTGGCACCACATGTCGTGGCAACGGGTCCGTAATTACAGCAGTGAAACTACGGCTGTGTCAACCGTCTCGTCGAGAAACGGTCAACTTGCCTGCACAACGGCCTGATCGAAGCGCTCGCCACGCCGTCGCACGTCCGCGAGTTCGGCCTGGCGGCGCAGCTTCGCCCACACCTCGTCGACCGATTCCGCCGTTGCATGGACGAAGTCGACGCCGTCAGGACTCCCAACTGCACGCGATCCGGCATCACGCTCGGCTTCGGCGTGCCAGATCTCCTCGACCTGCAACAGACGCCCGTCACGCCCGCGGACGTTGTTCTCCCGGAAGTCGAGGGTCGTTCGCCATCCCGCCCGTTCGAGTTCGCGTCGGTCGGCCTGTTGCAGGATCGCGCCGTGCTGGCGCTGGCGCAGCAGTCGCTGGCGAGGCGTGGGAAGAGCTCGAGCGGCCATGCGGCCATCTTGAACGACGAGCCCTGTGGAGCGTCAGTCCCGATTGCTTGTGAATTTCACGGCCGACGTTGGGGACAACGACCGATATCTGTGTGCCGCCTGTGGGTGAACTGCGCCAGGGCCCTCGACGGGATCCGGGTCACGCAGTCTCCGCCGCGGAGACCGGGTCCTCCTCGGCCCACGCATGGTGCATGCGACCGTGATCCGCGTTCGCGGCCATGATCGCCCCCACCGTGCCGTCGGCCCAGGGCGCTCCGGGGATCTTCGAGGCGAGGTCCTCGTCGGACAATTCGGCCAGCAGCGCCAGGGTGTCGGCGCGAACCGCCTGGCCGATGCGCACCAGTTCGACGAACGGCTTGCCGCTGTGCTGAGCCTTCCACTCCTCGGTCCACGAGTGGATCGAGGCCATGATCTCGGCCATCGACTGCGGCGAACCGTCACCTCGCAGCCGCTCATCGAGACCGCGCTCACCGGCGACGTGTCGCCGGAACATCGCGTTCCAGTTCTGCTCGATGAGCGTGGTGTGGACGAAGTGATCCGCGAACGACCAGCGGCTCTCGGGGTCGTGCTCGCTGAACGTCCGCGGCGACGTCAGCTCCTCGTCCGACATCGATCCGAGTCGTTCGAGCATCCAGGCCCGATCGCGGTTCAACTTGATCTCGATCTCGATGCGATCCACGCAACGACGGTATCGACGGACGTCGACCCGAACGGCACCGGGCGCTCCGGTCGGCTCGCCCACACCGGGTGATGACCGCACGACCCGTAACCGCGATGATGGCGATCGAGCGAACGGAGCCCGGCACGCCCCGGCGACGTCGCGACAGCGATCCTGAAGGGGACGACGACATGACCGACGAACACATCCCACCGAGCGACGGCACCACGAAGGGGCCGCGCTGGCTTCCTGCGCTGTTGGTCGCTCTGGCCACCGTGCTCGCCGTCGTCACGACGCTGACGACGTGGGCCCGCACGCAGGCCCTCGACACCGACCAGTGGGTCGAGGTGAGCAGCGATCTGCTCACCGAACCCGAGATCCAAGAGGCACTGGCGCTGTATCTGTCCGACCAGTTGTTCACGACGGTCGATCTCGCCGGCGAACTCGAGTCGCGCCTCCCCGAGGATCTGGCGGGTCTCGCGGGTCCCCTGGCCGGCGCACTGCGCGGTCCCGCGACCGACGGCATCGAGCAGATCATCGCATCCAGCAGGTTTCAGTCCATCTGGCAGACGGCCAACCGGGCCGCGCACGAAGCCGCTGTCGCGATCGTCCGTGACGAGACACGCGAGAGCATCTCGACGGCCGACGGAACCATCGTGCTCGATCTCGGCGTCGCCGTGCGGAACCTCGGCGAGCAGATCGGCATTCCCGAGGCAGCGCTCGACCGGCTCCCGGACGATGTCGGGCAGATCACGGTGATCCAGTCCAGCGAACTCGCCGACGTCCAGAACGCTGTCAAGGTCCTCGACTTCACGTCGTGGTTTCTCTACATCGTCATCGTGGCGATGTACGTCATGGCGGTGTACCTGGCTGTCGGCAGGCGCCGGCAGATGCTCCGATCCGTCGGCATCGCGCTGATCATCGGCGGTCTCACGCTGCTCGTCATCCGTGGCATCGGTATCCGGACCTCCGTCGAGGCGTTCGTCGAGGACGCGACCAACAAGTCCCTTGCGACCCTGGTCGCCTCGGTGATGACCGAGCTGCTTCGACAGATGGCCTGGACCGGCGTCGTCTACGGCGTGCTGATCATCGGCTTCGCAACCTTGTTGGGTCCGTACCGTTGGGCCGTGGCTGCTCGTCGCTGGGTCGCCGACGTCGCCGACTCCACCGCCTCGATCGCAGGCATCAGCCTCGGCTCCGTCCTCGTGCTGCTCTGGTGGAGCCCGGGCCGCGCGTTCGATCGCTGGATCACCGCCCTCGTGCTCGTCGGCATGGTCCTCGGCGCGATCGCGGCACTCGTGATCACGGGTCGTCGGGAGTTGGAGGCCGAGCAGACATCGTCCGATTCCGAGACGACGCCAGTGACCGACCCGGTGTCGTGACCGGGCCGTGTCCGAACATGCTCAGTCGTGCGCCAGTGCGTCGACGGCGACGGTGACGGCGAGAACCAACACGACATCCGCGTCGGGCTCGACCTCGACGCCGTAGGTGTCGCGAGCCCGGAACCACTTCTTCGAGACGGTCGCCACCCGGTCTCCATCGCGTTCGATCTCGTACTCGTGGTCGACGACGTTGCCGTGAACCTTCAGGTCGTGGCCGTTCTCCACCTCGACGTGGAACCGGTCGCGAATGCCCACCAGGGCCTTCTTGACCGTCGCCTCGCGCCCGCCGACATCGACCTTGATCGCGTCGCGCACCGACAGCTTCCGTTCGCGAATCGTCGCCACCGTGGCGCCGTGCAGGTCCTCGAGCACCCACGTGTCGCGGATTCGGGCGACCTTGCCGTTCACCTTGAACTTCCGATCGCCGTTCTGGTCTTCGATCCAGTAGTCATCGCCGACGGAAACCAGCCGTTCGCGCATCATGAACTTCGTCGTGTCGTCGTGCCGTCGCCTGCCGAATGCCATGAGAGCATCGTGCGTCGACAGGTCGAACCGGACGTCACCCGTTCTGGGCGATTCGCTGACTCCCGCGACCGCCTAGGTTCGGGGTTGCGAGCGGCGCGTCACGTTGCCTCGCAGTCTTCCGAACCGCTCTGACCGAAGGACGTACTCCACGATGGTCCACCGACACGTCGGCAACGACGAAGCGCTCGACCCGGCGTACGCCGGACGATTCGCGGGCGCTCCCATTCCCAAGAACCGGATGCCCGACGTCGAGTCACTTCCGGGCGCCGTGTACCGGATGATCCACGACGAACTGCTGCTCGACGGCAGTTCGCGCCTCAACATGGCGACGTTCGTCACGACGTGGATGGAGCCCGAGGCCGAGAAGCTGATGGCCGAGACGTTCGACAAGAACATGATCGACAAGGACGAGTACCCACAGACCGCCGAGATCGAGCGGCGCTGCGTGAACATCGTCGCCGACATGTTCCACGCTCCGAGCGACGGTGACGCCATCGGGGTGTCGACGATCGGGTCGAGCGAGGCCGTGATGCTCGGTGGTCTGGCGATGAAGTGGAAGTGGCGTCAGCGGCGCGAGGCCGCCGGCCTGCCCACCGACAAGCCCAACATGGTCATGGGCTCGAACGTCCAGGTCGTCTGGGAGAAGTTCTGCCGTTACTGGGACGTCGAGCCGCGCTACGTGCCACTCACGCACGATCGGTTCACCGTCGTGCCCGAGACGGTCATGGAGTACGTCGACGAGAACACGATCGGTGTGATCCCGATTCTCGGAACCACCTACACCGGCGAATTCGAGCCGATCGAGGAGATCCATGACCTCGTCGTGGCCTACAACGCCGAGCACGGCACCGACATCCCGATCCATGTCGATGCGGCGAGCGGCGGCTTCGTCGCGCCGTTCCTCCATCCCGAACTGGCCTGGGACTTCCGATTGCCGCAGGTCAAGTCGATCAACGTGTCGGGCCACAAGTACGGCCTGACGTATCCGGGGATCGGCTTCGTCGTCTGGCGCTCGGCCGACGAACTCCCCGAGGAACTCGTGTTCCACGTCAACTATCTCGGCGGCGACATGCCGACGTTCACCCTCAACTTCTCCCGGCCCGGCAACCAGATCGTCGGGCAGTACTACAACTTCGTGCGCCTCGGCCGCGACGGCTACCGCCGCATCATGGAGTCGCTGCGCGACACGGCGATGCACATCTCCTCGACGATCGCAGACATGGGCCCGTTCGAGGTCGTCAGCGACGGCTCGGCCATCCCGGTGCTCGCGTTCAAGGTGAAGGACCCCTCGAAGTACACCGTCTTCCACGTGTCCGAACAGCTGCGCACCAGCGGCTGGCAGGTCCCCGCATACACGATGCCAGCAGATGCCGAGGATGTCGCTGTGCTCCGCATCGTCGTTCGCGAAGGCTTTGGCATGGACCTCGCCGACATGCTGCTCGAATCGATCGCCAAGGCCGTCGCTCACCTCGAGGCGTTCCCGCCGCCGCACCCACCCGCAGAACCCGGCTTCAGCCACACGTGAGCCCCACCACCCGCTCGGCCACGTGATGCAGTGGCGCCGCCATGTGGGCTGGGGGCCGGCAGACCGGAGCTGGCGAATC
This sequence comes from Ilumatobacteraceae bacterium, assembly GCA_963704915.1. GTDB lineage: Bacteria > Actinomycetota > Acidimicrobiia > Acidimicrobiales > Ilumatobacteraceae > Sva-07. Next base: position 26,886 of record CAVPIC010000013.1, on the reverse strand, counting down.
GCCGTACTGTTCATGGTCGGCTCGTCGCTGTTCGCGATCGGGTCGTTCCCCCTGTATTCGCAACTGGTCGACGGCCGTGTCGTCGGCATCACCTTCGTGATCGGCTCGCTGTTCTTCACCTCGGCGGGCTACAGCACCTTCGTCCAGGTGATCAACGACGACCGCGATCCAGGGACCTCGACCGCGCGCTGGTCCTGGTCACCCAGAGGCCTCTCATGGTGGTCGGCAGTGGTGCAACTCATCGGCACCGCACTGTTCAACATCAACACGATTACCGCGATGGTCACCTCGTTCTCGGTCGAGGAGACCAATCGGCTCGTGTGGGCTCCGGACTTCTTCGGCAGCATCGCGTTCCTCGTGGCGAGTCATCTCGCATGGATCCAACTCGGTGGCAGGTTCTGGTTCCGCGACCCCGACAGTTCGGACTGGTGGTCGTCGATGCTGAACTACGTTGGATCGGTGTTCTTCATGGCATCGGCACTCGCGGCATTCACGTTGAAGACGACCGGCGAACCACTCAACATCGCCATCGTCAACTCGGGCACGTTCCTCGGCGCGATGTGCTTCCTGGTCGGCGCGTATCTCCTGCTGCCCCCTTCGGCAGCGGAAGCGCGTCGCTGACGTGCCCCGACACCGCGAGCGAGCTCGCGACAGCGAACGAGATGGACGCCCGCTCGAGGTGACCAGACGCGAGCGGCTCCGGTACCGGTTCGACAACGTCCTCGCACGGGGCACGACCGCTGCGCTCGCCTGGCTCGGGCTCGTGACGTTCGGCGCCGTGCTGTTCAGCGCGATGCTCCTGACCCTGTTCGGGGTCACCTTCACCGGAAGCGGAGAGAGCGGGCTCGCAGAGGACACCTGGCAGAGCCTGCTGCGGATCCTCGACACCGGCACGATGGCCGGCGACGTCGGATGGGGTCGACGGATCCTCGCGTTGCTGATCACGCTGTTCGGACTGCTGGTCGCCGGCACCCTGATCGGCATCATCGCCGCAGGCGTCGAGGACCGGATCGACAGCATGCGGCGCGGGCGGAGCACGGTGATCGAATCGGGGCATCTCGTGATCCTGGGTGGGCCCACGAGAATTCCCGTGATCATCGAGCAGTTGGTGCTCGCCAATGCGCAGCGCGGTCCGAACACGATCGTCGTGCTCTCCCAGAGCGATCCCACCGAACTGCGCCGCGCCGTGATCGACGCCGTGCCGCACCAGCTCAGCACCCGCGTCGTCTACCGCTACGGGGATCCGACGACGCAGGCCGATCTCGCGATCGCCCGCATGGGTGAGGCACGCGGCGTGATCGTGCTGCCCGCCACCGACGGTGACGACGTCTCGGTTACTCGAACGGTCCTGGCGCTCGTTGCGGAACTCGGCGGACTGGGCGAACTCCCGGTCGTGGTCGAGGTGGCCGACCCGACGACGGCGCACCGTCTCGTCCAAGCGTGCGGGCCGACGATGCATCCGATCGCCACCGCAGAGGCGCTGGCCAGGACCGGCGCGTTCGCGCTGCGCCAGCGGGGCCTCGGCAAGGTGACGAACGAGCTCACCGACTTCCGAGGCTGCGACCTCCACATCACCGCTCGCCCCGAACTGGTCGGCGTGCGCTTCGACGAGATCGTGGGTCGTTTCGCCAATGCCCGACCGCTCGGCATCGCTCGGAGCGACGGCCGCTTCGAGCTCAACCCCGCAGCGGACGCGACCATCGACGTCGACGGCCGACTCATCGTCATCGCCGACGACATCGAGCGCATCGAGGTTGCCGCAGAGCCGAGTCGACTCCAGAAGGGCGGGCCCGTCGACATCCGAACCGCCGAGGTCGACGAGCACGTCCTCGTGATCGGGTGGAATCGCCTCGGACCGCACTTGCTCAGCGGCTGGGCAACGGCGGCGTCATCGTCCTCCACTGTCGAGGTGGCCTTCGACCCGCGACTCATCGAACCGGGCGACATCGACATCCCTCCACTCGGGGTCGGCATCGGACTCTCCCCCACTCCGGAGATCTCGTCGCTCACGTTCGAGCAGACGCCGACGACGATCGTCGTGCTCGGCTACACCTCGATCGACAGCGGCGCAGCCGACGCCCGAACGATGCTCGACGTCATGCATCTCCAGCGGCGGTTCTCGGCCGGCGGCGGAACTCCGCGGCTGGTGGTGCAGCTGCTCGATGACGACCACGTCGATCTCGCCGCACTCCCCGGGCCCGATGACCTCCTGATCAGCGCTGCGCTCGGGAGCCAGTTCATCGCGCAACTGATCGAGCAACCCGAGCGTCGAGATGTGCTGCTCGCGCTCTACGGTGGCGATCATGCGTCGTTTCGGATGGTCCGCTGCGATCGTTTCGACCTCGTCGGCACCTTCACGATGCAAGAGGTCGTCGCCCGTGCGTACGGCGCTGGCGTGCTCGCAATCGGATGGCGACGTGCTGCCGACGGCTCGGTCGTCCTCAACGCCCGCGTCGACACATCCGTGACGCTCGCTCCCGACGACGAACTCGTCGTGCTCGGTTGACACCAGCCGATCGCTGTGCTCGATCGGGCATCACCCGGTCCTCAGGCGATGCCGACCGCCTCATCGCCCGAAAAGGGGGATTCCGATTCCGTCCGGACGAACAGGAAGTGGATGCTGACGACCAGGACCCAGAACGGGAACACGAGCGTCATCCACAAGCTGATGCCGGGACCGAACATCTGGAGCACGGCGAGCACGTAGGTCAGCCCGACCATCCATCGCGGCACCGCGCCGGATCGGAACCAGATCGTGCCGGTCGAGAGCATGAAGACTCCGCCCATTCGCACACCGAACGTGTTCGACAGAGCGAAGGCAGCCTCACGGGCAAATTCGTAGCCACCCGACTCGAACACCAACTCGGGCGCCGCCTCGTAGGTTCGCACCAGCGCAACCGACAACGCTGCGGCAGCGAAGAGCATCGCGAGGTACAGCAGCCCGCTGCCGAACATCACGCTGGCAAAGAAGCGATCCTCACGGTCGCCCAGCCGATCACGAACCACACCGATGAACCAGAGGAACGAGATCCCCGCGAAGGGCACCAGCCACAGGGCGAGGTCGACGCGGTACTCGTTGGACGCGATCCACTCGCCCGAGTCTGCATTAACGGGCGGAACGGACAGGCGGAGCAGGACGGTCGACGTCCCGAGCAACGCAGCGAACAGGACGCCGGCGACCGCTGCTGCCCGAGGCGTTGTCAATCGATGACCGAGGTCCGGCGGGGCTGCGGTCACCGCTGGAGCCTGCCGGATGATGAACAGGCCCGTGCATACATCCCCTCCCATCGTATGCCACGGACGAACGCTGCACATCAGCCGCTTCGGGTGAGACACTCGGGGCGACGGCCGAATCATCGTGACGGGTTCGGTCGGTAGTCTGCGTCCGTGGGCCTGTGCACGATCGACCGTCGTCCGACTGACGGGCGCCGCAGTGGCGACCCGATCGCGTCTCGACCGTGAGTGATCTCGTCGCGATCCGCGACCACGCTCGGTTCAGTGGCCCCACCATGCGGTCCGGCGTCGTGCAACGTGCCCGACTCGACGATCGGTATGCAGCAGCCACCGGACAGGTGCTTCGGGTGCTGGCACCAGCCGGCTACGGCAAGTCGACGCAGGTGCTGCGATGGGTTCTCGAGGACGAACGACGGGTGCGGTGGCTCGACCTCGAGCCGATCGACAACGATCCGCTCGTGCTCGCCCACGTGGTCGCCAGCGGCCTCTCCGATCGATCGCCGGGCGACAGCGACAACGCCGGCACGGGAGCTGGCCCGTTCGACGACCTCGCAGAGTTGGTCGCTGCTGCGGACCGACCGTTCGTGCTGGTCATGGACGACGTCCACCACATCTCGAGCGACGACTCGACCGGCCTGATCGACCTCATCATCGACCGACTGCCGGCGCACTCGACGCTGATTCTCGTGGGTCGTTCACAGCCCTACTCGGCCTCCACCCCGCGCCACCGCCTCGCGCCGGGCATGATCGACGTCACCGCCGCCGACCTTGCGTTCGACCTCGCCGAGACCGAGGAGATGTTGACCGTCCTCGGCCTCCGGCCGGACCTCGACGTGATCACCAAGATGGCCGAGCAGTTCGAAGGTTGGCCCGCCGGGCTCCGTCTGGCCGGGCAGGTCCTGGCCACGCGACGGTCGGGGCTCGAGATCCCGATGGGCAGACTCGGCGACCTCGGTGACGTCACCGAGTACATCACCCAGGAATGGTTCGCCGGACTCGACAGCGACGACCAGATCTTTCTGACGGAGATCGGCGGACTCGGGCGCTGCACCGGGTCCCAATGCGACGAGGTGCTCGGTCGCCAGGACTCCGCCTCGATCCTTCGCCGCCTCTGCCACGACCAGATGATGCTGATCGGGCTCGATCAGCACGACGAGTGGTATCGCATGCACGCGGTGCTCTCACGATGGCTGTCGGCCCGGCTCCGACACTCCGACCCTCAGCGATGGAACGAGATCCAGGTTGCGGCGGCGACGTGGTGGGCGCAGCAGGGTGACATCGACCTCGCCATCGAACACGCCGCGGAGGCGAACGACGTCGACCTGCTCGAGCATCTCGTCGTGCAACACAGCGGTCCTTATGCAGCGCGGGGCTTGTACCGAACGCTCGAACGCTGGATGGACCATTTCGACGACGCTCGCCTTCGCGAATCGGTGCCGCTCAGCCAGGTCCAGGCGCTGCTCGGCATCGGCGTCGGCGACGGTACGCGAGCGCTCAATTGGACGCGACGGTGCCGGTCCCAGCGAGATCTCGTCGACGCGCCACCATCGCGGACCCAGGAATTCGTCGCTCTCCGGACCGACGCACTGGCTGCGGCGCTCGAGGACCGCCCGGCGAGCGAATTGATCCCCATCGCCCGCGGCGCCGCTCGCCACCTGCCGCCAGGGGAATGGCGTGCGCTCGCCGGCCTCGCCCTCGGGGCGAACATGTACCTCTGCGGCACGGACGGAGCGATCGAGGTCCTACGAGAAGCACTCTTCGAGAACGAGATCGCCCGTTCGACGACGCTGCAGGCAACCACGGCAGCGACCCTCGCCATCGTGGTCGATCTCGAAGGCTCCACCGACGAAGCGGCCGAGTTGAGCAGTACGGCCAGCCGCCTGCTCTCCACGCCGCTGGGCAAGGATGTCTCCGCGACGGCGGTGTCGCTGGCGATGGCATCGCTGATCGATGCGCGAGCGGGACGCCACGACGATGCCACCAGACGCCGAGAGGCCAGCCGTGCGAAACTCGCCGGGTTCGATCGATGCGCACCATGGTTCGGCATCCTCGGACTGATCCCGCTCGTTCGATGCAGCCTGCTCCTCGACGACACTCCGACCGCCCTCGAGCTGATGCGCGAACTCGAACGCAAGATGCAGGGCCAGGACGCCACCACCGCGATCGGCGAGCACGTCGACGATCTGGCCCTCACCGTGCGGGCTGCCGCCGACGCCTTCTCCGATCGATCGTGGACGCTGACTGCAGCCGAATTCCGCGTGATGCACCACCTCCCCACCAACCTCAGCCTCGCCGCAATCGCGAAACAGCTCTACGTGTCGCGTAACACGGTCAAGAGCCAGGTGGCAGCCATCTATCGCAAGCTCGGCGCCACCTCGAGGACCGACGCGGTCGACCGTGCACGCGCTGCCGGACTGATCGCCGAGTCCGCAGAACGCAACGTGTAGTTTCGGCGCATCGACATCGGAGCAGGAGTGACAACTGGCGAGGCGTCCGCGCTCCACGGAGTTCACGTGTCCGATCTGCGATCCGGCCGCATCGGGGCCCGGGCGTTCGCTGTGCCGTCGACATCGAAGCGGTTTCGACGCCCGACCGACGCCGTCCTGCTCACACTGTCGCTGGTCCTCATCGTCGTGGTGGCCAACCAGGCCGGCGATCCCGGGAATCTCGAGACGGCGTTCGCCGGCTTGCTCGCATCCCTGCCGGGACTGTTCGACTTCTTCTGGGCGGCCGCATACGACCTGGTTCAGATCTGGATCGTCGTCATCGCGATACTCGCCGCACTCCGCAGACGCTGGAGGCTGTTGCGCGACTTGGCAGTGAGCCTGGTGATCACCACTGCGGGCGTCGCGTTCGTGGGGTGGATCGTTCAGGACTCGGTCTCGAACGTGTTCGACGGGATCGGGCGAGCGGACGGCGCGGTGCCGTTCCCGTCACTCGCGCTGGCCGCCGGCGCTGCCGCGGTCACCGTTGCCAACCCCTACTTCGTCGACCCGCTGCGCAAGTTCGGTAGATGGTTGATCGGCTTCGCCTGGCTGTCTGCGGCGATACTCACCGAGGTGGCACCGGGCGAAGCGCTCGGAGCAGTGGCGATCGGCTGGGCGGCCGGCGCACTGGTGCACCTCGTGTTCGGATCGCCGGATGCGACCCCGTCACTCGACGACCTCGCCGTGTCGTTACGCGCGATCGGCGTCGACGCCACGCCGACCGCCGTGACGGTCCGCAACGGCGCCACCACGGCACGAGCGCACACGCCCGACGGGCGAGAGGTCGACATCCAGGTCCACGGGCGCGACTCGTGGGACAGCCAGTTCTTCGTCAAGCTCTGGCGACTGGTCTTCTACCGCTCGGGCGGGCGCAACGTCACCGTGAATCGCCAGCGCCAGGTCGAACACCAGGCCTACCTCACCCTGTTCGCCGAGCGAGAGGGAGCCTCTGTGGCCCCCTTCGTCGCAGCGGCAGCCGATGCACGCGGCAACGCGCTGTTCGTGGCGGAGCGCGTCGGGCCCGGCTTCGATCACGCCGACGAGGAGATCACCGATGAGCTGATCGCCGATGCCTGGCTGTCGCTCGCTCGCCTGCACGGCGTCGGGATCCGCCACGGCGACATCACACCCGACGACCTCCAGGTGGCGGACGGTCGGGTCCACATCGGCGGGTTCGACCGGGCGATGATCGACTGGGCCGACACGTCACGTCAGCTCGACGAGGCGCAGCTCCTGGCATCCACCGCGGTGGCGGTCGGCTCCGACCGGGCGATCGAGGCAGCATCCACCGCGCTCGGCGTCGAACAGCTCACGGAGATGACCACCTTCCTGCAGCAGGCAGCGATGCCGCCGGCACTTCGCCGAGCGCTGGACGACGCCGACCTCGACATCGACGACCTGCGCACCGCTGCGGTCGCTCACGTCGGCGCCGAGGAGCAGGAGCTCCAGACGATCCGACGGTTCTCCGTGGGCAATGTCGTCATGTGGGTCCTGCTCGCTGTCGTCGCCTACGGGATCGTCGGGGCGGTCCAGAGCGTCGGTCTGCAGTCGATCATCGATGCAATCACCGCAGCGAGCCCCACGATCCTGCTCCTCGCGTTCGTCGTCGGCCAGACGCCGCGATTCGCCGGTGCCTTCGCCGTGTCGAAGGCGTCACCCATACCGGTACCGCTGGGCCGCCTGACCCTGCTCGAGTTCGCGATCACGTTCGTCAACCTCGCTGTGCCGTCGACCGCTGCGCGTGTCGCCGTCAACATCCGGTTCTTCCAGCGCAACGGGCTCGACCGGACGACCGCGATCGCGGTCGGCGGGCTCGACAGCGTGGCGGGCTTCGTCGCACAGATCAGTCTGATCCTGGCGATCGTCGGCTTCGGTCTCGGCAGTCTGAACCTCGACGTCAGCACGGATCCTCCCGACTTCACCGGGCGCCTGCTGCTGATCGCCGTCGTCGCCATCGCCATCGGCGTCGCCGTCGTCGCCGTCGTTCCCAAGTTCCGCGATCCGGTCGTCTCGGTGGCGAAGACGACCTGGGCACGGGTCGGCCCACTGCTCTCGTCTCCCCGACGGCTGATCTCGGTCATCCTCGCCAACCTGCTCGTCCAGTTGCTCTTCTCGCTCACGATGTACACCGTGCTGCGAGCGTTCGGGCAGGACGTCGGATTCACCGACGTGGTCCTGGTCAACGTCGCAGTGGCCCTGTTCGCGGGCCTGATGCCGGTGCCGGGCGGCGTCGGGGTGACCGAAGCGGCGCTCACCGCCGGCTTCACGGCGATCGGCGTCGACAGTGCCACGGCGATGGCAGCTGCGATCAGCTATCGGCTGGTGACGTTCTACCTTCCGCCGTGTCTTGGCTATTTCGCCTTGCGCTCCCTGCGCCAGCAGCGACTGCTCTGACGTCAGACGCGGTCAGAAACCGGGAATGAGGTCCTGGCAGGCGAGTGCTGCCTGCGCGAACGCCGGGTCGGTCGGATCGAGCAGGTCGAGCAGTTCCTCGCCGTTCGGGTCGGCGAGCAGGTCACCGACCGTGACCTCGGGCAGGTCGACGCCGTTGTCACGCAGGCAGTCGAACAACGCGATCACCTGATCGAGCTCGCCTTCGCCCGGCGGCACGAAGATGTCGTCGGACGCCTCGGCCGCGCACCCCGAGTTCGCGCTCGGCAGGTCGAGGTCGACGAGATAGTCGATCACGACGTCGTCGACGCAGGGCACCGACAGAAAGGCCGTGTGGCCGTCGGCCTCGACGGTGTACAACACGCCCGACGACAGCACCTCGGCCATCTCGACCGACCACTGGTACGGCGTCGCGGGGTCACCGGTGGTCCCGATGACCAGGATCGGTGCGGCGCCGTCTGCGGGGCCGATGGCGATCGGGTCGATGGCGGCGGCGGTGCCGAGGCATCCGGTGCTGGCGCGCAGGAAATCGGCGAAGTACACCGACGCTTGCGCGCCGAGTTCGGCCTGGATCCGTACCTCGTCGGCGGGAGGGCGGCGTGGGTCGTCGGCGCAGTTGACCACCAGACCCGAGATCTGGCTGTTGTCGTACGTTCCGTCGGACTGGCGACCGAGATAGGTGTCGGCGAGCACCTGCAGCAGGGAGCCGTCCTGCTGGGTCTCGGCGAGGAACAGCGCGTCGGCGAGGACCGGCCACAGCTGCGTGCTGTAGAGCGCGGCGGCGACGCCGAGCGTGAGCTCGCCCGGCGTGAGGACTCGATCGTCGTCGTCGGTCGGGAAGTCGCCGACAGTGGAGATCTCCTCGACCAGACCGGTGTAGACCTCGAGCGTCGGGCCGACATCGGCAAGTGCGCAGTCGGCATCCGCGTCGCAGGCCGCAGCGAAGCTCTCGAGTGCGGCGTCGAAGCCGGGGCCCTGCTCGAGGCCGATGAGCGCGCCATCGTCCGTCGGTTTGACCGCGCCGTCCAGGACCAGCGCGCGCACACGGTCCGGGAACAACTCGGCGTACGTGGCACCGAGCCGGGTGCCGTAGGAGAAGCCGACGTAGCTGAGCTGGTCGTCGCCGAGCGCCTCGCGAAGGTCGTCGAGGTCACGGGCCGCGTTGTTGGTGCCGACGTACGGTTCGAGCGCCAAGGAGTTGGCGGTGCACGTGTCGGCTCGGCTCTCGGCCTCGGCGACCAACGCATCCCATCCCGCGTCGTCGCCGGGCGCGAGCAGCGACACGTCGTCGTCGAAGTCGACCTCGCAGTCGATCGCCGTGCTCGCGCCGACGCCTCGCGGGTCGAACGAGACCAGGTCGAACCGCTCGGTCAACTCCGGGGGTACCACGGCGGCGACGTTGGTGAGGAACTCGATACCCGACCCGCCAGGCCCGCCGGGGTTGAACACCAGCGAGCCGATGCGAAGGTCGTCGTCAGCCGTGGCAGCGCGAGCAACGGCGATGTCGATCGTCTCGCCGTCGGGCACGGCGTGATCGAGTGGAACGACGAGCGTGGCGCACTCCAGCCCGGCCATCTCGGCGGCGACCCCGGCGCACGGCGACCACTCCAGGGTGCCCGTGTCGGGATTCGGCGTGGCAGGTGCGGTGGTGGCGGGATCGTCGCCATCGTCGGTGGCCGGCACGCTGGACTGCGACCCGGAACCGAGCGGGTCGGCGCCGACGGTGACGACGTCGGGCGAGGTCGAGCACGCCGAGACGGCAAGCAACGCCATCAGGGCGAGGACACGTCGCACGAGGCGACGCTATCGCTCACCCGCCGCTCGTCTCGGTCACGACGACCACGCGGCCCATCGACCTGCCCAGTTTTGTGTGAGCAACGTTCGCGCCGGTCGACGTTGTTGCTCACACAAACCTCAATCGATGCCGATGCTCGCATCCTGTGTGAGCGAGGATCCCCACCGGGTGCCTTGTGGCTCACACAAAGCCGGAGCATCTCGGGTCGAGTCGGGACACGAAGCGCTTCAGTCGGACGGGCCGAATGCCGATGCACCGTCATGCAGTTGCGCCGATTCGCCGTCATCGCCTCGATCGCTGCCGCGACGCTCGCCGGATGCGGCTCGTCGGGCGACACCGACACCGCAGCATCGGCGAGCGTCGACGGTGACGTGGTCGGCGTCGGTGCGGCGCCGACACCGGCACCACCTGCACCCGGTGTCGGCGCAGGCAGTATCGGTGATGCCGTCGAGGTCGCCGCCGGTGCGCTCGGCGACGCCGACGTGGCGGCATGCTCGGTCGACCACCAGACCATCCAGACCGCCGTCGACACCTATGAGCTGCTCAACGGTGAACTGCCGGCGAGCCAGCAGGAGCTGGTCGACGCCCAGCTGATCCGGGAACCGTCGGTGCGCTTCGAGATCAGTTCCGAGGGCGCCGTCGTGGCGCCCCCCGGCAGCCCGTGCAGCTGATCCGACGCAGCTGACCGGTTCGGCTCGTCACCCGAGCCACTTCGGCGTGTACGCGTCGGGCGCTGCGACCGCTTGCTCGACGGCGTCCGCGACGCTGGAGGCCCGGCGAGCCAGTGCCGCATTCGCCATGCTGACGAAGCCGGTCGACACCGACGCATCGATGAAGTCGAACAGCGGTGCGAAGTAGCCGTCGACGTCGAGGAACACCACGGGGGCGGCCACGAGGCCGAGCTGGTTCCAGGTGATCATCTCGAAGGTCTCGTCGAGGGTCCCGAACCCACCGGGCAGCACGATCACGCCGTCGGAGAGCTCCGCCATGCGCGCCTTGCGGGCATGCATGGTCGAGACAACTTCCAGTTCGGTCAGTCCCGGGTGCGCGACCTCGGCCGACACGAGCTGCTCGGTCATCACACCGGTGACCGAACCCCCGGCGCCGAGCGCAGCGTCTGCGACCACACCCATCAGACCGACGTGACCGCCTCCGTAGACCAGCCGGTGCCCGCGAGCGGCGATCGTCACACCCAGCGAACGAGCAGCTTCCGAGAACACCGGGTCGGATCCCGAACTCGAACCACAGAACACGCAGATGGCCGACATCGCCCCATCATGCGTCACGCGGCGCCGCGCCCGATGTGACACTCCGCGCCGTCCACTCCCCTCGCCAGCTCAAATGGCCGTCTCGATTACCGACCAGTAACGTCTGCGACATGACTGCGATCGCCGCTCCCGACCTGCCTGCTGCCGCCGACGCCATCGACCTCGCCGATCGGGTGGTCGGCAAGGCCGTCCGCGGGCTCGCCACCGTGGGCGGACCCGACCAGCACCAGGTGTTGGCCTACGACATCGCCCACGCCGCTTCCGGCGTCGCCACCGCCCGGTCGCTGCTCGATTACGGCGCGAAGGGCGAGGTCGAAGCGAAGATCACGTGCGCGTTCGCCGCTGACATGCTCCACGACCTGGCCGGCAAGATCCTCGGGCGCGAGGAGGCCTGGGGTGTCGAACGCGATGCACTCGCGAACACACATGCGTTCGTGACGCAATTCCGGGCGCCCGAGTTCCTGGCGTCGCTCGCCGACCAACCCGGGCCCCGACATCTCGACGACGACATGGAGATGGTGGCCGACACGTTCGCATCGTTCGCCGCCAACGTGATCGCGCCGCACGCCGAGCACGTCCACCGCACCAACGGTGACGTGCCCGAGGAGATCGTCACCGGCCTCGCCGAGATCGGCGCCTTCGGCCTCAGCGTTCCCGCCGAGTACGGCGGCTACAGCGAGGGCGGTGACTCGGAGTACATCGCCATGGTCGCCGCCACCGAGGAACTGTCGAAGGCGAGCCTCGGCATCGGCGGCTCGCTGATCACGCGACCCGAGATCCTCACTCGGGCACTCGTCAAGGGCGGCACCGAGGAGCAGAAGCAGAAGTGGCTCCCGAAGCTCGCGACGGCCGAAGTGATGCCCGCCGTGGCGGTCACCGAGCCCGACTACGGCAGCGACGTCGCCGGCATCAAGGTCACGGCCACGCCGGCGCCGGGGCCGAACGGCGAGGACGGCTGGGTGATCAACGGCGTCAAGACGTGGTGCACGTTCGGTGCCCGCGCCGACGTGCTCACGCTGCTCGCCCGCACCGACCCCGACCGCTCGAAGACCCACCGCGGGCTCACGCTGTTCATCGTGCCCAAGCCGCGCGGTGACAGCCATGGCTTCGAGCTGACCCAGGATCCGATCGACGTCGGCGGCACGCAGCGCGTCGGCAAGATGGAAGGACGCCCGATCGACACCATCGGCTACCGGGGCATGCACTCCTACGAGATCGCCCTCGAGGACTGGTGGGTGCCCGCGGAGAACCAGGTCGGCATGGAGGACGGGCTCGGCAAGGGCTTCTACTACCAAATGGCCGGCTTCGAGAACGGCCGGTTGCAGACCGCTGCTCGGGCGGTCGGCGTGATGCAGGCGGCGTACGAAGCGGCGCTCGACTACGCCGAGAACCGCAAGGTGTTCGGCGAAGCGATCATCGACTACCAGCTCACCCGCGCCAAGCTCGGCCGGATGGCCGTGCTGACCCAGGCCGGCCGCCAGTTCTCCTACGCGGTTGCGACGCTGATGGCCAAGGGCGAGGGTGCGATGGAGGCCTCGATGGTCAAGGCCTACGTCTGCAAGGCCGCCGAGTGGGTCAGCCGCGAGGCGATGCAGATCCACGGCGGCATGGGCTATGCCGAGGAGTTCCCGGTGAGCCGGCTGTTCGTCGACGCCCGCGTGCTGTCGATCTTCGAGGGCGCCGACGAGACCCTGTGCCTCAAGGTGATCGCCCGCCAACTCATCGCCGCCAGCAACTGACGCACCTCAACCGTTTGCGTTGCACTTCCGGTGGACCGGTCCACCGGAAGTGCAACGCAAACGAAGAAGGTCAGGTGAGGTCGGCGACGTCGGCGATGCGTTCGAAGTCGGCGCCGACGTGATCGCCGTACGGATCGAGCAGGATCGGGTGGAGCCCGGCCGCGGTCGCGGCACCGATGTCCATCGTCACCGAGTCGCCGACGTAGGCGATGCGCGACCGTTCGAACTCGGCGAAGTGCATCAACGTGTGATCGAAGATCGACGGGTCGGGCTTCGCGACGCCGACCACGTGGCTGTCGACGATGCAGCGCATCTCGACGTGTTCGCCGACGCCGACCTGGCAGATCTGACGCCGGAGCATCGCTTCGATCTGGCCGCTGGCGTTCGAGACCACACCCATCGGAACACCGGCGGCGGCGAGCGCATCGAGCGCAGCGCGCGTCTCGGGGATCGTCCACCGCCACAGCCACGCCGAGCGGGTTCGACCGAGGACGAATGCCGCCTCGTCCCGGTCGGCCGGATCGACGTCGACGGCGACCACGTAGGCCTCGTCGTACGCCACCCAGGACCCCTCGGGTTCGTCGAGGTCCGACTTCGCCTTCATCCCGGCGTAGTGGGCCCGCCGATGGGCATCGGTGTCGGTCGAGCCTCCGTACGGCACGAGCAGCGGGCCGAGCACCGTCGGGTCCGGCAGCACCAGCACGCCGCCCGCGTCGAACAGGACGGCGTCGAATCGCTTCGCCATGAACGGTGCGCTCAGGCGAGCTTGTCGTGGAGGAACGAGGTGGCCTGCGGCCAGATCTCGTCGTACTTCTCCTGGTTCTGGGTACCGAGCGCGTTGTGCGGCGCCATGAAGGCATGACCGGTGCCCAGGTGGACCGTGATCGAGACATCCTTGCCGAGCGCCTTCAGTTCCTCTTCGAGGTGCATCGCCGCCGACGGCGCGAAGAAGTCGTCGTGCTCGGCCATGTGGCCCTGGATCGCTGCCTCGATCTTGGAGTAGTCGGGCTGGCTGTCACCCTGCGGGAAGCCGTAGAACGGCACGGCCGCTTTGACCTTGTCGGGGCGGAGGGCGGCGAGCACGAACGTGAGCATGCCGCCCATGCAGAACCCCATCACGCCGATCCCGGCGCCGGTGGTCGCGTCGTGGTCGGCGAGGAAGTCGACCGCGCCGCTCATGTCACGACCGGCCCGATCGGGCGGAAGCGTGCTCATCAGTTCGCCCGCCTTGTCCATCTCGGTGTGCCCGGCGAGTTCGCCGTGGTAGAGGTCGGGGGCGAGGGCGACGAAGCCCGCCTCGGCGAGCCGGTCGGCCATCTCCTTGATGCCCGAGTCGAGGCCCCACCACTCCTGGACCACGATGACGCCGGGGCCGGTGCCGCCATCGGGGAGCGCCAGGTAGCCCGACGCGTCGTTGCCATTGCTTGCGAAGGTGACGATTTCTCCCATGCGACAACCGTAGACCCGATACGGGTTCTGCCATACGATCGCAAACGTGACTCAACTCGACGCCCCGCCCTCGGCGCTCCTCGACGCCGCCTACGAGAACGACCGTGCCCGCGTGTTCCATTCGTGGTCCGTCCAGAGCGCCTTGAACCCGACCGTGATCGCCGGCGCGTCGGGCTCGAAGTTCTGGGACGAGACCGGACGGGAGTGGATCGACTTCACCTCGATGCTCGTCAACATGAACCTCGGGCATCAGCACCCGAAGATGATCCAAGCGATCAAGGACCAGGCCGACGTGCTGTGCATGGTCGCCCCGCCGTTCGCCAACGACCAACGCAGTGAGGCGGCTCGTCTGATCGTCGAGAAGGCCAACCGCGACGGCGCCGGCGGCCACTTCGAGAAGGTCTTCTTCACCAACGCCGGCGCCGAAGCCGTCGAGAACGCGGTTCGCCTGGCGAAGGGCTACACCGGCCGGATGAAGGTGCTGTCGGCCTACCGCAGCTACCACGGAGGTACGGCGCTGACGGTCGGGCTCACCGGCGAGCCGCGGCGTCTGGAGAACGAGCCATCGGTGCCCGGGCTCGTGAAGTTCTGGGGGCCGTATCCGTACCGCTCGGCGTTCCACTCGGCGTCGCCCGAGCAGGAGACCGAGCGCGCGCTGCAGCACCTGCGCGACACGATCCTCGTGGAAGGCGCCGACAAGATCGCCGCCATCATCCTGGAATCCGTGGTCGGCACCAACGGCATCCTCGTGCCGCCACCAGGCTACCTCGAGGGCCTTCGAGCGTTGTGCGACGAGTTCGGGATCGTGTGGATCGCCGACGAGGTGATGGCCGGATTCGGCCGCAGCGGGCAGTGGTTCGCCTGGCAGAACTGGGGCGCACAGCCCGACCTCATCTGCTTCGCCAAAGGCGTCAACTCGGGCTACGTCCCGCTCGGCGGCGTCGTGATCTCCTCGGCGATCGCGCATGCCTACGACGACACGATGTTCCCAGGAGGACTCACCTACTCGGGCCACCCGCTGGCATGCGCCACCGCCGTCGCGAGCATCGGCATCTTCGAAGCCGAGGGTGTCCTCGCCCACTCCCGGCACCTCGGCGACGACATCATCGGCCCGGCGCTGCGCGAGATGGCCGGTCGGCACCCGTCGGTCGGCGAGGTTCGCGGTCTCGGCGTGTTCTGGGCGGTGGAACTCGTCACCGACCAGGCGACCCGCGAACCGGCACCCCCGGCCACCGTCGGCGCGGTCGTCGCCGAGTGCAAGCGCAACGGCATGTGGCCGCTGTCGGCCGGAAACCGCATCCACGTCGTGCCGCCGTGCAACACCCCCGACGACGTCGCCCGCGACGGGCTCGCCATCCTCGACGCCGCGCTCGCGGTCGCCGACGACGCGATGTCCTGACGGGCCTCGATGCGTCCGCTCGATCCCACCGAACCGGCACCGCCGGATGGAAGCGCGTCGGTCGAGCAGTCGGTGTACGGGCCGGACGACGTGCCGAGCGTGCTCACGCCGATGGGTCAGGTCGAGAGCCTCGGCAGCTTCGCTCGCGGACTCGGACCCCGCACGGTCAAGACCGTCCTGTTCGGCGCACTGGGACTCGCTCTGATCCTGATCGCTGCGGCCGAGTTGCGCTGACCCGCGGTGGCTGCCACCAACGACTTCACACAGCGGCTCACCCTGCATCTGCGCTCATGGGTCGGCGCGTGGCCCCCACCCTCGGAGGGTGTTCACGTGGTCGGCGATCCGTCACGTCTGCAGCCGACGTGGGACGGTGCCATCCGCCCGCTCCAAGGCGTGAGCAATGGAGTGGGGACGGTGATCGGCGTGCCTCCCGACGCGGCTGAAGCTGTCCGTCGAGTGATCGGTGATGACCTGGACCGGCTCGGGCTCGGCGACGAACTCGGCGAGATCCTCGGCGTCGGGCCCGCCGCCTTCGGTGCGGGTGTGTTCCGCACGACCGCCCAGGTCGATCCGGACATCGCCGACCTGGGCGAGTGGTTCGAGCACCAGAGCGACGACCTCCCGGAGTGGCTCGCCCCGTTCAACGGGCCCCGCCTCGTGACGTTCGACGACCACGGTCGGGTGATCGCGGGCGTCGGCATCAAGGTGCACGATCAGTACGGCCAGGAGCTGTCGGTCGTGACCGAGGGGGCCGCTCGCGGTCTCGGACTCGCCCGGCGGCTCGTCGCGACCGCTGCTCGCCGAGTCCTGGCCGAAGGTTCCGTGCCGACCTATCTCCATGCGCCTGACAACACCGCCAGCGCCAAGGTGGCGGACGCCGTCGGATTCGCAGATCGCGGCTGGAAGGTCTACGGCCTCTGGCCCCGACGCTGACCCGTCACGTCTGGGGTCTACTGACCCCGGACGTCACGCTCAGTTCTTGGCGAGGGTCTGGTTGCGAAGGGCGGGGATCACGTGCTCGCCGTACTGGGTGAGCGTGTGGTCCTTGCCGTCGTGCTGCAGATAGATCGCGAACTGATCGACGCCGAGTGCCTGCAGTGCGCGGAGCCGTTCGAGTTGCGCCTCGACAGGTCCCAGGATGCAGAACCGGTCGACGATCTCGTCGGGCACGAACGTGGTGTGGGTGTTGCCGGCCTGACCGTGCTGGTTGTAGTCGTAGGCCTCGCGACCGGCGATGTAGTCGGTGAGCGCCGCCGGCACGGGAGCGGACTCGCCGTAGCGCTCGACGATGTCGGCGACGTGGTTGCCGACCATCCCGCCAAACCATCGACACTGGTCGCGCATGTAGGCGAGGTCGTCGCCGACGTAGGCGGGCGCGGCCACGCAGATTCTGATGTCGTCGGGGTCTCGACCGGCATCGCTGGCCGCCGTGCGAACGGCATCGATCGTCCATTCGGCGATCGAGAGGTCGGCGAGCTGCAGGATGAATCCGTCGCACGTCTGACCGATCAACGCCAGCGCCTTGGGCCCGTAGCCGGCGCCCCACACCTCGAGGCGGCTCTTCGACGCCCAGGGCAGCGTGATCGTCGAGCCCTTGTAGTCGACACTGCGACCGTTGGCCAGCTCACGGATCACGTGGATCGACTCACCCAACGTGGCGAGCGTCGTCGGCTTGCCGTTCGTCACGCGCACCGCGGAATCGCCGCGGCCGATCCCGCAGACCGTCCGGTTGCCGTACATCTCGTTGAGCGTGGCGTACATCGACGCCGTGACCGTCCAGTCGCGTGTGGCCGGGTTGGTCACCATCGGACCGACGACGATGTTGCGGGTCTCGTCGAGGATCTTGGAGAAGATGACGTAGGGCTCCTCCCACAAGATGTGCGAATCGAAGGCCCAGACGTGCGAGAACCCGTATGCCTCGGCCCGCTTCGCCAGATCGATCACCCGCGCCGCCGGCGGGGTGGTCTGCAGAACCAGGCCGATGTCCATCAGCGCGTCTCCGGGAATCCGAGGTCGACGCTGCTCGTGGCGGGATCCGGCCAGCGGCTGGTGACCACCTTGGCCTGCGTGTAGAAATTGACGCCTTCGGGCCCGTACATGTGGGTGTCGCCGAACAGACTCGACTTCCACCCGCCGAAGCTGTAGTAGCTCACGGGAACCGGAACCGGCACGTTGACGCCAACCATGCCGACCTGGACGTCGAACTGGAACTGGCGGGCGGCGCCACCGTCACGGGTGAAGATCGCCGTACCGTTCGCGTACGGGTTGGCATTGATCGTGTCGATGCCCTCCTGGTAGCCCGACACACGCATCACCGACAGCACCGGCCCGAAGATCTCGTCCCGGTAACACGCCATGTCGGCGGTGACGTTGTCGAGCAGTGTCGGGTTGAGGAAGTACCCCTCCGGTGGCACCCCTGCGCGCCCGTCGACGACGAGCGTCGCGCCCTCCTCCGGGGCATTGTTCACATAGCCCCGAACCTTGTCGCGGTGTTCCGCGGTGATCAGCGGACCCATCTCGTTGTCGGGCTCGTTGCCCGGACCCACCTTGATCGACGGGATCCGTTCGGCGATCTTCGCCACCAGATCGTCGGCGATCGACTCTGCCGCGAGCACCACACTGATCGCCATGCAACGCTCGCCGGCCGAGCCGTAACCCGCACCGACCGCAGCGTCGGCGGCCATGTCGACGTCGGCGTCGGCGAGCACCAGCATGTGGTTCTTCGCGCCGCCCAGGGCCTGCACCCGCTTGCCGTTCGCGGTGCCGGTCTCGTAGATGTACTTCGCGATCGGTGTCGAACCGACGAAGCTGACCGCGGCGATGTCGTCGTGGCCGAGGATGGCGTCGACGGCGACCTTGTCGCCCTGCACGACGTTGAAGCAGCCCGCCGGGAGCCCCGCCTGGGCGAGCAACTCGGCGATGAACATGGCGGCCGATGGATCCTTCTCCGACGGCTTGAGCACGAACGTGTTGCCGCACGCCAGCGCGTTGGCGAACATCCACATCGGGACCATCGCCGGGAAGTTGAACGGCGTGATGCCGGCCACCACACCGAGCGGCTGGCGGATCGAGTAGACGTCGATGCCCCCGGCGGCCTGCTCGGAGTAGTCACCCTTGATCAGCTGCGGGATGCCACAGGCGAACTCGATGTTCTCCAGGCCCCGGGCGACCTCGCCCAGTGCGTCGGACAGCACCTTGCCGTGCTCTGCGGTGACCAGCGATGCGATCTCCTTGCGGTTCGCGTCGACCAGCTCGCGCATGCGGAACATCACCTCGGCGCGCTTCGACAGCGACGCCGAACGCCACGCCGGGAACGCCGCCCTGGCTGCTGCGACCGCAGCATCGAGCTCGGCGGTCGATGCAAGAGCGACCTCGGCGGTCTGCTGGCCGGTCGCCGGGTTGAACACGGGCGACGTACGTCCGGAGGTCGACTCGACGACGCGTCCATCGATCCAGTGGGAGATGCACTTCATGGGTGACTCGTTTCTCGTTTCGTGTTCTTCTGACGTGTTCGATGATCTGTCCCCACCCGACCGACCTGACCGCCAGGGAAGCGGTCGGACCGAGGCCGAGGGGAACCGTAGGGCCGACCATCGGTAAGGGCCGGCGCGAGCTGGCTGGTGAATTCAGTGCAAGTAACGGCTGAGGTCGCGCTTGACGTACTTGCCGTGGCCCTTGGTCCCGACGTAGGTGTCGTTCTCGATCACCACGGTGCCACGGCTGAGAACGGTATCGACCTTGCCCTCGATCTCGAAGCCCTCGTAGGCGGAATGATCCATGTTCATGTGGTGCTTGTCGTTGATGCCGATCTTCGTCGTCCGGTTCGGATCCCACACGAGGATGTCGGCGTCGGCGCCGGGCTCGATCACGCCCTTGTGCTCCAAGCCGAACATGCGCGCCGGCGTGGTGCAGCAGGTCTCGACCCATCGCTCGAGGCTGATCTCGCCGAGCACGACGCCCTGGTAGATCAGCTCCATGCGGTGTTCGACGCCGCCAATGCCGTTCGGGATCTTCGAGAAGTCGCCCAACCCGAGTTCCTTCTGGTCCTTGAAGCAGAACGGGCAGTGGTCGGTGGACACGACGGCGAGTTCGTTCATCCGCAGGCCCTTCCAGAGATCGGCCTGGTGATGCTCGTGCTTGGTGCGCAACGGTGTGGAACACACCCACTTCGCCCCCTCGAAGCCCGGCTGCGCGAGCTGATCCTCGAGCGTGAGGTACAGGTACTGCGGGCAGGTCTCGGCGAACACGTTGAGGCCGGCGTGCTGCGCTGCCGCGACCTCTTCCAGTGCCCCCGAGGCCGACATGTGCACGATGTAGAGCGGCACGTTGCCTGCGACCTTGGCGAGCTGGATGGCTCGGTGCGTCGCCTCGGATTCGAGTTCGGCGGGTCGGGTGAGCGAGTGGAACCTCGGGTCGGTGTCGCCGCGGGCGATCGACTGCGCGACGAGCACGTCGATGGCGATGCCGTTCTCCGCGTGCATCATGATCATCGCCCCGGATTCCGAGGCGTTCTGCATCGCCCGCAGGATCTGGCCGTCGTCGGAGTACAACACTCCCGGGTACGCCATGAACAGCTTGAAGCTGGTGATGCCCTCGTTGTCGACCAGGGAGGTCATCGCCTTCAGCGACTCCTCGTCGACCCCGCCGATGATCTGGTGGAAGCCGTAGTCGATCGCGCAGTTACCGGCAGCCTTCTCGTGCCAGACTGCGAGCTTGTCGTGCACGCTCTGGCCGGTGTTCTGCACCGCGAAGTCGACGATCGTGGTCACGCCTCCCCAGGCCGCCGCGCGGGTGCCGGTCTCGAACGTGTCGGATGCCTCGGTGCCACCGAACGGCAGCTCCATGTGAGTGTGGACGTCGACGCCGCCGGGAACGACGTACTTGTTCGTGGCATCGATCGTGCGGTCCGGGTTCACACCCATCGCCGCGGCCTGCCCGGGTGCGAGGATCGCAACGACCTTCTCGCCGTCGATCAGCACGTCGGCGTCGCGGCGCCCGACCGCGGAGATCACGGTGCCGCCGGAGATCAGCGTGGTCGCCACGACTGGTGTTCTCTCTCGTCGGCCCGTCGGCATTCCTCGCTCGGATCCAGCTCGTCGCTGGCGCTTGCCTCGCTCGCCCGGATCATGTCGAAACTCACCCTTGCACCAGTTCGTCGTAGGCGTCGGGACGGCGGTCGCGGTAGAAGGCCCAGCCGTCGCGCACTTCCTTGATGCGGTCCATGTCGAGCTCTCGGATGATCAGTTCCGGCTTGTACGGGTCGCCCTTGTCGCCCACGTACTGGCCCCTCGGATCGACGAAGTAGCTCTGGCCGTAGAAGTCGTTGTCGCCGAGCGGCTCGATGCCGACCCGGTTGATCGCACCGACGTAGTACATGTTCGCCACGGCGGCGGCCGGCTGCTCGATCGACCACAGGTACTCGCTGAGGCCGCGGTGGGTGGCCGACGGATTGAAGACGATCTCGGCGCCGTTGAGACCGAGTGCTCGCCAGCCCTCGGGGAAGTGGCGGTCGTAGCAGATGTAGACACCGACCTTGCCGACAGCGGTGTCGAAGACCGGGTAACCACCGTTGCCGGGCCGGAAGTAGAACTTCTCCCAGAAGCCCTTCACCTGCGGGATGTGCTGCTTGCGGAACTTGCCGAGGTAGGTGCCGTCGGCGTCGATCACCGCAGCGGTGTTGTAGTAGATCCCCGGCTGCTCGATCTCGTACATCGGCAGCACCATCACCATGTTGAGTTCCTTCGCCAGCGCCTGGAACCGCTTCGTCGTGGGGCCATCGGGGATGTACTCGGTGTAGTCGTAGTACTCGGCCTCCTGCACCTGGCAGAAGTAGGGGCCGTAGAAGAGCTCCTGGAAGCACATGATCTGTGCACCCTGCGCGGCGGCCTCGCGCGCGGCCTCCTCATGCTTGACGATCATCGACTCCTTGTCGCCAGTCCAGTCGGTCTGCAGGAGTGCGGCGGTGATGATGTTGGCCATGACACCTCGTCGGTCGATTGGGTCGGTCGGGCGCCTAGGTTGAGCGCATGAGAGGACGATACGACACTGGCAGACCCCTGGGGGACGAAAAGTAGTGACGACGTTCCGCAGCGCATGGCACTGGGTGTTCGGCAAGCACGAGCCCAAGCCGCCGAATCCGGATCGGACCGTCGAAGCCGGCTGGGTGCCGCAGTGGATGGCGCCGATGATCGTCGACGAGCTGAACGCCCAGGGGATCCCGGCGGTGACCACCGACGACTACAACCTCAACCCGTACATGAACAGCCGAGAGCCGATGGCGCGGGTCTTCGTCACCGAGGACCGCAAGGCCGAGGCCCGCGAGGTGATGACCGACATCCTCGGCCATCCCCCCGCCCATCGCCGCATCTGACCACCACGTTCCACCATCCACGTTTGCGTTGCATTCCCGGTGGGGCCGGGTCACCCAAAACTGCGCACGAACGGGGGTGCCGACGCCCGGCTGGAGGCCCCACCACATTTGTGTTGCGGTGCAGCCCCACCACGTTTGTGTTGCGGTTCGGGTGGGCCGGGTCGCCGGAAGTGCAACGCAAACGGGGTGTTCCGCTCTCCCCGGCTCGGTGCCCACTGTCGGAGCATGGACATCAGCGCTGCACTCACCGACCTCGCCGCCGACCAGGAGGGACTCCTCACCTCCGCCCAGCTCCGGATGCACGGCGTGACGAACTGGACCCAGCGTCGTTTGATCGTCGAGGGGTGGATGTTCCGGTTGGCGCCGCGGGTCTACGCGCTTCGGGGTACCCCCGACACGCATCGTCGCCGCCTGCGCTGCGGGCTGCTGTGCCTCGGTGAGCGGAGCTGGGTGAGTTTCGAGGCGGCGGCGGCGCTCCATGGGCTCGACCGATCGCGCGCCCACGCTGTCGAATTCACGATCGAGCGTCCCCGTCGACCCGCCGTGCTGCCCTTCGCTGTCCACACGACCAAGCGGCTCGACCCGATCGATCATGTCGTGGTCGACGGCTTCCGCGTCACCTCGGCCACACGCACGGTGTTCGATCTCGCCCTCGCTCGGGCACATCGTCAGCGCATCGAAGCGGCGATCGACAGTGCCGTGCGTCTCCAGCTCTCGTCGCCCGAAGTGCTCGCCCGGCGTCTGGACGGGCTGCGGGGATCGGGCCGTTGGGGGTGCCGCCTCGTCGAGGAGATGATCGTCGACTCGGGAGGCCACACCCATCTCGAGCGTCGCTTCCTCGAGCTGGTGAGGGAGGCCGGGTTGCCGACACCGAGAAAGCAGGTCGTGTTCAGGGCAGGCGGCCGGCACGTCGCCCGCGTCGACTTCTTCTTCGAGGCGTTCAATGTGGTCGTCGAGGTCTCGGGGCAGAAGGGCCATGCCAGTCTCGCCGAGCGGGCTCGGGACGCCCAGCGACGCAACGAACTCCAAGACCTCGGAGTGCGCGTGTTCGAATACACCTTCGACGATGTCACCAAACGCTCGGACATGGTTCGCCGCACCCTGCGAGCCCGCCTCACACCGGCAGGCCCCCTGACCGCCGCCTGACGCACTCCACCATCCCCTTTTGCGTTGCATTTCCGGTGACCCGGTCCACCCGGAGTGCAACGCAAACGTGTAGGTGCCGGGCGCCCATCGTTTATGCACAACTTTCGGTGACCCGGGTCACCGAAAGTGCAACGCAAACGGGTGGGGTGAGGGGTGGCGTTGGGGGTCAGATGTGGCTGGGGCGGAGGAGTTCGTGGGCCATCGGGCACTCGGCGACGATCGCCGGAGGACCCATCGGGACCTTGCCGTGCGGGCCGACGACGTGGGTGAACATCGACGTCGGGAGCACCTCGACGTCGAGGCCCCACGGATCGACGTCCTCGGCCAGCGCGTCGACCTTGGCGACCATCGCATCGAGGAAACCCGACGGAAGGCGGCGCCCCACCCCGGCCACGATCCACGACTCGGTCCCGAACGCCGCCGCGGCCGCCGCGATCGTCGACGACCCGCTCGGGACGAGCGCACGCCCGGAGTCGACGGCCAGCGCCTCGACCAGCACGACATCGGCGTGGCGCACCGCGGCACCGGCCACGCCCGCATCGACCGCTTCGACGTCGACGTCGTGACGCTCGAGGCGCCGCACGAACGAGGTGGCGGTGTAGCCCGCGTCGAGCGCAAGCACCCGAACGTCGCCACGCCTGACCAACCCATCGCCGATCACATCGGGATCGCCGATCGTGACGATCGTGGCCTCGTCAGGCAGCACCGCGGCGAGTTCGGCGCCGGTGCGATCGCCGCGGATCGCATCGGCCAGTTCCCAGACCGCCTCGAATGGCTCCGCCGACGTCACCACGTTCGAACACAGCCACCACAACGGTCCGGTGAACGGATGGCGCTCGACGATCCGCCGACAGGCCACGACCAACCCGGACGGGTCGAAGTGAAGCGATCCCAACGCGTGGGCCGTCTCTTCGACCAGCGACGAGGGATCAGCACCCTGCGCCCTCGCCACGTAGCGGAGATGCTCGATCGGATGCACGGCGCGACCGTACCCCGACTCCCTCGACCCTGTCGTGCGCTGGCAGGGTGGATACCCCGATCGGGGGCGCCAGTCGCTACGATCGCTGGCCGTGGCCGACACGACCCCCGACACCGCAGCACCGGCTCCGTCACGCCTGGGCGAGAAGCTCCCGGCCGATCTCGTCCTGACCCCGCTGGTCGACGGCGCCGCCGGCATCAGCCGACCGATCATGGAGTGGCTCACCACCTTCCATCTGGCCTCGGTCGTCCTCGACCCGTACACCAACGAGAGCTCCTGGATCCTCAAGGCCGCCACACGCGTGCTCGAGCAGTTCCGCGGCTCCGACGCACGCATCAACCTGATCGTCACTGCGAATGCCGTCGACGCTCGCACCTTCCTCGGCCCGTACGCCGATCGCTTCCTCGTGTTCTGCGATCCCGACCGCGCGTTCGTGAAGGCAGCCGGACTCAGCGAGCTGCCGGCATTCGTCTTCACCCGTGTCGACGGTGTCGTCGCCGCCGCGGCACAGGGATGGAACCCGCCCGAGTGGGAGGCCGTCGCCGACGCCATCGCCGAGGTCTGTTGGTGGACCTCGATCCCCGTGCCCGGCCCCGGCGACCCGGGTCCGTTCCGCGGTTCGCCCGCGCTGGGCTGACGTCGTGCCCTCGGGGCCGATCGAGATTCCCGACCTGCCCGTCGTCGAGGCGATCCCTGACGTCCGTCGGGCCTTGGCCGAGCCTCGATGTGCGGTGCTCGTCGCACCACCGGGTGCCGGCAAGACGACCGTCATCCCGCTGGCGCTGCTCGACGAGCCGTGGCTCGACGATCGGCGGATCGTGATGTTGGAGCCCCGCCGCCTGGCCACACGCGCCGCGGCACGACGTATGGCCGACACCACCCGGACCCAGGTCGGCGGGCTCGTCGGCTACCAGACACGCGACGAGCGCCACATCGGCGCTGCGACGCGGATCGAGGTGGTCACCGAGGGCGTACTCACGCGTCGACTCCAGAACGACCCGGAGCTCCCGGGTGTCGGTCTCGTCATCTTCGACGAGGTCCACGAACGCAATCTGACCACCGATCTCGGCCTGGCGCTCGCTCTCGACGTCGCCTCGACGATCCGGCCCGATCTCCGACTGTTGGCGATGTCGGCGACACCCGACGTCGAGGGGCTGACGTCACTGCTCGATGCCCGCGTCGTGTCGAGCGAGGGACGCATGTTCGACGTGGACATGCACTGGATGCCCCGTGACCCGTCCGGTGGCGGCCGCTCCGCCGGCCGAGGAGGCGGTGGGCGCGGTCGGTCGCGGTCGGGCCCATGCGCGGCAGCACTCGTATCGAGCCCGACGTCGTCGCCGCCGTGCAACGGGCGTTGCGCGAACAGACCGGTGACGTCCTCGTGTTCCTGCCGGGGATCGGCGAGATCCGCCGGACCGAGTCGATGCTGCGCGACGCCGTCACCGGTGATGTCGACGTGTTCCCGCTCGCCGGTGCCCTCTCCCTCGCCGAACAGGACGCGGCGCTCGCGCCGTCGCTGCCGGGGCGACGCCGCGTCGTGCTGTCCACCGACATCGCCGAGACGTCGCTGACGGTCGACGGTGTGCGGGTCGTGGTCGACAGCGGGCTCGCACGCGAGCCGCGCTTCGACGCCCGCACCGGGATGACCCGGCTCACCACCGTGTCGACGAGCCGTGCGTCGGCCGAACAGCGGGCCGGTCGCGCGGGTCGCACCGAGCCTGGCGCCGCCTACCGGCTGTGGAGCAAGCTCGAGCACGGCACCCGCTCGAAGCACCGGTCGCCCGAGATCTCCCAGGCCGACCTCGCCGGGTTCGCGTTGGAACTCGCCGCCTGGGGCGG
This sequence comes from Ilumatobacteraceae bacterium, assembly GCA_963704915.1. Classification (GTDB taxonomy): domain Bacteria; phylum Actinomycetota; class Acidimicrobiia; order Acidimicrobiales; family Ilumatobacteraceae; genus Sva-07. The sequence continues at coordinate 791 of CAVPIC010000013.1, read as the reverse complement.
CGGCGACGAACTCCGCTTCATCGACGCTCCCCCGGCGGGGGCGCTCGCCCAGGCCCGCGAGCTGCTCGCCGATCTGCACGCCATCGACGCCGATGGCTCGATCACGCCGCTGGGACGCACGATGCTCGGTCTGCCGGTGCACCCCCGCCTCGCCCGGATGGTTGCGGTCGACCGATCATCGCTCGCCTGCGTGATCGCCACGCTGGTCGAAGAACGGGACATCTTCCGGGGCCGCCCCGACGACCTGCCCGCCGACCTGGCGCTCCGCATCGGCGCGCTGACCGGACGTCGCGGCCACGACGCCGCCGACCGGGGCGCCGTTCACCGTCTGCGGGATCGGGCCGCCGATCTCGCCCGGCGGGCCGGCATCCGTTTCGACCTCGACGACGTCGATCCCGATCGGACCGGCGTCGTCCTGTTGCTCGGCTACCCCGACCGGTTGGCCGCCCGGCGACGCCCCGGCCAGTTCCAGCTCCGGTCCGGTTCCGGCGCATGGTTGCCCGACGACGACGCGCTCGCGGACCAGGCATTCCTCGTCGCCGCCGACCTCGACGGCCGCCGCGAGCGAGCCCGCATCCGCCTCGCCGCCGTGGTCGACGCCGACGACGTCGTCGCCGAGTTCGGACCGGAGATCGTCGAACGTCGGACGCTCGAGTGGGACGCTGGCCGCGACGACCTGATCGAGACGATCGAACGGCGGCTCGGTTCGATCCAGCTCGGCCAGCGAGTCGACCGTCCCGAACCGGGCGACGAGACCACCGCAGCGTTGACGAAGCAGGTGCGGGCAACCC
>CAVPIC010000012.1:0-40650 GCA_963704915.1 Ilumatobacteraceae bacterium | reverse complement strand
GTCCTCGGGGGCGAAGGGTCGTCCGACGCCCACACGCCAAGAGGCGCAAGCCAACAAGACCAAGTCGAAGAAGTCGTCGAAGTCCACGACCGAACTCGTCGAAGAAATCCTCCTGACCGTTGGGCGCATGGGCGCCCGGTCACCGTGCAGCAGAAAGAGAACATCAACATGGAGTGGGTCGAAACCACCGCAAAGACCATCGAAGCCGCCCGTGAAGCGGCGTTGGATCAACTCGGCGTGGGAGCCGACGAGGCCGAGTTCGACGTGATCGAAGAACCCCGACCAGGTCTGTTCGGCCGGGTGCGCGGCGAGGCCCGGTTGCGGGCCGCGGGTCCGTCCTGCGCAAGTCCGACCGAAGCAGGAACGGCGCCGCAAGGGTCGCTCCGATGGAACGAAGGCCAAGGCGGACACTGCGTCGACGAAGGCCGCTGACGCGGCGAGCGCCCTCGGCGCATCGAGCGACGCGACCGTGACGTCGTCGAGGACCTCATCGGGCGAGACGCCCGCCGCCAGCCGATCCACCACCAAGCGCAGCAAGCAGAACGAGGAGCAGAAGATGAGCAACGAGGACCGCCCCGAATCGACCGTGACCCCCGACGAGGTCGGAGCCGCAGCAGTGGCATTCATGGATGGGCTCACCGCCGCATTCGGCGTCGAGGGTTCGTCGACGCTGCACATCGACGAACTCGAACTGCGCGTTGACGTGACCGGGTCCGAGTTGGGACTCCTCGTCGGCCCGGCGGCCGGACCCTCAACGCGATTCAGGACCTCGCCCGGGTGTCGGCGCAGCGCCGCCTCGGCGATCACGAGACGCGACTGCGCATCGATGTGGCCGGCTACCGCGAGCGACGAGAAGCTGCGCTGTCGGCATTCGCACGAGATGTCGCCGAACAGGTGCGGACGTCGGGAACGGCTCGTTCGCTCGAGCCGATGAGCTCGTCTGATCGCAAGGTCGTCCACGATGTGCTCAACGAGGAAGCCGACGTGTCGAGCCGGTCGGTGGGCGAGGATCCGGATCGCCGGATCATCGTCGAGCCTGCCTGATCCCGCATGAGCGACGAGCCCTCGATGGCGCTCGTCGACGCGCTGCGTGACGCGCAACGACTCGGATTTCTCGGGTCACGCCCGATCCCCGAGGTGATCGCGCACGCCCGCGGATTCGTTCGTGCGCTTCGGGCGTGCGAGAACGACCGGGTGATCGAGTCCGTCCTCGATCTGGGCAGTGGCGGCGGGGTGCCGGGTTTGGTCATCGCCCACGATCTCCCGGCCGTTCGTGTGACGCTGCTGGATCGTCGGGCGAAGCGCACGGACGCGCTGGAACGACTGGTCCGCCGGCTCGGTTGGCAGGACCGGATCACGGTGGCGTGCACGGATGTCAGAACCTTCATCCCCGACGATCCGTTCGATGCGGTCGTCGCGAGGGGGTTCGGACCACCGGCGTTCACCCTCGCGCAGGCGGCTCGTCTCGTGCGTGATGGTGGACCGATCGTGATCAGCGAGCCGCCCGGGGAGGATCGATGGGACGACGGACTGCTCGCGGAGCTGGAACTCCGTCGCGTCGAGATCCCCACCGTTGCGTCTGATACGGCCAGGTCAGGGGACCTCGACGGCCTGGTTGCGGTGTTCCTCCCACGTTGACCTCAGGTGGTCCCGGTGTTTCACGTGAAACATCGCCGGCCCGTGTGACCCGTGGCGCGACCAGCACGGACCGCAGGTGTTTCACGTGAAACATTCGATTTGCGGTCGACAATGCTTGTCTTCCGACGGCGGATCCGGCAGAGTGTGCGGGTCCCTCGCCCTGGACGGCATCGCGATGCCGTCTGGTCGTGCCGTAGAACGGAGAACCTGTTGTCGGAGTACGACATCCATCCAGCGTCACCCGAGCCCGCTCCCCCTGTGCACCCGCTGCCGCGCATCATCGCGCTGGCGAACCAGAAAGGTGGGGTGGGCAAGACGACGACCACCGTCAACCTGGGCGCTGCCCTGGCCGAGATGGGACTGCGTACCCTGATCATCGATCTGGACCCACAGGGCAACGCGTCGACCGGTCTCGGCATCGAGAACCGAGGTCTCGAACACTCGATGTATCACGTGTTGATGCACGAGGAGCCACTGGAGAACGTGGTCGAGCCCACGGACGTGCGCAATCTCTTCGTTGCTCCGGCGTCACTCGACCTGGCCGGCGCCGAGATCGAACTCGTGCCGGCGTTCAGCCGCGAGCAGCGACTCAAGCGTGCGATCGAGGCGGTTCGGGACGACTACGACTACGTCTTGATCGACTGCCCGCCGTCACTGGGATTGCTGACCGTGAACGGCTTGGCTGCGGCCGGCGAGGTGTTGGTCCCCATCCAGTGCGAGTACTACGCCCTCGAAGGTCTTGGTCAGCTGCTTCGCAACGTGGACCTCGTCAAGCGGAATCTGAATCCCACGCTGGAGATGAGCACGATCTTGTGCGTGATGTACGACGCCCGCACCAAGCTCTCCGGTCAGGTGGTCAGTGAGGTCCGTGAGCATTTCGGCGAGAAGGTGCTCAAGTCGGTGATCCCTCGATCGGTCCGGTTGTCGGAGGCCCCCTCGTTCGGTCAGCCCATCACGACGTTCGATCCAACTTCCCGAGGGGCGATTGCCTATCGGGACGCCGCACGGGAGGTACACCATGGCTCGTTCTAGTGGACTCGGCAAAGGCCTGAGTTCGATCATCCCGGGAGCAGAGCTGCCCGATGCCGACGTATCGCAGGGGGCCGTCCTGTCCGAGGTCCCGGTCTCGGCGGTCTCTCCCAACCCGAATCAGCCACGGGTCCACTTCGATGAGGAGAGCCTGAGCGAACTGTCGGCGTCGATCACCGAGATGGGCGTGCTGCAACCGATTCTGGTGCGACCGCTCGCCGACGGGGCGTTCGAGCTGATCGCCGGGGAACGGCGGTGGCGGGCTGCGCAGCGAGCGGGTCTGACCACGATCCCCGCCGTGATCCGATTCACCGACGACGTCACCTCGGTCGAGCAGGCCCTGGTCGAGAACCTCCACCGCCAGGACCTGACCGCCCTCGAGGAAGCTGCAGCGTTCCAGCAGCTGCTCGACGAATTCGGCTTGACCCATGACCAGGTCGCGAACCGCGTCGGCAAGAGCCGTTCGGCGATCACCAACAGCCTCCGTCTGCTCGGACTCCCACCCGCCGTGCAGCATCTGCTCGCCGATGGCCAGCTGAGTGCCGGCCATGCCCGAGCACTCCTTGGCACACCCGACCGGAGCCGACAGGAGCAGCTCGCCCGCGAGGCGGCGACCGGCGGCTGGTCGGTGCGCATGGTCGAGGACGCGGTACGTGCCGACATCGCCGGTCCTGACGGCACCGACGAGACGGTGATCGCCGACGACCTGCCGACGACGTCACCCGTGGATGGCGCAGGGTTGACACCGTCGACGCGGCTGCGTCCGCCTGGTCTCTTGGAACTCGAGCACCTTCTCGCCGAGCACCTCGACACGCGCGTGAGTGTTCAGATGACCGCCAAGAAGGGACGAGTGACCATCGAGTTCGCCGATCTCGAGGATCTCGAACGCATCTATCGAGCGATGACGAGCTGACGTCCTGCGGTGACGGCACGCCGTCGGTCAACGTGCGCGTGAACTTCAGCGTTGAGGGTCGATCCACCGACCACGATCCGTCGCCAGAACCCGCTGTTCACCTGCCCTTCACGCACGCTGCGTGTTCGTCAGCTCAACGTCATGTCGAGACGAACCCACAGGCTGTGTGAAAGGCTGTGGACAACTCAGAAGTCAGGGGATGAACCACCGGTTGCCCACACGGTGAGTGCCCCGACGACGGCATCGGTCACGGCGTCGGTCGCATCGACGGCGGCGCGCACCGGCCCGAGTGAACACAACACCGCAGGCATGCGGGTCTCTCGAAGTACCGGGAGGCGCATGCCGCGCACCTCGGGCCGCTGGAGCTGTTCGGTGCACCATCCGGCCGCGATGCGGGTGGCCAGCGCACGGCCACCGATCGACTCGAACGTGGGTACCGCATAATACGAGATCAACGAACGTGTGTGTGCTCGGGCCTCGAAACCGACGTAGAGGTGGGCCCCGAAGCGGTTCGCTGCGGCCGCCTGGGCACCGGCTTCGTACTCGTCGGTCGACATCACCGTGGCCCCACTCGTACGAAGCGCACGTGTCACGGAGCGGGTGATCGAACTGAGTCCGCCGAACTGCCCGACGACGATGCGCAGGGTGATCAGCGACGCGTGCTCGGTCAGGGCTTCACGGACCGACGCAACCCCGGGACCCGAGCCGGTCTGACGTCGGAGCGACTCGAGCGTGCGAATCGTCTGCGGACCGCAGACTCCGTCAGGGACCAGTCCGCCGTTGCGCTGGAAGTCCTCCAGCGCACGCGCCGTGGCCGGCCCGAAGATCCCGTCGGGTCGCCCGCAGTCGAATCCGAGCTGGTTGAGTGCCCCCTGGAGCTCGGCGACGTCGTCGCCGCGCAGCTGCGGTGCCGCCAGCACCAGGAGTCGGTCGCCGAGTCGCCAACCCGCCTCGATGAGTGCCAACCACGTGTGTTCGTCGCAGGCGCCACTGGTGTGCAGGCCGCGCAGCTGCTGGAAATCCGTGACCGCCTGCTGTGTGGACGCGCCGAAGTGCCCGGGAGTGTCGCCGGTTGGCGCCAGCCCTGCCGAACCGAGACGTCGCTGGAGATCGCGGACCGGCTCGCCGCTCTGTCCCTGCCTCAGCGGGAAGGGACTCGTCAGTGCGTCGTCGCCAGGAATTCGTCGAGCTCCTGGAGCAGGGCGCCCTTGCTCTTGGCGCCGACGAGTCGCTTGGAGACCTCGCCACCGGAGAAGACCAGCAGGGTCGGGATGCTCATCACGTTGTACCGCATCGCCAGGTCCGGATGATCGTCGACGTTCAACTTGGCCACGGTGACGTCACCGGCGTGCTCGTCGGCGATCTCGGCCAGGATCGGTGCGATCTGCTTGCACGGACCACACCATTCGGCCCAGAAATCGACGATGACGGGCTTGTCGGAGCCGATCACACTCTCGTCGAAGGTGTTGGAGGACAAGTTGACGATGCCGTCTGCCATGACGCATTCCTTTCAGGGATCCCCGGTCGAGGGTTCATGAGCAGGGTAGGGGGCTCACGAAGGGAATGGTGCAACCCCGGCGACATCGGGAACATTCCCGCCGTGCCGTCGACCGATCGCGCAGCCGATCAGTGGTGGACGTTGGCTTCCAACCAGCGCTCGGCGTCGATCGCCGCCATGCAGCCCGAGCCTGCAGCGGTGATCGCCTGGCGGTACACGTCGTCTTGAACGTCACCGCAGGCGAACACGCCCTCGACGTCGGTGTACGACGAATCGGGACGGGTGATCAGGTAGCCCGTGTCCGGGTGCATCGCGAGCTTGCCGGCGAACAGGTCGGTGTTGGGGCGGTGACCGATGGCGATGAACAGTCCGGTCACGGGCAGCGTCGACACCCCACCGTCGACGGTGTCGGTGAGCTCGATGCCTGTGACCGAGGTGTCGCCGAAGATGTCGGTCACCTGGCTGTTCCAGCGGAAATCGATCTTCGGGTTGGCGAACGCCCGATCCTGCATGATCTTCGACGCGCGGAGTTCGTCGCGGCGATGCACGATGGTGACCTTGTCGGCGAACTTGGTGAGGAACGTGGCCTCCTCGATCGCCGAGTCGCCACCACCGACCACCGCGATCTCGTGGCCACGGAAGAAGAAGCCGTCGCAGGTCGCGCACGTCGACAGCCCGTGGCCGATGAGGCGTTGCTCCGGTTCGAGGCCGAGCATCAGCGACTGGGCGCCCGTGCTGACGATCACCGCGTGAGCTCGGAACTCGGTGTCACGCACCCAGACCCGGAACGGTCGCTCGGAGAAGTCGACGGCCGTGACCTTCTCGGTCAGGATCTCGGTGCCGAAGCGCTGTGCCTGGGCTCGCATGTTCGCCATCAGCTCGGGGCCCATGATGCCGTCGGGAAACCCGGGGAAGTTCTCGACCTCGGTGGTCAGCATCAGTTGACCTCCGGGCTGGTCGCTCGTGCTCGACGGTTCGCCCTCGATCAACAGTGGTGCGAGGTTCGCCCGAGCGGCGTACACCGCCGCGGTGAGGCCCGCTGGTCCCGATCCGATGATGATGACGTCGCGAACGTCTGACATGGCACTTCCTCCAGGGGTCGATTCGTGGTGCAGGATTCGTGGTGCAGGTGGTGCAGGTGGCTGCCGGATCGCTCAGGTGGTGGCTGCGTTGCGCTTGCGGAACAGCACGATGCCGACCACGCTGAGGATGCCGCCGACGATGAAGTAGCTGAGATAGACCGCTTGGCTCCAGTCGACGGCCAGTGCGAGCAGGGCCTGCAGGCCCCGCATGGATCCGATGACGAGGATGAAGACGATGAGGACGCCGAGGATGGCTGCGAGCAACCCGAACACGGCGCCGCGAGCGGCGTAGACGACCTTCTGGGTGGTCTGCATCCGGAAGGAGTCGATGAGGCTGACCAGCTTGTCGGTGGTCTCTGTGGCCCAGTTCGGATCGGTGAGCGGATTGGCCGGCATGTCGGCGAGGCTAGCCGCGCACTCAGGGCAGTCGCGCCCGAGCGACCTCCGCGCAGTTGACAGCTCGGTAGGCGATCGCCAGATTGCGGCTCTCATCGATTCCCACCACGACCGGGACATCGCGGTACACCGCAGGTCCGACGATGATGTCGACGCCGAGACAACGCGGGAGTTCGGTCTCGACGAGGAACGTCTCGGCCTCGGACAGGTCCTCCCCACCCGCCGCACTCGTCGCTGCGGGCACGTCGTCGGGGGAGATCGGTGCACCCACCGCCGCGGCCGCGAAGTCGGCGAGGTCGGTCAGGTTGTCGAGTTGATCGAGCCCGACGTTCTCGCCGGGAGGTGCCGCGTTGTCGATCCCGGTGTCCAGCTCGATCGTCGCTTCGTCGGCGGCCTCGGCTCCCTCGGCGGCCGGTGCCGGTAGGGCTGCATCGGCATCCTCGGCAGCGTCGGCGCGTGCGGATTCCGTGAGCGCTTCGGCCCCGTCGTCGCTCGAGGTCTCCTCGCTGGACGCGTCGTCGTCGGAGGACGTCGACGAGAGCTGGAGTGCCACGCCTCCCACCAGCACCAGGACGAGGGCGGCAGCGGCACCGGTCAACCAGCGCGTCGACGTGCTTCGCGCGGATCGGCGACGACTGCTGAGTGGAGTGGGTGCCGTGACCGAGGCGGCGCCGGCGACTGCCGCAGCATCGATGCCTGCCGGCGTTCCGTCGCGCCGGGCGCCGGTGCGTTCACGTTCGGGAAGGCGATCCCAGACCTCGAGTGCGGTCGCGAGTTGTGCCTCACGAATCGAGATCGCCTGCGGCTCGACGTCGCCGAGCAGCGCTCGGACCGATCGCAGCCGGTCGACCTCGGCGAGTGCCTCGGTGTCGTTGTCCACCCGGGCGCGCTCGTCTGCGGTCACGTCACCGTCGAGGTACGCGCTCGCGAGCAGGGTCAGGTCGTCGTTCATGTCGGATCCATTGGACGCTCGTCGGGGTCTGATCGGTTCCCACGACTTCCTCGTCGCTCGTCGTCGAGCCGCAGTTCGGCTGCCAATGCGGCCCGGCCCCGTGAGATCCGTGGACTTCACGGTGCCGACCGGGACGTCGAGCACCTCGGCGATCTCGGCGTAGTCGAGGTCGGCGACATCGCGGAGCACCACCGCGATTCGCAGGTCGTCCGACAGCGTGTCGAGTGCGTCGTCGAGCACGAGTCGGTCCGGGAATCGTTCGGTGTGCACGTTGGCCGACGGATCCACCGTCTCGGGCCGGTGGGCCTCGTCGACCGTGTGTAGGCCTGGCCGCCGCTGGCGTTTGCGGAGTTCGTCGAGCGACGCATTGGTCGCGATGCGGTAGGCCCAGGTGCCGAACGAAGAACGACCGTCGAAGCGGGGCAGGTTGCGAACGATCTTGATCAGCGCCTCCTGGCAGGCATCGTCGGCATCGCGTGTCTCGCCGGCGATACGGCGGCACACGGCATGGATCCGGTCGTAGTGGCGGCGCAGCAGCTGATCGAGCGCGAAGCGGTCGCCGCCCTGTGCGGCGGCGACCAAGGCGGCGTCATCGAGTTGGCGAGGAATGCAGCGAGCGTAACGAACGGGTCGAAGACGCCGCGGGATGTCCGTGGGCCTGGAGGTCGTGCTGCTCGGCCCGTCGGCGACGGTGGATCAGCCGACGACGGCGATCTCGCCGAGGCGCCCCCGATACGGGTTCGCATCGCTGCACGTTCCGTCGCGACCGAGTTCCTTGAGCAGGATCAGGATGTGTCGGGCCGGTGCCGCCGGCACTGGTGATGCCACGGTCTCGGGGTCGTTGGCGAACGCGGTGGACGCGAGTGGCGCGCCCCAGGCGTCGAGCGAGGTCGGGATCGCCTCGGCGTCGGACGCGAAGAAGTCGACCTGGTAGGGGCCCGTCTGCACGTCGACGGTGATCGCCTGCTGCGCCGAGGCCGTCGAACGTGACCACCAGGCCGACGCCGGGCTTGCCCCCCATGTACCGCGACGAGTAGCACGTGGTCGGCCACGACGTGGCCGCGTTGGCGTCGGCGAGCGACAACACGGCGTCGGCGTCGTTCTCGGTACCGTCGCCGCTCGGGTCGTACGCGGTGACGGTGGCGATCGCTGGCGGGTCCGACGACGACGGCGGCTTCGCCCGGTGCCTCGCTCGCCTGCGGCGCGGGCAGCGCCGTCGTCGACGTGACCGGGTCGCCGCCGCCGAAGCTCATGCTCGACCACAGCAGCACGCCCACCACGAGACCAGCGACGAGCAACAGTGCGACGACGGTGAACGCAGGGCGCCATTCCTGCGTGAGTCCCTTGGCGGGCTTGCCTCGCGGCGCGACCGCGGGCGGTGTCTGATCGCGAGTGTTGGTCGCCGGTGTGGGCGAGCTGTGCACGTGGGCGACCTCACCGGGGATCGGGCCCGCCGGGCGGGTGGCCCTGGCTCGGTCCTCCGCGCGACCGGCGACGTCCGATGGTGCACGCCGAAGCCGTTTTGCGCCGAAGGGACTGACCGGTGACTGCTCGTACGGCGTCGGGTCGATCGGCGGCGGACCCTCCTTGGCGGCGTCGCGCAGGGTCGCGACCAGCTCTGCGCCGGTTGCGGGTCGCTGCGCAGGATTGCGCGCCAGGAGCTTGTGGATCGCGACCACCAGCTTCGTCGGCAGCGTTGCACGAAGGCGGGTGAGGTCGGTGGGATCACGTTGCAGGCGGGCGAGCGCGGTGTCGGCGTCGGTCTCGCCGAGGAACGGAACCCGTCCTGCGAGGCACTCGTACAGCACCAGACCGAGCGAGTAGAGGTCGGCGCGACCATCGAGCTTCTTGCCGCGTACCTGTTCCGGGGACAGGTACTTGGCCGTGCCCATCATGATGTTGTCGCTGGTCAGGTCGGCCTCGGCGGACTGCAGTCCCTTGGCGATGCCGAAGTCGGTGAGCAGGACCCGGCCGTCGGACGTCATCATGATGTTGCCGGGCTTCACGTCGCGGTGGACGAACCCGGCCTCGTGGGCATGGTCGAGCGCGGCGGCCACGCACGTGCCGATGTGACAGGTCAGTTCCGGGCTCAGCCGCTTCTGGGTGTCGAGGACCTGGCGCAGGCTCTTGCCCTCGACCAGCTGCATCACCACCGCTTGGCGTCCGTCCTGTTCGAACACGTCGTGGACGGCGACGATGTTCGGATGGTTGAGGCTGGCAGCCGCGATCGCTTCGCGTCGGAATCGCTCGGCGACGACGGGGTCCGTCGCGAGCGACGGCTTGAGCCACTTGACGGCCACCTTGCGATCGAGCGTCAGATCGACCGCCAGCCACACCTCGGCCATGCCACCCTGCGCGAGCATGCGCTGCAGTTCGTATCGCTGCGCGATGACGGTGGGAGTGGGAGGCGGAGCCGCAGCGGACATGACTGAGGACGAACGCTAGCTGTGGCGAGCGGCGCCGGGCCGTCAATCCGGCGTCCGGAGCTCGCGAACCCGGCGTTCAGGCAGTGGTGACCTGGAACGCGACGCCGATCGTGCCGCGTCCGCCGTGGGTGCCGATCACGGGTCCGATCTCACCGATGACGATCTCGTCGGTGTGGTACGGGGCGAGCATCTCGACGAACAGGTCGACGTCGCTGCAGTCGGCGTGCAGCACCGCCAGGTTCTCGATGTTGCCGTCGAAGTTCTTGACCGTGTCGACGAGGTGCGCCAGTGCCTTCGACCGGGTCCGCTGCTTGCCGGCCTGCTCGACGACGCCACCGGTGACCTCGATGATCGGCTTGATCGACAGTGCAGTGGCGAGCAAGGCCTTGGCGTTGCCGATCCGGCCGCCCTTCTTCAGGTTCTCGAGGGTGTCGAGCGCGCCGTACACCCGGGTCCGCCCGACCAGGTCGTTGGCGAGCGCCTCGATCTCGTCGATGTCGGCGCCGTCGCGGGCGGCGCGGCGCACGCCAGCGCGATCGTGCCGAGGCCCATCGAGATCGTCCGGCTGTCGATCACCCGCACGTCGAGGTCGATGGTCGGGGTCGTCGGCGATCGCTCGCGCGGCGAGTTGGGCGGACTGCATCGTCGCCGACAGTGCCGACGACAACGAGACCACGACGATGCCGGTGGCACCCGTGGCTGCGGCCGACCGGTAGGCCTGCTCGAACTGTCCGGGTGCGGGCGCGGCCGTCTCGGGCAGGGTGTCGGAGTTGACGCAGCGAGTCCAGAACTCGGCGGTCGACAGCTCCTCGCGGTCGATGAACTCCTCGTCGCCGAAACGGATCGCGAGCGGCACGATGCTGATGTCGAGGCTCTCGGCGATGTCGGCGGGGAGGTCGCAGGAGCTGTCGGTGACGACGTGCACGGTGGGTGCGGGCACGTCGGCGGTCGGGTCGATCGGGTCAGTCACAGGGCATCGGATCCTACTTGGCCGTTGCTGGGGTGACGCTCGCGGCCATCGCCGGCCAGTTCGGAGCGGCGTCGGTTGCGCCAGTGGGTGAACCACCACGTCAGGAGCACGAGCACGAATCCGCCCGTCAGCACCTGGCCGAGCCCGGTGAGTGCGGTCACCCGTGCGGTCAAGGTGACCGGCTCGTCGAGGGGCTCGCCGGCCGGGGTCGCCACGACGAGGTTGATCGACGACGTCCCGTTGGACTCGGCCTCGACCGGCACGATCACGCTGGTCTCGTCGAGCGGTCGCAAGGTCACCCGCTGGTCGCCCTCCGGGAACGTGACCTTCGAGGAGTCGAGCGCGACGACGACGTCGAGCGGCTCGTCGAGGGTGTTGCCGATGCGCACCTCGATCGTGCCGCTGCGGCCCGTCAGGGTGAACGTGAACGGTTCGGGCAGCTGGACTGCCTGCTTCAACGCGTCGGCCTCGGCGAGCAGTTCCTCGGTGGCTGCCTCGACCTCGGCATCGGAGTAGCCGGTGGAGATCAGGCTGTCGAGTTCGGCGGACCATGCGGCCGGGCGGGGGTCGTCGGGTGGGAGCATCGACGCCGCACTGGCGAGCTCGAGTGCCGTGGCGTCGAGCAGCTCGATGCGGGCGTCGAGCGACGGCCCGGCGACGTCGGGCAGCTGCACCGTCATCGGCTCGCCGTCGTCGAGAGCGACGTCGGTGACACCGGTGAGCGCCGATGCGGCCGTGAAGCGGATCGACGGGGTCGTCGTGACGAGTTCGGTCATCGCCTGGATCAAGCGCGGATCGGGACTTGCGAGGTCGGGGGTGGTGAGCACTCTGCTGCGCCGTGGTGGAGCGGTCGGTCGAGTGGTCGAGGCAGCAGCCGACGCGTCCTCGTCGGCCTGTTCGACCAGCATCTCGGCGACGGTCTGGACACTCCACTCGATCGCGGTCGACCTGGCCAGGATCCGGTCGGCGGCCGCTGGCGTCAGCTGCTCGGACAGCGGATCGACCACCAGGAACGGCAGCGTGCCACCGTCGGGGAGTTCCGCCTCGACGAATCGATCGGTCGGCGGGAGATCATCGCTGATCGATTCCTCGTACACGTCGGTGCCGATCACCACGAAGCGTGTGCCGAGGTCGCGCAGGTGCTGGGCGCCGCCGGCGCTGAGCTCGTCGGTGGTGATCCAGACGTCGCGTCGCGACGGCGTGGTCGGCACCGCCTCGGTGAGCACGTCCTCACCGGCACGAACCAGCCGGGTGTAGGCCTCGGCGCGACCCGCAGCCACGGCGGACGACACGTCGAGCGGCAGCAGCGGCAATGCGACCAGTTCGTCGCCGTCGAGTGAGGTCGCGAGGCGCTCCGATCCAGCGGGTGTCGCGGCCGCTTCGGCCATCAGCGGAGGTGGGACCTCGAGGGTCACCGGAACGTCGACCCGTGCGGCGAGGTCGATCGACTCGTCGAGTCGTGTGCGGGCGAGATCGACCGTCGCCGCGTCGGCTCGTGGGAGCGGCGCGGGGGTGACGGCGATGACCGCCAGATCGATGGGGGGAGCGACCTCGACGTCGGTGTCGTCGGCGCCCGCGAGCCGTTGGACGACGGTGCCCGCCGTGGCGACGACGTTGCCCTCGTCGGGATCGCCGAGCAGCAGCTGGACCCGGATGGGGTAGAGACCAGGACGTTGCATCTGCAGGCGTGTCTCGATGCTGTCGACGACGTCGGTACCGATGTCGAGCGTGAGGTTCACGGTGCCGTCGTCGTTGCGGACCAACAGCGGTCGAGCGTCGAGTCTGACGCCGTCGATGGCGTTCCCGGCGACCGAACGGAAGGCATCGGGGTCGACGTCGCTCCCCACGAGCGGTGCGACGTCGTCGACGTCGGTGAGGGTCGGATAGTTCGCGATCTCGATCGTGAGCGTCGGGAGCTCGACCGGGGTCGGTTCGACCGGAGCGGCCGGGTCGGCCGGATCGACGACCGCTGGTTCCGGTACTGCGGGTGGCGTCGGCGGGACGAGTTGGAGCGGGTCGCCGACGAGGCCGGTGAGCAGGTAGCGGAGTTGGACGTCGCCGTTGGGGTCGGTGGCGAACTGCTGGCCGATCAGTTCGAGCTGCGCCGCGTCGACGGACTGGGCAGGTTGCAGGTAGGTGGCGCCGGCCGTCGACACCGGCGGGGACACCGAGACGAGCAGACCGACGAACAGTGCGACGAGCGTGGCCACGTTCACGTTCGTGATCCGGTTGCGCCGGTCGCCGGGTGGGCGACGGGTGGTCACCGCAGCACTCGTTCGAGGATCAGCAATGCGCCGGCTCGTCGCTCGAAGCCGATCGATTCGTACAGCGCGAGGGCTGGCCGATTGTCGGCCGCGGTGTTCACCATCACCTGCGACACGTCGCGTCGTTGCATCCATCGCAGCGCGTCGTCGAGCAACAGTCGGGCGAATCGTCGCCGTCGTGCACTCGGGTCGACCGCGAGCCGCTGGACGTAGCCCGAACGGTCGGCTCGTCCGCTGATCGAGAACGCGACCATGCTGCCGTCGAGGTGCACGCTGCGTGAACGGTGGTACGGCGTGGCGGTCATGATGTCCGCCAATGCCGACGCATCGTTGGCCCACGGCGACGAGAACGATCGGCGGTCGATGTCGGCGGCCTCGTGCAGCATCGACGGGCGGAGGCGTCGCAACCGGACGGTGCCCGCCAACTGTCGGATCGGACCGCTGCCGATCGACCGACTCGCCGGCGCGCGGTCGGCAAGTGCCCGGTCGAGCAGGGTCAGGGAGTCGGCCACACGGAATCCGGACTCGAGGAAGGGCGCAGTGGAATCGGGGAACAGCGCTCCGGTGCGTACGACCGCCGCCCCGGTCGCCCCGGCCTCGGCGACCCACTCCGCGATGTCGGTCGCGGTGGGCACCATGTGATGATCGAGCAGCACGAGCTGCGCGACGCGATCGTCGTACGGCCAGCGCCCCAAGCGGGCCCGTGCGGGACGTGCGGCCGCCAGACTGCTCACAGGCCCTGAAGGTACTCGGCGACGGGCACGGCCTCACCGTCACGGCTCGGCTCGACCTCGCTGTGGACGAGAGGTCCTAGCCTTGCGGACGTGGTTCCCGAACGTCTGACGCCCGTGCTGCGCGAGTTGGCGCCGCTTGCCGGCCGATTTCGCGACGCCGGGCACCGCTTGTACCTCGTCGGCGGCACGGTGCGTGACCTGTTCGTCGCGTCGGGACGTGACGACTTCGATCTGGATCTGACCACCGATGCCCGGCCGCCGGAGATCAAGCGCTGCCTCGAGGGATGGGCGGATGCGATCTGGACGCAGGGAGAGAAGTTCGGCACGATCGGCGCGCAGGTGCGCGACGCCGAGTCCGGGTTCGAGCGGACCTACGAGATCACGACCTTTCGCGCCGAGGCCTACACCGACGAGTCGCGCAAACCGCACGTCGTGTTCGCCGACGAGATCGAGGCCGACCTGTCGCGGCGCGACTTCACGGTGAACGCGATGGCGCTCGAGTTGACCGGCGAAGACGATGTCCCCACCCTGATCGACCCGTTCGACGGCGCTGTCGATCTCGCCACCCGTGTGCTACGTACACCGATCGGACCGGAGATCAGCTTCAGCGACGATCCGTTGCGGATGCTGCGCGCCGCCCGGTTCATCGCCGGATATCAGCTGTCGCCGACGCCGGAATTGGTCGAGGCGGTCCGTGAGATGGCACCACGACTCGAGATCGTGTCGGCCGAGCGCATCCGCGACGAACTCGACAAGCTGCTCGTCGTCGATCATCCGGCCGCCGGCCTCTGGTTCCTCGTCGACACCGGCTTGGCCGATCAGTTCCTGCCCGAGCTGCCGGCGATGCGGCTGGAGCACGACCCGATCCACCGCCACAAGGACGTCCTGACACACTCGATCGCCGTGGTCGAGAACGTGCGCCCACCCCACGAGCACCCCGCGGTCGTCGCCGGCGAGCGACCGGCGTTCGATTTCCGACTGACCCGGCTCGCTGCGCTCTTCCACGACATCGGCAAGCCCCGCACGAGGGGCTACCTCGATGGCAAGGGCACCACGTTCCACCACCACGACGCGGTCGGCGCACGCATGACCCGCAAGCGCATGAACGCCCTGCGGTACTCGAACGACGACGTGGCAGCGGTCACCGAACTGGTGGCGCTGCACCTGCGGTTCCACACCTACTCGATGGGGTGGTCCGACTCGGCAGTGCGGCGGTACGTGCGCGACGCCGGTGATCTGCTCGCCGAACTCAACGTGCTGACGCGATGCGACTGCACCACCCGCAACGAGAAGAAGGCCGCTCGCCTGTCCCGACGGATGGACGAGCTCGAGGAGCGCATCGACGAACTCGAAGCGGCCGAGGAACTGGCAGCGCTGCGACCCGAACTCGACGGCAACGCCGTGATGCAGCACCTCGGCATCGGCCCGGGGCGCGACGTCGGTGACGCGATGAAGTTCCTGATGGACATCCGTCTCGACGAAGGCGTCCTCGGCGACGACGAGATCCGGCGCCGGCTCGATGGGTGGTGGTCTGCTCGCTGACGTCCGCGGTCGGCGACGTCCGCAGCGATCCCGGTGGCGTGGGTCCCGCCTTCCGGGACTGAGGACGCCGCGATCGCGCCTGGCCGGTCGGTGATGCACCGCCCGGTGACGTCGACCGCTCTACGTTGGTTCCGTGATCTCGGGCCCACGTGACGTCGACGACGGCGATGCTGATCTCGCCGGGCTGTTGTCGTCGAACGACCGCCCGCACCGCGCGTGGTGGTTGATCCTGCCGATCGTTGCGGTTTCGGCAGCGCTCGTGGTGCTGGCCGGGATTCGAGCGGGCGCCGATCCTGGTCCCGAAACGATCGGCGTGGTCGTCGGCATCGCGTTGTTGGCACTGATTGCCATCGTCGCAACGGTGCTGGAATCGCGGCGGATCGGCCGTCGCTTCCAGCACACGATCGACGAGCTCTCTCGCACCCAGTCGGAGATCCGCAGGCTGCTCGACGACCTCCCGGACGCCGTGATGGGACTGAACGACCGCGGACTGATCGAATCGGCGAACCAGCGAGCAGCGCTCTTGACCGGACGAACGATCGACGAGCTCGTCGGCCGTGCGTTCCTCGAGATGATCGGCCATGACGACCGCGAGTCGGTGACCGAACGGTGGCACTTCGACCAGGCGATGCCGGGGGCACTCGACGTCACCGGCGACCTGACCGGTCCCATCGGTAACCACGTCGTGTTCGAACTGGTCGATGCCGATGGCGAACCGCATCTCGTCGAGGCATCGCTGCACCGACCGTCGGTCACCGACGGTCGAGGCGGTGGACTGGTGGTGTTGTTGCGCGATGTCACCGACCGTGCCCGCACGACCGTGGCACTCGAACAGGCTCGTCGTCGCTTTCAGCAGGCGTTCCACTCGGCGCCGACGGGCATGGCGCTCGTGCGCCTCGACGACAGCCGCATCGTCGACGCCAACCAGTCGCTGGCCGACATGCTGGCTCGACCGTTGTCGTCGTTGGTGGGGATCGGTATCCGGGAGATCACGCATCCCGACGATCTCCGCGCCGCTGCCACCCAGCGTGCCCGTCTCGAGCTGGGCATCGCGGACACGTACCTGCTCGAGCAGCGGTACGTGCGCAGCGACGGTGGGTTCGTCTGGGCGCGAACCCGGGTGTCGGTGACCGAGGACGAGGGCGTTGCGTTGGCGATCACCCACATCGAGGACGTCACCGAGCAGCGCATGGTGGCCGAGCAGCTGACCCATGCCGCCACGCACGACGGGCTGACCGAGTTGCCCAATCGCGCAGCGCTCGTCGAACGCCTCGAGGAACTCCTGGCGCGCGCCGACGTGGGTCAGGTGTCGGTGTTGTTCATCGACCTCGACAACTTCAAGATCGTCAACGACAGCCTCGGCCACGGTGTCGGCGACGAGCTGTTGCGCCAGGTCGCGAGCCGTCTGCGCCACGTGATGCGCGACACCGACCGCCTGGCGCGCCTCGGCGGCGACGAGTTCGTGGTGCTGGTCGACGGTGGCGTCGACCCGGCCGTGGTCGCCGAGCGGCTGCGCCGGTCGGTGCAGAAGCCGATCGTCATCGACGAACACGAACTGGTCGTCACCGCCAGCATCGGATTCGCCGTCAACTCCAGCAGCGAACTCACGGCCGACGAACTGCTTCGTGACGCCGACGCCGCGATGTACCGGGCGAAGGCGGCCGGCCGCGACCGGGTCGAGGCGTTCACCGAGGAGACGCGGGCAGCGTCGTTGGCTGCACTGCAGACCTCGAGCGAGCTGCGTCGCGGGCTCGAGCGTGGTGAGGTCGTGCCGTACTTCCAGCCGATCGTCGACCTCGAAGGAGGCCATGTGGTCGGCTTCGAGGTCCTCGCTCGCTGGCTGCATCCCGATCGCGGGCTGCTGCTGCCCGGCCAGTTCCTGCCGATGGCGGAGGAGTCGGGGCTGATCGTCGACCTCGGCGCTCGCATCCTGCGCGACTCGCTCGCGCAGCTCGCGCACTGGCGTGCGGTCGGGCTGCAGTTCGCGTCGTGCTCACTGTCGATCAACGTCGCAACGCAGCAGTTGATCGACGGACGATTTCTCGACGTCGTCCACGACGCGCTCGGCGAGACGGGCATCGACGCCGACTCACTCTGGCTGGAGATCACCGAGACCGCCCTCATGGCCGACACCACCGCCGCCGGCCGGGCGCTGCGGGATCTTCGGGGTCTGGGCCTGCACCTGTCGGTCGATGATTTCGGCACCGGCTATTCGTCGCTGACCTATCTCAAGCGGTTCCCGGTCGAGGCGATCAAGATCGACCGGTCGTTCGTCACCGGGTTGGGTCTGGAGGCCGACGACACCTCGATCGTCGAAGCCGTTGTCCGGCTCGGTCACTCACTGGGTCTGTCGGTGGTGGCCGAGGGCGTCGAGACGCCGCTGCAGCTGAACCGGCTGCGGGAGCTGGGCTGCGACAAGGGCCAGGGCTACCTGTTCGGCCGTCCCCGCCCCGCCGGCATCACCGCCAACGAACGCGCCGACGCCTGACGTCGCCGCGTCGCCACCCCGGATGCGATGAGTTTGCGCGTGGACAGGTCGCGCGGAGACTCATCGCTCGGTCAGGAGCCTTCCTTGCGAGCGCGCAGGACGAGGGCGGCGGGTGCCGGGCTGTGCGCCGTGGCGCCGAGTTCGTGGAGCTGATCGATGCGGAAGTTCGCCCGGGTCAGGGCGGTGAACCACTCACCGATCGTGCGGGCGCCGGTGCCGTAGGGACGCTCGGGGGAGATGTCGGCGTACGGATGCGGCATCGACAGCACGAGCGGCGTCCCCGGCTTGAGGATTCGGTGCACCTGTCGAAGGAGCCGCCCGAGGTCGTCGACGCGGTCGATCGTGTGGGCGGCCAGGACCACCTCGCACGACGCCGAAGCCACGTCGCCCAGGTCGGCGAGATCGGTCTCCAGGCACTGGACCTGGACCTCGGCCGCTGTCGCTCGACGTCGGGTCTCGGCGATTCGTTCGAGATCGGTGTCGATGGCGATCGACTTCGCGCCGGCGCGAGCGAAGGCCACCGAGTTGAACCACGGTGAGATGCCGAGCTCGACGGCGCGTCGGCCGTCGCCCACCTCCCCGCACAGTCGGAGTTCGTCGTCGCCCGGCGTGCCGGGCCCGTAGTTGATGTCAGCGACCACGGCCCCAGTGTGCCTGCTCGGCGTCATGTCGTCGGGGATCGGTCCGGGATCACCACGTCGCAGCACGAGCCGGTAGTGTCGGCGGCCATGGCGTTCACGGTTGGCGCACTTCGCGGGTCGGATGGATCGCGCGGTCTGGTCGACCACCGGCTGGCCCGTCGTATGTTGATCAGCCAGGTGAAGAAGGGTCGGGTTCCGCTCGACCAGGTGTGTGACGCGCACCCCGAGTTGATTCGCGCCGCCCGCAACGTCGGCACGCAGACCTCGACGCGATGCCCCATCTGCGAGGAGTCCGACCTCAAGCTGGTCACCTACGTGTTCGGCCCGCGCCTGTCGGCGCAGGGCCGTTGCGTGTCGACGGCCAAGGAGATGCGTCAGCTCAACGACCGGGCCGAGGAACTGAGCGCGTACGTCGTCGAGGCATGCGTCGAGTGCCGCTGGAATCACCTCCTGCGAGTCATCCCGGTGGGTGGGCGACGCTCCGCGACGCGCGCCACTCGATGACCGGGCGGTCGACGATGCGGCGACTCGCCGTCGCGGCGGTCGCGGTGGGAGCGCTGGCAGCGTGTTCGAGCGATGCCGACCCGGCGATCGACGGTCGTGGCGAGCCGGTGCCGGCGGACTCGGGAACGAACACGACCGGACCGTCGACAACTGATTCGACGACCGATACGACAGCCGAGCCGGGCCGCCAACCCGAGGGGTTCACGACGATCCAGGCCCGGATCACGGAGCCCGACGGCGAGGTGTGCGAGGTCTGCCTGTGGCTCGCCGACGACGCGGCCGAACGCGGTCGCGGGTTGATGGGCGTCACCGACCTCGGAGATGCGGTCGGGATGGCCTTCCGCTTCGACGAACCGACCGCGGGTTCGTTCTACATGTTCCAGACGCCGACGCCGCTCTCGATCGCCTGGTTCTCGCCCGACGGTTCCCACGTCGGATCGGCCGACATGGCCCCGTGCCTCGACACGCCGGCAGGCGAGTGCCCCCTGTATTCGCCGGGTGCCGAGTACGACCTGGCGATCGAGGTCTTCGAGGGCGGTCTGGAGCTACTTGGCCTGGTCGACGGCTCGCGAGTCGAACTGATCGCCGGCTCCGACGCCGAGCAGTGCCCGGTCGCGTCGTCACGCGATCCGCTCGAACCAACTCCGTGACACCCCGTCTCTACGGTGGTCGACATGACACCGAACGCGACACCAGTCGGCACCGATAAGGTAGGCGGGTCCATATTGGCCCTGCCCCACATCGGGGCTCCCGCTGCGAGGCTGTCATCAGGCACTCGTGGGGGATCCGAAGGGAGGAAACACGCATGATGCGTGCATACGAAATGATGATCATCATCGACGGCGACGTCGATGACCCCAAGGCACAGGCCTGGATGAAGACGGTGACCGACGGTGTCGCCACCGCCGGCGGCGAGCTCCACGGCAAGATCGATTGGTGGGGCAAGCGCCAGTTCGCCTACCCGATCAACAAGAAGCCGTCGGGCTACTACATGGTCGCCGAGATCGTGGCCCCCGCCGGCTCACTCGACGAACTCGAGCGCACGCTCCGTCTCGCGGACGACGTCGTCCGTCACAAGCTCATCCGTCTGCCCGAAGCCGAGGCCGAGCGCCGCGGCATGGCAGTCAGCGCTGCCTGATCGCAGCGGCCAAGCAAAGGGGAACAACATGGCATCTGAGAACAGCGTCACGCTGGTGGGCAACCTCACCAAGGATCCCGAACTGCGCTACACGACCGGTGGTCGTGGCGTCGCCAGTTTCGGACTGGCCGTGAACCGCCGCTACCAGGTCAACGGTGAGTGGCAAGAGCAGGTCTCGTTCTTCAACATCGTCGCCTGGGGCGACCTCGGAGAGAACGCTGCCGCCAGCCTCAACAAGGGCAACCGCGTCATCGTCACCGGTCGACTGGAGCAGCGCTCCTACGAGACCAAGGAAGGCGAGAAGCGCAACGTCACCGAAGTGATCGCCGACGAACTCGGCCCGAGCCTGCGCTGGGCGCAGGCACAGGTCGAGCGCATCGGCCGCGACGACGCCACCAGCGGTGGCGGTGGCGGTCGCAGCGCACCCGATCCCGTGTACGGCGACGAAGAGCCGTTCTGAGCCCCGTCCGTAGCATCGAAGATCTGATTTTCCAGTCGTAAGGAACCACCAATGGCAAGCAAGAAGAACAAGGCGCGCAGCGCCCGTGACCTGAACCCACGCAAGTTCAAGAAGAAGACCAGCGTCCTCGTCATCGAAAAGGTCGAGTACATCGACTACAAGGACGTCGACCTGCTGCAGCGCTTCATGAGCGATCGCGCCAAGATCAAGAACCGTCGGGTTGCCGGCAACACGCTGCAGCAGCAGCGCGAGATCGCCAACGCCGTCAAGGTGGCCCGCGAGATGGCACTGCTGCCGTACGCGAAGCGCGTCGCCTCCACCCGCACCGGCGGCCGGGGCCGTGACGGAGGTCGTGAGGGCGGTCGCGATCGCGACACCAGCCTGAACGACGACGTCAACGACACCGCCAGCGACACCATCGTCGACGACGCGATCGACGGCGCCGAGGCGATCGACGCGACCGAGACCGAGGAGGTCTGAGCGATGAAGGTCATTCTCCGCTCCGATCTCGACGGACTGGGCAAGCGCGGCGACATCGTCGAAGTGGCCGACGGCCATGCCCGCAACTTCCTGCTCCCCAAGGGGCATGCGATCGCCGCCTCGGATGGCGCGGTCGAGCAGGCCGGCCGGATGCGTCAGGCGCGCGACCAGCGCGACTCCAGCGCCCGTGACGCCGCGACCCACATCGCCAGCACGCTCGTGCCGAAGGTGATCACGGTCACCAGTAAGGCCGGCCCCGAAGGCAAGCTCTTCGGCTCGGTCACCGCTGCCGACGTCGTTGCCGCCGTGCTCGAACAGACCGACATCGAACTCGATCGCCGCCAGGTCGACGTCGACGTCATCAAGACCACCGGTCAGCACACGGTGACGGCGTCACTGCACAGCGACGTGTCGTTCCCGATCACGATCGACGTCGTCGCCGGCGACTGACGTCTCGAACCGGGCCGCAGAACGGCGGCCCGGTCGGTGTTCTTGACATTGGGCAGTTCTGCTGACCCTTCACGCCCGTCCACAGCTCTGTCCACAGCCGGTTGTCCACCGATTCGTCGGGTTGTCCACAGCCGGTCAACAGCGAAAACCCAGGGTTGTTCCCCTTCCATCACACAGGAACTCCCTGGAAGAGTGGGGTCCCCATGTCGATCGACCAACAATTCGGAGCCAACCGCAACGATCGAGCCCACGCGGCGCCCAACCGCAGCGGGCGAGTCCCTCCCCACAACCTGCAAGCGGAGGAATCGGTCCTCGGCGCACTGCTGCTGAGCCGTGATGCCATCGGGGTCGTCGGCGAAGCCGGACTGAACGTCCGCGACTTCTACAGCCCGGCGCACCAGCACATCTTCGACTCGGTCCGGTCGCTGTATTCGTCGTCGGGACCCGTCGACGTGGTCACCGTCGCCGACGAATTGCGGCGTCACGGTCTGCTCGACGAGATCGGCGGCATCGAGCGGCTCAACGACCTGCAGAACGCGACGCCGTCGGTGTCGGGCGCCGAGCACTACGCCCGCATCGTGATGGACACCGCGCTGCTTCGCCGGTTGATCCACACCGCCGGCGAGATCACCGACCTGGCATTCTCCGAGCCCGACGACGTCACCAAGGCCGTCGACCTCGCCGAGTCGAAGATGTTCGAAGTCGCCGAGGATCGCGTGGTCGACTCGACCCGGCCGATCCAGGAACTGCTGAACATCGCCATGGATCAGCTGGAGGAGAACTACGAACGAGGCGACACGATCACCGGCGCTGCCACCGGCTACGACGACCTCGACGAACTCCTCTCGGGCCTCCAGCCGAGCACCCTCAACATCGTCGGCGCCCGCCCGGCGATGGGAAAAACTGCCTTCGGGTTGGGGATGGCGACACACATCGCCAAACACTCCGAGAAGCCGGTCCTCGTGTTCTCGCTCGAGATGGGCCACAGCGAGCTCACCCAGCGCATCCTGTCCAGCGAGGCCAAGGTCGACTCGACCAAGCTGCGCACCGGCAAGCTGAGCGAGAGTGACTGGTCGAAGATCGGCCTCGCCGTCGGGCGTCTCGAGGTGCCGCTGTTCCTCGACGACAACCCGCAGGTGACCGTGATGGAGATCCGGGCGAAGGCCCGCCGGATCAAGGCCCAGCACGGCGGCCTCGCGCTGATCATGATCGACTACCTGCAGCTCATGAGCGGCAGCGGCAACTCCGAGAACCGCCAGCTCGAAGTCAGCGAGATCAGCCGAAACCTCAAGGTGCTCGCCCGTGAACTCGAGGTGCCGATCGTGGCGCTCAGCCAGCTCAGCCGAAACCTGGAAGCGCGTTCCGACAAACGCCCGATGCTCGCCGACCTGCGTGAGTCCGGTTCGCTGGAGCAAGACGCCGACGTCGTGATGTTCCTGTACCGCGACGAGGTCTACAACCCCGAGTCGCCCGACAAGGGTTCGGCCGAGGTGATCGTGTCGAAGCACCGCTCCGGCCCGATCGGCACCAAGCGCCTCGTCTTCCTCGGCCAGTACACGAGATTCGACAACGCCGCCCGCTCGATGTGAACGTAACGTTTGGTGTCAGACACCGAACGTCACGTTCACCAGTGGCGTAGGTCGATCGGCCAACGGTCGCGGATCGTGTCGCCCTCGACCATCCAGAACTGTTCGTGGCGGGCGACGGTGGGGTCGACGTGCGATGGCCAGATTCGGACGCGATCGCCGACTTTCCAGTCGCTGAGCTCGCGCGGCATCAGGGTGATGTGTTCGTCGGAGCAGATGAAGACGTCACCTTCGTCCCACGACGGGTTCCCGTGGTCCATTCCGAAGGCCTTGAGCCCACAGTCGACGACGATCCAGCCCTTCGAGCTGACCGAGATCACGGTGGCGAGCACCGACACCGCCTTCTCGAACGGTGTCTCCAGTTCGTCGTACTGGGTGTCCATGAGCATGTAGGAGCCGGCCTGGATCTCCGTGCACCAGGTGTTGATGTCCCAGGTCCCGGTGCCGCCGCCGGACACGACGTCGCCGCCCACCATCTCGTGCGCCTGGAGCAGGGTCGCCATCGCCGCTTCGACCTTCCTCTGCTTCTTCTCGCGGTCGTGGACCATCATCAGGTGACCCTCGTAACCCATCACGCCGCGGACCTCGAGACCGGCCGCGCGGGCGCGATCGGCGAGACGACCCGAGTCCACGACATCGCAGCCGCAGCGGGGGAGTCCGACGTCGACGTCGACGAGTACCGATCGCACGCCCCCGGCGACCGCCGCGTCGAGCGTCTCGTTGGAGTCGATCGCCACGGTGATGTTCGCACGATCGGCGAGTGCACCGAGCCGGGCAGCGTCGAGCGTCTCGTTCGCCAACAGCAGGTCCGCCGTCAGCCCGGCGGCCACGAGCCCCTCGATCTCGCGCGGCGTGGCAGCGCAGAAGCTGTGGTGCCCGTCGGCGTCGAGGCGCTTGGCCATGTCGGTCGACTTGAACGCCTTGACGTGAGGCCGCAGCCTCGCCCCCGGCAGCACGGCGTCCATCGCCGCCAGGTTCCGATTGAAGGTTGCGACGTCGACCAGCAATGCGGGCGTGATCAGCTCGGACGTGGTCGATGGGTCGGAGCTCATGATCCCATCATGGCGCTCGATGCTCGTTCTCGTGAACAAGTCTGCCTCCAGAAGGCGCAGTTGGTCACGAGAACGGCAGGACACGCTCGCAGTTACCGTGAGGGCGTGCAGCTCGATCTCGATTTCGTCCGCTCCCAGTTCCCCGCGTTCGGTCGCCCGATCAACGACGGTCAGTCGTTTTTCGAGAATGCCGGCGGGTCGTTCGCCTGTCGCCAGACCATCGACGCGATGCACGAGTACTACACCGATCTGAAGGTGCAGCCGTACAGCGAGTTCCAGTCGTCGGCACGGGCAGGCGAACTGATGGACCGGTCTCGCGAACGTTGGGCGGAGGCCCTCGGAGTCGAGGCGCGAGAGGTCGTGTTCGGACCGTCGACGTCGGCGAACACCTACGTCCTCGCTCACGCATTCGCCGAGGTCCTCGAGCGTGGCAACGAGGTCGTGGTCACCAACCAGGATCACGAGGCGAACACCGGCGCGATCCGTCGTGCCGCCGAACGGGTGGGCTGCACGATCAAGGAGTGGAGGACCGATCCGGACACCGGACTGCTCGACATCGACGACTTCGAGGCGCTGCTCAGCGAGCGCACCGGGCTCGTCACGGTCCCACACGCATCGAACATCATCGGATCCGAGAACGACGTCACGCGCATCACGCAACTGGCGCACGGTGTCGGTGCACGCGTGGTCGTCGACGGGGTGTCGTTCGCACCGCACACGATCCCCGACGTCGCCTCGATCGGCGCCGACGTCTACCTGTTCAGCCTCTACAAGACGTACTCGGTGCACCAGGGCCTGATGGTCGTGCGTGCCGGACTGATGGCCGAGCTGCCGAACCAGAGCCACTTCTTCAACGACAGCGTGTCCGACAAGCGCCTCAACCCCGCCGGCCCCGACCATGCGCAGGTCGCGAGCGCTGGCGCCGTGCTCGACTACATCCAGGCACTTCACCGGCACCACGGCGGCGCGGCCTCCGACGGTGTACGCGCCACGGTCGTCGGAGCGTCGTCGCTCTGGCGGGCCTACGAGGACTCGCTGACGCCCCGACTGCTCGATGTGCTGGCCGACCGCGACGACGTGCGACTGCTCGGCCCTGCGACGCTCGCCGCGGTCGCCGGACACCGCTGTCCGACCGTCGCGTTCAGCCCGCTCACGCGAGATCCCCAGGACGTTGCCCATGACCTCGTGCGGCGCGGCGTTCAGACGAGTTCGGGCCACTACTACGCGGCGCGCGTGCTCGATGGCCTCGGCATCGACCCCGACCGGGGTGTGGTGCGGCTGTCGTTCGTGCACTACACGTCGCCCGAGGACGTCGACCGCGCAGTCGACGCGCTCACCGACGTCCTCGGCTGAGCGCGCGTCTGCTCGGAGCTTCTCATGGCCGGATCCGTCGACGCTGCGCCGGCATGGTCCATGCTGTAGCGGTGACCGCGACCGTCGACGCCCCGCTGCGCGAGGGTGATCGGCGCGAATGGCGGCGTCACCCCGTTGACGTGGCCCGTCTCTCCGTACGGCTGGTGCTGCTGGTCGTCGTGCTCGCCGTCACCGCGGCGTTCCCGACGGCGCTCACGAACGTCTCCACCGACCTGATCGAGCTGTTCGCTCGGATACCGCGCGCGCTGCGCTACCTGCTCGTCGGCGTCGCGCAACTCACGATTCTGATCGTGCCGGTGGTCACGGTGGTCTGGTTGTTCACGCGACGGACGCGAGCGGCGACGCTGCTCGTCGTCGGCGCGGGTGTGACCGGTGGACTCGTGATGCTCTGGCTGACCGATTGGCTCAATCGAGCGGCACCGCCGACCGAGGTCGCCGACCTGCCATCGGGTTCGTTCATCGCGACGGACTTCCCGTCCATTGCCTATCTGGCAGCGCTCGTCGCGGGCACGACTGCTGCCTCGCCGATGATGACAGCGCCGTGGCGCAAGATCGCCTGGATTGCCGTGGGCGTTGCCGCGGTCGTCCGGACGATCACGGCGACACAGGCGCCGGTGAGCATCCTGGTCACGCTCGTCGTCGGCAGCGCCGTCGGGTCGGCGGTCCTGGTGGCGTTCGGTTCGCCACAGCGACGTCCCGGCTCGGCATCACTGCCGCGCAGGTCTCGTGGCTGCCGGATTCGAGGTCGACGAGTTGGGCGACGAGCACGCGGGACGCCATCTCCGCGTGTACCGAGGAACCGCCGACGGGGCACCGATCGAGGTGATCTATCTCGATCAGGACGACCGTGATCTCGAGCTCATCTCGAGGGTGCTGCGATCGATCCGGGTTCGCGACGTCGACGAACAGCGCATGTCGGTCAAGCCAAGGGTCCGCGCGGCGCAGCTCGCGCTGAACACAACGATGGCCGGGCGTGCGGGCGTCCGGATCCCGGAGGTGCTGTCTGTCGCGCCGACCGACCGCGACAGCGCCGTCGTCGCCATGTCGGTTCCATCGGGACGAGCGCTGTCCGACCTCGACGCCGACGACCTCAGCGACGCAGCGCTCGACGACGTCTGGCATCAGGTGGGACTTCTCCACGAGGCGCGGATCGCGCACCGCTCGCTGAGCCGTGACCACGTGGTCGTCGATGGCGACATCGCGACGATCGTCGGTCTCGACACCGCCGTGCTCGCGTCGAGCGCCGAGGCGCGTGCCGTCGATCGTGCCGAGCTGCTCGTGACGACGGCGCTGCTCGTCGGGCCGGATCGAGCCCTCGACGCCGCCGTGCGCAACGTGGACGGCCACCTGCTCGCGGAGACCCTGCCCTTCGTGCAGCTGCCCGCCCTGCCGTCCCAAGCCCGTCGCGAGGCGAAGAAGCCGAAGCACTTCGTCGACAACCTCCGCAACGGCCTGCAGGTGCGTCTCGACGTCGATGCGGTCCAGCTGGCCGAACTCGAGCGCATCAGCGTCGCCAAGGCGGTCAGCTGGGTCGGCTTCGCAGTCCTCGCCTTCTTCCTCTTGACGCTCGCCAGCAACTTGTCCGAGATCGTCGACGCGATGTCGGGGCTCGACTGGGTGTGGGTCGTGCCGATCGTGATCGTCACGCTCCTGGGGACCGTTGGCGGTGCGATGTCGCTGTCGGGCTCCGTGGTCCGCCCGATCGCTCTCGGTGAGGCGACGATCGTGATGTTCGGTCAGTCGTTCCTGAACCGGTTCACGCCGATGAACGCCGGTGGTATGGCGATGCGGATCCGCTACCTGCAGAAGGGCGGTACCGATGGTGCCGTCGCTGCCGCGGCGATCGGACTGACCTCCGCTGCCAGCGGTGTGGTCCAGGTCGTCTTCTTCGTGTTCTTCGTCGTCGTGGCGAACGCCGACCCGACAGGCGGACTGTCGGTGAAGAGCGATGCCGCGGATCTCTCGATCGTGTCGGTCTTCGCGATCGCCATCATCGCCGCCGTGATCGTGCTCGCCGTGGCCCCGAAGCTCCGGCGCTGGGTCGTCGATGTCGTGAAGTCGACGTTCGACAAGGTCAAGAACGACTTTGGAGAGCTGGCTCGCCGGCCGACGAAGCTCTCGCTGCTGTTCGGTGGCCAAGCGCTGGCCAAGCTCTCGACGATCCTCGCGTTCGTGTGGTCGTGCCGAGCGTTCGACATCGATCTCGCATTCGTCGAACTCGGTGCCCTGTACATGGTGGCCAACACCGTTGCATCTGCGGTGCCGACACCGGGTGGCGTCGGTGCGATCGAAGCGGCCCTCGTCTTCATGCTGACCAGTGCGCTTGTCGACGACGCCACGGCGTGGGCGGTGGTGCTGCTGTTCCGCCTGATCAACTACTGGTTCCCGACCATTCCCGGGTACGTGGCACTGAAGGTCAGCGAGCGCCGCCAGTTGGTCTGACCGGACACGCCGCGACCGCCTACGCTTCGGACGTGCCCGCAGCAGATCCCGTCATCGGTGTCGTCATGGGATCGTCGAGCGACTGGCCGACGATGTCGAAGGCCGTCGAGGTGCTCGCGTCGTTCGGCGTTGCTCACGAGGCGCGCGTGGTGAGCGCACACCGCATGCCCGACGAGATGTTCGCCTATGCGGAGGCAGCCGCCACCCGCGGCCTTCGGGCGATCATCGCCGGCGCAGGAGGAGCGGCCCATCTTCCCGGCATGCTCGCCGCCAAGACAACCGTGCCGGTACTCGGGGTGCCCGTCGCCTCCCGCCACCTCTCCGGTCAGGACTCGCTGTACTCGATCGTGCAGATGCCCGCGGGCATCCCGGTGGCGACGTTCGCGATCGGCGAGGCCGGCGCGACCAACGCGGCGCTCTTCGCGGTCGGTCTGCTCGCACTCGACGACGCACCGCTGCTGGCCGCGCTCGTCGCCTACCGGGCGGAGCGCCGAGACGCCGCGGCAGCGTCGGAACTCCCGGAGTCATGATCGCTCACGGGATCGTGCCTCCGGCGACGTTGGGCATCCTGGGCGGCGGTCAACTCGGCCGCTACGCCGTGATGGCCGCAGCGTCGATGGGCTACCGGACGATCGTGCTCGATCCCGATCCCTCGGCGCCGGCGGGCCTGCTCGCCCATGAGCACCTTCGTCGCCGCGTACGACGATCCCGACGCGCTCCGGCGACTGTCGTTCTCCTGCGATGTGATCACGACCGAGTTCGAGAACCCGCCGGCTGCGGCCCTCGACGAGCTGGCAGTGTCCGTCGTGGTCGCGCCGTCCCCGGCGGCTGTCCGCATCGCGCAGGATCGTGTCGCCGAGAAGCGTTTCCTCGGGGAGAACGGCTTTCCCGTGGGTCGGTACCAGGTGCTCGAGGGCAACGCCCCGGTGGTCGAGGCGGCGCTGGTCGAGGCCGGAGCGATCGTCAAGACCGCACGGCTCGGCTACGACGGCAAGGGCCAACGATCGGTGTCCGGTGTGGCCGAGACGCTCGCCGCGTGGGCCGAGCTGGGCGGTGTCGCCTGCGTGGTCGAGCAGCGTCTCGCGCTCGAGACCGAGCTGAGTGTGATCGTCGGCCGGACTCCGTCGGGTGATGTCGAGGCGTGGCCGGTCGCCGAGAACCGTCACGTCGACGGGATCCTCGACGTCTCCGCAGTCCCGGCGATGGTCTCGGCGACGCTCGCCGACCGGGCCGTCGGTCTGGCGATGGCGATCGCCGATGCGCTCGCCTACGTCGGTGTGCTGGCCGTCGAGTTCTTCGTGGTCGATGGTGAGTTGCTGGTCAACGAGCTGGCCCCCGCCCGCACAACAGTGGCCACTGGACCCTCGACGCCAGCGTGACCAGCCAGTACGAGCAGCAGGTCCGCGCAGTGTGCGGCCTCGGGCTCGGCTCGACGGTGATGACCGCCCCGGCCATTGCGATGGTCAATCTGCTCGGCGACCTGTGGGAGGGCGGTGATCCCGACTGGACGGTCGTACTCGACGACCCGAACGCGAAGCTGCACCTCTACGGCAAGCACGAGGCGCGGCCGGGCCGCAAGATGGGACACCTGACGGTGACGGCTCCGGCAACCAATCTGGCCGTCGCCCGTGCGTTGGAGCTCAGAGCGGCTGTCGTGCGATGACGCATCACCAGCCCCGCCCGCCCGTCTCGTTTGCGCTGCACTCTGGGTGACCCGCTCCGCCCAGACTGCAACACAAACGCTGCCGTGGCCGGCTCATCACGTTTGCGTGCAGATTTCGGTGACCCGCCCCACTCGGAATGCAGCGCAAACGAAGGGGGATGCGCGTGAGTCAGGCGGTTGTCGCGGGTTCGACGTCGAACTGTTCGACGCGACCGTCGGCGTGGTGGGCGAACCGGCGCGCCGGCATTCCATGGTTGGGGTCGTCCGCTCCCCATGGCCAGCCGCCGAACTGGGTGCGGCGGTAGTCCTCGAAGGCCTGCTGGATCTCGGCCTGAGTGTTCATGACGAACGGCCCGTACTGCGCCACAGGCTCGCCGATCGGGCGCCCCTGCAACACCATGCACTCGACGCCCTCGTCACCGGCCACCAGTTCCAGCGGACGGCTCGGGTCGATGGCGGCACCGTTGCCGGCGTCGAGCCGTTCGCCGTCGACGGTGAGCCACGATCCGGAGAAGGCGTACAGCAACCGGTGCGATTCGGGTCCAGCGGCAGGCATCGTCCAGCGTGCGCCCGGGTCGAATCGGAGGTGCCAGATGGCAACGTCGGCCTCGGCCTTCGACGCCCACGAATTGGGCGGCGGGCTCGGTGCCTCGGCGTTGTCCAGCGATCCGGCGATCACCGTGATGTCGACCAACGCGTCACCCTCGCCGGACGCGACGACAACGGTCGGTGTGTCGTGACTCCACAACATCGTGAAGTACGGCTCCACCATCTTGTCGGCGGCCGGGAGGTTCAACCAGATCTGGAACAACTCGAGCGGGTTCGATCCCTCCAAGTCGAGGAGCGGGAACATCTCGCAGTGCACGATCCCCTTGCCGGCGGTCATCCACTGCGTGTCGCCGCGCCCGAATCGGGCGGTGGCGCCGAGTGAATCGCTGTGGTCGCAGAACCCGGTGCGCACGTAGGTGACCGTCTCGAATCCTCGGTGGGGATGCTGCGGGAACCCGGGCACGGTGGAGCCGTGGTACATGTTCCACCCGTCGACCCCGGCGAAGTCCATGCCGATGTCGCGACCGTCGAGCGGCGCGTCCGGACCGAGGTCGACCGTGCCGGTCGGATAGTCGTCGCGATGGTGGGCGCAGAACAGGAACGGGTCGATCGTCGGCCACTGCGTGCCGAGGGGGAACGTCTGCAGGAGTGCTGCGGTCATACCGCCAGGATAGCGCAAGTAGTTGCGTTCGCAATCAAATTCCGACCTCCCATGTGTGGAGTCCGGTGTCGGTAGGTTGCGTCGGTGGCCACCGCTCGGGACGTCCTCCGCTACCCGGCGGTTCGCAGATACCTGCTGTCGACGGCGCTCGCTGCGGTGGGTCTCAACATCCTGGTCACGGTGCTGTTCAAGCAGGCATTCGACCTCACCGGCGACACGCTCGCGATCGGATTCATCGGACTCGCCCAGTTCGTTCCCGCCGTGCTGCTGGTGCTGGTCAGCGGGTGGGTGGCCGACCGGTTCGACCGCCGGCGCGTGTCGGCGCTGTTCCTCCTCGCCCGCGTCGTGTGTGCCGTCGGCTTCCTCGTGTACAGCCAGCTCGCACCGGATCCGGTGTGGCCGTTGTTCGCCCTGGCGTTCGTGTTCGGTGCCGCCGACACGATGCTCGCTCCGTCGCGCCGATCGATCGCTCCGTTGCTCACGCCGCCGGAACTCTTTCCCCAGGTCGTTGCGTTGTGGACGGCGACGTTCACCGGCTCGGCGATCGTCGGCCCCGTCATCGGTGGTTTCCTCTACTCGGTGGGCCCGAGCGAGGCCTATGCGCTCGCCGCCGCGCTGGAGTTCGCGGCGATCATCCCGATCCTGATGATCGTCTACGCCCGAGAGCCCGAACGCATCACCGATCGGCCGACGTTGCACACCGCCCTCGAGGGTCTGCGTTTCGTGCGTCGCACGCCGGTGGTGCTGGGCACGATCTCACTCGATCTGTTCGCCGTGCTGTTCGGCGGTGCGATCGCACTGATCCCGGCCGTTGCGAGCGAACAGCTCGGTGTCGGTGACATCGCGTACGGCTGGCTGCGTGCCGCACCGGGGATCGGGGCCGCACTGATGGCGGTCTGGTTGGCGACCCGACCGATCACTCGACGTGTCGGGCCGACGCTGTTGATCGTCGTGGCGATCTTCGGGCTCGGCACGATGGTGTTCGGCCTCACCCACAACTACGCGGTCGCGTTCGTCGCGCTGGTGGTCATCTCGGCGGCCGACATGGTGTCGATGTTCATCCGGGGCTCGATCGTGCCGCTCGTCACGCCGGATGAGCAACTCGGTCGCGTCAGCGCCGTCGAGGGCGTGTTCATCGGCGCGTCCAACGAACTCGGTGCGTTCGAGAGCGGCGTTGCGGCCAGGATGTTCGGCGTGCCGTGGGCGATCGCCGGCGGTGGGCTGATCACCGTCGCGATCGCAGCGAGCTTTGCCGTGGTCTTCCCCTCGATCCGCAAGATCGACACGTTCGACGAGCTGCGACCCCAACCGCTGTAACGATTGGTGTCCGACACCAAACGTTACGTGCGGGTGTAGAGCAGGTCGGTCGAAGGGCGGCCGGCTTCCAGGCCGCGCTGTTCGAACCGTGTGAGCGGACGCCAGTCGGGCCGGTCGATCAGGCCGCCGACGAGCCGGGGTTCGGCATCACACACCTGGCGCATCGAGTCGGCGTAGTCGGCGATGTCGGTGGCCAGATGCAGCACCCCGCCGATGCGGAGGCGATCGGTGAGCGCCGACACGACATCGGGTGCAACCAGGCGCCGATGGAAGTTGCGCCGCTTCGTCCACGGGTCGGGGAAGTAGATCCGCACAGCCGCCAACGAATCGGGAGGCACGCGATCGAGAAACGGCAGCAGATCGCCGTGGACGACGCGGATGTGATGGAGCCCGCGGTGCTCGATCGCGTCGAGCACGGTCACCACACCAGGGGTGTGGACCTCGACACCGACGACGTCGAGGTGGGGCTCGGCCGCGGCCATCTCGATCGTCGACTCGCCGTGGCCGAACCCGACATCGAGCACGACATCCGATCTCCGTCCGAAGACCTCTGCCCAGTCGAGCATCGGCCCCTCGACGTCGAGGCCCCATCGTCGGATCCACTCGTCGAACTCCGCCTGGCGCTTCGGCGACAGCGATCGACGCCGCACCTTGAACGACGCCGCCGGGCGCCGGACCGAGCGAGCACTGTCACCACCCGTCAGAACCACGTCGCCCGACGCTACCGGCGCCAGACTGCGCC
Organism: Ilumatobacteraceae bacterium; assembly: GCA_963704915.1. Classification (GTDB taxonomy): domain Bacteria; phylum Actinomycetota; class Acidimicrobiia; order Acidimicrobiales; family Ilumatobacteraceae; genus Sva-07. The sequence goes on along the minus strand of CAVPIC010000012.1, from coordinate 7,659 downwards.
TCGTGAGCGACGTCGACGAGGCCGCCGTGAAGCGGGCGATCCACCGTCAAGCGGCCTCGATCGTCGCCGCGGTCGCACCGTTCGGCGTCGTGTTCGGCGCGGCCGCGGCGACGGCAGGGCTTTCGCTGGTGCAGGCGATGGGCTTCTCGTTGTTCGTGTTCGGCGGCAGCTCACAGTTCGCAGCGGTCGAGATCCTCGGCGACGGTGGCTCGGTCGCATCGGCGGCGATCGCCGGACTGTTGCTCAACGTCCGATCGCTCGCGTTCGGTGTGATCATGGCCCCGGCGCTGGTCGGGACGTGGTGGCAACGCGCGGCGATGTCGCAGCTGATGATCGACGAGTCGACCGCCGTCGGTGCCGCTCAGCACGAGCGGCGATGGCGCCGCTACGGCTACCTCATCGCGGGTGTCGGCGTGTTCGTGGTGTGGAATCTGACGACGCTGCTCGGCTACGTCGTCTTCTCCGGAGCCGGTGACCTGATCACGGAGCTCGGCCTCGACGCTGCGGGCCCCGCTGCGTTCCTCGCGCTGCTCTGGCCCCGCTTGTCCTCGATGCCGCAACGCCGCACCGCGATCGTCGGCGCCCTGATCGCGCTGGCGCTCATCCCGTTCGCGCCTCCCGGCGTACCGATCCTGGCGTCGATGTTCGGCGTGGCAGCTGGTCGGCTCGGCGCGCGGCGACCCGATGAGGCGGTGCCGTCGTGAGCGACGCAACCCTCGTGCTGATCGTGATGACGGTGGGAACGTTCGCGTTGAAGTCCGCCGGCCCGCTCGTGCTGGGCGATCGTGCCCTGCCGCTGCGTGTGCAGCAGGTCGTCGATCTGCTCCCCGCGGCGCTGCTCGCGGCGCTCGCGATCGTGTCGACCGTGGGCGACGGTCGAGCCATCGTGGTCGATGCTCGGCTGGTCGGCCTCGTCGTCGCCGGGCTCGCCCTCTGGCGCCGACTGCCGTTCGTCGTCGTGATCATCCTGGCTTCCGCCGCCACGGCGCTGACCCGCTTGATCACGTAGCAGCACGCGGGGGCTACAGTTCGCGCCATGTTCGGTCCTGACATTGCGCTGATGCCCAACGAGAAGATGGTCCTCGCATCCAACCCTCACTGGTTCTATTTCTGGAAGCAGGTGGCAGCGGGGTTGGGCCTCATCGGTCTCTTGCTGCTCCTCTGGACCGTCGAGGCCGATTGGGCCGACACCGTGCTCGGTTGGATCACCCTGATCGCGTTCATCGTGCTCTTGATCAACACGATCTACGCCTTCGTCCAGTGGCAGACCACCCGATTCGCCATCACCGATCAGCGTGTCGCCTATCAGAGCGGCATCTTCCGGCGCCGTGGCGTGTCGATTCCCTTGAACCGGATCAACAACGTCAACTTCGAGCAGTCCTTCATCGCCAGGGTTCTCAACAATGGCGTCGTCACGATCGAGTCGGCCGGCGAGACGGGCGACTCGGTGTTCGAGAACATCCCAGACCCCGAACATGTCCGGGCGCTGATCTTCGCGGGCGTCGAGGCCGACGAGCAGGCAGACTCCGATCGCGACGCCGCCGCCCTCGCGAAGGCGATGCTCGACCAACAGCAACCGCCGTCGGCTGCGCCGGCTGCGCCGTCCGCGCCGGCTGCGCCGTCCGCGAAGGATCGCCTCGCCGCTCTCGACGACCTCAAGGCGCAGGGGCTCATCGACGACGCCGAGTACGCCACCAAGCGCCAGCAGATCCTCGACGAGCTCTGATCACATCACGGGTCAGACCCGCGATGTCGTCGTTTCCGCCCACCGGTCGACGAATCCGATGACGGCGTCGATGTCGTCGTCGGCGATTTCGATCGACAGGGCGATGAAGCCTCGGCGGGCGATGTAGAACCCGGCGTCGAGGGCGTCGAAGAACAGCAGCTCCTTCCATCGGTCGTCCGCAGCGAGGAGGTCGGCAGTCGAGGTGACCGGCCCGGCGGTGCCGTGGACGTTCATCAGCGAGCCTGACCCGGTCGCGGACATCGGAATGCCGGAGCGGGAGAAGGTCGCGTTCAACGCTGAACGAAGTCGATCACCGCGTGCGTTGGTGGCCGACAGGACCTCTGGCGTGAGCACCTCGGTGAGCGTGGCGACACCGGCGGCCATCGACACGACGTTGTTGTTGAACGTGCCGGCATGGCCGAGCCGCCCGCCCGCGCTCGCGTCGAAGGCAGCCATGACCTCGCGCCGCCCACCGAATGCCCCGAACGTGAAGCCGCCGGCGAGGTACTTGCCGAGCGTGGTCAGATCGGGGGTGATCCCGAGCAGCTCCTGTGCCCCGCCCGGCGAGAGCCGTGACGTCATCACCTCGTCGAAGATCAGCATCGCGCCGGCCGCGTTCGCAGTGGCGTCGCAGCGATTGCAGGAAGACCGGGTCGCCAGGGATGCAGCCCGCCGACCCCTGTAACGGCTCGACCAGCACGGCGGCGATCGAGTTGCCGTACTCGGCGAACACGGCCTCGACGGCGGCGACGTCGTTGTAGGTCGACACGATCCAGTCGTGGGGCACGTTGACCTCGCGGTGGCCGGCGAACGTGATCACGCCGCCGTGATAGCCGCCCTCGAACACGAGGACCCGGCCACGTCCGGTGTGGTTGGTGGCCAGCGCGAGGGCCATCAGGTTCGCTTCGGTTCCCGAGTTGGTGAAGCGGACCTGCTCGATCGACGGGAACCGCCCGACGATCACCTCGGCCAGCCGGACCTCGTCGGGATGGACGGCGCCGAGCGCCCAACCGCCGTCGATCGCCGCGTGCGCGGCGGCGCGTACGGGTTCGGGCGAATGTCCGAGCAAGCCGGCGGTGTAGTTGCCGAGGAGGTCCACGTAACGGTGGCCGTCGACGTCGACGAGGTGCTTTCCCTCAGCCGATGCCACCCGGAACGGGAACGGATCGAAGTGCAGCACCGATCGCGTGTTGCCGCCCGGGAGCACCTCGACGGCGCGGTGCGCCCACGCCGCGCTCGTCGGGTTGGCCTCGACGTAACGCCGTCGTGCCGTCTCGAGGAGTTCGTCGAGCATGTCGGTCGCCGATCGACCGTCGGCCGGGTGTGGATCGAGGGCCGTCATGTCGTCAGGCTCGGGTTCGGCGAGAGCCCCAGTGTGCCATTGCACCGGCGCGCTGGAACCGGGCGGGACGGTCGTCGGGGCCGAGGATGTCGGTCGCCAGCCAGAGTCGCTTGAGCCAACGGACCCGGCCCGTGTCGGTGTCGTCGACGTATCGACGCCGGCCGTGCAGGACGTGATAGTTGTTGACGAACTGGATGTCCCCGGGCCGCAAGGCCATCTCGACCTGGTTGTCGGGGTCGTTGATGAGGTCATCGTAGGCGTCCATCGCCTCGACCTGGAGTGGGGTCAATCGTGGCGCATCCGCATGGCGCTGGGACGCCTGGATGAACGGTCGGATGTACCGCACGAAGAGCCGATCGCCGGTCGGACCGGTGTGGCGCGTGAATGCCGGAACCGAATAGAACGGCTGGGCGCCGTCGCGTTGTTCGCCACGGAAGTCGTACGGCAGCGGCTCGTACAGCACCGCCGCGAGATCGGGTCGGGTGCGCACGAGTGCGTTGTATGCGCCAACCGCGTTCGCGACCAGGCTCTCGCCACCGCTGACGCCGCTGTCGATGCAGAGCAGGCCGACGAGGTCGGAGCCGTCGCTGTGGAAGCCGAGCGGGTGACCGCCGATCTCGTTGCCCCGCGCGGTCGGATCGTCGGGCGCCTTGCCCTGGTCCTTCACGTCACCGAGCAGGTGACCCTTTGCGTTCTGTGGCCACGGCTCGCCGAGGTGCATACCGATGCCCCAGTAGATCCACGAGGCGTCTTCGGCGCCGAGCCGATCGACATCGAGCGCCGCGATTCGAGCGAACCCTCGACCGTTGACGAGCTCTTCGCCCATTGCGGCCACGAGCGGTCCGAGGGTCGGCAAGGGGAAGTCGTCGGCGGTGACGTCGAGCACGTCGTCGGTTGTCGAGCGGGCGTGCGCCAGCGCGTCGTCGAGTTCGGCCTGGTGGAGGTCGGTGAGCCGCAGCGTCCAGTCGTCGGGATCGCCGATGTGGGCGGCCGTCCAGTTGGCGTGGGCTTCCAGCTCGACGACGTCGCGGAGCGAGCCTGGCGTGTCGGTCGTGGTCATCGTGCACCTCCTGATGGCGCGGGTGTGGCACCGCGGACGAGGCGGCCGGGAAGTGCATCGGTGGCGACGCCGTCGTGATAGGTCTCGTGGCCGGCCACGATCGTGTGGCGCCAGCCGTCCGCTCGTTGCAGCAGCCGCCGCCCGTTCGCAGGGAGGTCGTGGACGATTTCCGGCTTGTGCAGTCGCAGCCGGTCGAAGTCGACCACGTTGAGATCGGCGCGGTAGCCGGGGGCGATCACGCCACGATCGAGCAGTCCGACGGTGCGAGCGGTATCGCGGCAGTGGCGTTGCACGAGGAAGGGAAGTGGGATCCGGTCGTGGTCCCGGTCGCGACCCCAGTAGGCGAGCAGGGTGGTGGGGAAGCTGCCGTCGCAGATCGTGCCGACGTGGGCGCCGCCGTCGCCGAGGCCGGGCACGGTGTGCGGGTGGACCAGCATCTCGTGGCACCCGTCGAGGCTGCCGTCGACGTAGTTGAGAAACGGCAGGTACAGCAGACCGTGGCCGTCGCCAGCGAGCATCGCGTCGAGCGCGACCTCCTCGGGGCTGCGACCTGAGCGGGAGGCGACCGCCTCGATCGAGGACTCCAGCGACGGCTCGTAGTCGGGTTCGTCGCCCATCTCGAACAGCAGGTCGAACCGGCCGATCAGGTTCCCGCCGAGCTTGTCGCGTGAGCGCTCGGCAGCTTCGGAGAGGAGGCGGTGGCGGAAGCCGGAATCGCGCAGCGCGGCGACCTTCTCGGCGAGCGTGCGGTCGGCGATCTCGCGGTACACGGGGTTGGTGAGGAACGGGTTGAGGGTGCACTCCAACCCGAGGATCAGGCCGACTGCCCGCGGCGCCACCTGGCCGGTCATCACCAGGCCATCGGCATTGGCGGCGCTGATGTGGTCGAGGAGGCCACGGAACGCGTCGGGCATCATCGGGTTGCGGGCGATCGAGATCGACATCGGCCGACCCGACGTGGCGACCATCTCGCGCAGCATCGCGAACTCGCCGTCGGGATCGAGGAAGTCGGACACCACCTGGAGGACGCCGGTACCGGTGGCGCCGACGCCCTGTGCGATACCGATCAGTTCCTCGGGGGCTGCGGTGAGGTCGGGGTGTATGCGCCCGTCGAGGTCTTGTGGTTGCGGGTTCGGCTGGTGCTGAACCCGAGTGCCCGGCCTCGATGCCCTGCCGAGCGAGCTCGGCCATCGCGGCGATGTCGTCAGGGGTGGCCTCCTCGTGATCGGCGCCGCGGTGGCCCATCACGTTCAGGCGCAGCGCGCCGTGCGGGACCTGCATGGCGACGTCGATGTCGTGCGGGATCGAGTCGACGGCGTCGAGGAACTCGCCGAACGAGTTCCAGTTCCACCGCAGACCCTCGTGCAACGCGGCGCCCGGAATGTCCTCGACGCCTTCCATCAACTCGACCAGCTTGTCGTGGTCGGCGTCGTGCACCGGCGCGAACCCGACCCCACAGTTGCCGGTGACCACCGTGGTCACGCCGTGCCACGACGACGGCTGCAACCGTTGGTCCCAGGTGGCCTGGCCGTCGTAGTGCGAGTGGATGTCGACGATGCCAGGGATCACGAGCCCGCCGTCGGCGTCGATCGTGCGACGTGCGTTCCCGTCGACGGCACCCACGTCGACGATCACGCCGTCGGCGACCGCCACGTCGGCGGTGCGTGCTGGCTCGCCGGTGCCGTCGATGACGGAACCACCCCGGATGATCAGGTCGTAGTCGGCCATGCGCAAGTCTCGCGCCACTCCACGTTCGATCGAGACCCGGACGCACGCGAGCGCGGTGCATCGTGTACGCGGCGCTCGGATAGTCCCTAGGATCGGGCCGTGGTTCACCCTCGGGGCTTCTCCGGCCCGACCGGCTTCGAAGGCGCCGGAATGGAGTCCGAGGACGAGCATCTCGGTGCTGAGTCGGTTGCCCGGACCGACGATCCGAGTCTCGGAGTCCACCGACGGGCCACTCGGCGCTGGTGGCACCGGCATCTGAACTCCGAGGAACGCCAGCGGGTGATGGCGGAGCTGGCGATCAAGCGCCAGGAGCACTGGGCCTACCGGTTCACCGCGATGATCACGCTGTCGGTGATCGTCGCCGTGATGGGACTGTCGGCGGACTCGGCAGCCGTGGTGATCGGAGCGATGTTGCTCGCTCCACTCATGCAGCCGGTGCTCGCCACGGCGGCGTGCATCGCGATGGCGCTGTTCCGCAAGTCGCTGCGATCGTTCGGGGTCGTCGCACTGGCCACCCTGTGGGCGATCGTGTTGTCGTACGTCCTCGCGGCGTTGTTCGTCAACGGTGAACTCCCCAACGAGGTGACCAGTCGCACCGCGCCCGACATCCGCGACCTCGTCGTGGCGTTGGCGGCGGGGACCGCCGGAGCCTGTCGCGACCGTGCGGAAGGATGCCTCGGCGTCGCTTCCAGGTGTCGCTGTCGCGGTTCGCGCTGGTGCCGCCACTCGGTGCGGTCGGCATCTCCCTCGAGGCCGGCAACGCCACGTTTCCGCGTGGGGAGCGATGCTGCTGTACACGCACCAACTTGTTCGCCATCGTGTTCGCAGGCGTGGTGGTGTTCGTGGTGACGGGCTTCGTCCCACCGCGCCGGCTGGCCAACACGTTCCGCCGGATCGTCGCTGGTCGCCGCCGCCGTCGGAGCGATCGTCATTGCCATTGCCATTCCGTTGTACGGTGCATCGACCTCAGCAGTGGCACGTTCGGAACGTGAGGGGTCGAAGCGCTCGACATCGTGTCGACCTGGCTCGGCTCGACCGATCGTCGACCCACCCCACAGGTGACCTTCGACGAGCAGCGGATCACCGTCGCCGTCCGCAGCTTCGACACGCCGCCCGACCCCGATCCACTCGTCGCCTGCCCTGCAGGCGGCCTTTGGTTTGGATCGGATCGTGTCCATCGAATGGGACCGCGTCGACCAGGCCACGACCACGACGACGACACCACCAACCACGACGATCGTCAACCGACGAAGAACGCCTGTACGCAAGACGCTCGAAGCGATCATCGATCGATGGCTCGCCGATCTCGGACCCGATGCCGTGGCACGCCGCGAGGTACTGTCAATAGACGGCAGCGTCATTCGGCTCGACGCCAGCGGCACCGTCGACGCACCATCACTCGCATCGCTGACCGAAATGCTCGATGCCGGACTCGGCCAGACGCTCGAGGTCCAGATGACGTGGCTCAAGCGTCAGAACGGTGTCCGCACAGGAGCCGACACCGACACCCGACGAGGTCATCGGCGACAGAATCAACCAACTGGCGGGCTCGCCTGGGCCAAGACGGCCACGCAGCAAATCACGGTGCTTTCGACGACCTTCGACGGAGACAAGAAGCGATCATCGAAGTCGCCGGACCGATCGCGCACCCGATGCAACCAGTCCCTGCTCGACGAGCTCGCCACGCTTCTCGAACCCGACGACCGAGTCACCGTGCTCTTCGTCGAACGACTCGACATCACCACCACGACCACGCCGACCAGCACGACCACGATCCCGAGCTGACGTGCGCACCGGCACCCG
>CAVPIC010000011.1:0-28851 GCA_963704915.1 Ilumatobacteraceae bacterium | reverse complement strand
AGCTCGGCGCCTGCAGCAACGAACGTTTCGCCGACGAGCCCAACGAACTGCGATTCGTTTCTTGCGTCACGCACATCGGCGCCGGCGACCTCCAACACTCCTTCACCGACCGACACGGCCGTGGTCGGGTACGTGAGGATCCGCTCCACGTCGACGGCTGCAGTTCCGGGCCCGGTCTTCTGAGCCTGCCCGAACACGGTGAGGCGCCCGGTTCCAGACACCGCAACCGCACCGTCGAGCGTGAGGAGACCTCGACCCAGAGCGCCGTCATCTTCGACGATGATCCGACCATCGACGGTGGCGTCGTTGCGAAGCACCAGCTCGCCACCCGGCTGGATGGAGACGATGCCGTTGGCGCGGATGAGCGTCGAGCCGGACCCGAGTCTGAACCCGTCGCGGACGGTCACCGTGGCGTTGGTGTCCACCACCAGGCGGGCGACGACGGCGTCGATGTCGACCTCGACGATGGAGCCTTCCGGAACGACTGCAGTGTCGCCGGCACCAGGAACAGCGAGGACGTCCCAGTTCTCGGGGTCGCTCCACAGGTCGGTTCCGGCGGGAGACGCGCCGGTCCAGGTCGCCACACCCGGCAGGTCGGTCGAGTAGACAGCACCCGAATTGGGGAACTCGAAGGTCTCGCCACTGTCGCCTGGCGCACCGATGACGAGCACCGTGCCATCGAGCGCGATCGCGTGGCCGATCCGGTCACCGGGCCATCGGCCAGCCGGCACGATCTCGGTGCTGGGGACCGTCGGCCATCCAGAAGCGCCACGCTGGAAGACCGCGACGCTGCCGCCGTCCCCCGGCCGCCCGACGGCGATGGTCGTCCCGTCGATCGCGACATAGTCGTTGATCGGTCCGTCCTCCGGGATGAACCCCACGCCGACCGAGACCCCGCCGTCGCCGTTCCACACGAACGGGCGACTTGGCGCCTCCACCGGATCCGGATTCGGGATGTACTCGAGGATCTGCACCGAGAGGGTGCCGCCGCCGTAACCCGCAGCGACCGCGCGGTCACCCGAGGTGTCGACCGAGGTGCCGACGCGTCCTCCCGGGGCGTACCCAAAGCTGTTCGTATACGTCGCAATTCCCTCTTCGACGCCGAAGCGGTAGACCGCACCGCCTTCGGAACCACCGTCGTCGCGGCCAGGCGCGCCGACGAACAGGTTCGTCCCCGACAGATCACCGTTCCCTGCTGCGATGTCGAATCCGAACTGGTCCCCTGCGACGGGCTCGACGCCCGGCGAGCCCGGAACGTCAGCAGGCGTCGTCACCTCGGTGACGTTCCACCCCGCACCGGTGTCGTTGACCAAGGCGACCCGGCCGGTCGAGTCCGGCCGTGCCGGGTGCGCCGATCGCCAGGATCGTCTCGTCGATCCATGCGAGCGAAGCGCCGAACTGGTCGCCGTTCTCGGCACCGACGATCGCCGGATCGAGCGCGGGTCCCTGGAGCTCCCACGAGCTTCCCGTGAACGTGTACACCCAGACGCGGCCCGGTTCGGCGCGGTCACCGAACCGATCGGATTCGCCGATCGCCAGCAGCGGGCCGCGCAGGTCGAGGGAATCGCCGAAGCCGCCCTGGAACTCGGGGTCGGGCGATGGGATCGACGTGGCCAGTTCCCACGGCGTGCTGGCATTCGCACGCTCGTAGACGTACACCACGCCGGCACCGGACGCGCCGGAACTCTCGAACGGCGCAGACGCGACCATGCGGTCGCCGTCGACGGCCACCGCCGCACCGAGACGTGCGGGGTCGAAGCTGGGGTCCGGGGAGAGGACCTCGACGAAGCCGGGATCGCTGAACGATCCGATCCTCACCTCGCCGGCATCGGTGCCCGCCGAGTCGTTGCCCGGGCCACCGATGACGTAGGTGTCTCCGGTGGCAGCAACGTCGAAGCCCCACCTGTCGCCGGCATTGGTCGGTAGGGAAACACTGAATCTGGTTCCGACTCGGTTCAGAGCGGGGGGGACATCGGGCAGAACCGGGGCGCGGAGCACGCTCCCTGCGTCGGTCGCCGAACCATCGGCCAGATCGTCGGCATACAGGATGTTCGCGCCGGTGAACGCGACACGTGCCGGGGTCCCGGCGCTGGACCCGTAGCTGAGCATGCCCGTCGAGGGCGAAGATCCGGCGGGGAGCACGTTCCTCCAGGCGAACGAATCGCCGGTCTCGGTGCCGTCCTCGAATCGGGTGTTGACCGGCTGCCCGCTGAAGATCCATGCGTCACCCTGTGCGTCGACCTCGACCTCGACCGAGGCCCCGGTGTTGCCATCGGCGAGGTTCCCACTCGTCAGCAGGACCGGAGCGGACAGGGCCGAGCCGTCCCACTGGAAGTAGAAGGTCCTGCCGGCATCGATGCCGACGAAGTTGTCGTCACCGGGAGCGCCGACGACGATGTGCGTGCCCGCGTCCGCGGCGGCGACGGCATACCCGAATTCGTCACCGGCAGCCGGGGGGCCACCGTCGACCGGGGGATCAGTGCGACCGAGGACACCGGCGGTGCTGGTCTGCCAGTCGTTGCCCGACCGCTCGTACACCCACGCTCCGCCTTGGGAACTCTGGAACCGCGGCGCGCCGACCAGGAGGAACTGGTCGGTCAGGTCGACGGAGAACCCGAAGCCGGCGCCATCGAAGCCGGCGCCCGCGTCGGTCTCGCCGCAGGGGCTGGCGACGGATGGGTCGCACTGATAGACGACCGATGTCTGCTGCCACGGCTCGAAGGGGCCGGCCGTTTCGAACACATAGACCGCGCCCGCGTCCGGGCCGTTCGCGTCGTCCCCCGGCGCACCTACCACCACGACATCGCCGCGCACGTCGACGTCCCAACCGAATTGCCGGTCGCCAGGTGTCGGCGGGAGGAGCTTCGCGGCCTGTGCCCAAATGGATCCCTCATTTCGGAAGACATACGCAGCTCCCTGTTCGCCGTCGGCACCCACCGCGCCGACCACGATCGTCATGTCGCCCGGGACACCATCGATGGCAACACTCTCGCCGAACCGGTCTCCCGCCGCGTCGGGATCCGTGAACAGCTTCTGCAGCTCCGAGATCGTCGGATCGATCGTGATCGGGTACTCGGCGCCTGCCGTGTCGATCTGCAGTTCGATGTCGCCGTCGACGACCGCCATCTGCGCCGAGAGGTCGGTGCCGTTGGCGTCGAACGCGACGAGGCCCCGGTACCAGACGGTGCTGCCATCGCTTCGCTCGATCGCCACGTTCTGGCCATCGACGAGGGTCGGCTCGCCGGCCGCGACGTCGACGGTCACGATGAGTTCATCGCCGGTCGACACTGGCTCGTCGACGGTGTAGCCGTGCTCGATGCCGTCACCGGCCGGCCGGTACCACTCGGTGACCTCGCCCCAGTCCGCGGAGACCTCGGCGTCACCCTGGGCAAGCACCGGCTCGACGCCGGACAGGTCGACGTCGCCGATCGTCGTGGTGCCGAGCTCGAAGATCGGATCGTTCGCACCGGTGGAGATCGCGGCGGAACCGTCAGCGAACGTGAGGACCATCTCGCCGGCGGGGAGCACGGCGGACCTCAGCGGGGTCTCGGTGAAGGGCGAGGTGTTCGGTGATGCGGCGCCCGGTGCGGAGGGAGCATCCGCAGACGCCGCATCGACCACTGCGGAAGCAGGAGCTGCAGGAGCGACGAGGCGCTGCTCGACGCGATCCGCGACGGCGACAGCGGACAGCGCCAGTACTGCCGACAGAAGCAGCGGCGCCATCGACGGCCGACGAAGGGGACGAGGAGATCGAAGCGACCGTGATGCGGGCCACGCGTCCCATCGGAGTGTCTCCGGCATGCGTGACCGCACGTGCCGTTCGCTAGTCGGGGCTCCCGCCGATTCGCTCATGTCGTTCCCCATCCCCGTGTTCGCCAGGCGCAGCTCCCCTACGCCCTGTCATCGGGTTGGACAATTTGATAACACGCATTCGTTGCGGGCGCCAATAAAACCGCGTGAACGTGTCCGAAGTCTCAGCGAGGTCCGACGTTGCGCGCCGAGGCGATCACGCTCTGCGGCGGTGCCGGCCCTCGTCACACGAAACGTTGATAGTCCGAGCCGCGCTCGAGTCAGGTCTTGTGGAGGACCTTCTCGCGGAACACGCGAGGGCTGTAGGCCGTCAGCACGACGTCGCTCGTCGCGCGGACCGACGCCGAGCGCGGGAAGCCGAGGAACGGGCCGAGCTCACCGAAGTACTGATCGGGACCGAGCTTGGTCAACAACTCTTCACCGCCGTCGGCGAGCACGCGGATCACATCGACGTTGCCCGACTTGATCACGTAGACGAGATCAGCAGGGTCGCCCTGTTCGAAGATCGAATCGCCGACGCCGTAGGACACATCGTGGGTCGGTCGCTCTTCGTGCTGGTCGGGCGGCACCATCTGCACGATGCGGTCGGCGATCGGCACCAGACCGCGAATCGTGCGTCGACACCACGATCATCCGACCGTCGTCGCGCAGCCCCTGCAGCAGCCGGATGATCGCTTCGGCCTGGATGTGATCGAGGTTCGCAGTCGGTTCGTCGGCGAGCAACAGCGGAGGGTTGTGTCCGAGGCCGCGGGCGACCGCCACGCGTTGCATCTGGCCGCCCGACAACTTGCTCGGCAGGTGATCGCCCGGTCGGCCAACCCGACCTCTTCGAGGAGGTCGTCGGCGCGGGCGAAGGCGTCCTTGCGGCTGTGGCCGGTGAGCGTCAGCGGTACGGCAATGTTCTCGCGGGCCGTCAGCGACGGGATCAGGTTGAACGCCTGGAACACGAAGCCGATCTCGTCGCGGCGATACGCGTCGAGCTGCTTGCCGTTCATCCTGGTGACGTCGAGATCGCCCAATTGGATCGACCCGGACGTCGGGGTGAGGATGCCGCCGAGACACGACAGCAGCGTCGTCTTGCCGCAACCGGACGGCCCGAGCAACACGACCAACTCGCCCGGTTCGACACCGAACGACAGCCCGTCGAGTGGGCGGATCGCGTAGCCGTCGTGGACGAACTCGACGACGAGGTCGCTGACTTTGAGTGGACCGATGGTCATGCTGCCCCCGAGAACGCTTGTGATGGATCGGATCGGAGCACCTTGCGCATCCCGATCGCTCCGGCGGCCAACGCCATGATGACCGCCAACAGCGGGAGTTGCCAGAATGCACTGTTCGGGACGGTGACCGGCAGCGGGAACTGGGGTGCGAGGAAGATCTGGATGATCGCCGCCAACGCAACAGCGCCGAGCGCGATCAGCACCGCCTGCAGAGCGAGGCTGCCGAGCAGCGACGAGTTCGACGTGCCGACCGCCTTGAGGACCGCGAAGTCGCGTTGGCGATCGAGCGCCGACAGGTAGACGACCGCACCGACGATGATCGCTGCGACGATCCACAGCAGCGCCCGCACGAGATCGATCGAGGCGATCGCCCCCTCCAGGGGTTGCAGCGTCTGGTCGATCACGTCGTCCGGCGTCAGCGAGGCGAGGCCGGCGGGCAGCGGACCGAGTTCGCCGGACACCAGCACCGTACTGATCACCTCGGTCGTCGTGAACGCGAGCATCTGCGCATCCGGAAGCGTCAGGTACGTGAACGGGATGCCTGCGAGCACGGTCGTGTTCTCGGTGAGTCCGACGACGGTGAAGGGTTCACCGGCCACGGCGACGTCATCACCGACATCGACGCCGGCTGTCTTGTCGGCGGCGACCTCGCCCGGGCCCTGCGGGGCGCGCCCCTCGACGATCTGCGGCGCCCCGAGACCGCCGGGCTCGAATCCGACGAGTACCACCTCCTCGGGCGTCCCCCCGTCGGACAGGCTCGAACGAGTGATCACCACCGGAGACTTTGTCTCGGCGTCGACCGCGTCGAGCACGGCCGCCGGCATCACCGACACGGAGGTGAACGGGGCCGACACACCCTCCGGCAGCACCCACTGGTCGGCACCGAACTGCTCGACGGTGTCCTTTGGTTCGAGGTTGAACTGGTTGACGAGGCCGGTCATCACGAACAGCAAGGCGAACACGACTGCACCGAGGATCGTGACCACGATGAACCGCGTCTTGCGGTACATGAGGTCCCTGAACGTCAGCAACAACATCAGACAACTCCCAGTTCGGATCGTGTGGCTGCCCACTCGGCGATGGTGTCCTTCGACGCTGCGTAGCCCGCCTCGGCCACCTCACGCGTCCGCTCGAACTCGAGCATCCCGATTCCGGGCAGGTGCATCGTGACGAGCAGGTCGACCGACCCGGCCTCCATCGACTCACGCTGGTTGCGGACCGAGCCGGTCATCATGCTGCGCAACAGCACCGACGTGGCGCTCGGCAGGTCGGAGCGTCCCGGAGTGATCGACTCCCACAGCGCGCGAACGCCCGACACCGACATCCCGAAGTCGGTGCGCGCCCGCGGGCCGAGGTCGGGCGCCACGTCGACGGCGACGATCGTGCCGATCGTGCTGTCGTCGCGCATCGCTTCGAACGGCAGGTTGTTGAGCACACCACCGTCGACGAGAAGGTCACCGTGGTAGGGAACCGGTGGCAGGACGCCCGGAATCGCCAAGCTGGCACGCACGGCCAGCGCCATGTTGCCGCGTCGGTGCACCTCGAGTCGAGACTTCGTGAGGTTCGTCGACACGCAGTAAAAGGGCAGCCAGAGATCCTCGATGTCACGGCCTTCGAAGGTCTGCTCGATGTTGCGGGTGATGCGCCCGCCCTTCAGAAGCGACACGACCGGAATCGTGTAGTCGAGCAGGCGATGGAACGAGCGCTCGGCGAGCTCGATGAGCTCATCGCCACGAGGTCCAAGAGCAATCCCGGACGCGATCACTGCGCCCATCGAGCAGCCGGCCACCTTGTCGACCGGCACGCCGTTCTCGAGCAGCGCCCGGAACACGCCGAGATGGGCGAACCCGCGGGCCCCGCCGCCGCTGAGCACGAGCCCGTAGCCGTGACCACTGGCGAGGCGCGCGAGGCGCGCGACGTCGTCGGACGAACCAGAGCGCACATGCACGACGTCGTCGGTGGGCCAGGGCGCAACCAGTTGCGCCGTGTCTCGCGGACGATCGGTCGACGCAGGATGCAACACCGCCAGCATGCGAGCGACGTGGCCGGCATCGGAGATCGTCGAGAAGATGTCGGAAATCAGCGCCCGCTCGGCGGCGTCGGGGTTCGGCGAGCACACAACGACCACCCGGTCGGCTTGTCGCAGCGCCCGACGCGTCCACGCCGACATGTCGGGGTCGGTCTGCAGCACGACGTGGTCGTTGCCGACGTCGGCCTCGTGCATGAACTCGGCGAGGCGGGGCACACCGACGTTGTCGGTCGACGCCTGCGAGATCGCCGTGCGGTTGAGCACCCGGTCGACGCGGTCGCTCGAGAGGTGCTTGGTGGACCCAAAGCGTGCGATCTCCGAAGCGATCTCGGCCACGAGCGCTCCCGCATCACAGTCCGCCGTCACGGCAACGGTCAGCGAGGAGGCCCGGTCGAACTTGCGCTGCGACGGGCTGCGCAGCCGCACCAGGATGCGGCGCGTGACGTTGAGCATCATCGACGGCGACAACGCGACGAGGTCTTCGAAGGTCGCCGCAGAGAACGAGGCGAGCGTCGTGTCGCGCGCGGCGCGAACGGTGGCCGACCGTGGAGCCCGGTCGAGCAGACCCAACTCCCCTACCACCTCGCCGCGACCGAGTTCGGCAACGAGCAGTTCTTCGCGGTCGTCGACGACGTGCACCGACACCCGACCACCGACGACGAAGTAGGCCGCGTCGGCGACGTCGCCCTGTTCGAACAGGACCTCGCCGGCTTCCAGCCGCCGCCAGCCCACACGGTCGACCACCTGCTGCACGATCGCCTGGTCGGTGCTACCCATCAGCTCGGCGATCATCGTCGCGACGTTCGTCCGATCGACGCGTTCGCGCGCCTCGTCGGACACACGGTCGGCCACCTCCGGGTGGCTGTTCAGCCAGTCCTCGAAGTCGACCCGTTCGATCTCCAAGACCTCGACCGGACCGCTCGCTTTGAGCGTCGCGGTCCGCAGGCCCCCGGCGACGACGGTGACCTCGCCGATGACGTGGCCGGCCTCGACCGTCCCGACGACGACGTCGCCCTGGGGTGTCGCCTTGGAGGCGGACATCGTTCCGGATTCCACGAAGTACACCTTGTCGGCCGTGTCGCCCTGCTCGACGAGCACCTCACCGTCAGCGAGCGAGACCGAACGCGAGCGCGACGCGAGGCCCTCGATCAGCTCGGTCCCCAGGTTCAATCCGTCCCCCTCTCGCTCGTCTCGGCGCGTCCCCGAACCACCGTGGCCGACAGTAGCCACACCACACCGAACGCCGGGAACTCCGGGACCCTCGTGAACTCCGAGGACCATCCGTTCCGCCGAGTTCACGCCGTCGAGCCTGTGTCCAGCGCCGTGTCGAACGCCGTGCAACGGTAGGTTCGGCGAGGTGACCGACACGACTGCGACCCGGCCCGGATCGATCCTCGGGACCCGCGTCCTTCGGACCGAGGATCCCGGACTGCTCACCGGAAGTCGGGCGTACCTGGCCGATCTCCCCTTGCCCGGCAAGCTTCATGCGGTCTTCGTGCGCTCGGACGTCGCCCACGGGACGATCACGTCGATCCACCACGAGGACGCGCTCGCCATGCCCGGCGTCGTCGAGGTCCTGACCGCTGCCGAACTCGGCGTGCCGCCGCACCATGGCTTCGCCACGGTGCATCCCGACTTCGCCCGGCCCCCGCTGGCCGACGGGCGGGTGAGGTTCGTCGGCGAACCGATCGCCGTCGTGCTCGCCGAGACGTTCGAGCAGGGCGAGGACGCCGCCGAGACGGTGTGGGCCGACATCGAGCCACTGCCGACATACGTCGATGCCGAAGCCGCCTTGGCCGCTGACACCGAGCAGATCTTCCCGGGACACGGGTCGAATCAGGCGCTGGTGATCGTCGACAAGCCGCGTACCGACCTGTCGACGGCCGACGTGATCGTCCGCGGCCGCTACGTCAACCAGCGAATGGCCGTGGTGCCGCTGGAACCCGACTGCTGCGCAGCCGAGGTCGGCGCCGACGGCCGCCTCACGTTCTGGGCGTCGACACAGATGCCGCACGGACTGCACGGCCAACTCGCGGGAGCGCTCGGGATGGAGCCCGCACAGATCCGTGTGGTCACGCCACAGGTGGGCGGCGGGTTCGGGGGCAAGGCCGGAATCCACGCCGAGTACACCGTGGTCGCCGCGGCCGCCCGCCGTACCGGCCGGCCGGTGGTGTGGGTGCCACCGCGCAGTGACGACATGAAGGCGCTCCCCCACAGCCGCGGCCAGGTCCAGTACGCCGAGTTGGGTTGCACGACCGACGGCGATTTCACCGGGCTGCGCGTGCGACTGGTCGGCGACGCAGGTGCGTATCCGAGCGTCGGTGCGTTCCTGCCGGGCGGCACGCGACGGATGGCCCAGGGCACGTACGCGTTCCCCACGATCGAGTTCGACGTGGCGGTCGCGGTCACCAACACCACACCGATGGGTGCCTACCGGGGCGCAGGGCGACCCGAAGCGACAGCGCTCCTCGAGCGGCTGGTCGATCAGGCGGCGCTCGAGTTGGGCATCGATCCGATCGCCATCCGCAAGCGCAACTTTCTCGGCGACGACGTCTTCCCCTTCCGCACGCTCACCGGCAACACCTACGACTCGGGCCGCTACAGCTTCCCGCTCGATCGGGCAGCGGAGGCCGTCGGCTACGACGCCCTGCGCGCCGAGCAGACCCGCCGGCGCGAGGCCGGCAACGAGACACTGCTCGGAATCGGAGTGGCTGCGTACGTCGAGATCACCGCCGGCGGCGGCAGTGACGAGTTCGGCGCGGTCGAGGTGCACGACGACGGCACCGTGACGATCTACGCCGGCACCCAATCACACGGCCAGGGCCACCAGACCGCGTACGCGATGTTGGTCGCCGACCAGACCGGCATCCCGGTGGAGCAGATCACGCTGGTCGACGGCGACACCGATCGCGTCCGCACCGGTGGTGGCACCGGCGGGTCGCGGTCGCTGCAGCTCGGTGGGTCCGCCGTTCGGGGTGCGACGGAAGCCATGGTCACCAAGGCCAAGCAGCTGGCCGCACGGTTGCTGGAGGCCGACGAGGCCGACATCGTGGTCGACACCGCCGCGGGCACGATCGGTGTGGCCGGCGTGCCGGCACAGGCGCTGACGTGGGGGGATCTCGCGGCGAAGGCGACCGAAGCCGGCGAGCAGCTCGACGGTGAGTTCGACTTCCACCAGGACGGCGCGACGTTCCCGTTCGGCGCCCACATCGCCGTCGTCGAGGTCGACACCGGCACCGGCAAGGTTCGATTGGTCCGTCACGTCGCGGTCGACGACTGCGGCACCGTGCTGGCGCCGCTGCTGGTGGAGGGTCAGCAGCACGGCGGCATCGCCGCGGGCGTCGGCCAAGCGCTGTTCGAGGAGGTGCGCTTCGACGACGACGGTAATCCGGTCACGTCGAACCTGGCCGAGTACGCGATCCCCTCTGCAGCCGAACTGCCGTCGTTCGAGGTCCACTCGACCGAGACACCGACGCCGCTCAACCCACTCGGGGCGAAGGGCATCGGTGAGGCCGCCACGATCGGCGCCACCCCTGCAGTGCAGAACGCGGTGATCGACGCGCTCGCCCATCTCGGGGTGCGCCACATCGACCTGCCGTGCACGCCCGAACGGGTGTGGGCGACCATCCGCGACGCCCGCTCAGGGACGCTCGCCGACCCGTGGAGCGAACCACCCGATGTGTTCGCCCGCCTCCGCGCCGACGCCGCGGCGGCCGCCGCCAACGCCGAGGATGCCGAAGGAGCAGCCGCAGCCGACGGCATCTGACGTACACGATGTGCCAGGCACATCTCGTACGTCCGACTGGATCGGCTACCTACTGGTCGGTAGGGTGACGAGGGTGAACGATTCGGAGATCCTGCACGAGCTGACGCCCGTCGCGGAAGCGCTCCTCGAGCGTCACCTCGCGACCACCAAGGAGTGGTTCCCCCACGAGTACGTCCCCTATGGCCGTGGGCGCGATCACGAGCCTGGAGCGCCGTGGTCACCGAACGATGCCGACCTGGCCGGTCACGAGATCGGCCCGGAGGTCCGCAGCGCTCTCCTCGTCAACCTGCTGACCGAGGACAACCTGCCGTACTACTTCCGCTCCGTCGAGCGGATGTTCGGCAAGGACGGCGCGTGGGGCACGTGGGTGCGCCGGTGGACCGCCGAGGAGGGTCGCCACTCGATGGCGATCTACGGCTACCTGATGACCACCCGGGCGATCGACCCCGTCGAGTTGGAGCGCTCGCGGATGGCGCAGGTGTCCGGCGGCGAGACGCCCGACCCGCCGCTGCACGAGGGGTTCATCTACCTGGCGCTCCAGGAGCTGGCGACGCGCATCTCTCACCGCAACACCGGCGCGCTGCTCGGCGATCCGGTCGGCTACGAGGTGATGAAGCGGGTGGGCAGCGACGAGAACCTGCACCAGCTCTTCTACCGCGACCTCGCTGCCGCCGCGATCGAGGCCGACCCGAACACGATGATGGTCGCGATGGAGAAGCAGGTGCGCAACTTCGCGATGCCTGGCACGGGCATCCCCGACTTCGATCGCCACGCCGCACTGATCGCCAAGGCCGGCATCTACGACCTTCAGATCCATCACGAGCAGATCCTCGCCCCCGTCGTGCTCCGCCAGTGGGGCGCCGACAAGATCTCCGGCCTCACCGGCGACGGCGCCGCCGCGCAGGAACGTCTGATGAAGCGTCTCGCCACGAGCGAGAAGGTCGCCAGGCGCTTCGCCGAACGCCGCGACGCTGCCCTCGCCAACGCCTGACGCTCACCCGCTCACTCATCCCGCGATGAGCGAACCGCCCGAATACCGTCGCTTCGCTCATCGCAACCCACTCAGTACGTCCCGCGATGAGCCAACCGCCCGAATACCGCCACTTCGCTCATCGCAACGGTGTGGGATCGCCGTAGGTTCGTGACCACATGACGCAACTGCCCGCCCTCGAACCCGCCGATGTCGACCGCTGGGTGGGCGAGCACCTGCTCGAGCTGTCCTGCGACGATGAGGTGCAGCGATCCGCTCGCTTCGTGGGGACCCAGGCGGCTGCGAACACAGCGCTCGACCGCCTCGACATCTCCGGGTACGCCCGACGACGCAACGAGGTCCTGCCGGTGACCGAGCGTGGGGCCACGGCGCTCTCGCCGTACATCCGCCACGGCCTCCTGACGCTGCCCGCCGTCTCCGCCGCAGTCGGCGCAGCGCCGAGCAAGGACCGCCAGAAGTTCCGTGACGAGTTGATGTGGCAGGAGTACGCCCGCCACCTCTATGCCCGCCTCGGCACGCGCACCGGTCGCAGCCTTCGCTTCGACCCTCCCGTCGACGAGCCGAGCCCGGCGCCGGATGATGCCTGGGACCGATCGATGGCGTGCATGGAGGCAACCCTCGGCGAACTGGAACGCGACGGCTGGCTCGTCAACCAGACCCGCATGTGGTTGGCGTCGCAGTGGACCGTGCGTCACGGCCGCGCCTGGCGCCAGGGTGAGGACCGGTTCTTCGCGCAGTTGCTCGACGGTTCGCGGGCGGCGAATCGGTTGGGCTGGCAGTGGACGATCGGCGCAGGCACCGGCAAGCCCTACGGGTTCAGTCGGTGGCAGGTCGAGAAGCGGGCACCGGAGTTGTGCGAGGGATGCGCGCAGCGCAACGCCTGTCCCGTCGAGGAGTGGCCCGCCGAGCGTGAGCTGCGCCCGGTCGAGGCGGACCGACGGCTCCAGCACGACCCCGAGCCCGGCGTCACGGCCGGGCCGCCCGACGTGGAAACGTCCGCGGCGCCCGAGGCGGTGTGGCTCACCGCGGAGAGCCTCGGTGACCGCGACCCCGCACTCGCAGCCCACCCGGACTTGCCGGTGGTGTTCGTGTTCGACGAGCCCTTGCTACGTCAGCTGCACCTGGCGTCGAAGCGACTGGTGTTCCTGGCCGATCGGCTGGCGGAGTTGGCGACGAGCCGCTCGGTCGAGATCCACCTCGGCGATCCCGCGGTGGTGCTCAGCGGTCGAAAGCTGGCGACGACGTTCACACCCGTACCGAAAGCGCGGCGCCTCCGTGCCGCGCTCGAGGTCGTCGAGATGCACCCATGGCCCTGGCTCGTTCGCCCCACGTCCGGATCGGTCGAGAGTTTCTCTGCGTGGCGACGGAGTCGCTGAAACGACACACTGGTCCGATGAGCCGGCTGTTCGTCGCCATCTGGCCACCGGACGACGTACTCGACCGCTTCGCCGACATCGAACGGCCAAAGGATCCGGGCGTCAAGTGGGTGCCGCTGGAGAACCTCCACATCACACTGCGTTTCCTCGGAGACGCCGACATGGGCGAGGTGTCGGATCGACTCGATCAGGTGGTGCTTCCCTCGGCCACTGCGGTACTGGGTCCCGCGTTCGATCTGCTCGGCGAGCGATCGCTGATCACGCCGGTGGCAGGGGTCGACGAGTTGGCGGCCGTCGTCCAGCAGGCGGTTCGCGGGCTCGGCACCGAACGCGAGCGGAAGCGATTCCAGGGCCACGTCACGGTGGCCCGGCTCGCTCGGCACGCCCGCCCGAGTCGGAGCGCCGGCCGGCAGTTCGACGCGTCGTTCGACGTCGAGGAGGTCGCGCTCGTCGAGAGCACGCTGCGGGACACGGGCGCTGTGTACGAAACCGTTGGCACCTGGCCGACGCGCTGACTGGCAGGCTGAAGGGATGAGCCGCGAACGCATTTCCCAGGGCAGCGAGTTCGAGCAGACGATCGGGTACTCGCGGGCGGTCGTTGACGGGCGATGGGTGTTCGTCGCCGGGACGACCGGGTTCGACTACGCGGCGATGACGATCTCGGCGGACATCGTCGACCAGGTCGATCAGACGCTCGCCAACATCGACGACGCCCTGACACGTGCTGGGTCGTGCGCTGCCGACGTGGTTCGCGTCCGGTACCTGCTTCCCGATGCCGACGACTTCGAGGCGTGTTGGCCGTCGCTGCGGCGTTACTTCGGCGACGCCCGACCGGCTGCGACGATGATGGTGGTCGGGTTGCAGGACCCGCGCATGCGCATCGAGATCGAGGTCACCGCCCTCAAGCCGGAGCGGTGAGCGTTACGCCGGAGGTCTGACCCCAGATGTCACACCTCCAGGTGCTACGACTTGCCCATGGGGGATCTGCTCACTGCGCTCGCCGCAGCACAACCGGACAAGACCGCGATCATCGACGACCGCACCGGCGTGACCGGCACGGTCGACATTCGACGTTGCACGTACGCCGAATTCGAGGATCGGGCGAACCAGCTCGCCCACGTGCTCGACGAGCTCGGCGTGGGGCCGGCCGACAAGGTCGTGTGGTGCGGGCAGAACTCGACCGGCATCCTGGAGCTGACCAGCGCATCACGCAAGATCGGCTCCACCGCGGTGCCGCTCAACTACCGGCTGTCCGACGAGGAGGCCGCCTACGTGATCGACCACTGCGACGCGACGACGGTCTACATCGACGCCGAGTTCGCCGACCTCGTCACACGCATCCGAGCGGAGATCCCGAAGGTCGTCAACGTGCTGGTCTTCGACGGTGACGCGCCCGATGGGATGACCGCCGTGGATCCACTCGTCGAGGCCGCTTCGACCGCCACGTTCGAGCGGCCAGACATCGACGCCGGCGGTGCCACGATGACCTACACCTCCGGCACGACCGGCAAGCCGAAGGGGGCGTACCGGCGCACCGCCGCCGACCCGCGGGCGGGTGCCGCGCTGATGCAGCACATCGGGTACCGACCCGACGACATCTACCTCACGACCGGGCCGCTGTATCACTCGGGTCCCGGCGGGTTCGCCGCGAGCGCGATCGCCATGGGCCAGACCGTGGTGCTGCAGCGCAAGTTCGACCCCGAGGACTGGTTGCGGATCCTGCAGACGCCATCGGGCGACGTCGACGTTCTCGGCGCCGACGCCGATCCGGATGATCTGCAACCTGCCCGACCGAGGTCAAGGCGAAGTACGACCGTTCGTCGATGCGGGTGATGATCGCCAACGCAGCGCCCTGGAGCTTCGCGCTCAAGCAGCAGTACGTCGCCGACTTCCCGCCCGAGTCGCTGTTCGAGATCTACGGCTCGACCGAACTCGGCGTCAACACGGTGCTGCGACCGGAGGACCAGATGCGCAAGCCCGGGTCGTGCGGCAAGGAGGCACCGATGGTCGAGATCCGTCTGTACGACGAACTCGGCAACATCGTCGACCGGGCACGGGCCCGAACGCGACCGGTGAGGTGTTCGTGCGATCGACGGCAGTCTTCGCCGACTACTACAAGCAGCACGACAAGTTCGAGGAGGACCACCGCGACGGCTTCCAGACCGTCGGCGACATCGCGTACCGCGACGACGAGGGCTTCCTCTACATCTGCGACCGCAAGAAGGACATGATCATCTCCGGTGGGATGAACATCTACCCCGCCGAGATCGAGGCGGCGCTCGAGTCGCATCCCGACATCTACGAAGCAGCGGTGTTCGGCATCCCGAGCGACGACTGGGGCGAACTGGTGCACGCCGTGATCGTCAAGCGGGTGGGTTCGGACCTCGACGAAGCCGGCGTGAAGGCCCACTCGCGCGAGCACCTGGCGAGCTACAAGATCCCACGCTCGATCTCGTGGATCGACGAACTCCCGAAGACCGGCTCCGGCAAGATCCTCAAGCGCGACCTCCGCAAGCCCTACTGGGAAGGCCGCTCCAGCAACGTGTGACGCCGCTCTCTGCCGTTTGCGTGACAATTCCGGCGGACCGGGTCACCGATTCTGCAACGCAAACGGGGTGGGGGCTGGGAAAATGGGCCAGGATGGGGGCGTGCCGACGCCGCCGACACTTCGTGACGACTGGCGCGACCTGCCGCACCCGCGGCGCCTGTCGGAGCAACATCCCCAGCGAGCGGAGATCCTGCGACGGCACGGCGAAGCGCTTCGGCGGGGCGAGCCGGTGTACGCCGACCCGGTGAGCGGATTCAGCGTGTTCACCGCTGAGTTCCTCGCGAACCGCGGCTACTGCTGCGAGAGCGGCTGCCGCCACTGCCCCTACGTCCTCTGACGTCGGATTGCATCAGGGATCAGCTGCAATCCCGACGATCAGCGACGGGCGCACTGAGTAGCGTCCGGCACATGATCGAGCTGCCCGAGGTGGTGCGCAGTCGGGCGATCGCGGAAGGGCACGCCGACTGGGTCGACGGCCTGGCGGACATCGTTCGGGGCCTCGAACGCGACTGGTCGATCGAGCTCGGCCGGACCTACGGCGAGGGCACGGAGGCCTTCGTCGCCGACGCCGCGCTCGCCGACGGCACAGCCGCTGTGCTCAAGGTGCTCGTACCTCGGCGAGACGGCGGCTTCGACGATCACGAGGCGACGGTGTTGCGCCTCGCCGCCGGGGACGGCTGCCCGGTTCTGTATCGAGACGACCCCACTCGCGGCGCGCTGTTGATGGAGCGGCTCGGGCCCTCGGTGTTCGCGCTCGGCCTCGCGTACGAGCGGCGGCTTCCCATCCTCTGCGACGCGGCGTCGAGGATCTGGCGTCCTGCGCCGGAGGTCGATCTGCCGACCGGCGCCGACAAGGCGGCCTGGCTCGTCGAGTTCGTCCTTGCCACGTGGATCGAACTCGATGAACCGTGCGATCGCCGCACAATCGACCACGCACGCGCCTGCGCCGAGCGGCGCCTCGCCGCCCACGATCCGACCCGGGCGGTCCTCGTCCACGGCGACGTCCAGCAGTGGAATGCGCTCCAAGCCGGCGATTCCTTCAAGCTGGTCGATCCCGACGGGTTGGTCGCCGAGGCCGAGTACGACCTCGGCGTGATCCTGCGAGAGGATCCGGACGAACCCGCCGCCTCGGACACGATGGCCACGGCGCAGTGGATGGCGGAGCGTCACGACCTCGACGCGACCGCCATCTGGGAGTGGGGCGTCATCGAACGAGTCTCGACCGGACTCATGGCAACGAAGATCGGCCTACAGCCAGTCGGTCGCCAGATGCTCGCACTCGCCGACCGCATCGCCTGTGCACCGTGAGACCGTGAGACGATTGCAGCTGGGGTTCGACCCCCAGTGCGATCAGTGGAGGCAGAACTCGTTTCCTTCGGGGTCGAGCAGCGTGATCCAGTGGCCCTCGGGTTCGTCGAACTCGGCGATCTGGGTGGCGCCGATCGCCACCAGTTCGGCCGCTCGAGCGTGCAGTTCGGCGGGATCGACGTGGACGTCGAGGTGCATCCGATTCTTCGCTGTCTTGCCCTCGGGCACCTTCAGGAAGAACATCCGCGGTCCCAGGCCATCCGGATCGACGATCGCGAACGCCCGATCGGGGTCCGAACGATCGATACCGAACGCGTCGAGCGCCGCCTCCCAGGTGTCGAATCCTGGCGGCGGCGGCTGCTCAACGTAGCCGAGCACCTCGCACCAGAATTCGGCGAGCGTCCGCGGACCCGCCGCGTCGACGGTGATCTGAATCGCTCTGGCCATCACCCCATCATGACGCAACGCGAGCGCGCCGATCAGCGGGTCGACGCCGTGGTCACCGGAGCACCCCGCCGAGTGCCGTCGTCACCGAAAGTTTCCCGCGCGCGTCGAAACGCCTAGGTTCGGATCCATGGCCACTGCGAACGCCGTCGTCGAAACGGTCCTGAAGTCGCCGTTGCACCGCCTGATGTCCGGCAAGCTGCTCCTGGTGCGATACCAGGGTCTCCGCACCGGGACCGAGTACACGCTGCCCGTCCAGTACGCCGACACCCACCATGGCCACGTCGTGCTCGTCGCCAAGTCCGACGAGAAGACCTGGTGGCGGAACTTCACGTCGATGGGCCAGGTGCAGGTGCTGCACGCCGGATCGTGGGTGCCGATGACCGCACATGCGTTGGTCGGCTCCGAGGATCCCGAGGCAGTCACCCCGCTGCTGAGGTCCTACGCGGCCCGGTTCCCGAAGGTCGTGAAGTCCCTCGCCGGCGACAACCTCGAGGAGCGAGTCGCCCGTGCCGTCGTCGTGTGGCTCCGGCCGTCCGCCTGAGCGGCCGGAACACCCGCGATAGAGGCGGCCGAGGTGCCGAGCGATGAGCGAAGCGACCGCATACGGGTCGTTTCGCTCATCGCAACTCGAGAATCGGCCGGTTCGTGACACCCCCTGTTTAGGGTTGTGGGTATGGAGATCGCGGGGGTGATCGAGCGAGTGGAACGCATCTCGGGAGTACGCGCGAACCCGGCCGCGACCGCCACGACGATCTCGTCGGGTTTGGTGGCGGTGCGTGAGATCGAAGCCTGGTGTGCCGCGCAGCACGCAGGTCTGGTCGCCCAGTTGCGCCAGGTCGACTCGTTCCCGGAAAAGACGATCGCTGATGCCGCGAAGACATCACTCGGTCAGGCATCGAAGTCGACGGAACGATCCACGACACTCGACGCCACACCGGCGTTGGGTGCGGCGTTGGGCGACGGGGCGATCACCGCCGGCCACATCGACGCCCTCACCCGCACCTCGAAACGGCTCGATGCCACCAAACGTGGCGCCTTGTTCGAACGCGCCGACGCGTTGGCAGCGGTCGCCGCGGCAGCGACGGTCGACGAGTTCGCCCGCCGGCTCGAGTTGGAAGCGAAACGACTCGACGACGTCGACGGCGAGGAACGACTGGAACGCCAACGCCGCGCCGCACGAGCACGGTCCTGGGTCGACGCTGACGGCATGTGGAACCTGTCGGCCCGGCTCGACCCGCTCACCGGTCTCAAGGTCGCCGCCCGACTCGACACAACCGTCGAGGCCCTGTTCGCGGAGACAGTTCCCGACGGGTGTCCACAGGATCCGATCGAGAAGCAGCGCTACCTCGCCGCACAGGCCGTCTCCCGCCTGCTCACCGACACCAACATCGGTCACAGCCGGCCGGGGCGGGCCGAGTTCGTCGTCGTCATCGACGCCGACGCACCCGGACAACCGGGCCCAGTCGGCGAGTTCTCCATCCCCGTCGAGATCCCCGCCCGCGTCCTCGCCACATTGGCCGGCGACGCCGACATCCACACCGTCGTCGTGCGCAACGGCATCGTGCTGCACGCCCCCGGCGAACTCAACCTCGGACGCACAACGAGACTGGCCAACCGGGCACAGCGACGAGCACTCCGCGGCCTCTACCGACACTGCGCCATTCCTGGCTGCACCGTCGCCTACGACCGCTGCAAACTCCACCACATCACCTGGTGGCGCAACCAAGGCCGCACCGACCTCGACAACCTGCTGCCCGTCTGCAGCATCCACCACACCAAGATCCACCACGACGGCTGGGTGATCGAACTCGGACCCAACCGACAACTCACCCTCACCCTCCCCGACGGCACCACCCACACCACCGCACCACCCGGCCGAAGAACCGACGCCTGACCCACACCCGGTCGGGCACCGAAACAACCAGTGCCACGTCAGTCCCAGGCGGCGCGCGAACACGCCCCACTCGCTGCCCCATTGACGGTCTCGTCCACGACCCGAAATCTGCTGTCCATGTCCACCAACGGCAGCGCTGCGGTGTGTGAAGGTGGTGATGATGGTGCACCACGACGTGCAGGCCCCGACGTTCGACGAGTTCTTCCTCACCGAGTTCCCACGGCTGGTCTCGATGCTCACGGCGTGGTGTGGCGACCGATCGGTGGCCGAGGACCTCGCACAGGACGCCCTGCTCCAGGCGCACCGGAACTGGGCAACCATCGTCGTCCTCGATCGCCCCGGTGCCTGGGTGCGGCAGGTCGCTTTGAACCGGTCGTCGAACGAGGGCCGGCGACGACGACGTGAACGGGCAGCACTCTCCCGCCTCCGCAGCGACGCGCGCGCCGAGGTCGTGATCCCGACCACCGACGACCAACTCTGGAATCGAGTGCGAGCACTCCCCGCTGCGCAGCGCGACGCAACGATCCTGCGCTACGTCGATGACCTCCCGCTCGCCGACATCGCCGCCGTGCTCGGATGCAGCGACGGCACCGTCAAGACCCACCTCCAACGGGCACGCCGAACACTGGCCGACTACCTCTCCACCGACACGGAGGTCCCACGATGACCGATCGCGACGACACGAACGACCCGATCGACGCCACGCTGAGCGACGCCGGACAGCGTCTCCGTGAGCAGGCGCCCGACCCCATCACGTCCCGGCAGGCGTTGGCCCGGATGCACGATCAGGCGGCTGCGCCGACGCCCGCACGGCGGTCGTGGTGGCCGGCGCTGATCGGCGCCGGGCTCGCCGCTGCGGCAGTCGTCGGCGTGATCGCCATTCGTGCCGACGACACCGAGACGCCGACCCTCACACCGGTCACCGAACCGACCTCCACCGGCACCCCGACCCCCGCCAGCAGCATCGGGCCGACCATCACGCCGGTCCCGACGGCCATCGGCCCCGGAGGGGGCGGCGCATCGGTGCTGGTCGACGCCGGCTGCATCACCGTCACCGCTGCCAACGGGAGCGCCACGGGCTGCCCGCTGGGCGACGAGGACCTCGACCACCTCGAACAGCGGGTCTTCGTCGCTGACCTCGACGGTCCCGTGTTGATCACGTCCGGGTCGTCCGATCCCCTCACCGACCTGACGGCCGCCGTCGACACAGGCAACTTCGCGTCGAACTGCCGCTGGGATGACCTGGCCCCACGCATCCCCGACGGCGGCATCATCGAACTGGCGGTCTGCAACGACACCGGCGTGATGGGGCTCACGATGCCCGCCGGCCCGTTCGGCGACACCGATGCGTCGTACTTCACCCTGCCGACGCCCTACCTGCCAGACGGCGCCGACCTCGGCCTCGGTACGCCGATCGAGGGCCTGCCGCGGGCGCTGGCATTCACTGCGCCGGTGCAGGACATCACCACGTGCAGCATCCTGCTCCTGCCAGACCGCACCGGGTGGACGGAGGCGTGCGGTTTCATCCACGGGCTCGAACTCGGCACGGCGCTCGCGCTGATCGACCCTCGCGTCCAGGGTGAGATCGCATTGCCGTCGACGCTGTACGAGATCTCCGTCGACGACCAGGGCCTGATCACGTCGGCGCGAGCGCTCGACGCGATGGCGCCGAGCAGCGGGTGTTCGATCGAGTCGGCGACTCAACTCCTCCAGGCCGTGGATGCTTCCAGCATCGTCATGGGCCTCGGATGCATCGGGGACAAGGCGGCCCTCACGACCGGGTCGGTGCTCACCCAGGCCGGTTCGCCCGATGGATCGGTCTCGACTGCGCTGCGCGAGAACGGCACCTGGGCCATCACGGACTCGGGCACGGGCATCGAGACATCGCTGTCGTTGCCGATCGTGCCGTTCGACATCTGGTCGACCTGGCCCGAGTCGACACATCCGGGCTTCCGGCAGTACTGGTGGGACCCGATCATCACCATCCCCACGCAACCGACCGTCGAAGCATTCGCCGACGAACTGCTGGCCACGCTCGCAACGCTCGCGACCGAGCCCGAGTTCCCGCTGAACGGGCGCATCGTCGACCTCGAGCCGGGCGGGTTGCCACTGATCGTCGCTCAGGTCGACCTTGGCGGAGACGACTCGGTCGCCGGGGCGGTCATCTACGTGTGGCTCGACGAGCAGTTCGACGGCAGCGGCCCGATCGGCTGGAGGTCGACGGTGGTCCTCGTCGGCGATGTGTGCGCCCGCGGCGGCTCGGCCGGCCGGGACATCTGCGTCTGACCGCACTCGGCGATCAACCCGGGACCTGGAGTTCGGCGAGCCGATCAGTCGCGTGCTGAGCCAGCTCGAAGCACAGTCCGGGATCGCTCAGCTCTCTTCCACCAGGTGCAGCTCGCCGTCGATCGGGAACCCGCCTCCCGGGCCTCGTGCAGCACCCATCGGCTCAGCGGTCGGCGACGACGGTGGCGAGATCCTCGACGAACTCGTAGCCGTCGAGACCAACCAGTTGCGACGGGTCGAGGCGGATCTTGGCCGAGCGCGAGCCCGCGCCGACGACGATTCGTTCGCAGTCGAGCACCCGCGAGTCGAGCCACACCTCCAGACCATCGGGCAGCCCGAAGATCGTCACCCCACCGATCTCCTGCCCGGTGAGTTCACGGGTCAGCTCCGCCGGCGCGAAGCTCAGCTTGCGGACACCGAGCTTGCGGCGCACCGCGCCGTTCACGTCGAGTCGAGTGTGAGCGAGCGCAACGCACACGGCGTGGTGGCCCTCGGGCTTCCTGGACGCGACGAGGATCGCGTTCGCCGACTCCTCCAACGCCACGCCGTAGGCCTCGCAGAACTGCGCCGTATCGGCGAGGTCGGGATCGCAGTCCATCACCTCGTAGTCCAAGCCGAGCCGCCCGAGATCAGCGACGACATCAGGGTGCGCGCTCACGTTGCGTCTCCGTCCAAGAAGGCCGGCTGTAGTCCGTCGATCGGCTCTGCGACCCGATCGCGATCCCCGGGACCCTCGCCCTGCGCCACGAGTGCCGCACGCATTGACCGGACCGCACGCCGACCGACGGTGTCCAGCTGCAGCGACACCCAGAGCAGCACCAGCGCCACGATTCCGTCGAGCCACCAGTGGTGGCCCGTCGCAGCGATCACCAGCATGGTCATCACGAGATGCACCATCCCGATCCACCGCCAGCGACTCGTGCTCGCAGCGAGTGCTCCGAATGCGATGACCGCAGCCCACGCCACATGCAACGACGGCATGGCAGCGAACTGCGATGACACGCCGGTTCCGGCCTCGCCGTACACGTCGATCCCGTAGATCACCGAGACGTCGACGTAGCCGAGATCGGTGAGGTAGCGCGGTGGCGCCACCTTGACGAAGCGGATGAACAGACAGAACGCCGTCAGGATCGCAAGTGCATTGCGCCAGTGCGGGTAGACATCGCGGTGCCGGGCGTAGAGCCACACGAGGAAGATGACGATGCCAGGGACGTGCGCAACGGCGTAGTAGTACGCCGAGAACCGGGCGAGCCAGTCGTGGTCGAGCACGAAGAGCTGCAGCGACAGCTCGCTCGGCAGCCGGAGGAACTCCTGCACGGCGACGATGTCGTAGGCGCGGTCGATCGCTCCCTCGGCCTGCGTGAGCGGCAGGTTCTTCGCCATCCGCCAGATCGAGTAGAGCGACGCCACGATCGCGAACTCGAGGGCCGCTGGCCCGGCGATCTCACCGATGCGGGTCGGTCGCGATCGCCGCAGGACCAGCGCGACGAGGCCGGCGATCGCCGCGGCCATCGCCGCTTGACTCCACGTCGGCCACTTCACGAACGCTCAGCCTGCCGCCCCGGCGCCCCAACCGCAAGCCACCACCCCACCGAGCGATGAGCCAACCGCCCGAATACCGACACTTCACTCATCGCAGTACCGAACCCAGCGCCACCGATGAGCCAACCGCCCGAATACCGACACTTCACTCATCGCGGGCGTGGACGGAGTCGGGTGGGCCATCGGGGGGACCCGGGTGACGGGCCAGCGTCAGCGGGCGTAGGCGGTGACGGTGTCGGCGGCGTCGATGAGCCAGCCCGGCACGACGCCCACCACGAGCGTGAACGCCACCGCTGCCACGATCGCCACGCCGATCGAGAACGAGATGGCGACCGGCTCTGCGACGCCGTCGCTGTCCACGGCCGGGTCGGCGGTCCACATCGTCACCATGATCCGCAGGTACAGGAACGCTGCAATGACGGCAGCGACCATGGCGATGATCGCGATCGCGTAGCTGTCGACCTCGACGGCGGCCTGGATCACACCGAACTTGGCGATGAACCCGCTGGTGAACGGCACGCCGGCCTGCGCGAGCAGGAACACGGTGAACGCGAGCGCCAGCATCGGGCGACGTCGGGCGAGCCCCTTGAACGAGTCGAGGCTGGTGTCGCCGCCGGAGCTGCGCGACACCACGGTGACGACGGCGAACGAACCGATCACGAGCACCGAGTACAGGATCAGGTACAGCACCACCGACGGCATGCCGGGGCCTGCATCGGCCTCGCCAGCGCCGTGTGCAGCAGCCTCGACACCGACCAGGATGAACCCGGCGTGGCTGATCGAGGAGTAGGCGAGCATCCGCTTCACGTTGGTCTGCACGACGGCGAGGATCGAGCCGACCAGCAGTGTGACGAGCGCGAGCGTCCAGATGATCGGACGCCAGTCATCGCGGTAGAACGGCAACGCGATCACCAGCACCCGCAGCATCGCGGCGAACGCTGCGGCCTTGCCGACCGACGCCATGAACGAGGTCACGGGCGTCGGCGCGCCCTGGTAGACGTCGGGTGCCCACACGTGGAACGGCACCGCTGCGACCTTGAACCCGAGCCCGACGATCAACAGCGCGATGCCGGCGAGCGCCAGCGACTCGTTGCCGAACGGGTCGATGCCGTTCTGCAGCGCGGCGACCATCTCGGAGATGTTGGTGCTGCCGGTCGCGCCATAGACGAGCGCAATGCCGTACAGGAGGAACGCCGAGGCGAACCCGCCGAGCACGAAGTACTTGATGCCCGACTCGGCGCTCTCACTGCTGCGCCGGTCGCTCGCAGCGAGCACGTACAGCGCGAGCGACAGCGTCTCGAGGCCGAGGAACAACACGATCAGATCGTTCGCCGACGCCATCACGATGCCGCCGATCGCCGCGACCAGGTACAGAGCGTAGATCTCAGGGCCGTCGTTGGGCGTGCCACGCAGGTAGTCGTCACTCAGCAGCGCCACGAGGATCACGCCGATGCAGATCGTGATCGTGAGGAACATCGAAAGCGTGTCGTACGCGATCGCTCCTCCAACGAGCGTCGTGGTGCCGTTGTCGGTGATGTCGTCCCACTGGACCATCGCCAGCACACCAGCGGCGCCCGCGATGGTCGCCGTGGCGAACGCGTACAACCCCTTGGGCCACGTCGGTGTCAGCGCACCGGCGAGCATGAGCACCAAGGTGCCGCCGAGCAGCGTGAGCATCGGGGACAGTGCGAACCAGTTGACCTCGGGGCCGACGAAGGTGTCGAGTTGCTGCAACATCAGCCGTCGCCCTCCTCTTCGCCATCGGCAGGTTCGTCGCCGTGAGCAGGTTCGTCGTCGCCGTGCTCGCCGATCTGGATGGTCGGTTCGGGCTCGACGAAGTCGGTGTTCTCCTCGACCCGCGTGATCAGCGCGTCGATGCTCGGCTCGATGCGGTCGAGCACCGGCTTGGGATAGACGCCCATGAACACGATCAATCCGAGGAACGGCAACAGGACCAGGCCCTCCTTCACCTTCAGCTCGGCGAACTTCTGGTTCTCCTCGTCGGGCTCACCGTGGAACACGCGCTGGTAGGCCCACAGGAGGTAGAGCGCGGCGAGGATCACGCCGAACGCAGCGACCACTGTCCACCAGCGGGCGGTGAGGAACGAGCCGGTGAGGATCAGGAACTCGCCGACGAACCCGTTCAGGCCCGGCACGCCGATCGACGACAACATCACGACCATGAAGCCGGCGGCGAAGATCGGTGCGACCTTCTGGATGCCGTTGAGCTCGGCGATCGAGCGTGTATGGCGACGTTCGTAGATCATGCCGACGAGCAGGAACAGCGCACCGGTCGACACGCCGTGGTTGATCATCTGGATCACGCCACCCGACAACGACTGCGTCGTGAAGGCGAACGTGCCGAGCACGATGAATCCCATGTGTGCCACCGACGAGTACGCGACGAGTCGCTTGAGGTCGGTCTGCATCGTCGCCGCGATCGCGCCGTAGATGATGCCGATCACGGCGAGGGTCAGCCAGAGTGGGCGGCTCCAGAACGACGCCTCGGGGAACAGGTACAACCCGAAGCGCAACATGCCGTACGTGCCGAGTTTGAGCATCACGCCCGCCAGCACGACCGAGCCGGCCGTAGGAGCCTGGGTGTGGGCGTCGGGCAGCCACGTGTGCAGCGGCACCAGCGGAACCTTCACGGCGAAGGCGATGGCGAATGCGAAGAACAGCCAGCGTCCGGTCGACGCGGCGAAGTCGGCCCCCTCGGCGATCTCGACGAGGTCGAAGGTGGTGTAGCCGAGGTCCTTGCTGGCGATGGCGACAGTCGCGATCAGGCCGACGAGCATGAACGCCGACCCGAGCATCGTGAACAGGAAGAACTTGGTCGCCGCGTACACCCGCTTCTCGTAGCCCCAGCCGGCGATGAGGAAGTACATCGGCACGAGCACGATCTCGAAGAAGATGAAGAAGACGAACAGGTCGAGGCTGAGGAAGCTGCCCATGACGCCGGCCTGCAACATCAGCAGCCAGGCGAGGTACGGCTTCTCGTCGTGGTGCGGGTCGATGCCCACGATCGCCAACGGGAACAACACCCCGGTCAGCACGACGAGGAACAGCGAGATGCCGTCGACGCCGAGGTGCCACGAGATGCCCCAGGGCTCGATCCAGGTGTGCTTCGACACGAACTGGAAGCCGGCGTCGCCGGTCTTGAACGACGCCATCAACCAGATCGACATCGCCAAGGTCCCGACGCTCGCCATGAGCGCGACCACCTTTGGCAGTTCGGGACGCGTCTTCGGCAGGATCGCCACGAGCATCGCACCGAGCGCCGGGACCAGGATCAGTGCGGTGAGGATCGGGAACGCGATCGGACCCGTTTCAGCTGCCAACATCACAGGATCCCTCGAATCACCACGAACCACCCGAGCAACAGCACCACGCCGATGCCGATGATCCCCGCGTATTGGCGCACGTAGCCGGTCTGACCCTTGCGTGCCTCGGTCGCCGTGGCCTTGACCGCGACGCCGACACCGTTCACGGCGCCGTCGACGATCTCGGCGTCGAAGTCGGCCACCGCCTGGAATCCCTCACGACCCGGGTTGCCCATGAACCAGCTGATGGCCCAGTCGTAATACCACGCATTCGCGAACAGCGACGGCTCCCACGGCTTGATCCGCTTGCGCTCGTACACGAGCCAGGCGAGCGCGATGCCGATCAGCGCGGCAGCGACAGCGATCGCAACCAGGATGTACTTGTTGTCGTAGGCCCAGGTCCCGGAGATGTCGGCCTCACCGAACTCGATCACCGGATGCAGCCACTCCTCGAGCTTGTACGCGACACCCCCGGGGATGCCGAACAGCTTGGGGACGTTGATCAATCCGCCGAGCGCAGCGACACCCGCGAGCGCGACGAGCGGGATCCACATGATCGGCGGCGACTCGTGCGGCTTGAACTCACCGTGGGCGTTGTGCGTCTCGACGGGGGCTTCGCCCTCGGCGACCTCTGGGGCCTCCTCGGCGTTGGCGAGGCTCGTCCAGCGCGCTTGACCGAAGAACACCATGATGACCTGACGGGTCATGTAGAACGCCGTCAGGATCGCCGTGATGATCCCCACCGCGTAGAGCGCCGGGCTCTCGGCGAGCGAGAAGAGCAGGATCTCGTCCTTCGACCAGAAGCCCGAGAACGGCGGCACGCCCGCGATCGCCAGCCATCCAACGATGAACGTCGCCGCGGTGATCGGCATGAACTTGCGCAGGGCGCCCATGAAGCGCATGTCCTGCTCCTCGTGCATCCCGTGGATCACCGAACCGGCACCGAGGAACAGCAGCGCCTTGAACCCGGCGTGGGTCACCATGTGGAAGATCGCCGCGACGTACCCACCGGTGCCGACCGCCAGCATCATGTAGCCGATCTGCGACACGGTCGAGTAGGCGAGCACCTTCTTGATGTCGTTCTGGGCGAGTGCGATCGTTGCGGCGAACAGCGCCGTGATCGCACCGACCCAGGCGATCGTGGTCGGCACCCAGTCGTACGACGCAGCGATCACCGGGTTGATGCGCGTCAGCAGGAACACGCCACCGGTCACCATCGTGGCCGCGTGGATCAGCGCCGAGACGGGAGTCGGGCCTTCCATCGCATCGGGCAGCCAGATGTAGAGCGGCAGCTGGGCGCTCTTGCCCGCCGCACCGAGCAGGAGCAACATCGCGATCGCCGATGCCGTCGACGCTGCGAGTTCGCCGGTCTCGGCGCTCTCATTGATCACGCTGTAGGAGATCGATCCGACTGCGGAGAAGGCGAGGAACATCGCCAGCATCACGCCCCAGTCACCGACTCGGTTGGTGAGGAAGGCCTTCTTGCCTGCCGTGGCCGCCGACTCACGCGTGTGCCAGAAGGCGATCAACAAGTACGAACAGGTGCCGACGCCCTCCCATCCGAGGAACGTCACCAGCAGGTTCTCGCCGAGCACCAGCAGCGTCATCGAGAAGACGAACAGGTTGAGATAGAGGAAGAACTTGGAGAACTTCGGGTCGCCGTGCATGTACCCGACGGCGAACATGTGGATCCAGCCGGCGATGAACGTGACGAACAGGCACATCGCGATCGACAGCGGGTCGACGAGGAAGGCGAGGTCGATCTGGAGCGTGCCGACCGGAACCCACGAGAACAGCGTGACGACCGTCTGGCGCTCCTCCTCGGGTCGGCTGAGCAGATCGAAGTAGACGGCAGCGGCTACCGCGAACGATGCGAACACCATTGCGGTCGCGAGATAGCCCGCCTTGGGGTCGCCGAGACGGCGTCCGAACAACAGGATCAGGAGGAATCCGGCCAGCGGGAAGGCAGGGATCAACCACACGAGGTCAGCCATGGCGTCAGCCCTTCAATTCCGCGAGGTCGTCGGCGGTGGCGCCGGGGCGGCGGCGCAGGATCGATACGAGGATGCCGAGGCCGACGACGACCTCGGCCGCGGCCACCACCATCACGAAGAACACGGCGGTCTGGCCGTTGATGTCGCCGAGCTGAGTGGCGAGTGCCACGAAGGTGAGGTTGGCGGCGTTGAGCATCAACTCGACGCACATGAACATGATCAGCGGGTTGCGCCGGATCAGCAGCCCGAACGCGCCGATCGCGAACAAGGCAGCGGCGAGCAGCAGGTACGACGTCGCACCGATCGCAGCGATCATG
>CAVPIC010000010.1:0-76063 GCA_963704915.1 Ilumatobacteraceae bacterium | reverse complement strand
ATTGGTGTCCTCGCTCGTCGGCCCTTCGGTTCTCCTCACTCGGATGCAGCTCGTCGCTGGCGCTTCCCTCGCTGCCTGCGGCGACTCCGGTGAATCGACTGAACATGATCCTGATCACTCCGTTGCGAGGGTCTTGTTGGACTTGGCGTCGCCGACTTCGTCGACGTCGAGCGCCGTCGGGTCGACGTGGTAGCCGTCACCGGTGACGCTGAAGGTCTGCTTGAACGCCACGATCGCGTCGTCGAGGCCGTCGGGGATCCCGCCGGTCTTGATGTCGGCGAGCAGGCTGCTGTGCGTGGTACGGACGTACTCGATCAGCTCGGACTCGAAGCGGCGCACGTCGCCGACCGGCACGTCGTCGAGGTGGCCCTTGGTGCCGGCGTAGATCGACAGCACCTGCTCCTCGACGGGCATCGGGCTGTTGAGTGGCTGCTTGAGCAGCTCAACCAAGCGGTAGCCGCGCTCGAGCTGCGCTTTGGAGATCGCGTCGAGTTCGGAGCCGAACGTGGCGAACGCTTCGAGCTCACGGAACTGCGCGAGGTCGAGCTTCAAGGTGCCGGCAACCGACTTCATCGACTTGATCTGCGCTGCACCGCCGACTCGTGACACCGAGATGCCCACGTCGATCGCCGGGCGCACACCCGACTTGAAGAGGTTGTCCTGGAGGAAGACCTGGCCGTCGGTGATCGAGATGACGTTGGTCGGAATGAACGCCGAGACGTCGCCGGCCTTGGTCTCGATGATCGGCAGGGCGGTCAGCGAGCCGGCGCCCAGCTCGTCGGACAGCTTCGCCGCACGCTCGAGCAGACGGCTGTGGAGGTAGAAGACGTCGCCGGGGTAGGCCTCGCGGCCCGGCGGGCGGCGCAGCAACAGCGAGAGCTGGCGGTAGGCGTCGGCCTGCTTGGAGAGGTCGTCGTACACCACGAGGGCGTGCTCGCCGTTGTCCATCCAGTGCTGGCCGATGGCGCAGCCGGCGTATGGGGCGAGGTACTTGAACGGTGCCGGGTCGGACGCCGAGGCGACCACGACCACGGTGTAGTCGAGTGCACCGGTCTGGCGCAGCGTGTCGACGGTCTGCGCGACGGTCGAGCTCTTCTGGCCGATGGCGACGTAGATGCACTTCACGCCGAGGCCCTGCTGGTTGATGATCGTGTCGATCGCCACCGTGGTCTTGCCGGTCTTGCGGTCGCCGATGATCAGCTCTCGCTGGCCACGGCCGATCGGGGTCATCGCGTCGATGGCCTTGATGCCGGTCTGGAGCGGCTCGTGCACGGGCTTGCGGCCCATGATGCCGGGCGCCTGGATCTCCATGCGGCGGCTCTGGGTGCCGACGAGCTCGCCCTTGCCGTCGATCGGGTGACCGAGCGCGTTGACGACGCGGCCGAGCATGCCGTCGCCGACGGGCATCGACAGGATGCTGCCGGTCGACTTGACCGTCTGGCCCTCCTCGATCTTGTCGACGTTGCCGAGCACGACGGCGCCGATCGAGTACTCGTCCAGGTTCAGTGCGAGGCCGACGGAGCCGTCTTCGAACTCGAGGAGTTCGTTCACGGCCGCATCGGGCAGGCCCGTGACGCGGGCGATGCCGTCACCGACTTCGGCGACGCGGCCGACGGTGCGGGCCTCGAGCGAGGGCGCGAACCCTTCGAGGTTGGACTTGAGCGCCGATGCGATGTCGGCGGCAGAAATGGTCAGCTCAGCCATGGTGGTTGTCTCGTTCCTTTGTGAGCGGTTCGGCTCAGAGCCGGCTCTTCAGCTGTTCGATACGGGTGCGAACGGTGTCGTCGATGACGGTGTCACCGATCGTGGCGACGACGCCGCCGACGACGGAGGGGTCGACGACCGTCTTGAGGTTGATGCTCTTGCCGGTGGCGTTCTCCAACGCCGCCTTGAGCCGCGCCTGCTGGTCGTCGGTCAGGGCGACTGCGGTGCGGACCTCGGCGACGTCGAGCTGCTTGGCGCTCGATGCACGAGCCACCAGGCTGTCGACGATGGCGGGAATGTCGCGGCTACGACCGGACCCGACCACCATCGACACGAGCTGGATCGTCGTGGTCGTGGTCTTGCCTCCGAGGAGGTCCTCGACGATCGCCTGACGCTTCTCGGCCGGGATGTGCTCGTCGGTGAGGGCGTTGCGAAGCGCATCGCTCGACTCATAGGAGCGAGCGAAACGGAAAAGCTCGTCTTCGACCTCGTCGAGCGTGCCTTCGGCACGGGCGACCTCGAAGAGCGCCCTGGCGTAGCCCTCGATCATTGCGTCACTCATGAGGATGCTCCTGTACTTGCTCCGACGCGTGCGATGAAGCCTTCGATCAGCTCCTGCTGTGCTGCGTCGTCGAGGGTGTCGCGAACGATCGCGTCGACGGCGACCGACGAATGCTTCGCGATCTCGGTGCGCAGCTCGTCGCTGCCCCGTCCGGCAGCCGTTGCGATGTCGGCTTCGGCGCGAGCCTCGAGTTCTGCGATCTCCGCGGCCAGACGGGCGCGGCCGTCGGCGAGCAGCGCTTCGGCCTGGGCATCGGCCTCGGCGTAGAGGCGGCTGCGTTCGGCGTCGATGTCGCCCTGCGCCTCGCGAATCCGGATGGCTTCGGCGTCGGCGGCCGTCTTGGCGGCAGCTGCGTCGTCGAGCTGCTTCTGGATCCCGGCGGTGCGATCGCGGAAGCTCTTGCGGATGATCGGGCCGGCCTTCCAGACCAGGAGCGTGAACACGAGGATCGACGCCATCGTGCCCGGGATGAGCTCCTTGAGCGGCGGGAAGATCGGATCGATCGTCGTGTAGCCCTTGTCGTCGAAGGGAATCTCCTCGGCGCCGGGCAGGAAACGGCCGGCGGCGAGCGTGGCAGCGGTGAACAGGCTCATGCCGACACCCCCTGATTCATTGCCGCGCCGACCGCTCGCTGCACGATCTCGTCGCTCGGGCGGTGGCCGGTGGCGAGTTCGCTGAGGCGCACCGACACATCGGCAACGGCCGATTCGACCTGGCCGCGTGCTGCTTGCTTGGCCGCGTCGACCTCGGCTGCCGCGGCGCCGCGCTTGTCGGCGATGCGAGCATTGGCCGCAGCGATCTGCTCGGTGCGCTCGGCTTCGAGCGTGGCGCGTGCTGCCTCGACCCGGGTCTGCGCATCGGCACGGACGGCCGCGAGTTGGGCCTCGTAGTCCGCCACGTCGGCGCGAGCCGACGTGGTCGACGCCTGCGCCGTCTCGAGGTCACCTTCGATCCGGTCGTAGCGCGCCGTCATCCCGTCACGCACCCTGCGGAACAGGAACAGGCGCATCACGAGCGCCAGCACCACGAAGGCACCGAAGCCCCAGACGACTTCCTTCACTTCGGGGAAGATGGGGTTGAGATCGCTCTCGGGACCCTCAGCTTCACTGCCCTCTTCGGCGGTGACGAACGTGGAGTCCAGCAAGGACACCTCGATCGTCGCACCGGAGGACGTTACGACGGCTGTCAGCACGTCATCTCCTTCGCTTCTTGACCGTGGACGGGACGCTCGCGATCAGGCGAACTTGAGCAGGATGAAGACCACGAAGCCGATGAGGGCGAGGGCTTCGGTGAAGGCGATACCGAGGAACATGGTGGTGCGCACCATGCCGGCGGCCTCGGGCTGACGCGCCATGGCCTCGACCGACTTGCCGACCAGGTAGCCGATGCCGATGCCGGGGCCGATGGCCGCGAGGCCGTAGGCGTAACCGGCGCCTGCCGCGGCGCTGATGTTCTTCAGATCGGCCGGGTCTTCGACCTGGGCGACGAGAGCGCTGAATGCTTCCATGTGGATTTTCTCCTGTTGTGCTTTCGGTAGATGGGAGATCGGGTGTTCGGGTGATGCGTTCGCCGCGACTCAGTGGACGTGACTCAGTGTTCTTCGGCGTGTCCGACCGTCGAGTTGTTGATGTACACGGCGGCGAGAATGGCGAAGATGTACGCCTGGAGGAAGGCGACGAGGATCTCGAACGCCGTCAGGAAGACGAGCATGCCGAACGGCAGGATGCTCATCGGCACCAGGAAGATCTGCGAGGTCTCCGCGGTGAACAGGGCGTGAGTGAGCAGGCCGAACGTCACCAGCAGGATGTGTCCGGCGAGCATGTTGGCCATGAGTCGGACGGTCAGCGAGAACGGCGTGACGATGATGGTCGAGATGAACTCGATGAGCCCCACGAGCGGCTTCAGCGCGGTGGGCACTCCCGGAGGCCACAGCAGGTGGCCGAAGTAACCGAGTCCCTGGTGCTTCAGGCCGGTGCCGATGTAGATCACCCAGACGAGCAGCGACAGCGCGAGAGGAATGGCGATACGCGCCGTGGCCGGCATCTGGATGATCGGGATCACACCTGGGATGTTGCACAGGAAGATGAACATGAACAGGCTCAGGAGGAACGGCGTCCACTTGAGGCCCGACTTGCCGAGCGTCTGCATGACGACGCTCTCCTCGATGAAGTCGATCGTGACCTCCGCGAGGTTGCGCGCACCGGTCGGCGCGACCAACGGGTCGCGCCGAGCATGCGAGCAGGAACAGCGTGATGCTGATCAGGGTCGCGGCGACGGCGATCAGGGCGATCTTGTTGAACGAGGGGAAGATGTCCTGCCAACGCAGGATCTCGTTGATCGGCGGGAACTCGAGTCCGAACACGTGGATTCCGTTTCAGTCGTGAGTGTGGGTGGGGCGGATGGTGGGCGTGGGGCGGAGTGGTGCGAGCGGGTCAGGGAGCAGATTTCGTCGTGGTCGGTTTGAGTCCGGGATGCGCCAGCGACAACGCGACGTACTTCATCTCCCAGAACAACAGACCGAGGTGCGTGATGATGATGGTCGATCCGAGTGCCGGAAACGAAATCCAAGCGGCGTCCTTGACCAACCAGACGGCGAGAAAGATCAGCGCGAGCCGGATGAGGTAGCCGAACAGTGTTGCCGCCATCATCAGTCCGAGCGAGATGCGAGCGGCCATTGCGATGGACGCGGCGGCCAGCGCGAAGTTGGCGAGCACGATGGCGATGCCGTAGGCGCTCGACCAGACGCCGTCGAGTCCCCAGATCACACCACAGATGGCGATGAGCAGCGGGGCGACGATCAGCCCGCGCTTGATCATGTCGGTCGAGACGGCGACCTCGGGTGCAGGACCGTCGAACCGCGTCGTGATCAGCTCGGGCGATGCGCTCCGGTCGCTCATGCGGCACGGCTCCGGTCGGATGCCTTGGCCGACTTGGCCGTGCGCTCTGCCTCGAGTTCGTTCATGCGATCGTCGTAGCGGTACTTCCACTTGGCGAACAGACCGACCGCACCGAGCACGGCGAACACGATCATGAAGAGCGGCCTCGTGCCGAACAGCCAGTCGAGCCCGGCACCGACGCCGAAGAACAACGCCATGATGACCGCTGCCTCGATGCCGAGGCCCAGGCCGTCCTGCGTGTCGACGCGTGTCTGCTTTGGGAGGAGCTTCATTGATCCAAGAGAGCGTCGGGGCGGGTACTGCGGTCGAGCAGCGTTGCTTGTGAACGCACGCACAACCTAGTCGGCGGACCCCGCTGGGGCAACCCTTCGGCCAAAGTCTCCCCG
Organism: Ilumatobacteraceae bacterium; assembly: GCA_963704915.1. Lineage (GTDB taxonomy): Bacteria > Actinomycetota > Acidimicrobiia > Acidimicrobiales > Ilumatobacteraceae > Sva-07. The sequence continues at coordinate 70,514 of CAVPIC010000010.1, read as the reverse complement.
TCTCCGTCATCAACCACCGGCAGCGTCACCAGACTCAACACCGGCGTCGGCGCCGGGCTCGCTGTGCTCGGTCTCGCGACGCCGGGCGCGGACGCTCGGGTGCAGCACCGTGAACAGCACGATCGCGAGCGCGACGATGCCGAACGGGAGGTATGCCGGGTTGCGCCCGCTCAGCGTCGGGTACAGCACGAACGCCGACAGCAGCAGCGTCCAGGTCCACAGGATCACCACGCTGCGCCGGTGTCCGTGGCCGAGATCCATCAACCGGTGGTGGAGGTGCCCCTTGTCGGCCGTCGACAGCGATCTCCGGCTCGTCGCACGCCGGAAGATCGCGAACGCGAGGTCGAAGATCGGCACTCCGAGGATGAGCAGCGGGATCGCGAGCGGGGCGAGGAAGAAGTACGTCTGACCGATGAACTCCTGGTTGAACGAGTCGGCGCGACCGCCGACGACGCTCGTCGCTACCGCGAGCAGCAGCCCGAGCAGGAGTGCGCCGCCGTCGCCCATCATGATTCGCGCCGGGTTGAAGTTGTGCGGCAGGAACCCGATGCACACACCGACGGCGATGATCGCCACCAGCGGGCCGATGTTCCTGACGTCGAGCACGTCGCTGTCGATCAGCTCCTGGCTGTAGAGGAAGAACGCCCCAGCGCCGATCGCCACGATGCCGGCCGCCAAACCGTCGAGCCCGTCGATGAGGTTGATCGCCTGCGTCATCCCGAGTAGCCACAACACCGTCACCAGCGGGCGCCACTCCTGCGCGAGCAGGATCGGCCCGTCGAAGAACGGCAGCCGGAAGGCGTACATCACCACACCGAACTGCACGAGCGCGAGGCCGGCGAGCACGGTGCCGGCCACCTTCGCCGGCGGCGACAGTCCGCGGACGTCGTCGACGAAGCCGACGACGTAGATGATCGTGGCTGCGATGAGCACACCGATCGGCTCGGAGTTGCTCTCGAACATCACGTCGAACGCGTCGAGCAGTACCGCTGCGAGCATGGCCGCCAGCAGCCCGAAGTACATCGCCATTCCGCCGACGTCCGGCAGCGGGCTCTGGTGCACCGTGCGGTCGTTGGGCAGGTACACCCAACCCCGACGTCGGGCCAGCATGCCGACGAGTGGCGTGGTGGCGAACGTGACGAGTGCCGCGACGGCTCCGATCAGCAGAAAGGAACCGAGATCGGGCACGGCTGTTCAGCCTACGGCAGCGTCAACTGGCCGGATACGCCGGGAACCGGGCGCAGAGCTCGGCGACGTCCTTGCGCACGAGTTCCAGTTCGGCAGCGTCGTCGCGACCGCGCAGCGCCCGTGCGATGAACGCGGCGATGACCGGCATCTCGGTCTCGGTCATCCCCTGCGTGGTGACCGACGGGGTGCCGATGCGGACGCCGCTGGTGACGAACGGGCTGCGTGGGTCGTCCGGGATCGTGTTCTTGTTGAGCGTGATCCCCGCCTCGTCGAGCTTGGCCTGGGCCTCCTTGCCCGTCAGCTCGGCATCGAACGGCGTGAGGTCGACGACCATCAGGTGGTTGTCGGTGCCGCCGGAGACCAGGCGGAAACCTTCCTGCACCAACGCATCGGCGAGCGCCGACGCGTTCTTGACGACCTGGTGCGCGTACTCGCGGAACGACGGGTCGGCCGCCTCCCGGAACGCGACCGCCTTGCCGGCGATGACGTGTTCGAGCGGCCCGCCCTGCCACCCGGGGAACACCGCCTTGTCGATCGCCTTCGCGTGCTCGGCCTTGCAGAGGATCGCTCCACCGCGCGGACCGCGCAGCGTCTTGTGCGTGGTGAACGTGACGACGTCGGCGTAGGGCACCGGGTTGGGGTGGGCACCGCCGGCGACGAGGCCCGCGAGGTGGGCGATGTCGAACAGCAGCAGCGCTCCGACCTCGTCGGCGATCTTCTTGAACGGCTCCGGGTCGAGGCGACGCGGGTACGCGGTGGTGCCGGCGACGATCATCTTCGGACGGTGCTCGAGCGCCAGGGCGCGCACCTCGTCCATGTCGATGCGGTCCTCGGCGCCCGTGCCGTACGACACGAAGTTGTACAGCAGCCCGCTGGCGTTGACCGGGGAGCCGTGCGTGAGATGGCCACCGTGGTCGAGGCTGAGGCCGAGCACGGTGTCACCCGGCTGGAGCAACGCTTGGTACACACACATGTTGGCGTTGGCGCCGGAGTGCGGCTGTACGTTCGCATGGTCGGCTCCGAACAGCGTCTTGACCCGGTCGATCGCGAGCTGCTCGATGTCGTCGACGATCGCGTTGCCGCCGTAGTAGCGCTTGCCCGGGTAGCCCTCGGAGTACTTGTTGGTCAGCACGGAGCCCACCGCGGCCATGACCGCCGGCGAGGTGAAGTTCTCGCTGGCGATGAGCTGAATGCCGGTGGTCTGGCGTTCGACTTCCTGTTCGATGAGCGAGATGACCTCGGTGTCGGGATCGGTGTCGGAGGGGAACGGCATCAGGGGTCCTTGTGTGTCAGAAGTGGGCTTCGAGTTCGGTGAGCTGGTCGACACGTCGGGCGTGGCGTCCACCCTCGAAGTCGGTGGTGAGGAACGTGGTGACGATCTCCTCGGCGAGGCCCTCACCCACGACGCGCGCACCGATCGAGAGCACGTTGGCGTCGTTGTGCGCTCGGGCCATGCGCGCCGTGTAGAGGCAGTTGCACAGTGCCGCACGCACACCGCGCACCTTGTTCGCGGCGAGTTGCTCGCCCTGGCCGCTGCCGCCCAGGACGATGCCGACATCGGCGTCGCCGTCGCGGACGGTGCGACCGACCCCCGCGCAGATCGCCGGATAGTCGATCGACTCCGTCGAGTGGGTGCCCTGGTCGTCGACGTCGTAGCCCAGCGCGAGCAGCAAGGTGACCAGGTGTTGCTTGAGTTCGTACCCTGCGTGATCGGAGCCGATCGCGATCCGTCGTGCGTCGGCGGCCACATCCATGGGGGCCGAGTGTAGGTCGTCTCCGCCCACGCGCCAGGTGTGAGCCGGCGGTGACTGCTGCGTATGGTTCGGGCGTGCCCACCACGCCAGGACCGACGCCAGCAAGACCGTCACGATCGACGCCCCGCCGACCCGACGATCGCACCGCTGTCATCATCGGCGTCGGGCAGTTCGTCAACCGGAGCAACTCGCTCGACGACGCCCTCGAGCCGGTCGCCCTGATGGAACAGGCGGTGCTCGCCGCATCGACCGACGCCAAGCTCGCCGGTCCACCGCCCGCCGACGCGGTGCGCGTGGTCGGTCAGCTCTCGTGGCGCTACGGAAACGTTCCCCGGTTTCTCGCCGAACGCCTCGGGCTGGAACCGGGTCGTCTCGACTACACCACCATGGGTGGCAACAGCCCACAGTCGCTGGTCAACGCCACCGCCCGGCAGATCCAGACCGGCGAGATCGACATCGCGATCCTCGCGGGCGGCGAGGCGACCCGCACCCGCCAGCGCGGCCGAGCCGCCGGCATCGAGTTCGACTGGCCCAAGTCCGAACCGGGTGACGAGCCGACGATCGTCGGCGAGGACCTGCACATGGCGCTCGACGCGGAGATCCAACGAGGGATCGTCGCGCCGGTGCAGCACTACCCGATGTTCGAAACCGCGATTCGTGCCGCATCGGGTCGCACGATCGACGAGCACCGGGCCCATCTCGGGCGCCTGTACTCGGGCCTCAGCGAGATCGCCGCGCAGAACCCCTACGCGTGGATCCAGGAGGCGAAGACCGCCGAGGAGATCACCACGGTCACCGATCGCAACCGGATGATCGGGTTGCCGTACCCGAAGTTGCTCAACTCCAACAACGGCGTCGACATGGCGGCAGCCGTCATCATGTGTTCGGTGCGCGCCGCCCGCCGTCTCGGCGTCCCGGCGGAGCGGTGGGTCTTCCCGCACGCCGGCACCGACTGCCACGAGCACCAGTTCGTGTCGCACCGCGACACGTTCGCACGCACGCCGGCGATCGAGATCGGGGGGCGTCGGGCGCTGGAGTTGGCCGGTGTCGACATCGACGACGTCTCGGTCATCGATCTCTACTCGTGCTTCCCGGCTGCGGTGCAGTTGGGCGCCCAGTCGCTCGGCATCGATCTCGCGACCCGCCAGTGGTCTCGCACCGGCGGCATGACGTTCGCCGGTGGACCGTGGAACAACTACGTGATGCACGCCATCGCCACGGTCGTGGACGATCTCCGCGAGCGCCCGGGCGAGTACGGCCTCGTGTGGGCCAACGGTGGGTTCGTCACGAAGCACGCGTTCGGCATGTACTCGACCGTTCCCGTCGACGAGTTCCGCTACGACAAGCCACAGTCGGAGATCGACGCGCTGCCACGCCGCGAGCTCGCGGGGCCGAGCGACGCCGCTGGTGCGGCCACCATCGAGGCCTACACCGTGATGTTCGACCGTGAGGGATCGCCGGAACGTTCGATCGCCGCCTGTCTGCTGGCCGACGGCCGTCGTGCGTGGGCCACGTCCGAGGCCACCGACGTGACCACGGCGATGTGCGACGGCGAGTGGGTGGGCCGCTCCGTCGATCTCGACGCCCTCGGCGACATCCACCTCGGCTGACATCCGCGACGGAACTCAGCCGATCGCGTCGTTGCCCGCAAGGATCCCCTGGTCCGGGCACTGCTCGGCGAGGTAGCCGAACGTGCCGGGCGCCTCGGCCTGGGCGATCAGGCTCGGATCGTCGGCGATCGGCGGCACGTCCGCGGCAAACCCCGCACTCGCGGCATCGATCGCGGCGTCGAGCTCCGCAGGAACGTCGACGGCGATCACCGGGTCGGCCGGATCCGACGCGACGAGCGCCATGAGCCATGCGTCGCCGAGCAGCTCGATGTCGTCGTCACCGACGCCGGCGGACCGGAGTTCGTCGGCGGCCCGAGCAGCCCGGCGGGCGAACGGCCCGATCACGTCGTCGACGAACACCTCGCGCTCGTCCGAGATCTCGTCGGGGAACGCGTCGTCGAGCGACTGCGCAGCTTCCACGACGGCGCCGGCGGCGACCACTTCGAGGCGGGCGCCGACGAGTGGGTCGGCCCCCTCGATCGACGCGAAGGTCAGCGCCTGGTAGGACCCGGCGAACTCGCTCCACCCGCGACAGAACGGATCCTCGCTGTCGATTCCCGGCGCCGCCTCCTCCGGCACGGTTGCGATCGGCTCGTTCACCGTCGAGGCCGTCGGCAGCGTCGTCGTCGCCGTCGCCGTGGTTGCGGTCGAGGTCGTGGTCGTGGTCGCGGTCGAGGCGGGCTCGGCGTCGGTGACCGACACAGAGGGTTCGGAGGCCGCAGCCGTCGTGCCGGTGGCGTCGTCACCGGACACGCATCCGGCGAGCAGCGCCGCGACGACCAACACCGCCCCGACGATCGGTCGAACGTTCGCTCGACGTCGCGCCACCATCACCCCAGTGTGCCCCAGACCAAACCCCAGCGATGAGCCAACCGCCCCAATACCGCCACTTCGCTCATGGCAACCAGCACAACCCTCCCAGCGATGAGCCAACCGCCCGAATGCCGTCACTTCGCTCATCGCTTCTCGGGGGAGGACCGGCGGTGACATGCTCGGGCGATGACGCCACGCGTGCTGCTCGACTGCGACCCAGGTCACGATGACGCGATGGCGATCGTGGCCGCGGCCCACCACGCGGAACTCGTCGGCATCACCACCGTCGCTGGCAACGCGCCGCTCGAGCGCACCACCCACAACGCCCTCGTCATGCGCGACCTGCTGGGCCTCGACGTTCCGGTGCACGCCGGCAGCCCGCGTCCCCTCGTCGCGGAGCTGCGCTCGGCCCCGTTCGTCCACGGAGACAGCGGCCTCGACGGCGCCGACCTGCCCACACCGACCACGCCGCTCGACGGCAGCGATGCCGTGGGCTTCATCGTCGACACGTGCCGCACGCTCGACGACGTCTGGCTCGTGCCGGTCGGCCCGCTGACGAACATCGCGCTCGCACTGCGCGCTGCTCCCGACATCGCGGAACGCATCGCCGGCATCTCGCTGATGGGCGGCGGGACATTCGGCAACCGCACGCCGACCGGCGAGTTCAACGTGTGGGCCGACCCCGAGGCGGCGGCGATCGTGTTCGGCTACGGCGGGCCACTGGTCATGGCCGGCCTCGACGTGACCCACCGGTTCCTGGCCACACCCGAGCGGATCGCCACGATCGACGCGCTCGACGGCACTCTCGCCGCGGTCCTCGCCGACCTGCTCGGCTTCTTCAGCGCGAACTACCTCTCACGGCATGATCCCGGTTCGATGCGGGGTGCCGCCGTCCACGACCCGCTCGCGGTGTTCGCGGTGACGCATCCCGAGCTGTTCGGGCGTGCAGCGCGCCATGTGGTGATCGAGACGCGGGGCGAGCACACCCGCGGCATGACCGTGATCGATCAGCGGACGGTCACCTCCCGGGACGCGCCCAACTGCGACGTGCTCACCACCGTCGACGACGACGCGGTGTTCGACCTCCTGGTCGACGCGATCGCCCGGTACAGCCACTGACACTTCCGTTTGTGTTGCGTTCTCGGTGGACCGGTCCACCGAGAACGCGACACAAACGAGAGAATCGGGGGCGGGGTACTGTCGGCCGATGCGCGCTGCGGTCATGACCAACTGGGAACTCCGTGTCGACGACATCGAGATGCCGACTGCCGGCGCTGGCCAGGTGCTCACGAGGGTCCTGTCGTGCGGGATCTGCGGCAGCGACCTCCACCTGCTCCAACACGGTGAGGAATCCCGGCGGCTCTCCGACGAACTGGCCGAGGAGCACGCCGACGCGCGCTCGCCGGACGAACCGACGGTGAACATGTTCGACCCGGCCGGCGATCTCGTGATGGGTCACGAGTTCTGCTGCGAAGTGGTCGACGTCGGCCCCGGGGTGTCGAACCTCGCGGTCGGCGACGTCGTCGTGTCGGTGCCGCTGGTCTTCGACGCAACAGGCATCCACCCGCTCGGCTTCTCGAACACCTATCCGGGGGGATACGCCGAGTACATGGCGCTCAACGAGCTACTCGCCATCAAGGTGCCCGCCGGGCTCCCCCACGAGATGGCAGCACTGACCGAACCACTGGCCGTCGGCGTCCACGCCGTCGCCAAGTCGGGTATCGCTCCGGGCGATGCGGCGATCGTGATCGGGCTCGGCCCGGTCGGGCTCGCCTGCATCGCAGCGATGAAGATGCTCGGTATCGGTCCGATCGTCGGCGCCGATTTCTCCCCCGCACGGCGACGGCTCGCCGAGCACCTCGGCTGCGACGAGGTCGTCGACCCGAACGAGGAGACGGCGATCCGCGCCTGGCGCCGCATCGACGGAAGCAAGCCGCTCGTGGTCTTCGAGGCGGTCGGTGTTCCCGGGATGATCGAGCACACGATGCGGATGGCTCCCAAGAACAGCCGCATCCTGATCGTCGGCGCCTGCATGCAGGAGGACCACGTCCACCCGATGCTCGGCATCAGCAAGGAGTTGTCCCTGCAGTTCGTTCTCGGATACTCCCCCGAGGAATTCGCCGCCTCGCTCGACGCCATCGCGACCGAACGCGTCGATCTCTCGCCGCTGCTCACCGGCACCGTCGTGATCGACGACATCCCGCGAGCCTTCACCGAGCTCGGCAACCCCGAAGCGCACGCCAAGATCCTCGTCAAGCCGTGACGCCCCGGCCGAGCGAGTTTCCTACAGTGTGGTCGTGACCGACACCTTCCCCCGTCAGCACGCGTGGACGCAACGCTTCACCCTCGGCGAGCCGCGCAACCTCGCTGTCTCGCCTGACGGCAAGCGTGTCGTGTTCCTGCGCAGCGCCGACGGCAGCGATCCGGTGAACGCGCTGTGGGTGCTCGACGTCGACTCGGGCGCCGAACGTCTGGTCGCCGATCCGCGTGCGCTGCTCGCCGATCCCGCCGACACCGCCGCCGATCTGCCCGCAGCCGAGCGGGCCCGGCGCGAACGCGCCCGGGAGGGCGCAGGAGGGATCACGTCGTATGCGACCGACCGCGCCGTGACCGTGGTCGCCTTCGCGCTCGCCGGACGGCTCTTCGCCGGCGGGCTGCTCTCCGGCCAGGCCCGCGAACTCACCGTCGACGGGCCCGTCTTCGACCCGCGACCGGATCCGACCGCCCGACGCGTCGCGTATGTCAGCGCGGCGAGTCTCCGCATCGGCGAGCTCGACGGCACGTCGCGAGTGCTCGCGGGCGCTGACGGTTCCGAACCCGACACGGTCTCGTGGGGAAGCGCCGACTTCATCGCGGCAGAGGAGATGGGGCGCTTCCGCGGCTACTGGTGGAGCCCCGACGGCACCACGATCGCCGCCTGCCGTGTCGACGACGCAGCAGTCGGGCAGTGGGTGATCGCCGATCCAGCGCGACCGGCCGAGCCGGCCCGGACGATCCGTTATCCCGCTGCCGGCACCTCGAATCCAGACGTGACGTTGCATCTGCTCGGCCTCGACGGCTCGAGGACAACGATCGACTGGGACCGCGACTACTTCCCGTACCTCGCCGCGGTCGACTGGACCGAGGCGGGGCTGACCCTGCTCGTGCAGTCACGCGATCAGCAGGGTTCGATGGTGCTGCAGGTCGACACGAGCGAGGGACCCACTCGTGGTGAGACCTCCGTCCTGTGGCACGACTACGACGACGCGTGGGTCGAGCTCGTGCCCGGGACCCCCGCACGACTCGCCGACGGCCGAGTGGTCACCACTGCGGATCGCGACGGTGTGCGACGTCTCCTCGTCGGCGACGAAGCGGTCACTCCGACGGAACTCCAGGTGCGATCGGTCGTGTCAGCAGGTGGCGACGATTCGGCACCGGTCGTCACGTTCTGTGCCAACCCCGTCCACGACGCAACACAGCTTCACGTGTGGCAGTGGACCGACGACGGCCTGCGGGCGATCACGACCGAATCCGGCGTCCACGGCGCCGCCGTCGGCGGCTCGACCACCGTCACACGGTCGGCCACCCTCGACCGGCCGGGGACCGCGACCGTCGTGCACTCCCCCGCCGGTGACCACGAGATCGCGTCGCATGCCGAGACGCCGTTGCTGGCACCCAACGTGCGCCTGCTGACGGTGGGCGATCGCGAGCTGTCGGTCGCCGTGCTGCTCCCACACGGCTTCGACGGGGCCGAGGACGGACCACGATTGCCGGTGCTGCTCGACCCGTACGGCGGGCCGCACGCGCTGCGCGTCACGCAAGCGCACAACGCCCACCTCACCTCGCAGTGGTTCGCCGACCAGGGGTTCGCGGTCATCGTCGCCGACGGCCGTGGCACACCGGGTCGTGGCAGCGAGTGGGAACGCGCGGTGCACGGCGACCTCGCCGGGCCGACGCTCGACGACCAGGTCGACGCGCTGCACGCCGTGGCCGAGCAGGTACCCAGGCTCGACCTCGACCGGGTCGCGATCCGCGGCTGGAGCTTCGGTGGATACCTCGCGGCGCTCGCCGTGCTGTGCCGGCCCGATGTCTTCCACGCCGCCATCGCCGGCGCTCCGGTGACCGAGTGGCGGCTCTACGACACGCACTACACCGAGCGGTACCTCGGCGATCCCAACGCCCATCCGGAGCGCTACGACGCCAATTCGCTGCTGCCGCTCGCCGGCGACCTCAGCCGTCCGCTGCTGCTCGTCCACGGACTCGCCGACGACAACGTCGTGGCCGCGCACACACTGCAGCTCTCGGCCGCCCTCCTCGCCGCCGGACGCCCCCACGAAGTGCTGCCGCTCGCCGGCGTCACCCACATGACCCCCCAGGAAGAGATCGCGGAGAACCTGCTGCTGCACCAACTCGACTTCCTCCGCCGATCGCTTCCCTCCGCCACCACCGAACAGTCCGACACCAACCCCTCCAACCTTCCGAAGGACCCCTCGTGAGCCGACGACTCGAAGACCTCTACCGCGGCGTTGCCGTGCACGCCACCGCCGACCTCGAGCACCAGGCAGCGCTCGAGCTGCTGGCGCTCGTCATGCTGTCGGACCACAACATCAGCGACGAGGAGATCGAACTCCTCCGCGAGATCAGCACCGACTGGCGAGAGGAGGGTGCGGCGTTCGAGCAGTACGTCCGTCCGGCGATCGAGGAGGCCCGACACGCCATCGAACGCGATGTCGTCGGGACGTTCCTCGACTCGATCGACAGCCGGATCAGCAGCCGGGTGCTTCGATCGGCGCTGTTCTCCGCAGCCCGGGACATCGCCGACGTCGACCACGGCGTCACGCCCGAGGAAGGCACGATCCTCGCCGAGGTCGCGGTCCGCTTCAGCTGACGGTCAGGTCGGCCGCACGGGGCGGCGGGCGATCGCGACGCGGTCGCGGTCGCTGAGGTCCGTGCGGATCTCGACGTCGACGAGGCCCGCCTGGCGTAGCAGGTCGTCGACGGCACGGCCCTGGTCGGCACCGATCTCGAGCACCAACGCTCCGCCGGGTCGCAGCCGATCGGGTGCTCCGGCGGCCAGGATCCGGATGTCGTCCAAGCCGTCGGCGCCGGCGAACAGCGCGCTCGCCGGTTCCCACTCGCCGACGGCGGCGTCGAGATCGGGGGACCCGACGGCGACGTACGGCGGGTTCGACACGATCACGTCGAACTGGACGCCGTGTGGCAGCGCTTCGAACCACGAGCCGAGCGCGACCCTCACGTTCGCCGCTGCCGGACCGATGCCGGCCAGGTTGGCCCGTGCGACGTCGATCGCGTCGGCGCTCGCATCGGTGATCCACACCTCGGTGCCCTGGCGGGGAAGTTCGTACGCCATCGACAGTCCGATCGCTCCGGAGCCGGTGCCGAGGTCGGCGACGGTGCGGGTCGGCTCGCACTGCGCCGCGAGTCCGATCGCGATCTCGGCGACGAGTTCGGTCTCCGGTCGCGGGATCAGGACGCGACGGTCGACGCTGAGCGTGATGTGCCGGAAGCTCCACTCCCCCAGCACGTACTGGAGGGGCTCGCCGGTCCGGTAGCGCGCGACCATCGTGTCGAGATGCGACACCATCCGCTCGGTGGCGGGCTCGTCGAGCCGGGCGAGGAACTCGTCGCCGTCGACGCTCGCCGATGCGACCTCGCACAGCCACCGGGCCTGGTTCCGGTCACCGACGGCATCGGTGGTCTCGGCCCAGAGTTGCCGCCACGTGACGGTGTGGTCGGCGCGATCGGCGTTCATTCGCCCTCCGCGAGGAGGCGAGCTCGCTCGTCGGCCTGGAGTGCGTCGATCACCACCTGGAGGTCGCCTCCGAGGATGGCCGACAGGCGGTACACGGTGAAGCCGATGCGGTGATCGGTGACCCGGTTCTCCTTGAAGTTGTAGGTGCGGACCTTCTCGCTGCGACCACCGCCGCCGACCTGCGAGCGCCGCTCGGCCGACAGCTCGGCGTTGCGCTCCCGCTCCGCCAACTCGAACAAGCGCGCTCGCAACACCAGCATCGCCCTGGCCTTGTTCTGCAGCTGCGACCGCTCGTCCTGCATCGACACCACGACGCCGGTGGGTCGATGGGTGATGCGCACCGCGGAGTCGGTCGTGTTGACGCTCTGGCCGCCCGGGCCGCTCGCTCGGAAGACGTCGATGTCGAGGTCGCGTTCGTCGATCTGGACGTCGATCTCGTCGACTTCTGGCAACACCGTCACGGTCGCCGACGACGTGTGGATCCGCCCCTGGCTCTCGGTTGCCGGCACGCGCTGCACCCGGTGTGGTCCACCCTCGAACTTCAGGTTGCGCCACGCCGTTGCGCCGCGCACCTCGAAGGTCACCTCGTTGAGTCCCCCCATGTCGCTCGGCGACGACGAGAGCGTCTCGACCTTCCAGCGCTGCGACGCCGCGTACGCGAGGTACATCTCGTAGAGGTCGCGTGCGAACAGGTTCGCCTCCTCGCCGCCCTCGGCGCCGCGGATCTCCATGATCACGTTCTTGCCGTCGTGTGGATCGGCCGGCAACATCAGCTCGCGCAGTTCGTCCTCGATCGCTGCCGCCTCTGCGGTGGCAGCGTCGATCTCGGCGACGAGCATGTCCCGCTCGTCACCGGAGGCACCGGTGAGCATCTCGCGGGCCGCGTCGGCGTCCTCTCGGCGGGACTCGCGTCGGCGGTAGGCGTCGACGACGGGACCGAGTTCGTTGTACCGCTTGGACAGCCGACGCAGTTCGTCGGAATCGGCGAGAACTTCGGGATCCGCCAGCTGCTGTTCGATGGTCTCGTACTCGTCGACGACGTGGCGGAGGCGTTCGAGCATGGCCACCCGAGGCTACTGGCACGGCAACGACGCCGCCCCGGCCCCGGGCGCTACACGGTGCGGATGTCGACCGGGGTGGCGAGCAGTGCGAGGAGTTCGCGGGTGAGCGAGATCGCGTCACGCTCGCGCAGCACGACGATCACTGCAGTGCCGGCCGTCGACTGGACGTCGGCCACGAAGCCGACCAGATCGACGTCGACGCCGACCGAACACACCAGCGTGAACTCCTGACCGGCCGGACCGACGGCACGGGCAACACAGGGGATCGGATCCTTGAGATTCGACCGGGGTTGCGGCGGTTCGTGCGGCGTGACCATGGTCATGTCGACGAGCGACGGGTCCTGCTCGAGCTGCCAGCGCAGGTAGCGCTCCTGGCCCAGCCGATTCAGCGGGTGCTGGATCGCCTCGGCGCTGCGGTAGGCGAGCACCGACTCGACGACGGTCGCCAAAGCCTCGACGGTCGGGATGTCGCCGTGCAGCAGCCGGAACGCCTCGCGATCGTTTGCCCCGACGCCGACCTCGAGCAGGACGCCGTCGCTCGATGCCGCTTCCATCGGCGCCGGCGCGTCGAAATCGCCCAGTTCCGCGATGTGACCCACCGTCGGGGTCTCGACGACGCGGCACACCTCGAGCCCGCGCACCTCGCCGGCCACCACGCCGTGTTCGACGTTGACGCTGGCCCCGGCTGCCTCGATCACGGCCGCGAACGCGAGATGCTCGGCGATGGCGGCGGCGGGCGCGGCGAGTGGTTCAGCCACGACGGGCAGGAGCGTGCGGTCCTCGGGATACCAGACGGTGACCGGGAAGGAGAGCCGTTGCGCGCGGCGGGCGAGCTGCCCGGTGTCGTGCTCGACCACGAGGTGCAGCGAGGTCGCGTCGTGGCGTATCGCCCAGGCGAGCGCCGGTCCGAGCGACCTCGCGGCCGACCCGTCGATGAGCACCCACGCCGCTGCGTCGTCGACGAGCGCGGCTCCCGACGGGAACCCCTCGGGTTCGGCGACGACCCCCCGGCCGTGCTGGCGACCGTGGTGCTCGGCGACGAGGGCCCGCAGCTTGATCCCGAGCAGCCGACTGCGCCGGTCGTCGGTCGCTGGGTTCTCGTGGCGGGCGTCGGCCGGGCGCTCGTTCATCGAGGCGAACCTATCGGCGCGAGCCAGTACGTCAGATGAAGTAGCCGGTCACGTCGGCCAGCAGGTGAACGCCGCCGGCGTCGTTGTAGAGCCGGACACGGCCATTGGCGCCGACCTTGGCGATGACCAGGTTCGCGATGGTCCCCCCGCTCGCAACGTTGAGGCTCGACGCGTCGGGGCGACCGACCCCGTCGGGATACACCGTCACGAACGTCTCCTCGGAGGCACCGGTAGCGGTGACGTTCAGGATCACCGCGGAGGCGGCCGGATCGACGCCACCGACACCGGTGACGCCGAGGTCGATCTCGCCGGCAGCTCCGACCACGCCCTGGCGGGCACCGGTGCCGTGTCGCGTGTCGAGCAGTCTGGCCGGGGCCACGGGGACCACGCTCGCCCCGTCGGCGGTGAAGCAGCCGACGACGTCCGCGATCAGGTCGAGTTCGCCGGTGTTCGCGAGCAGGCTGACGGCACCGTCGGCGCCGAGCTTGCAGACCACGAGGTTGGGCACGTTGCGGCCCGGGGCGTAGTTGAGGTTCGACACGTCGGGCAGGCCGAGGCCGCTGGGCCAGACCGTGAGGAAGCCGGGTTCGGTCGGTCGCAGCGCCGCGACGTTGAGCACCACTGCGTCGACGCCAGTCGACGGCACGCCACCGCGGCCGGCGACGAGCAGGTCGAGGTGCTGGCCTGCACGCAGCCGGGCCAGCGGGGCCCCGACACCGGTCCGACTGTCGAGCAGGCGGCTCGGCACCAGCGGGAGCAGGCCGGCGGCGGGTTCCGAGCGGACGTAGCCCATCACGTCGACGATGCAGTCGGCGCGGCCGACAGCATTGAACACACCGATCCTGCCGTCCGGGCCGACACCGACGATCGCCATGTTCGGAACCGCACGACCCGGCACCAGGTTGAGACTCGACGTGTCGGTCGCCGCGACGTTCGACGGGAACACGCTGAAGAAGCCGGGCTCGGTGGCGTTGACCGAGGTCACGTTGATCGCCACCGCGGTCACCCCGGTCGACGGCACGCCGCCGACACCGGCGATCTGCACCGCCATCGTCTCTCCCGGGCCGACCGGCCCGAGTCGACCGCCCAGGCCACCACGCGTGTCACAGACCCGCTGTGGTGCCAACGCCACGAAGCGGCCGCTGGTTGCCGACGCGCCACTCGTCGCTGGGCCCGGCCTCGGTGCGGGCGCCGGCGCAGTCGAGGGCGGTGGAGGACCGGCAACGCCCGGAGCTCGGGCGAAGAGCGCAAGGTTCTGCACCGCTCGACCGCCGAGCACGTTGGACGCGCCGCCCCCGAGCCAGCCGTCGATGACGCTGCCGTAGTAGTCGCGGAAGTCGACGTGGAACGGCATCCGGTCCCATCGGCGAAGGCCGGCGAGCGACGGGCGCTCTCCGTAACGGCCACCTCGAACGTTGGCGCCGAGCACGAAGTGTGGGGCGCTCGTGCCGTGGTCCGTGCCGGCGCCGTCGTTGCTCCAGCTGGTGCGCCCGAATTCGGAGAACGTCATGATCGTCACCCGGCTCGCCCACGCCGGTGCGAGAACCTGGAAGAACCGGGCGACGGCGGCGTTGAGTTCACGCATCCGAGTGGAATGCTGGTTCGGCTGGCCGGCGTGGCTGTCGAAGTCGCCCCAGCCGGCGCTGAGTACCCGCATGCCGAGGTTCGCGTTGACGAGGCGGGCCATCACCTCCATCTCCGCAACGAGCGGGACGTCGGACATCGCACTGCGGTCGGGGATCAGTGGCGCCAGGGTGCCCGCGAGGTCGAGTTGATCGATCATCGCCTGACCCACGCGTCCCTGCCACGTCGCCGGGTCACCGGCGGCCAGGCGACGCACCCCGTCGTAGACCTTGCGGTCGCCCGCATTGGTCGACGCTCCGAACGATGGGCGACCCGCGGGGACGGCAGTGCCGCGCTGCGCTCGGCCGATCAGGTGCAGCGGTACCGACTGGCCGATCTGCGCGGCAGCGTAGAGGTCCTTGCCGCCGCCGATGTAGCCGTCGAGCCAGCGCCCGAGCCACCCCGACGTCGGGATCCCGGTCGGGCTGCCCGCCATCCACTTCGCCATCGAGTTGAAGTGGCTGAGGTCGGGGTCGGGGTAGCCGATGCCTTCGACGATTGCGAGTTGGCCGGCGTCCCAGAACTGCTTGAACACGGTGAGCTCGGGGTGGAGCCCGGTCGCGGCATCGATCGGCAGGGTCTGTTGCGGAGCGATCGCCAGGTTCCGATGCTGGCCGTAGTACAGCTGGTCGTTCACCGGCACCACAGTGTTCAGCCCGTCGTTGCCGCCGAACATGCCAATCACGATCAGCACGCCGTCGTTCGGGCCGGCAGGTCCCGCCGCCCACGCCGACGGGTCGAGCCCCGGCAGCGAGAGATCGAGCAACGAGCTGGTCGGGCCGGCGAGCGCGCCGGCGCCGACGCCGAGTCCGACGAGCTGCAGGAACCGGCGGCGGTCGAGTGCGTTCGCATCGGTCTCCCTGACCTGGAGGTGTCCGATGGCGTCGGCGGTGGAGATGTCGGGGTCGAGCATGATCAGGCCATCTGCATCTCGGGAGCGAGCATGATCAGTAGCACGGCGTTGTTGCGCTCCCACACGGTGGCGCCGTCGGCATAGCGAACGATCTCCGCGGTCGCCGCCGGTGAGAGCTGGACGCGCATCAACTCGAGGAGCCGTGCGACCAGCGCGGCGTTCGAGAGCACGGGCTGCGAGTCCGGCCACGGGGTTCGAGCGGTGATCTCGGACCGCATGATCGAGCCACCGGCGAGCGTGATCGGACCGTCGTCGCCACTCCAGTAGTTGCGGGCGGCAGCCCAGTTCATCTGCTGGGCGGTGCGGGCACGGCCTTCCATGGCGCTCGCGTTGACCCAGTAGCCGTTCGGGCGCCAACCGCTGACGTTGGGCGGATACAGCAACTGCTGCCCCATTGCCTCCATCAGCCAGGTCATGTCGGCCTCGCGTGACCGTTTGCCGGTCGCTGCGAGGAGCGCGACGACGAACTCGACGGGGGTGCGGACGAGCCCCCGTCTGACGGCATCAGTGTAGAAGTCGGGATGGGTGAGCATTGCCGTCACCCACGGCCGCACGTCGAAGTCGTCGGCGAGCAGAGCGTCGCGCATCGCCGTGATCACCCCGGGCGGCGGGGGCGTGTCGGTGGCGAACGACGTCCACAGCTTCCGCGAGAGAAACTCGGCTGCAACAGCGCGCGTGGGTCGTCCTCGGTTGGCGACGTTGTCGGCGTCCGGCGGAACGATCCCGTCGCCGAGCACCACTGCGATCGTCTCGGGCCCGTGGCCGGGCCATGCAGCGGGATCAGCGTCGGTGTTGATGCGTCGGCCGAGGAAGTCCTTCGGCGACGAGTCGTGCCACTCGGGACGCCAGCGGTAGGGGTCGGCCTCGTCGTCCCATTGGTCGCTGTGCCCGGTCCACGCAGCCGTCGACGCCTCGACGTCCGCCTCCGTGTAGTTGCCCACGCCGAGCAGGAACAGCTCCATCAACTCCCGGGCGAAGTTCTGATTCGGGGAGCTCTTCTTGTTCTGATTGTTGTCGAGGTAGCGGATCATGGCGACCTGCGTCGACATCGTCGTGGCCAGGCTGCGGATGTTGCCGAGCCCCTCGTCGCGCCAGAGATCGATCTGCTCGCGCATCAGCATCGACGAGCCGACCTTGCCGAACTCGCTGCAGAAGTGGCCGTGCCAGAAGAACGCCATCCGCTCCTGGAATGGTCGGGCGGAGTCGCGGGCCATCTGGTCGAGCCAGAAGTGGGTGAGGTCGCGCCCGCGCTCCCAGTCGCGATCTGCCGGTGCAGTGAAGGTCACCGACGGCGGCGCCGGGTTGACGGCAAGGACGTTCGCCACGGCGGCGTCGATGTCGGCCAGCTCGAGAAGCTCCGCGACGCGGTGTGGTCGGTCCACGAATTCGGTCCGGCGCAGGAGGTGCCGGACATTCGCCTCGGTCAGTGGTGCTGGCGCCATGTGAGAAGTCCCCACTTGTCATCGGCCTGCCAGCGAGAGAACTTGAGCGATTTCCCGTGTCGCTCTCGATCCGAGCCGAGGAACGCAGAACGCCGCCCCGGAGGGCGGCGTTCTGTCGGATCGGAGTCGGACCGCGTGGCCCGGTGTGTTCAGTCGTCGGCGGGGGTCGCCGGCGCGTTCTTGCGCTGGCCGTAGCGCTTGTTGAAGCGCTCGACGCGTCCACCGGAGTCGACGAGCTTCTGCTTGCCCGTGAAGAACGGGTGGCACTCGTTGCACAGTTCGACGGTGAGGTCACCGGCGACGGTCGACTTGGTCACGAACGTGTTGCCGCACGAGCAGCGCACCGTGGTGTCCGAGTAGTTGGGGTGGATGTCGGTCTTCATGATGGATCTCCTGAGGATGGCTGAGCGGGCGGGCCCTGTGCCCCCGGTCGTCACCCAGATCGGCGAATAACCCTACCGGTCAGCCGGGCTGCTTCGCGATCTCGGCGAGGAACTCGTCGTTGGTGCGGAACGTCTTGAGCCGGTCGATGAGCAACTCGAGACCCGCCGCTGCGCTGCCGTCCTGGGCGAGGCCGGATAGCACACGACGCAACTTCCAGACCTGCTGGAGTTGCTTGCGGTCGAACAGCAGCTCCTCGTGGCGGGTGGAGGACGCGTCGACGTCGATCGCCGGGTAGATCCGCCGCTCGGCGACCTTGCGGTCGAGGCGCAGCTCCATGTTGCCCGTGCCCTTGAACTCCTCGAAGATCGCATCGTCCATGCGGCTGTTGGTGTCGACGAGCGCCGTGGCGAGGATCGTCAGCGAGCCGCCCTCTTCACAGTTGCGCGCCGAGCCGAAGAACTTCTTCGGCGGGTACAGGGCGCCGGCGTCGATACCGCCGGAGAGGATCTTGCCGCTGGCCGGCGCCGCGAGGTTGTAGGCACGGCTGAGGCGCGTGATGCCGTCGAGGATGATCACGACGTCCTTGCCGGCCTCGACCATGCGGCGAGCCTTGGCGATGGTCATCTCCGCGACGTGGGTGTGCTCGTCGCTCGGTCGGTCGAACGTCGAGGAGATCACTTCACCCTTGACGCTGCGACGCATGTCGGTGACCTCTTCGGGCCGCTCGTCGATCAGCAGCACGAGCAGTTCGACCTCGGGGTTGTTGAGCTCGATCGACTTCGCGATCGTCTTCATCACCGTGGTCTTGCCGGCCTTGGGCGGCGACACGATGATGCCGCGCTGCCCCTTGCCGATCGGCGACACCAGGTCGATGATCCGCGCCGTCATGTTGGCGGGATCGTTGGGGTCTTCCAGCGTGAGGCGCTCGTCGGGGAAGAGCGCCGTCAGACTCTCGAAGTGCGGGCGCTTCTTGGCGGCCTCGGGATTTCCACCGTTGATGGTGTAGATCTCGAGGAGTCCCGGGTTCTTCTCGTTGCGGCCGGCCGGACGGACCTTGCCGGTGATGTGGTCACCCTTGCGCAGGCCGTACTGGCGGGCGAGCTTCAGCGGGATGTACGCGTCGGACTTGCTCGGCAGATACCCGTTGACACGCAGGAAGCCGTAGCCCTCGTCGCGGATGTCGAGGTAGCCCTCGACGTCGACCGGCTCGGTGCTCTCGAAGCCGGAGTCCTGCTCGATGAGCTCGACGTCCTCGCCCTGCGGGCCCTCTTGGCCGCCTCGGCCCTTGCGCCGACGACGGCGCCGACGGTTGCCGTCGCCTGCGTCGTTGCCCCGGTTGTCGTTGCCGCGGTTGTCGTTGCGCTGACCGCCGCCGCCCTGGGCGTTGCGGTTGCGCTCGCCCTGGTCGTTGCGAGCGTCGCCGCCCTGACGCTTGTCGGCCTGCTCGCCGCCCGAACGCTCCCCGCGGTTCTGGTCGCCGCGGTTCTGGTCGCTGCCCGAACGCTCGCTGCGGTTCTGGCCGCTGCGGTTCTGGTCGCTGCCTGAGCGCTCGCTGCGGTTCTGGTCGCTGCGGTTCTGGTCGGTGCGGGGCGTGGAGTCACCCTTCTCGGCCGATTCGCCGCTGCGCGCCAGCTCGATCTCCCAGTCGGCGAGCGGCTCGCCATCGGGTCCGAGCACGACCTCGGCCGTGTCCGACGACGGTGCGGGCGACGCGCTCACCGCGCCGGCGGGCTCGCCCTCGACGGGCGACGCCGGTGCGCTCTGGCCGTTGCCGGACGCGGTCTCGGCGGCGGGGGTGGACGACGAGCTCGGCCCGGTCGTCTCGAGAATCTTGTCGATGATGTCCGACTTCTTCTGTCGGGCGGTGACCTTGACGCCGAGCGCCTTGGCCATCTCCAGCAGGGTGTCCTTGTCCTTCGATTCGAGCATGGACTGTTCGAGTGCGGCTGCGGCCACGAGGATTCCTCTCTTCTCTCCGAGCACTGGGCTGGGTGAGGGTTCGAGCACCAGAGGGAGGGGTGCGTCGGCGCAACACGCGACCGAGCCGTGGATCCCCTGGCAGAATTCGCACACGACCGAGATTTCGGGGTGCGGCCCGGAAGACCGGGCAACCGTCACTGTATCAGCACCACGCACCCGCGCCACGCATCCCCACCGATCCCACCAGATCCGGAAATTCGGAGCGATGGTTGCACTGGGCGCAACGGATCCACCGAGTTTCGGGGTTGGTGATGCGAACGGCACCGTACTGAGCGGCGCGCTCAGTGGCGAGTGAGGCGTTCGACGAGCGCCTCGACGGCGGCGAGGTCGTTGGCGACGGTCTGTGTGCGTTCGGGTCGCTCGAAGAGGTCGGCGAGATGGGCCGGCAGAGCCGGACGCTCGCCGGTGGCCCGCTCGACGGCATCGGGGAACTTGGCCGGGTGGGCCGTGCCGAGGGTGATCACCGGGTGGTCGTCGGGATCGAGCCCGGTGAGCATCGAGGCCGCGGCGGTGCCGGTCGCGGTGTGCGGATCGAGCACCATGCCGGCCAGCCGATGGACACGAGCGATCTCGGCGAGTGTGGCGTCGTCGTCGAACGCAGCGGCCCGGAAGTGCCCGGTGATGTACTGCTCGCGCTGATCGGCCTCGATGTCGAGGCGCCCAGTGGCGCGGAACCGGCCGAGCTGTTCGGCGGTCATGCCGCCGTCGCGGCCGTTCATCTCGAACAGCAACCGCTCGAAGTTCGACGACACCTGGATGTCCATCGACGGGCTCAGGGTCGCAACGACGTCGCGGGCGCTCATGTCGCCGTCGTTGATGAACCGGGTGAGGATGTCGTTGGTGTTCGACGACACGATGAAGTCGTTGATCGTGGCGCCCATCTCGCGGGCGATCCATCCCGACAGCACGTTGCCGAAGTTTCCGGTCGGCACGCTGAAGGTGACCGGGTCGGCGAACGTCTCGGCCGCGGTGACGTAGTAGACGGTCTGGGCCATCACGCGCGCCCAGTTGATCGAGTTGACCGCGGACAGCTGGTTGCGTTCGCGGAACTCGACGTCGTTGAACATCGCCTTGACCAGATCCTGGCAGTCGTCGAACGTCCCCTCGACGGCGACGGTGTGCACGTTCGGTTCGTCGACGGTGGTCATCTGTCGTCGCTGGACCTCGCTGGTCCGGCCGAGCGGATAGAGGATGACGATGTCGACGTGCTCGCATCCGGCCACCCCGTCGATCGCCGCCGAGCCGGTGTCGCCGCTGGTGGCGCCCACGATCGTGACGCGCTGGCCGCGCTCGCCGAGCACGTGGTCGAACATCCGGCCGACGAGCTGCAGCGCGACGTCCTTGAACGCGAGCGTCGGGCCGTGGAAGAGCTCCTGGACCCATTGCCGATGGTCGAGCTGCACCAGCGGCACGACCGCAGGGTGCCGGAACGTGTCGTAGGCCTCGGTGCACAGCCGCGTGAGGGTGATCTCGTCGATGTCGGGTTCGACGAACGGCAGCATCACCTCGACGGCACGTTCGGCGTACGTGTGCGCGTTCGACGCAGCGAGCGTCGGCCAGCGTTCGGGCACGTAGAGCCCGCCGTCGGTCGCCAGCCCGGCGAGCAGGACGTCGGCGAATCCGAGCTCGGGCGCCGAACCGCGGGTGGAGACGTAACGCACGGCTCAGTCGCCGATCACGCGCAGGAGCCCACCGACGTTGCGGACCACGTCGAGGTCGCGCAACTCGCGCACGGTGGCCTGCACGTCGGACTCGCGCGCGGAGTGGGTGATGAAGACGAGCCGGGCATCGGGGCCGTTGCCCTCCTGCTCGGCGACGCGGATGCTGACGCCGTGGTCGGCGAAGACGCCGGTGACCGCGTGCAGCACGCCCGGCTTGTCGGCGACGTCGAGACCGAGCAGGTACTCGGCGGAGGTCTCGTCGATCGCCCGGACCGTGACCGGCTCGAGCACGCCCAAGGAACCGTGCGTGCCGTTGCGCAGGTTGAGCGCCGCGTCGACGACGTCGCCGAACACCGCGCTCGCCGTCGGTGCACCGCCGGCACCGCGGCCGTAGAACATCAGCGAATCGACGAAGCCGCCTTCGACGAAGACCGCGTTGAAACTGTCGCGTACGGAGGCCAGCGGATGGTTGATCGGCACCATCGCCGGGTGCACGCGGACGCTGATCTCGCCGGATGCGCCGTCACGCTCGACGATGCCGAGGAGCTTGACGACGTAGCCGAGGCGGTGAGCGATGGCGATCTCGGCACCGGTGATGCGACTGATGCCCTCGTGGTACACGTCGCCTGCGACGACCTTGGCGCCGAATGCGACCGTGGCGATGATCGCCGCCTTTGCGCCGGCGTCGAAGCCCTCGACGTCGGCGGTCGGGTCGCGCTCGGCGAACCCGAGGCGCTGCGCTTCGGCGAGTGCGGTGGCGTAGTCGGCCTCTCCCCCGCCGGCGACGGCGTCGGTCATCTTGGTGAGGATGAAGTTGGTGGTGCCGTTGATGATGCCGAGCACCCGGCTGATCGGCTCGCCGTGGAGGCTCTCGCGCAGCGCACGCATGATCGGAATGCCCCCGGCGACGGCCGCTTCGAACAGCAGGTCGCGTCCGGCCGCATCGGCGGCCGCGTACAGCTCGGCGCCGACGTTGGCGAGCAGCTCCTTGTTCGCCGTGACGACCGGCTTGCCGTGGGCGAGCGCCTCGAGGATCAGCTCGCGCGCCGGCTCGATGCCGCCGATCGCTTCGACGACGAGGTCGATGTCCGGATCGGACACCACCGCGTGGGCGTCACGGGTGAGCATGCCGTCGGCGAGCTCGACATCGCGGGGCGCCGACAGGTTGCGCACCGCGACCCGGGTGACCTCGAGGCGCAGGCCGGTGCGTCGCTCGACGGTGTCCGCCTGCGACTCGACGAGCTGCACGAATGCTGCGCCCACGTTCCCGCATCCGAGAACCCCGATCCGTACCGTCTGGCTGTCGCTCGTCACGCTGATGGAGGCTACGGGGTCCGACCCTGTCGGCGCCTGCCCATTCCGCCTCGCCCACCCCCGACCAACGCACCACCACCACCCACGTTTGCGTTGCACTTCCGGTGACCCGTCCCACCCGAAGTGCAACGCAAACGGGTCGGTGAGGGCCTCCCGGTCAGTTCACGACGAGATCGTGATGCTCACCGACACCGGAGACGACGGCGTCGAAGCGCTGACGGTCGAGCACCGAACCCTCGCGGCGAACATCACGTTCGCGGACGACGATCAGTTGGTCGACCTTGGCCCAGCTCGGGCGACCGCTCCGATCCCAGCCGCCGGTTCCGACCGGGACGGCGCCACGGCCCTTGTCCTTGGAGGTGAGCGGCACCCCGGCGAGATCGTCGCCCGATCGCCCGATGATCACGACCGGGCGATCCTTTCCCTTGCCGGGATCGTCCTCGTACGGGACCCACGTCCACACGACCTCGCCGGGGTCGGCCTCACCGTCGAGGTCGGGCGAGTACTCGACCCGTGTGCCGGTCGCCACCCGCCGCGTCGTCGGCGCGGACTGCGTGCGAGACTTGCCGGCGAGCCGGTCGCGCTCCTTGAACAGGGCGAGGACCGCGGCGACGAGTCCGGCGATCAACCGGCGATTGTTCGACATCCGCCGGAGCGTATTCCTCCGCCCAGGCCACACAACCCATCACGTTTGCGTCGCGATTCGGGTGGAACGGGTCACCCGAAGCGCAACACAGACGTGGGAGCGCCAGCGAGGACGAGGACTCAGCCGAGGTCGGTGGCGAGCAGATCGTGGTAGGTCTCACGTCGAACCACGAGACGGGCCTGGCCGTCGGCGACGAACACCACCGGCGGCCGCGTGATCTTGTTGTAGTTCGAGCCCATCGAGTGGCCGTACGCACCGGTGACCGGCATCGCGAGGAGGTCACCGACGGCGAGATCCGACGGCACCTGGGCGGCGAAGGCGAGTACGTCGCCCGACTCGCAGTGCTTGCCCACGAGCCGGACCGTCATGTCGCGCTCGGCGTCGACCGAACGAGGGAGGAACGACTCGTAGCCGGATCCGTACAGCACGGGACGCGGATTGTCGCTCATGCCGCCATCGACCGAGACGTAGGTGCGCACGCCGGGGATCTCCTTGATGGTGCCGACGGTGTACACCGTCATCGCGGCCGACGCGACGATGGCCCGGCCGGGCTCGACGCTCACCCGCGACCGCACGCCGAGCGCGTCGCATGCGTCGAGCAGCACGCTGCCCCACTGCGAGATCGTCGGCGCTTCCTCACCCTCGACGTACGCGACGCCGAGACCCCCACCGAGGATCAGCTCGGGCAGGTCGAGCGGCACGGCGAAGTCGGCCATCACCTCGGCCGCCTTCGCGAACGACGACGCCTCGAAGACGTTCGAGCCGATGTGGCAGTGCAGGCCGACCAACTCCATCGCCGGGGATCGGCGGGCATGGTCGACAGCGCGGAGTGCGTCGCCGTTGGCGAGGTTGAAGCCGAACTTCGAGTCGTCCTGGCCTGTCGCGATGAACTCGTGCGTGTGCGCGTGGACCCCGGGCGTGATCCGCAACACCACGCGTGGCGTCGGACCGACACCGGCAACGGCCAGCACGTCGAGTCGATCGAGTTCGTCGAAGGAGTCGACGACGATGTAGCGGACCTCGGCCTCGATCGCCTCGCGCAGCTCGTCGCCGGACTTGTTGTTGCCGTGGAGCGTGCACGCGCCGGCGGGCACCCCGGCGGACATCGCCACGTGCAGCTCACCACCGGACGCGACATCGAGGAGCAGGCCCTCGTCGTAGGCGAGGCGGGCCATCGCCCGGCACAGGAATGCCTTGGTCGCATAGATCACCCGCTCGGCCCCGAACGCGGCGACGGCCTCGCGGCATCGAGCACGAAGGTGCGCTTCGTCGTAGACGAACAGCGGCGTGCCGTGGTCCTCCGCCAGCGCCTCGATCGACACGCCGCCGACCTCGAGCCAGCCGTCGTGGCCGACCGTCGCCGTGTCCGGCAGCAGCCGCCGCGGGATCACACTCATCGCCGCCCCCACGCCAACCCGCCACCCACGTTTGCGCGCAGATTCAGGTGACCCGGTCCACCCGAAGTGCAACACAAACGGGTTCGGCCCGGTGCAACCACGTTTGTGTGACGGTTTCGGCGACCCGGTCCACCCGAAGTGCAACGCAAACGGGGTTGGGGCGCGGGGCGGGAGAGGGTCACATCTGCTCCGGGGCGTCGATGCCGAGCAGCCCGAGGGCGTGGGCGAGCGTGCGGGCGGTCAGATCGGCGAGAGCCAGACGGCTGGAGCGCAACGGCTCGTCGGCCTTGAGCACAGGACAGTGCTCGTAGAACGCGGTGAAGTCGGTCGCCAGGTCGTACACGTAGGTGCAGAGCTTGTGCGGGCTGTAGGTCTCGAGCGTCGTGTCGATCGCCGTCGGGTAGGCCAGCAGCCGCAACGCCAGCGCCCGCTCCTGGGGCGTTCCCACCTGGATGTCGACACCGCGCACCGAGGCCCGATCGACGCCGGCACGCCGGAAGATCGAGCAGATCCGGGCGTGCGCGTACTGCAGATACGGCCCGGTGTTGCCGTCGAACGACAGCATCCGGTCCCAGTCGAACACGTAGTCCTTGATCCGGTCGGTCGAGAGCTCGGCGTACTTCACGGCGCCGATGCCGATCATGTGCACCGTCTCGGCCCGCTGATCCGCCGTGAGGTCCGGGTTCTTCTCGTCGATGGCAACCGCAGCGCGCTCGAGCGCCTCGTCGAGCAGTTCCACGAACTTCATCGACTCGCCGGTGCGGCTCTTCAGCATCTTGCGATCGGTGCCGAGCACGTTGCCGAACGCGACGTGCACCGCCTCCCGTGGCGGCGCCAACCAGCCGGCCATCTCGGCGACTGCGAACACCATCTGGAAGTGCTGCTGCTGTGGCGCACCGACGACGTACAGGATCAGGTCGGCGCCGAGCCGCTCGGCGCGATCGATGACACAGGCGAGGTCGCTGGTCGCGTAGTTGAACCCTCCGGCGCCCTTCTGGACGATGAGCGGCAGCGGGTCGCCGTCGCGGTTCGTGAACCCGGGCGGGAACACCACGTCGGCCCCATCGGATTCGGTGAGAAGGTCGAGGCTCCGGAGTCGCTCGATCACCTCGGGCATCAGCGGCTGGTAGGTGCTCTCGCCGGCGAGGTCGTCGTCGGTCAGATGCACACCGAGCATCTCGTAGACCGTGTTGAAGTGCTTGGTCGACAACTCGACGAGCAGCCCCCACAGCCGCTGGGTCTCGGCGTCGCCACCCTGCAGCAGCACGACGCGCTGCCGCGCCCGGTCCTGGAACTCCTCGGACGCGTCGAACGCCGCCCGCGCCTCTTTGTAGAAGCCGTCGAGATCGCCGAGCGACAGGTGCTCGGCGGCGCGTTCCTCGCCGAGGTCGACCAGGTGCTCGATCAACATCCCGAACGGCGTGCCCCAGTCGCCGATGTGGTTCTCGCGGATCACGCGGTGGCCGAGAAAGTCGAGCATGCGCACCAGGGCATCGCCGATCAACGTGGTGCGCAGGTGTCCGACGTGCATCTCCTTCGCGACGTTCGGCGCCGAATAGTCGACGACCACGGTCTTGGCAGGCGAGACGGAGGCGATGCCGAGGCGGTCGTCGCCGGCGACCTCGGCGAGATGGGCGGCGAGGAACTCGGGAGCGAACGTCACGTTGACGAAACCCGGCCCGGCCACTTCGAGTTCGGTCGCGGCGCCGTCGAGTGCACCCGAATCGAGAATCCGCTGGGCCAGCTCGCGCGGGTTCGCGCCCACCTTCTTCGCGAGCGGCAACGCGCCGTTGATCTGCGCGTCGGCGCGGTCGGACGGCCGCACCGTCGGGTCGGCAGGTTCGCCGCCGTTCAGCTCGGCGAAGACCGGTGCGAGCAGGTTGGTGATCGTGGCAAGGGGGTCCGACATGGTCGCACCAGTCTGCCGCACGATGACCGGCCACTCACAGAAGCGTCCGACCCTCGACGTCGGACCCTCGGCGCGTGCGGCGGACACCGGCAGGGGCGGTCGGTTCCACCGATGACGTAACGTGCGCGCATGAACCTCGAGTTGCGATGGTGCGGTTCGGCCCCAGATCGCCCGCCGTCCACCAGCGGCAGACAGCGCTCGCGGCTGCGTCGCTCCATCTGACCGGACGAACCCGACCCGCATGACGACCACTCGCTTCCGTGTCGACAAGATGGACTGCGCCGCCGAGGAGCAACTCGTCCGGATGCGCCTCGATGCAGTGGCCGGCATCAGCCGGGTGGAGATCGACCTCGCGAACCGCACGGTCGCCGTCGTCCACCAGGGCGGCATCGAGGAGATCGCATACGCACTCGACAGCCTCGACCTCGACAGCACCGAGCTCGACGGCGACGCCCTGCGCGGGCCGATCGCATCCGTCGACCCGAGGCGCGAGCAACGAGCGCTCCTCCTCGCGCTCGGCATCAATGCTGCATTCTTCTTCGGCGAGTTCATCGCCGGTGTCCTCGCCCGATCGCTCGGCCTGATCGCCGACGCGCTCGACATGGGCGCCGACGCCAGCGTCTACGCGCTCAGCCTGTTCGCCGTCGGGCGATCAGCGACCCGCAAGCGACGGCTCGCCGCAACGAGCGGGTACCTCCAGTTCGGCCTCGCGATCGTGGGTCTCGCCGCGGTCGTCCGCCGGTTTCTCGGCGACGTCGAGCCCCCCGACGTCTCCGCCATGATCGTGATGTCGCTGCTCGCGCTCGCCGGCAACATCGTGACCATCGTCGTCCTGCACCGTGTCCGCAGCAGCGAGGTCCACATCCAGGCGAGCTGGATCTTCACGGCGAACGACATCAAGGTCAACCTGCTCGTGATCGTGGCCGCAGTGGCGGTCGCCGTGACGGACTCCGCCGCCCCCGACCTCATCACCGGAGCCGTCATCTTCGTCATCGTCGCCAACGGCGCTCGTCGGATTATCGCAATTAGCCGCGCGTAGACCGACGAACGGTGCGGTCGAACCAGTGGCGCCCTCGGCGGGATTCGATCCTGCGCATACTCGATCAACGTCGTCTCCCTCGCTTCCTGTCAGGCTGCTCATGCTCGGCGTGGCGCCGACGTGTGCTGGGATCCGTGATCCGGGACGCAGCGCCGCGAGGACGCAACGGCTGCGCTATGGTCTCGGCTGCGCCTGGGAGCGCTCCCGGAGGATTGTGTGGTCGACGACCGTGGTTCGAGTCATCCCGAAACCGAGCAGTGCCCTTCGGTCCTGCTCTACATCGGCTGCTACACGAACGACTCCTCGGTCGGCATCCATGTCCATGACTGGTCCAATCCCGCAGCGGGCCCCGTCGAGCTGAGCAGGTTCGAAGACATCGAGCATCCGTCGTTCCTGGCTGCGCACCCGAGTGGAGCGGTCCTCTATGCCGTGTCCGAGACGGCAGGGCCCGAGGGCGGAAGCGTCACGGCGCTTCGCATCGACCCTGTCGACGGCTCGCTGACGACGATCGATCGTGTCTCCAGCCACGGCGGCGCCCCGTGCCATGTCAGCGTCGACGCCGACGGTGGGCACCTGTACGTCGCCAACTACGCCTCCGGCACGGTCGCTGCCTACGCCCTCGAGCCCGATGGTCGATTCGGCGAGGTGATCGCCGTCCACCAACATCACGGTTCCGGGCCGACCGGCCGCCAGGACGGGCCCCACGCCCATTGCATCGTTCCCGGTCCGATCGGCGGCTCCGTGTACGCCGCCGACCTGGGCACGGATTGCGTGTACCGCTACCTCCACGATCGACACCACGACGGCGAAACATTCGCACTGATCGACGAGCTCAGACTCGAGGCGGGAGCCGGGCCTCGACATCTCGCGTTCCATCCCGAGCTTCCGGTCGGCTTCCTCGTGTGCGAACTCGACTCGACGATCGTGACGCTCGGCATCGACCCAACGGATGGTCGATTGGCGCCACTCGGGTCCAGGTCCACCCTGCCGAACGACTTCGAGGGTGAGTCGATCGCCGCCGAGGTTCGCGTGCATCCGAACGGCCGGTACGTGTACGTCTCCAACCGCGGCCACGACAGCATCGCGGTCTTCGGCTTCTCGGGCGAAGGAGAGCCGCTCGAGCCGCTCGGTCATGTCGACAGTGGCGGTCGAACCCCGAGGAATTTTGCCGTGCATCCGGCGGGACGCGCGCTGCTGGTCGCCAACCAGGACAGCAACACGATCGTTCCGTTCGACGTCGATGCAGTCGCGGGGACACCACGACTGGTAGACGGCACCATTCATCTGTCGGAGCCCGTCTGCCTCACCGTCGTGGAGGTCGAGCGGTGAGCGCCCCCGCTGTGTCCGAGCAGCCACGAGTGCTGGTCACCGGAGCGTCCGGACGGCTCGGCCGCACGGTCGCCGGGCGGTTCCACGATGCGGGCTTCGACCTGCTCGCCACCGACGTCGTCGACGCCGGGGACGTGACATACCGTTTTGTCGGCGCCGATCTCCTCGATCTCCGGCGTGCGCTCGAATTGCTCGAGGACATCGACGTGTTGGTTCACCTGGGCAACCACCCTGGCATCGGGCAAACCCCTCCGCAGCTCGTCTTCAACGAGAACATCTCGATGAACGAGAACGTGTTCCAGGGTGCCGCCGAGCAGGGCGTCGGCAAGATCGTGTTCTCCAGCACGCTGCAGATGGTCGGCTCGCACATCGACACTCGGACGGTGAGCAACGAGCCCCCGACACCGCGGTACCCCCTCGACGAGACCATGACACCCGAGCCGTCCAACGTCTACGCGCTCAGCAAGACGGTCAGCGAAGTGATGCTGCGCTACTACGCCGAACGGTGTGGAATCGACTGCATTGCAGTGCGGTTTCCTCTGCTGCACTTCCGCGAGGATCGTGTCCGGGTGAGCTCGGGCCACGAACAACCGAACGACATCATCGAAGGTTTCACCGGCCTCTCCTACGACGACGCGGCAGACCTGATCGTTGCGATCACGCACACCGACCTCCCGGGGTACCGGGTGTACGCCCCAGGCGTGGCGCATCGCCATCGGGATCTCGCTCCCCCCGAGCTGATCCGTGCCCACTACCCCGATCTGCCCGCCACCACCCACGATCTCATCGACGTGTCCACCATCGAGGAGCAGACCGGATGGCGGCCGACCCCGGTCCAGCACTGGTCCGGTAGTTCGTAGCCCCCGATCGGCAGACCGAGGAGTCAGCATCATGGCCAAGCCCACCACCATCGAAGACGTTCAGGTCATCCTCACGCAGCCCGACCGCGCCCGCCTGGCGGTCGTCAAGGTGGTGACGTCCGAACCTGGGCTGCACGGTGTCGGATGCGCAACGTTCACCCAGCGCATCCACGCCGTCGCCGCGGCTGTCGAGCAGCACCTCAAGCCGTTCCTGATCGGCCGCGACGTGTCGCGGATCGAGGAGATCTGGCAGATGTCGATGGTGCACGGGTACTGGCGCAACGGGCCAGTGTTGAACAACGCCATCTCGGGTGTCGATCAGGCGCTGTGGGACATCAAGGGCAAACAAGCTGGGATGCCGGTCCACGACCTGCTCGGCGGCAAGTGCCGCGAGGCTGCCAACGTGTACGTCCACGCCGATGGGCCAACGCCGCAGGATGTCACCGACCGGGTGCAACAGTTCGTCGACGATGGCTTTCGCTACGTCCGAATCCAGCAAGGTCTCTACGGCGGCGGGCAGACCGGCACAACGCCACCCAAGGGCGCACCGGCCGGCGCCTACTTCGATCCCAAGGCGTACCGCCGGGACACGCTGACGATGATGGAGCACGTGCGCAGTGCGGTCGGTCCGGACGTGGAGTTGTTGCACGACGTCCATGAACGGCTCGCGCCCTCCGACGCCGTGCTGTTCGCCAAGGACGTCGAGCCGTTGCGATTGTTCTTCCTCGAGGACCTGCTCGCACCGGAGGATCTGCAGTGGTTCGAGCGCGTCCGGTCGCAGTCGGCGACGCCGCTGGCGATGGGAGAGTTGTTCAACCATCCGCTCGAATGGCGGACCCTGATCGAGCAACGGTTGATCGACTTCATCCGGATGCACGTGAGCCAGATGGGCGGCATCACCCCGGCCCGCAAGGCCGCCGACATGGCCCACGCCTACGGGATCCGCACTGCATGGCACGGCCCACCCGACACCTCACCGGTCGGGCACGCCGCCAACCTCCACCTCGATCTGTGGTCACCGGCGTTCGGCGTGCAGGAGTGGTACCGGCCATCGGAGCTCGAGTACGAGATGTTCCCGGGGCTCCCCGTCGTGGAAGACGGCTACCTGTACCCCAACGATCGACCGGGTCTCGGGATCGACATCGACGAGCAGCTGGCCCGCCAGTACCCCGTCGAAGACGTGGTCGAGCAGTGGACCCAGGCACGGCTGCCGGACGGTTCGCCGGCGCGACCATGAGCGGCGGCTCGGCTCCGGCGGAGGACACCGTCGGCGCGATTGCTGACGTCCGCATCGTTCCGGTCCTGACGTTCGAGGACGCCGCGGGCGCGTCGGGTGTCATCTCGGCCCTCGTGGCCGGGGGGCTTCGCGTTGCGGAGATCACCCTGAGGACCCCGTCGGGGGTCGAGGCGATCCGTCGAGCAACGGCCGACGTTCCCGCTGCGATCGTCGGCGCCGGCACGGTCACCACGTCCGCCGCAGCTGCCGAGGCGATCGACGCCGGGGCGCGGTTCATCGTTTCGCCCGGTCTCGACGACGGCGTGATCGCCACCGCTCACGATCGCGGCGTGCCCGCGATCCCCGGGATTGCGACCCCCACCGAACTGATGCGAGCGCTGGCGGCCGACGTGAACATCGTCAAGCTGTTCCCGGCCGAGGTGGTCGGTGGCGTGGAGATGATCGCCGCCCTCTCGGCGGTGTGGCCTGACATCCGGTTCATGCCGACCGGGGGCATCTCACCGGCGAACGCCCACCGGTACCTTGCGATGGACCAGGTGGTGGCCGTCGGGGGGACGTGGATGGTGCCGCGATCCGCCGTCGCTGCCGGCGACTGGGACGCTGTCACCGCAGCCGCAGCCGAAGCGGCGGCGCTGGTCAGGGTGTCGACATGACCGGTGGACTGACGATCCGGTCTGCGGAGCAGTGCCGCTTCGACGTGGTGACGATCGGCGAAGTGATGCTGCGTCTCGACCCCGGGGAAGGTCGGGTACGTACGGCCCGCACGTTCACCGTCTCCGAAGGTGGCGGGGAGTACAACGTCGGGCGCGCCCTTCGTCGCTGTTTCGGTCAGCGGGCAGCGCTGGTCACGGCGATCGGCGCCAATGAGGTGGGACGACTGCTCGAAGATCTCCTGCTCCAGGGCGGCGTCGATCTCGACCACGTGGTCTGGAAGCCGGCCGACGATGTCGGCGAGCACCATCGGACCCCGCTCAACTTCACCGAGCGCGGCTTCGGCGTTCGTGCTCCACGCGGCGTGTACGACCGCGCCAACTCGGCGACCGCCACGCTGCGACCCGACGACGTCGACTGGGACCACCTTTTCGGCGACCTGGGCGTTCGCTGGCTGCACACCGGTGGCATCTTCGCGGGACTCTCGGAGTCGACGTTCGAGGTCGCCAGGGTGGCGATGGGGGCTGCCCGACGCCACGGGACGCTCGTGTCCTACGACATCAACTATCGCCCCAGCCTGTGGCGGGCGAAGGGAGGTGCCGACGCGCTGCGCCGGATGACGAGCGAGTTGCTCGTCGACGTCGACGTGCTCTTCGGCGTCGACGCTGCCGACTTCGACGAGACGGTCGACCGACTCGTGCCCCAGCTCCCGGGACTCTCGATCGTGGCCACCACGCGACGCGTCGTGCGTTCCGCGTCGACGCACGATTGGGGCGGAGTTGCCTGGTCGCGATCCGAAGGGATCGTCGAGGGGACCGACTACCGCGCGCTCGACGTGCTCGACCGCGTGGGTGGAGGCGACGGGTTTGCGTCGGGACTGATCTACGGATTGCTCGATGGTCGTCCGCTACGCGACGCGCTCGAGTTGGGTATCGCCCACGGGGCATTGGTGATGACGACGCCCGGCGACACGTCGTCGGCCGATCTGGCCGACGTCGAGCGCCTGGTCTCGGGCGACGACCCATCGGTGATCCGCTGATCACCGACGAGGGAGGCAGCGATGCATCAGGTCTACGCATTCGGGGTGATCGCCCCCAGCACCTTGATCGTGCTCCGCGACGGCTACCCCCCGGCGGGTGGGTACGGCGAGATCGCCGGGGTCCACCACTCGTTCGGTGGTGAGGCTGCGGGCGGGGCGTATGTCCTGGCCCGCCTCGGTGTCGACACCAAGCTCGACGGCACGTGGCTCGGCCAGGACCCGTCATCGACGTTCGCCATCGAGGCGTTCATCGGCGCCGGTGTCGACTGTCGGTCCATCCGGCGTGGAGCGAAGGCCGTGACGGAGGTCGTGATCAGCGCAGCGGAGGCGAGGACCGTGCTCGGCACCTACGAGCAGTTGCAGACCGATCTCGCCTGGAACGCGCCGTCCGAGGACGACATCCGTTCGAGTCGGATCGTCTGTCTCGACCCGTTCCTGGGAAGCGAGTCGTTGCAGGCCGCCCGGTGGTGCGTCGAGGCAAACGTCCCCTACGTGACCGTCGACGCGCCTCCCGACTCCGAGATCGCCCAGCGGGCCGACGTGCTCGTCGTCGCCGAGGAGTTCGCCGCCCGCGAGTTCGGACCGCACGACCAACACGAGCTGTTGGCCGCCTACACCGAACGGTGCCGGGGCCTCGTGATCCTGACCCACGGGGTCGCGCCGATCGTCTACGGGCGACGCGGTGAGCGGGCGAAGGAACTCGAGCCCTACCTCGTCGACGTGCGCGACACCACCGGTGCCGGCGACGGTTTCCGGGCGGGCGTCATCTACGCGATGTTGCACGACGCCGACGACGAACAACTGGTCAGGACCGCGAGCGCCGTCGCGGCGATCGTCTGCGAACGGTTTCCCGGCGTCGCGCACAGTCCTTCCGAGGCGGAACTCTCGGAGTTCCTTGCTCGGCACGGGTGACCGAGGTGGCCACGACGCAGGACGATGTCGTCTGGATGCTCGACGTGATGCTCGGGCTGGAAATCACCCCGGTGATCGCCGGGGGATGGGGGATCGATGCGCTGGTCGGCCGCCAGACGCGTGAGCATCGGGATCTCGATGTGCTGGTTCCGGAGCCGTTCGTCGACCCGCTCGTCACTGCCCTCCGCGAGGCATCGTTCTCGATCACCACCGACTGGCTCCCTGTGCGCGTCGAACTCACCGACGATCGTGCGCAACGGTGCATCGACATCCACCCGGCGTTCGACGACGGACGCCAAGGTTGGTGGCAACACGGCTTCGATGGTCAACGCTTCGCGAGCCCGCAGGAGACGCTGACCGACGGAACGATCGGCGGTCGATCGGTGCGTTGCTTCAGCGCAGCCAAGCAACTCGAACTCCATCAGGGCTCTCCCCCACGACCGGAGGACGAGCACGACATCGCCGTGCTGCACCGACTGACCGATCGATGATCAGCTCCGTTGGTGCTGTGCGCCGGCGATCGAGACGCCGTGACCGATCGGCCACGGCTGCGGTGCGACACCCGGTTCGGCCTCTCCGCGAACCTGTGACTCCGACCGGGGCCACGCGACGGGGAGCCGCCCGGTGAACGGCACCGCGCCGAGGAGCACCTCGGCGATGCCGTCGGCCTCCGATCCGGGCAGCCAGCACGCGACCACCGAGTCGGCGATCTCGACGATCGGCTCGATGAGCAGTGGGCGACCGGACATCACGAGCACGATCAAGTAGTCGACCGACGCCCTCATGCGTCGCACGAGGTCCAGCTGCTCGGCAGGGAGCGTGAGGTCGGCTCGGTCACCGCCACCTTCGACGTAGGGGAGTTCGTGGATCGAGACCACGCCGTACGGCCGGTGCTCCCCGCCGAACTCGGCGCCGGGCCGATAGAGCACCTGCTCCGCGCCCAGGCGGCTGCGCAGCCCGTCGATGACGGTGCTCCCGTCGGTGATCGGCCCCGCCGATCCCTCCCACGAGATGGTCCACCCGCCGCACGCGAGACCGATGTCGTCGAGTGCAAGGCCGGCCGCCAGCATCGGTGTCGAGGCGGGAATGGGAAGCGCGCCACGGTCGAGGAGCACGACGGCGGAGGCACCGACCGCTGAGCGTGCCACTCGACGATGCGCGTCGCACCCGACCACATCGAGCGGCACGGCGAGAGTCGGTACCCCATCGAGCAACCCGAGCTGGGACTTGACGTGCAGGATTCGCGTCACGGCGTCGTCGACACGAGCCGGCGCAACTCGTCCGGCGGAGACCAGGTCGACCACCGTGGAGATGAAGCGCTCGTACTCGAACGGCACCATCACCATGTCGATGCCAGCGTTGATCGCGGCTTCGACGGCGGTGGAGTAGTCGGGGTCGAGTTGGTCGATCGCCATCCAGTCCGACACGACGAAGCCCTCGAAGCCCAGCTCGGTCTTGAGGACGTCCGTCAGCAGGTAACGATCAGCGTGCATCCGGTTGCCGTGCCACGAGCCGTAGCAGGCCATCACCGTGAGGGCACCGCCATCGATCGCCTCGGCAAAGGGGGCGAGATGGCGGTCCCGCAGCTCCTCGTCGTCGATGAGGACGTCACCCTGGTCGATCTTCCACTCGGGTTCCCAGCCATCCCACCAACTGATCCACGGGTGGCGATGTCGGCCAGCCGTGCCCCACACCATCGCCCCCTCGCCGACGAAGTGCTTGGCACACGCCAGGACACCCGTCGTCGGGAGATCGTCGCCGTGCCAGCCTTCGACCGACGCTCGTCCGAGTCGCCCGACGAGCGCGGTGTCCTGGGAGAAGCCCTCGTAGGTTCGTCCCCATCGGACGTCGTTCGGGACCGCGAGACAGGGGGCGAAGCTCCACCTGGCGCCGGTGGCTGCGGTTTCGAGCGCAGCGGCACGTGCGACCATGCGCACGAGATCGGCGTCGCCCGTCGCCCCCAGGCCGATGTTGTGCGGGAAGATCGTGGCGCCGATCACGTTGTTGTGTCCGTGCACGGCGTCGGTGCCGTAGAGGATGGGAACGCCGAGGCGACTGCGGGTCGAGCCTGCGACGAACGAGTCGACCGACTCGCGCCAGGCGCGCGGTGAGCCGTCGCCAGGATTGCCGCCACCGCCGCTCAGCACCGAGCCGATCGACCATGCTGCGACCTCATCGGGGGTGACGCTGCCCAGCTCGACCTGGGTCATCTGGCCGGCCTTCTCGGCCAGGGTCATCGAGCCGACGACGTCCGACACGGCTGGCCTTGCGGTCACGGCCGACACGTGTTCATCGTGCATCCCCATCTCCGTCCGGCGCGGCTCAGGTTGGTTGCGAGGTCGACGCTCGGGCTCCGCACGAGTCGCCGATCCGTAGCTCGGTGGGCAGGATGACCACGTCACTCCCGTCGTGCTGTCCGCGAAGCAGCAGGACCGCGGTGCGTCCGACCTCGATGACCGGTTGGACCACGGTGGTCAATTCCGGGTCGGTCATCCGGCCGTTCGGCAATCCGTCGAACCCGACGACGGCCACGTCGCCGGGCACGCTCAGACCGTTCTCGCGGAGCGCCCTCAGCGCTCCTGCCGCCATCGGGTCAGTCGCCACGAACAGGGCGTCGGGCCGCTCGGCAAGGATCGCGAGCGTTGCCCGGTATCCGCCGTCGACGTTGGGCTCGTCGCGCCGGACGAGGCGATCGTCCGGTTCGCGTCCGGCCGCCATGAGCGCATCGCGGTATCCGTCGAGTCGTTCGACCCCGAACAGGAACTCGGGCGTCGGTCCGATGAATCCGACGCGATGGCGGGCGATCCCGCAGAGATGCGCCGTGGCGGCGGCGCTCCCGGAGCGGCTCTCGACGTCGACTCGTCGCACGTTGCGGTGATCGGCTGGATGGCCGACCGCAACCACGTTGCGCCCGCGGTCGCGCAGCGTGGCGATCAACTGGTCGCTCCGCGGTCCGGCGGTGGCGATCACGCCGTCGAGGAAGCCCTGCGACATCAATGTCGGAAGCAGGGTCTCCTGTCCGCGCCGGCCATAGAAGGGAAAGATCGAGAGGATCGAACGCGTTTGCTCGCAGCCCTCCCGGATGCCGTGGACGAGCGCGGAGTAGTACGGGTCGCCGAACAGTTCCGCGACGTCGGCCGGCATCACGAGTCCGATCAGCCCGGTTCGGTTGGAAACCAGCGCACGCGCTGCCTGGTTCGGGAGGTACCCCGTCTTCTCGATCACGGCCTCGACACGTGTGCGAACGTCGGGCCGCACGTCCGGATGGTCGTTGAGCACCCTCGAGACCGTGGACCGCGACACCCCCGCCAACTTGCCGATCGACTCGAGCGTCAGGGGCTGTGGTGTGTCCGTCATGTCATCCTCGTTGCTGCATTCGGATCGCTCGCCGGCCGTCGGAGACGGCAACCACCTGCGGGTCGATCATCATCTGAATCGCCCCAGCCGTTCATCGCCGGACCCGGCTCGGGGTCAACGACACGTCGAGGCGGGCGACGCGGCCGGTGTGATCGAAGATCTCTCGTGAGATCGTCTCGTCGATGGTCGATCCGGGGATCTCGTTGCGGGCCCCGCCGGTGGACGTGATCACGATCGTGGGCGCGGTGTCGACGGCGCGCACGATGACGGGAACGCGACAGAGCGTGAACGCTGCGGTTCCCGGCGCAAGGTCGAGGTGGGCCGCCCGGCCGTCGACGTCGAGCAACGAGAAGGCCCCGGGTCCGCTTCGGAACTCTGCCTCGCTGAGCAACACCGACGAGAAGTGAATCGAACCCTGCCGCACGACGACTCCGAGTTCTGCCCATCGTGTGAGCAACTCGTCCTTGACCTGGCCGGTCATGCCCGGCTGCTGGGCTCCGGCGTGAGCCGGTGTGTGCGAGTAGGGATCGGTCGGGAAGGCGCCGTAGTCGGCGGCGGTCCGGTTGAAGCCGAGCCCGCCTCGGATCCGGTCGTACAGCCGGATCAGGTGGTCGAGCGAGCCAGCGCCCGAGCCGGGGGCGGCGTCCAGGATCGACTCCTGCACGGCCACCAGCAGCTTGGCGACCATGTGCCAGTACACCGATCCGATCCCTTCGTACGCGTACATCGTCGATGACCGGCCGGTGAACTCGTGATGGTTGAAGACCTGTTCGTACAGGTCGAGTGCGTCGGCCGCGTGGTCGGTCACCAGCTGCCCGTAAGCGGTCGCGGAGAGCGACTCGAGCGCCGCTGAGAGGTCGGCGGCGTTCTCGAGATCGGCAGCGAAGTGCACGTGACCGTCGACATCGCGGACGATGACGTCGTCGTTGCCGCCGGCGAGGAGGGCGCCGAGCAGGGGGCTGGATTCGGCAGCCTCGGTCGGCACGAGATTCCGTTCGAGGAACGACAGCCGGCGGCGAGCCGGGTACAGGATGAAGCTGTCGACGTCGGCCCGGTACAGCTCGGACTCGAACATCGCCTCGACGAGGGCGACGACCTGGTCGACGTCGAGCAGACCCGAGCTGATCGCGGCGACCTGACCCTCGAGCATGGGTTGCAGGCGGCTTACGCTCGCACGCGTCAGTTGACCGTCCGCGGAGAACGCGACGAGGTTGTAGGCGTCGTACAGGCCGTCGGGTCGATGGGCTGACCTGAGCGAGTCGTCGAGATGGCGGACGCAGGTGCGCAGCAGGCGGCGAAGTGTTGCCGCCGAGAGCGGAATCGACGGCCTCGGTCCCGCCGCGTACAAGCGGCTGCGATAGTCGTCGAAGGCCATGCCGAGCGCGTGGACCACCTGGAAACGGTCCCCATCGTCGATCGACGGTTCGTCGATCGACCGCTCGTGCGACTCGAGGATCGAGACGATGCGCTCGATCCAGACGACCACGTCCGCCGAGACGGGGACGTCATCGGCCAGATCACCCGTCACCTCCTCGATCAGCTGGAGGTAACGACGGAGGTGGGCGAGTGTGACCATCGACAGCCCGTATCCGACCAAGGCGTTGTTGGCGTCGTTCCATTCCGGGCGCTGGGTGTTCATCCAGATCCCGCCCCGCGGTACGAAGTTGGAGATCTTGGCGAGGGCCGGGATCAGGAGCTTCTCGAGCAGCGTCACGTGCAGGATGGTGCCGGTCGCGTCGGGGACGAGTCGCCCGTCGGCGCCGATGCGCTGGACGCGCTCCGCAATGGCGGTGGCCGCCGTCGAGTCGAATTCGATCGTGTCCTTGGGGTTGCGCACCAACTGCTCGAACGGCGCGATTCGATAGGGGACGTCGGCGAACGAGTAGGTCCGCTCGTTCAGCTGGTGGCCGAGCCAGGCAGGGTCGTGGGCGTGCAGCGTGTGCAGGAGCCGATACAAGTAGACGATCTGGTGGTCGCCCCAGTAGCCGATTCCGCTCCAGGGGTTCTCCGGTTCAGGGATCTCCCAGTCGATTCCCTCGTTGGTGATGCGATAGGGGTTGAACCCGTCCGCGGTCGAGGCGTTGACGAACTTGGCGACGATGGACGGCAGGTATCCGGGGAAGCTCTGGCACAGGGCCTCCCAGTTCTGGAAGATGTCGCGCCAGTTGCCCTGGTAGCTCAGCAGCGGCTGATCATCGGCGTCTCTGACGCGGATTGCGAACTGATTCCACGGCCGACTCGGGTCACCGTGGCGACGGGAGAACGACAGTGGCAGGTATTCGTGCGCGAGCCTGGTCAGGTTCGGATCGCCGTGCTGAGCGGCGCGCGAGCGGAGTTCGAACACGTTGATCGAATCGGGGAGCCCGCCGAGCCAATTCGCGTGCTCGCCGGCCAGATCCGCGTTGCGCTCGGCGACGAAGTCGCTGAATCGGCCGGACTCGACCGAGTAGCCGTCGGCGAAGGTCCCGCCGCGCATCACGTTGAACAAGGTGTTGGCCAGATGATGGGCGTCGAGCTTCGGCGACGCGGTCAGCTGGATGCCATCGGCGCCCGCGACGATGCGGTACAGATCGGCGGTGCACCGGTCGATGTCGACGTCGATCGCACGCGACGGGTCGGTGCTCGTCGCGAGCTCACGGGTGAGTCGAACGACGTCGGCGTGGCTCTGGGCTACATCGGCCACGACGTGCCAACGCCGCGTCGTGCCGGGCGCCATCTGGACGGTGGCGTGGACGAGGAACGAACCGGGACGGCCGGTGCGCAGCGATGACGCGACGAACGGTCGACCGTCACGAGCCGCAGTGACGGCGCGCGGGTCGACGGTGGTCGACGCCTCGTCGAGACCCGTCGACCACACCGTGGTCGCTCGGAGCGCTTCGGCGGGTTCGGGAACATCGACGATCAGCGCCTCGACGGTGAAGACGGCGACACCCGACCCGGTGATCTCGCTGCGTCGATATGCGTTGGCGAGATTGCTCATCTGCTGTTGGAACGGCACGCCGATGCCCCACGGCATCACGTCGAGCAGGCCGTCGAGAATCTCGACGTTGACTGGCTCGTCGCCCGCATGGCTCGTCAACGAGGCGGTCCGGACCCAGCCGAACCGGTCGGAAGGCGCCCAGCGGTAGCGAAAGGTGAGTCCGAGCCCGAGGTGCTGCTCTTCGAAGACCACGACATTGCCGAGCAGGCTCTTGAGGAGGCTGCGTCGAGTGTGGGGGGCGTCACCCGTGAATGGCTCCCAGAGGGTGTTTGCCCCCGGTGTGCCGACCCGTAGCACGGTGACCGGTCCGACCCGCCCGCTGAGGTGATGGAGGCGATCGTCGGTCTCGTACGGGAAGATGCACTGCTGCGCCTCGACGCGTCCGGCCGTCAGCCCGCCGGTGCTCGAGATGTACATCCACAGGTCGGAGCTGCTGACGACGCTCATGAGAAACGGATCGATCTGATCGATCCCGGCAAGCCGGTACATCTCGACGCCGTCGAGCACCTCGATGTCCTCGGTCACTGTCATCCCGCGTGCCCCCCTTCTGCTCCACACTCCTGGCGCGCAACGCACAGGTCGCTTACTGGGAGCGCTCCCAGAGTATGCGCCATGCGAACGGTCGAATCAAGGGTTGACTCACCAATTCGACCTCATCTATGCTGGGAGCGCTCCCAGAGGTTCTGGTAGCCCGCTCCCGCTTCGCTCGCGAAGGGGAGTAGTCGGAGGGGAAGCGAATGACCGCAACGTCGACAGACCGGAGCGAAGTCTGGTCCGTCCGTCGCGCTCGAGAACGCCCGGTGGCTGCTACACGCGGTTTGTCGGTTCGTGAATCCGCCGTCTCGTATCAACACTATGAAGGGGAGAGAACATGAGAAGCAGGAAGACAACGGTTGCCGGCGTACTGCTCGTCGCCGGTCTGGCGATTGCAGCGTGTGGCAGCGACGACGACGGAGCTGACGACTCGTCATCCGACGCAACCACCGCCGAGGGATCCACCTCGGGCGAGCCCGCGAGCGATCTGGAAGGAACGCTGCGCGTGCTGATCCACCAGAACCCTCCCGGCGTCGAGTTCATGGAGAACTTCAACAGCGAATTCGAGGCGGCCAATCCGGGGGTGACGATCGACATGTCGATCGTGAACGCCGACGACATCCCCACCGTCAACCAGACCCGTCTGAACGCAGGGGACATCGACGTCACGACGATCAGCGTCACCGGCTTCGCCAACCCGGTGCAGCCGTACATGGAGGGCGCCGACACGCCGTACTGGCAGCAGCTGATCGAAGCAGGGCTCGTGATGGACCTCACCGACCAGCCGTTCCTCCAGAACTACGACCAGGCGGCGATCGACGACGGCTCGGTCGACGGCTCGGTCTACGGGCTCAACCTCGGCCGCACGATCTACAGCGGCATGTTCGTGAACCTCGACCTCCTCGCAGAGGTCGGCGTCGAGGTGCCGACGACCTGGGACGAGTTGATGGCGGCCTGCGACACCGTCGAAGCCGCGGGCTCGAAGTGCATGATCGCCGGTGGCCAGGACAGCTGGCCGGTGTTCGTCGGCTCGTACGGATTGCTCGGTGCGCTGTACCCCGACCAGCAGGCGCTCGTCGAGGGCCTCTGGACCGGTGACGCCGCGTGGAACGACGAGCAGGGTCAGGAGTTGTTCGAGAAGTACGCGGCCTACGCCGACCGACTCGACGCGGAATCGGCCGGTCTCACCGGCGACTCTGCAGCGCAGCGCTACACCGCGGGCGACGTCGCCTTCGGTCCGATGGGTGCCTGGAATGCGGGCCCGATCGATGACGCCGCCGAGTTCGAGTGGACGTACATCCCGTTCCCCGGCAGCGACGATGCGGCCAACAACCAGACGCTGTTCGGCAAGTACGACATGACGTTCGCCGTCTCGGCGGACACGCCGGTCGAGGACATCGCCATGGCGTACCTCGCGGCCTTCTCCGAGCCGGACACCTACAACGCGTTCGCCAACGCTACGAACTACCTGCCGACCCAGCCCACCGCGACGCTGGACAACACGCTCGGTGAGGCGACTGCGCCGCTCCTCCAGGAGGGGAACTTCACGGTCGGCTTCGAGCAGTGGTGGGTCGGACCGAAGGGTGCGGGCGAGAATGCCAACGGCAGCCAGGCCGCGCTGTGGCTGTACAACGGGGACTTCGGCGATCCGGTCTCGGCCGCCGACACCGTCCAGTCCGACCTCGAGGCCGGACTCTGATCCGGTCCACGGATTGATACCAACCTGAATGGGTGTGGTCCGCTCACGGCGGACCACACCCACTACGGTTCGTCGGCGTAGACGTCGACAGCGCCGTGCGCACAGACCAATCATCCATCGATGGGGGCACCGATGACCGCAAGATCCCGAAATCTGTTCGGCGGGGGAGGACTGGCACGGCTCGCCCCGTGGTTGATGCTCCTACCCGGCCTCGGCTTCTACCTGCTGATCGGGGTCGGGCCGTCGATCGCCACGTTCTTCTACTCGATCACCGACGCGACGGGCATCCGAGGCATTCCGATCAACTGGATCGGCCTCGACAACTACGACGAGTTCCTCTTCGAAGGTGCCCGATCACGAGACAACCTCGCCGCACTGCGACGGACCCTGATCTTCATGGTGCTGGTGACGTCGATCCAGTTCGGTGTCGGTCTGTTGATGGCGGTGCTCGTCAACCAGAACCTGCGGGGCCGGCTGGTCTTCCGTACCCTCTTCTTCGTCCCGGTGATCCTGGGTGTGGCCGTGCAGGGCCTGATGTGGAAGCTGTTCCTCCGCCCCGGTGGCGGTCCGATGGACTCGATCTTCGGGTGGCTCGGCATGGAGTCGCAGTTCCTGGCCGGACCCAACGCGTTCTACTGGGTGATCGTCGTGCAGATCTGGGCCAACGCCGGGTTCACGATGATCATCTTCCTGGCTGGGATGCAGACCATTCCTGCCGAGCTCTACGAGGCGGCCGCGGTCGACGGCGCCACCGGATGGAAGCTCTTCAAGAACATCACATGGCCGCAGCTGACACCGGCGGTCAACACCAACTTGCTCCTGAACATCGTCGGTTCGCTCCAGGCGTGGATGTTGTTCCTCGTGCTGACCGGCTACAAGAACGGCACGCAGGTGCTCGGGTACGTCGTCTACGCGGAGGCGTTCGGCCAGACCGGCACCAGCTCGTTCCGCCAGGGGTACGCCGCCGCCGCATCGATCGTGCTGTTCGTCCTCGTGTTGATGCTCGGGATGTCCGCGAATGCGTTCGTCAACTGGCGTGAAAGGAAGTACATGGGATGAGCGTGCTCGTCGAACTCGACACGGCACCCGAGGAGTTCGTGGTCCCGCGCAGCGGCAAGCGCAAGCGAACGACGCGGCAAGGTCGTCTCCTACGCGATCCTGTTCCTCTTCGCGGCGTTCTACATCGGACCGCTGCTGATCCTCATCTTCGCGTCGTTGAAGTCACTCCCCGAGTTCTTCAAGAACCCGACCGGCCTCCCCGAGAGCTTCTCGCTGGACAACTTCACCGAGGCCTGGGAGCTCGCCAACTTCCCGCGCTACCTGATGAACTCGATGATCTACACGGGGGTGGCCACGGCGCTGTTCGTGATCATGTCGGTCTTCGTTGCGTTCCCGATCGCCCGTGGGTACGTCAGGGGCGCCGGTGCCATGCTCACGCTGTACGTGGTGGCGCTGTTCCTGCCGCCGGCGCTGATCCCGCAGTTCCAGCTGATCCTCAACCTCGGCCTGTACAACACCCGCCAGGGCTACATCCTGCTGTTCCTGATCAACCCGATCGGGCTGATCATCCTCGTCAACTACATCAAATCGATCCCACGTGAGCTCGACGAGTCGGCAGCGATCGACGGCTGTGGCTACGTCCGGTTCGTGTGGTCGATCCTCATCCCATTGATCAAGCCTGCGATCGCGACAGTGACGGTGATCCATGCGATCGGGATCTGGAACGAGCTGATCCTGGCGACGGTCTACCTCACCGACGACGACCTCTATCCGATCACCCGCGGCCTCATCGTCTTCGAAGGCGTGTACGGCAGCGACTGGCCCAAGCTCGCCGCCGCTGTGCTGATGCTGATGCTGCCGATGTTGGTGCTGTTCATGTTCCTGCAGCGCTTCATCATCTCCGGTCTGACATCGGGCGCTGTCAAGGGCTGACCGGCCACTCGTAGGCCGAGAGCGCGCCATGTCGAACACCAGGCCCGATTCAGTCCGATTCGCCCGATCATTGGCCCTCGCCGCGCTGGTCGTCGTCGCAGCGTGCGGGTCGGACGAAGGAGCAGCCGTGCAACCGCCTGAGCCGATTCCCGTCGACGCCCCCGACGGCATGGAGCTGGTCTGGAGCGACGAGTTCGACGGCGATGCGATCGACACGTCGAACTGGACCTATGACATCGGCGGCTGGGGGTGGGGCAATGGCGAGGCCCAGTACTACACCGACCGCGGAGAGAACGCCCGGACCGAGAACGGTCTGCTGGTCATCGAGCTCCGCGAGGAAGAGTTCGACGGGTCGTACTACACGTCGGCCCGACTCAAGACGCAGGGCCTCCAGGAGTTCCAATACGGTCGGCTCGAAGCACGCATCAAGGTGCCGAGCGGTAGCGGAACCTGGCCCGCATTCTGGATGCTGGGCGCCGATTTCGACGCCGACTCGGACGACCCGGCCAAGCAATGGCCCAACGTCGGCGAGATCGACATCATGGAATACGTCGGTCGGGAGCCGGATCTGGTGCTCGGCACCATCCACGGCCCGGGCTATTCGGGTGCCGGCGGCCGGTCGCAGTGGAATCGGCAGGAGTTCCTGATCG
Source organism: Ilumatobacteraceae bacterium (assembly GCA_963704915.1). GTDB lineage: Bacteria > Actinomycetota > Acidimicrobiia > Acidimicrobiales > Ilumatobacteraceae > Sva-07. Next base: position 25,718 of record CAVPIC010000010.1, on the reverse strand, counting down.
CCGACGACTTCCACACGTTCGCGATCGACTGGGATGCGGAAGGGATCCGTTTCTTCTTCGACGACGAGATGTACTTCGACATCGGCCCCGACGACCTGGGCGAGCGCGAGTGGGTGTTCGACCAGCCGTTCTTCTTCATCCTCAACCTGGCGCTCGGGGGCACGCTGGGCGGCACCATCGACCTCGACCTCGAGTACCCGATCCAGTACTACGTCGACTACGTGCGGGTGTATCAGGAGATCTCGGACGACTGAGCACGATCGGTCGTCGGCCGCGCCGTTCACCGCTGCGCCGACCAGGGTCTCCCCTGATCAGGCCGGCCACCAGTGGCGCCCTCGGCAGGATTCGAACCTGCGCACACGGCTCCGGAGGCCGATGCTCTATCCCCTGAGCTACGAGGGCTGGACCCGGGCAGGCTATCGCTCCGCCCACCGAATCCTGGTCAGTACTCCGACGCGCCGGGAACGTTCTCCTCGCCGGCGATCACGCCGAGGAGCACATCGAGCAGGCCGCTGGCACCGAAGCGGAACGTGGCCGGCGTCGACCAGCCCTCCCCCATCACCGAGTCGGCCAGGTCGATATTGGCCAATGCCTCGTCGAACGTGCGGATCCCGCCGGATGGCTTGAGCCCGACGCGGCGCCCGGCACCCGCAATGACGTCGAGCATCGCCGCAGCCGCCTCGAGGCTCGCCCCCGCGGGGATCTTGCCGGTAGAGGTCTTCACGAAGTCGGCCCCGTTCTCGACGGCCAAGCGTGCCGCTGCCGTCACCGAGGCACGATCGTCGAGCGCACCGGTCTCGAGGATCACCTTGAGCAACTTCGGTTGACGGATCAGCTCGGCCACCGCTGCCACCATTGCCGCGGCGTGGCCGGCGTCGCCGGCGAGCAGTGCCCGGTACGGAAGCACCAGGTCGATGTCGTCGGCGCCATCGGCGAGGGCTGTGACGACGGCCCGAATCACATCGTCGACGGGTTCGTCGCCCGACGGGAAGTTGACCACGGTCGCCACCCGTACTCCCGAACCGCTCAACTGCTCTGCGCAGGTCACGACGAACTCAGGCCAGACACACACGGCGGCGGTCGAGTGCTCACGAGCACGCCGACACAGCTCGTCGATGCCATCGGGTGAATGATCGTCGGCGAGATCGGTCAAGTCGATCAGCCCGATCGCCCGACGTGCAGCAGCAGTTCGTTCAGTCATCGAGCCCGACGGTAGCGGCTGACAGGTCACCGTCGAGACGGAGCTGACGCTCTTCGGGCTTCGCCAGCAGCACCCCTGCGAGGTAGTCCGCGAGCGCCTCCTCGTTCGTGACCTCCGAACCACGCTTCTCGGCCATGAGGTAGCGGTGTTCGAGCAGCTGGTGAAAGATCTCGGGCGCCTCGAGGTGGGATCGCATCTCGACGGGAATCGCATCGACGACGGGTTGATACACCTCTGCCAACCAGCGGGCGGTCGCAACCGCGCGCGGAGTCGGCTGCCCCTCGCGCCGCTCGAGCCATGCCTTGAACTGGTCGATGTCGGCCAGCAGCCGGCGAGCCTGGTTCTCCTGCACCTCCAGCCCCGTCCGTCGACGAAGTTCTCGAGCGCTGTGGCCCTCCTCGATCAGCACGGGCTGCACCGACAGCGTGCGTCCGTCGCGGTTGATCGACAACTCCTCGACATCGAATCCGAGATCGTTGATGCGCCGGACGCGATGTTCAATCCGCCAGCGTTCGTCGAGGTCGAACTCGTCGACGCGTGTCAGTTCCTCCCACAGCTCGTCGTAGCGGTCGCGCAGCCCCTCGGCGATCCCGATGTGGTCGACGTCGTAGGCGATGCGCCCACTGGCCTGCAGCTCGAGGAGCCCGCCGACCACGTTCTCGAGCGCGATGTCGATGTCGTAGTTGCGCATCCGGTCGGAGATCGTCTCGTGCCGTTCGGTCGTCTCGGCGTCGACCAGATACGCCATCATCGCCCCCGCGTCGCGCCGCCACAGGATGTTCGACAGCGAACAATCGCCCCAGAAGACGCCCTCGAGATGGAGCCGCACCAGGAGGACCACGCCGGCATCCATCAACCGATCGACGAGGATCGGATCGCCTCGCCCCATCACATACCAGTACGGCAGCGAGTAGTCGAGATAGCGCGTGATCAGGACGGCTTCCTCGGGCGCGGGCGCATCGGAGACCACACCGACGGGCTCGACGACGGGAAGATGATCCTCACGGAGGTCTCGCAACACCCGGTACTCCGTTTGCGCCGCACCGACCGACGTGGCCTTGAGCGCGTAGACCCGTTCGTCGAAGCGCACGAAGCGCACCACGTGACGGCTGATGCCGTGGGCCATCTTGACGATCCGCGGGTGCTCCCAGTCGGCGAGGGGTACGTCCCACGGAAGGTCGAGGAAGTCGGGGTGCCCCTGCTTCGTCACGATCTCCACGACGGGGCAACGTACCGCATGCTCGCCCGTTGCACGGGCCGCTGCTCCCGACCCAGTGGAGGTGGATGCGAGCGCTCACGCTCGGGTCACGACGAGTCCGACGCAGATCGCGATCGCCCAGGCCGACAACCACCAGCAAGCACCCCGGCGCGCACGACAAAGCGATACGTTGCCGAACGTGAGTCTCGTCGACGTTCGATCACGCTCGATCGGGTCGTTGCCGGCAGTCGGTCCGCTGGCGTTCGGCCTCTGGCGCTACACCGACCCTGACGTCGCAACGGCCCAGCGGCTTCTCGAGACGGCACTCGACGCCGAGATGAATCTCGTCGACACCGCGGACGTCTACGGCCTCGACTGGGGAGGCTCCGGGTTCGGCAGTGTCGAGGAGATCCTCGGCTCGGTGTTCGCTGCCGCACCGCGCCTGCGCGACCGCATGGTGCTGGCCACCAAGGGCGGCATCCTCCCGCCAGTCCCCTACGACTCCTCACCCGAGTACCTTCGCCATGCGTGCGAGGGGTCACTGCGCCGCATGAAGACCGACGTCATCGACCTCTACCAGATCCACCGCCCCGATCTGTTCACCCATCCTGCCGACGTCGCCGCCGAGCTCACGGCACTACGCGACGATGGCAAGATCCGTGAAGTCGGTGTCTCCAACCACACCCCCGCCCAGGTCGCTGCGCTCGCGGCACACCTTCCCTTCCCCGTCGCCTCGAACCAAACGGAGTACTCCGCGATGCACCTCGACCCGCTGCGCGACGGCACGTTCGACGCGTGCATGCGCGACGGCGCCGTGCCGCTGGTGTGGAGCCCGCTCGGCGGCGGAGCACTCGCCACCGGCGACGGAGTCCGTCCGGAGCTGCTCCGGGTGATCGACGACCTGGCCGCCCGCGAGCAGACCGGCCGTTCGTCGATCGCCCTCGCGTTCGCGCTGGCCCATCCGGCCGCGCCGGTGGCGATCATCGGCTCACAGACTCCTGAACGCATCGCTGGGGCAACCACCGCGCTCACCGTCGAGCTGTCACGTGCCGACGTGTACTCCATCATCCAAGCATCCGAGGGCGTCGCGCTGCCGTGAGTTCGGTCACCCGCCCGGACGTCGCCGAGATCTCCTGGTTCGGCGCGCTGTGCGACGACGACTACGAGTACCTCGGCGTGCCCGACCCAGCGCTCGCCAGCAGTTGGGAACACTGTGCCGACATCGTGCGCACCGCCGACCACAACGGCTTCGACAACGTGCTCCTGCCTTCCGGCTACGCGCTCGGCATCGACTCGACGGCGTTCGCTGCTGCGATCGCCACCCACACCGAGCGGATCGACCTGCTGCTCGCTGTGCGGATGGGTGAGATGTGGCTGCCGCAACTTGCCCGCCAGCTGGCCACGATCGACCAGTTCGCAGGCGGTCGTCTCTGCATCAACGTCATCTCCTCCGACCTGCCTGGCGAGGTACTCGACTCGGCGCCCCGGTACCAGCGCACACGCGAGTGGATGCAGGCGTTGCGCCGGCTGTTGAACGGCGAGCCGATCGACGTCCACGGCGATTTCGTCGACCTCGCGCTCGACCCGCCAGGGGAGGCCACCGTCACCGGACGGTGCCCGCCGATGTACTTCGGGGGCTTCTCCCCTGCAGCGAAGGACGTTGCCGCCGCCGAGTCCGACGTCTTCTTGACCTGGCCCGACACCGTTGCGGCTGTTGCCGAGACCGTCCGGGAGGTGACAGCACTTGCCGCCGACAGCTACGACCGCGAGCTCGTGTACGGCTTGCGTACCCACGTGATCGTCCGCGAGACGGAGGCCGAGGCCCGAGCGGCGGCGCAACGGCTGGTCTCCCGGCTCGACCCGGAGACCGCGAACGCGATTCGCAACCGGTCGCTCGACGCCACGTCGGTCGGCGTGCAGCGCCAGGCGTCGCTGCGCTCCGAGGCGGACAACGACGGGTTCGTCGAGGAGGCGCTGTGGACCGGCGTCGGCCGGGCGCGCAGCGGTGCGGGCGCGGCAATCGTCGGCGACCCCGATCAGGTCGTGGCCAAGCTGCGCGCCTACCAAGAGGTGGGCATCGGCGCGTTCATCCTGTCGGGGTACCCGCACCTCGCCGAGTGCGACCTCGTCGCGAGGCACGTCCTGCCACGCATCGAGCACGCTCCTTTGAAGCGGCGTTGGGCACCATGACTGCTCGGCCGGGATCGCTCAGCCGTGACAGCGCGGCGCGATCGCTCAGTTCTCGATGGCCAGACGGGTGTCGGCGTCGAAGAAGTGCATGTTCTCGGTCGAGATCGCGATCTCGGCGACCTCGCCCATCCGCACGGTCGAGCGGGGGTTGAACCGGCCGACGGCATTCGCCCCGTCTGCGCCGGACTTCTCCTCCGTGGCGTCGGGATCACCGGAGTCGACCGTGGGAGCATCGATCCGGAAGTGCACCATGATCTCCGAGCCGAGCGCCTCGATCAGGTGAACCTTCGACGAGATCCGCTGCGATTCCGGAATCTCGGGCGCGAGCGCCGCGTCCTCGTAGTCCTCCGGCCGGATGCCGATGATCACGCGCTTGCCGTCGTAGTTGCGCAGCGACGGGTTCCTCTCGAGCGCTCCGCTCGCCAGGCCGACCACGTGCGAGCCGAGGGTGACGGTGGCAGCGTCACCGCTGAAGTGCACCTCGGCCTCGAACAGGTTCATCGACGGTGAACCGATGAACGCCGCCACGAAGACGTTGACCGGGTGGTCGTACAGGTTCTGCGGCGTGTCGACCTGCTGGAGGTAGCCATCCTTGAGCACAGCGACGCGGTCGCCCATCGTCATGGCCTCGATCTGGTCGTGTGTGACGTAGACGGTGGTGACGGCGAGCTCGCGCTGCAGCGACGCGATCTCGGCGCGCATCTGCACACGCAGCTTGGCGTCGAGGTTCGACAGCGGCTCGTCCATCAGGAATGCCGACGGCTGCCGCACGATCGCTCGACCCATGGCGACTCGCTGGCGCTGGCCACCCGACAGCTGGCCCGGCTTGCGGTCGAGGTTCTCCTCCAACTCGAGGATTGCGGCTGCCTTGCGGACGCGTGTGTCGATCTCGGCCTTGGGCACCTTGGCGAGCTTGAGGGCGAAGCCGATGTTGTCGTACACCGACATGTGCGGATACAGCGCGTAGTTCTGGAAGACCATCGCGATGTCGCGGTCCTTCGGCTCGACGTCGTTGACCACCTTGTCGCCGATCTTCATCGTGCCGCCCGAGATGGTCTCGAGCCCGGCGATCATGCGCAATGCGGTCGACTTGCCACAACCCGACGGGCCGACGAGCACCAGGAACTCCTTGTCGGCGATCTCGAGATCCAGGTCGTGGATCGCGTGAAAGCCGTTGTCGTAGACCTTGTTGATGCCTTCGAGCTGGACGGTTGCCATGACGATTTCCTCCTGTGGCTCCGCTCTCGGAGCGTCGGTGAGCGTGATTCCCCTCGACCACGTCGGCTGAGACGTTAGCCCAACGCGAGCGTTCACACCCCGGGGAGCGCCGAAGTCGCGCCTGCCGGAGCCCGAGCCGTCGTGCCGCGAACGATCAGTTCGCCCGCCAGCAGGCGCTCGGCTCGATCGTACGGCTGACCCTGGATCTGAGCGAACAGCACGTCGACGGCGTGGTCGACGATCCGGGTGACGGGCTGGTGAACGGTGGTGAGCGGAGGGTCGGTGAACCGCATCAGCTCGGTGTCGTCGAAACCGACCACCGAGATGTCACCCGGAACGTCGAGGCCGCGTTGGCGAACGGCGCGGATCGCACCGAGCGCCATCATGTCGCTGGCGGCCACGATCCCGGTGATGCCGTTGTCGAGCAGCCGCTGTGCGCCGGTGAAGCCGCCGTCGAGCGTGAAGATCGTCTCGATGACCCGATCGTCGAGATCGCCCTCGACGCCAGCGGCGAGCGCCGCTTCACGGAAGCCACCGAGCTTTCGCTGCACGGGCGTGTAACAGGTGGGCCCGATCAGCAGGCCGATGCGTTCGTGGCCGGACTCGCTCAGGTGGCGATAGGCGGTGACCGTGGCCGCGTGGTCGTCGGTCGACACGCTCGACACCGGCGGCACCCCGCTCGCGTCGGGCTTCATGGCACCGTTGATCGTGACGAGGCCGATGCCGCGGCGGGTGATCTCGTCGTAGATCGAGTGGTCGGCACGGACGTCGGCGTGACGTCCCGACACCACGATCACGCCCGCGACGCGACGCTCGATCAGCGAGTCGAGATAGTCGTCCTCCGTGGCTCCGACGCGTGTGGCGCAACAGAGCACGCACAGAAAGCCGCTCGACAGCAGGCGCGCCTCGACGGCCTGGACGATCTTGGGGAAGATCGGGTTGTCGAGCTCCGGCACGATCAGGCCGATCACGCCGGCGCTCGGTGAGTGGTGCAGCGACTCGGGGGCGTAGCCGAGTTCCGCCAGCACCTTCAGCACGCGGTCACGGGTGGAATCCCGTACGCCCTGCTTGCCGTTCATGACGCGGCTGACGGTGGCCTCGCTGACGCCGGCGAGCGCCGAGACGTCCTGGAGTCGGATCCGCATGCCGGCGACTGTACGCGCCGCCTGCAAGAAATGGAAGAAACGTTGCAAAATTCTTGCAGACCACCGAATGTTTCCGTAATGTGAAAAGCGGTGGACCCTTCGCCTTCATCGTCGACGCCAGTGCGGTGGAGACTGTGGCGGGGCGACACCGGAACACCGTGAATCAACAACCACCTCGCCGACACCCGTCGGCATTCATCACCTCCTGAGGGGGAGACACCATGCGCGCATCACGCCGCTTGATCGCCTTCGCCGCCGTAGCCGCCCTGGTGGGCGCCGCCTGCGGCAGCGATGACGACACGAGCGATTCGACGACCGAGACCACCGAAGCAACCGAGACCACCGAGGGCTCGGAGACGACGGACGCCACGGAAACCACCGAGGCACCCGAGGAAACCACCACCGAGACCACCGAGTACCAGGCTCCCGCCCGTGGCGACGCCGATCTCGTGATCTGGGCCGACGACACCCGGGCACCCGTGCTCGAGCCGATCGCCGCAGAGTTCGGCGACCTGGAAGGCATCACCGTCCAGGTGGTCGAGGTCCCATTCGATCAGATCCGCGACCAGCTCAGCATCGCCGGCCCCGCCGGTGAGGGTCCCGACATCGTCACCGGCGCCCACGACTGGCTCGGCGAACTCGTCTCCAACGGCGTGGTCGCCCCGATCGATCTCGGCCCCGACGCCGACCTGTACGCCCCGGTCGCGATCGAGGCCTTCACCTACGACGGCGCGCTCTACGGCGTGCCGTACGCCATCGAGAACATCGCCTTGATCCGCAACGTCGACCTCGTCCCCGAGGCACCGGCCACCTTCGAGGATCTCGAGGCAACGGCGCTGGCACTCCAGGCCGACGGCACCGTCGACGTGCCGCTCGCCGTCCAGCAGGATCCGGCCGATCCGTACCACAACTACCCGCTGTTCGAGCGCGGCCGGTGGCTACGTGTTCGGCCAGAACGACGACGGCACCTACAACGCCGACGACGTCGGCATCGACTCCGAAGGTGGCCTCGTCGCCGCCCAGAAGTTCGCCGACTGGAGCAACGCCGGGCTGATCTCCAAGGACGTCAGCTACGACATCATGAACGAGTCGTTCTCGACCGGCAATGCGCCGTTCGCGATCACCGGCCCGTGGGCCGTCGGTGGCTTCACCGACGCCGGCATCAACTTCGTCGTCGAGCCGATCCCGCCGGTGGCGGGTGGCACCGCCGAGGTCTTCGTCGGCGTGCAAGGCTTCATGCAGTCGGCGTTCAGCGAGAACCCGGACCTCGCCACCACGTTCATGGTCGACTACCTCGGCACCGAGGAAGTGCAGCTCGCGCTGTTCGAGGCCGGCGGTCGCCCGCCGGCCATGCTCAGCGCCTACGACCAGGTCTCGTCCGACCCGATCATCCTGGGCTTCGGCGCTGCCGGCCAGCAGGGCACGCCCCTGCCCGCGATCCCGGCGATGTCATCGGTCTGGGAGAGCTGGACCGACGCCTACTCGCTGATCTTCACCGGAACGGATCCGGTCCAGGCGTTCACCGACGCCGCCGCCCAGATCCGCGACAAGATCGCCGAAGGCTGACCTTCGGATGAACACCGCCGATCCCCGAGAGGAGGAGTCACGCCCCGGCGCGGCGTCCTCCTCTCGGGGCGGCGCGTCCGGCGTCGGCACCGCAACCACCACGTCCACGCGGCCGGAGCCGGAGAACTACTACGACGGGATGCCACCGTTGCAGATGCCGACCGGCCCGCGGTACGGGGCGTCGCTCGGCCTGATCGTCAAGTACTTGTTGCTCGGCCTGCTCAACGCCGTCGTGCTCGCATCGTTGCCGACGATGTTCGACAAGCCCGACTACGGACTCGCCATCTCGGCCATCGTCGCCCTCGTCGTCATCGACGTGGTCTACATCTCCAAAAGGCGGTTCATCCCGGCGAAGTACCTGCTGCCCGGAACCCTGTTCCTGCTCGTCTTCGCCGTCTACCCGATCTTCTATCTGGTCTACATCTCCACGACGAACTACGGGACCGGGAACAACCTGAACAAGCAGACCGCGATCGAGCGCATCGAGGCCAACTCGATCAGCGCCGGCGCCGAGTCGATCCGCTATGACCTCCAGATCCTCGCCGAGGGCAACCCCGGCGGCGAGTTGGTCTTCCTCCTGACCGATCCGGACGGCAACCGGTTCATCGGAACCGCCGACGGGCGCACACCCATCGACGAGTCCGAGATCATCGAGGACGGCCGACGCGAGACCATCGACGGCTACGTCGCCCTCAACACCGGCCAGGCCAATGACCGCGTCGACGAGGTCACCGCCCTCGTCGTGCCGGGGCCGAGCGGCGACATCGTGAACGACGGCTTCGGCGCCGCGTTCGCGAAGACCCAGACCCGCGTCTATGACCCCGAGACCGACACGATCTTCGACTCGTCGACCAACACGACCTACACCGTCGAGAACGGACAGTTCGTCAGCGAGAACGGCGATGCACTGGTCCCCGGATGGCGCGCCGGTGTCGGTCTGTCGAACTACGACCGCCTCATCAACGACGACCAGACCCGCAACGTGTTCTTCCGGGTGCTGCTGTGGACGATCCTGTTCTCCCTGTTCTCGGTCGCCCTGTCGTTCGGGCTCGGCCTGCTGCTCGCGCTCGTGTTCAACGAGGATCGGATGTTCGGGCGTCGTTGGTACCGGAGCCTGATCATCATCCCCTACGCCATACCGAGCTTCATGACCGCGCTCGTGTGGCGCGGCATGCTCAACCAGCAGTTCGGTGTGATCAATCGCTGGCTCGGGACGAACCTGGCATGGCTCGATGGCCAGTGGCTGCCGTACTTCTCGATCCTGCTCGTCAACACGTGGCTCGGCTTCCCGTACATGTTCCTCGTGTGCACCGGTGCGCTGCAGAGCATCCCGTCCGATCTCACCGAGGCGGCCGCCGTCGATGGCGCCGGCGGGTTCAAGGCGTTCCGCCTGATCACCTTCCCACTGCTGCTCGTCGCCGTCGGTCCGCTGCTCGTCGCGAGCTTCGCGTTCAACTTCAACAACTTCAACATCATCTACCTGCTCACCGAAGGGCGCCCGCCCGTGCCCGGCAGCGACGCCGGCCGCACCGACATCCTGATCTCCTACGTCTACAAGATCGCGTTCGCCGGCGGCGGCGGCGTCGACTACGGCTTCGCCGCGGCCGTCTCGCTCGTCATCTTCCTGATCGTCGCCACGATCTCGGCCTTCAGCTTCCGCGCCACCCGATCCCTGGAGGAGATGCGATGAACGCCGTCACGCAGTCCTACGAACCCGAAGCACCGGCGTTCGAATACAACCGACCGTCGATGGGCAAGGTGTTCCGGACCACCGGGTGGCGCCACGTCGTCGCGTGGGTCGCCCTGGCCTTCGCATTGTTCCCGGTGCTCTGGGTGGTCTCGGCGGCGTTCACCGACGGCAACCTGAGCTCCCAGAGCCTGATCCCCACCGACCCATCGCTCGACAACTTCCGCGCGTTGATGACCGACCCCGGCCATCCCCCGTTCTGGTCGTGGTTCCGCAACTCGATGTTCATCGGCATCACGACCGCCCTGCTCACCGTGGCGATGTGCGCACTGGCCGCATTCGCGTTCAGTCGCCTCCGGTTCAAGGGCCGCCGCCCCGGGCTGCTGTCACTGCTGCTGATCCAGATGTTCCCCAACCTGCTCGCCGTGGTCGCCCTGTTCCTGTTCATGACCCGCATCAAGGGCCTGTTCCCGGCGATCGGGCTCGGATCGTCGTGGGGTCTGATCTTCATCTACCTCGGCGGGGCGCTCGGCGTGAACACGTACCTGATCAAGGGGTTCTTCGACACGATCCCCTACACGCTCGACGAAGCCGCCAAGATCGACGGTTGCACCCACTTCCAGATCTTCTACAAGATCATCCTGCCACTCGCCGCGCCGGTGCTCGCCGTGATCGGCCTGCTGTCGTTCATCACCACCCAGGCGGAGTTCCTCGTCGCCAGCGTCATGCTCGGCGAGGACAACAAGACGCTCGCGGTCGGGTTGTCGGGCTACGTCCGCGCCGGTTTCGACAACCGCTGGGGACCGTTCGCCGCCGGATCGTTGATCGGCGCCATTCCGGTCGTGCTGTTGTTCTTGTTCCTGCAGCGATTCATCGTCTCCGGCCTCACCTCCGGTGCCGTCAAGGAGTAACCCTGTCCTCCCGGACCCGACCCGAGACGACTGGGTTGGCGCTGCTCGACGAGCCACACCATGACGGCTCGCCGACGTATGTCGATGCCGCCGCGAGAACGCTCGGGTCCACCGTGCGGGTGCGACTGCGCGTGCCCGACGTGTGCGCCACGACGAGGGTTCGACTGCGTTCGACGCCAGATGCCGAGCCTGCGATCGTCGAGGCGATCGTCGAGCGTCACGAACACCGCGCGACCTGGTGGAGCGCTGACCTCCTGCTGCACAGCCCCCTCACGTCGTACCGTTGGCTGCTCGACGGCGGCGACCTCGGTCGCTGCTGGGTGAACGGTGCCGGCGTGTTCCACCGCGACGTCACCGACGACGCCAACTTCCGGATCTCCGCCCGGTCCCCCGAGCCCGGGTCTCCGGGAACCACCACGGCCACCACTGCCCCACCCGGCTGGCTGGCTGACACGGTCGGCTACCAGATCTTCATCGATCGGTTCGCCCGCTCGAGCGACGAGCATCCGATGCCCGACTGGGCGATCCCGAGGGACTGGTCCGAGCCCGTCGACGACACGCCGGGAGTCCGTTCGCGACACTGGTACGGCGGCGACCTGGCGGGCGTCGAGGAGCACCTGGACCACCTCGTACGCCTCGGCGTATCGCTGATCTACCTCACCCCGTTCTTCCCGGCGGGGTCGATGCACCGCTACGACGCCTCGACGTTCGCCCACGTCGACCCGGCGCTCGGCGGGGACGCCGCTCTGGCATCGCTCCTGTCGGCTGCCCATGCTCGCGGCATCCGCGTGATCGGCGACATCACCCTGAATCACACGGGCGCGGGTCACGACTGGTTCCGAGCCGCATCGAGCGACCGCGACGCTGTCGAGCGCAGCTTCTACTTCTTCGACGATGCCGAGCCCGACGGGTACGTGGCGTGGCACGGCGTCCGGTCCCTGCCGAAACTGGACCATCGCAGTGCGAGCCTGCGCGAGCGGTTCTACGACGGCGCCGACTCGGTCTTGGGCCGGTATCTCGCTGCGCCGCTCGACCTCGACGGATGGCGGGTCGACTGTGCGAACACCACGGCCCGGTTCCGTGACCAGGACGACAACCATGATGTCGCCCACATCGCACGGACGACGCTCGACACATCGGCGGGCGACGGGCGGTGGCTGGTCGCCGAGCACTGTTACGACGCTGGCCGCGATCTCGACGGCACGGGTTGGCATGGCGTGATGGCGTACCAGTGGCTCACGCGCCCGCTCTGGTCGTGGCTGAAGGACCCGGCACCGATGTCGTTGATGGCCGCGGTGGAACTGATCGATCTCGACGGTCACGGCCTCGTCGAGTCGATGCGTGAGCTGTCGGCGAACGTGCCGTGGGAGGCGCAACAGGCCTCGATGACGATGCTCGACTCGCACGACACGGCCCGTTTCCGCACGGTGGTCGGCGGCGATCTGGTGCGTCACCTCGTCGGGCTGACGGCACTGTTCACGATGCCGGGCGTCCCGACGTTGTTCGCCGGCGTCGAGGTCGGGTGTGAAGGCGACTCGATCGACACGACCCGCGTGCCGTTCCCGTGGGGGCGACTGACCGGCCCGGACTGGACGGTGACAGACGACGGACGATTCCTCGACGACCTCCGCGCACTCATCGAGCTCCGACGACGCAGCGACGCTCTCCGGCACGGCTCGATGCGCTGGATCGACGCCACGGACGACAGCGTCACCTACGTCCGCGAGTCTCCGACCGAGAACGTGCTCGTCCACCTCGTGCGCCGACCGTGCGAGCCCCGCGCGTTCGACACAGCACGGGTCGGCCTCGTCGACCGCCCGGGCGCCCACGGCGGATGCACGGTCGTGTTCGGGCAGGGCAAGCTGGTCGAGCTCCGACTCGGCGGCGGCGACGACGCGGACACGATCGTGCTGCCCGGAACACCCGGGGCCTACGTGGTCGCCCGCGCAGGCAGATAGCGTCGAGCGACGTGAATCAGACGAAGAACCGGATGCAGGCGCTCGGATTGCTCGACCGCTCCTTCAAAGCGGCCACCGACGACGAACTCGCCACGGCGATCGAGGCGCTCGACGACGATCACCGCGAGGGGCTCGAGTCGTTCGTCGAGGCCGCGACGCCCGAGGGCGTCCGCGCCGCTGTCAAGGCCGGCCGCATCAACGGCGACATGGAGGCGATCGCCGCGATCATCTCCGATCTGTGCCTGGCCGACTGCATCAAGGAGCTCGGCGACCACGCCGACAACCCGTCGACCGACCAGCTCAAGGCCGTGCTGCCCGGTCTCGCCGAGCGCCATGGTGTCGCGGTCACCCGCATCATGCTCGCGGCCACCGTGGCCGGCGAAGCGCCGGCGTCGGCGATCATTCGCGACCTGCTGAAGTCCGACGAACTCGTCGCGCTCCCGAAGGCCGAAGAGGTCACGATCGCCCCGCTGATCGAGACCTCGAAGCGCTCACCGGAAGAGCAGGCGGCCCTCAAGGCAAAGCGCGCCGAGGCCAAGGCCGCCAAGAAGGAAGCCGACCGCGCCCGTAAGGCCCAGTCGGCCGCCGCCCGCAACCGCGCCTGATTGCACCAGGGGTCAGACCCCTGCTGCGATCCGTTGCTCGTGGGCCAGGAGCCATGCTTTGGTGTCCGTCCCGCCGGCGAAGCCGGTGAGGGCGCCGTTCGCTCCGACCACCCGGTGACACGGCACGACGATCGAGATCGGGTTGCGTCCGTTCGCGGCGCCCACCGCCCGGGCCTTGCGACGATCGCCCATTCGCTCGGCCTGTTCGCCGTAGCTGACCGTCGTGCCGTACGGGATCGAACACAGTGCTGCCCAGGCAGCACGCTGGAACTCGGTGCCGACCGGATCGAGGGGGACGTCGAAGTCGGTGCGGTCACCGTCGAAGTACTCGACCAGCTGCCCCACCGTCGCCGCGATCACCGGGTGTGACGGAGCCTCGATCGTCTCGGTCAGTTGCACACGTGACGGATCATCGTCGGGCCACAGGATCGCTCGCAGCCCGTCGTCGCTCGCCACGATCGTGAGCGCTCCCACCGGGCTGTCGACGATGGTGCTGAACAGTTGGCTACTCATGGGTCTGCTTTCGTTCTGAGGTGGGATGGATCGACGGTTCGGAGAGGCTGGCCCAGAGGTGGTGGACGGCGTAGGAACGCCACGGCGCCCACGTCGACCCGTGTTCGTCCTCGCAACCGAGCCGTTCGAGCGCGTGTCGCACGCCGAGGTCGTTGGTGAGGAACGTGTCCGGGTGGCCCAGCCCTCGCATGACGACGTAGTCGGCGGTCCACGGGCCGATGCCCTTCAGCGCGAGCAGTTGCCGATGGGCGACAGTGGGGTCGCTGCCGACGCCGAGTTCGACGTCGCCGTCGGCGACGGCTCGGGCGAGCCGACGAATTGTGTCGCGCCGAGCACCCGGCATCGAGAACGCTTCGTCGGGTGCGGCTGCGACCTCGTCGGGTCGGGGAAAGACCCGTGTGATGTCGTCGACGGGCTCGCCGAGCGTCGGGCCGACGTTCTCCACGATCCGACCGGCGACCGTGCGGGCGCCGGCGACCGAGACCTGCTGGCCGATCACCGCGCGAGTCGCCGTTTCGTACGGATCGACACTGGCAGGCGCCCGCCGGCCGGGCACCGCCGCCACGAGCGGCGCAAGCACGGTGCGGGATCCGAGCGCGGCATCCACGGCGGCCGGGTCGCTGTCGAGATCGAGCAGACGGCGGATGCGTTGGACGGCGACGCCGAGGTCGCCCCACGACGACAGCTCGATGCGAGCGGTGACGTGGTCGTCGTGTGCGACGAGCCCGATGACTCCGACGCCACCGGGCAGTTCGAGCGAACGACGGTAGGTCTCGCCGTCCCACGCCTCGACACCCGGGATGGCGCGCTCGCCGATGAACGACATCACCTCGCTCGATGCGAACGGCGTCCGAACGGCGAGCCGCACGGTGACCGCAACTCGGCTCCCGACCGTCGACGCCCCTGACATGGCTATCGAACGCGGACGTCGAGCCAGGCGGAGCTCGGTCGGCGATGTGGCGAACACGTCGCGGATCGTGTCGTTGAACTGCCGCACGCTGCCGAACCCGGCCGCGAAGGCCACGTCGGTGAACGGCAACGCCGTCGTCTCGACGAGCAGCCGGGCGGTCTGCGCACGTTGCGCTCGAGCGACGGCGAGCGGGCCGGCACCCAGTTCATCGGTGAACACACGGTTGAGGTGGCGTTCGCTGTAGCCGAGCCGCCGCGCGACACCGCCCACGCCGTCGCGTTCGACGACACCGTCGGCGATCAGCCGCATCGCCCGGGCGACGACGTCCTGTCGGACGTTCCATTCGGGCGAGCCAGGGGACGCGTCCGGCCGGCACCGCTTGCACGCGCGGAAGCCACGCTGCTGGGCGGCCGCCGCGGTCGGATGGAATTCGACGTTCGTGCGCTTGGGCGTGATCGCTGGGCAGCTCGGCCGGCAGTAGATGCCCGTCGTGCGGACCGCCGTGACGAACCAGCCGTCGAATCGCTGGTCGCGGCTCTGCACGGCGACGTAGCACTGGTCGGGATCGAGCGGCGGCATGCGACCATCATGCCGCTCGGACCGTCCGCCTCCTAGCGGAAATCGGACATGGCGACCGACCCCGCGCGCTCCCCTTCGACGTTTGTGTGCAGTTCCGGGTGGACCGCCCCACCGAGAACGCAACGCAAACACTGGGGAGATGCGTGCTGGAGGGTCGCTCAGTCGCGGACGACGGGGGTGGAGGGCACCCTCGGGGACCGGGTGGGGCCGGCGTCGGGCGTGCCGGCGGGGACGAGCCTGAACCGCAACAGGTAGAGCCCGATGACGCAGCACACCACACCGCCGAAGAAGCCGGTCTGCTTGCCGACGGCCTGCGCGAACCCACCGATGAACAACCCACCGAACACTGAGCCGACCTCGAAGAACATCGTGAACGAGCTGATCGCCCACGCACGATCGCTGTCGCTCGCCCGGTTCACGGTGAGTGCGAGCAGCGACGGGTAGTTGAACGCGATGCCGAGGCCGACGAGCACCGACGCGACCCACAGGGCCGCAACGGTGGGCACCAACGCGAGAATGGTGAGCCCGATCCCCACCGTGCCGAGGGCGATGGTGACAGCGCGGCGCGGTCCGAGCCGCTCGGGCAACGTCGCTCCGAAGATGCGCACGAGCAGGGACGTGAGCGAGTACACCGCGAACAGGCCGCCCGACGTGGCGAGCCCGACCTCTCGTGAGTAGTCGGGGATGAACGCGCCGAACGTGGAGAACGCAGCCACACCCGATGCGAGGACGACGCCCGGCATCACTGCGGCCGGGTGCATGATCCGTCGCCGTCCCGACGTCGAGGCCGCCGACGCAATCGTCTCGTCGATCGCGTCCAGCGGTGCGACGCGGGCCGGAGCGAACGTCGCGACGATCGCAGCAAGCAGTGCGAACGCACCGGCAACCGCGAAGGCGCGCTCGAACTGGGTGTCGTCGAGCAGCCATTCGCCGATGATCGGCCCGACACCGATTCCACCGAACACGGCCACCGAGAAGTAGCTCGCCCCCTCGGCACGTCGATCCCGTGGCGACAGGTCGGCGATCAGCGTCGCGGCGCCGACGAACACCGCCGCTTCCCCGACGCCCATCACGCTGCGGCTGATCAGGAGTTGCCAGAACTCGGTGACCTGGCCCGATGCGATGCCGGCGAGACCCGCCAGCGCAGATCCACCGACGAGCAGCACGCGTCGTCCATATCGATCGGCGATCCGACCGAGGAACGGTCGAGCGAGGATCGCCGCCCCGGCGAACGCCGCGATCGTCAGTCCGATACCGAACTCACCGCGTCGGAGTGGGCCCTCGATGAACAGCGGAACGATCGGGACCAGCATCCCGATGTAGATGAAGAAGATGAACGCGGTGGCCGTGACGATCACGAACGGGCGCGTCAGCAGGCGCGTGGGCCCGAGCGCTTCTTCGGCGTTCGTCGTCGACATCCCGCCAATCCTGCCCACGCTCCGGCCGCTTCCAACAACCGGGTTCTTCCCTCCGACCGACGTCACACCCCCGCTCCCACCCACCCCATCGTCGTTTGTGTTGCATTTCCGGTGGGGCGGTCCACCGGAAATGCAACACAAACGTGGTTTGGCCGGGGTGCGTGGGGTCAGATGCGCGCGACGTCGACGGACACCGACAGCGACTGCGTCGATGACGGCCCGACGACGACGCCGCGCACCGGCGCGACGTCGGCGTAGTCGCGTCCCCATCCGATGGTGACGTGACGCGAGGGCGCAACGACACCGTTCGTCGGATCGAAGTCGAGCCATCCGTGGTCAGGGACCCACACGGAGCACCACGCATGCGACGCGTCCGCGCCGATCGTCTTCGGTTCGCCAGGCGGCGGATCGGTTTCGATGTAGCCGCTCACGTAGCGAGCGGCGAGCCCGATCGTGCGCAGCGCTCCGACCGCCAGGTGGGCGAAGTCCTGACACACTCCGCGCCGCTCCCGAACGACGACGTCGAGCGGCGAACTGACTTCCGTGAACGACGGGTCGAACGCGTACGTCTCGAAGATCGTCGAGCACAACGACGCCGTCGACTCGACGAGGCCACGGCCGGGCGTGAACGATGCCGAGGCGAGCGCGAACAGATCGAGCCGGTTCGCGTCGACGTTGACGAACCGCGACGGAGCGACGAACGGGGCGACATCGAGGGCAGTCGGTCCGCGTGCTCCGGCCACGGCGGCGGCCACCCGTTCCCAGGCGACATCGCTGCGAGGCATTCCCTGGGCCCACACCCTCGCCTCGGTGATCGCCTCGACGACGAGTCCGTCGTGCGGTTGGTGCAGTCCGAACTGCACGACCCGGTTGCCGAACACGTCGTCGCGTTCGTCATACTCGTCCGGAGCCGGATACGTCGTGACCACCGACGACGACACCGTCTGCGACGGCGTCGGCCGGGCGAGCACGCAGGCGACGCTGTAGCCGTCGAGCATGGTGGCGCCGTATTGATACTCGGTGCGATGCACGACGCGGTAGCGCTGACCCGGCACGTCAGCTCCGCCCCATGATCCGCGGATCAACCGGCGCCGCCAGGTACGACCCGACGACATCGCGAGCCAATCGGTCGCATCCGTCGAAGACGTCGGCGAGCACCGCGGCGGTCGATTCGACGGACTCGAACGATGCGGCAGCCAGTGCGTCGATCAGCTGCGACGACTCCTCGACGCCGCGTTCCCAGTCCAGTCGGGAAGCCTGATGACGCACCTCTCGGATCGCCGATGCGACCGCACGCGGGTTGTGAACGTCGGCGACGACCAGGTGCAACGCCCGTTCGAATTCAACGTCGCTGCGATGCCGACGGCGATAGGCAACGAGGCTCTCGTTCGACGCGAGAATCAGCTCGATGACGCGTTGGCGCTGGAAGTCGAGACGGTGGTCGTCCGCTCCCGGCCCGACCCATGCCTGATCGAACACGGTTGCGTCGCTGTAGAGCCCGAACGCTCCACGCAGGCCGTCGACCACCCCGAAGGCCCGTTCGAGCCGCCGACCGATCTCGCCGAAACGCCAGGCCGGACCGTGCACGACGCTCTCGTTCCAGAGGCCGACGAGCGACGCGAGGTCGACCAGGATCGACTCGAGGGCACGGCCGTCGATGCGGGCGATGTCGACCGCCGACGGGTTCGGCGAGCCGTCCTCCGTGACCATCCACCGCAACTGGGCCCGCGACTCGGCGAGGCGCGCGAGCATGCGCCCGGCCGTCGTCGAGAAGAAGTCGCGCACCGAGGACGCTTCCGCCAGGAACGAACCGAGCTGCCTCGCCAATGCCTCGACACCCGACGCGAAGACCACGCCTGCCGCGCCGGTCGACACCGCGGTCGACCGGCACCCCGGCAACCGACGCAAGCATGTCGAGCCCATGATCGACCCACGGCTCGGCGACCTCGGCCGCCACGAGCCCGCTCGTGCGTTCCAGCACGACCTCCATCGAGCGCGCGAGGACCTCGGCGCGTTCCATCGCACGCCCCGCCCAGAACAGTGCCTCCGCCGCACGTGTCGGAACCGAGGCGATCAGGTCGACCTGTGGGAGGGGTTCGCGGCGGCGCAGCATGGGCGGGGCCACCGTTCCGCCGACCACCCACACATCCTTGGCGGTCGCCGCGGTCGGCCGGATCGGATCGTCGCCGGCGATCATCACTCGGGCGCTGCCGCCCTGGAGCACGTCGATGCCCTTGTCACTCGCAACGAGGTGCAGGCGCAGTGTGATCGCCCGCTCGACCGGTTGCAGACCGTCGAAGCACGGCCACATCGTCCACTCGCGTTCGGCTCGCTCGGCAGCAGGCATGAACGGCAGCGGCCACACCCCCTGGTAGTCCGACGTCCGGCCGGTGAGCCACGCGCCCGCCGCGTCCCAGTACTCGCCGAGCGCCGGGTCTTCGAGCACGCCGCTGCCGTGCGCGTTGGCGAGGCTCACTCCCCGCGACCTCGCGGCGAGCAGCAGGCCGGGCACGCCCGCGCCACCCTCGGCATTGACCTCCATCGGGTCGACACGGTCGTCCTCCAATCGACGGAAGATCACGTCGATCGGTTCCAGACCCGCCAACGAACGAAGCCAGACTCGTCGCTGACGCACGACCAGGTCGGCTCCCTCGGCGAGGTTGAGTCCGAGTCGCGACGCGAGGTACGACTGCTCGACGAACGACGGGTGGTCGACGCCTCCCGACAGCACGACGATGCGGGGGTTCCGGTGCAGTGCGACGTCGGCGAGACCATCGCGCAAGCGGTCGGCGAACGGATCGAGCGAGCGGAGCGCACGGCCCGCCGGTAGCTGTGAGATCACATCTCGATGTACCCGGGCCGCTACGGCGCGGCCGAGAAGTGCGTAGCCGACACCGGCTGGTGCATCGGTCAGGTCGCGCACGACGCGCCAACGCCCGTCGACATCGCGGACGACGTCGACGGCGTAGTTCGTGAGCCACCGGCGATGGGGCCGCTGCCCGAATGCGGCGAGGCGGTAGCGAGGGCTTCCCCAGAGCGCGACGTGGTCGACGACCGAGTCGCTCAGCAAGGTCCGAGCGCCGTAGAGATCGACCAGGATCGCCTCGAGCATCCGCATGCGAGCGATCGCCCCGTCGGCGAGCGCCACGAACTCGTCGCCGTCGATCACCAGCGGGATCGGATCGAGCCGCCACGGCCGGGACTCCAGCGCGACCATGCGGCCGTCGGCCCGCAGCGGTAGGTCGTGAACGATGTGTCCCGCGCCTTCGGCCGCGAGCAGACGATCGTGGTCCTGCTGACGGGTCGCAAGGTCACCGAGACCCGCGATCGACTCCATCAGCGAGGCAGCGCCCATCCCGCCGGCGCTGGCGATCGCCGACGGAGGCGTCCCCGAGTCGCTGGTCGTCGATTCCATCATCGTTCGTCCCGTCACCGATCAGTGCACGACGTACTGCTCGTGCATGACGCTGTTCAGCCGGGCCAGCGCCAGCTGCACCTCGTCCATCGCTGCGTCGAGCGCGACGCCGTCGTCGGCAGCGGGCCGACTGCGGCGCAACTGACGATCGGCGGCCTCGACCGCCCCGAGCACGGTCGAGTACTCGGGCAGCCGAAGGATCGACGTGCGCATCTCGGCGAGGCATCCGGCCACCGAACGCGGGAAGCGGTGATCGAACAGCAGGAACCGGACCACGCTCGGGCCGTCGATGTTTCCCCGGGTCGCCCGCTGGTACATCTGCAGCGCCGACAGTGATCGCAGCACGCCCATCCACTGGACCTCGGCGTGCTCGTCGCTGGCACCCGGCGGCAGTGCCAGCAGCGTGGCGGCGCGCACACCGAGCACGCGTGTGGTCATGTCGGCGCGTTCGATGTAGCGACCGAGCCGCCACATCTCGAACACCTCGTCGCGGGTCATCGTCGACTGCAGGACGCCATCGAGTCGCCTGCTCTCGTCGATCACGCGTCCCAGGAAGCGGTCTCGTCGACGCCGCTCGACCGAGGTCACCGCGGCGCCGCGCACGTAGATCGAGAGGTCGTTGATCGTCTGCCAGCCCTCACGGGGAAGCACCTCGCGACACGTGCGGAGATTCTCCCTCGAGTTCTCCACGGTGTTGAGAATGCTGTTGGGATGCTCACGATCAGCGATCAGGAACTGCGCCACCTGCGCCTCGTCCGAACCCGCCACCGTTGGCAGCTTGACACCGCTGCCCGAGACGCTCACGAGCGGGCTCCACCGCGTCGACGACGTCGGCAGGTCGGCCAGCACGTCGCCGTAGGCGCGCAGGACGCGGGCGGAGTCCTCGGCACGCTCGACGTACCTCGCAGCCCAGTACATCCGGTCGGCAACGCGTGACAGCAAGGCCATCAGGCGCTCCCGCTCGCGTGTTGGTTCTGGTGCTGCGACTGGACTGGCTCGGACTGCTGCTGATGATTCAGGTCCACGATCCAGGTGTCCTTGCTGCCGCCACCCTGGGAGGAGTTCACGATCAACGAGCCCTTCGTCAGGGCGACGCGGGTCAGCCCGCCCGCGGTGACGTAGCTGTGCTCCCCCGTCAGGATGAACGGACGCAGGTCGAGATGCCGCGGCTCGATGCCCTCGTCGACGAGGGTCGGCGCAGTCGAGAGGTCGAGGATCGGCTGGGCGACCCAGTTGCGAGGGTCGGCGCGGATCGAGTCGGCGGCCGCTTCGAGCTCGTCCGCAGTTGCCCGGTTGCCGATCAGGATGCCGTAGCCGCCGCTCTCGTTGGCCGGCTTCAGCACGAGGTCGCCGAGGTTCGCAAGCACGTGCTCGCGTTCGTCGTCGTACATGCATCGGTAGGTCGGCACGTTCGGGATCAGTGGTTCCTCGCCCAGGTAGTACCGCACCATGTCGGGTACCCACGCGTACACGACCTTGTCGTCGGCAACGCCGGCGCCCGGGGCGTTCGCGATGCCAACGTTGCCGGCCTTCCACGCTCGCATCAGGCCGGGGACGCCGAGCATCGAATCGGGGAGGAACACCTCGGGATCGATGAAGAGATCGTCGATGCGTCGATAGATCACATCGACGCGTTCGAGCCCCTGGATCGTCTTCATGTAGACGCAGTCGTCGTCGCCGACGACGAGGTCCTGGCCCTCGACGAGCTCGGCGCCCATCCGCTGGGCGAGGAACGAGTGCTCGAAGTACGCTGAGTTGTAGATGCCCGGTGTCAGCACGGCGATGCACGGGTCCGGACGGTCGTCGGGAGCGAGCGACGCCAGCAGCCGATTCAGCTCGTCGGTGTAGGCGTCGACCGGCCGGATGCGGTACCGCTCGAACAACTCGGGGAACGTCCGCTTCGCGATCGCACGGTTCTCCAGGACGTAGCTCACACCCGACGGCACCCGCAGGTTGTCCTCGAGCACGTACAGCTGGCCGTCGCCCGAGCGCACGAGATCCGAGCCGGAGATGTGCGCCCAGACGCCGAACTTCGGATGGATGCCCCGGCACTCGGGACGGAAGTTCGCGGAGTCGTCGAGCAGATCGGCCGGGAACACGCCGTCGGCGATGATCCTGCGGTCGTTGTAGATGTCGTCGATGAAGTGGTTCAACGCACGGAGCCGCTGGGCGAGACCACGCTCGACCACGCTCCACTCGTCACCGTCGATCAGTCGGGGGATGATGTCGAACGGCCACGCGTGATCGATGTTGGCACCGTCGGAGTAGACAGTGAACGAGATCCCCATCGTGAGGATCTCGAGGTCGGACACGCGCTGACGTTCGCGCACCTCGTCGAGGCCGATGCGGTGCAACAGCTCGATCAAGTCCTGCGCCATCGGCCGGGGACTCCCGTCGACTTCCAGCAGTTCGTCCACGAAAGCTGACCGTACCCGCTCGAGCCCGATCGCCCTCACCCCCAACCGGTTTCGTTCTCGTGAACAAGGTGCGCAAGTTCCAGCCGTTCTCGTGTACTCGTGCGGGAACCGGCCCCGCACGACTACACGAGAACACAGACAGGGCGGACGGCCGCACGTGGCGCGATACATTTTGGCGGCACGGGGTGTCCCGCTCGGCCCGACGGCCCACGTGCAGGATCCATCCAGAGGAGCCACCACCATGGCGACCATCTCCCCGCCGCTCGCTGCCCGAATTGCGCAGCGTCACGGCATCGTCACCCGCAACGAGCTGACCACCGACGGATTCAGCGTCGAGATGATTCGTTGGCACATGACCAACGGTGCGATCGTGCCGATCCACAAGGGGGTGTACCGCATGTCCACCTCTCCCGACAGCTTCGAGAGTCGGTGTGTCGCCGCATGCCTCGCCGATCCGCTTGCGATCGTCACAGGTGTCGCCGCCGCACGGCTCTGGGGGTTCCGACACGTCTGGCGCCCACAGCTCCCGCACATGCTGGTTGGCCACGACCGGACCCCGATCACCGACGGGGTCGTGCTCCGCCGATCGAACGTCATCGACGAGACCGACCGCGTCACTCGTCACGACGGCATCGTCGTCGCGAGCCCACCACGTGCGTGGTTCGACTGCGCGCGTGATGTCGACGACGAGCGGTTCGAACGGCTGACCGAGTGGGTGCTCGACAACCACACATCACTCCAGACGCTGTGGCGGCTGACGCGACGTCTCCAAGCGAAGGGCCGTCCGGGCCTCGGCCGGGTCAACCGGGTGATGTCCCGCCGGGCCGATTGGCAGAAGCCGGCAGGGTCGGGCCTCGAACTGAGAGTCCTGCAGGCGCTCGAGCATCGAGGTGTCGAGCTCGTTCGCCAGTACGAGATCACACTGCCGGACGGTCAGGTCATCCACCCGGATGGCGCAGATCCCGCTATCAAGTGGGCGCTCGAGGTCGACCATTCGAGTTGGCACGCAGGTCGAGTGGAATCACAACGGGACAAGACTCGCGATCGTGGCCTCCGACGCCTCGGATGGCAGACCGATCGCGTCACCGATTACGAACTCGACGACGACTTCGACGCCACGATCCGCGAGCTGGTCGACATCCACCAGCACCGCCGAGCCACGTTCCGCGCCGCCTGACTCGTTCCGGTGAACTCGTGCGGGCTTGGTTCCCGCACGAGTTCACGAGAACGGGGCGTCACTCGGTGGCGGGCTTGGGTTCCTTGGGGAGACCGAGGACGCGCTCGCCCACGATGTTGCGCTGGATCTGGCTGGTGCCACCCCAGATCGTCTCCGAGCGGGAGAAGAAGAACGACGACATCATCGGGCTGACCGGATAGCCCTCACGGCGCTTGTCGCGCGCTGCGCCGGGCCAGCTTCCCGATTCCGGACCCGCGTCGATGAGCATGCCGTCGGCGCCATGGATGTCGACGGCGAGTTCCATCGCCGCCTTGTGCATCTCGGACCAGAACATCTTGTTGGTCGCCCCGAGCGCGATCGTTCCCATGTCGCCGCCGCCCGACAGCGTCGCCGACAGGTTGCGCAGACCGTTGATCTTCAGGATCTGGATCTTTGTGTAGTACTCCATCAGCCGCTGGCGGATCAGCGGATCGTCGATGAGTCCCTTCTCCGTGGCGGCCTCGACGAGCAGGCGGTACTCCTCGGCGAAGCGGCGGTAGCCGGTGGTCGCCGACTGGCCGCGCTCGAATGCGAGCGTCGAGTTGGCGACCTTCCAGCCGTTGTTGACGCCGCCGACGACGGCGTCCTTCGCGCAGCGGGCGTTGTCGAAGAACACCTCGCAGAACTCGGCGGTGCCGTCGGGCTGCACGATGCCACGCACCTCGACGCCGGGCTGACGCATCGGCACCAGCATGTAGGAGATGCCGGCGTGCTTCTTCACGTCCTGATCGGTCCGCGTCAGCAGGAAGCAGTAGTCGGCGTGGTGGCCCTGGGTGGTCCACACCTTCTGGCCGTTGATGACCCATTCGTCGCCGTCGAGCACGGCGGTCGTCTTCAGCGACGCAAGGTCGGAGCCCGAGTTCGGCTCGGAGAAGCCCTGGCACCAACGGGTGGTGCCGCTGAGGATGCCCGGCAGGAACTCCTTCTTCTGCTCCTCGGTCCCCCACTGCAGGATCGTCGGACCGACGAGGGTGTCACCGAAGAAGTCGCCGCGCATCGGCGCCTTCGCGTTCGCGAACTCCTCGGACAGCACGACACCCTGCATCGTCGTGAGGCCCTTGCCGCCGTACTCGGCCGGCCAGGTCGCGGAGATCCAGCCACCTTCGAACAGCCTCTGGGGCCATTCATCGTTGAACTTCTTGCGTTCGTCGTCGGTCATCTCGAAACCATCGTCGAACCAGCCATCGGGAAGGTTCTCGTGCAACCACGCCCTGATCTCGGCGCGGAATTCCTCGGCTTCTGGGGGATAGGAGAGATCCATGCCACCATTCTGCCCCATGACTTGACCCACGGGTCAAGTCCAGATGTCGACCCGAACAGCCACCCGGCATCGTGTCGATCCCGACGGGACCATTCACACGGAGGAAACACTTCGGCGACAAACGGGAAATCCCACACCTTTAGGTTGCGCTCGCAATCCGGGCGGCAATGGCGCCACTGGACTCCGCATCCCTGTTCCCTATCCCTTATTGGAGGACCCGTGCGCAAACGTGCGCTCCGAATCACTTCCGGCCTGGGTGGCGTCGTCGCCATCTTGGCCATCACCCCATCCGTCGGCCTTGCCCAGGACT
>CAVPIC010000009.1:0-132031 GCA_963704915.1 Ilumatobacteraceae bacterium | reverse complement strand
GCTCGGCCTCAAGACGGTCGTCGCAACAGCACTGTTGGTCGGCCGAGCGGCCAGCCTCGTCGCTGGCGCTTCCCTCGGCGGCATGACGTCAGGCATCACGACGCCTCCTCTGCGGCGGGTTCCTCGGCGTCCTGGGCCGGCATCGGCTCGACGTCGACGATGCCGGGCCACGGCTTGATCATGCGGGCGAGCAACGGGAAGTCCTTGCGAAGCGGGTAGCCCTCGAAATCGGTGGGCAGGTACATGTTGCGCAGATCGGGGTGGCCGTTGAAGCCGATGCCGAACATCTCGTGAGTCTCACGCTCGTGCCAGTTGGCGCCCGCGAAGACCGTGGTCCAGGAATCGACGGCGAACGGTTCGTCGGGGACGTCGGCCTTGATCGTGACGCCGACATGGCGGTCGAGGTCGACGAGTCGGGCGAACACCTGGAAGCGGGTGTCGCCGCCGGTGACGCCCTGACGGATCTCGGTGTCGGGTTCCTGCGGCTCGGCGGTCGGGTCCTCTTCGCCCTTGCCGTACGGCGACGGCAACCAGTCGAGCCCGGAGATGAAACTGAAGAACGTGAACCCTGCGGCCTTCAGCGCTTCGGCGGTCTGACGCCACGCATCGGTGCGGACGCGGATCCACAGGTCGTCGTTCGGAGTGATGTGGGTGTCGACGATGGCATCGCCGATGCGGCGGCGCAGGTCGTCGATGATCCCCTCGCGCAGCCCGTCGCCGGGGAGGGCTTGGGGTTGTTCGCCGGTGTCGGTGTCGGTGGCGTCACTCAATGGGGCCACCACCCACCACGATCGGCTCGCGTTCGGGCGCCGTCGGCGCCTCGGTGGCCGGAGCAGCGGCGATGCGCTCACGCTCGCGGGTGGCCTGGTTGGTGGTGAACTCGTCACCGCGCCACTTCGCAGCCATGTCCTCGTTCTTGATGCGCTGCTGGAGGAGGACGACCCCCTCGAGCAGGGCCTCGGGGCGCGGTGGGCAGCCGGGGATGTACACGTCGATCGGGATGATCTGGTCGACGCCCTTGGTGACCGAGTAGCTGTCCCAGTACGGGCCGCCACAGTTGGCGCACGAGCCCATCGAGATCGCGTACTTCGGCTCCGGCATCTGCTCCCAGAGGCGGCGGATCGCCGGCGCCATCTTGTCGGTGACCGTGCCGGAGATGCAGACGAAGTCGGCCTGGCGCGGGCTGGCCGGCAGCGGGATGACGCCGAGGCGCATCACGTCGTAGCGCGGCGAGCCGAACGCGGCGCCCATCTCGATCGCGCAGCACGCGAGGCCCCACTGGTAGACCCACAGCGAGTACGAGCGGCTCATGTTGAAGAGCTTGGTGAGGGGTGCCGGCATGCGGCCCCGGTCGACGAGACCCATGTCAGTTCCACGCTCCATTCATCACGAACAGCCTCACACCCACCGGAGCAACCCGCGCTTCCAGGCGTAGACGAGTCCATCGAGCAGCAGCACGATGAAGATCAACATGGCAACCAGCCCGAAGGTGCCATACCGCTCGATGTTCGCGGCCCACGGGAAGAGGAACACCGCTTCCACGTCGAAGATCACGAACAACAGGGCGAACACGTAGTAGCGGACCTGGCTCTGGGACCATCCGATGCCGACCGGGTCGACGCCCGACTCGTATGCGATCCCCTTGTCGTAGTTGGGGCTCGACGGCCGCACGAGTGCTGCCAACCCGAGCAGGATTCCACCGATCGCCAAGGCGGCGAGGCCGAACCAGACCACGGTCAAGTAATCGCGCAGGAACTCCGACATCGGGTCGAGAACTTATCAGGGGCCGGGAAAACCCACCCAAATGTGGCCTGGGCGCCGACGTGCCCGTGACTCAGAGGAACTCGCCGTCGGTGGCCTCGGGTTCACCGATGACCATCCACACCGCTCCGGCGAGGACCGCACCGATCGCCGGGAACAGGATGAACGCCCACACCTGGCCGAGTGCCCAGTCGCCCTGGAACACCGCCGTCGCGAGCGAACGGGCCGGGTTGACCGAGGTGTTCGACACCGGAATCGAGATCATGTGCACCAACGCGAGGCCGAACCCCGCCGCGATCGGCCCGAATCCGGTCGGCACGCCCTTGGTCGTCGTCGTGCCCAGCACGATCAGCACGAACACCGCCGTGATGATGATCTCGATGATCGCCACCGACAGCAGGTCGAAGCCGCCCGGCGAGTGCTCGCCGTAGCCGTTCGACGCGAACCCTGCGTCCTGCGCTGCGGACAGGTAGCCGTCGGTGCCGCTCAGGGTGAGAGCGATGATGCCCGCGCCGATGATGCCGCCGACGAACTGGCCGACGAAGTACGGCGCCGACTTCGCAGCGTCGAGCTTCTTGGCCATGATCATGCCGATCGTGACCGCCGGGTTGATGTGACAACCGGAGATCCGGCCGATCAGATAGGCCATGCAGAGCAGGCTGAGACCGAAGGCCAGCGACACGCCGAGGGCCCCGACGTCGAGCCCTTCGTTGAAACCACCCGTGGCGAAGATGGCCGTGCCCGGCCCGCCGATCACCAGCACGGCGGTGCCGAGTGCCTCGGCGATCGGAATTCGTACGTTGTCGTTCACCTGGAGGTCCTCGATTCGGTTCGTGAGATGGCGATGTCCCAGCGCCGAGCGTAGATCGGTCGACTCCGGCATCCGGGGACCCGGAACGGCTGGATAGGTTCACCCGGTGGACAACCGCCGCGCGCTGTTCCTCCTGATCCTGGGCGTCACCGGTACCGGGATCATGGGCAACACCCTGCTCGCGCCGGCGGTGCCGAACATCCTCGACGAGTTCGGCGTCAGCGACAGTGGCGCTGGGCTGTTGATCGCGGCCACCTCGTTCCCCGGCATCTTCATGGCGCCCGTGATCGGCGTGCTGGCGGACCGCCTCGGCCGCAGACGGGTACTGGTCCCCTGCCTCGCGATGTTCGGTGTGTCCGGCCTCGCCGCGGCCTTGGCGCCGAGCTTTGCGTTCCTGATCGTCGCCCGTCTGGGCATGGGCGTCGGCGCCGCCGGCCTGATCAACCTGGCCGTCGTCCTGATCGGCGACTACTGGACGGGGCTGGACCGCACGCGCTTGATCGGCCGGAATGCGGCATTCCTGACGATCTGCCTCGCGATCCTGCCGCCCGTCGGCGGCCTGCTGACCGATCTCGCGAGCTGGCGTGTGGCGCTGGCCCCGTATGGGTTCGGTCTGATCGTGGCAGTCGCGGCGTGGCGGATGCTCCCGGCGGGCAAGCCCGACACGAACGTGTCGATCCGGGACCAACTGGCCGGGATCAGGCAGGTCGTCAAGCGACCCGAGGTCATCGTGGTCCTGATCGGCGGCACCGTGTCGTTCATCATGATCTTCGGGGTGTTCCTGTCGACCTTGCCGATCCACCTCGAGGACCAGTTCGGCTACAGCGCCTCGATGCGCGGGCTGTTCCTCGCGATCCCCGCGATCCCGTCGACGCTCGTGGCATTCAACGTGCAGCGGATCCGCTCCTACGTCGATCCGCGGCCGCTCCTCGTCGGCTGCTCGCTGCTCTTCGCTGCCGGGTTCGCCCTGATCGGGGCGACCGAGATCGCCGGGATCGTCGTGCTCGGTTGCATCGTCTACGGCGCCGGTGAGGGTGCGCTCTTCCCGACGCTGCAGGACCTCTCCGTCGAGTTGTCACCGCCCGAACATCGTGGAGCGATCGTCGCGATCTACGTCGGAGCGGCGCGGCTCGGCCAGACGATCGGGCCACTCGGCGCCGCGGCGGTGTTCGGCGCCACATCGACGTTCTGGGCGCTGCACCTGGGAGTCGGTCTGGCGATCGGGCTCGGCCTCATGTTCCTGTTCGCTCCGACGAGCGGCCGCTCCCCCGCCGTCGCAGTCGACTGAGGTTCAGCTCCCGTCGAGGATCGGCGCGAGGTGGGTCTCGGCCTCGTCGATGGTCCAGCCCTTGCGCTCGGCGTACGAGGCGAGCTGATCGCGTTTGATCTTGCCGACGCCGAAGTACTTGGCGTCGGGGTGTGCGAAGTAGAGACCGGACACCGACGAGCCGGGCCACATGGCGAACGACTCGGTGAGTTCGACACCGATCGCGTCGGTGGCGTCCAGGAGCTCGAAGAGCGTGCCCTTCTCGGTGTGGTCGGGCTGGCTCGGGTAACCCGGCGCAGGTCGGATGCCCCGGAACGACTCGTGCAGGAGTTCGTCGGGCGTGAAGGACTCGTCGGGGGCGTAGGCCCACAGCTCGGTGCGCACCCGCTCGTGCATCCGCTCGGCGAACGCCTCGGCGATGCGATCCGCCACGGCCTTCAACAGGATCGAGGAGTAGTCGTCGTTGTCGGCCTCGAAGCGTTCGGCGATCGCGATCTCCTCGGGGCCGGCGGTGACGACGAAGCCACCGAGCCAGTCGGCGACACCCGAGTCAGCCGGGGCGACGAAGTCCGACAGGCTGAGGTTCGCCTTGCCGTCGGACTTGGTCGCCTGCTGGCGGATGCCGTGCAGCCGGGCACGCTCCTCGGTCCGGGTCTCGTCGGCATACACGACGATGTCGTCGCCGTCCGCGTGGGCAGGCCAGAATCCGACGACCGCCTTGGGTCGGAACCAGTGCTCGGCGACGATCTTGTCGAGCATCGCTCGGGCATCGTCGTACAGCGGCTTGGCGGCGTCGGCGAACTCGGGATCGGTGAGGACCTCGGGGAACTTCGAACGGATCCCCCACGTTCGGAAGAACGGCGTCCAGTCGATGTAGGGCACGAGTTCGGCGACGTCGTAGTCGTCGAACACACGGGTTCCGACGAACGTCGGCCCGGTGACGGTCGTGTCGTCGAACGTGGCGGCGAGCCGGTTGGCGCGGGCGACGTCGATCGACACGCGGTCTCGTTCGACGGTCGCCCGTGCGTGTGACTCGACGACGCGGGCGTACTCGGTCCCCAGGTCAGCCAGGAACCCCTCGCGCTGGGTGTTCGACAGCAGCGCCGAGATCACGCCAGAGGCACGGCTGGCGTCACCGACGTGCACGACCGGGCCGTGATAGGCCGGGTCGATCTTCAAGCTCGTGTGCAGGCGGCTGGTGGTGGCGCCGCCGATCAGCAGCGGCGTGGTGAAGCCGAGCCGCTCCATCTCGCTGGCCACGCGCACCATCTCGTCGAGCGACGGCGTGATCAGGCCGGACAGCCCGATGATGTCGACGTCGCGCTCCTTGGCGGTGTCGAGGATGGTCTGCGCCGGCACCATCACGCCGAGATCGATCACCTCGTAGTTCGAGCAGCCGAGGACCACGCCGACGATGTTCTTGCCGATGTCGTGCACGTCGCCCTTCACGGTGGCGAGCAACACACGGCCGGCCTTCGACGCGGCACCATCCTCGCCCTCGGCCTCGATGAACGGGGTGAGGTAGGCGACCGCCTGCTTCATGACGCGCGCTCGACTTCACGACCTGCGGAAGGAAC
Source organism: Ilumatobacteraceae bacterium (assembly GCA_963704915.1). Taxonomy (GTDB): domain Bacteria; phylum Actinomycetota; class Acidimicrobiia; order Acidimicrobiales; family Ilumatobacteraceae; genus Sva-07. The sequence continues at coordinate 126,615 of CAVPIC010000009.1, read as the reverse complement.
ATCTTGCCGGCGCCGAACAGGTCGCCGACGGTGTTCATGCCACTCATCAGCGGTCCCTCGATCACGTCGACGGCGCGGTCGGACGCGGCACGGGCCTCTTCCACGTCGGCCTCGATGAAGACGGTGATCCCGTTGACGAGCGCATGGTCGATGCGCCGGACGACATCCCACGAACGCCACTCCGCCGCAGCGGGGTCGACGGCCTCGGCGCCGTCACCGGCGAACCGGGCGGCAGCGTCGAGCAGACGCTCGGTGGCGTCGGGACGACGGGCGAGCACGACGTCCTCGCACAACTCGCGCAGCTCGGGATCGATCTGGTCGTACACGGCGAGCTGGCCGGCGTTGACGATGCCCATCCGCATGCCGGCCTCGACGGCCTTGAGCAGGAACACCGAGTGCATCGCTTCGCGCACCGGCTCGTTGCCGCGGAACGAGAACGACAGGTTCGACACGCCGCCGGAGATGTTGACGTACGGCAGCTCGTCGGTGATCTGCTTCGTCGCCTCGATGAAGTCGAGGCCGTAGCGGTTGTGCTCCTCGATGCCGGTGGCGACGGCGAAGATGTTGGGGTCGATGATGATGTCCTCGGGCGGGAACCCGACCTCGTCGACCAGCAGGTGATAGGCGCGCCGGGCGATGTCGACCTTGCGTGCGACCGTGTCCGCCTGACCGACCTCGTCGAAGGCCATGACGATCACGGCGGCGCCGTAGTCGAGACACGTGCGGGCCTGCGCGAGGAACGCCTCCTCACCCTCCTTCATCGAGATCGAGTTCACGATCGGCTTGCCCTGGACGCACTGCAGGCCGGCCTCGATCACATCGAACTTCGACGAGTCGATCATGATCGGCACGCGAGCGATGTCGGGCTCGGACGCGATCAGGTTGAGGAACGTCGTCATCGCCTGCACGCCGTCGATCAGGCCGTCGTCCATGTTGACGTCGATGATCTGCGCGCCGCTCTCGACCTGTTGCAGCGCGACGACGAGCGCCTCGCCGTACTCGTTGTCCTTGATCAGGCGACGGAACTTCGCCGACCCGGTGATATTGGTGCGCTCGCCGACGTTGACGAACGGGATGTCGTCGGTGAGGGCGAACGGCTCGAGACCGGAGAGCTCCAGACGGGGCGTGCGCGTCGGCACGACCCGCGGCGCCGTGCCCTCGACCGCCCGGGCGATGGCACCGATGTGGGCTGGCGTCGTGCCGCAGCATCCACCGACCACATTGACCAGCCCTGCCTCGGCGAACTCGCCGACGAAGGTGGCCGTCTGCTCGGGTGTCTCGTCGTAGCCACCGAGCTCGTTGGGGAGCCCGGCGTTCGGATAGGCGCAGATCAGCGTGTCAGCGACGGTGGCCAGCTCGACGAGGTGCGGGCGCAACTCCACGGCGCCGAGCGCGCAGTTCAGTCCGACCGTCAGCGGCTTCGCGTGGCGGATCGACTGCCAGAACGCGGCGGGTGTCTGCCCCGAGAGCGTGCGGCCGGAGCGGTCGGTGATCGTGCCGGAGATCATCAGCGGCAGCTGCGTACCGTGTGCCTGCATCGCCCGCCGGCTGGCGACGATCGCCGCCTTCGCGTTGAGCGTGTCGAAGATCGTCTCGATCAGGATCGCGTCGACGCCGCCGCGCAGGAGCGCTTCGATCTGCTCCTGGTAGGCATCCGCGAGCGCCCCGAACGTGATCGCCCGGTAGCCGGGGTCCTCCACCTTCGGCGACAACGACAGCGTCATGTTCGTCGGGCCGACCGCTCCGGCGACGAAGCGGCGCCGACCGTCGACTCCCTGCGCCTCCTCGGCGGCTTCGCGGGCGAGCCGGGCAGCGACCTCGTTCAGCTCGACGACCTGGTCGACCGTGTCGTAGTCACCCTGCGACACGCGATTGGCCGAGAACGTGTTGGTCTCGGCGATGTCGGCACCGGCGAGGAAGTAGCGCAGGTGGATGTCGCGGATCGCATCGGGCTGGGTGAGCGTCAACAACTCGTTGTTGCCTGCGAGGTCGCAGCCGTGATCGCAGAACCGGTCGCCCCGGAAGGCCTCGTCGGACAACCCGAGGGTCTGGATCTCGGTGCCCATCGCGCCGTCGAGCACCACGATGCGCTCGTGTGCGAGTTGCGCAATCGGGTGATCGTGGAAGGGGTGGTCGTGCAGGGTCATGCGACTTCTCTCGTGGCGTGCTCTTCGATGGCGGGGGTGCGGTTGGTGGCGAGCCAGACGGTGACGGTCAAGCCGTCCTGGCCTGCAGGTGGTTCGACGTCGATGATGGTGGGGCAGTCGAAGCCGGCTTGGTCGAACAGGTCGACGAGCTGCTGGTGGCTGAACCCGAGACGGCGGTGCGCGGCGGCACGGAGGAAGTCGTGACGGTGCGGAGCGAAGTCGACGACCAGCAGACGACCGCCTGGCGCGACGAGCTTCGCCGCCTCGGAGACGGCGCGCGCCGGGTCGTCGAGATAGTGCAGCACCTGATGGATCACGACGAAGTCGAAGCTCGCGCCGTCGAACGGCGGGCTGTGCACGTCACCCTGGCGGAGCTCCCAGTCGGAGACACCGGCGTGCTCGAGGTTGGCACGGGCGACCGACAGCATCGAGTGGCTGCTGTCGAGCCCGATCGCGCGGTCGGTTCGACCGGCGAAGAGCTGCAGCATTCGACCCGTGCCGGTGCCGACGTCGAGGATGCGACCCAACGGTTGGTCGCCGACGGCGCCGAGGATGGCCGCTTCGACGGTGTCGGCGGCGGCGTGCAGCGACCGTTCCTCGTCCCAGATCGGGGCGATCTGCTCGAAGTACTCGCTGGCCGCAGCGCTACGTCGGGCACGTACGTTGCCGAGCCGTGCCAGGTCGGCCGCGAGCACGACATCGTCCTCGCCGACCGAGGCGATCGCGGTGTCGACGAGTTCCAGGCGCCGATCGTCCTCGACGAGACGGAAGAACACCCAGGTCCCTTCACGGTGCTTGGTGACCAGTCCGGCGTCGACGAGCAGCCGGAGGTGACGCGACACCCGGGGCTGGCTCTGGCCGAGGATCTCGGTGAGGTCGGTGACGGTCAGTTCGCCATGGCCCAGCAACGCGACGATGCGCAGGCGGGTCTCCTCGGCGATCGCCTTGAGCGCGTCGAGCGCGACGTCCAACGACATCGTGCGAGCATATAACGACATGTGCATGTCTGCAATCCCGTTCCACCCCTCCTCCCCTGTCGGTTCTCGTGAACAATTCCACCTCTCAAAGGTGAAGGAGTTCACGGGAACGGCGAGGAGATACCGTCGAGTGGATGACAACCGTGTTCCATCTGGGTTTGACGGCGGAGATGTTGCAGGGGGCAACCGTGGCCCTCATGCCTGGCGATCCTGCCCGCGTCGAGCCGATCGCTGCGGCCATGGATCGCCACGAGTTCCTCGCCTCACATCGGGAATTCACGTCGTTTCTGGGTTGGATCGACGACACCCCGGTCGTGGTCTGCTCGACCGGGATCGGCGGTCCGTCGGTGTCGATCGCCGTCGAGGAGCTGGCGCAACTCGGCATCCGGACATTCCTGCGCGTCGGCACCACCGGCGGCATCCAGCCACACCTCGAACTCGGCGACGTGATCGTCACCACGGGCGCCATCCGCCTCGATGGGGCGAGCCTGCATTTCGCCCCGATGGAGTACCCGGCGGTGGCCGACTTCGCGTGCACCACGGCGTTGGTCGAGGCAGCTCGTTCGATGGGAATCGAACCCCACATCGGCATCACCGCATCTGCTGACACCTTCTATCCGGGCCAGGAGCGCTACGACACCTACTCAGGTCACGTCACCCGGCGGTTCCGAGGCAGCCTCGAAGAGTGGCAGACGATGGGTGTGCTCAACTACGAGATGGAATCGGCGACGTTGTTCACGATGTGTTCGTCGTCAGGTCTGCGTGCCGGATGCGTGGCAGGTGTGCTCGTCAACCGCACCCAGACCGAGACACCGAGCGAGGAGACGGCCAAACGGATCGAGGCGACGTCGGTCGCCGTGGCGGTCGAGGCCGCACGTCGACTGCTCGGCTGACGCGCAACTCCCGTTTGCGCTGCAATCCGGATGGGACGGGTCACCGAAAGCGCGACGCAAACGAGGAATTGGGCGCCGGCGACTCGCTACTTCGAGGATCCTGCGGCGACGTCGTTTGCAGCGAGGAAGGCCCGGTACAGGTCGAGCAGCGACTGCTTCTGTGTGTCGGTGAGGCGTTCGTCGGTGGCGATCGCCGACTCGGGTGAGTGGGCGGCAACCGCCTCGTCGTGGCGACCGAGGTATGCGAGCAGCTTCTCGGTGGGCACGTTCAATGCCTGCGACAGCCCGTTGAGGACCCGAACCGACGGCTCGTGGAGACCACGCTCGAGCTGGCTGAGGTAGGCGTCGGAGAGGTCGGCGAGTCGCGCCAACTCGCGCTGGGAGAGATCCGCGATACGCCGCTGGCTCTTGATGAAGTCGCCGAGCGCGCCGACGCCGCGCACGGATCGGGCCTCGGCGCGGTCGTCGGTGTGATCGGTCATGAAAACAGACTACGACGGTGGTGTCGCCTGGCCGGGGGGCAGCCGGGCGACACCACCGTCGAGGGGCTCACTTGGAGGCGGCAGCCTTCTTGGCGACCGTCTTCTTGGCCGGACGCTTGGCGGCGGCCTTCTTGGCCGGAGCCTTCTTGGCGACCGTCTTCTTGGCCGGAGCCTTCTTCGCCACGGTCCTGCCCGTCACCGTCTTCGTGGTGTCGGTGACCGTCTTGCTGGCCGTGCCGGCGACGCTCTTCGCGGTGCCGACGACCTTGTCGGAGGCGGCCTTGGCGTTGTCGGCCGTGATCATCTCGGCGACGCGCTGGTTCATGTCACGGTTCAGCGACACGGCGCGCTCGACGAACTCGAGGTAGCGCTCTCCGGCGTCGGACGCCGTCGGGAACCGGTCGGCGAAGGGCAGCTCGACCTTGAACTGCTCCGACACTCGGTCGGCGGTGGTGACGGCCATGTCGACGATGCGACGGTTGGCGTCGAGTACGGCGTCGAGGACCTGGTCGCTCGTGGTCGTGAACCGCTCGCTGACGTTGGTGTCCTTGACGGTCTTGTTGATGGTGTCGTTGATGTCGTTCACGGTGCGGCTGACGTTGTCGGTCGTCTCGTTCGCGAACTTGGTGATCTGCTCGAACATGTCGAACTCCTTTGGAAGTGGGTGGTCTTCGGGACTGCTGGCCGATTCGCGGGTTGCACGATCTGCCGTTGTGATGCGAACTATACCACGCATCTCGTGATGCGCAACGTATCTGCGTGAAATATCTCGCAGGGGTCCCGGGACCGATTCCCGAACCCGGACCAGATCGGTGCGACGACGAGGCCTATCGTGGCGGCGTGGGAGGCAACCGGGTGTCGAGTGCAATCCTCGTGGGCGCGGTTGCGGTGCTCGGTGTGTTTGCGCTCGCCTCGTGCGACGACGACGAGACGGCGTCCGACGTGGTCGGGCCAGCTGACGCGATCACCGCCGTCGTCGCATGGCAGGCCGACGAACAGGATCCGGTGATCGCCGACGACGGCGAGGTGCAACTCCCGGTGATCTACGTCGTTGCCGATGCCGGCGCGACGATCGACGTGAGTGTGCAAGCCCTCGTCGCCGAGTCGACGGTCGACTGGGCGACCGTGCGATTCGCTGACGACATCGCCGACACCTTCGACCCGGGCCTCGAGGGCGAACCGGTGCGCGACGGCGGCGTGATGCTGCTCGTCGGACCGATCCCCGAACCGGCACGAACCATCGATCTCTCCATCGTCCGCTACACGGCAGTCGACGACAGCGAGCCCATCGTGGTGACGATCGTCAGCGAGCCGGCGCCCGACAACACGAGCGACGTTCCCGCACAGCGGGCGACGGTCACGTCGGCCATGCCGCGCTGATCATCGCGTCGGCGAACTCGAGGGCTCGGAGGGCATCGCTCTCGCTCACGTCCTCGTCGATGTCGATCGCCCGTCGGCGAAGATCGTCGAGCCGGCAGCGCTGATCGTCGTCGGCCATCGGCCCGGCGACGCTCTGGGCGAGATCGACAGCCGCGGACGCATCGACGATGGCGACGCGAAGCGACCCGGCCTCCAACGCCTGATGAGCCATCGCCAGCCGGACGTGCGCTCCGCCGAGGTGCTCCTCGGGTGGCCCCTCGAAGCGATGTGCCTCGCGAACACCTCGCACGAACACCGCCAGTGCCGGCACGTAGATGGCGGTGAGCACGGTCATGCTGACCTCGACGGGCAACGAGATCGGCGTCGCCAACACGCCACCGAACACCCAGGCGAGCTGGAAACGCGTCTCGTAACGAGCGCCGGCTCGACCGAGCAGCGCTTCGGGCGCTCGGCGCTGCAGCAGTCCATCGAACGCATTACGGCCGAGCGTGGTCGACAGCCCGACGAGACCCGACGTGACGATCAGGAGCGGCACGGACGCGCCGAGGATCCCGACCGCCGTGAACACTGCGGGCAACGCGAGGGAGAGTCCGATCAACTGCTCCTCGCTGAACCACCGACGCAGCACCGTGGCCGCGGTGTGGCCGACGAACGCGCCGATGCCATACGCGGCCGCCGCCAGCCCGTAGACCAGCGCCGGCTCGCTCGATCGGCGCAGCGTGAACGCGAGCGTGAAGATGAAGAAGCCGACCGCGGCGCGGATGGCCAGCAGCCCGATCGACGACACCACCACGGTCGGCAGGTGGGTCTCGGCGTACTCGACGTCGTCGGGTGTCACCGTCGCGGTCGAGCGCGGCCGCGCTCGGAGGACCGCGGCGCCGGCAAACGCGAAAAGAACCGCAGCGACCCGCAGCGACCACTCGGCGCCGGCCGTGGCGTACACACCACTGCCGGCCGCGACGCCGATCGCCGCGGTGATGCTGGCGAAACGAGCGAGGCGGGCGTTGGTCGCAACGAGTTCCTCCGGGTCGTCGACGAGGGTCTGCACCAGGGTCTGCTTGACGATGCCCGACGCCTTGCTCGCGATCAGCAGCAGCAGGACGACCGGATAGAAGGTGACCTGGAACAGCGTCAACGCGAGGACGAGACAGAACACACCTCGCGACACGAAGAACCCTGCGGCGACGAATCGCTGCGAGCGACGGAACCGGTCGACGGCGGGACCGACCAGCGGCGACAGCACCGCGAGCGGCGCCATCGTGATCAGGAGATACAGCAGCACCTGCTCCCGCGATGCGTCGGGACTGACGTTGAAGAACAGCGATCCGGCGAGGCTGACGGAGACGAACGCGTCGCCGGCTGCGGCGAGCGCCTGCGCGGTGGCGAGGGGAACCACCGCTCCCCTGCCGATCAGCACTCGGCGGACTCGAACGTGCGCGGCCTCACGTTCGATCGTGGTCGGTGCGCTCCCCTCATCGTCGCGGCCGTCGGGCACGGCCCCATCTTGCTGCATGCAGCCGGGCAGCACCCTGATGGGCACGCGATGGCCGTGTTCGTTGTGCGAGAGTTTCCCGATGTGCCTGACCGACGACGGACAGAGGTTGCTGCCGTGACGTTCCCTTCGGATCTCGAGATCGCACGGCAGGCGAAGCTGCAGCCGTTGACCGACATCGCATCGTCGGCGGGGATCCCGCTCGATCTGCTCGAGCCCTATGGCTCCGGCGCCGCGAAGATCGACCTGCGGGCGATCGACGCGATGGCCGACCGTCCCCGCGCGAAGTACGTGGTGGTCTCGGCGATCACCCCGACCCCCCTCGGCGAGGGCAAGACGACCGTCGCTGTCGGATTGGGCCAGGGGTTCTCGCACATCGGCAAGCGGGCCACGCTCGCGATCCGCCAACCGTCGATGGGGCCGACCTTCGGCATCAAGGGCGGCGCGGCAGGCGGCGGCTACAGCCAAGTCGTGCCGATGGAGCTGCTCAACCTCCACCTCACCGGCGACGTCCACGCCGTCACCGCCGCCACCAACATGTGCGCTGCGGCCGTCGACGCGCACGTGTTCCACGGCAACGCGTCGGGCCTCGATCCGCACCAGATCACCTGGCGGCGCTCGATCGACGTCAACGACCGGTCGTTGCGCAACGTGGTCACAGGTCTGGGGTCGCGGCTCGACGGCAACCCGCGGGAGACCGGCTTCGACATCACCGCGGCCTCCGAAGTGATGGCGACGCTGGCGCTGTGCACCGATCTCCAGGACCTTCGACGTCGGCTCGGCCGGATCGTGGTCGGGTACACGACCTCGGGCGATCCCGTCACCGCCGAGGACGTCGAGGTTGCCGGCGCGATGGCCGTGATCCTGCGCGAGGCGATCAAGCCGAACCTGATGCAGACGCTGGAGAACACGCCGGTACTGGTGCACGCCGGTCCGTTCGGCAACATCGCCACCGGCAACTCGTCGATCGTCGCCGATCTGATCGGGATCCACATGGGCGACTACCTGGTCACCGAGGCCGGCTTCGGTGCCGACATGGGCGCCGAGCGGTTCTTCAACATCAAGTGCCGCGTCTCGGGTCTCGCCCCCGACGCCGCCGTGCTCGTCGCCACCGTCCGCGGGCTCAAGGCCCACAGCGGCAAGCACCACATCGTCGCCGGCCGGCCGCTTCCTGAAGCACTGCTGGCGGAGAACCCCGACGAGGTGCACGAGGGCGGGGCCAACCTGCGCAAGCAGCTCGAGAACATGCGTATCCACGGCTGCACGCCAGTGGTGGCGATCAACGTCTTCCCGGGCGACCATCCGGCTGACATCGCCGCCATCGAGGAGATCGCCGCCGAGTTCGGCGCCCGCTCGGCGGTGTCGACGCACTTCGTCGACGGCGGGGCCGGGGCGAAGGAACTCGCTGCGGTCGTCGCCGAGGCGGCCGAGGAGCCGAGCGAGTTCGCCGTGCTCTACCCCGACGAGATGTCGCTGCGCGACAAGATCCACACCGTCGCCACGAAGGTCTACGGCGCCGACGGGGTCGACTACACGCCGCAGGCGGCGCGCCAGATCGACAACTACGAGCGCAACGGGTTCGGCCAGCTGCCGGTGTGCATTGCCAAGACGCACCTCTCGATCTCGTCCGACCCGGCCCTGCGCGGCGCACCCACCGGCTGGACGCTTCCGGTGCGCGAGGTGCGGGCGTCGGTGGGCGCCGGGTTCGTCTATCCCGTCTGCGGTGCGATGAGCACGATGCCCGGCCTCGGCGCGTCACCGGCACTGCAGCGCATCGACATCGACGCCGACGGCAACATCGTCGGCCTGAGCTGACGGCACCGGCGTGGCGACAGCACCGCTCGACGCGCTGCGCGCGCGACGCGAGGAACTGTGGGATCCCGAGCGCGGGATGGACCGCTACGCGCCGGGTGTGGTGCCCGGAGTCGACATCTCGTCGCTGAATCTGCACGCAGTCCGCGAGACGGCGAACGGCGCGTTCCTCGACCTGCAGGACGGCAACGTCGAGCGGGCGGTGGTCGCACTGCGCAACGTCCTGGCGCTGCAGTACCCCCTGTCCGACCGCCCGTGGAGCGCGACGTTCCCCACCTCAGCGGAGCAGCCCGAGCCGCCGGGCGACGATGCCGTCGAGTGGGTGCACTACGACCCGAACTGGCGCCAGTTCCTCGGCATCACCCTGGCGTTGTGCGCAATCGTCCACGGCTCGTCGTTGCCCACCGACGTCACCGCAGGAATCGACGAGGCGCTGCGGCGGTGCGTGGCCGGCGAGCCCGACGATCGGATCCCGAGTTGGTACACCAACCCGAACCTGATGCATGTCTGGCTCCAGGGCCACGTGGCGGCGAGCACCGACGACGGCGTCCTGCGCGCCAGAGCCCACAGCCGGCTGGCGGTGCCGATGGAGCGCCTCCTGCGCTACGGCGACCTCGACGAGTACAACTCGCCGACCTACGACGGGATCGACCTGCTGGCACTCGGGCTGTGGGCGATGTACCCACCGACGCAGGGGTACGCCGACGCCGCGTCGACGATGCTCCCGGCGATCGGCACGCGAATCTCGACGCTCTACCACCGCCGCTTCGGCACGTCGTGCGGACCGTACATTCGCGCGTACGGGCTGGCGCCGACCGAGTACGTGTCGCTCTCGGGCCTGCTGTACTCGGTGTGCGGCGAGGAGGCGCAGACCGTGCTGCCGGATCCGATCACCTCCGACACCGTGCACGTGCACGATCTCTACTTCCTCCCTCTGCTCCAGCACGTCGCGCCCGTGATCACGCCACATCTGCGGTTGTCAGCAGTCACCGACGAGCGCCGTCACGTCCAGCGGTTCGGCAGCTCCGTCGCCGAGAGCTTGCTGCGCCCCGACCTGGCCGTCGGGTGGGATCGTGGCCGCCGCCACGAGTCGTCACTCGACCAGTACGTGCCCTTCAGCGTCCACGTTGCCGAACCCGACGGCACCACGACGGCGTTCGGCGTGATGCTGCCGCCCGAGACCGCCTGGGTCGACGTCGAGCGCGTCGGTGATCTCGACTTCGTGGTGCGGGCGGGGGGCGTGGACGGGACGGTCGGATTGCGCCTTGTCGGCGGGCCGTCCAGTCGCTCGCTCGACGGCCCACTGGGCATCGGTCGCGTCGACATCGAGTTCGACGTGGCCCCGACGGAGGTCGCCGACCACTCGACCCACGGGCGCTCCGAACTCGTCCTCACGTGGGCGGACGACGCCATCGTCGCCCGCATCTCGATCACCAACTGAGCGCGTCGGCGATCGGCGCGAATCACTGTCGGCGCAGGCGGTCGCGCGACACCCGCAACGGCCTCGACGCGAGGCGGATCGCGAAATCGGTGGAGCGCGCTGGCACCGGGACGAACGGCCCCTGCAGGCTGCGCGGCACGGCCTCTTCGGTCACGAGGCGGTAGGCAACGTAGGTGGCCACCAGACCGTGGGTGACAACGAGGCAATAGAAGAACGACATCTCGCCGAACGTCGACATGATGGAGCCGGCGATGACCGGCCCGAGCACGGCGCCGGTCCCGTTGACCCGCAGCGACGCTCCGCTCGCACTCATCGCAGTGCCGGGCGCCGACCGGTCGAGCGTGTGCGACAGCAACAGCGAGTAGAGCGAGAAGCTGAACCCGCCGAGCACGAACATCACCGGCAGCACGCCGACGTTGTCTTCGGGCATCACCGCCAGCAGCACGGCGATCGCAGCTGACGCGAGCGCGACGGCGAAGATCACTCCACGCCGAGGCAGCCGGTCGGACGCCCATCCCAGCGGCCACTGGAAGACCAACGCCCCGAGCGAGGGCAGGGCGAGGAACGCGGCGGTCATCCCCGAGCCGAAACCGGCTCTCGTCGCGTAGACGGCGCTGAGGCCGAAGAGGATGCCGTGCGACGCACCCACGAAGAAGATCCCGACCATGCCGGTCGGCGCAGTTCGGAAGAACTCGCGCATCTTCATCGTCGGCGACACGCGCACCGGTGGCGCCTCGGTGGTCGCGGCCAGCGCAATGGGCACGAACGACATCGACACGAGGATCGACGCGACGACGAAGAGCGTCGCGTCGCCGGGGTCGCCGGTGGCGATGAGGAGCTGGCCCAGCCCGAGGCCCCCCATCGAGGCGATCATGTACACCGCCAGCGTTCGTCCGCGGGTACTTGGCGTCGAGGCATCGTTCAACCACGACTCGACCACCACGTACAGCCCGGCCATGCAGAACCCGAACACGAACCGCAGCACACCCCAGCTGACCGGGTTGACCCACACGAAGTGCACGAGCACCACACATGACGCGAGCGAGGCAAGGCTGGCGAACACCCGGATGTGGCCGACACCCGACAGCCATCTGACCACGAGCACCGGCCCGAGCAGGAAGCCGGCGAAGTAGCACGCCATCACCGCGCCGCTGGTGCGGACGTCGAAGCCCTCGTCGACCATGCGCACGCCGAGCACCGCAAGGTTGAGGCCGTTGCCGACCATCAGCACCGTGAATCCGAGGAACAGCGTCCAGAGCGCCAGACCGCCGCGCACCGTCGGATGGAGGTGCTCCTCGGAGCTGCCGGATGCTGGCTCGGTCACGGACACGCGCGTCGCACGCTACCGACGGCGGCCGCGCAGCCGGTCGAGCTCGCGACGGTCACGCTTCGTCGGGCGACCTGCGCCGCGATCGCGCTGGAACACCGGCACGTCGACCTCACGTTCGGGTGGTGGCGGACTGTGGTCGACGAAGCAGTCGACCGCGACGGCGGCGCCCACACGCTTGACGATCAGCGCCGTCACCTCGAGGATCCGTTCCCGGTCGTGGAGGTAGGCCTCGACCCGGTCGCCGACCTTGACCGGTGTCGCCGGCTTGGCCGCCTTGCCGTTGACTTTCACGTGCCCGCCTCGACACGCCGCGGCCGCGTCGCTGCGCGTCTTGGTCATCCTCACCGACCACAACCACTGATCCACCCGCACCGACTCGATGCCCACCAGCTTCCCACGCCAGCCATCGTCCCGCCATCGTCCCGCCGTCGTCCCGCCGTCGTCCCGCCCCCCATCCTGAAATTCGGAGCCAACGTCGCGCTCACCGCAACGGCCGCTCCGAATTTGTGATGGACGCCTCCCCCCATCCTGAAATTCGGAGCCAACGTCGCGCTCACCGCAACGGCCGCTCCGAATTTCAGGTGGTGTCGAGGTTGTGGAGGCCGGTCGGGACGCGTTCGGCCGGGTCAGGCGGGAATCTGTTGGGTGATGCAGTGGATGCCGCCGCCACCTGCGGCGAGGATCGCACCCACGTCGAGTGCGACGGCCTCACGGCCCGGGTACTGATCGGCGATCAGGGCGACCATGTCGGCATCGGCAGGGTGACCGCACGTCGGGATCAGCACGAAGCCGTTGCCGAGGTAGTAGTTGAGATACGGCACGACGACCCGCTCGACACCCTCGCCACGATCGATCTCGGCGAACGGGAGCACCGGCACGGACACCACGTCGAGTGCGCGTCCGCGGGCGTCGAGCGCTCCCTGCGCGATCCGCCGGTCGACGTCGAGGCGCAGCCAGTCGTTCTCGTCGGGATCGTCGCAACCCTGCAGCACGAGCGTTCCGGGTGCAGCGAACGCGGCGATGTTGTCGACGTGGCCGTCGGTGTCGTCGTCGAGCGCGAGCCCGTGGGGCAGCCAGATCGTGCACTGGGCGCCGAGTTCGGCGCGCAGCATCGCCGTGATCTCGGTCTGCGTCATCATCGGATTGCGGTTGGGATGCATCAGGCACTGCGTGGTGGTGACCAACGTGCCGTCGCCGTCCCCGGTGATCGATCCGCCCTCGAACACCATGTCGATCGAACGCACGGGTTCACCCCGCCGCTCCACGAAACGGTGAGCGGCAGCCGCGTCGTCGCCGTACGGCAGGAACTTGTCGCCCCACGAGTTGAAACGCCAGTCGGTCGCGACCCGATCGCCCGCCTCGTCGAACACGTAGATCGGACCGGTGTCGCGGAACCACGAGTCGTCGATCGGCTGCTCGACCACCTCGACGCCCAGCCCACACATCGACGCTGCCCGCTCCGCCGCTCGAGGCGGCGCCAGCATCGTCACGGGCTCGAACTTCGCGATCGCGTTCGCCACCTCGGCGTGGGCGGCCTCGGCATCGGCGAACAACCCACCCCACATGTCGGCGCGTGCCGGCCAGCACATCGCCGTGCGCTCGTGCCACTCCCACTCCGCCGGCAGCCGCGTCACGTCGCACCCCCTGGACACATGCGCTGCGATGAGCGAAAAGCCGGTATTCGGGCGGTTCGCTCATCGCAACGGGTCCGCACCTCGCTGCGATGAGCGAAGAGCCGGTATTCGGGCGGTTGGCTCATCGCTGGGCGACTCCGGTCGTGCCGTCGAGGGTGACGATCGGGCCGTAGAGCTCGGGGCGGCGGTCTCGGAACAGGCCCCAGGCGGCACGCTGGGTGCGCAACCGCTCGCGATCGAACGATGCCACGAGCACGGCCTCGCTCTCGCGGTCGGCCTCGGCGACCTTCGCTCCGGTGTTGTCGGCGATGAACGACGAGCCGTAGAACGTGATCTCGCACGTGCGGCCCACCTCGCGTCCAATGCGGTTCGCCGCGACGAGTGGCATCAGGTTCGCGCCGGCGTGGCCTTGCATCACGCGCTGCCAGTGCCCGCTCGAATCCCACGTCGGGTCGGGCGGCTCGCTGCCGATCGCCGTCGGATACAGCAGCACCTCGGCACCGAGCAACGCCATGGAGCGGGCGGTCTCGGGGAACCACTGGTCCCAGCAGATGCCGACGCCGATCACGCCGTGCCTGGTGTCCCACACGCGAAAGCCGGTGTCGCCGGGGCTGAAGTAGTACTTCTCGGTGTAACCGGGGCCGTCGGGAATGTGGCTCTTGCGATAGTGGCCGAGCACCGTTCCGTCGGCGTCGACGATCACCACCGTGTTGAAGAGCGCCTGACCGGCACGCTCGTACACGCTCAGCGGCAGCACCACATCGAGCTCGGCGGCGACGGCAGCGAAGTGCTCGACGGTCGGATGACCGTCGAGCCGGACCGCCCGGTCGAGGTGCTCGGGCAGCTGGTCCTTGCAGAAGTACGGCCCTTCGAACAGCTCGGGGATCAGGATGATCTGCGCCCCGTTCGCGGCGGCGTCGCGCACGAGCCGTTCGGCCGTCGCGACGTTGGCGTCGACGTCGTCGGTCATTGCCATCTGGAGTGCTGCCACACGCAGTTCGGTCATCGGCGCGACGCTACTTGCCGTCGTCGGTGAGCGCGTCGGCGGCGCTCCACGCGTCCTCGATCGCCTCGAGCCGCTCTGCGGCGTGTTCGCGCCGGGCAGCCGCCACCTCGACGACGAAGAGGTTCAGCAGCGCCAGCGTGCCGACGTGGCTGTCGAACGGTCCGGTCGATGCCGCCGCCACCACGAACGAACGCTCGGCGACCGCGGCGAGCGGTGACAGCACGCTGTCGGTCACGGCGACCGTCCAGGCGCCGCGCTCGCGCGCCGCCGTCAACGCGTCGATCAGCCACCGCTCGTAGCGGCGGAGGTCGAGCACCACGAGCGTCGCACCGGGATCGGTGATCGCGAGCGTTCGGACGACGTCGACCTGGGTGCCGTCGAGCAAGCGGACACCTGGTCGGAGCTGATCGAGATCACCGACGAACTGCAACGCGACCCCGCGCGAGGCCACCCCGGAGAGCACGAGCACCGGTGCCCTGTCGTCGGCGAGCCGTTCGACGACGGCACGGCCATCGCCGACTCGAATCGCGTCGAGCGTTGACCGCACGTTGGCCGCCTCGACATCGGCATGATGCGCGGCGAGCGTGTCATCGCCGACGCGCTGGTCGCGAATGCGTTCGACGGCGGGCCGCAGTTGGCCGCTCAGGTCGCGCTGCACGGACGCCTGCAGCTGCGAGTAGCCGTCGAAGCCGAGCTTGACCGCGAACCGCACGACGGTGGCCGTGCCCGTCCCGGTCGCCTCGGCGACGTCGGCGACGGTCCCGAAGGCCACGAGGTTCGGGGCGGCGAGGATCGTCTCGCCGATCCGACGCTCGGACGGGGTCAGCGCCATCGCCCGCTCGGCCAGCCGTCGCTCCAGATCCATGCGTCGGCACGGTAGCCCGGTCCGAACTGATCGACAGTGTTCCACGCCCGTGATATGATGAAACGTCTGTTCCGTTCAGCCAGGAGGTGCCCATCGTGAACCCCGTCGTCGACACCCTCGTGACACTGCCCACCGTCGAGGCGTCCAGCTGGCGCGTCGCACCGGCGGCTGCACTCGGTAGCGACCTCGGCGAGGAACTGGTGCACGCCGCTGCCGTCGGTGCGCGCACCCTGCCCGCTGACGTCGACGACGCACTCTTGCACTTCACCGTCACCCCACCGCACGCCGGCGCGCTCCTCCTGCGCAACGCGCCGATCGGTGAACTCCCGCCGACGCCCCCGAGCCCCGAGGCGCCGGTCGCGAAGGACCTGGCGACCGAGCTCACGCTCCTCACCGTCGCCCGTCGACTCGGCCAGCCGGTCGGCTACGTGCCCGAACACGGCGGGCGCATCGTCCAGAACATCGTGCCGACCCAGCATGATGCCGACCGGCAGACGTCGACGTCGTCCCGGTCGAACCTGATGTTCCACACCGAGACCGCGTTCCATCCGCACCGCCCCCGCTACCTGCTGCTGCTGTGCCTGCGCGGTGACCCGGCGGCGCACACGACGCTCGCCTCGGTGCACGACATCATGGACCACCTTCCCGACGACATGGTCGAGGTGATGTTCGAGCCCCGGTTCCGCACCGCCGTCGATGCCAGCTTCCTCGCCGGTCGCGCCAACGAGCTCGGCCCGGCTCGGCCGCTCGTCACCGGCACGCGCGACGAGCCGACGTTCATCTTCGACGCCGATCTGACCGTCGGCGTCGACGCCGCCGCCGAGGACGTCCTCGTCGCCGTCCGCTCGTCGATCGCGGAGGTCGAGACGTCGGTGGTGCTCGAGCCCGGCGACCTGCTCGTCGTCGACAACAACGTTGCCGTTCACGGCCGTTCACCCTTCAGCGCCCGCTTCGACGGCACCGACCGGTGGCTCCAACGGGCGTTCGTCGTCACCGATCTGGCACCGAGTGCCGCCGACCGCACCGGTCGTGTGATCACCACCGAGTTCGGTCGGGCCTGACCCGGATCGACACGCTCAGATCTCGACGAGCGTCCCGACTTCGAACACCCGGTTGACCGGCAACGAGAAGAAACGGGTCGCGCTCCCGGCGCTGCGGTTCATCGCGACGAACAGCCGCTCACGCGCCGGGTGCATGCCCGGCGCCTTCGTCGCCGACACCGATTCGCGGCCGATGAAGTACGTCAC
This sequence comes from Ilumatobacteraceae bacterium, assembly GCA_963704915.1. Lineage (GTDB taxonomy): Bacteria > Actinomycetota > Acidimicrobiia > Acidimicrobiales > Ilumatobacteraceae > Sva-07. The sequence continues at coordinate 109,909 of CAVPIC010000009.1, read as the reverse complement.
GGTCTCCGGATCGAAGTCCTGGCCAGGCAACTCCAGCAGCATCAAGGCGGCCGGAACGTTCGGATCGTCGAGGTAGCCGAAACGGAGCGTCACCTGCTGGATGCCGGGTCCGACCTTGCGAGCCGTCAACCGTTCGGCTTCGGGAACTCGTGGTACGTCTGCGGTGTCCACGGACACCATCAGGGTCAGCTGATGGAGCACGTGATTGTGCGTGATGTTCGTGATCAGTGCGGGTGGAGCGGCACCCGCGTCCTTGAACATGTAGACCGCGATCCCGGGCACTCGTGCCGCGTCGGCGACCACTGCTTCGTGGACCACCACCTCGATCGGGCGCTCTCCCCGGTGGATCCGCGCCGCGACGAGCTGGCGACCCTTCCTCCACGTGGTCATCAGCACGACGAGGATCAGGCCGACGAGCAGTGGGAACCATCCGCCCGAGACGACCTTGACCAAGTTGGCCGACAGGAACGCGACGTCCACCACGAACAGCGGGACGCACACGGCCACCACCTTGGTGAGCGACCAACCCCACCGACCGCGTGCGACACGGAAGAAGAGCAGCGTCGTGATCAGCATCGTCATCGTGACGGCGATTCCGTACGCCGAGGCGAGGCTGGCCGACGAGCGGAACCCCAGGACGAGGCCGACACAGCCGATCATCAACAGCCAGTTCACGACCGGGACATAGATCTGGCCGACGTGGTCGGGCGAGGTGTGGGTGATCCGCATGCGCGGGAGATAGTCGAGCTGCACGGCCTGGGCGGTCAGGGAGAAGGCCCCGGAGATCAACGCCTGCGAGGCGATCACGGTGGCGCACGTGGCCAGTACTGCCAGCGGCACGATCGCCCAGGACGGAGCGAGTCGGTAGAAGGGGCTCTCCATCGCGCTCGGGTCGGCGACGACGAGCGCCGCCTGCCCGAAGTAGTTCAGCAGCAGCGCGGGCAGGACGAGTGCGTACCAACTGAGCTGGATCGGTCGGCGACCGAAGTGGCCCATGTCCGCGTACAGCGCCTCGCCGCCGGTGACCACCAGGAAGATCGAACCCAGGGCCACGAACGCGTTCGCCGGCTGGTTGACGAAGAAGTCGACCGCATACCCCGGCGAGACGGCTCGCACCACCCCCGGGTGCTGCAGCACCTGGTTCAGACCGAGGACGCCGAGCGTGCCGAACCAGACGAGCATCACCGGCCCGAACACCGACGAGATCCGCGCCGTGCCGTGGCGTTGCACCGTGAACAGCCCGACGAGGATCACGATCGAGATCGGGATCACGAACTGTTCGAACGCGGTGCTCGCCACTTCGAAGCCCTCGACCGCGCTGAGCACCGAGATCGCCGGGGTGATCAAGCCGTCGCCGTAGAGCAGGGCGGTACCGAACACGCCGAGTGTCACCACTGCCGCGAGGGCGCCCTTGGCGTTGCCCTTCGACGGCGCCACGAGCGCGGTGAGCGCGAGGATGCCGCCCTCGCCGTGGTTGTCCGCTCGCATCACGAGCGCCAAGTACTTGACCGAGATGACGATCATCAACGCCCAGAAGACGACCGACGCCACGCCGTACGCGCTCTGGGTCGTCGCGTCGAGGCCGGCGTGGTCGAACGTCTCCCGGATCGCATAGATCGGGCTCGTCCCGATGTCGCCGTAGACGATACCGAGCGCTCCGAACGCGAGGACGGCGGTGCCACCTCGCACTGATCGAGAACTGTCCGGGGTGCTCACGCTCATCCACTCGATTCGGCGTCACCTCGTCGTGCGGCGCAACACGCCCAGTGAATCACCGATCGAGCAGCTTGGCGCGCACGATCTCCGTCTCGGGGGAGCTGAGCGGGCGATTCGTCTTGACCCGCACGGTCACGGTGTCGATCGACGACTGCTGTTCGTCGGGTTCGTGGGTCTCGATGTCGCGGAGGAACACCACACCGGTCAGTCCGACGTCGTTGGATGCGTCGGCGAGTCGCTCGACCACTTCGCGTTCGTCGGCGGCCGCCCACTCCTCGATCGGCACCTCGATGTCGCTGACCGCGGGAAGCTGCGACAGGTTCGTCACCGACTCCACGGAGTGGTGACCCGCGTGCCACGTCGCGCCGTCCGCGGTTCGCAGCCGCACCGACGCGCTCCCGATCAGATCGACCGTTCCGCGCACCTCGGCACCGCCGACCCGCAACACGACGTCGTCGCCGACGGCGTAGCGATCTTCGAGGAGCGCTCGGGTGCCGGCGAGGAAGTCCTTCACGAGATCCTGGCCACTGAGCGCGAGTGCCAAGCCGATGAAGCCGGCGCTCGAGATCGCGAAGGCGAGGCTGACGCCCATCAGCTCGATGGCGCCGAAGGCAGCCAGCGTGAAGATCAGCACCGTGACGAAACGACCGATCATCTTCGCCACCGAGTCGGCGCGCTGACGCTTGCGGGCATCGGCCTGGCCGGCGTCGCCGAGTCGGTCGAGACGGACCCGCCACGAGCCCTCCGATCGTTGGGCTCGGCGCACCGCCCGTCGCGTCAGCGTCCGGATGACCGAGCGCGCGACCCACGACGCTGCGATGGCGATCGGCAACAGCAGGATGGCTTCGGAGGCGGCGGTGAACCAGGACAGCATCGGGGACTTCCTTCTTCGGCGGAGCGCCGAACAAATATTACGGTTTCGTTACGGCGACATCGTGCCAGTTCGGATGACGCTCCACTCGTCACGCCCGGAATTTCGCACGTGACATCGCTCACGTCGACGATCAACGAAGCGATCACGAGCGGTGTACCGTGCCCTCCGTGTCGTCCACCCGGCGTGCCGAGCGCCCCGTTCTCGGTTGGCGCGAGTGGATCGGTCTTCCCCAATGGGGCGTCGTGCACCTCAAGGCCAAGATCGACACGGGCGCTCGCACCTCCTCGCTGCACGCATTCGACCTCGAGTGGTTCGAGCGCGACGGCGACCGGTGGGTGCGCTTCGAGATCCATCCCTGGCAGCGCTCCACGGCCGACGCCGTCGTCGCCGAAGCGGCCGTCGAATCGACCCGCGACATCCGGAGTTCCTCCGGCGAGATCGATCATCGGCCGGTCGTACGCGCCCCGCTGTTCATCGCCGGCCACGAGGTCGGCGCCGAGATCACCCTCACACGGCGAGACGAGATGGGGTTTCGCATGCTGATCGGTCGCGAGGCCATCCGCGGCCGGTTCCTCGTCGATCCGGGCGTGTCGTACCGCGGCGGACGGCCGCCGAAGGACGTCCGGCTCAGGAACCGGGGGCGATCGTGAGCGTCGCACGTCGCGCACCGTTGCGGATCGGCGAACTCGACGTGGCGCCGGGCCGATCGGCCACCGGTGAACTCCCGATCGCCCGCCAGGTCACGGGGACGCGGATCTCGCTGCCCCTGCAGGTGCGCCACGGCCGCCGCAACGGCCACACCGTGTGGTTGAGCGCTGCCGTCCACGGCGACGAGATCAACGGCGTCGAGATCATCCGGCGCGTGATGCGCGGACTCGACGCCCGCACGATGGCCGGCACCGTGATCGCCGTGCCGATCGTCAACGTGCACGGCTTCCTGAACGGCGATCGCTACCTCCCGGACCGCCGCGACCTCAACCGCTCGTTCCCCGGGTCGCCGAACGGATCGCTCGCGTCCCGGATCGCCAACCTGTTCATGACCGAGATCGTGAGCCGGTGCGACGTCGGCATCGACCTCCATACGGGATCCGATCACCGAACGAACCTGCCGCAGATCCGCGCCGATCTCGACGACCCCGAGACCCGCAAGCTCGCCGAAGCGTTCGGGGCGCCCCTGATGCTCCATTCGAGGATTCGCGACGGCTCGCTGCGGGGAGCCGCCACCGAGCGGGGCGCGACGATGCTGTTGTTCGAGGGCGGCGAGGCGTTGCGCTTCGACGACGACACGTTGACCGCCGGCGTCGAGGGCATCCGCCGCGTGCTCGCCGAGCTCGCCGTGATCGACCCCGACACCACCGCACCCCGCCCGATACCGGTCGAGAGCCGGAGCAGCACTTGGGTGCGTGCCCGGCGTAGCGGGATCGTTCTGCTCGACGCCGAGCTCGGTGAAGTCGTGCAGCGCGGACAACTGCTCGGCGTCATCCACGACTCCGTCGGCACGCGCCTCGGTCGGGTCACCGCCCCGCGCCGGGGCATCGTGATCGGTCGCGTGCAACAGCCACTCGTCAACCAGGGCGACGCTCTGGTCCATCTCGCCGAGGTCAGCGACGACGTCATGTCGACGCTCGGCCGCTTCGTCTCAACCCCCAGTCAGGATCTCCCGTGAAGCTCGCCATCCTCTCCCGCGCCCCTCGTTCGTACAGCACGCAACGCCTCAAGCTGGCCGCGCTCGAGCGCGGCCACGAGTGCAAGGTGCTCAACACGCTGCGCTTCGCGATCGACCTGTCGAGCTCTGAGCCGGACCTGCAGTTCCGCGGCCGGCCGCTGTCTGACTACGACGCGATCATCCCCCGGATCGGCGCCTCGATCACCTACTTCGGTTCTGCGGTCGTGCGTCAGTTCGAGCAGATGGACGTCTACACGCCGATCACCGCCAACGGCATCACCAACTCGCGCGACAAGCTGCGCGCGATCCAGATCCTGTCCCGCCACGACATCGGCATGCCGAAGACGGCGTTCGTCCGCAACCGCCAGGACGTCCTCCCGGCGATCGACCGCGTCGGCGGAGCGCCGGTCGTGATCAAGCTGCTCGAAGGGACGCAGGGGATCGGTGTGATCCTCGCCCCGGACCGCAAGGTCGCCGAGGCGATCATCGAGACGCTCCACAACACCAAGCAGAACGTGTTGATCCAGGAGTTCATCGCCGAGAGCAAGGGACGCGACATCCGCGCACTCGTGATCGGCGACCGCGTCGTCGCCGCGATGCGCCGGACCGCGCAGGGCGACGAGTTCCGATCGAACGTGCACCGCGGCGGGTCGGTCGAGGCGGTGTCGCTCGATCCCGTCTACCAACGCACGGCGGTCCGCGCTGCGCAGATCATGGGGCTGCGGGTGGCCGGCGTCGACATGCTCGAGGGCAACGACGGTCCGATGGTGATGGAGGTCAACTCGTCGCCCGGCCTCGAGGGAATCGAGCGGGCGACCGACCTCGACGTCGCCGGTGCGATCATCGACCACGTCGCCAACCAGGTCGCGTTCCCCGAGCTCGACGTACGCCAGCGTCTCACCGTGAGCACGGGCTACGGCGTCGCCGAACTGCTGGTGCGCGAGGACGGCGACTTCGTCGGCAAGACGATCGGCGCGGCCGGCCTCCGGGACCGTGACATCACGGTCCTCACACTGCATCGCGACACCGACGTGATCCCGAACCCGCGCGAGACCCGCAAGCTCGAGGCGAACGACCGGCTGCTCTGCTTCGGCAACCTCGAGGAAATGCGCGACATGATCCCTGCCCGGCGACGCCGCCGCGCCCGGGTCCGCAAGCTTCCCGAGCACCCGCTTCCCGAACCCGACTGACCAGGGCGGGCCGACCGGCGGCAGGCTCGCGTCTCGGCATGATGGTCGAGGCACCGGGAACTACGGTTCGGTCGTGGCACCCGACCTCGACGACATCCGCGCTGCTCGTGGCGTGATCGCCGAGATCGTCAAGCGAACGCCGGTGATCAGCTCGCTCACGCTGTCGGCCGACATCGGTGGCAACGTCGTGCTCAAGGCCGAGAACCTCCAACGCACGGGCGCGTTCAAGATTCGCGGCGCCACCAACAAGGTCGCATCACTCGGCGAGGCGGCGGCGCGGGGAGTCACGACCGGCAGCGCCGGCAACCACGCGCAGGCACTGGCCTTCGCTGCGCGCCACTTCGGCGTCCCCTGCGAGATCTTCGTCCCGGTCGGCGCCGCGATCACGAAGATCGATTCGTGCCGGGCGCTCGGCGCCACCGTCATCGAGCAGGGCGTCGCCCTCGCCGAAGCGGTCGCCGCCGCGAAGCAACGGGCAGACGAAACCGGCATGACATTCTGTGCGCCGTTCGACGATGCCGCCGTCGTCGCCGGCCAGGGCACCCTCGGCCTCGAACTCGTCGACGACATCGACGACCTCACGAGCGTGATCGTCCCACTCGGCGGTGGCGGGTTGATCAGCGGCACCGCGATCGCCGTCAAGTCGCTGCTCCCGGACGTCCGGGTGATCGGGGTGCAGGCCGCGGTCTGCGCCCCGTACGCGGGCGGTACACCCGCCGGCGGCCCGGTGCTCACGCTCGCCGACGGCATCGCGGTCAAGTACCCGGGCGAGCTCACCGGGCCGCTCGTCGAACGATGGGTCGACGAGGTGGTGACCGTCGACGAGGACGCGATCGCCGACGCCATGGTGCTGCTGATGGATCGGGCGAAACTGTACGTCGAAGGCGCGGGAGCGGTCGGCGTGGCGGCCCTGCTGTCCGGCGCCGTACAACCGAGCGCTACCGGGTCGACCTGCGTCGTGTTGTCCGGCGGCAACGTCGACCTCGGGGTGGTGCCGAGCCTGATCCGCCGCCACGAGAACAGCGCAGGCCGACGGCTGTCCGTGGTCGCCCGTATCGACGACCGTCCAGGTTCGCTCGCCCGTCTCCTCGACGTGTTTGCCGCCGGGGGCGCCGACCTGATCGAGGTCCAACACGTCCGCGAGGGTCTCGAACTGCACGTGCGCGAGACCGGCATCCACGCCACCTTCGCCGTTCGCAGCGGCGAGCAAGCTCACGCGCTGATCGAAGCGGCACGGACTGCTGGGTACGAGATCCGACGCAGCACGTGGTGACGACGTTCCTCGTGCACCGGTTCTTTGCGGAACGCGATCCGATGGCCAAGCAGACCGTGCTGTCGATGTTCATGAAGAAACATCGGGTTGATCGGCGGCTGCGTCCTGCTGTTCTCGTTGGTCGCCCGCGACTCGTTCGGCTTCGGGCTGCCCCACACGATGGCCGACGGCGCGTTCAGTTTCCGCTGACCTCGTCGGTCGAGCATCACCGGCACTCGGTACAGCGCACATCCGCGGGAACGTCCCCTGCGACGAGCGCGGTGAGGAAATCGACGAGACGGACCCCTTCGACCTCCATCTCGTAGAACTCGTCGCCCATCACGATCGTGTGCGCAGCACCTGGAGCGACGTACGACGCGACGGGCACTCCGGCTGCCTCGATATCGGCTTCGGTCTGGTCGATGAACGTCACGAGGTCGTCGGCCTGGATGCCGGCGAGTGCGGCGAAGCCCGCCTGCACCTCGTCGTAGGCGTAGTCGAACCGGGCGAAGGTGATGTTCGGGTGCTGCGTGCCGGCCTGGGCGTACAGGCCCGGGAAGCTCCACTGCTCGGGGGTCAGCCCCTCGTTGACCGGCCAGTCCGGCACGTTGTCGAGCACGCCCCACAGTGCGCCGATGCCGGCATTGAGCGCCGGAACGTCCGGGTAGGCCGCCGAGCTGTCGCCGAAGGTGATGATCTCGGTGTCGGTGAGGACGTCGGCGGCGAGCCCGGCGAACGCCGGCGTCGGGATCGACCCGGCGCTGGCGCCGGCGACCACGAGCTGCTCCACGTCGGGGTAGTTGGCGAGCACCGTGTCGAGACCCTTGCGGGCGTTCGGGAATCCGTTGTGATCGATCGTGACCGTGTCGGAGTACTCGGTGACCCGATCGCCGAGGTGGACGTCACCGCTGCAGTACGGGACGTAGACGATCGAGTGGCCGGCGAGTGGGTTCTCGGGGTTGGTCTCGTCGAAGATGCCGCCGAAATCGGGGGCGGCTCCGATGGTCAGGTTGCGGGTGAACGTCGCGCTGTCGGGCCCACACGTCTCGGCGCTGAAGCAGGCGCCGCCGCCCTGGAAGTACAGCACCACCTTGGTCGGGTCTGCGGGGCGCTCCCACAACTCGAACGGGCTGCCGTCAGAGCAGCGGCAGTCGTCGCCGCCGGGGATCGCGATCCACTCGCCGACCGTGATGGTCTCGGCCTCTTCGGCCTCGGTGGTCGGGGTGATCGCGGTCGTCTCCGGGCTCGCACTGGTCGTGGTGGCATCCGGCTCCGTGGGGGCAGTGCTCACGGTGGGTTCAGTCGGCGCACTCGTCGTTGCAGCGTCGGCCGACCCGATGTCGTCGTCGCCGCCACTGCTGCACGCCGCGACGACGACCGCAGCGACGATGACGAGCGCCGACAGCTTGGTGCTCATACCGCGATCATCGTGCGTCGGCCATCGCCCCGGCGAATCAGGTCCGAGAGTCGGGCTCAGACCGCCCGATAGCTCGCGTCGAGCCGGGGGTGCGACGCGCCGTCCACCGCAACGGTGCCATCGTCGGTGAGCTTGACCAGGTGGGCGAGCACGCTGCGCCGAGCAGGCTTGTACAGCTCCCGGCGGACGTCGACGTACAGCGCTTCCACGATCGCCGGGATCGTGTGGAGCCCCGAGCGGACCGCGTCGAGCACCTGACGTTCGCGCTCGAGCCGGTGCTCGATCAGGTCGGCCACGAACTGCGACGGGTCGGCGATCGGTGGCCCGTGAGTGGGGATCGCAAGGTCGTCGCCCCGGCCTCCGACGACCCGCAACGACTCGAGGTAGGCGGCCATGTCGCCGTCGGGCGGAGACACCACGGTGGTGCTCCAGCCCATCACGTGATCGCCGGTGAAGATCGTGCGGGACGTTCCGTCGTCGAGCACGAAGCACGTGTGGTTCGAGGTGTGACCCGGCGTGTGCAGCGCGGTCATCGTCCACCCGGCCCCCGACACGACGACGTCGCCGGTGCCGACGGGCACGTCGGGGGTGAACTCGCGATCGGTCGACTCCTCGATCACCGGCTCGTCGACGACGTCTCCCCGAGCTTCGGCCTCGGAGCGGCGCAGCTCGGCCTCGCGCTGCTCGGCTGCTCGCACCTCGGGCGGATCATCGCCGATGTCCCAGGTGTCGTCGCCGTGAGGCCCGAACGCGAACGTCGACGCGCCCGTCTCGGCGGCGAGCCAGGCCGCGAGCGGTGAGTGGTCGGCGTGACAGTGCGTGATGAGGATGCCGCGAACGGTGCAGCCGTCGAGCGCCGCCGCCAGCGCGTCACGGTGCGAGTCGAGGCGCGGGCCGGGGTCGATCACGGCGACATCGCCGCGCCCCGCCGAGTCGCCGCCGACGATGTAGGTGCCGGTGCCGTGAGAGGTGAACTTCGACGGGTTCTCCGCGATCACTCGCCTCACGAGCGGAGCGATCGGTTCGGCCACCCCGTAGGAGAACGTGTTGCGGTCGAGTGTCAGGAACTGCATCGCGTCCACTCGATCGCGTCGAGCCGGCCGACCGGACGGCCGTGACCGAGCACGGACACCGCCACGGTGTCGGCGGTGCTCGCCGCGTCCGTGCCGATGTCGAGCCCTACGGCGCGCAGTGCCTCGGCGACGACGGCCTGCCGGCACGAGTCGCTGCCGTCGGCAACCTTGAACGCCACCGCTCGGCCGTCGGCCAGCGCTGCAGCCATCACACCGGCGGCCCCCTCCTTGGCGACGAGGGTCGGCACGGCCCGCATCCACACCGTGACGTCACGCGTCGGTCCACCGACCAGCTCCGGGTTCGTCGTCATCGCCCGCGCGACCGCGGAGTCGGGTGCAGCCAGTCGGGCGAACGCAGCAGCTAGGTCACGCAGCGAGAACGCATGGGTCGGCGCGCCGCAGCCATCGATGCCGACGTGGTGGACGACCGCTCCGAGCGCCTCGACACCGTTGGTGATCGCGACCTGCACGGGGTGGTGTCGGTCGAGGTAATCGTCGATCGACCAGCCGTTGACCCGGCAGGTGGCAAGCATCGCGGCGTGCTTGCCCGAACAGTTCTGTTGCAGCGCCGAGGGTTCGGACCCGGCGATCCGTGCCGCGGTCCGAGCAACCGCGCCATACGGCCGCGCCGGCGTGTTCTGGAGGTCGGACTCGGCGAGGTCATACCGCTCGAGGATCGAACGAACGGCGGCGAGGTGGTCGGGCGATCCGTCGTGGCTCGCGCAGGCAACGGCGAGTTGTCGGTCGTCCAGTTCGAGGCCGGCACCGACCATTGCGTTCGCCTGCATCGGCTTCAGGCACGAGCGCGGGTACACCACCAAGTCAGGGTCGCCGACCGACGCGCGTACGGCTCCGTCGACATCGATGGCGACCCCGGCACCGTGGTGGACGGATTCCTCGAGGCCGCTGCGCGTGGCGACGGCGATCGGTTCGATGCGACCGTCGAACCGCGTCACGTCGGATCCGGCGTCGGCGCACCGGCGTCGGGTGGAGCAGTCGGGTCGCCGGTGGATCGGGACGAACGTGGTCCGGGCACCGCGGTGAGGTGGCTGTCCATCACGTCGTACCGATTGCCCCACTCGCCGGCGAGCGCCTGGACCATTGCTGCTGCGGGCAGGGCGAGCAGCGCACCGACGAACCCGAGCAACGCCGCTCCGCCGAGCGCGGCACCGAACGCGACCGCCGGATGCAGTTCCATCGTGCGAGCGGTGATGCGAGGAGCGAAGAAGTAGTTCTCGATCTGCTGGTACACGACGATGAACCCGATCACGATCGCGGCGTTGAGCGGCGAATCGAGCAACGTCAACAGCACGGGCAGGATCCCGGCGAGATAGGTCCCGACCACCGGCAGGAACTGGCTGACGAGGCCCACCCACAGGGCGAGCGCGATCGGCGCAGGTGTTCCGATCGACTGGAACACGATCCAGTGGAAGAACGCCGAGAGGAGCGCGAGCAGCGCGCGGGAGTAGAGGTAGCCGCCGGTCTTGGTGATGGCGAGTTCCCACGCCTTGAGCACCTGGGCCTGGCGCGCTGGGTTGAGTCGGGAGCAGAGCCCGCGGCGCATGCGGGGACCGTCGGCCACGAGGTAGTAGGTGAACAGCATCACCGACAGCATCTGGAAGATGACGGCGACGACGGCCAGCGACAGTCGCACCGCCTCGTCGCTCTGCGACTGGATGAACTCCTGGACGCGACCGTTCGGATCGTTGAACTCGTCGATCACGTCCTGCGGATCGATGTTCGTGCTGAAGTTGTCGTTGAGGAAGTTGACGGTGTCGGTGATGTAGGCATCCGACTCCGACAGCAGGTCGGCGATCTGGGTGCCAACGAGCGTGCCGACGGCTCCGGCGAAGATCAGGAACGCCGTCAGCACGCCGAGCAGGATCATGATCGTGGCTCGGCCGCGTCGCCAGCCACGAGCGGCCAGCCGGTTGACGCCGGGTTCGATCGCCAACGACAGGAACACCGACACGAGCAACAGCACCAGCAACGACGACAGCCGGTGGAACACGTGGCGTGTCGTGAACGTGAGCAGGTAGCCGACCCAGAACACGACGATGGCGGGGATCACCCACCGTGGAAGCGTGCGATCGCTCGAGCGTCGTTCGACCGGACGGCCCGAGCTGTCGAGCGGTCGGGCCTCCGATCCGTGCGTGCCTGAGCCCAGCGGTGGCGCAGCGGCCGGGTCGGGCAGCATTTCTTCGGGCACGTTCGGATGGTACTCACGGGGCCGTGGCACGATGGGCCAATGGTGCTCGATGTCCGATCGTGGCTCGGCGAGCAGGTCAGGGCCAGGGTGGTCGGACCCGATGCCCCGACCCGCCACGCGGAGCTGTTCGACACCGACGAGCCGGGCTGGTTCGCCTCCGACGCGCCGATCCGTCGCGTGCATGCCGACGCCTCGATGTTCGTCGGCGGGATGCGGGCGCTGCTGTTCCAGTCGCTGCATCCGTTGGCGATGGCCGGCGTCGCGCAGCACTCCGACTACCGGCATGATCCGTGGGGACGGCTCCAACGCACCGCCGACTTCCTCGCCGCCACCACCTTCGGACCTGCGACGCAGGCGCAGCATGCCGTCGATCGGGTCCACCGCGTCCATCGCCACGTGGTCGGCGTCGCGTCCGACGGCGAGCCGTATGCCGCCAATGACCCGCACCTGCTCGAGTGGGTGCACCTCGCGGAACTCGACAGCTTCCTCGCCGCCCACGACCGCTACGGCGAGGCGCCGCTCGTCGGAGTCGAACGCGATCGATACGTGGCCGAGGCGGCGGTGGTGGCGAGGGCGCTCGGGGTCGTCGATCCGCCAGAGACCGAAGCGCGGTTGCGTGCCCGCCTCGATGCGTTCCGTCCCGAACTGCGCGGCACCCGCGAGGCGCGAGCAGCCGCTCGCTATCTGCTGCTCCAGCCGCCGCTCCCCCTCGCTGCTCGCGCTCCGTACGGCATGATCGCCGGTGCCGCAGTGGCCTTGATGCCCGTCTGGACCCGTCGGCCGCTGCGACTGCCCTGGCTGCCGGTGTCCGAGACGGTGGCGCTGCGCCCCGCCGGCGAGATCGTCACCCGCACCCTCCGCTGGGCCGCCACGCCTCCGCGCTGACATCCATCGTTTGCGTGACGTTTCCGGTGGGGCGGGTCACCCGAATCGCGACGCAAACGGGGCGACCTGGTGACGACATGGTGGTGACCATGTGCCCTGATCGTCTCGATGGTCGGCGGGTACCGTCGGTGCCATGAGTTCACCCGCCACGTCCGCACGCCGCCGCATCGCCACCATCGGTGCCGTCATCACGCTCGCGGCGGTCGCCGCGGCCTGCGGCAGCGACGACCCGACACCCGAAGTCCCCGAAGGCGGCACGGGCAGCGCGTTCAACGATGCGATCATCGCGTCGGAATCGCATGACGAAGTCCTGCTCGAGGGGGGCACCGCCGAGATGCTCGTCGCGGTCGACTGCGATCCCCCGACGGGCGACAATCTCGTCACCGTGATCGCAGAAGGGCTGCCACCTGCGGTGTACACCGGAGAGTTCGATCCGTCGGCCGGTGGGGACCTCAGCCTCGACACAACGCAGGGCGGTCAATCGGTCGGCGCCCGCCAGACGACGCTCGACGCCGAGGAATACACCGTCACGTTCGCCGACATCGACGGCGCAGTGTTCACCGTGATGGGTTGCCCGAGCTGATCGACGCCACGGCGCGTCGCAGCGACAGCGCGAGATCGCCCCGGGTCCCCACGACGATCCCGTCGTGGAGACCGAGCCAACCTGCCATCGAGGCGAGTTCGGCGGCCAGTTCGTCGGCAACGTACTCCTCGACGATGCCCGGCTCACCGAATACGCTCTGCACGAGCAGGCGCCCGGTCTTTCGATCGGCCTTCAGATCGACACGGGCGACCAGTTCGTCGCCGAGCAGGAACGGCAGCACGTAGTAGCCGTACTCTCGCTTGGGCTCCGGAACGTAGATCTCGATGCGGTATCGGAACCCGAAGAGCCGTTCGATGCGGTCACGGTTCCAGACAACGGGATCGAACGGACTGAGCAGGGCCCGAGCCTGAACCCGGCGCGGCAACACTGCATCAGGATGCATGAACGCCGGCTTCGACCAGCCCTCGACCGATGCCGGAACGAGGCGGCCTTCCTCGACGAGTTCGGCCAGCAGGGTTCGGGTGTGGGAGAGGCGGTGGTAGTCGGTGAGATCCGATGCCGTGCCGACACCATGGTGCCGAGCCGCTCTGACGAGCAGTTCCTTCTTGGCCTCGTGTTCCGGCAGGCCGGGCTGCGAGAGCACATCGGGCGGAATCACCCGGTCGGCGAGGTCGTACAACCGGGCGAAGTCGTTGAGTCGCCGACTCGCTGCCACTTCGCCCGTGCGGAACAGGTGCTCCAGCGCCAGCTTGCCATCGTCCCAGTCCCACCAGGTTCCCTTGGGGCGGTCGCGCATCTCGAGATCGCTCGCCACGATCGGGCCGTCGGTGCGCACCCGTTCGAGCACGTTGTCCACCAGCAGGCGGTTCTCCGCTGCCCAGCGGCGCAGTGACGCCCACCGCCGGTGCCCGTGCATCGCCCACCGCTGCAGGGGGTACAGCTCGATCGGGACGTGGCAGGCCTCGTGTACCCAGAACTCGAACAGGTCGCCGTGCCGAGTGGCGTCGTCGATGAGCGTGCGCGGATGAGGGCCGAGCCGAGCGAACAGCGGCAATTCCTGGCTGCGCACCAGGACGTTGACCGAGTCGATCTGGATGAGACCCATCCGGTCGACGGCACGCCGGAGGTGACGACGGTCGACGCGACCCGACGGACGTGGATCGTTGAATCCCTGCGCCCCGAGCGCGAGGCGACGTGCCTGCGCATTCGAGAGCTGGACCGGAGCCATCGGCCGCACCGTAGTGGTTCCCCGAGCCCGGGTCTCCGGGAACCGCGGTGGTTCCCGGAGCCCTGGGCTCGGGCACTACGGGTCAGTCGTCGGCGACAGTGATCTCGACGGAGTTGATGACCACGTCGGTCTTCGGCTTGTCGCCGCCGCCGGTGGGCACCTTCTGCATCTGGTCGATGATGTCGAGGCCCTTCACGACCTGGCCGAACAGGCTGTAGGCCGGAGGCAGGCCGACGCCGGAGGGACCCGACACGATGAAGAACTGGCTGCCGTTGGTGTTCGGGCCGGCGTTGGCCATGGCGACCGAGCCGATCTGGTACTCACGCGGCTTGGGCAGTTCGTCCTCGAACCGGTAGCCGGGACCGCCGCGGCCCGTGCCGGTCGGGTCGCCGCCCTGGCACATGAAACCGTTGATGATCCGGTGGAAGATCACGCCGTCGTAGTAGTGGTTGAGGGCCAGGAACACGAAGTTGTTCACCGTCTTCGGCGCCTTGACCGCATCGAGCGCGATCACGAGTTCGCCGAGGCTCGTCTCGAGCTTCGCGGTGTATCGCTTCGACGGGTCGATGCCCATCTCGGGAGCTTCTTTGAAGTCCTGCTGCTTCGGAGCCGAACCATCGAATGGGGGGAACGCTGTAGCCATGGCGCCCGACCCTATCGGTCACCCGCGCAACCAGCTGAACGAACCGACCAGGTGGCGCCGACAGCGCTGGCCGGCCGGACACCCTGTCGTATCGGGTCGGGTCCGCAAGGACAGGGTGTCCTTCGAGGTCGGGTCCGCAAGGACCGGGTGGGATCAGTTGCGCTGGTTGTAGCTGGCGATCAGCGAATTGGCCTGGGCAGCGGCGTCCGCGAGGGTCGAGGACACATCGGCGCCGTTGAAGATCGCCGCGGTTGCGTTGGCCGTGGCCACCCTGACCTCGCGTTGTGGGCCGAGGACCGGAGCAAGCGACGCGACTCCTTCCGGTGTGCCGAGCAACTGGTCGTACGCCACTCGGAATCGGGGGTCCGCGGCATAGGTGCCGAGCAGCGGTTCGATGTCGACCGCGTCGTTGCGGATCGGGACGTACCCGGTCTGCGACGCCCACTGCGACTGGGCCTCGGCGGTGATCAGGTAGGTGATGTAGTCCCATGCAGCGGCGGTCTTCTCGTCGCCCTTGCCATCGACGATCCAGAGCGAGGCACCACCCAGGTTCACCGACGGGTCGGGGCTCGGGCCCGGCATCGGGCCGACGCCGACGTCGGCCGAGGTGAGTCCGGGCGCGAGGCCGCTGTCGATGGCGGCGAGCACACCGCCGAGTGCGGCGCTGGTGCCGATCGTCATCGCGCCGTCGGCGGCCGGGTCGATCAGCTTCAGGTAGGTGTCCTGGCCGCTCGCGTTGTCACCGACCGAGACGGCCAGGCCGTCGGTGATCATGGCTTGCACGAACGTCATCAACTCGACGCCTGCCGAGCTGTCGAACAGCACCTTCGTGGCGGGAGCGGTGCGACCGTTGTCGTTGTCGGCGTAGAGCTCACCGGCGCGGGCGAACCACTGCTCGAGGAACCAGCCGCCGCCCGAGTCTGTGCCCGAGTCCAGCACCCAGCCATAGGTCGCCGCGTCGGCGTCGACGATCTGCTGCGACATCGCGCGGATGTCCTCGAGCGTGATCGGCGACACGTCAGGGTCGAGGCCCGCCGCCTCGAACTTCGGACGCAGGTAGTACAAGACCGGGTTGCTCACGTTGAACGGCATCGCCCACTGCACGCCCTGCCACGTATAGGCGTCGATGGTTCGCTCGAGGAACGGCGAGGTGTCGAACCCGCTGTCCTCGATGCAGGCGCCGATCGGGATCAGCGTGTCGGACTGCGCGAATGCTTGGAGCGTGTATTCCGGGAACTGGATCATGTCCGGTCGGCTGTCGGGGCTCGACTGGATGTACTTGTCGATCGCCGCGTCATAGCCGGTCTGGTTCTGCAGCGTGACCCTCACCGTGTCCTGGCCGGCGTTGTAGGCGTTGGTGAGTTCGACCAACGAGTCCTCCAGCACGTCGTTCATGCCGTGCCAGAAGGTGAGCTCGACCGGGCCGGTCGCCGAGTCGAGCGCGCCGGTCGGGCAGTCGGGGAAGTCGGCCAACGGGGCCACGGTGGTGGTCGAAGCGAGGGCAGTGTCGTCGGGCGAGGTTGCATCCGACGTGTCGTCGGTCGTGTCGCCGGTGCTCTCGTTCGGGGCGACGGTCGCGGCGGCCTCGTCGCCGCTGTCGATCTCGAGCGCGGACTCCCCCGACGAACAGGCAGCTGCGACCGAAGCCCCGACGATGGCGAGTGCGGCGAGGCGGAGAACGGAACGGCGACGAGCGGTTGACGAGGGGAGCATCGGATCATCCTTTCACGGCGCCCACGGTGAGGCCGCGGACGAGTTGGCGTTGGAACACGAAGAGCGCGACGAAGATCGGTACGGCGGCGATCACGGTGCCGGCCATCACCAGATTCGGTTCCGACAGGCTCGACCGGCTGAGCAGTCGCAGGCCGCTCTGCACGGTGTTCATGTCGGCCTCGTTGATCACCAGGTTGGGCCACAGGTACTGATTCCAGGTACCGAGGAAGCTGAAAAGCGCGAGCGCTCCGATCGTCGGGCGGACCAGCGGGACGGCGACGTGGCGGAGGAAGCCGAGGTGCCCCACGCCGTCGATGGCGGCAGCGTCGCGCAGGTCGCGCGGCAGCGTGAGGAACACTTGGCGCAACAGGAAGATGCCGAACGCGGTGGCGAGGAAGGGGACGGCGAGTCCTTGGTAGGTGTTGAGCCAACCGAGGTTGTCCACGGTGTCGAGGTTGACGACGAGGGTGGCCTCGGCAGGGACCAGGAGGGTCGCGACGAAGACGAGGAACACGGCGCGCTTGCCGGGGAACTCGAGAATCGCGAAGGCGTAGGCCGCGAGCACGGAGGTGATCACCTGGGTGACGGTGACGACGATGGCGACGACGAACGAGTTGAACAGGTAGCGACCGAGACGTCCTTCGTTCCAGGCCTCGACCAACACGTCGAACGTGATCGTGGTCGGCACGAGCGGGTTCTTCAGCACTTCGCTGCCGGGTTTCAACGCCGCGACGACGGTGGTGTAGATCGGGAACACGACGAGGAACGTCACGACGCAGAGCAACGCATAACGCCCGAGGCGGCCCGCGCCGGTCGGTTCGTCGAACGTCTGGCGGCGGCGACGCGTCCTGCCGTCGCCGTCGGACTCGGCGACGTCGTCGACCGTCAGGTCGTCGGTGAGCTCAGTCGCCATAGTGCACCCGTCGTCCGATCCCGGCGAGCTGCAGCCCCGACAGCACGAGCAGCAGCAGGAACAACAGCACCGCAGCGCCGGCCTGCAATCCGGTGTCGTTGCGAATCGGTGAGTTCTGTCCGTAGATGAAGTACGGGATCGTTGTCGTCGGGTTGGTCGGCTGCGGCCCGCCGCCGGTGAGCAGGTCGATCTCGCCGTAGGCCTGGAACGCACGCGTCGACGACACGATCACCACGAACAGCAGGGTCGGGCCGAGCATCGGCACGGTGATCGACCAGAAACGGCGGATGCCACCAGCACCGTCGACCGCCGCGGCCTCGTGGAGATCTCGTGGGATCGACTGCAGACCAGCCGTCACGAGAATGAACGTGAAGCCGAGATTGGCCCACACACTCGACGCACTCACCGCCCACAGTGCGGTGTCGGGGTCCTGCAGCCAGCCGGGACTCTTGACCGACGGGAACAGCGAGTTGAACCACCCGATGTTGGCCAGGGCCCCGACCGACGGCTGCAGCAGGAACAGCCACATCAAGCTGGCGACCGCGACCGACGTCGCAACGGTCGACGAGAAGACCGCACGGAACGCGCCGATGCCGCGCAGGTACTTGTCGGCAAGCACCGCCAACCCGACCCCGAGGATCACCCCGGCGGGCACGGTGATCAGGGCGAATCGGATCGTGACGCCGAGCGCGTTCTGGAACTCGGTGCTACGGAACAGGTCGAGGTACTGGCCGAAGCCCTGCGACACGCAGTTGTTCCCGAAGTTGTCGCAGCGTTGCTGGCCGAGCCACACCGCGCGGCCGAGCGGATAGAGCACGAAGACGCCCAGGATGACCGCGGAGGGCGCCAGCATCGCGACCGCGAGCGGGAGGTCGCCCAACCCAGATCGTCGACGGCGGTCCGCGGCCACGACACGAACCCTATTGCAGGCCGCCCTGGCGGCGCGATCCACCAGGTCGGAGTTCAGTCGCCGTTCAACTACAGCCAACCGCCCGGGAGCGCTAGCGTCGCAGTCGTGGCCGACACCGACCCGAACAACATCGACGTACACGATGTGCCAGGCACAACTCGTACACCCGGCACCGAGGAGGCTGCGGACGCACACGATGTGCCTGGCACGACTCCGACGCCCGCACCCGAGGTCGACCTGGATGCGATCGAACGCGACCTCGCCGGTGTCGAGCGGGCGCTCGAGCGGCTGTCGGACGGCACGTACTGGACCGACGAGGTGACCGGCGAACCGATCGCCGACCGCGTCCTCGCCGACGACCCGACCGCTCGGCGGGCGTGATGCAGAAGAAGGCAGTCGCCGGACTCGCGTCGGTCGTGGCGCTCGCCGCTGGGCTCGCCGCTGCTGCCCAGAAGGCGAAGGAGTCGCCGCTCACCAGCCGGTTCAATCGTTCGGCGCGGGTGTGGAAGCTCTCGGCGCGGAACTCGGCGCGCTTTGCCGTGTCGCGGGTGCGGGGAATCGGTTCGGCCGAGGAGCGGCGGGCGCAACTCGACGAGCAGTTCGCGATCCGTACCGCCGAGGACGTCGCCAAGGAACTCGGCGAGATGAAGGGCGTGCTGATGAAGGCGGGGCAGCTGATCTCGTTCATCTTCGAGGCGCTCCCCGACGAGGCCCAGGAGGCGCTCGCCACCCTGCAGGCCGACGCGGCGCCGATGGCGCCCACGCTGGCGGCCAACGTCGTCAAGGGCGACTTCGGCAAGCCGCCCGAGAAGCTCTTCCTCGACTGGGCCGACATGCCCGTCGCCGCCGCGTCGATCGGCCAGGTCCACCGGGCCGTCACCCACGACGGACGCGACGTGGCGGTCAAGGTGCAGTACCCCGGTGTGCACGAGGCGATCGAGAGCGACCTCGACGCCGCCGAGGCGATGTACGCGATGTTCTCCTCGATGATGCTGAAGGGCCTCGACGCGAAGGGCCTCGTCGACGAGCTGCGCGACCGGATGCGCGAGGAACTCGACTACTCGATCGAGGCGGGCAACCTCGCCGAGTTCGAGTCTCGGTTCCAGGGCCACCCGTGGGTGCGCATCCCGAAACTGGTGCCGGAGCTGAGCAGCGCACGGGTGTTGACGACCGAGTGGATCGACGGGATGACCTTCGACCAGTTCCGCGCGTCGGAGTCGTACGAGACCAAGCAACGTGCCGGCGAGGTGATCTGGCGTTTCGCCCAGGGTGCGATCATGCGCCACGGCATCTTCAACGGCGACCCGCATCCCGGCAACTACAAGTTCCACCACGACGGCAGCGTCACGTTCCTCGACTACGGGCTCGTCAAGCGCTGGTCGCCAGGTGAATGGGAGACCCTGCGTCCAACCGTGGACGCGATCATCGTCGACCGCGACCCCGAGCTGTTGGTGCGCGAGATGGTGCGTTCCAACTTCCTGCCGGCCGGCCATGGGCTCGACCCCGAACTCGTCTACGACTACGTGTCGAGCCCGTACGTCCCGTACCTCACCGATGAGTTCACGTTCACGCGCGACTGGATGCGCGAGACGATCGCGAAGATCTTCGACGTGCAGGGTCCTCACGCCCCCGTGATCGAGCAGCTCAACATGCCGCCGAGCTTCGTGATCCTGGACAGGGTGGTGTGGGGTGTGAGCGCGATCCTCGGCAAGCTCGACGCCACCGGACCGTGGCGCGGGATGCTGCTCGAGTACATCGCCGACGGCGAGCCCGCCACCGACCTCGGCGCCGCCGAAGCCGTCTGGGCCGCCGGCCGCCCGATCCACTGACCCCGGCGGTCGGCCGCAGCGATGAGCCAAGTGACGCCATCCGGGCGGTTCGCTCATCGCCGACGCGTGCGACCTCCCTGTGATGAGCCAAGTGACGCCATTCGGGCGGTTCGCTCATCGCGGCTCCGGTCGGAGGGGGCGTCGACCGGTTCGTTAGCGTCGAGCGGATGACGGACACGACCCAGATCGAGTCGACGGCGCGCCCACCGTTCGCGCCATGGGACCGGCGCGACATCCCCGGATCGTTCAGCGTCGACGAGACCGCGCGGCGCGTCGGCAACTACAAGTGGACGGAGATGAAGCTGTTCGAGGCACTCGGCGGCTGGGTCGCCACCGTGCCCGAACTCGACGTGAAGATGCGCCTCGGTACGCACTGCTACCACCACGCCTGGCACGCCGACCTCTGGCACAAGCGCCTCCCCGAACTGCGCGAGATGAAGCCCGAGCGGCTCACCGTGCCCGCAAACGACGCGATGGCGCGCTTCATCGAGGCGATGACCGAACCTGAAGCGCCGGAGCTGACGATCGAGAAGCTCGTCGGCGTCTACCGCGTGCTGATCCCGCGCTTCATCGCTGCGTACACCTACCACCGCAACAACACCAGCGAGATCACCGACGCTCCGACCATCCGGTCGATCAACTTCATCCTCCAGGACGAGTTCGACGACTGGCGCGACGGCGAGATGTTGCTGCAGTCGCTGATCACCACGCCCGATCATGTCCGCCGGGCGGCCGAGCATCAGGCGAAGCTCGAGGCGCTGATGGTGGAGGCTGGGGGCATCACCGGACCCGATAGCATCGGCTCGGGGAATACGACCACGACTGAGGGGGGCGCCTGATGCGTCAGTTCTTTCCGGTAGAAGACCTCGCTCGCGACGAGCGGTTCGTGCAGACGAACATGGCCGAACGGATGAAGGACGGTCGCACCGCGATCGACGTCAAGGAGTCGTCCGCGAAGAGCCGCGGGGCGAGCAAGCGCCTCACGCCCGAGCGCCACGACGCCTCCGACGCGGCCCGTGGATTGATGCACGGGATCATGGTCGGCGAGATCCAAGCCCTCGAAGGCGCCGGGCGCACTGCCCACGACTTCGCGGCGGGCGACGGCACCAACGACACGGTTCCGTTCGAGTTGAAGCTCGACATGGCCCGCCAGGCGTGGGACGAAGCCCGCCACGTCGAGATCAGCGCCAAGCTCTCCGACTGGATGGGCACCGAACTCGGCGAGTTCGCCGAGAACACCGTGCTGTTCGAAGCGGCCTGCTCGAACGACCCGATCCTCCGGCTCGCCGGCGTCAACCGGGCGCTCGAGGGCCTTGCGATCGACGTGTTCACCCAGATGAAGGAGTTCGGCGACGTGGCCGGCGACCCGTTCCTCGAGTTCTGCGAGGACTGGATGCTCGCCGACGAGGTGACCCACGTGAAGATGGGCTCCGACTGGCTGCGCAAGGTCACCGCCAACGATCCCGACCGGCGCACGAAGGCGCTCGAGTTCCAGCAGGTGGTCGACAAGCTCTTCAGCTTCGGCGGCGCGCGCGGCGAGAGCCCCGAGAGCTCGTTCAGCCTCGCCAAGCGATTCCGTGAGCTCGCCGGGTTCACCGACGACGAGGTCGAGACGATCTCGCAGATGGACGCCGAAGCGCTCGAGGAGCGCAAGCAAGCCGTGCGCAAGTACCGCGAGCGCGTCGGCGCCGACGTCTGACGTGACGGCGAGCCCGCCCTCCCCGACGTCCGCCGCATCGACGGCGAAGGTGACCGTCAGCCCGGAGGAGTTCACGTTCGTCAAGTACGACGCCGCCGAGATCGCCGGCATCGTCGCAGAGCTGGCGGAGCAACTCGAGATCGCCAATCCGATCCGCGTCGTCGTCGACGAGACCACGCCGCTCGCCAAGGTGTACGAGGAGATCGACGCGGCGTCCTCCGATGCCACGATCACCCTGCACGCCGAGAGCGGTGCCCTCGAGGACCGTAAGCACCCGATGTCGTTCAGCGCGACGGGTGCCCGAGAAGCCCTCGGCCGAGTGCTGCTGCGCGCCCACGACCGCATGCGCGCCGACTTCGCCGACGCGCCCGCCGACCTGGAGCTGACGCTCGAGCAGAACGCCGCGTGGGACACCTACTGTGCCGGGCGCCTCGAGCGGATGGGCGTGGAGACCAACCAGCAACGTTGGCGCTACAACCACCGCAACCGGTTCGGATTCCACGACGGCGTCGACGCTGCGTTCGACGCGCTCTGGGCCGCCGACGACCTCGGCTGGTCCGACGTCGTCGAGCTCGCCCGAGGCTGACGATCGCCCGAGGCTGACGGTCGGGAGTCCCACCCCCGAGCGCAGTCGCCGTCCGGCTCCCTCTCGACCGAGTTCGGTTCCGTACAGTCGGTCCATGTCCTCCACCCGTCGCCGCATCGCCACGAACGCAGTCGAGCTCGACGTGATCGACGCGGGCACGCCCGGCGACCCTGTGGTCGTGCTCGTACACGGGTTCCCGGAGAGTTCGCATTCATGGCGCCACCAGATCGACCCGCTCGTGTCGGCGGGATACCGCGTCCTCGTTCCCGACCAGCGCGGCTACGGCGCGTCGAGCGCACCGGCCGACGTGGACGCCTATCGCTCCGATCACCTCGCGGCCGACCTCGTCGGACTCCTCGATGACGTAGGCGCCCAGGACGCACTGTTCGTCGGGCACGATTGGGGATCGATGGTGGTGTGGGACCTGTCGCGCCTGCATCCCGAACGCGTCCGCGGGCTCGTGAACGTGAGCGTGCCGTACACCGCCTGGCCAGCGCGTCCGACCGACATGTTCCGAGCGCTGTTCGGCGATCGGTTCTTCTACATCGTGTACTTCCAGGACGTCGGGCCCGCCGAGGCGGAACTGGAGGCCGACGTGGCCGAGACGCTGCGCCTCACGCTGTGGGGCGGCTCGGGCGAGATGTTCGGCCCGCCACCGGATCCTCTGCCGCCGATGGAGGGCACCGCCTTTCTCGACGCGATCACCCGCGGTGTTGCCGTCCCCGATGGGGTGCCGTCATGGCTGACCGCCGCCGACCTGGCCACGTACGCCGAGCAGTTCTCCACCAGTGGGTTCTTCGGACCGCTCAGCTGGTACCGCAACCTCGACGCCGACTACGAGATCACCAAGGACCTTCCTGCGCCATCGGTGCCATGTGCCTTCATCGGCGGCACCCTCGACGGCGTGATCGCCTCTCGCCTCGACACCATCGACGAGACGCACGCCGACCTCCCGGAGTACCGGGGTTCGATCCTGGTCGACGGCGCTGGACACTGGACCCAGCAGGAGCGCCCCGCCGAATTCAACGCCGCGCTCCTCGAACTCCTCGCCCGAGTCAGCTGACCCGCTCGCCTCGCACCAACGACAACGTTTGCGTTGCACTCTCGGTGGGGCGGGTCACCTGTTCTGCAACGCAAACGGGATGGGACGTGGGTGCCGCTCAGGCGGGACGACGTCGAGGGCGCACGATCGGCGTGCGCCAGCCGAGGCCGCGCACCTTGCCCGACGGGGGCCAGTGATCGTCGCGGCTGTAGGCCCACCACTCGAACGGATTCAGGTAGTACGCGCACGACTCGACGACGCGGGCGAGCCGGTCGGATCGGCGCTTCACCACCCAGAGCACGATCCCGACGGCTCCTCCCGCCACCATCCATCCGCCGTACAGCAACGGGTAGAAGGGACCGAACCAACGCGCCTGCCACACGTGCACGTCCTCGTGATCGGTCACCAGCCTGCGGCGACGGGGTAGCGACGTGTCGCCTGCCCCGCTGACGACGTTGCCGATCGTGATCGCGAACCCGCGACGCGGCACGAAGCCCCGTCGGAACACCATGCGGTTCGACCGCCGGCTCAGCGACTCGTCGTAGCTCGCAGCACCGCGCAACGCACCGGCGGCCTGCGAGACGAGCGCCGCGGACGTCATCGGAAGGGCCCACGTGGAGTCGAGGGCGAACGCGACCGGACCCGTCGAACAGCTCCAGTCGTAGACGCGCCGCCACCCCGTGATCATTCCGTTGGCGGCGCCGACCGCGCCGAGCGGCACGGCGATCCCGAGCGGTGAGCCGACGGCGGCAGCGAACGCAGCTCCCGCAACGCCGACGGCGGCAGCCTCGAGGAGACTGCCGCCGTCGGGCACTTCGTTCGGGTTCATGTCAGCGCGCCGACCACGGGATCAGCGCACGTGCGCCATCAGTTGCGCAGGTACGACAGCAGGCGCAGCAGCTCGAGGTACAGCCACACGAGCGTGACGACGAGCCCGAGCGCCGCGATCCACTCGTAGGTCTTCGGCATGCCGGACTGGGTGGCCCGCTCGATGAAGTCGAAGTCGAGCGCGAGGTTCATCGCTGCGAGCCCGCAGACGAACACGGAGAACGCGATGCTCAGCGCCATGTTGTCGCCGTTCAGGAACGGCAGCGTGGTGCCGAACAGGCTGATCACGAACGACGTCAGGTAGAGCACCATCACGCCGATGGTGGCGAAGATGACGACCCGGCGGAACTTGTCGGTGACCTTGATGATGCGAGTCCGGTAGAGCACCAGCATGACCATGAACACCGACGCCGTGGCGAGCACGGCCTGCACGACGATGCCGTTGTAGAAGGTCTCGTAGCCCTTCGAGATCGCACCGACCGCGAAACCGTAGGCGAGTGCGTAGACCGGCCCGAGGATCTTCGCGAGGTTCGGCTTCATGTTGGCGACGATCACGGCGACGAAGCCGATCACGATGCCGAGGAACGCCATCGGCGGGAACGAATACGTCTCGACGCCGTTCTCGAGCGTCGGACCGCTGGCGGCGTTCCACCCGAACGCACCCGAGACCAGCAACAGGACGAGGAGCACGAGCGAGGCGCTGATCGTGCCGTTGATCGTCATCGCCTTCTGCCAGCCCGAGACCGGGCCGTCGGTCACCGGCTGGGTCTGGACGTGCGAGCCCGCCGCCGGCGCGGCCCATCCGGGCTGCGTCGCTCGGAAATCCTGCGAGGCCTGGTTGAAGGCTTCCTCTTTGAACACTGGATTCGACATGGTCCGAGGATTGTACCGTCGCGCGGCACTCAGGTGCCCGCGATCACCGGACGCCGTCACACAGTTCTCACCTGAGGTCGTGGGCGCTCGTCGCCTCCCAGAGATCCACCTCGGGAGGAGCGGCGAGCAGGCCCTCGCACGAGCGGGCCATGTCGACCATGACCTGGGAATCGAAGTGTCGACGCTGGTGCCCGGGTGTCTCCCACTTCTGCACGAGGAGATGGCGGCCCGGCACCGTCACGCTGGAGCACAGGTCGACGTTGCGGCAGCCGTCGTGCATGCGCGTCAGCACGACGTACTTCGACAGCACGGCGAGCAGCGCCGCATCGTCGGCGGCATCGAAGCGCAACGTCACGATCGTGAGGTCGACCTCGCCGGGTCCATCGTCGCCGGATCGATCCACCGCGACCCGGTCGTCTGATGTGTCCCCTGCACGAGCATCACTCATGGCGATTCCTCACTGACCTTCATCTCCCGCTGCGATATCACGTTGCGGTTACGTTCCATGGGTTGACGGATCGGGCGACGTCGGTATCGTGACCTGCGTCTCATGTCAACTGTCGTGCACCTCATCTGCAGACATCGTCATACGACACACTCGCACGCCGAATCCTCCACGGGGACCTCGACCACGGTCGTTGCCTCCGTTGACTCAACACAGTAGGAGCACCAGGTGGCCAAAGACCGCGTCGACCGGGACGACGAAGACCTCGTCCGTCTCTACCTCACCGATATCGGGCAGTACACGCTGCTCACGAAAGACGACGAGGTGCGACTCGCGAAGGCCATCGAAGCAGGCAACGAGGCGATCGCTCAGCTCGACGCCGGCGGCGATCTCACCGCAGCGAAGAAGCGGGAGCTGCGCCGCACCGCCCGTCAGGGCGAGGAGGCCGAGCGCCAGTTCGTGCAGTCGAACCTGCGCCTCGTGGTCTCGATCGCCAAGAAGTACCAGGCGTCCGGCCTGCCGCTGCTCGACCTCATCCAGGAGGGCAACCTCGGGCTGATGCACGCCGTCGAGAAGTTCGACTGGCGCAAAGGCTTCAAGTTCTCGACGTATGCCACGTGGTGGATTCGTCAGGCGATCACCCGTGGTATCGCCAACACCGGCCGCACGATCCGACTCCCGGTTCATGCCGGCGACACGCTGGCGCGTCTGCAGAAGGCGCGATCGCGCCTCGAGCTGAAGTACGGCCGTCCCGCCACGCTGTCCGAGCTGGCCAAGGAAGTCGAGATGCCCGAGGACAAGGTGACCGAGGCGCTGCGCTTCGCCGCCGAGCCCCTCTCGCTGTCGGAGCCGCTGCGCGAGGACGGCGACGCCGAACTCGGCGACGTGGTCGAGGACCGTTCGGCCGAGTCGCCGTTCGAGGTCGCCGCCACTGCGCTGCTGCCCGACGAGATCTCGCGACTGCTCGCACCGCTCGACGAACGCGAGCGCGAGATCCTCAAGCTCCGCTTCGGACTCGACCGCGGCGAGCCTCGCACGCTCGAGGAAGTCGGCGAGCACTTCAACCTCACGCGGGAGCGCATCCGCCAGATCGAGGCCCGTGCGATGAGCAAGCTGCGCCATCCGTCGAGCGACACCGGCGCCCGCGACCTCCTCGCCGTCTGACGCAACCCGCTCATCACGCCCCGCTGCGATGAGCGAACGGCCGCTTTCCGGGCGGTTCGCTCATCGGTAGTCGTCGCACCCATGCGGTGATGAGCCAAGGACCACCATTCGGGCGGTTCGCTCATCGGACGGCGAAATTCGGGTGTCGTTCGGCTGTTCGGTGTGGCAACGTGCCGGTGTGGACAACTACGACATCCGGCCCGTTCAGGTTGACGAACGACGTGATGTGCTCGACGCATTCAGAGCCGCCCTCCTGAGCGGCCCGGTGAACGACGCAATGTTCGAGGCCGGCACAGCGTCCTGGGAGGGGAGCGACTCGCTCGCAGCATGGGACGGCGACCGCTGCGTCGGAAACGTCGGCGCCTTCCGTTTCGACTCGACCGTGCCGGGCGGTGCCCGTGTTCCCACTGCAGGCGTCACCCGCGTCGGCGTCCTGCCCACCGACACCCGGCGCGGGCTGCTGACGCGGATGATGCACCGGCTGCTCGTCGAGTCACGCGAACGCGGCAACGTGTTGGCGACGCTGCATGCAAGCGAGACCTCGATCTATCGACGCTACGGATTCGGGCTCGCCACCGACGCCGTCGCCGCGATCGTCACGACGCGTGCGGCCAAGCCGTGGCGAGTCCCCACTGCAGCGGGTGCCGTCAGACTGCTGAAGTACGACGAGGTCCTCGATGTCGTGCCATCGCTCTACGACGCCGTCGCGCGCTGGCGCGTCGGCACGGTCAGCCGCCCGGCTTGGATGTGGCCGCGCTTCTTGCACGACGCCGGCCGGCCGACCGAGGCGCCGTTCGGCAAGGGCTCGTTCGTCGCCGTCTCCACCGACGCCAGCGGGAACGACACCGGCTACGTCTTCTACGACGTCGACTGGGACGAGTCGTTCGCCACGAACCCGGTCGGTGCCGGCAAGGTCCGCGACCTGTGGGGCGCGTCGCCTGCGGTCGAATTGGAGCTCTGGCGGTTCCTGCTCGACATCGATCTCGTCGTGACCTGGCAAGCAGCCGTTCGCCCGATCGACGAGCCGGTCCGGCGCGCCCTGCACGACTCGCGCGCGTACGAAGCCCGCCAGCGATTCGACGAGCAGTGGGTGCGCATCCTCGACGTCGACGCAGCGCTGAGCCAGCGCAACTATGGACCCGTCGACGCAGCGGTGTCGATCACGGTCGACGACCCGATGTTCCCTGCGAACTGCGGCACGTGGGAGGTGTCGGCCGGGGGCGCGACCGGCGTCGACACGACCGCTGACGTCACGGTCGACATCGGCACCCTGTCGGCCGCCTATCTCGGCGCGGTGTCATGGCACGACCTCGCCACGATCGGTGCCCTCAGCACGAACGAGGACGTGCTCGATCGCCTCGATGCCCTCTTCGCGGTTCGGCCGACCCCGTTCTGCGGAACCATGTACTGACCCGAACGAACCGCGCGAAACCTCAGCGATGAGCGAACCGACCGGATACCGGCTTTTCCCTCACCGCAACCGGCAACACAACCTCAGCGATGCGCGAACCGACCGGATACCGGCTTTTCGCTCATCGCAGGGAGAGGTCAGGGGCCGGAGAAGATGCCGTCCTTGACGTCGTCGGTGCGTGAGAGGTACTCCGCCTTCGGGTCGTAGGTGTTGCCACCCTCTTCTTCCCAGCGGGCGATCTCGGAGCGGCCGACGACGAACCAGTGCACCTCGTCGGGGCCATCGGCAAGACGAAGCGTGCGCTGCGAGGTGTACATGTCGGCGAGCGGCGTCCACTGCGACACGCCGGTAGCGCCGTGGATCTGGATGGCGTTGTCGATGATCTCGCACACCCGGATCGGCACCATCGCCTTGATCGCACTGACCCAGACGCGAGCTTCGGCGTTGCCGAGTTCGTCCATCGCCTTCGCCGCGGTGAGCACCATGCGACGCATCGACTCGATCTCGATGCGTGACTTGGCGATCATTTCGACGTTCTTACCGAGGTTGCTGACGCGCTTGCCGAACGCCTCACGGGTGAGGCCGCGCTTGACCATCAGCTCGAGCGCGCGTTCGGCCGCACCGATCGAGCGCATGCAGTGGTGGATCCGGCCCGGGCCGAGACGCACCTGCGAGATCTCGAAGCCGCGACCCTCGCCGAGCAGGATGTTCTCGTAGGGCACCCGCACGTCGTTGAAGCGCAGGTGCATGTGCCCGTGCGGGGCGTCGTCCTTGCCGAACACGTGCATGGGGCCGACGATCTCGACGCCCGGCGTGTCGATGGGCACCAGGATCTGCGACTGGCGAAGGTGCGGCGGGCCGTCCGGGCTGGTCTGCACCATCGTGATCATGATCTTGCAGCGCGGGTCGCCGGCGCCCGAGATGTAGTACTTCTCGCCGGTGATCACCCACTCGTCGCCGTCACGGACCGCCTTGCACGCCACGTTCTTCGCATCGGACGACGCGACGTCGGGCTCGGTCATCGCATAGGCCGAGCGGATCTCGCCCCGCAACAGCGGCTCGAGCCACTTCGCCTTCTGCTCGGGCGTGCCGACTCGTTCGAGCACTTCCATGTTGCCGGTGTCGGGTGCAGCACAGTTCATCGATTCCGATGCGAGCGGGTTCTTCCCCAGCTCCATCGCGATGTAGGCGTAATCGAGGTTGGAGAGCCCCTCCCCGGTCTCGGCGTCGGGCAGGAAGAAGTTCCAGAGGCCCTGCTCCTTGGCCTTGTCCTTGACGGACTCGAGCAGTTCGAGTTGCCCCTCGCCGTAGCCCCAGTGGTCGGCGCGACCCTGGCCGAGGCGGAAGAACTCCGCCGTGATCGGCTCGACCTCGGTGTAGATGAACTTCTTCACCGCGTCGTAGAGCGGGCGGACGCCCTCGGACATCCGGAGGTCGTACATGTCGGGGGTGGATTCGAGACCGGCCATTTGCTTCTCCCAGGTTCGGCGGACGTTCCAAACCTAGTGATGGTGGCGGATCGGTGACGTATCGACCACGCGACGAGACGCAGGGCGTGCCCCTGCGTCTCGCGTCGAACCCGTGGTGGTCAGGAGTTCGGAGTGAACGTGCCCTCGAAGTGCCACACGCCGGTGAAGCCGTCGAACGACCCACCGGAGATCAGGCTCGTCCAGTCGAGCACGTAGGCGCCGGTCTCAGGGTCGATGGTTCCCATGGGTGCGTCGCCGGTGCCATCGGGCTTCGGCGCTCCCTGGTTGAAGCTCCCGCCGCCGTAGTAGGCGGTGAACGCCGACAGGTCACCGGTGAGCACGCCGTCGGTTGCCGTCAAGCTGGGCACCGCCGGTTCGGCCTTGTCGGTCGCACCAGCGAACGCCACGGCGAAGAACGGCACCGGTGCGAAGATCGAGTCGGCGAGAGCGTTGCCGGCGTCGTCGAAGGCCGGATCCGGCGCCAGCTGGAAGCTGCCGGTGACCAGGCCGCCATCGGTTCCAGCAGTCAGGCCCGAATAGGTGGTGTCGACGCACGCAGAGTCCGCATTCGGGATGTAGTTGCCGTCGGGCTGCAGCATCCGGAAGTACGAACCCGACACGTCGGCTGCGTCGCACACGGCGTCGTCGATCGAGAACAGGCCGATGAGTTCGCCCTCGAACCCTGCCGGCGCCTCGGTGGTCGGGGCCTCGGTGGCAGGCGGCTCGGTCTCCTCCGGCATCGCTTCGGTCGTCTCGGTCGCTTCGGTCGTCTCGGCGACAACCGTCTCCTCGGTGGCCGCTTCGGTGTCGCTGCTGGCATCGTCGTCACTCCCGCATGCGGCCAGGACGAGCGTGGCTGCCGCGAGGGCGGCGAACAGGCGCCGCGTGGTGTGGTGGTTGGTCATGATGACTCCTTGCCGGCCATCGCCGGGATGTTGGGGGGAGGTGCGACGTCGTCGTCAGCCGCTCGTCGCGACCGCATGGCCACCAGGGCCAGGATCGCGACGAGAACGCCGGGGACGACGAAGAACCAGGGGAAGAGATCGAATGACGGCAAGGCGGCGACCGCCTCGTAGTTGTCGACGTTGTCGCTCATCGTGGCGACCATCGGGTTGAAGTCGGTGAGGATCGTGGGCCAGTCGGCGGACCACTGATCGATCGCGGGGAACTCGGCCGGATCGCCTCCGGCTTCGACGAGCAGTGGCAGCGCGTTCGCACGCAGCTGGCCCTCGGCAGCGCCGAGCGTGACGAAGTAGCCCTGCACCGACTGCACCCGTTCGCGCGTCATCATCGGGCGGAAGTCGTCGATCATGTCGGCGCCCTGCGGCGCACGGTCGAACATCTGGAACGCGACCGGCGCTGCGGCCACGGCGATGCCGAGTCCGAAGAGCACCCAGAGGGCGGGTCGGGCACGGTTCGACGGCGTGCGCCGCTGGTACAACGCGATGCCGGCCGTCAGCGCGATCAACGCGCCGGGGACGACGAAGAACCAGGGGAACATCGGGAACGGCGGCAGGGCGGCAACGGCCGCATAGCTGTCGAGGTTGGCCTCCATCCGATCGATCAGATCGGTCATGTCGGCGTCGACGGTGGGCCACTGCTCGTTCAGGTTGACGACCGAGGCGAGGACGACGTCGTACTGCGACGCCTCGACGGCGCCCGACTCGACGAGCGCGTCACGCAGCGACTCGATCGACTCGGTGTTGGCGGCGTCGATCTCCACCAAATACCCGCGGAACTTCTCGACCTCTTCGATCGTCATGTACGGCTCGAAGTCGTCGATCATGTCGCCGCCGAGTGGCGCTCGGTCGAACATCTGGAACACGAACGGCGCCACGATCATCCCGATGCCGACAATCAGCGCTGCGATGATCGGCACGTTGCGACTTCGCGACTCCATGACACTCCAATCCTCGGCCGACGTGGCCTTCCCTCATTCTCGGCCGAGGAGAGCGATACCCCCAGGGGCAAAAGTCATTCAGTGCCGGGGCGATGCGGCCGTCAGACGTCGGCGAGGGTGAGACGCACGCCGACCGGCGTGCCGTCGTCGAGGTCCTCGGCGACGCGGACGGCCTTCTTCACGGGGAGGACGAACGACTCGGACTTCGTGTCCGGGAAGATCGAGGTGTTCCAGGTGCTGGAGCCGATGGTCACCTCGACGCGCACCGACCCGAACCCGCGTCGCGTGTCACCGGTGATCTCGTCGATGTCGTCGGCGACGTCGTGCGGCAGCGTGACGAAGTACCAGGCCGCCTTCCCGGTGTATCTCCAGAGTTCCGCCGAGAACTCGAACGCGTTCACCACGACAGTCGTCCCGCCCCGAGCGGCGTGGTCGGGTGTGCCCAACCAACGTCCAGACCGTCGACCCTGACGCACGGGCCGAGATGCTCGACGACACCGAACCCGGTCTCCGAACGCTGCAGCTCCGGCGCGAAGCCCGACGGAGTAGCGACGTCACCCAGGTAGCCCGCTCGCCGGATCCACACGGCCGTCTGGCAGAGCGAGCCGTCGACACGACGGCTGTGCCCGTCGGCGAGCGCAGCGTCGAGCGCCTCCATGACACCTGCCGCCACCACGAAGCCGGTGGTGTAGTCGGTTGCGGCGCACGGGAGCATCACCGGCCTCTCGTCGCCGAGCGGATCGAGACACAGCCCGCTCGCGGACTGCGCAAGTTGTTCCCATCCTCCGCGGTCCGACCACGGCCCTTCGTGCCCGAATGCCGAGACCGATGCGAACACACCGCGGAATCCGTCGGTGCGCAACGCGTCCTCGTCGAGGCCGTACCGGGCGACGACGCCAGGCCGGTATCCCTGGACAACGACGTCGGCGGCGAGCGCGACGTCGCGAAGCGCCATGAGCTGGTCGGCGTCGGTGAAGTCGGCATGGGCCTGCCGTTTGCCGTGGCCGGTGTCGACGACGAATGCCGGGACGACAGGGACATCCGGACCGCGCACGTGCAGCACGTCGGCGCCGAAGGCGGCGAGCGTTCGCCCGCACGTCGGTCCGGCGAGCACGCGGGTGAGGTCGAGCACCCGGAGCCCGTCGAGCGGTCGTGCCTGCGAGGGTGTCCACCGCGTCGACGCTGATGCGTCAGGAGTGCGTTGCACCACGGTGGACCACGAGTCGACGAGTTCGCCCTGCGGGTGCCGACGCCACTCGTCCTCGGTGCGAATGATCGCCGAGCAGCCATACCGGGCGGCGACGGCATCCTCCAGCGGGACGGACTCCCACCGACCGACGGCAGCGCCGATTGCGGTCTCGTCGGCATCGGCAGGCAGGTCGAGCAGCGACGCCAACCGTTCGGCGAGCACCGGGAACCCGCCGTGCAGATGGATCCATCGTCCGTCCGCGCACCGGTATCGACCGACCCACGGATTGTCGGCGTTGGTGCGCGCCATCGACTCGCCATCGACCCGCATGACGGCGAAGCCGATCGTCGCCGCCGCAGCATCGGCGACATCGACGTGGACCGGGCCCGGGCTTGCACCAGCGCGACTGGAGAGCCGGGCCGCCGCCACGCCGGCACGAGCGAGTGCGACCGCAGCGACCTCACCGACCGGCCACGGCGTAGCGAGTACCGGGTCGGCGCCGACCACTTCGGCCTCACCGTCGAGTCGCAGCCCGGCGAGTTCGGCGACGTGCGCGACACGCGTCGAGTCCATCGGCCCATCATTGCCGAGACCGCGACGGGTCGGCCGGACACAGGCGACGGTCAGCGGGTGCCGGTGAGCGTCGGGAGCAGCGCCCGCGCCACCTCGGCGGGGCGTTCTTCGTGCGAGAACAGGCCGGCACCTTCGATGACCTCGATCCGGGCATCCGGGAACTCGGCGACCATCGCCCGGGCCCGGTCGACCGGGAAGAACGGGTCCTTGTCACCCCACACCAACTGCACCGGCACGTCGAGACGGCGATGGACCCCGGGGAGGTCGGTGACGTGGTGCATGTCGAAGGAGCGAAGCAGCTTCACGGCGGCCTCGCGGCGTACGGGGATCTCGCGGAGCGGAGCGAGGAAGAACTCGGCGAACTCGCCACCGAGCAGCGAACGATCGGCGAACGCGTCACCGAACACCGCCTTGGACCGCACGACGCGCGGCTTGCCGGCCACCCATCCGAGTCCGGCGCTGAGGCCAGGAAGACGCCGAGATGCGATGAAAGACCTGAAACGCCAGCTCGGATCCGACGGCTCGGTGTTGATCAACCCCATGGCACGCAAACGCGGGTCGCCGACCATCGCGTGACGGGCGATCATGCCGCCGGAGTCGTGGCCGACCACGGCGACCTGGTCCAGTTCGAGGAGGTCGACCACCCGTCGGACGGTCTCGATGTGCTGTTGGATCGACATCGGCGTGTCGGCGTCGAATCGGCTGTCTCCCGCCGACGGAAAGTCGAACAGATGACAGGTGACATGGTCGACGAGGTGCGGCAGCAGGAGACGGAAGGTCGCCGAGCTGACCGGCCAGCCGTGCACGAACAGCACGTCCGGGCCTGTTCCGACGACGCGATAGGCGGCCTCGCCGGCGCCGACGTCGAGGAATCGGTCCGGCTCGCGTCGGAACAGGTCGGACGCTTCGGTCGCGGTCATCGTCGACATCGGTGCTCCAGTGGATTCGGGGCCTCGACGCGGCCATCGCTGCGGGACGGCTGCGGTTTGGCATGATCTGTAGTGACAACTTCAGACACTATTCGTAGTGATCACTACAGTCAAGGCCGGGATGGGTTACCGACACACCAAACAGGAGATCCTCGACGGTGCGCTCGCCGCGGCGTTCGAGGAGGGACTCAGCCAGCTCACCTTCGGACGCGTCGCCAAACGCCTCGGCATCAACGACCGCACCGTCGTCTACTACTTCCCCACCAAGGAGGATCTGCTCACCGAGGTGGTGATGTCGATGGGGCTGCAGCTGCAAGAAACCCTCGGCGAAGCGTTCTCCTCACCGGCCGCCGATCATCTGGAACTCGCTCGAGCTGCGTGGCCGGTGCTGGCCCGCGACGAGACCGATCGGATCTTCGCACTGTTCTTCGAGGCCAACGGTCTGGCAGCGACCGGTCGCACCCCCTTCGACACGATCGTTCCGCAACTCGTCGAGGCGTGGATCGCGTGGTTGACCATGTTCCTCGATGGAAGCGAGCGGGAACGTCGAGCCGAGGCCGAAGCGGCGATCGCCGTCATCGACGGCCTGATCCTGCTCCGCCTTCTCGCCGGCCCGGCCGCGGCGATTCGCGCTGCAGCACGGCTCGGCGTCGGCTGAGCCGACCAACCCAGCCATCGTTGGCCTCCCGGCCCGCTCGGTCTCCCCTCAGGCTCCTCACCGACTTCATCGACGCCGAAGTCGAGCACGAACCAGCCCTCCTGGAGGAACCGGGTCAGCGGGGTTGGGCGGCGGCGTGAAGGACGGTGGCGACCGCGGCGGTGATCTTGCGGCCGGTGGGGAGGTGGAGGAACTCGTTGGGGCCGTGGGCATTGCTGTGCGGGCCGAGCACGCCGGTCACCACGAACTGGGTGGCGGGGTACCGCTGGCCGAGCATCGCCATGAATGGGATGGTGCCACCCTCGCCGAACTGCAGCGAAGGTGCGCCGAAGAAGCGGCCGGACGCGGCCTGCAGCGCGTCGTCGAGCCACGGCGCGGTGGGCGGGGCGGCCCACCCCCACGCGCTTTCCGCGCTCTCGAAGGAGACCTGCGAACCGTGGGGCGGGTCGACGGTGAGACGGCGCTCCAATGCCGACAACACGACGTCGGGGTCCACGTGTGGCGGAAGGCGCAACGAGAGCTTCACGGTCGTCTCCGGTCGCAGGACATTGCCTGCCCGGGCGGTCGGCGGCAAGCCGTCCTGGCCGATCACGGTGAGCTGGGGGCGCCACGTCGTGGCGAGCAACGCCTCGAGCGCGTCGTCGCCGGTGACCGCTTCGACGCCAGGGGTCCAGGGCACCTCGGCCACGCGCCCCGCGCCCACCAGCGGCGCGGCCTGCGCCAGCGCCGTTTGCGTCTCGGCTGGGATGTCACCCCACGCCTCGTCGAGGAGCACTCGCCCGTCGTCGCTGTCCTCGATGCGCTCGAGCAGGTGACGCATGATCCGGAAACCGTCGGGCACCACGCCGCCGTAGCCGCCGGAGTGCAGGCCCTCCTCGACCACGCGCACACGCAGGTTGCCGGCGGCCATCCCTCGCAGCGACGTGGTGATCCAGAGGTGCTCGTAGTCGGCGGCGCCGGAGTCGAGGCACACGACGAGTTGCGGCGTCCCGATGACGTCCGCGAGCGCGTCGATGTAGGCGGGGAGGTCGGGGCTCCCGGACTCCTCGCTGCCCTCGATGAGGACCACACACCGCGGGTGAGCTCCACCAGCGGCCTGCACCGCCTCGATCGCGCCGAGCGCGGCGAACGCCGAGTAGCCGTCGTCGGCACCCCCACGCCCATACAGACGATCGCCCTCCAGCACCGGCTTCCACGGTCCGAGGCCGTCGCGCCAGCCCTCCATCTCCGGTTGCTTGTCGAAATGCCCGTAGAGCAGCACCGGGGCCACGTCCTCGACGCCGGCAGTCGCCGGGACCTCACACACGATCGTCGGCGTACGACCCTCGAGGCGATGGACCGACACCGCCATGCCCGGGATCGACCGATCACGACACCACGACGTGATCAGTTCCACCGCCCGGTCCAATTGGCCGTTCGCGGCCCACTGATCGTCGAAATTCGGCGAGAGGGCGGGGATGGCGATGTAGTCCGAGAGCACCGGAACGAGGCCGTCCCACAGTTCCGTCGAGTGGTCGTCGACGATCGAGAGGTCGAGGAGCGACATGGGCGGACAGTACCCGTACTGCCCTCGGCACGAGGAGCCGATCGGCGGGAAGCTCCGGCATCGCCGACACGCGCCGATGGTCCGCCTCCCTCGATCCCGGCTCAAACCGGGGCAGCGATGAGTTCGCGCGCTCACAGGTCGCGTCGAAACTCATCGCTCCGGCGGGCAGTCCAGCTCGCCTGCCCTCGCACTCGCCCACCCTCGGAATGGGACCAATCCGGCCCGTGGAGGTGATTGGCGGAGGTGGACGGGAATCGAACCCGCCGGATGGGGATCGCCCATCCCAACCGCTTTGAAGGCGGCGGAGCCCACCAGGTACTCGGACACCTCCGGCGGCGACACTAGCGGCCTGATCGGGAGGTGGCGTTGTGGAGCGTTCACGGCGTCGATACTCTCGCCTCACCGACTCTCCCCATGCATCCACCCGCTGATCGGGGGAACGTCATGGTCACACTCTGCTGGGCCGCCAAGGGCGGAAGCGGAACCACAGTCGTCGCAGCCGCACTGGCGCTGAGTTCGCAACGACCGTCACTGCTCGTCGATCTCGACGGGGAGCTGCCCGCCGTGCTCGGCCTGCCCGAGCCGGATCGGCCGGGCGTCGCCGAGTGGCTGGCGAGCGACACGTCGGCCGATCACCTCGCCGAGCTGCTCGTCGACATCGGTCCGCGCGTGTGGTTGTTGCCGTGGCGGTGCGCCACGTCCGCCCACGGGCGACACCACGTCGACGACCAGGACGTTCGCTGGTCGACGCTCGGACACTGGCTGTGTGACTGGTCGAATCAGTGGGGTTGCGACGTCACGGTCGACGTCGGGACCCGCGTCCCGCCCGAACCCCTTGCAGCGCGCTCGGACCGGTCGCTGCTCGTGACCCGACCCTGCTACCTGTCACTGCGTCGAGCGGTGCGCAGCGGCGTGCGACCCACCGGGGTGATCCTCGTCGACGAACCCGGCCGCGGGCTCGGCCAGCGCGACATCGAACACGCCATCGGGGTGCCGGTCGAGGCCGTGATCAGCGTCGACCCCAGCGTGGCGCAAGCGGTCGACGCCGGACTCCTCGCCAGCCGACTCCCGCGTGTGATGACGCGGGCACTGCGCAGCGCTGCCGCATGACCGACCACGACATCGTGCGCACGGTGTGCGACCTCGTCGCCGACCGACCGGGCGATCCGACACCGCTGGTCGAGGCCGAGGTGCGGCGCCTCGCTCCGCTGTGTTCACCCGAGGAGCAGGTGGTCCTCGCCGACCGGGCGATCGCTCATCTGCGCGGGCTCGGTGAACTCGACGCGTACGTCCGCGACGACGGCATCGACGAGGTCCTCGTCAATGCCGGGAGCGAGATCTGGATCGACCGCGACGGGACACTGCAGTACGTCGGCTCACTCGGAACCGACCGCGTCGATCTGCTGATCGAGCGCGTGCTCGCGCCGCTCGGGCGCCGAGTCGACCGGACCTCACCGATCGTCGACGCCCGACTTGCCGACGGCGCCAGGGTCTGTGCGGTGCTCCCGCCCGTCGCTGTCGACGGGCCGGCGTTGTCGATCCGGCGATTCCGCCGACGGATCCTGCCACTCGAGTCGTTCACCGACGCCGTCGGTGTCGCCCTGCTACACGAGCTGTTGGACGCGCGCTGCAATCTGGTCGTGGCAGGGGCGACGTCATCGGGCAAGACCTCACTCGTCGCGGCGCTCGTGTCCGAGGTCGATCCGTCCCAGCGCCTGGTGATCGTCGAGGACACCGCCGAGTTGCCGCTGCGGCACCCTCATGCCCTTCGCCTCGAGGCCCGCCCACCGACGATCGACGGTCCCGGCGCAGTCGACCTGGCACAGCTCGTGCGGACTGCACTGCGGCTCCGACCGGATCGGATCGTGGTCGGCGAGGCTCGCGGCGACGAGGTGCTCGCGTTGGTCCAGGCAATGAACACCGGCCACGACGGCTCGATCTCGACGTGCCATGCGAACGGCCCGACCGACGCCCTCCTCCGTCTCGAGTCGCTGGTGCTACAGGCCGCGCCGACCTGGCCACTCGCGGCGATCCGCCATCAGCTCGCGCGTTCCATCGACGTCGTGATCCACGTCGAGCGCGCCGCTGACGGCGCCCGACGGATCACCGAGCTGGCAGAGGTCACACCGCCATCGCCGACCGACGACCACCATGCGATACCCGCCACGCGCCCGCTCGCGATGCAGGACGTCGACGGGCATCTCGTCGCGATGGCATCACTCGAGCGGCGGCGACGATGACCGGTCGCGTCGCTGCACCCGTGTTCGCGGTCGTCTGCGTTGCGCTTGCAGTCGTCGCGGCTGCCGTGCCGCTGCGACCGCGGCCTCGACGAACGGCGCCTCTTGGGGGTGACGTTCCGGCGCGATCATCGCGGGCACTCGACGCGTGGAGGCTCCGACGCGTCGGACACCCCGATCCGGCTGCACGCGCAGTCGCCGCATGGTGCGACGACATCGCCCGCCGCGTCCGATCCGGCTCGACCCTGCGCGACGCGGTCGCGACACTCCCGGCCGATCCCGCCACCGAACGGGCCACCGTTCCACTGCGGTTGGCGCTCGAGCGGGGCACATCGGTCGCTGATGCGATCGCCCGTGTCGACACCGATGGCGCTCACCTGCGGTTGGCGCTCGGCGTGATCACCACGGCGAGCCGGATCGGCGGGCCGGCGGCCGCCTCGGTCGACCGGGCCGCCATGTTGCTCCGCCAACGCGCAGCCGACCTCGACGACCGGTCGACGCAGGCGGCACAGGCCCGCCTCTCGTCGCACGTGATGACGGCGGTGCCGCTCCTGATGCTGGCCGCGCTCGTCGCGACCGACGGCGACGTCCGGTCGGTGGTGACCTCGCCGATCGGAACGGTCTGTGTCGGGGCGGGCCTCGCACTCAACGCAGCCGGCTGGTGGTGGATGCGTCGCATCGTCGGGGTCCCGTCGTGAGCGTGGCCGTGTCGACCAACGCGGTGATGGGGCCGCTCATGGCGGCCGGCGTCGCAGTCACGCTCGGCGCGATCACCCGGCCCGTTGCGACCCGTGCACACCGCAAGGTCGATGCCGGGCGATCGACGGCGGCCCCTCGGCGTGAGCGGCACCCGAGGCGCCGATGGTCGATCGGCGCCGCCCTGCTGGCCGCCGCACTCGGCGTGCTCACGATCGGTCCGCTCGCACTCGGCGCCGGCGGCGGTGCGATCGCGATAGTTCGCCGCCTCGCTCCGATGCGCGCCGCCCGCCGACGTCGCGACGACATCGAGCGCGAGACTCCCCGACGCGATCGACCTCCTGGTGCTCAGCGTGCGAGCGGGATGCACCCCGTTCCAGGCGGTGGGAGACCTTGCTGCCTCGGACGAGTCCGTCATCGGGGACGCGTTCGCCGATGTCATCCGCCGTACCGAACGGGGCCAGCCGTTCGCCGATGCACTCGCTGCGCTGCCGGAACGCCTCGGTCCACCGGCCGCTGCCGTCGCCGACGTGATCGCCACCAGCGATCGCAACGGGCTCGCGCTCGGCCCGATGCTCGATCAGCTGACCGTGGAGATCCGAGCGGCACGCCGGCGCCTCGACCAGGCCGAAGCCCGCACG
This sequence comes from Ilumatobacteraceae bacterium, assembly GCA_963704915.1. Classification (GTDB taxonomy): domain Bacteria; phylum Actinomycetota; class Acidimicrobiia; order Acidimicrobiales; family Ilumatobacteraceae; genus Sva-07. The sequence goes on along the minus strand of CAVPIC010000009.1, from coordinate 69,961 downwards.
CTCCCGGTCCGCCTGTCGTTCCCACTCGTGACGTGCACGTTGCCGTCGTTCGTCCTCCTCGCGATCGCGCCCGCCGTGATCGCCGCACTCTCGTCGCTCGGCGGAACCGCCTGGTGACCCCGATCCACACGACTCTCGAACGGAGCAGCCATGCCCACCCACCTCGCACTCCTGTTGTACGTCCATCTCCGCACCAGCGTCACCACCACCGCCGAGGCCGCCCTCGACCCTGGGAGGCATCGCCTTGCCGCCCAAGGCGATCGCGGGCAGGCGACCACCGAATACGCGCTCGTGCTCCTCGCCGCGGCCCTCGTCGGCTTGATGGTGGTCGCCTGGGCGACCGCCGGTGGGGGCGCCGCTCGCATCAGCCGGTTGTTCAACAGCGTGATCGATGCCGTCATCGATCGGGTGTGATCGTCACGCCGCTCGGCGCCTGCGCGGCGGGCACGGACAGGCGTCCGTCGAATTCGCGCTGGCCCTGCCGATCGTCGTGGTGATGGCGTCGGGGCTCGTCGTGGTCGGCACCGCCGTCCGCAACGAGCTGGCGGTCGAACTCGCCGCACGGGAAGGGGCGCGCGCCGCCGCAGTGTCGGACACCCCGGCCCTCGCGGCGACGCGCGCCGCCAACCGCGCCGTCGACCTACCGATCGACGTCACCACGACGAGCGACGCCTCGACCGTCACCGTCACGGTGACCTATGTCGATGACGTCGACGTCGCGATCGTCGGGTCGTTGATCGGACCGGTCACGCACGTCGGATCCGCGACCATGTCACTCGAGCCGCCATGACCACCGTCTGACGCACTCACGTGCCACACACCGTGACGCCGACACGACGTCGCCATAGCCTGGGCGGGCATGCAGCTGCACACGAGGCTCGACGAGGTCGGCGGATCCATCGTCGTCACGGTCGACGGCCACGTCGACCTCGCAGCAGTCGGTCGGCTCCACGACGACTTGTCGCGAGCGATCCGGCAACATCCAGGGGCCATGGTGCTCGTCGATCTCGACGCCGTCGGCGTGCTCGACGACGCGGGACTCGGGATCCTGCTCGGCGCGGCCGCGTCCGCCCGTGGCCACGGCGGTGACCTGGCCGTGGTCTGCACCCGACCAACGCTGCGTGAGCGGCTGACCGCGACGCGTTTCGATCGAGCGGTCGACGTCCGCCACTCCATCGCGTGAGCTCCCCTCGACGCCCGACGATCTGGGTGCTCGGTGACCAACTGAACCGCGAGCTGGGAGCGCTGCACGGCGCAACCCCCGATTCACATCGCGTGCTGATGATCGAGAGCCGGGCGAAGCTCAGCGGGAAACGTTGGCACCGGCAGCGCGTCCACTTCGTCGTCGCCTCGATGCGACGCTTCGCCGACGAGCTTCGGGAGGCCGGATTCGAGGTCGACTACCGCCGTGCCGATTCGCTGCGAAGCGGACACGCCGACCACGTCGCCGAGTTCGCACCAACCGACGTGACCGCCACCGAACCAGCCAGCTGGGACGGGCTCGCACTGCTCCGCGACCTCGACGTCACGATCGTCCGCTCGAACCAGTTCCTCTGCCACTACGACGAGTTCGCCGAGTGGGCGAGCGGGCGCAAGCAGCTCAAGATGGAGGACTTCTACCGTTGGCAACGCCGACGACTCGGCTACCTGATGGACGGTGACGAGCCGGTCACCGGGCGCTGGAACTACGACGACGAGAACCGTCAGCGACCGCCGAAGAACGAATCACCGTGGCCCGTGCCGCCGCGGTCTCACGGCTCGACGACCTCGATCGCAAGGTGCTCGCCGACCTCCCACCCGACTGCTGGGGCGCCGAACCCGACGGCACCTGGGCGACGACACGACGTGCGGCGCTGGACGTCTTCGCCACTTCGTCGACGAGGTGCTGCCGATGTTCGGGCCGCACGAGGACGCCATGGTCGAACGATCGTGGCATCTCGCCCATTCGGTTCTGTCGCCGTACCTGAACGTCGGCCTGCTGCTGCCGGGCGAGGTGTGCGATGCGGTCCAGGTCGCATTCGACGAGGGCCGGGTCCCGATCGCGTCGGCCGAAGGGTTCATCCGACAGGTGATCGGCTGGCGCGAGTACGTGTGGGGCGTCTACTGGCTCTGGATGCCCGACTACCGCGGCCGCAACGCGCTCGGCGCCGACCGCCCGGTGCCACCGGTGTTCCGCGGTGACGCCGACACCGACATGAACTGCGTTCGTCAGCTGCATGTCGACGCTGCACGACCGTGCCTACAACCACCACATCCAACGCCTGATGGTGCTCGGCAATCTGGCGATGCTGCACGGCGTCGATCCGTGGGAGATGACCGAGTGGATGTGGTCGAGCTTCATCGATGGCGCCGAATGGGTGATGCTGCCGAACGTGATCGGGATGAGCCAGTGGGCCGACGGCGGGATGATGGCCACCAAGCCGTACGCGGCAGGCGGCAACTACATCGACACGATGAGCGACTACTGCCGGTCGTGCCGATACGACCGCAAACAGCGAGTCGGCGACGACGCATGCCCGTTCACCACCCTGTACTGGGACTTCCTCGCCCGCCACCGACGACCTGCTCGTCAAGAACCCGCGGATCGCCCGCCAGGTGCGCGCGTCACAGCAGCTGTCCGACCTACCGGCGGTTCGTGAACGCGCCGTCGAGGTGCGACGGCGACTCGACGACGGCACGCTGTGACCGTGACGACTTCGAACACGAGCGACGAGCCGATCTTCCACATGGCACTGCCCGACGACTGGGCGGCGGCGTTCACCACCGGCGAGTACCGGATGTCGACCCGCGGGGTCACGCTCGAGCAGGAGGGGTTCATCCACTGCTCGACTCGCGAGCAACTGCAGGACACCGCCAACCGCTTCTACCGCGACCTCGACCAGCTCGTCGTCCTCACGATCGATCCGACCCTGGTGGCGTCACCGATCGTGTACGAGCCCCCGGCACCGGGCCTCGACGTGTTGTTCCCGCACATCTACGGTCCGCTGCCGGTCGCCGCGGTCAACCTCGCGACGCCGCTGGACCCGCCGCCCCGACGCCGACTGGTCGACCGACTCGCTCTGAGCGCCAGGGTTTGTGCGAGCAACAACGTCGTCAGCGGCGATGTGCGCTCACACGAATCGCGACGGTCGGGCCTGTCTCCGGTTTGGGTGAGCGACGATGTCGAGAGGAGCGATGTGCGCTCACACAAATGCCGGGGGCGTGCGAGGAGACCGGTCGCAGGCGCCGAGCGAACATGTCACCAGTGCATCGTCCCGGGGGCGCCCTTGAACGGGCCGGTCACGTTCTCGGTGACCCAGCCGCCGTAGAAGCTGCCCTCGTTGCTCGACACCCGCTCGTCGTCGATCCAGCACTCGTCGGCCTTCTGGGCGTAGAAGGCCCAGTGGTTGCGGATCGCGTCGAACGCTGCGGTGGGTTCGAGATAGGTCCAGCCCGCGTCGTCGACTCGCCGGTCGCCGACCACGATGTGGGCGTAGTCGGCGACGCCCTTCCACTCGCAGAACGTGTGTCGATCGGACGGCACGAGCACGTCGAGGTCGACGAACTCGGCGGCCACGTAATAGGCCGGCGGCTGGCTCGTCTCGAGCACCCGAACGGCGTGCGGCGCATCGACGATCGTGACGCCGGCGTGCGCCACCCGGACACGCCACTCGACACGTTCGAGACGAGGTGGCCGTGGATAGTCCCACACCGACTCGATGGCCTTGCCGTTCGCAGCGATCTGCACGACGTACACGATGTGCCTGGCACATGGTGTACGTCGAGTCGTGCTCAGAGATCGTCGAACTCGGACTCCTCGGGAGGTCGGGTGCGGCCACCGGCGCGCTTGTCCGCCGCCTTGTCGTGGGCGCGCTGCTCCTCCTCGAGCGCCGCTTCCTCCTCGACCAGCCGTTCGAGACTCAGGAGTCTGACCGGATCGAGTTCGCCCGCTGCGATCGCAGCCTGCACCGCGCAACCAGGCTCCTGATCGTGCTTGCAGTCGCGGAAGCGGCAGTGATCCATCAGGTCGAACACGTCGGCGAACGCCCGCTCGATCCCGTTGCCCGACAACCACAGACTCAGCGCCCGCACGCCAGGCGTGTCGATCAGCCACCCCTCGCCGGGGAGGGGGACGAGTTCTGCAGCCACCGTGGTGTGCCGGCCGCGCTGGTCGCCCTCGCGCACCGCGGAGGTCGCCTGCCGCTCGGCGCCGACGAGCGCGTTGACGAGTGTGGACTTCCCGACCCCGCTGGCTCCCAGAAACGTCAGCGTCCGATTCCCGACTGCGTAGTCGCGGATCGCGTCGATGCCATCACCGCTGATCCCGCTCGCCAGGAGGACGGGGACGCCGAGCGCGACGTCCTGCAGCGCGAGGCGGCCCGGTTCGGGGTCGTCGACGAGATCGGTCTTGGTGAGCACCACCACCGGCTCGGCGCCCGAGTCGAACGCGAGCACGAGCTCGCGTTCGAGACGGCGCGGGCTCGGTGGCGACCCCAGCGCGTGCACGAGGAACACGACGTCGATGTTCGCGGCCAAGGTGTGCGAGACGGCCCGCATCCCGTCGAACGACGCCCGCCGGGTGAACGCCGAGCGCCGCTCGAGCACGTGCTCGACCCGTTCTGCGTCATCCGACGCGATCACCCAGTCGCCGACCGCGACATCGGCACCGATGTTGCGCACCCGCAGGGGTTCGGCGAACCCCCTCGCCTCGTCGACCGATCGCACGACCGTGCTCCATCCGCGGTCGAGCCGTGACACCCGCCCGGGCTCGCCGGGCCGACCGAGTTCGGTCCACGCTGCGTCGAAATCGGTCGCCCAACCGAGTGCCGGGTCCGGCTCGTGGCGTGCGCTCGACATCGTGAACGAACGGTACCCGCGATGGGGATTCGCGTGTTCCCTTGGCACACTCTCGTCGTACCGACCGCTGTTGTCCTCAGGTCGTCGCCTTGACAACCAGCGCTTGGATCACGTAGCGAAGACATCCGAAACCCTCACGATCAGCCACCTGCGAAAGGCATTGATGCCCAAACCCCTCGTCGTCGTCGAGTCGCCTGCCAAGGCCAAGACGTTGTCGAAAATCCTCGGCAGCGACTACGACGTGCGCGCCTCGGTCGGCCACGTGTCCGACCTGCCGAGCAAGGGTCTCAACATCGATGTCGACAACGGCTTCAAGCCGACGTACGAGCTGACCGAGCGCGGCAAGACCGTCGTCAAGGACCTCAGGGCCGCGCTGAAGGACGCCTCGGAGCTCTACCTCGCGACCGACGAAGACCGCGAGGGCGAGGCCATCTCGTGGCACCTGCTCGAGTACCTCAAGCCCAAGGTGCCGGTCAAGCGGATGGTCTTCCACGAGATCACCAAGGCCGCGATCGATCACGCCGTCAACAACCCCCGTGATCTCGACTACGGGTTGGTCGACGCGGCCGAGACCCGCCGCATCCTCGACCGTCTCTACGGCTACGAGGTGTCGCCGGTGCTGTGGCGCCGCGTGAACCGCGGCCTGTCGGCCGGGCGGGTGCAGAGCCCGTCCGTCCGCCTGATCGTCGAGCGCGAACGTGAGCGCATCGCGTACGTGACCGCCGACTACTGGGACATCGATCTCGCCACGGCCACCCAGCCCGCCTTCGGCGCCAAGCTCGTCGCGGTCGGCGGCGATCGTGTCGCCACCGGCAAGGACTTCGACGCGAAGGGCCAGGTGTCGGCGAAGGCGGTGGCACTCGACGAGGCCCGGGCGCGTGGGCTGGCCGACGGTCTCGACGGCGCCACGTTCACCGTGCGTTCGGTCGAGGAGAAGCCGTATCGGTCGTCGCCCAAGGCGCCGTTCATGACCTCGACGCTCCAGCAGGAGGGCGGTCGCAAGCTGCGCCTGTCGTCGTCGCAGGTGATGCGTGTCGCGCAGGGTCTGTACGAGCGTGGCTACATCACCTACATGCGTACGGACAACGTCGTGCTGTCCGACGAGGCGATGCAGGCAACTCGGGCGGCGATCACGAGCGAGTACGGCGCGAAGTACCTCAACGCGGCACCGAAGCAGTTCTCGTCGAAGGTCAAGAACGCGCAGGAGGCGCACGAGGCGATCCGCCCGACGACGCCGTATCGCTCGCCGCAGAGCCTGTCGTCCGAGCTCAACAGCCAGGAACTCGCCCTCTACCGTCTGGTCTGGCAGCGCACGCTCGCCTCACAGATGGCCGACGCCACCGGCGTCACCGTCAGCGTGCGCCTCGCGGCCAACTCCACCGATCGCTCCACCGGCGAGTTGACCGACTGCGAGTTCGCCGCCTCCGGCACCACGATCACCTTCCCCGGCTACCGCGCGGTCTACGTGGCCTCCAAGGAGGAGACCGGCGACGACGAGGCCGAGAACGAAGCACTGCTGCCCCCGCTCACCCAGGGCGACGAGGTGGCGATCGCCTCGATCGAACCGAACGGCCACAGCACGTCGCCGCCGGCGCGATACACCGAGGCATCGCTGGTCAAGCGGCTCGAGGAGCTCGGCATCGGCCGTCCGTCGACGTGGGCGTCGATCATCCAGACGATCCAGGACCGCGGCTACGTCTGGAAGAAGGGCCAGGCACTCGTGCCGACCTGGACCGCGTTCGCCGTCGTCCGCCTGCTCGAAGAGCACTTCGACGCGCTGGTCGACTACGACTTCACCGCGTCGATCGATCACGACCTCGACGAGATCGCCAGCGGCCAGTCGGGCCAAGGACAAGTGGCTCAAGCGCTTCTACTTCGGCGACACCGGCGACGGCGACACCCAGCCGATCTCAGCGGAAGCCGGCTTCGGCGAGGACGCGCTGCTCGGCCTGAAGCGACTGGTCGAGGAGAACCTCGACGAGATCGACGCCGCCGAGATCAACACGTTTCCGCTGGGACCCGACGCCGACGGCGAGCTGATCGTCGTCAAGCCCGGCAAGTACGGGCCCTACGTGAAGCGCGGCGACGACACCGCCAGCGTGCCCGACGACCTCGCCCCCGACGAACTGACCGTCGAGAAGGCGATCGAGTTGCTCGCTGCGCCCAAGTCCGACGAGCCGATCGGTGAACTCGACGGCTACCCGGTCTACGCGAAGAACGGTCGCTACGGCCCGTACGTGCAGTGGGGTGACCACGACGATCCGCCCCCCGGCCTCGAGAAGCCGAAGATGTCCAGCCTCTTCAAGACGATGGTCCTCGAACGGATCACGATGGACGAGGCCGAAGCGCTGCTGCAGTTGCCGCGGCTCCTCGGCGACGATCCCGCCGACGGGGTGCCGATCTACGCGAACAACGGCCGCTACGGCCCGTACGTGCAGAAGGAGAAGGACTACCGCAACATCGACTCCGAGGACCAACTGCTGCAGATCACGCTCGACGAGGCGCTGCAGATCTTCAGCCAACCGAAGGTGTACAAGCGCGGTGGCGGGAACATGGCGGCGAAGGGGCCGCTGCGCGAGTTCGGGACCGATCCGGTGAGCGAACGTCCGGTCGTCGCCAAGGACGGCAAGTTCGGCGTGTACGTCACCGACGGTGAGACCAATGCGTCGCTCGGCAAGGGCGATCGACTCGAGGCGATGGCCCCCGAGCGCGCCTACGAGCTGCTGGCGATCCGACGCGAGGCGATCATCGCGAAGGGCGGCCCGACCAAGAAGCGCGCCGCCAAGAAGAAGGCGCCTGCCAAGAAGAAGGCCGCAGCGAAGAAGGCCGCAGCGAAGAAGGCGCCGGCCAAGAAGCGCGCCGCCGCGAAGAAGGCGCCCGCTGCTCAGGCCGCCGCGAAGCCGGTCATCACCGACCTCAACGACGCCTGATCCCAGCTTCTCGTGAACTCGTGCGGGATCCAGTCCCGCACGAGTTCACGGGGTCGGTCGGGGTGAGAGGTCCGGCGTCAGGTGAAGATGATCTGGCCGCCGGCGGCCATGTCGTAGAACTCGCCGACGGTGATGATGTCGTCGAGTTCGTCGATCAGGTCCTCGCGCTCCATGCCGAACAGGTCGACCGAGGCGAGGCAGGCGTAGAGGCCGGCGCCGGTGTCATGGATCATCTCGATGAACTCGGCGATGCCGGGGAAATCGAGCTTCTCGATCTGCTTCTCCATGTACTTGGTGATCAGCGAGGAGGCTCCGGGGATCACACCGGCGATCGTCGGCATGTGCAAGCCGGGGTTGCCGACCGCTGCGACCTTGATGTGGTCGTGGCGCTCCTTGTGCACGGCGTCCATACCGAAGAAGGTGAAGAAGAGGTTCGCCTCGATGCCCTCGTTGCGGGCGCCGTTGGCCATGATCAGTGCCGGATAGATGCCCTCGAGGGAACCCTTCGAGACGATGATCGAGACCTTCTCGATCGGCGCCGCAACTGGCGCGTTGGGCAGGGGATGGGTGTCGGTCATGTCAGATGCAGCCCTTCGGCTTCGGGATGCCCGCCACCATCGCGGCGAGCTTGGCGGGGCCCTTCGGGAACAGCACGAAGAGTTCCTTCGTGGTCACATCGGAGAGCTTGGAGATCTTGCGCACCGTGGGGCCGGTGCCCTTGTCGAAGTATTCCGAGCGCATCAGGTCGATGACCGTCCAGTGCCGATCGGTGAGCGGCGTGGGGACACCGACCTCAGCGGCGATTTCGGGCGCCATGTCCTTGGTCCACTGCTCGGCGTCGACGAAGAATCCTTCGTCGTTCACCTCGACAGGGGTTCCGGCGAGTGTCTTGGTGGGCATGTTCGTGGTTCCTTTCAGAGACGTGGGTGTCGGAGACGTGCGTGGGGTCAGCCCGAGACGGGCTGCTTCTTGCCGAACTTGGGCATGTCGGGGCCGATGCCGGGGATGTCGCGCCCGGGCAGGAGGCCGTGCCAGTAGAACGACTGGAACATCAACTTGCCGAGGTGGTTCGCCCGCGACTCCTTGAGCAGCGGCAGGCCGACCGGGCCGGGGTAGTGACCGCCGACGGGCTCGTTCTCGTAGTTGAAGTCGATCAAGAGCGCCTTCGAGAATCCGGTCTCGATGAAGCAGTTCGCGTGCCCGTCGAAGGCGTGCTCGATCGGATTGCCATCGAGAAACGCCTCGATGTTCTCGACCAACACCTCGCCTTCGAAGTGCGTCACCGACCCGGCCTTCGAGGCAGGGAGGTCGGCGGCATCGCCGACCACGAAGATGTTCGGCTTCACCTTGGACTGCAGCGTGGCGTTGTCGGTGGGGATGAAGCCCAGTTCGTCGCCGAGCCCCGGCGAGTCCTCGACGTAGGCCGCTCCCCCGTGCAGCGGGATCACCACCGCGAGGTCGAACTCGACCTCGCGACCGTCCCAGCTGATCAGCTTGCCGTTCTCGCCGTCGACTTCGCCGGTGTTGAACTCGGTGACGATCTCGACGTGTTTGTCGTCGAGCAGCGACCCGAGCGTCGCCGACGCGGTCGGCTTGGTGAACGCCGCATCGAGCGGGGTCACGTAGGTGATGCGGACGTCGTCACGCACGCCTTTGTCGGTGAAGTACCAGTCGGCCAGGAAGGCGAACTCGAGCGGAGCGACGGGGCACTTGATCGGCATGTCGATCACGTTGATCACGATGTGGCCGGACTCGAAATCGTCGAGTGCTTCGGCCAGCGCCGTAGCGCCCTCCATGTCGTAGAACGTGTGCACCTTCTCGTGCCAGCCGGGTCCGGTGAGACCCTCGGTCTCCTCCGGCAGGAGCCTCGCTCCCGTGGCGATCAGCAGCACGTCGTACTCGAGCGTCGTGCCGTTCTGGAGCGACACGGTGTCGGCCTCGATGTCGACCGACTCGATCGGGCACTGGTGGTAGTGGATGCCCTTCTTGAGCTGGCGGTCGCGCTTGCGCACGATCTCGTCCGGTTCCGTCAGGCCGAACGGGACGAACAAGAGCCCGGGTTGGTAGACGTGGCGGTTGTCCTGATCGACGATGTCGATGCGCAGCCGATCGTCCTTGTACTTCTTGCGCAGCCGGTTGGCGGCGAGGGTGCCACCGGTGCCGGCGCCGAGGATCACCAGTCGTTGTTGTTGCCCTTGCGCTGACCCGGTCATCTCCGTGTGCTCCAATCCTGCAGGCCGCAACCGTTGCGACCGCTTCTGACATCGACGGTACGCATCTGCCGGGCCGTCCACTACGGCCTTTCGTCCCGATCCCCTCGGGGGTATCTGGGCGACCCCACTTTCCAGCCCACTACCCACCGCACTTCCTGCCCCACTTCCCACCCCCGGTCGGCCGACTCGGTACCATCGCCGATCGTGAGCGACCGCCCGCCCTACATCGCGTTCGAGGGGGCCGAAGGGTGCGGCAAGTCGACCCAGGCGGCGCGGCTCGCTGCGGCGATCGATGCCGTGCTGACACGCGAGACCGGCGGCACCGACATCGGTGCCCGGCTGCGCTCGTTGCTGCACGACACCAGCATCCACAACCTGCACCCGCGCGCCGAAGCGCTGATCGCCGCGGCCGATCGCGCCCAGCACATCGCCGAAGTGGTCTCCCCGGCGCTCGCCGCGGGTCGGCCCGTGGTCAGCGACCGCTCGGTGTACTCGTCGCTCGCCTACCAGGGCTACGGACGCGAACTCGACGTCGAGGAGATCAGACACCTCAACGAATGGGGAACCGGCGGGGTCTGGCCGAGCGTCGTGGTCTTCCTCGACACCCCCGACGACGTGATCGCCGAACGGATGAGCCGACGTGACCTCGACCGGTTCGAAGCGGCGGGCGACGAGTTCCATGCACGGGTACTCGCCGGCTTCCGAACGATGGCCGCTGCCGACCCCGGGCGCTGGATCACCGTGCAGGCCGTCGGTTCGGTCGAGCGGGTGGCCGCCGACATCCGCCGAGCCCTCGACGAGGCCGGCGCGCTGTGAGCCCGTCGACCGAGACGTCGATCGAAACCGGGCCGGGCCCGATCTGGCACGGTGTGATCGGCCAGGCCGACGCCGTGCGTCACCTCCGTTCCGCCGCCGATCGCGGCGCCGTGCACGCCTATCTCTTCGCTGGACCAGCCGGCTCCACGAAGCTGCAGGCGGCGCGCGCCTTCGCGGCCCGGCTGATCACCGGCTCCGAGGACGCCGACCAGCGTGACGCCTCGCTGATCCTCCGCGGCGAGCATCCCGACGTCCGCGAGGTGCGCCGCACCGGCGCACGCATCGACGTCGAGCAGGCCAAGTCGATCATCCACGAGGCGTCGCTGACTCCTTCCGAAGGCGCGTCGAAGGTGATGATCCTCGACGAGTTCCATCTCCTCGCACCCGAAGGAGCGGGGCGTCTGCTCAAGATCATCGAGGAACCGCCCGACACGGTCACCTTCCTGATCCTCGCCGACTTCGTCCCCCACGACCTGATCACGATCTCGTCGCGGTGTGCCCGGATCGACTTCCGAGCGATCGGCTCCGACGTGATCGCCGCACAGTTGGTCGCGGAGGGTACGGCACCCGCTTCGGCGATGGCAGCCGCCCGGGCGGCGCACGGCGATCTCGAACGAGCGCGGGTCCTCGCGACCGACCCGGCCCTCGCCGAACGTCGGGCCGCGTTCGCCGAGGCGCCGCACGAACTCGACGGCACCGGTGCCGTCGCCATGCGCACCGCCGCGCACCTCCTCGGGCTGATCGACGCCGCATCGGAGCCGCTGGCGGCCCGTCATGCCGCCGAGGTCGCCGAACTCGACGAGCGCATCACGGCCTACGGCGAACGCGGCAGCGGAAAGAAGCAACTCGACGAGCGCCACAAGCGCGAGTTGCGTCGCTACCGCACCGACGAGCTGCGCAGCGGCATGGCCGCGATGGCGGCGACCTACCGCGACACCGCCGTGAACCCCGCGACGACCGACGTCGACTCGTGCGCCGACGCGGTTCGGCGCATCCACCGCGCGATGGAGATGCTCGACCGCAACCCCAACGAGAAGCTGCTGGTCGAATCGCTGCTGTGGTCGCTCCCCGACGCACAGGGTGTCGGCGCCCCGCGCTGACGCCGGGCTATTCCCGAACCCGCTGATCTTTTTGTCACGCGGGCTCCGCCCGTGGTACGGGACGGGCGCCGGTAGGGTTGACCCACGGAATCCCACTTCGTGGAAAGGGCACTCCATGTTCGAACGTTTCACTGACCGGGCTCGTCGAGTCGTCGTGCTCGCGCAGGAGGAGGCACGCCTCCTCAACCACAGCTACATCGGCACCGAGCACATCCTGCTCGGGCTGATCCACGAGGGAGAGGGCGTCGCCGCGAAAGCGCTCGAGAGCCTCGGCATCTCCCTCGAAGCCGTGCGCAGCCAGGTCGAGGAGATCATCGGCCAGGGCGGCTCGTCGCCGTCGGGCCACATCCCCTTCACGCCCCGCGCGAAGAAGGTGCTCGAGCTCTCCCTGCGTGAAGCGCTCCAGCTCGGCCACAACTACATCGGCACCGAGCACATCCTGCTCGGCCTCATCCGTGAAGGCGAAGGCGTCGCCGCCCAGGTGCTCGTCAAGCTCGGCGCCGACCTGTCCCGCGTGCGCCAGCAGGTCATCCAGCTGCTGTCCGGCTACCAGGGTCCGTCGGGCTCCACCGGTGGCGGTCGCAGCGAGCAGGCACCGGCCGGTGCCGGCGTCGGCGCCAGCAAGGGCGGCGACGACGAGAAGGGCGGCAACAGCCAGATCCTCGACCAGTTCGGCCGCAACCTCACCCAGGCCGCCCGCGAGGGCCAGCTCGACCCGGTCATCGGTCGCACCAGCGAACTCGAACGCGTGATGCAGATCCTGTCGCGGCGCACCAAGAACAACCCGGTACTGATCGGCGAACCCGGCGTCGGCAAGACCGCCATCGTCGAGGGCCTCGCCCAGAAGATCGTCAACAACGACGTCCCCGACACGCTGACCGACAAGCAGCTCTACACGCTCGATCTCGGTGCGCTCGTCGCCGGGTCGCGTTACCGCGGCGACTTCGAGGAGCGCCTCAAGAAGGTGCTCAAGGAGATCAAGACCCGCGGCGACATCCTGCTGTTCATCGACGAGATCCACACCCTCGTCGGCGCCGGAGCCGCCGAAGGCGCGATCGACGCTGCATCGATCCTCAAGCCGATGCTCGCCCGTGGCGAACTCCAGACCATCGGCGCCACCACGATCGACGAGTACCGCAAGCACGTCGAGAAGGACGCCGCGCTCGAGCGCCGCTTCCAGCCCGTCAAGGTCGACGAGCCGACGCTCGCCCACACGATCGAGATCCTCAAGGGCATCCGCGACCAGTACGAGGCCCACCACCGCGTCACGATCACCGATCAGGCGCTCGTCGCCGCGGCGAACCTCGCCGACCGCTACATCTCCGACCGGCACCTGCCCGACAAGGCGATCGACCTGATCGACGAGGCGGGCTCGCGACTGCGCATCAAGCGCATGGCGACACCGCCCGATCTGCGCGAGATCGAGCAGAAGCTCACCGAGGTGCAAGAAGCCAAGAAGCGCGCCGTCGAGGACCAGCAGTTCGAAGAAGCCGGTCGCCTGCGCGACCAGGAGAAGTCGCTGTTGGAGGAGAAGGCCCAGAAGGAGACCGAGGTCAAAGCCGAGGGCGTGGACCTGTTCGACGAGGTCGACGAAGAAGCCGTCGCCGAGGTCCTCTCGCTGTGGACCGGCATCCCGGTGTACAAGCTCACCGAAGAAGAGACCGAGCGCCTCCTCAAGATGGAGGAGAACATCCACAAGCGCATCATCGGCCAGGAGCAGGCCGTCGCCGCCGTGTCGCAGTCGATCCGACGCACCCGTGCGGGCCTCAAGGACCCCAAGCGTCCGTCGGGCTCGTTCATCTTCCTCGGTCCCACCGGCGTGGGCAAGACCGAGCTCGCCAAGACGCTCACCGAGTTCCTGTTCGGCGACGACTCGGCGCTGATCACGCTCGACATGTCCGAGTACATGGAGAAGCACACCGTCAGTCGCCTCGTCGGTTCACCTCCCGGCTATGTCGGCTACGAAGAGGGCGGCCAGCTCACCGAGGCCGTGCGGCGCAAGCCGTTCTCGGTGGTGCTGTTCGACGAGATCGAAAAGGCGCACCCGGACGTGTTCAACACGTTGCTCCAGATCCTGGAGGAGGGTCGCCTGACCGACAGCCAGGGCCGTTCGGTCGACTTCCGCAACACCGTGCTGATCATGACGTCGAACCTCGGCACGCAGGATCTGCGCAAGGCCAACGTCGGCTTCACGAGCGACGACTCCGCCATGAGCTACGAGCGCATGAAGGAGAAGGTCAACGAGTCGCTGAAGAATCACTTCCGGCCCGAGTTCCTCAACCGCATCGACGAGACGATCGTGTTCCACGAGCTCTCGCGCGACGAGGTGCTGCAGACCGTCGACCTGCTCACGAAGCGGCTGGTCGGCCAGCTCGAGGGCCAGGGCCTCGGCATCGAGATCACGCAGTCCGCCAAGGAACTGCTCGCCGACCTCGGCTACGACCCACAGCTGGGTGCCCGCCCGATGCGTCGGGCGATCCAGCGACACATCGAGGACGCGCTGTCGGAGAAGATCCTGTACAAGGAGTTCTCCGCCGGTGAGATCATCGTCGTCGACACCGAGGACGATCCCGACAACGAGGGCAAGCGACGCTTCGTGTTCACCGCCGTCGAGGGCTTCGTGCCGCCGTCATCGGTCGAGCTCGCCACCACGGCGACGGAGAACCCGCTTCCCCCGGCGAGCGGCGAGGGCGAGCTGCCCCCGCCCGAGCTGACCTGACCGGTTGCCCGTCGATCACATGGGCCGTGCGCGGTCCTGAACTCGACGTCAACCGTCGGCCATACTCGTCACCGTGACCCGCCGTGTCCTGGCTCTGTGCGTGTGCGCCATCGCGCTCGCCGGCTGTCGCATCGATCTCAACGTCGACGTGACCGTCGATGCCGACGGGACGGGAACGATCACGCTGGTCGCAACGGCTGACGCCGCGGTCGTCGCTGCGGTACCGGCGCTCGCCGACGAGCTGGCCACCGACGACATCGTGGCGGCTGGATGGGCCATCGACGGGCCCACGAGACTTCCCGACGGCGGTTTGACGATCACGCTGAGCCACGAGTTCTCGTCGGACGTCGAGGCGACCAACCTGCTGAACAGCATCGGGCCGCCGTTCAACCAGATGTCGGTGACGCGCAACACCAGCGGCGAGGACACGACGACCCGGTTGGGCGGACTTCTCGGGCTGCCCGACGGCTTCGAGAGTTTCGCCGACGAGGACCTGATCGCAGCCGTCGGTTCGGTGCCGTTCAGCGAACAGATCGCCGCGAGCGGCGCCACACCGGAGTCGTCGATCAACGCCGTGCTCCGAGCCGGACTTCCGGGCCAGATCGACGGCGACGAGACCAACGGGACCGAACTCGGCGACAACCGCCTCGAGTGGATCGTGCCGACCGACGGCACCATCGTCGACGCTCGAGCGGTGGCGGTGCAGTCGCCGGGCGACGACCGTTGGTGGGCACGGCCGTTGTCGATCATCGCCCTGGTGGCGTTGATCGCGTGGGTGGCGTTCATGACACTGTTCATCGGCTACGTGCTGTGGGCCCGCTGGCAGCGAACTCGTCGCCGGCGGCCCCCGCCCCGGCCCCGGCAGACCGCCTGACGAGTCGATGTGGCAGCCTGTGGCATGCCTCATGCGCCGAGCCGAGTCGACTTCCACTTCGACGTGATGTGTCCCTTCGCCTACCAGACGGCGAAATGGATTCGGGAGGTTCGACGCCAGAACGGCATCGAGATCGACTGGAAGTTCTTCAGCCTCGAGGAGATCAACCGCGTCGAGGGCAAGAAGCACCCGTGGGAGCGCGAGTGGTCCTACGGCTGGTCGATGATGCGCATCGGCGCCCTGCTTCGCCGCTCGAGCATGGACGACCTCGACCGCTGGTACGAGCGCGCCGGACGAGCGCTGCACGAGGAGGGTCATCGGCCCCACGACCCCGAAGTGGCTCGTCACCTGTTGGACGAGATCGGACTCGATCCCGCTGTCGTCGACGAAGCGATCGCCGACCCGACGACCCACGACGAAGTACGAACAGAACACGATCGAGTCGTCGCCGCCGGCGGCTACGGCGTACCGACGTTGTTCTTCCCCGAGTTCACCGCGCCGAACGGTGAGCCCGAGTGCCTGTTCGGCCCGGTGGTGCTCGACCCGCCCTCCGGTGACGCCGCGCTGCGGTTGTGGGAGGCAACCACGGCCTGGCTCGAGTTCCCCTACCTCTTCGAACTGCAGCGTCCCAAGATCCGCCACCACGGCGAGATCATCGCCGACCGGTTCCGCCCCTACCTCGAAGCCCGCGACTGGGTCAGCATCAACCGCGGCAAGGTCGTCACCTTCGACTGACGGGACAACACGGGTCAGACCCCAGTTGTCCCACCGCTGATCGGCGACTGGTGTTGGGGACAACTGGGGTCTGACCCGTGTTGTCCCTCAACTCTGTGACAGGGCGTCGTCATGATGGGCGCCATGGCATCGAGTCGAGCGAAGTTGGTCCACGTGTGCAGCGAATGCGGCACCTCCCATCCGAAATGGTCCGGGCGGTGCTCGGGCTGCGGCGACTGGAACACCCTCGTCGAGGACGTCGAGGTCTCGGGTGCCGCCGAGACCCCGGTGCCCGCGTCCTCCCGTCCCGGTCCCACCCGCATCGGCGACGTGGGCACCGAACACGGCGACCCCGTGACCACCGGCATCGGCGAACTCGACCGGGTGCTCGGCGGCGGCCTCGTCGCCGGCTCCGTCACGCTGCTCGGCGGCGAACCGGGGATCGGCAAGAGCACGCTCTTGCTGCAGCTGCTCGCGGGTTGGAGGGGCCCGACGCTGTACGTCACCGCAGAGGAGAGCGCCCAGCAGGTGAAGCGGCGTGCGGAACGCCTCGGCGCCACCCGCGACGACCTGTGGCTCCACGCCGAGACCTCGCTGCCGCACATCCTCGACGCAATCGAACGCATCCGCCCGGAACTCGTCGTGATCGACTCGATCCAGACCGTGTCCGACCCCGGCCTCGGATCGCTACCCGGCTCCGTCGGTCAGGTACGTGGCTGCGCGCAACGCCTCGTCAACGAAGCAAAGGAACGCGATGTGTCGATCGTGCTCGTCGGCCATGTCACCAAGGAAGGTGGGCTCGCCGGACCACGGGTGCTCGAACACGTCGTCGACACCGTGCTGCAGTTCGAAGGCGACCGCCACCACGCGCTACGCCTCCTGCGAGCGTCGAAGCACCGCTTCGGGCCGACGAACGAACTCGGACTCTTCGAGATGGCGGGCACCGGATTGATCGCCGTGCCGGACGCGTCGTCGCTGTTCCTCGCCGATCGGCGTACCGGGGTACCCGGATCAGCGGTTGTCCCCACGATGGAAGGCCAGCGCCCGATCGTGGTCGAGGTGCAGGCGCTCGCGAACGCCGGCGTGGTCGGCGTCCCGCCCCGCCGGAGTGCGCTCGGTCTCGACGGCGCCCGCCTGTCGATGCTGATGGCTGTGCTGGGACGCCGCTCTCGGGTCGCCGTCGCCGATCAGGACGTCTATGCATCGACGGCAGGCGGGGTGAAGCTCAGCGAACCGGGGCTCGACCTCGGGGTCTGCCTTGCCGTGGTGAGTGCGATTCGCGATCAGCCGCTGCCCGCCGACCTCGCTGTGTTCGGTGAGGTCGGCCTGGGCGGCGAGCTTCGCCAGGTCGGCCAGGCACAACGACGATTCACCGAGGCGGCCCGTCTCGGACTCCGCCGCGTCGTGGCGCCGTCGAACTCGCCCGACTGCGATGCCGACATCGAGGTGATCCGGGCCGCAACACTCTCCGAAGCCATCGCCGCTGCCGGGCTCGGCGCCCACAGCGCCCCGAGCGGATTGCGATCGGCGGGTTGAGTCCAGGATCTCTCGGGATGGATCCAGCGATGCTCATCTAGGATCAGGGCATGCACTCCCGACATGGCGGCGTCAACGAGGCGATGCGCGACGCACTCGCCCGTGTCGCGCCGGGCACGCCGCTGCGCGACGGCATCGACCGCGTCGTGCGGTCGAAGGCCGGTGCGCTCCTCGTGCTGAGCGACGAGGCCGACGTGCTGTCGATCTGCTCGGGCGGGTTCCTCGTCGATGCCCCCTACAGCCCGCAGCGCCTGTCGGAGCTCGCGAAGATGGACGGGGCCATCATCTTGTCCACCGACGGCGGCCGCATCGCTCGTGCGAACGTCCACCTCGTCCCCGATCCCTCGGTGCCCACCAGCGAGACCGGCACCCGCCACCGCACCGCTGAGCGCGTCGCACGGTCGCTCGACGTTCCGGTCGTGTCCGCGAGCGAGGAGATGGGGGTGATCAACGTGTACGCCGGCGGCAACAAGCGTCAGCTCCAGGAGGTCGGGCACCTGCTCGATCGGGCCAACCAGGCGCTGCAGACGCTCGAGCGGTACAAGGTGCGCCTCGACGACGCGATCACCAACCTCACCGCCGTCGAGGTCGAAGACGTCGTCACGCTGCGCGATGTGGTCGCCGTCATCCAGCGCGGCGAGATGGTCCACCGCATCGCCGACGAGATCGAGACGATGATCATCGAACTCGGCGTCGATGCCCGGCTCCTGCGGTTGCAGCTCGACGAGTTGTACGGCGAGATCGACGACGAACTCGATCTCGTCGTGGCCGACTATCTGCCCGCCGGCCGCTCGGTGGCCGACACGCTCACGGCGATGTCGCACCTGTCCGACGACGAGGTGTCGAACCTCAGGCTCACGGCCGATGCGTTGTCACCCGGCCGCGACTCGAGCGACCTCGCCCAGGAAGTCGCCCCGAAGGGGATGCGTCTGCTGCACCGCGTCAGCCGACTCCCGTCGGCGACCGCGATCGCCGTCGCCAACCACTTCGGCGGGCTGGCCAAACTGCAACGCGCCACCGTCGACGACCTGATGACCGTCGACGATGTCGACGAGCCGACCGCACGAGCGATTCGCGACACGCTCAGCCGCGTGACCGAATCGACGATCCTCGACCAGTACAGCTGACGGTCACCTCAGTCCGCCGCCGTTCACGCTCGAAGCGAGCCGGCGACACCGACGGCTCAGGGGCAGGTCGCCTCGAACGTCCCCGGGGTCGTGGCCAAGTCATCGCCGGCGAAGTCGGTGAACTCCGCCGCCGCACTGACCGACTTCCCGTCGACGATGATGAAGTCGTCACCGTCCGAACTCAGCGAGACGGACGGGTTCTCGAAGTCCTCGATGTCGTCGAGGCTGATCGAGTGACCGAAGCTGTCGATCGACACATACACCTGCAACCCGTCCTGAATGCTCGAGAGCACGAACTCGGCTCCTTCCTGGCCGATCTGCTCCTCACCGAACGCACACAGGACCGAATCGAACGTCCACTCGTCGTCACCGACCACGAGCCGGGCCGAGCCCCCACCCTGTTGTTCCTGCACTTCCTCGAGCGCGTCGACCTGACCCTCGGCGAACTCGACGGCGTCCTCCGGCAGGTCGCCGGACTCGGCCGTATCCACCGCTTCGTCGACAGCATCGGTCGCTTCGTCAACGGATGCATCACCGACTGCGGCGGGCTCGTCGTCGCTCCCACACGATGCAGCGAGTAGCGCTGCGACTCCGACGGGCGCGAGCATCCGCATCGCGCGCCTCCAGGTGCCGGTGCCTCCCGGTCGATGCTGGTCGATCATCGAATCACATCCTTCCAACGTGGTCGGTCGGACGACGATGGGCGTCCCCCGACGAAGTACGAGCAGAGCACGCCGCTCGGGCGAGCGCAACGTTCGGCGATCGTGGACGAGCAGTGGGACGACGTCAGCCGATGCGGATCGACGTGCCCCCGTCGACGGGCAAGACCACGCCGGTCACG
This sequence comes from Ilumatobacteraceae bacterium, assembly GCA_963704915.1. Lineage (GTDB taxonomy): Bacteria > Actinomycetota > Acidimicrobiia > Acidimicrobiales > Ilumatobacteraceae > Sva-07. The sequence continues at coordinate 50,255 of CAVPIC010000009.1, read as the reverse complement.
AACCGAGCCTCGTCGGATGCGAGGAAGAGCGCCGCATTGGCCGCGTCCCACGCCGTCCCCATCCCGCCGAGAAGCGGTACCTGCCGGTTGCGTTCGTCGCGAACCTGATCGACCGGGACGCCCCGTGCAGCAGCGATCCCACCGACGGCCATCGGCGTGTCGACCAGTCCGAGCGCGATCGCGTTGCACCGCACACCCCGAGACGCATTGGACTGGGCGATCGACGTCGTCAGGCGGTTGACACCCGCCTTCGACACCTCGTACGCCACCTGGAATCCACCCGCGAACGATGCCGCCGACGACACGTTGACGATCGCTCCGCTCCGGCGCTCTCGCATCGAGGGCAATGCCGCTCGGCACATCCGCCACATGGCGGTCAGGTTCACGTCGATGATGCGTTCGAAGGCCGCCGGATCGGCGGAGTGTGCCGGACCGTCACCGCGCCCGCCGATGCCGACGACGTTGACCAGGACGTCGATCCGACCCCACTCCTCGAGGGCGCGAGCGACGACCGCAGCGCACTGCTCGTCATCGGTGACATCAGCCGCGAAGGCGACGGCGCGGCCGCCGGCATCGCGAATCGAGGCCGCCGCCTCCTCGGCACGATCGACGAGACGATCCACACAGAGCACGTCCGCGCCCTCGCGGGCGAACGTCGTCGCGATCGCCCGGCCGTTGCCGATCGTGTCGCCCGGCGTCTGGCCGGCACCGACGACGACCGCCACGAGCCCACCGAGCCGTCCCTCAGCCATCGCTCGAGGCTAACTGGCGCCGACACGTGCGATGAGTTTCGACGCGACCCGTGCGCACTCAGACTCATCGCTGGTCGACGGCACACAGCGGCGATGAGTTCCGACGCGACCCGTGCGCACTCAGACTCATCGCTGCGCGCTGCGCGACCTACAGGCGTTCGATGATGGTGGCAGTGCCCATGCCGCCGCCGGTGCACATCGCCACCAGGCCGGTCTGCAGGTCGCGACGTTCGAGTTCGTCGATCAACGTGCCGATCAGCATCGCTCCGGTCGCACCGATCGGATGGCCGAGTGCAATCGCCCCACCGTTCACGTTCACCTTCAGCGGATCGGCACCCGTGTCTCGCAGGAATCGCAGCACCACCGACGCGAACGCCTCGTTCACCTCGAACAGGTCGATGTCGTCGACGGTCATGCCCGCTCGGGCGAGGCACTTGTTGGCAGCCGGGCCGGGCGCGGTGAGCATGATCAGCGGCTCGTCGGCGGCAACGGCGGACATCACGATGCGCACGCGAGGCGTCAGGCCGTGCGCACGGGCGTAGTCGGGCGATGACACGAGCACGGCACCCGCGCCGTCGACGACGCCCGAGCTGTTGCCGGCGTGGTGGACGTTGTGGAGCTCGACCCCCGGGTACTTCTGCGCCATCAGCTCGGCCATCGTGAGGTCGCTCTGCTCGAACGTGAAGTCGACGAACTTCGTGAAACTCGGGTGGAGCGCGGCCAGTCCCTCAGCGGTGGTCTCGGGACGCGGATACTCCTCGTGGTCGAGCGCGACGGTGCCGTCGTCGTTGTGGATCGTGATCAGGCTGCGGTCGAACCGGCCCTCGGCGATCGCCGCGGCAGCGCGGCGCTGACTCTCGAGGCCCAGTGCGTCGACCTCGACGCGGGTGTAGCCGTCGAGCGTCGCGATCAGGTCGGCGGACAGACCTTGGGGCACTTGGGGATGCGTCGCGAGGAGGTGCTCGTTGTTCGCGTGGAACCCGTCGGTGCCGTTGCGCGCCGGCCGGCTCATCGACTCGACGCCCGCTCCGACCACGAGATCCTGGTGTCCGGCGCCGACACCCATCGCAGCGAAGGTGACCGCCTGCTGTCCGGACCCGCAGAACCGGTTCAGCGTGACGCCGGGAACCGAGATCGGCCAGCCGGCGTCGAGCACCGCCATGCGACCGATGTCGTGTGCGTGGTCGCCCGCGTGCGACCCGTTGCCGCACACGACGTCGTCGACGTCGACCGGGTCGAATCCGACGCGGTCGCGCAGCCCGTTCAACACCTGCCCGAGAATCTTCTGCGGGTGCAGATGGGCGAGGCCGCCCTTGCCCTGTTTGCCGATGCCGCGGGGCGAACGCACCGCGTCGATGATCCATGCTTCGCCGACTGTCATGAGTTCGTTCTACTCGGTCGTCGCCGGTGCCGTGGGATCGGCGATCGTCGGCAGGATCGCATCCCACACCACGTCGTCGTCGAACCCGAACGCCCACAGCGCCACGCCGTCCAGGCGATACTGCCGAGCGAGATCCATCCGGCGGGCGATCCCGTCGCCGTCGACGTAGTGGACCTTGCGGCGCTGGACGCACGTCGTGGCGCCGTCGCTGACCTCGAGGTCGTACTCGAACTCCCACTCCCCGGTCTCGTCGACGCGAACCGGCGTGGCACCGCGGCGCTCGATCAGCTCGTCGACCGATCGTGCCGACACGCTGGTGCGACCCGGGACCTCGGAGGCCGGGCACACTCCACTGGTTCGTACCGGCCAGTTGCGTCCGTACGCGGGTAGGCCGAGTACGAGCTTGTCCGGCGACCCTGCGGCCTCGATGCTGCCCGTGATCGCCGTTTCGACCCACTCGAGCGGGGCGATCGGGCCGGGCTCGCCCACCGAGTAGTCGTAGGTCATGATGCGGATGCGATCGACGTGTTCGACGATCGCGCCGTAGTCGTAGACCCAGAACCCGCTGGTATCGGTCTGTCCGGCGTCGTAGACCGGCGGGATGCTCACGGTGAGTGTGCGGCCGTCGGCGTGCAACGCACGGGCCAACTCCTCGACGAATGCCACCCAGTTCGGCCGCGTCGTCGCCCACGTGTCACGCCCATCGGCGAAGGCGAACTGTTCGTAGTCGATGTCGATGCCGTCGTAGCCGCCGTCGGCGGCGAAGGTCCGGATCGTGTCGACGTGCTGCGAGCGCGTTGCGGGGTCGGCGAGGATCGCTGCCATCTCGCCCGCCGGGAGCGCGTCGATGATCGACGGGACCACTGCGACGTCGATGCCGTCGATGATGTCCATGAACTCGTCGGTCAGTTCCGCCGACGCGTTCGGATCGACGACGATCCGGTCGACCCCGACGGCGTTGAACCAGAACGGTGACACCTCGCGCATCGACGGCACCCGCTGGCGAGCATCGGGCAGTGACGCGTCGAGCGCCCAGTAGGGCACCCACGCATCGAGCGGGATGTCGGGTTTGGGCGGCAGCGGCTCTTCGTTCGTCGCGACGTACAACGCCGCGCCCGCGACGCCGAGCAGCGCCACGACCAGCGCGACGAGCACGAACGAGCGACGCGCCCGGCCGGGCGGGCGCTCCTCGTCGACGGGCGTGTCGGCCGCAGCGGCGCGATGGTCGTCGTCAAGTGGCGCGAAGTCGACGGAGCTCGGCGACTCCGGTGCCGACGAGCGAGTCGACGAGGGTGAGCCCAGGGGCGGCAGGGATGGGGACGACATGGGGGACACCCAGCGTCGCACACCCCGCGCCCAGAGCGGAGGCAACCCCGGTGGGTGAGTCCTCGATCGCGACGCAGTCGGCCGGAGCGAGCCCGAGCGCCGCGGCCGCGGCCAGATACGGCTCGGGGTGGGGCTTGCCGTTCGACACCTCGTCGCCGGTGATCGAGGCCACGAACGACCCCGCCGGCGCTGACGCGATCACGGCGTCAGCCAAGCGGCGCCACGACATCGTGACCAGCACACACGGGATCCCGGCGGCGGCACAGGCGGCCAGCAACTCCGCGGCACCAGGCCGCCACGGCAACGCGTCGGCCATGCGGCGGATGACACCGTCGAGCATCCGCTCGACCACCTCAATCGGATCGAGATCGACGCTGCCACGCGTGCGGAGTTCGTGAGCGGAGTCGAGCAGATCGAAGCCGACGAGCGACCGCGCATCGGCCTCGGTCCAGGTGCCGCCGAACTCGGCGACCAACTCGAACTCGACGTCGAACCAGTAGGGCTCGGTGTCGACGAGCGTGCCGTCCATGTCCCACAGGACGGCGGCGGGGAAGTTGCTCACGCGGAGCGGAAGACGGTGATCTTGTCCTCGCCGATGCGCTCGCGCTTTTCGGGGTCGTCGATTCCGAGACCCTCTTCCGGCGCAAGGCACAGCACGCCGAGTTTGCCCTCGGCCTCGTTGTGGTGCACGGTGAGCGCTGCGTCGCCGACGTGTGCGAGGTCGTAGGTCTTGGTCAGCAACGGCTGGATCCGACCCTGGTCGAGCAGCTTGTTGGCGGCATACGACTCGGCGTAGTTGGCGAAGTGCGACCCGATGAGGTTCTTCAGCTTCATCCAGAAGTGCCGGTTGTCGAACTCGACCATGTAGCCCGACGTGGCCGCACACGTCACGACCGATCCGCCGCGCTTGACGGCGAAGATCGAGGCACCCATCGTGGAACGGCCGGGATGCTCGAACACGATGTCGACGTCCTCGCCGTTGTTGAGCTCGCGGATCTTCTTGCCGAAACGGCGCCACTCGGACTCGTCCTGGGTGTGCTCGTCCGACCAGAACTCGTACTTCTCGGCGCGACGGTCGATGACGGCCTCGCAGCCCATCTTGTGGAGCAACTCGGCGCGTTCAGGCGACGAGACGACGCCGATGGGGGTGCCGCCGCCGTTGAGCACGTACTGCACGGCGTAGCCGCCGATGCCGCCGGTGGCGCCCCAGATCAGCACGCTGTCGCCCTGCTTCATCTGCGCGCCGTTCTCGCTGACCAGCATCCGGTACGACGTGGAACTGCACAGCGCGTTGACGGCCGCCTCCTCCCACGTGAGGTGCGTGGGCTTCGGCATCAGCTGGTTCGCCTTGACCACGGCGAGATCGGCGAGCCCACCGAAGTTGGTCTCGAAGCCCCAGATGAGCTGGTTCGCGGCGAGCATCGAGTCGTTGTGGGCGCTCGGATCCTGGTCGTCGACGTAGTTGCAGTGCACCGTGACCCGGTCGCCGGGCTTCCAGTTGCGGACTGCGGAACCAACCCGAACGACGACGGCAGCGGCGTCCGACCCGACGACGTGATACGGCAGGGCATGGCGCTTGCCCCACTCGTTCTGGCGGCCCATCTTGTCGAGAAACCCGAAGGTGGGCAGCGGTTCGAAGATCGATGTCCAGACCGTGTTGAAGTTGATGCTCGACGCCATCACGGCGATGTAGACCTCGTCGGGCGCCAGCTCGGGCGTGGCGACCTCGTCGACGTGGAGCGACTTGCGTGGGTCCTTGTCCCACGAGTCGACGCCCTCGAACATCGCGGTGTCCTCGCGTCGCACGAACGCCGCCCGGTAGCTCTCGGGGATCGGGAGGTTGGCGATGTCCTCGCCGCTCGCACCGGACTGGATGGCCTCGAGGATCTCCTGCATGGCGGGTCAGGTTACTGAGCGGTAATCACGACGGACAAAGCGTGCCGGCGGCATCACGGGGCGCCAGTGCGCCGCAACCAGAGACGTCAGATCGCTGCGGCGACGAGCCACGCGGTCACGACCACGACGAAACCGAGCATGAACGCCTCGGCAGTGACCGTCGAACGCACCGATCGGTGCAGCACCTCGTCGTCGGGGTCGCGTTCCAGCGCCGGCAGCAGCACGAAGTGGTTGTACGCACCCGCGGCCACGGCGATCGACGCCGCGGCGGTCTTCAACAGGAACGTCTGGCCCCACTGGGTCGACGTGAGCTCGCCGAACGAGTCGAGGATGGCGATGGCCATCACGAGTCCGGCAGCGACCACGGCGCCGAGTGCCACGCTCGCTCCTGCGGAGAACCGGACCACGAGCCCGAGCGCATCGCTGGGTCGCCCCGCCCGATGACGCGACCAGAGCAGGATCGCCATGGTGACGACACCACCGACCCAGACCGACCCGGCGATCACGTGCACACTGTTCGCGAATGCATGCAGGACGCGGAAACCCATCGTGACGGTGTGACCGTCGAACCAGAACGACACGACCGCCAGGCCGACCCCGACGAACGCCACCGCTGACGAGCGGTCGGGCGTCCACCGGCGAACCGCAGGGGCGGCCTCGACGCGACCCGCGCCCTCGTCGAGCACCGCCGCCCGGGCTGCCGCCGACAGCGCCCGCGTCCGCATCGGCGTGGTCGTCGCGACGAGGCCGAACGCGATCATCGCTCCCGCAATCGCACGCAACAACGTGGCAAAGCCGGCCGACGACGTCCACGCCGATGTGATCGCATCGCCAGCCATGCGGGCGACGCCGGCGTACTCGGCGATCGCGCCGACGACGAGCACGCCGCCGAGTATGCGCACCGCGGTGATCAACGAGTCGATCTCGTCTCGTGAACCGCGCAGCGTGGTGGCAGCGAACGCGATCGCGCCGATCCCCAGCACGATTGCGGCGAAGCTGACGATGCGGCCGATGCGGGCAAGCGATTCGCCGGGCGGTGACTGGTCGACGGCCAGGAACTCGTCCATCGAGGTCATCTCCGCCATCTCCTCGGCCGACATCGAACTCATGTCGTGGCCGGGCGCTGTCGCAGCCGACGCCGCCCCCGCGGCACCCTCACCGACCGTGAACGAGAAGCTGCCTTCGATCGGATGGGCGTCGCCGGCGCGGACGCTCCAGCGCACACCGACCTGGCCGCCGTCGAGCGGTGGATCGAACGCGAGCCGGAACACGGTGCCGTCGTCGGTCGTGACCGATGACGGGGCTCGAACCTGTCCGCTCGGGTCGAGCACGACGAAGCCGTCTCCGGCCTCGACCGCCGGGTTGGTGAAGGCGATCAGGATCTCGTCGACGGGTTCGGCGAGCACTGCGCCGTTCGCCGGGGTGGAGCTGACGAAATCGGTGTGGGCGCTGACGGTCCCGGACCCGATGGTGATGCCGATCAGCGCGACGACCAGGCCGATCACCGCAGCGAGTGCCGGACGCGACCGCGCGCCGGGGGTGTCATCGAGCACCCGATCGCCGACATGGGCATCCATTCTACGACGCCGTGTCGTGGATGGCGCCTCACCCGGCGAGGAGCGCTCGCATCTTCTCGATCTCGGCCTGCTGGGCTGCGATGATCTGGTCGGCGAGCAACTCGACGTCGGGGCTCGTGCCGGAGTCCAGCACGGTCTGGGCCATCGCGATCGCACCCTCGTGGTGGCGGATCATCATCTCGGCCCAGGCCTGGTCGAACTCGGCCCCGGTGAGCGTCCCGAGCGCCGCCATCTCCTCGCCCGACATCATCCCCTCCATGCCGCTGTGATCCATGCCCTCCATCTCGTCGCTGCTCATGCCCTCCATGTCCCCCATTCCGGGCATCTCGGTGGGCTGGCCCCATGACTCGAGGAACGAGCGCATCAACACGATCTCCGGATCTTGGGCCCCTTGGATCGCCGTTGCGAGCTCGACGATCCCGGGACGCGCTCCAGCCGTGGGGGCGAGAGCGAACCCCGCCATCTCGACGGCTTGCTCGTGATGGGGGATCATGCCCTGGGCGAACACGACGTCGGCGTCGTTGAAGCTGCTGTCGGACTGCGTACCTGCTTCGGTGGAGGCGTCGTCGCTCCCGCACGCCGTGAGCGCCAGGGTGGCGGCGGCGAGGGGGACGAACAGGAGACGAAGGCGATGTTGCACGTGATCCTCTTTCGGGACTGAACGCCGCAGATGCGACTACGACGCAATGTAGTAACGTCGCCGGTCGAGCATCCGTCGCGGACACGTGACGTGCGTCATGCCGACCAGCGCCATGACTCGACGTGATCGGCCGACCGACCTGAAAGAATCGACACCATGACGCGACGACCCGATGGGACACTCGAGACCGACGTCCTCCAGGCGCTCTGGGCACTCGATCGTCCGGCGTCGCCGAGCGACGTGATCGAGCAGATGCAGACCGGGCTCGCCTACACCAGCATCGCCACCGTGCTCGGCCGGCTCTGCGACAAGGGTCTGGTCGAACGTCGCCGCGAGGGCCGGGCGTTCGTGTACCGACCCTCGGCCACTGAAGCGGAGCTGACCGCCCGGCGGATCCACTCCCTCCTCGATGCCACCAACGACCGAGCCTCCGCGCTGGCAGGTTTCGCTCACGGGCTGGACCCTGCGGACGCAGCGAGCTTGCGCGCGCTGCTCGAGGACACCGCGTGATCCACTTCGTCGGCCTGCCGCTACTCGTCGTGCTGGCCGTTGTACTCCTCGGCGGCCCCACGCTCGATCGGCTGGCCCCCGCCGTCGCTGCGTCCGTGAACGTCGTGATCCTCCTCGCCGTTGCGATCGCGGCGGTCCCGACCTTCTGGGTGCTCGGGCTGAGCGCCCTGTCGCACCTAGGTGTACGACACGCGCTGTCGAACTGGTCGATGCACCTCCTCCCCGATCAGCCAGCCGTGAGCGCGCTGATCGGCGCCGCATCGGTCGTGCTCGCCGTCGTCGGACTCGTCCGAGCCGTCAGCGTCGTACGGCGACACCGCCGGCTCCGGTGCGCAGACGGCTGCGCCGTCGAAATCGTCGACACCCCCGCAGTGTTCGCCTACACACTCCCCGGCCCGGCAGGGACCATCGCAGTCTCGCGAGGGCTTCGCGAGACCTTGACCGACGCCGAGTTCGCCATCGTGATCACGCACGAGGAGTCGCACGCCCGCCATCGTCACGATCGGTTCCTCCTGCTCGCACTCGTCGTCGACGCTGTTGTTCCCTTCATGCGACGGGCGACGGCGCAGCTCCGTTTCCACCTGGAGCGGTGGGCGGACGAGGACTCAGTCCGCCACACCTCCGCCGATCGGTCGACGGTCGCACGGACGATTGCGAAGGTTGCGCTGGCGACCACCCCGAACCCGGCCGCCCTCGGCATCGCCACGCACGGAGTGGCCGCCCGCGCCAGCGCGCTGATGGCACCACCGTCGTCCGCCGGCGCCACGCGCCTTGCGCTCATTGCCGGGATCGTCACGACGACCGTTGCGCTGTCGATCACACAGATCCACCACACGGCGGTGTTCACGATGCACGCCGTCTTCTGATCGGACGACGTCGATCCAGCCCGTTCCGGGCGGTTTTCCCGGCGTTGGGGGATGGGGGTAGCGTTCGTGTATGGCTTCTACAGGTTCGTACATCGTCGCTGGCGCCCGCACCCCGATCGGGAAGATGAGCGGCGCGCTCTCCTCGTTCTCCGCCGCCGACCTCGGCGGGTTCGCCATCTCCGCTGCACTCGAACGGGCGGGCGTGGCCCCCGACGAGGTCGAGCACGTCATCATGGGCCAGGTGCTGATGGCCGGCCAGGGTCAGGTGCCCAGCCGCCAGGCCGCGGTCAAGGCGGGCATCCCGATGAGCGTTCCGTCCGTGAACATCAACAAGGTGTGCCTGTCCGGACTGAACTCGATCTACCTCGCCAACCAGATGATCGCTGCCGGTGACGCCGACATCGTGGTGGCCGGCGGCATGGAGTCGATGACCAATGCCCCCTACATCGCCGACGGCGCCCGTGGCGGCTTCAAGTACGGCAACACCGAGCTGCGCGACGCCATCATCGCCGACGGTCTGTGGTGCTCGTTCGATGCCTGCCTGATGGGTCTCGGGACCGACCGCTACGCATCGGGTGAGAGCCTGACTCGCGACCAGCAGGACGAGATGGCGGTCATGTCGAACGAGCGCGCTGCCAACGCCATCAAGGACGGACGACTCGCCGACGAGATCGTGCCGGTCGCTGTCCCCCAGCGCAAGAGCGACCCGATCCTGGTCGAGACCGACGAAGGCGTCCGTCCCGGAACCACGATGGAGAGCCTCGGCTCGCTGCGCCCCGCGTTCGACAAGGACGGCACCGTCACCGCCGGCAACGCCTCACAGCTCTCCGACGGCGCGAGCGCGGTCGTGCTGATGTCGCGCGCCGAGGCCGAGCGCCGCGGTGTTGCTCCCCTCGGCGAGTTCGTGTCGTACGGCATGGTCGCCGGACCGGGCAGCGCGTCGTTGCTGCACCAGCCCAGCCGGGCGATCATGCAGGCCGCCGAGAAGGCCGGCATCGCCGTCGCCGATCTCGACCTGTTCGAGATCAACGAGGCGTTCGCCGCCGTCGGGTTGGCCTCGATCGCCGAGTTGGGCATCAGCGACGAGATCGTCAACGTCAACGGTGGCGCCATCGCCCTCGGCCATCCGATCGGCATGAGCGGCAACCGCCTGGCACTCACGCTGCTGCACGAGCTGAAGCGTCGCGGCGGCGGTGTCGGCGCCGTGGCCCTGTGCGGCGGCGGCGGCCAGGGTGACGCTGCGATCCTGCGCACCGTCTGACCGTTCCTGACGGACCGGACCAGATCTGCAACTCGTGAACAACTTCACCGCTGAGCGGTGAGGTCGTGCACGAGAACGGTCAATCCGGACACCGTGTCCTCGGCTGACCTCGGCCTCCTCGATGCGGCGCGTCCCGACTCCCGATGGCGCATCCGCCACGTTGAGTGATTGACACACCACGAAACGTGGATATACTGGCACCTACGACGACTTGTGTTACAGACACTTGACGTCTTGGGGGCATTTCCGTAATCTATCCGTAACAACTGATCGTGTGAGTCCACACAGGACTCACCTTCTTCTGGGGCATCATCGACACGAATCGGACCGTCCGCCCGCTACCGATTCGTGGAGGTGGTGCCCCAGTCCAGTTTTCCGACCAGAACGCGCGATCAGTCGACGGCGCGTCGGCCTTCGAGCGCACGTCCGAGCGTCAGCTCATCGGCGTACTCGAGGTCGCCACCGACCGGCAACCCGCTCGCGATCCGAGTGACCGTGAGGCCGATCGGCTTGAGCAACCGGGCCAGATACATGGCGGTGACCTCGCCCTCGGTGTTGGGGTTCGTACACAGGATGATCTCCTGCACCCCTTCGGGATCGATGCGGGCAACCAGTTCTCGGATCTTGAGCTGCTCGGGGCCGATCCCTTCCAGCGGGCTCATCGCGCCGAGCAGGACGTGGTAGCGGCCCCGGAACTCACCGGTGCGCTCGATGGCCACGATGTCGCGGGATTCCTCGACGACGCACAGCACCGACGAGTCGCGGGTGCCGTCGTTGCAGATCGGACACATCACGTCGTCGGCGACATTGAAGCAGCGCTCACAGAATCGCACCCTCGCCTTGGCATCGGTGATCGCGTGGGCCAGGCGAGCGACATCGTCCGCAGGCACTTTCAGCAGATGGAACGCGATGCGCTGCGCGGACTTCGGCCCGATGCCGGGCAGGCGACCGAGCTCGTCGATCAACGACTGGACAGGGGCGGTGTAGTTGCCGGCCATCGAGACGACGTCAGCCCGCTTCTTCGATCAACTCGGAGCCGGGGAACGCCTCGGCGAGTCGATCGATCGGCGACTTGACCGACTCGGGCGGCGCATCGACCAGGTCGTCGAGATCGACGTCGTCGTCATCCGGAAGCTCGGCCGAGCTTTCGGAGAGTTCGGCGGCGGAGGATACGTCGGCGTCGAGGCCAGCGGCGGCAGCAGCGAGCCCTCGCTCACGGGCGGACGAACGAGCCGGATCGGTGACCTCGTCACGAACCTGCGAGGCGGCCTGGTTCGGCGTTGACGTCGGCGGGGCCGCCGCCGACGTCTCAGCGGCCGGACGCGACGGAGATCCGGCACCGCTTGACGGGCCACCGTCAGCGTCGTCGGCGAACTCGACGGCAACCGGCACGCCGGCGAAGGCGGCGAGCGCCGACTCGACGGTCGGCCGCTGTTGCTCGCACTTGGCGCGGTGCACGGCGTTCGGCACGGACAGCGTCAGCGTCGACTCGGTGCTGCGAACGAACTCGGCCGGCGCGTAGACGGCCCGCGCCATGCCCCGCAGCGCCGGGCGGATCGTGTTCTCCCACACGTCGGCGGTGATCATGGTGGCGATCGCCTCGGCGACCGCGGACACAGCAGGAGCAGCAACCTCGGCGGGCGCGGGAGCATGGTCGGGCTCGACGGCAGGGTCACCCGTTGGCGCCGGGGCGGGCTCGGCGACCAGTGCCGGCTCTGCCTTCGGGGTGCTCGGCGCCTCGGCGCCCGCGCGCGCTCGCCCACCGAGTGCCGCCCGACCGGTCGCCGGATCGCGCGGGACGGGTGCCTTCTCCGTCACCGGCGCCGCCGCGACGCCCGCGGCCACCTGGCGCTCGAGCCGCTCGATGCGTTGCAGCAACGCCGCGGTGTCTCCACTCACACTGTCGACGGTGAGCTGGACGGTGGCGACGTCGAGCAACACCCGCGGATCGGGTGCGTGACGCATCTCGGCGAGCCCGGCTCCGAGCAACTCGATGCCGCGGACGAGACCCGCTGCGCCGAGGCGCTGAGCCTGCGAGGCGAGCGCATCGAGGCGGTTGGACGGCACCTGGACCAGCTCCGGCGCCATCAGTGCGAGGAAGCCGTTGCGGAGAAAGGCGATCAGCTCCTCGGTCAGTGTCCGTGGATCCATGCCACTCGAGATCGCGTGCGCGACGACGGTGAGCGCGCGGCCCGAGTCGCGGTCGATCATCGCGTCGACGAACTCGTCGAGCGGGACGACGTCCATCCCTTCGTCGCCGGTGTTCGCCACCAACTCGAGCGCTGAAAGCGTGTCGCGGGCCGAGCCGCCTCCCCGGCTGAGGGCCTGTTCCAGGGCGGCTTCGCTCACGTCGAGGCCAGCATCGGCCGCGACCCAGCGGACGTGTTCGGCGAGCGTGTCGGCTGGCAGGAGGTGGAACTGGAGGTGCTGGGTCCGGCTGCGGATCGTGTCGGACATCTTCTGGGGATCGGTGGTGGCCAGGACGAACACGACGTGCGGCGGCGGTTCCTCGAGCGTCTTGAGCAGTGCTGCCTCGGCAGCCCGCGAGAGCATGTGGACCTCATCGAGGATGTACACCTTGTGGCGACCGGGCGTGCCGAGCGACGCCTTCTCGATCAGGTCGCGCATCGCGTCGACGCCGTTGTTGCTCGCGGCGTCCAGTTCGTGGACGTCATAGCTCACGCCGCGTTCGACGGCGAGGCACGACTCGCACTCGCAGCACGGCTCGCCGTCCTGCGGGTTCTCGCAGTTGAGCACCTTCGCAAGGATGCGTGCCGACGTGGTCTTGCCAGTGCCGCGAGGTCCCGAGAACAGGTAGGCCTGACCTTCGCGACCCTCCGCGACGGACGTGCGCAGGGCTCGTACGACGTGGTCCTGCCCCTTCACCTCGCTGAAGCGGCGGGGCCGGTAGCGACGGTAGAGCGACTGGGTGGCCATCGCGGCCACGATAGCGACGTGGCCGCATCCGCCCGTGTGACGCGCCATCACCAGCGCATCGCGCACCGGGGTCAGACCTCGGTCTGACCCCTGGCGTGCAGCGACCGCGTCCGATCAAGAGCAATCCCGGCCCCACCCGCGGACCTCGTGAACTCGTGCGGGACCACATCCCGCACGAGTTCACGAGAACGGGAAGGCAGGCAGCCCGTAGCATCCCCGTGATGAACGCCCGGGTGGTCGCCGTCTGTCTCGGGCTGCTCGCCGCCTGCGCCAGCGAACCCACCGAGGTGACACCGGCCGACTATCTCGCGGACCTGCAGTCGATCTGTGTCGACACGACGGCCACGCTGGACGCACTCCCCCGACCGCCCGAACAGATCTCCGTCGCCGACTTCGCCACGAGTGCGGCAGGAGCGCTCGACAACGAAGCCGAACGAGCGCGAGCCCTCGACGTCCCCGACGACCTCGCCGCTGATCACCGTGCGTTCGTCCGCAACACCGACGAGCAGGTGGTCGCATGGCGGGCGATCGCAGCGGTCGGCGACGACAGCGCCCGTCTCGACGAATTGACCGTCCGTATCGGTGAGTTGATCCGCGGCCGCAACGATCTGGTCGACGAACTGGGTGCGGCGGACTGTCGGCGCGGTGACGTCTAGACACGGGTGCCCGGCCTGATGGGCAACCGGGCAACTAGCCTCGGGCGATCGTGAACGAGCAAACATCACTTCGGAGCGCGGGCCGTCTGCGCCGCGCCGCGACCGTCGCGCTGCTCGCCGTCATCGCCACGTTCGGCCTCGCCGGATTCCTCCCCGGCACGGCGCTCGCCGAGAACTCGCTGGTGTCGTCCGACCCCGCCGACGGCTCGACCCTCGCAGAGTCCCCCGCAACGATCTCGTTCACGTTCAGCGAGCCGCTCGGCGAGGTCAACACGATCACGCTGACCTGCACCGACCTCTACACCGTCGGCCCTCGCGAGGTCAGCGCCGATCGCCTCACGATGACCGCCGAGGTCATCGACGCACTCCCGAAGGGCGCGTGTGTCGCCTCGTTCGTGGTCAGCGACGAGGAGGGCTCCCCGAACGGTCAGGGCAACATCACCTTCACCATCGAGAACGACCCGGCCGCGGTCGAGACGACCACGCCACCAGAGGCGTCCACCGGCGACTCCGTCCCGACCGGCGAGGTCTCGACGTCCGCGACGACGAGCGACGGCGAGGTGGTCGACCTGTCCGACGTCGACTCGGGTCAGGGCCCGCTCTGGTTGGGCCGCCTGCTCTCGGTGTTCGGCATCGGCGTGCTGCTCGGATCGCTCGTCCTGATCGCCGCAGCGTGGCCCGAAGGCGTCGAGTACCTGGTGACGATCCGCTTCATCCGCGCCATCTGGATCGTGGCGTTGGTCGGCACGCTGCTGTACGTCGCTGCCGCCACCGCCGCAGTGACCGGGTCCGGTCTCGGCAGCGGATTCAACCCGGTGAACTGGGTCGACCTGTTCGATGCCGGTCTCCCCGGCATCGCTGCGGTCGCCCGCTTCGTGTTCGTCGTGGCGTCTGCCTGGGTGGCGTTCCGCCCCGACCGCGTGATCGATCCGGTCACGCAGATGGCCGCGCTCGGGATCCCGGCGCTCGCCGTCGCCACCGTCGGATTCAGTCGGACGAACATGGACCTCGCGATCGTCGGCGTACCGCTGTCGATCATCCATGCGCTCGCCATGTCCGTGTGGCTCGGTGGCGTCGTACTGCTCGCACGGGTCGTGCTGGCAGGACCTGGCGAGGAGGACCTCGTCCACGCAGTGCGTGGGTTCGCGCGTCTGTCCAACGTGGCCATCGGCGCCACGATCGCCACCGGCATCGTCCAGATGATCCTGCTCGACGGCGGCAACCTGTTCGGCTCATCCCACGGCCGGGTGCTCCTGCTGAAGACGGTGGCGGTGGCCGGAATGATCTTCGTGGCGGTGTCGGCGCGCCAGTTCGTCAACCAACGGCTCGCACGCGCCAACGAGATGACCGTGCCGATGGCCGACCGTCTGCGCCGGGCGTTCGGCGTCGAGGCTGCCGCCGGCATTCTCGTGCTGGCAATGAGCGCCTGGCTGCTGTCACTCACGCCCTCGAACGTGTCGGCGGGTCCCGACATCGACTACGCGATCACCCTCGAAGTCGAAGCTCCCGAAGCCGAACTCGCCGTCACCGTTCAACTCACCCGCGACCGCGTCGGGCTGTCGGGCCTGTCGGTCGCAGTCGACGAACCCGACGAAGGACTGTCCGGGCTCGAAGTGGTCCTGACCGCACCGACGAACGACACGATCGGCACGATCACCCAGCCGGTACCGCTCACCGGGGCCGGCGTCGCGGTCCTCCTCGAGGGCGACCAGGGCCTGCCGCTCACGGTGGCCGGCGACTGGACGATGACGGTCAACGCGGTGACACCCACCGGGGTGTTCACGAGCCCCCCGCAGGGATTCACGATCCTGAACGCCGACGGCACCGAAGCGGTGACCGAGCTGACCGTTCCGCCGGCGGTCAACGTGACGATCCCACCGCTCACCACCGAGCCGTGATCACACGCCCGATCGGGGCACCGTCACCCCTCAGCGCTGCCTGACGAAGTCGTCGAACGAAACGGGGTCGGCCACGTCGAGCTGGTCGTACGTGCACGACTCGGGAGTCCGATCGGGCCGCCAGCGCAGGAAGGCGACGCCGTGACGGAACCGATGGCCCTCGAGTTGCCCGAACGACACCTCGGCGACGAGACCCATCCGGATCGGCACGAACGACAAGTCCTTGCCGGCGTTCCAGCGGCTCCCGCCACTGGTCGCGCTGCCGGCCGCGTCGCCGTCCCACTCGGCCCACTGCCTCCACGGATGCCCGTCGAGCGCGTCGTTGGTGAGCGGGGCGAGTTCTTCGAGCAGCTCGGCGCGACGCTTGGCGGAGAACGACGCTGCGACACCGACCGAACGCATGTCTCCGTCCGCGTCGTACAAGCCGAGCAGCAGCGAGCCGACGCCGTTGCCGTCCTTGTGGACGCGGTAGCCAGCCACCGCGCAGTCGGCGGTTCGCTGATGCTTCACCTTGACGAGGGCCCGCTTGCCGGGCGCGTAGGTACCGGCGCGAGGCTTGGCCACGATGCCGTCGAGGCCAGCACCTTCGAAGCGATGGAACCAGTCCTCGGCGATCGCGCGATCGGTGGTTGCGGGCGTCACCCGGACGACGTCGTTCTCGGCCACGGCCGCGACGAGCGCGATTCGACGCTGTTCCATCGACTCGTCGAGCAGCGCCGTGTCGTCGAGCGCCAACAGGTCGAAGGCCACGTATGACGCCGGCGTTTCGGCCGCCAGACGGTTGATGCGCGACTCGGCCGGGTGGATCCTCTGCAGCAGCGCGTCGAAGTCGAGGCCCCGCCCGCCGGCGTCGGCGACCACGATCTCGCCGTCGACAATGCATCGCTCGGGAAGTGCCTCCCGGAGCGGTCCGAGCAGCTCGGGGAAGTAACGGCCGAGCGGGCGGAGCTTGCGCGAGATCAGCTCCACCCGGTCGCCGTCGCGGAACAGCACGCACCGGAAACCGTCCCACTTCGGTTCGAACAGCCAGCCGTCTCCCTCGGGAATCGACCGTGCGAGCTTGGCCAGCATGGGTTCCAGAGGCGGCTGGATCGGCAGTCGCATCGCACCATCGGGACCGGTCGGGGACGCAACTGCCATGCGCGCATTCTGGTCGATCTTCCGGGAGCCGCCGACAGCCAGTAGTTTGCGGGACGTGACGAACCCGATGCAGGAGAAGCTCGCCGACCTCGCCGAACGACGCGAGCAGGCCATCCACGCCGGCTCGCAGCGTTCGGTCGACCGCCAGCACGAGAAGGGCAAGATGCTCGCCCGCGAGCGGCTCGAGTACTTCCTCGACGAGGGCTCGTTCCACGAGCTCGACATGCTCGCACGGCACCGCGCTCAGGCATCGGGTCTCGAGGACCGGCCCTACACCGACGGTGTCATCACCGGCTGGGGCACGGTCGACGGGCGCAAGGTGTTCGTGTTCTCCCAGGACTTCACGGTGTTCGGCGGGGCGCTCGGTGAAGTCTTCGCCGAGAAGATCCACAAGCTGATGGATCTGGCCCTGAAGGTCGGCGCACCGGTCGTCGGCCTCAACGACGGCGCTGGCGCGCGCATCCAGGAGGGTGTCGTCAGCCTCGCCAGCTACGGCGGGATCTTCCACCGCAACGTGCTCTCGTCCGGCGTCGTCCCGCAGATCTCGGTGATTCTCGGGCCGTGCGCCGGCGGCGCCGTGTACAGCCCGGCGATGACCGACTTCATCTTCATGGTGCGCGAGTCGAGCCACATGTTCATCACCGGCCCCGACGTCGTCAAGACCGTCACCGGCGAAGACGTCACACTCGAAGAACTCGGCGGAGCGATGAGCCACGCCACCAAGTCCGGTGTCGCCACGTTCGTGTCGGCAGACGAGAAGTCATGCCTCGACGACGTGCGGTTCCTGCTGTCGTTCCTGCCCTCGAACAATCTCGAGGAGCCGCCCGTGGAGGACCTCGGCGACGACCCCGACCGACTGTGCCCCGAGCTGCGCGACATCCTCCCGCCCAGCCCCAACCTGCCCTACGACATGACCGAGGTGATCCGCCACGTCGTCGACGACAGCGAGTTCTTCGAGTACTTCCCGCACTGGGCGAAGTCGATCGTGTGCGGGTTCTCCCGAATCGACGGCCAGCCCGTCGGCATCGTCGGCAACCAGCCCAAGGTGCTCGCCGGCGTGCTCGACATCGAGTCGTCCGAGAAGGCGGCCCGATTCGTGCGCACCTGCGACTCGTTCAACATCCCGCTGATCACGTTCGTCGACGTGCCCGGCTTCCTGCCCGGCGTCGACCAGGAGTACGGCGGCATCATCCGCCACGGCGCCAAGCTGCTCTACGCCTACTGCGAATCGACCGTGCCGCGCATCCAGGTGATCACCCGCAAGGCCTACGGCGGCGCCTATGTCGTCATGAACTCGAAGTCGATCGGCGCCGACCTCGCGTTCCGCGTGGCCGACCGCCGAACTGGCGGTCATGGGTCCACAGGGTGCCGTCGAGATCGTGTACCGCCGCGAGCTGCAGCAGGCAGCGGATCCGATCGCCCGACGGGCGGAGCTGGTCCAGGAGTACACCGACAAGTACGCGTCGCCGTACGCGGCCGCCGAACGCGGCTACATCGACGACGTGATCGACCCCGCCGAGACCCGCCAGAAGCTGGTCGCCGGGCTGCGGATGCTGTCCACCAAGCGCGAGGAACTGCCGAGGCGCAAGCACGGCAACGTGCCGCTGTGATCCGAGGCACGTCGCGATGAACGACGGCTCGTCGGTTCCGGGGCAACCGCCGATCGCTGGATCGCCCGCGCCACCGCCACCTCCCCCTCCTCCTCCTCCTCCACCCCCGCCACCGGTCACGCCGCCGCCGGCTGCCGGCGCGCCCGCAGGACAGCCACCACCACCGGCCGGTCCAGGCTCGGCGCCGCCCCCGCCCCCGCCGCCATCAGCATCAGCACCGGCACCAGCACCGACTCCACCGTCGCCCGGCGCGGCCTCGCCGCCGCCACCACCACGTGCGACCACCCCACCTCCACCACCACCCGGGCCCGAGGCACCGGCGCCGAGCGGACCGACATCCGCGGCGACCGACGACGACCTCGCGTCATTGCTGTCGCAGATCAGCGACGAGGCCGATACGGCGGTGCCCACCGTCGGTGCACCCCTCACGAAGCCGACCGACGTCGAACGGCCCGCCCGGGCCGCGGCGGTCACGATCGAGTCGGAGGGTGGCATCGACTTCGACCCCGTCCTCGCCTCCTACGGCGCCCGGTTCGGCGGGCTCGTCATCGACAACGTCATCGTGCTGCTCTGCATGCTGCCTGGGATCGTGCTCGTGGTCGCCGGATCGACCCCACTGATCATCGGCGGACTGCTGTTGATGCTGGCCGGGTTCAGCGTCGCGACGATGCTCTACGCCCGTGCCGTGGCGAGGACGGGGCAGTGGATCGGCAACCGGGTGACGAACACCAAGGTCGTCGACGTCCGCAACGGTCGGACGGTGACCGCCGGCGACGCCGGTCTGCGATTCATCATCCGGTACTTCGTGTCGTCGATCCTCTACATCGGCTTTCTGATCGCACCGTTCAACTCGCAGCGTCAGACCTTCCACGACATGGTCGCCGGCACCGTGGTCACGCGGCCCGCACGAGCAACATGGTCGATCGACGACGAGGTCGCCGATGGCTGACGCGCCTATCGTGACCTCCATGTCCGAGACGACTCCGAACACGAGCACCTCGACGGTCGCGGTGTCTGGCGGCACGGTGTCGTTGAGCGGCGTCTCGCCGACACCCACCGACGAGGAAGTCGTCGCGATCATGGCCGGCGTCGAAGCGCTGTGGCCGAAGCCTGCTGTCGTCGCCGACACCGCTCCGGCTCGGAGCACGTCGTGGCGATTCAGCGGCCGCTGGTGGTCGCGTCCGGTTCCGGCGCGTCGCGACCGCCCCTTCCGCTGACGATCACACGGGGTCGACCACCCGACCGATGACGACGTGACACACTCTGGTCATGGGAATGCCTCCGCCTCCGCCTCCCCCCGGACAGGGCTCCACGCCACCTCCCCCTGCGCCGCCGGTGCCGCCACCACCCGGATTCGGGGCCCCGCCTCCCCCTCCCGGCGCCGTCGCCACCGCACCGGGATACCCGCCGTACGGTTCTGCCGCCCCGCCGATCGGCGGCGAGCGAGCGGGGTTCGGCATCCGACTCGGCGGCTACCTGCTCGACGGGCTGCTGTACGGGTTGCTCATGGCCGTCTTCGCCATCCCCGGTGGCATCCTCATCGGCGCTTCGTTCGCTGACTGCTACACGTTCGAGCGCTTCGACGGCAGCACCGACATCGAGTGCCCACCCGGCTCACCCGACGGCGGGATGATCGCGGGCGGCATCGCCCTGATCGCCGTCGGGTTCCTCCTCGTCGCCTTCATCTACCTGCGCGCGCTCGGCAGCTCGGGCCAGACCTGGGGACGCAAGATCGTCGGCATCAAGGTCATCGGCGAGCGAGACGGTGAACCGATCGGCTTCGGGCGAGCGCTCGGCCGTCAGTTGTTCGCCGGGTTGATCTCGGCGCAGATCTTCTACCTCGGCTACCTGTGGATGCTGTGGGACGACAAGAAGCAGACCTGGCACGACAAGGTGGTCAACTCGATCGTCGTCAAGGTCTGACGGCGACGGATCGACGCCGACGCCGACGCCACGTTCGCCCATGCCAATGGACATCACCACCGTCGCCGACGATCTCGTCGTCATGCACGACGGGCTCGAGGTGCGTCGCTACGACGGGCTCGCCGCTGACACGGACCACGTTCTCGACGGCGTCTCGGTGCGCACGCTCGCGCGGCCGGCCGGCGAACTCGTGTGCCGCTTCGCGACCGTCAACGACGTCCACTTCGGTGAGGTCGAAGCGGGCCGGATCGACGATCTTGCCGACGGGCCGATCCGACGGGCCGAACCCGGCGCCGACCCGTACCCCGAGGTGATGAATCGAGCCGCGGCTGCCGAGATCGCCGCGATCGATCCCGCCGCCGTGATCGTCAAGGGGGACCTGTCCGTCGATGGCGAGCAGGTCGAATGGGATGCCTTCGAGGCCTGCTACCGAACACCCTTCAGCGACCGCTTGCACGTGGTGCGAGGCAATCACGACGCCTACCGCCATCAGGGCGAGTACGCCGGCGACCAGCGCATCGACCTGCCAGGTGTCACCGTCGCGCTGCTCGACACGGCGATCCCCGGAGCCACCACCGGCATGGTCACGACCGAACAGATCGACTGGCTCCAAGCCGTCTGCGCCGATGCGGACCGACCGGTGTTCGTGATGGGGCACCATCAGCAGTGGATCGGCGACGGCCCGGACGCGAAGCGCAGCGACGACTACTTCGGACTGCACCCCGATGCCAGCGACGAACTCGACGAACTCACGGTCCGACGCGTCGGCGTCGTGGCCTACGCTGCCGGCCATACGCACCGCCACCGAGTCCGCCCGATGGCCCGCTCGGCGGTGCCGTCGATCGAGATCGGGTGCACGAAGGACTTTCCGGGCACGTGGGCCGAGTACCGGGTGTACGAGGGTGGGATCATGCAGGTCGTGCATCGCATGTCGACCCCCGAGGCGCTCGCCTGGAGCGAGTCGTGTCGCGGTCTCTACGGCGATTTCGGCATCGACTACGCCACCTACGCGCTCGGCACCCTCGCCGAGCGCTGCTTCACGATTCCCACCCGCTGACACCCGGCGGTACTCCCGCCACCTCCCCGCAACCCCCCAACGATGAGCCGAACGCCGACATCCGGGCGGTTCACTCATCGCGGGGCGGAGGAGGGCGACGGTGGGGATCCGCGAACTCTGTGACAGCCCCTTGTCATAGTGGATGGTATGGAGATCGCACTACTGATCATCGCCGTGTTGCTGGCCGTCGGGGCCGCCGTGGGCGGCTACCTGCTGGCGCAACGGCACGCCGAGGCCGACACCGCGGCCCGCATCGACGAGCAGGCAGCGGCGAACGAGTCGCTGCAGCTGGCCATCGACGCAGCGGTGCGCGGCGCGGTCACCGAGGCCCGGCTGCAGGCGTCGTCCGAGCGCGACGCAGCGGTGCAAGCGGCGCTCGAGCAGTCGGTGATCCTTCAACGTGAGCAGTTCGGGGCGTTGGCGACCGCCACCCGCGAGCAGGCCACGGCCGAACTCTCGTCGAAGAAGGACGTCATCGACGTCCGCCTCGACCAGGTGCACGCCGAGATGCGCGCCGAGCTCACCAAGCTCAGCGAGATGGTCACCGTGCTCGGACGTTCGAGCGCCGAGAACTTCGGGCAGGTCACCTCGTCACTGCAGGCCCACGCCGAGATCGCCAACACGCTCGCCGACTCCACCCGGGCGCTGCGCGAAGCGCTCGCGAACCCGCAGGCGCGCGGCCAGTGGGGCGAGCGGATGGCCGAGGACGTGCTGCGCCTCGCCGGGTTCATCGAGAACCTCAACTACGTCAAGCAGACCCAGATCGAAGGTGGGACCGGCCGCCCCGACTACACGTTCCCGATGCCCAAGGGTCACGCGCTGTACATGGACGTCAAGTTCCCGATGGCGTCGTACCTGCGCTACCTCGAGGTCGACACGAACGCCGAACGGGAGGTGCATCTCAAGCGCTTCCTCGCCGACGTCCGCCTGCGGGTGCGCGAACTCGCCAAGCGCGACTACGCGGGCGAGAGCGACACGCCGTCGGTCGACTACGTGCTGCTGTTCATCCCCAACGAGCAGCTCACTGGGTTCATCCACGAGCACGACGCCGGCCTCATCGACGAGGCGATGGGTCAGAAGGTCGTACTGTGCTCGCCGCTCACGCTCTTCGCCTTCCTCGGCGTCATCCGCCAGGCGTTCGAGAGCCTGGCGGTCGAGGAGACCAGTACCGAGATCCTCCAACTGCTCGGCACGTTCTCCACTCAGTGGCGCAAGTACAACGAACAGGTCGACTCGGTCAAGAAGAAGTTCGACCAGGTCGACCGTGCCTTCGAACAGCTCACCGGTCCGCGGCGACGTCAGCTCGAGAAGCCGCTGCGTCAGCTCGATGAACTGCGCCTCGCCCGCAACCTCCCGGTCGACGGCGAGCTCTTCGCCACACCACTCGCGTCCGACAGCGACGCCGACGACGACACCGAGACGCCGCCTGGCGGCACGATCCGGATGCTCGGCGCATGACGCATCCGGTTCCGACTGATTGAATCGGGCCCGTGAGCCAGCCAGCGTTCGACTTCGGCGACGACGAACTCGACGACGCCGCGAACCCGACCTACACCGTCGGCGAACTCGCCGACGCGATCAACGACGCCCTGCGGCGGGGATTCTCCGATGGCGTGTGGGTGCGCGGCGAGATCAGCGGGTGGAGCGACCGCGGGCAACACGCCTACTTCACGCTCGTCGACGACGACGGCACCAAGGCCGCCGTCAACGTCCAGTTCTTCGCCAACGCCCGAATGCGACTGCGGCCGATGTTGCAGAAGCACCGGCTGCGCCTCGCCGACGGCATGAAGGTGCGTGTGTTCGGCTATCTCGACTACTACGCACCGACGGGCCGCATCGGGCTGAAGATGACCGGCATCGACCCGAAGTACACGCTCGGCGACATCGCTGCGTCGCGCGACGAGGTGATCCGCCGGCTCGTCGCCGACGGGTTGCTCGATGCCAACAAGCGGCGTCCGCTGTCGCCGATCCCGTTGCGCGTCGGCGTGGTCACCAGCGTCGGGACCGCCGCATGGCACGACTTCCACGACGAACTGCAGCGCAGCGCACTCGGGTTCTCGTTGACGGTGATCGACACCCGCGTCCAGGGCGAGTTCGCAGAGCAGATGATCGCGTCGGCCATCCTCACGCTCTCGCGACGAACCGACCTCGACGCGATGGTCCTCATCCGCGGCGGCGGCGCCCGCAACGAACTCGCCGTGTTCGACGCCGAGCGCATTGCCCGGGCGATCGCTGCCTCCCCGGTGCCCGTGCTCACCGGACTCGGCCACGAGGTCGACCGCAGCGTCGCCGACGAGGTCGCCCACACCACCCTGAAGACGCCCACGGCCTGTGCCGGCGAACTGATCGCTCGCGCCGCGCGCTACAGCGCTGACGCCGAGGCGGCCTTTGCATCGATCGTGCGCGAGAGCCGCCACGCCCTCGGCACAGCGACGGGCGACTTGTCGGAAACCGCGGATCGAATCGCACGGCGAACCCACGCGGCGGTCGAGCGCGCCGACGAACGCCTCGCACTGCGCGTCGACACGCTTGCCCGCAGCGCCCCGGCCAGTCTCGCCCGCGCCGACCGACGGCTCGTCGATACCGGCGAACGCGTCCTCGCCAGGGCCGGCACGGTCATCGAACGGTCCACCGGTCGACTCGACGTCGTTGCCGCCCGCATCGCAGCACTCGATCCAGCGGTACAACTCGCACGCGGATGGTCGATCACCCGCGACGCGGACGGCCACGTCGTGCGGTCCACCGAGGACCTCGCGCCCGATGACGTCGTCACGATCGCCGTCGCCGACGGCATCATCACCAGCACCGTCACCGATACGAACAGGACTGCACCATGAGCGACACCCCCGGGTACGCCGACGCCCTCGCCGAGCTCGACTCGATCCTGCGCGAGCTCGAGGGATCCGACGTCGACGTCGACCACCTCGCCGACCGGGTCGCGCGGGCGTCGGAGCTGATCACCGTGTGCCGTTCGAAGATCTCCGCCGCCCAGCTGCGTATCGAGCAGGTCACCGCCGACCTCGATGCCGTCGCCGACCCCGACGACTGACGTCGGAGCCAGCTGTCACACACGCGGTCCGACCCCAGACGTCACGCCACCGCTGCGACGGGGTGGGTCAGTCCCGCGCGGGCGCCAGATCGCCGAGTGAAAAGCGCTCCACACCGGCACGCCGTTCGCCGTGACCTCCACGTCGAGATCGACGAGACGATGGCCCTTGCGCTCGTACTCGGCGACCACACGACCCCGGACCTCCAGCTCGTCGCCGTCGTGGACCAGACCGCGATGGCGTGCACGAGTGCCGACATGGATCCAGGGACCCAATCCGACGTTGAGATGCAGCACGGCGTTCGCTTGACGAGCGAGGAACCCGGGGTGGCAGAGCCGGCCATCGCCGTACACGTCGTGATCGTCGCGCACCTCCGCGAGGTACACCGCCGCTGGTTCACGCCGGAATCGCATCGACAGCGTGCCCAGCACGGTGCCGGGCGCGAGCAGTTCCGCAGTCACCGATGGCACCGGATCCGGTCGAGGTGCCGTGGCAACGGCGACCATCGGTGGCGGCCGATCGTCGAGCGCAGCGGTGCCGGTCGCCCGCACGGTGCCGTCGGGTCCGATCACCGTCAACGACCCATCGTCGTCGAGGCGAGCCTCGACGAGTTCGCCGTCGTACACCGGCGAGACGAAGCGGGCGTCCATCGTCGAACCGGTCAGGAACTGCTCGCCCCAGCGATCGACGCACGGCTGGGTCATGTAGGCCCACACGTCGACCCCCGGCACCAGGCCGCCACGGAACCCGTACGTCTGGGCAACCATGTCGTCGTGCATCCGATTCGTCGAGTCGGTTGCGGTGTTGTACGCCTCGATCGTCCTGGTCCAGCTCGCCACCAGACCACCCTGGCACAGCACTGAGGCGATCGACCTGGTCATGGCGCACATCGGGGCAGGCCACCGCACCCAGCAGTAGCCTGGACGCAGATGCCTGGAACCGCTCCGACCAGCCTGCGCTCGATCGCCGATCGGGTCGAGGCCCGACTCGACGAACTCCTGACGGCCGAGCGCGAGCGCTGGGTGACCTTCGACGCCGACCTGGCGCAGCCGATCGACGAGATCCGTCGTCTCGTGCTCTCGGGAGGCAAGCGCCTGCGGCCCGCGTTCACGCACTGGGGTTACGTGGGCGCCGGTGGCGGCACCGACGACCAGATCGACGTCGACGCCGGCGCAGCGTTCGAGCTGATGCATGCCTTCGCTCTCTTCCACGACGACGTGATGGACGACGCCATCACCCGGCGGGGACAGCCCACCACCCACACGGTCGCCGCCGAGCGACACGCCGCCGCCGGCTGGGTCGGCGAGTCGCGACGATTTGGCGAGGGCGTGGCGATACTCGTCGGCGACCTGGCATTCGTGTACGCCGACCGGCTGATGGAGGGCGCTCCGCCCGAAGCCATGCGGATCTGGAACGAGCTGCGCGTCGAGCTGAACATCGGCCAGTACCTCGACATCCTCGGATCGGTGCAGAGCATCCGCGACGTCGACAAGGCCGAGCGCATCTGCCGGTACAAGTCCGGCAAGTACACCATCGAACGCCCGCTGCACCTCGGGGCGGTCCTCGCCGCCCCCGACCGCGAAGACGAGCTGCTTGCGCCGCTCAGCGCGTACGGCCTGCCTCTCGGCGACGCGTTCCAGATGCGCGACGACGTGATGGGTGCGTTCGGCCAGGAGAGCCTGACCGGAAAGTCCGTCGGTGGCGACCTGCGCGAGGGAAAGCCGACGCCGTTGCTCGCACGGGCGGTCCGGCGAGCGAACGCCGACCAGCTCGCGGTGTTGGCCGAAGTCGGCGCACCCGGCCTCGACGGCCATGGAGTCGCTCGAATCCAGCAGGTGATCATCGACACCGGTGCGTTGGCCGAACTCGAGGACCACATCACCGACCTCACCGAGACCGCTGTCGCCGCCATCGAAGCGGCACCGATCGTCGAGGCCGCCAAGACCGAACTGGTCGCTCTCGCCGAGTACGTGAGCTGGAGGAACGTCTGATGTTCACTTCCACAACGGAGGTCGGGTCATGAAGGTCGTCGTCGTCGGTGCCGGCCTCGGTGGGCTGTCCGCCGCTGCGCACCTGGTGGGTGCCGGCCACGAGGTCACGATCGTCGAACGCGACGCCATACCGGGTGGACGTGCGGGCATGATCACCGAACAGGGATTCCGGCTCGACAACGGCCCCACGGTCCTCACCATGCCGAACCTGCTCGAGGAGGCCTTCATCGCAGCGGGCGCCGAGATGAAGGACTTCGTCACGATCAACCCGGTCGACCCGATGTATCGGGCGGTGTACGCCGACGGCTCGACACTGTTCGTGCGCCACGGGCGCGAGGCCATGACCCAGGAGATCCGCGAGTTCTCCGGGGCCAAGGACGCCGAGGCATTCGGCCGGTTCTGTACCTGGCTCGAACAGCTCTACCGGGCCGAGATGGACTCGTTCATCGACGCCAACTTCGACACACCGCTCGACCTGATCAGGCCCTGGAAGTCCGGGCTCGAACTCGTCAAGCTCGGCGGGTTCGGCAAGCTCGGCAAGAAGGTGGCGTCGTTCTTCGACGACGAGCGCCTGCAGCGCATCTTCAGCTTCCAGTCGATGTACGCCGGCCTGGCCCCCTACGAGGCCCTCGCCCTGTACGCCGTGATCACCTACATGGACTCCGTCGAAGGCGTGTTCGTGCCCGAGGGCGGCATGCACATGATGGCTGCCGGTCTTGCGGACGCGGTCACCGCCGCTGGCGTCGAGATCCGCTACTCGTCGCCGGTCACACGCATCCTGCGTACACCCGGCGGTGCCGTCACCGGCGTCGAGATCGGCGCATCCGAGCGCCTCGATGCCGACGCCGTCGTCTGCAACGTCGACCTCCCGGTCGCCTACCGCGAGTTGCTCCCTGGCATCGATGCACCGCGGACAGCACGCAAGGGCAAGTACTCGCCGTCGTGTCTGCTGTGGGTCGCCGGCGTCAAGGGACTGCCCCCGGCCGATGCCAGCCATCACAACATCCATTTCGGTGAGGACTGGGACGGATCGTTCAAGGCGCTGATCGACGACGGCGTCCGCATGCCCGACCCGTCGATCCTGGTCACGCTGCACAGCCTCGACGACCGCTCGCTCGCCCCCGAGGGCCACTCGAGCATCTACGTACTGGAGCCCACACCGAACCTCAGCGGCACCATCGACTGGAGTCGCGAACGCGACACGATCATGGACAGCTTGCGCAGACGGGTCGACTCGCTCGGCTACCCGACCGAGGTGGTCGTCGAGGAGATCTACGACCCGCAGGACTGGGAGCGCATGGGCATGGAGCAGGGCACGCCGTTCGCTCTCGCCCACACGTTCTTCCAGACCGGTCCGTTCCGACCGAACAACGTCAACAAGAAGGTGCCCGGCCTCGTGTTCACCGGCTCGTCCACCCTGCCGGGTGTCGGCGTGCCGATGGTGCTGGTGTCGGGCAAGCTCGCCGCGCAGCGCGTCGAGCAGTACGCACGGACGCGCCGCTGATGGCGAGCGTACCGTCGATGTTCAAGCGCGGGGCCCCGCCGACGCCGACCACCCAGTTGTTGCCGACCGGGCCGGTCACGCTCGACGAGAGCTACGAGTTGTGCCGCGAGTTCAACAAGCGCCACGGCACCACGTACTACTGGTCGACCAAGGTGCTGCCGAAGATCAAGCAGCACCACGTCCACGCGTTGTACGCGTTCGCCCGCTACGCCGACGACATCGTCGACGAGATCCCGTCGCAGGGCGGTCGCGATGTCCCGACCGAGGTGCGCGCCGCCGCGCTTGCGGACTTCGGCAACCGGTTCTTCGCCGACCTCGAAGCGGGCAGATCCGACGATCCGGTCCTCAAGGCCGTGGTGCACACGGTGCGCGCCTTCGACATCGACACCGAGGCGTTCCATCGGTTCCTGCGCTCGATGACAATGGACCTGACCGTCGAGTCGTACGACACCTGGGACGACCTGCTCGTGTACATGGACGGCTCCGCCGCGGTGATCGGCGAGATGATGCTGCCGATCCTCGAGCCGACCGACTACGACACCGCCCTTCCACATGCCCGCGACCTCGGCAACGCATTCCAGCTCACCAACTTCCTGCGCGACATCGACGAGGACCTCGACCGCGGCCGTCAGTACGTCCCGCTCGAGGACTCCGAGCGCTTCGGCGTCGATCTCAGCCAGCGGTCGGTCACGCCCGAGTTCGTGGCGTTGATGCGCTTCGAGATCGACCGCTGCCGCGAGCTGTACCGGTCGGCGCAGATCGGCATCGACATGCTCCCGGACCGCTCGGCGAAGTGCGTCGGCGCCGCCCACGCGCTCTACGGACGCATCCTCGACAAGATCGAAGCGCAGGACTACGACGTGTTCGACTCGCGTGCGAGCGTGTCGACCGCCGAGAAGGCAACCATGGTCGCGAAGCTGCTCTCGCCGTTCTCGTGAACTCGTACGGCAATAGATCCCGCACGAGTTCACGAGAACGGTGGGCCGAGTGGGTCGCGGGTGGGGCCAGCGTGGCCACGGTCGCCGGGATGATCGCGACGCCGCTTCTCCCGCAGGGCGGCCGGGCCCGCAAGGTGCTGTCGACGGTGGTCGTCGTCGGGTCGTTCACCACGACGACCGCCCATGCGGTGCGCCGCTGGGGCGTCGGGCGCGCCGGATCAGCGGCCCTCGTGACCGCCGCGGCGACCACTGCTGTCGAGCGGATCGGTACGGCGACCGGGGTCCCGTTCGGTCGTTACGCCTACACCCGAGCGCTGCAGCCGCAGATCGCACATGTCCCGGCGATCGTCCCGCTCGCATGGTTCGCGCTGGGCTTGCCGGCGCGTGAGACCGCGCATGCCGCACTCGGCGACCGGTCGACCTCGGCCACACGCATCGCACTCGGCTCGGCGGCGCTCACGGCGTGGGATCTGTTCCTCGATCCACAGATGGTCGGCGAGGGCTACTGGGCGTGGGCGCGTCGAGGCGTGTATCGCGGCATCCCGCTGTCGAACTATCTCGGGTGGTTCGTCACCGGCCTCGGCGTGATGGCGCTGCTCGAAGCTGCGTTGCCTCCGTCGGACGACCCGGCCGACGCCGACGGCGCGCTGGTCGGCGGGTACGCGTACATGGGCGTGATGGAGACAGTCGGCTTCGCCCGCTACTTCCGCGACCCGGTCGTCGCCGTCATCGGCGGTCTCGGCATGCTCCCGATCGCCACCGCTGCCGCAGTCCGGAAGCTCCGTGCCTGAATTACATCAGGGGTCAGACCCGCGATGTAATCCGGCTCGGATCGTGATCGTGGGCGGCGGCGTCGGAGGGTTGGCGACAGCGATCCGGCTCCGAGCACTTGGCCATCACGTGACCGTGTTCGAGCGACGAGATGTCGTCGGCGGCAAGCTCGCCACGCACGAACACGACGGGTACGTCTTCGACATCGGCCCGTCCTTGGTGACGCTGCCCTACGTGTTCGACGAGGTCTTCCGCGCTGCCGGCACGACGCTGGCCGAGCAGGTCGAGTTGATCCGGCTGGACCCGCAGTTCGCCTACCACTGGTCCGACGGCGCCTCGCTGATCGTTCCCGATGGCGACGACGACACCGCACGCGCCTTCGACGAGTTCGCCCCTGGCGCGGGTGCGCAGTGGCGCGCGTTCGACGAACGGGGACGCCGCATCTGGGACGTCGCCGATCGGACGTTCTTCGCCGGGCCGATGTCGAACCCGTGGTCGCTCGCCAGGCGGATGCGTTCCCCCTTCGACCTCACCGCAATCGACCCGATGCGAACGCTGCAGCGATCTGCCGAATCGTTCTTCGACGACCCCCGCCTCGTGCAGTGGGCCGGCCGATACGCCACATACTCGGGGTCGTCGCCCTACGCGGCTCCGGCCACGCTGGCGTGCATCCCGCACGTCGAGGCCCGATTCGGCTGCTGGTATCCGATGGGCGGCCTCGACGCGTTGCGTGCGGCGTTCGAGCGCGTGGCCCGCGACATCGGTGTGGAGATCCACACGGGCACGGACGTCGCGGGCATCGTCGCACCGGACGGCGGCGCCGTCTCCGGCGTG
Source organism: Ilumatobacteraceae bacterium (assembly GCA_963704915.1). Taxonomy (GTDB): domain Bacteria; phylum Actinomycetota; class Acidimicrobiia; order Acidimicrobiales; family Ilumatobacteraceae; genus Sva-07. The sequence goes on along the minus strand of CAVPIC010000009.1, from coordinate 19,740 downwards.
CGATTGGCCGACGGCTCGCACGAGCCAGCCGACGTCGTCATCGCGAACACCGACGCCGAGCACCTCTACGCCGACCTGTTGCCCGACGCAGGTGCGCTGAAGCGGGTGCGCCGGGCGAAGCGGTCGACGAGCGGATTCGTGCTGTGCGTCGGTGTGCGAGGCCTGACGCCCGGGCTCCAGCATCACAACGTGTGGTTCTCCGACAGCTACCGCGCCGAGTACAACCAGCTCGACGCCGGCGAACTGGCCGATGACCCGACGATCTACGCGTGCGTGTCGTCGGTGACCGATCCCAGCCAGGCGCCGGACGGCTGCGAGAACTGGTTCCTCCTGGTCAACACCCCACCCGACGTCGACATCGACGCAGACGCCTACGGCGAGGTCGTGCTCGAGCGCCTTGCCGGGCGAGGCGTCGATCTCCGGCCTCGGATCGAGTACCGCCACACGATGACGCCGGCGGACATCGAGCGTCGATACCGCTCGCCGGGTGGTGCGATCTACGGCACATCGTCGAACGGCAAACGAGCGGCGTTCGTCCGTCCGGCCAATCGCGGGGCCCGACCGGGGCTGTACCTCGTCGGAGGGTCGAGCCACCCCGGCGGCGGTCTCCCCCTCGTGACGACCAGCGCCAGGATCGTGACCGACATGATCACCCAGGACCTGCGATGAGCGCCGTGCGCCGTGGTGTGCGGCTCATCTCGATCGGGGCGCGGTTGACCGCGGGCGCTGTGGCGGTCACCCGCCTGGCACGGGCAGCCGCCGTCGCGGCCCCGGTACGCCCCACGCTCACGCCGATGCAGTCGATCAGCGTCGTCATCCCTGCCCGTGACGAGGCCGGTCGGATCGGCCCGCTCCTCGACGTGATCGTCGGCGCACCTGGCGTGGACGAGGTGATCGTCGTCGACGACCAGTCGAGCGACGGCACCGCCGACATCGCTCGACGCACCAGCGCGACGGTGCTCAGCGGCGCGGCGCTCCCCGACGGTTGGGCCGGCAAGGCCTGGGCCCTCGAACAGGGCATCGCCGCAGCGACGTCGGAGTGGGTGGTCACCCTCGACGCCGACACACGTCCCGATCCGCGGCTGCCGGCGGCGCTCGTCGCCCGAGCCGCCGGCGAACGCCTCGACTTCCTGAGCGTCGGGGGGCGCTTCGACTGCCCGACCGCCGGGAGTCGATTCCTGCACCCAGCGATGCTCACGACGCTCGTGTACCGATTCGGCCCGCCCGGCGTCAGCGCAACTCGGCCGGACCGCATCATGGCGAACGGTCAGTGCACCGTGTTCGAACGTGACCGATTCCGCGCCGCCGGCGGGATGGAGTCAGTGTGCGGCGAGGTGGTCGAGGACGTCGCGCTGGCTCGGCACCTCGCCACACAGGGGCAGCGGGTCGGCTTCCTCGATGCCAGCGAGCTGTTGAGCGTGCGCATGTTCGAGTCGTTCCGGGACGTCCTCGTCGGATGGGGTCGCTCGCTGGCGCTGCCCGGTGTGGAGCCGCCCCGGCGCCAACTCGTCGACCTCGCCGTGGTGGTGCTCGCCCAGGTGCTCCCGCTGCCACGGCTGCTGATGCGCCGAGGCGACATCGTCGACGCTGGGTTGCTGGTGCTACGGCTCGGCACCCTCGTCGGCACCCGCCGCGCCTACCGGCGCACGGACGCCGCGTACTGGGCGAGCCCGCTCGCCGATCCGATCGCGGCCGCCGCGATCGCTCGCGGCATCACACGTCGCGGGCGCCAGGTCTGGCGGGGGCGCAGCTACACCTGACGGCGTTGCCCCCGGCGATCGGCGAGGGCCGCCATGGCGAATCGAAGTCCGATGAACGTCATCAGCACGCCGGTGGCGGCCGTGCGGTACGGTCCCTCGATCACCAGCTGCACGATCGGGAACGCCACGAAACCCACCCGTGCCGCCACGGCGAACGATCGGCGGATGACGAACGTCACGAGCAGCAGCCCGATGCTGACCAGGAACGGGATCGTCGCGAACACCGCCGCGCCGCCGGCGAACGTGAGGATGCTTCGCCCGCCGCGGAACCGAGCGAACACGGGAAATGCGTGACCGACCATCGCCGCACCGCAGCCGACGTAGGCGAGGCCCCAGACCCCGGGGGCGGCGAGCGCCGTCCCGACGAGCGCGGCGGCGACACCCTTCGCGCTCGTCGCCGACGAACACGGGGATCGCCGCCCGGCGCCCCAGTGTCTCGCGGGCATTCCAGAAGCCCGGGTTGCGGTCGCCCACCTCGCGCAGGTCGACCCGTGCCCGTCGGGCAGCGACGAGGTTGGCGATCGGGATCGACCCGATGAGATAGCCGATCACGATCGTGACTGCCAGCTCGACGCTCATCGGTGACAGCATGGCCCAGACATGGGTCGCATCGCATCGTTCCACCTCATCGACGAACCAGCGTGGAAGACCCCGCTCGTGCTCGGCCGCCTCGGGACCGACCGGATCCGGCTGCCCCGCGTGCCCGGCCTCGAGTTCTGGCGCCTGCTCGGCACCGGCAGCGGCGACGACACCGGCCGGGGCGCGGACCTGTCGCGCAGCGCCCTTTTCGCCGTCTGGGACGACGAGTCCGACCTCGACGCGTTCCTCACCGGCAACGCAGTTGCCCGACGCTGGCGGCGCGCCGAGCAGAGCTGGCACGTACGGCTCCGCTCGATCGGCGGGCACGGCACCTGGAAGGGAGTCGACCCGCTCGCCGGCCTCGATGCGGGCAACGGCGACGGGCCGGTGGCGATCATCACGCGGGCCAATGTCCGCCGACGCTCGTGGAAGGCGTTCGGTGCGGCGAGTGAGGTCGTCGACGCGGAGTTGCACCAGGCGCGGGGGCTCATCGACGTCGTCGGCATCGGCGAGACGCCGGTCGGTGCGCTGGCGACGTTCAGCCTGTGGGAGTCGCTGTCTGCCGCTCGGGCGTTCGCGTATTCGATGCCCGATCACGTCGAGGTGATGCGCCGCACCCGTGCCGAGGACTGGTACGCCGAGGAGATGTTCGCCCGCTTCGAGCCCTACGCGTCCTCCGGCACCTGGAACGGCAGAGACCCCCTCGCCGGGACCGCTCCACGATCGCCGTCGTGACCATCGACGCCCACCGATAACATCACGCCCTGCGCATCCAGCGCGCCCAGATAGCTCAGTCGGTAGAGCAACGCATTCGTAATGCGTAGGTCGCGAGTTCGATTCTCGCTCTGGGCTCCACAAAACGCCTGGTAGATTGGCATGAGGACCCGAGCGGTCCGGCCGGTTTCCGGGTTTGTCCCATATCTGTCCCATATTTCACTACAGTGACTTCATGGCACGAGGGAGCCTGCGCCTCAAGCGGCAGCCCGATTACTGGGAGCTCCGCGCCTACGCAGGGCCCGATCCGATCACTGCTCGACCCCGATACGTGAGCCGAACGTTCCGCGGCGGCAAGCGCGAGGCCAACAAGGCACTCGCCCAACTCGTGGCCGAGGTCGACTCCATCGGGACCCACGCCGACCAGTCCGTCGCAGGGCTCCTGCTCGCCCACATCGACCATCTCGAACAGCGAGGGCGCGAGGCCCGCACGATCGAGAGCTACCGCGGCATCGCACGCAAGATCGCCGCCGACCGCCTCGGCGGCAAGATGATCCAGGATCTCGGACCGAAGGACTTCGACGACTTCTACGTCCGTCTCCGATCCAACGGCCTGTCACCCGGGTCCATCAAGCGCTACCACTCAGTCCTCGGCGGGGCATTCCAACAAGCGATGAAGTGGGGATGGACGAACCGGAACGTCGTACGACTCGCCACACCACCCGCGGTCCCCCGCCAGTCTCGGACCACCCCAACTCCGACCGTCGTGACTGCGCTCCTCCGCGAGGCGGCCGAGAGCCGCAACCCCGAGAACCACGTTGCGTTCCGACTCCTCGCCGCCACCGGCGCCCGACGGGGCGAGATCTGCGGACTGCGATGGTCGTCGGTCGACCTCGACCGCCGCGTGCTGTGGATCCGCCACTCCGTCGCACGCCTCAAGACCGGCAAGCTCATCGAGAAGGACCCCAAGAGTCACCAGACCCGCGAGGTCGCAATCGACAAGGGCACCGCCCAGATCCTCCGCAACCACCGCGAACGACAGGAAGAGCTCGCCGCCATGATCCGGACGAAGCTCGACCCCGACGGGTACGTGATCGCCGATCTTGCGACCGACCCGACCGGGCTCACCCCGATCTCACCAGACCGGCTCACTCAAGCCTTCAAGCGCGTGACCGCGCGAGTGCCCGGCGCAGGCGAGGTTCGACTTCACGACCTGCGCCACTGGTATGCGAGCACCCAGCTCGACGCCGGCGAATCTCTCCCCGCTGTCGCAGCACGCATCGGCGACCACGTGGAAACCCTCGCTCGGGTCTACGCCCACCGCGGGCACCGCGGCGACCACGACGCCGCCGACAGCCTCGGCGCCCTCATCGACGATCCAGACTGACGGACACGGGTTCTCCGGCAGTGATTATGCGGTGGCCCGATCATGCCAAGAGGTCAAACAGTACGCCGGTACTGCAGTACACGATGGTGCGGCCCTGCACGTGATTACCGGGCACGCCCCACCACCCTTGATATCGGGTTGGATCTATATCGTGTTGGGTCTATGCTGGGTGGATGGCGTGGGAGATCAACGGCACCGATCAGTTCGCTGATTGGTACTCCTCGCTGACCGAGGCCGAGCAAGACGCCGTGATCGCGGTGGTCGAGTTCTTGGCTGAGCAAGGACCGCAGCTCGATCGGCCACATGCTGATCGGATCAAAGGCTCCCGCTACCACAACTTGAAAGAACTCCGGCCCCGCGGCGCTGCCAAGAACTGTCGGGTGTTGTTCATCTTCGACCCGCGACGCCAAGCCGTTCTTCTCGTTGGCGGCGACAAGACCGGCCAGTGGGCGAAGTGGTACCGGACTGCGATCCCCGAAGCTGAGCGCCTGTACGAGGACTACCTGGAAGAACTAGACGCGTTGGGCCTTCTCAACGACACGGACAAACAAGGAGACTGACCATGGGACATCGCAAGTTCGCTGACATCGTCGGCGTGATCGACGACGAGCGTCGAGCCCGCATCGAGGTCATCAAAGAGGAAGCACGTGCTGATGCTGTGGCGTTCAATCTCGCTGAGCTCCGCCGCCACCGTTCGCTCACACAGGTGGAGTTGGCCGAACGGCTGCAACGCGCCCAGGCATCGATCTCGGCCATGGAAACCGCCGACGACAACCTGTTGTCCACCTGGCGTGCGGTGGTGGAGAGCATGGGCGGTCACCTCGAGCTCGTGGCCGTGTTCGACGACGAACGTATCGCCATCCCTACCTGACTCTCGGGCACCCAGATCGCAGCACGCTCCGCAATGGTTCCGACGGCGCGTGCGTCGCTTCGCAGATCTTTGTATGGATTCGGTGGAGTTCTTCGTGGATGTGGGTGTGAGAGCGACAGAGTTGACTGGCATGGATGAGGGGCAACCACCTCGGGTTGGGGATCGTTCCGCTCGGGGTGCCTCATCTGGTCGGATCGATGCCGAGTTCACGGCGTTCTACAAGGGTGAACATGACGCTCAGGTTCGACGGGCGGCTCTGCTCGTCGGCTCTGACGATGCCGCAAACGACATTGTTCACGACGCGCTCGTGGCGATGCTGCGCCGATGGGATTCAATTGCCGACCCTGCCCCGTATCTCAACCGTGCGGTGCTCAACGGCTGTCGTGACATGGGTCGACGCAACGTTGTGGACCGCCGAGCGATCCGCAAGCTCCATACCCAAGAGGGTCAGCGGCCGGACGAGGTGCTCTTCGATGTCATCGGGCGGTTGCCGTTCAATCAGCGAGCTGCGGTGGTGATGCGCTTCTACGAACGGATGACCGAGTCGGAGATCGCCGCTGCTCTCGACTGCAAACCGGGATCGGTCGGACCATGGATCCACCGGGCTCTCACCGCCATGCGAAAGGAACTGTCATGACCAACATCGACGAACAACTGATCGTTGCATTGGAGCGACGAGCGAACAGTGTGGTGGTGCGAGACGATCTGGATTTGATTCTCGGTGGCGTGAACGTGATTCGTTTCGCCGACTCTGCAGTCCCGTCTCGGCGCCGACGCCCTCCCGTGTGGCTTGTCGCTGCTGCAGGGTTGATCGCTGTCAGCGCAGGGTTGGTGTGGGCGCAGACGGTACGCAACGAGCCCGCGTCGACATCACAGCAATCCTCCCAGACGGACGGTGCCGTGACGCTCCCGGAGGTTGGTGCAGGACCGTGGGCGCTGCCAGATTCGGCGAACCGGGATCGCATCGATGCGTTTCCCATCGTGGACGATCTCCCCGATTCTGCATTCGCTGGTTTCAGCGATCGGACCGATGTCTCGTGGATCGGAGCGATCGGCACGCTGCAGGCCGACGGTGTCCCTCGACCGCTCGTCGCCGTGTCCACGTTCGCCAAGGACCAGGAGCCGTTTCCCGATGCAGTCCCTGGTCGACTCGATGGTGTGTCCGAAGTCGTGTTCGACGACGATGCCGTGACGCTGAGCTGGTCCGTTGACGGCACCCCGCTGACGATGACCGGTGCCGACCTCGACACCATGTACTCGCTCGTGGAACACATCGTGCCAACCGCCGAGGGTGCCGACCGCGGCGGATACGTCATCGTCGGCGATCTACCAGCTGGGCTCGTTGAACTCGTCTCACCGTACGAGTTGGCGCCGATGACGTTCCCGACCATCAGCTCTGAGATCGGTGAATTCTCCGTGAGCGTCGACAACGGGCCGTTCCTCGCCGTTCTTGCCGCAACCGGTGCGACCGAATGGGCACCAATCACCATCAACTCGCTCACCGGTTTCATCTCACCAGGCGAGCAGCCGCTCATCACCCTTGCTCTGAGCGGTGACGAGCTCATGTACGTCTCCAGCGGCACCAAAACCAGAGATGAACTCATCGAGTTTGCCGGGACGATCCGAATCGGAGACGAATCCGAATTCCGCTCACTCAGGGGCGCAGCCGACTGACCGACCCCACGACGCCGGAGCACAGCCTCATTGAAACTCGCCATTGCCGACGAGTGGCGGGCACTCAGCGATCGGTCGAGGGCACCGCTGCCACAGATCGCAAGTCGTGTGGTTGGACGGCGGTCTACGATGCCACCATGCGTCTGCGCCCGATGCTGCAGGTGAGCGATGTCGTCGTTGCGAGCCGGTGGTATCAGGACGCGCTCGGGTTGACGTCGGGTCACGGCGGTGACGAGTTCGAGATGCTGTTCTCTGGTGACAACCTCGTGCTCCAGCTCCACCGCCTCGACGCACACGAGCACGGACTTCTCCAGCCGGACGAGTCCGACGTCCTCGGCGCCGGCGTGTCGCTGTGGTTCGAGACGTCGGATCGGTCAGCGTTCCAGGCGCTGTTCGAACGCGCTGAATCGTCGGGCGCGACCATCCTCGAGCGGCCCCACTGGAATCCGCTGGCTCACCACCACGAGGCGACGATGGTCGATGCCGAGGGGTACATCGTGGTGATCCACAGCCCATTCGAAACTGACGGCTGATCCGGCCAGTCTGTGCTCCCGGTTGCGGGCGGGCGATGCTCACCGATGCCGCACACTTCGCCACGCAGAATCACGGCGCTCAGACCGAGAGTGCTGTGCGACTGCGAGGCCCTACTGCGGCGCCACGAAATGTCGGCGTCCGTCGTCAGGTGTTCAGGCGGACTCGACGGCGATTCGCAGTGCGTGGACTTGCTCGGCCAGCTCGCTCTCGGTCAGTGCCGTGCTATGGATCCATGCAGCTTCCGGTAGGGGCATCGACGGCGCCGGGTCCGGGTCGAAACGAGGAACGATGTGAACGTGCACGTGCGGATCTCGGTTCCCGAGGATCTGAAAGTTGAGATGGATCGGGTCGTAGACCGATTCAATCGCCTTCGCCACCCTGCCGACCGCGGTCCAGAAAGTGGCGTGCTCATCGGATGTCATCGACTGCGGGTCTCCGACGTGGCGCCCACGAAAGACGACAACTGAGTAGCCGGGGGTCGGCCCGACACGCTGTAGGTAACCATCCGCGACGTCAGTGTTGAAGAAGCGCACCCCGTGCTCGGTCTCCGGCACTGACCCATCGACGCACTGCGGGCATCCGTCGCCTCGCTTCTTGGCGAGGAAGTCTTCAGGCCAATGCTTCAGATCCACGTCGCTCATGTTTGCAGGCCACGAGCTCGGTGAGCGCCAGTTCTGAGGAGAGCTCGAAAACACGCAAACGAAATGACGGCTGCTGACCCCGGGCGTGACTCGGTATCGGACCAAGCAGCGTGAGCGGGAATCACGGCGCTGAGCCGGGTTTGGGGGCGTGCGGACGCCCGTTCTGGCAGGCTTGCCGCGTGGGACTGAAGTCGTCGCCGAAGATCACGCCGCTCCACCTCGCTCAGGTGCGTCTTCCTGAAAGCCATCCGGCTGCGACACTCGGATCATCGGTGCCGGTCTACGGATTCGCGATCGATCATCCGGACGGGACAATTCTGGTCGACACCGGAGTCGGGCACGGAAGCGCAGTCATCGACGACCTCTACCAGCCTGAACGATCCAAGCTTGACGAGTGCCTGGTTCAGCTCGGCGTCGACCGCGACAACGTGATTGCCGTTGTCAACAGCCACCTGCATTTCGACCATTGCGGACAGAACCCACTGCTGCACGGCCATGCAACGCGCTTCTTCTCGCAAGCCGCCGAACTTGATGCTGTCAACGCCGATCCGTACTACACCGTCACCGACTGGGCGATTGCGCCGAAATCACAGCAACGGGTGGTCCGCGGCGATGAACAGATCGCCGCTGGTGTCTCGATCCTCGCTACCCCGGGGCACACCGCCGGGCACCAGTCGGTCCTCGTCGAAGGCGGCGGACGACGAGTCGTCATCGGAGCACAGGTTGTCTGGCACCACACGGAACTCACTGCCGAAGCGGCGAGCAGGGCGAACGTTGACCCCGATCCCGACCTGGAGCGGGCGGCGGTCGACTCGATCCGGCGGCTCAAGGCGCTCCAACCCGAACTCATCCACCTGAGCCACTGCGACGCGTACCGACCGAGCACGCTCTGACGTCGCACTCTTTGGAAGACAACTCCGAAGTCCCGTTCGGAGGGACCCGATAACGCGCGCCCGGTAACCCGGTTGCGCCGCACCAGCACGCGCCGCATCGCGGCCCAACCGTGACGTCACACTCTGCTCGTCGCGAACAGCTATCAGCGACAGTCCGAAGTCTCGACGAACCGACCAGCGTCGTCGATCACGAAGAACACCGTCTCCGAACTGAGCAACGCTGAGACCTCTGTCTCGACGCACCAGCGATTGTCGACCTGTTGCTGAAGCAAGACCACGCGATCGGCGCCCAGCGCTGCTGACACCGGATCCGAGTCCGTCCCAGACGCAGTGAGTGCAATGAGGTCTGGATCGACGCTGGCGGCACTCGCCGCTTGACGAAGATCGTCCACCTTGTCGTTGACCTGGCGACTACCGAGGATCGACACAGCGAGTCCGGCGATCAGCACGACCGCTGCGAGCCCGATGACGATCATCAAGCGCACTTGCCTCTCACGCTGTTCCTGGTCGGAACTCGCAGCGTCAGACATTGGAGGCGACTGTACGACGGACCGCACACTTGATCGCGCGTAAACACAGATTGGAGCCAACAGTCGCCGCCACATACCGGCCCATTCGTGACACGAGATAATCCCAGACATCGGTGCTTGGCTACCCGCTGTGCGTCTGGCACGCCTGGTGAGATCGCCAAACTCGCGACGAGCTTCGGCGTTCGGTGGTCGATCCTCCGCAAGAATCGACCGTAAGAAGTGTGATGTCCGACAAGTGAACGTCGATGCCGTACGAAGCGGCCGTCGCACCCACGACCAACGCGCTACCTGCAACGTGTTGACCATCATCGCCGGGGTGGCGCGACGGAACTTGGTGATCGTGATCCCGATCGGTGGTGGCGAGCGACAGTGTGGGTGATGTTGTCCCGTGGGCCGACCCGCCGAGAGGGCACCTTTGGACCTCGTGCGCGCGCTGAACGACAACAGGACATCGACACCGACGTCGCGCATCGCCCGATGACCACACCCCGAAGGAGTCCCGTGAACGCTTCCCGAATCTCCACGACGCGCAACATGGCTAATGCCGCAGCACTGGCGTCCGTCGCAGCGCTGATGATGCTGGCAGCGTGCAACGACGACGAGTCGAGCTCCGACGCTGCGACACTCGACGAGTTCTGTTCCGTCGCAGAGCAGCTCAACAACCAGGACAGCCTTCCCACCCGGGAGCAACTGGCGGAATACCAGTCCTTGGCACCCGACGAGATCGCCGAGCCCACCGCCACCCTGGTAGCGGCGTTCGAGTCCGCAGCTGACAATCCGCAGTCAGTGTTCGCGAACGACGGCGCAATCGCTGCCATCCAAGAGCTCACAGCGTTCGAAGCGGAAGAGTGCGGCCTGGAGCCGCCCGAGAACGCGGCACCCCCAGAGACTGCACTGGCCCCACAGCCCCCCTCCGACACCGCGACGGTCCTCCCGTTCGTCGACGACTTCGATACCGACCTCAACGGCTGGGGCGGACCATTCCAACGATTCGCAGACGGCGCCTATGTGTGGGAACTTTCATCGGGCCAGAGTGACGCACGATCTGCGGACACGCTGATCGAAGTGGAGGACGCGATCGACGACGCCATCGTCACCGCAACATTCAGTGCAGTCGGCGTCCAGGGCGTGGGCATCCAATGCGCGTACGAGGAACTCGACGGCAGTTCGCGCTGGTACGACCTGGAGCTTGGAACCGATGGGGCGGTCATCCGCAAACGACCGCCCGGAACCGAACCCATCGAGCAGCTCGCAGCGAACGCTGCGGTCAAGCTCACCGATCTCCCAACAGAGATCGTCGCCGAGTGCTGGCGCGACGCAGACGTGTACCGCCTCCGGCTCACCGTCGACGGCGCCCTCGCCGCCGAGGCTTCCGATCCCGAACCGTTCGGCCGCGCCGGTGCCCCGAACCTCTCCGTGCGTGCCGAGCCCACCGACGCCGAGACACCTGAGCACATCGCTCGCTTCGAACGCTTCGAAGTCACTGACCATCCAGGTTCGTGATCCGGTGGGCGGCACCCGATGACGCCCACCCCGTCACCCGCAGCTCGGCAGCGAACGAGCACTTGGGTTTGGCCCATTGGCGACGCGGGACAACCCGGCCGCGGGTGCTTGGCTGCGCCGGCTGTGCGACTGGCACGCAGTGGGATGGGAGAACTCCCGGCCAGCTTCGGTGTTCGGGGCAGGTCCTGCGGAGGCTTCGACCGGACAGGCTGCGAGGTGCGCCATGGGCACGACGAAGCGGGCCGTTGCGCCACAACTGACGCGCGACCTCCATCTGTGATCACCTTCATCGCCGGGGCGGCGGGACCGAACTGGGGTTTCGTGATCCCGATCGGTGGTGGGGAGCGACAGTGTGGGTGATGTTGTCCGTCTGGCCAGCCCGTCGTCGAAGGCACACTCGGACCTCGCGTGTGCGCGGCGGTCGGCGCCGGGCGCGAAGGTGATGTGGTGAGAACGGGCGACAGGCTCGCCGCGCTTGACGACGCCGCGCTGGTGCGTGCTGTCGCAGCGGACGATGTGGCTGCGCTGCGTTGTCTGTACGACCGTCATGTGCCTTGGCTGGCGGCCCGGCTCCGTGCGCGCTGCTTCGACGATGCGCTGGTCGCGGACGCCGTGGAGGACACCTTCCTCGCCGTGTGGAAGAGCGCCAGCAGGTGGCGCGGTGATGGTGACGTGGCTGCATGGATCTGGGGGATCGGGGTGCGCCAGCTGGTGACCCATCTGCGACGGGCTGGGCGTCAGGCACGTCTCGACCCGTTCCCGATCGCGACCTCGCACGCCAGCGCTGAGGAGCGAGTTCTGGAGCAGGTTGCGTTCGGCGACACCGGTGCAGCGTTGTCGAGGTTGTCGCCGGAGTTGTTGGAGGTGGTGCAGGCGATGGTGTTCGACGGGCTGACCGCACGCGAAGCGGGACGGATGCTCGACCTGCCGGAAGGCACCGTGAAGGGTCGGATGCGCAAGGCGAAGGCGGTACTGCGTGAAGAGCTTGGCACGAACACGTTCGAGTTGGGAGATCTGCGATGACTTCATGGCATGTGGGTGAGGGGACGCTCGCGGCGTACGTTGACCGCGGCCTCGACGGTGTGCAGCGGGCGTCGGTCGAGGCCCACTTGGCCCGATGTGCTTCGTGTCGAGGTGCGCTGGCCGACACGGGCGGTGGCGCCTTTGGGGCGGTGTCGTTCGATCGACTCTGGGATCGGATCGAGACTCGGGTGGAGGATCTGCCCGCCGGACGTTCGCCCGGGTGGCTGCAGCGCGTCGGCGTTCGTGAGCCCGACACCGTGGTCGTGCGGGCGGTCGGGTCGCAGAGCGCTCAGTGGACGCTGGCGACCACCCTCGTGCTCGCCGCCGCGGCGCTGGCTGCCGCGCTCGGCAGAAGCGATTCGGCGCGCCTCGCGTTTCTGGTGCTGGCGCCGTTGCTGCCGCCGTTGGGGGTGGCGGCGACGTTTCGACTGACCTCGTCCAGCACGGCGACGTTGGAGACGACAGCGCCGTACTCGCCGGCGCGACTGCTGCTGTGGCGAACCGCATACGTGGTTGCAACCGCCGTGCCCGCAGCCGTCGCGTTCGGTGCGGTCATCCCTGGCAACGCATGGATGGCGGTGGCCTGGCTGCTCCCGAGCGCAGCGTGCACGCTCATCGTGCTCGTCGCTGCGACGTGGACCGATCCCGTGGCGCCAGCGCTTGTGGTGTCGACGGTGTGGCTTGCCCTCGTTGTCGGCTGGCAGCTTCGCGACATGCCCACCGCGATCTCGGCACCGGCTGTCCAACTCTCCTCGGCCGTCATCACCATCGCCGCAGCGCTGGTGCTCCAACGCCGACTGATGGAACTCCGCGTCCCGACGACAGGACACCTCGACGAGTTCGGAAGGAACGACTCATGACCAGCATCCACCTCGAACACGTCTCACGCCGCTACGGCACCGCCGTCGCACTGGACGACGTCTCGTTCACGATCGACCGTGGCGTCACGGCACTGCTCGGCCCGAACGGTGCCGGCAAGACCACGCTGCTCGGCCTGCTGTCCACTGCTGCAGCCCCGGACGAAGGTTCGGTGACGGTGCTCGGACATCGCGCCGACGGAACGCTCGCCGAGCGAACGGCGATCCGGCGACGCCTCGGCTTCTGGCCCCAGGAGGTGGAGTTCCCGTCGGGCATGACCGTTTTCGGGTTCCTCGAGTACATCGCGGTGCTCAAGGAGTGGAACCACAAGCCCGCCCGTCACGACGAGATCCGACGGGTGTTGGCCGCAGTCCAACTCGAGGATCGACCGACGATCAAGATCCGCAAACTGTCCGGAGGCCAACGCCGCCGCCTCGCGTTCGCTCAGGCGCTGATCGGCGACCCCGACCTGCTGATCCTCGACGAGCCGACCACCGGGCTCGATCCCGAACAACGCGCGGTGTTCCGGGCCACGCTGTCCGAGCGCGGCCGTCACGGCATCGTGCTGTTGGCCACCCACCAGACCGAGGACGTCGGCGCCGTCTGCGACCGGGTGCTCGTCCTCCATCACGGTCGACTCAGCTTCGCCGGCGATGTCCCGTCGTTCGTCGACACCGCACGCGGCCGCGTCTGGCTGCACGAACACGCCGTGCCGGGAGCGATCGCATCGTGGCGCGACCCGAGCCAACGGATCCGCTCCGTCGGTGGTCAACCGCCTGACGGTGCCCAACCCGCCGATCCGACCGTCGAGGACGCCTACCTGCTCCTCGTCGGACCCGACGCCGCCACCGAGGCTGCAGCATGACCACCACGACAACCGAAGTGCAGCCGACGTCGACGGCTGACCGGGGCGCCGCAACGTGGTCGATCCTCGCCCGCATCGAGATCGCCCGGTACGCACGACGCCCGGCATTCATCGTCGGCACGCTGCTCACCTACGCAGCACTGTTGCCCTACCTCGACCCCGCCGAACCCGTCGACGAACTGTCGATGATCGCCCCAGCCGCATTGATCGGCCTCGCTGGCATCACGATCAGCGCACGAGCGCGTCTGGGCGTCAGACCGGTGCGCTCGCACCGCAGGTGCAACGCCGGTCCCCGAGGCGACCCGCACGGTCGCCCATCTCGTCGCGTGCGTGGTGCCGTTCCTCGCCGGTCTCGGCTTCGTCGCGATCAGCTTTGCGCGTCACCTCACCGACCCGGCACCCCCGGACGGGTACACCGCCTTGATGTCCGATACCTGGGTGGCGGCGGTGTGGTTCGGTCTCGGCGCCATGAGCTGTCTCGGCGGACCGATCCTCGGGATCCTCGTCGCCCGCGCCACCCGATGGCGTGCGGCGCCGATCGTGGCGTCCGTCGCCGTCGTCGCCACAGCGATCGTGTTCCAAGGGCTATTCGAACCGCTCCGTCGGATCCGCGTGTTCATGCCGTGGACGTACTGGGGAGGACCATTCGGGATCGACGGCGATCCACAGCGCTCGATCGTGCTGACCGGCTCCCCGAACTGGTGGGTCGTCTACCTGTTGGCGCTGTGCGCCATCGGTGCGGTCCTCGCGATCCGGCACGATCCGGACCGGCGTGACCGTCGCAGCAACATCACGCTCGGCGTACTCGTAGCCGTCGCCGTCACGACGTGCCTGCTCGCGATGTGGACCGGTACCGCCGACACGATCATCAACCCGCTGCCCGGCTCGGGCACGAGCTGGGGTGGCTGAACCCACGTCCAGCATGCGAGCCGAGCTCGTCTACGCCCGAGCAGCGACCTCCTGGGCGATGCTCGGGATCACGTTGGCGCTGATCGTGGCGCTGCTCAGCATCGTCGCTCGATGGCCGTACACGATGTGGCCGCTGCACGGCGCCGCCATCGGACTTATCGCCGGAACATCGGCGTGGGCCGTCGACGAGACGACCGCAACCATCGTCGACGTCGCACCGCGCCCGATGTGGTGGCGCAGCGCTGCTCGAGCGCTCACACCGCTGATCCTCGCCGTTGCGTGGACGGCGACGCACCTCGCCATCCGCGACCGCCTCCCCGACCGGCTCGGCCTGCTCGTCCTCGAGGGTGTGACAGCAGCTGCGCTCGGCTTCGCAGCCGGAATCACCCTGCGCGCACGGGGACGCGCCGAACCGGGCCAGTGGATTGCTTCGTTCGTGTGCCCGCTCACACTCGGCGTCGCGCTCGCCAAACCCCTGAACGACCACGCGCCTCTGTTCCCCATCTGGCCATACGACAACTGGACCCGCAGCACCATCATCTGGTCCGCCGCCGCACTCACCGCCGTGCTCCTGGTCGGACGGACGTTGTGGAGCGACACCCGATCGGCGTGATCCCGATCCGGTATGTCGAGCGACAACAGAGACATCGACACCGAAGTTCGAGCTCGCTCGAAGCCCCACATACCAAAGGAATCCCGTGAACGCATCCCGACCGTCCCCCACGCGCAAGATGACCAACGCAGCCACATTCGTGGTCACAGCTGGGCTACTGCTGCTATCAGCGTGTGGGGACGATGAGCCCACTGCCGACGCCCCATCGCTCGACGAGTTCTGCTCCGTCGCTGCCCAACTCAACAGCCAAGACAGCCTTCCCACCCCTGAACAGCTCGCCGAATACCAGTCGCTGGCGCCCGAAGAAATCGCCGAGCCCACCGCCGCCGTCGTCGAAGCGTTCGAGTCCGCCGCCGACAACCCGCAAGCAGTGTTCACCGACGCCACCGCACTCGCTGCCATCGAGGAGCTCACCGCCTTCGAAGCCGAAGAATGCGGCCTGGAGCCGCCAGAAGCGGCAAGCAACAATGAGATCGACAGCGATGCGACTCGTGTGGACATCACCGCCTCCGAGTACACGTTCGACACCGACGACCCGACCGCTGCGGGGCGCTATTCGTTCGTGATGACCAACGCCGGTGACGAACCACACCTCATCGTCGTCGCTCAACTCGAAACGGGCGTCGCCCTCGAGGACGTGCTCGCATCCGACGGAGACGTCGGCGTGATCGAGGCCGTCGAGTCCGATGTGGCCCCGCCCGGCGGCGAGTCCGTCGTCACGGTCGATCTCGAACCCGGCCGCTGGGTCATCGTCTGCCCCATCCCGAACGAAGCCGGCGAGTCCCACGCCAACCTCGGCATGCTCCGCGAACTGACGATCAGCTGACTCCACAGCCGGCGAGCGCAATGGTCCACTGATGTCCCCGAAGTTCACCGTGACGAGTGATCGTGCGGTCCTGTCGGCTCGGCGGTTCGGGTCCGGCCCGACGGTCGTGTTCTCGCACCCGGCGTCCCCGACCGGCGATGCTGGAGCGCCCCCCAGTCAGCACGTCACCGAAGCGCCCCTCGAGGCACTCGATAACGCTCTGCTGATCACGCCCCACTGCCCAGCCGACGCACTCGGGAACGGCCCTACTGCGGCGTCACAAAATCGCGTTGCGATCCGGCCGTGCGGCCCCCGATTCTCCCAGCCCTGCGATGGCCCGTGCGTCGTTCCGAGTTTCGGCAAGTAGTTCGGATTGACGACCCTCGCCGCCGTGTCATGGATGCCGGTACAGTCCGGCTATTCGTGACTTTGGTCACAGTCGACCGTCCGTCTGGTGTCCTCTGATGTCCTCCTGTGTCCGTTGATGTCTTCTGGTCCGGATCGTCCGGAACGCCCGTAAACATTGGGGTTGCGGGTTGAATGACATGGGTGTACTTCTGAGGGTTCATGTCGTCGTTGGGGGGTCTTTCTGGGCCGTGCGAGCCCGCGTTGCTCACGCTCGGTGAGGCCGCGGAGGTGCTGCGGATCGGTCGTTCGCTCGGCTACCAGCTCGCACACGAGTACCTGAGCTCAGGCGGCACCTCTGGTCTGCCGGTCGTTCGCCTCGGGGAGAAATGCCTGCGTGTACCGCGGTGGGCGTTGATGGAGTTGGCGACCACCGGCCGGGTGGTCCGGCTGTGTGACGCGGAGGCACCCGTTGGCGGAGCCTCCGATGCCCGCTGACCCGATCCGCCGCACCATCAAGCTCGGGCCTGCGGCACACGAGCTTCGACGCCACGTCGGTCCCACGACGTGGGTGGTGCTCGAGGAGATGCTGCAACGTTCCACCGGCGACGACGACCACGTCGTCGCGCAGGTGTCGATCCGTTCGCTGGCGTCATCGCTCGGACTCGCAAAAGACACCGTGACTCGCGCCGTCGGGCGCCTTCGCGATCTCGGTGTGATCGACGCATCCCAGGCCCGTTCCCGCTCCGGTGTCTTCGAGGCCGGTTCATATCGACTCGCCGTCCCCGCCGTCTGCCTCTCGCCCGCCGGCCCGTCGCAGCGCTCCGCCCTCTCGCCTGATCCTCGCCCCTGCTGCGCTGCTCCTCCGTCTGCTGCTCGCTCCTCCTCCTCCGCTGCTCGTTCGTCTCCGTCCGCCCGCCGCTCGTCCGGCCAGCTCTCCCTCCTTCCCGAGGTCTGAGGCCCGTTCCCGTGTCCGTCTGTCGCTTCGCTCCTTCTTCAATTTCCAGACAGGTGCCCGCGCGCAGGTGGGAGTGGTCATGATCCGGGTGACGACGCTGTACGCGTCCGGTGCGGGAGCATCTGCGGCCTACTACACCGGCTACCTCACGAAAGCCGATGGTGAGTTGCCGGGTGTGTGGGCCGGGTCCCAAGCGCCGGGACTCGGTCTGTCAGGAGAGGTGACGACCGACGCCCTCGAAGCGCTCCTGTCGGGCTCCCACCCGACCACCGGCATGCTCCTCGGTCGTGAGTTGGTGGATCGCCTCGACAAGCACGGCAACACCATCCGCGCCGTCGCCGGCTACGACGCCACGTTCTCGGCGCCGAAGTCGTTGTCGGTGCTGTGGGGTCTCACCGGCAACGACGCCTTCGCCGAATGCCACGACGTCGCAGTGAACGCCACGGTGACGATGATCGAGAAGTACGCCTCGACGACCCGTATCCGTTCCAACGGCGGCCGACTGCATCCCGAGACCGGCGGGCTGTCGGTGGCGGTGTTCCGCCAATCGACGAGCCGGGCTGATGACCCGCAGTTGCATACCCATGTGGTGATCTCCGCCAAGGTCCAGACCGCGGACGGGCGATGGCTCGCTCTGGATGCGTTGGGATTGAAGAAGTATCAGCAAGCCTTCGGCTACCTCTACCAATCCGTCCTACGCGCCGAAGTCAGCCACCGGTTCGGCGTGGTGTTCGAACCCGTCGTGAACGGCCAAGCCGAGATCGCCGGTCTCCCCGACGGGCTCCTCGACCGGTTCTCGAAACGTGCGGATCAGATCGGTGTGGAGATGGGCGACAAGCTCGCCGAGTTCCACACTCGTGAAGGCCGCGCGCCGACGACGTTCGAGTATGCGGCGATGGAACGCGAAGCCGCGGTCGACACCCGTAACCGCAAGAGCGGCCTCGGTGTCGGTGATCTGCGTACGCGGTGGCAGCACGAGGCCGCCAGCCTCGGCATCGAATCCACCGCGATCCTCGAGTCCGCCCTCGAGTACGCCTGCGAGCACCCACTCGAGGTGTCACCGATCGCGGCGAGTGAGGTGGTGGAGACGTTGGCTGCGCGCCAGTCGACATGGAGCCGCCTCGACGTCCTGCGTCAACTCTGCGACACGGTGACCCCACAACCAGGACACGACGCCACGACGTGGGTGTCAGCGTTGAATGCTGCGGTCGACACCGTGCTCGCCGAGTGTGTTGATCTCGACCCCGCCGACAACGGCCCGCGGCGGGTAGGTGACGGTCGTTCGGTGTGGATCGAACCGATCGCCAAACAATCCACCTCAGAGCATGTCCTCGCCCAAGAGGAACACATACTCACCTTCGCGCTCAACGCTCAAACACCCGACCCGTCACCGTCCACCTCGATCCTCGATGCTCGACTCGACGACGGGCAGCGGAACTCGGCGAGCGCGGTCGCCGGGCACGATCGCCTGGTGGTGGTTGTGGGTCCGGCGGGAGCGGGCAAGACCAACATGCTCGAAGCCGCCGTCCGCGACCTCCACCACCAACGCCGCCATGTCCTCGGGCTCGCACCCACCGCCCGAGCTGCGTCGGTCCTGCAACGGGAGACGGGAGCCGAGAGTGACACCGTCGCCAAACTCCTCTACGAACTCGACCATCCCGACCGCAACTGGCCGTGGCCGATCCCACCGGCCGAGTCGACGATCATCGTCGACGAGGCCGCCATGTCGAACACCGCCGACCTCTACCGCCTCGTCACCCACGCCGAGCAGCGACAGTGGCGCCTGGTGTTGGTCGGCGACCCCCGAGCTTCCAAGCCGTGGGTGTGGCGGGATGTTCAACGAACTCTGCGACACGACCCAATCCTCGAGTTGGAAGAACTGCACCGTTTCGCCCACGCTGGAAGCCGCCACGACGCTTCGCCTCCGAGCCGGCGACCCCGTAGAGCTCGCCGCCTACGCCGGCGAGGCTGGCATCCACGCCGGCAGCTTCGACGATCACCTCGACACGATCGCCACCATGTGGACGCAGTGCCGGGATGCGGGCGAGTCGTTGTCGATCGTGACCACCCGCAACGAACACGTCGCCGCGATCAACACCCGCATCCAACAACACCGACTCGACACGACGAACTCGACCCAGCACCGCCACCCGCATCAACGATGACTGGGCCATGGTCGGCGACATCGTCGTCACCCGCCGCACGACCTACAACTCCGAACCAACACCGGTGAACCCGTCCGCAACCGTGCAAACGCTGGACCATCACCAACACCGCC
>CAVPIC010000008.1:0-252654 GCA_963704915.1 Ilumatobacteraceae bacterium | reverse complement strand
ACCGAAGGTGCGGCGGATCCTGAACTCGCCCCCGAGGGCCACGAACAGGCCCGCCTGCTCGCCCGGTACCTCGAATCCGAGCGGATCGACGCGATCTACGCGAGTCCGATGGCTCGAGCGAGGGAGACCGCCGGGCCACTCGCCGAACTGCTCGCCATCGACATTCGGATCTCACCCGGGGTCGCCGAATGGGACCAGAACAGCCCCGAGTACGTGCCGGTCGAGGAGCTGAAGGCGGCCAACGATCCCCGGTGGCACGCAATGCTCGCAGGCGAATGGTCGTCCGAATCAGTCCGAGGAGGACTTCAGGGCACGGGTGCTCGACGCGGTCGAGACGATCATCAACGACCATCGCGGCGAGCGGGTCGCCATCGTCTGCCACGGCGGCATCATCAACGGGTACCTGTCGCACATCCTCGGTCTCGGCGAGTTCGCCCGCGGGTTCTTCTACCCGAACTACACCTCGATCAACCGGGTCGCCGCCGCGTCGAGCGGCGAACGCTCGATCGTCACCGTGAACGAGACCAGCCACCTCCGTGGCACGGGCCTCCCGATGGGTCTGTTCCAGCGGGGCTGACGCATGACCAGCGACCTGATCGACTTTCTCGACGCCTCCCCGTCACCGTGGCACGCCGTCGCCTCCACCATCGATCGACTCGACGGATTCGTCCGCCTCGACGAGACGGACGCCTGGACCGACCTCCCGGCCGCCGGCTACGTCGTACGTTCGGGAGCGATCATCGCCTGGCGGCTGCCGAGCGATCCGACACCCCCGCACGCTCCGTTCCGGCTCGTCGGCGCCCACACCGATTCACCCTGCCTGCGGGTGAAACCCCGACCCGACACCGGCGGCCACGGCTGGAAGCAGCTCGCCGTCGAGGTCTACGGCGGGATTCTCAACAACAGCTGGCTCGACCGTGACCTCGGTGTCGCCGGACGCGTCGTGGCCAGCGACGGCTCGGTGTCGTTGCTGAACGTCGCCGAACCGATCGCCCGGGTGCCACAACTCGCCGTACACCTCGACCGTGACGTCAACGCCAACGGGCTGACGCTCGACACCCAACAACACCTCACGCCCGTGTGGGGGGTCGGCACGTCGTCGGTCGGCGAGTTCTCCTCGTGGGTGCGCGACGTCGGCGAGATGGAGAGCGACCCGGCGTGGTGGGAGCTGTGCCTGTACGACGTGCAGGCCGCCTCTGTGATCGGTGCCGACCACTCGCTGCTCGCCTCTGGACGCCTCGACAACCAGGTGTCGTGCTGGGCCGCCGTCACGGCGCTGTCCGCCTCGGCGCCGACCAATCACGTCGCCGTCGCCGTGCTCAACGACCACGAGGAGGTGGGATCGTCGAGCAACACCGGCGCGGGTGGCCCGTTCCTCGAGTCGGTGCTGGCGCGGATCGTCGCCGCACGCGGCGGCACCGCCGACGATCTGGCCAGGTCGCTGGTGTCGTCGGCCTGCGTGTCGGCCGACAACGCCCATGCCGTCCACCCGAACTACGCCGAACGTCACGAACCCGGTCACCGGCCGATCGTGAATGCCGGTCCGGCGATCAAGGTAAACTCGAACCAGCGCTACGCCACGTCCGGCGACACGGCAGCCGGGTTCCAACGAGCGTGTGAGGCCGCCGGGGTTCCCTGGCAGGTGTTCGTGTCGCGCAACAACATGCCGTGTGGCTCGACGATCGGGCCGATCACCGCCACCCGACTCGGCATTCCGACCGTCGACGTCGGCGTGCCCCAGTTGTCGATGCACTCAGCGCGCGAGCTCTGCGGTGCCGACGACCCCGGACACCTGGCGGCAGCGCTCCAGGTCTTCCTGAACACCTGACCTCCGGGCCGGTCGACAGCTAGCCGACGCGTGCTTCGGCAAGGTCGAACAGGCGCTGCAGCTCGGCAGACAACCGGCCGGATGCCTCGGCGATCGCCCGTCGAGGCGCACGCCCCGATTCGCCGACCTCGACCGTGATCGGCTCGCCGATGACCACGTGGACCTTCTTCGGACGGATCATCTTCGCGTGGCGGGGCATCACCCGGGCCGAGCCGCCGATCCCGACGGGAACGATCTGCACGCCTGCACGTGCGGCGACGTAGGCGGCGCCGTCGAACAACGGGTGGACACGGGGGCCGTCCTTGCGTTCACCTTCGGGGAACAGCACGAGTGGTTCCCCGCCTTCGAGCACCTGGATGCTGCGTGCCAGCGCCTCCCGGTCGGCGCTCCCGCGGTTGACCGGAAACGCCCCGAGCGCCGAGAACAACCATCCGAGGCTGGGGTACTTCCACATCTCCTGCTTGCCCATGAACCGGATACGACGGCTCGTGACACACGCAACGATCGGGGTGTCGACGTAGCTGCGATGGATGGGCGCCAGGATGTACGCCCCCGTGGACGGAAGATGCTCGCGGCCGTCGATGTGCATCCTGGTGAATGCCTGCGTGAACCAGCACACGAGCGAACGCACGACCCGATACGTGAGCATGGTCGCCCGCGAGTCGGAGGCGAGACGCGTCTGCACCTTGGTCATGCCGGCATCAAGCCCAACACGTGACTGACCACCTCGTCGACCGACGACCCCGTGGTGTCGACGACGATGGCGTCGGAGGTCTCCATCAGCGGGCTGTCGGCGCGCGTCGAGTCCTTGCGGTCGCGTTCGATGATCGAGGCCTCCACGTCATCGACGTTGCCACCGATCTCCGCCACCCGCCGCTCGGCACGCACACGTGGCGAGGCGGTCACGTAGAGCTTCAGTGTGGCGTCGGGAAAGACGACCGAGCCGATGTCACGGCCCTCGACCACGCCACCACCGTGCGCCGCGACCCAGGACCGTTGACGTCGAACCAGCTCGGCGCGCACCTGGCTGTTCGCTGCCACGGCACTGACTGCGGCGGTGACCTCGCGGCCGCGGATCTCCACGGTGGCGTCGACACCATCGACGATGACCGCCGAGCCGTCGAGCTCCATCTCGACCGCTGCGGCCAGCGACGCCACGTCGGACTCGTCGGCCGGATCGATCCCTCGGCGCAGCGCCGCGAAGGTCACGGCGCGGTACATCGCCCCGGTGTCGAGATACTGCAGACCGAGGCGGGCCGCCACGGCGCGACCGACCGTGCTCTTTCCTGCGCCGGCGGGACCGTCGATCGCCACGATCACGTGTGGGTCCTCGGTCGATGCGGTGGAGGACTCGCTCACCACGACACCCCGAGCGGGCGGCCCTCGTCATAGCCGGCCGTGCTCTGGACGCCCACCACGGCGCGTTCCTGGAACGCCGGGATCGAGTCGGCTCCGGCGTACGTGCAGGCGGAGCGCAGTCCGGCCACGATCTGGTCGATGATGTCCTCGACGCTCGGACGGTCGGGATCGAGATACATCCGCGACGTGCTGATTCCCTCCTCGAACAGCTCCTTGCGAGCGCGCTCGAAGCCGTGGTCGCTCTGCGTGCGGTGTTTCACCGCACGGTTCGACGCCATGCCGAAGCTCTCCTTGTAGAGCCGGCCGTCCGGGTCGCGCAGCGTGTCCGCAGCCGATTCGTGAGTTCCGGCCAGCCACGATCCGAACATCACGCTCGCCGCGCCGCCGGCGAGGGCGAGCGCCACGTCGCGCGGGAAGCGAACCCCACCGTCGGCCCAGATGTGGCGGTCGAGCCGGCGAGCCTCGTCGGCGCACTCGAGCACGGCGGAGAACTGCGGGCGGCCGACACCGGTCATCATCCGAGTCGTGCACATCGCCCCGGGACCGACACCGACCTTCACGACGTCGGCGCCCGCCTCGATCAGCTGACGTGTGCCGTCGGCGGTCACCACGTTGCCGGCCACGATCTTCGCGTCGGGCAGCACCGCTCGCACCGACTCGACGGCGTGCAGCGTCCGGGTCTGATGCCCATGGGCCGTGTCGATCACCAACACGTCGACGCCGTGGCCGACCAGTTCCTTCGCCCGGGCGGCCGGGTCGCCGTTGATGCCGACTGCGACCCCGACCATCAGGCGTCCGTCGGCGTCGACCGCCGGCTGGTAGATCGTCGAGCGCAGCGCGCCTTCGCGGGTGATCACACCGAGCAGGCGACCGTCCTCAACCACGGGAGCCACGCGTAGCCGGTGGCTGCCGAGATGGTCGAACGCGGCGGCGGGCTCGATGTCCGGGCTCAAGATGTGCAGGCTCGAACTCATCACGTTGACCAACTGGGTGAAGCGGTCGAAGCCCTCGCCATCGCGTTCGGTGAACACCCCGACGGGCACACCGTCGTCGACCACGACGACCGCTCCGTGGGCCCGCTTGTGGATCAACGACAGCGCGTCGGCGATGGTGGCATCGGGTGCCAGCGTGATCGGCGTCTCGAACACCGTGTGGCACCGCTTCACGTAGTCGATCACGCGGCCGACGACGTCGACCGGGATGTCCTGAGGGAGGATGGCGATTCCGCCGCGACGCGCGACCGTCTCGGCCATGCGACGCCCCGCCACCGCGGTCATGTTCGACACGACGAGCGGGATCGTCGTCCCGATCCCGTCCGGCGTCCGCAGGTCCACGCTCATCCTCGACGGCACGTCGGACAGGCTCGGCACCATGAAGACGTCGTTGTAGGTCAGATCGAAGCCCGGTTCGGGGTGAAGCATGCGCATGGGTTCCTCCTCGCGTCGATCGGCGGACCCGACGACTCGACTCGCTTGACGAGCGAGCACAGGCTAGGGCCTAGCCTGGCGCGTGCATGACCTCTCAACTCGCACCGCCGGTCGTCCTCGTGCATGGTTGGGGCGGGTCGTTCGAGTCGACGTGGCAACGCAGCGGCTTCACCGCGCTGCTCGAAGACGCTGGCCTCCAGGTCATCGGCGTCGACCTCCTGGGCCACGGCACTGCGCCGAAACCCCACGACCCCGAGGCCTACGCCGACCTGACCGAGCGTCTCCTCGATGCGCTCCCCGACCAGCCGGTCGACGCCATCGGATTCTCGCTCGGCGCGATGACGCTGTTGCGCCTCGCGATCGCCCAGCCCCACCGTTTCAACCGGATCGTGCTCGCCGGTGTCGGAGCCAACCTGTTCGATCGCGACGAGGCCGGCACGCGCGCCATCGTGGCCGGACTCGAGACCGTCGCAGCCGGTGGCGATCCCTCGACCCTCGACAACACGGTGCGTCTGTTCACGCAGTACGCGAGCCAGCCCGGCAACGACATCGGCGCGCTCACCGCGGTGATGAAACGACCGCCCTCGACCGAGATCACTCCAGCGGGCTGCGCGACGGTGACGTGTCCGGTGCTCGTCGTCGTCGGCGACCGAGACTTCGTGCATCCCGGCGATGGGTTGGCTGCAGCCTTCCCGGACGGCCGGTGCGAGACATTGCGGAACGTCGACCACTTCGCCACGACCGAGTCGTTCGGATTCTTCGATGCGGCGCTCGAGTTCCTCGACGCCATCTGAGCGCCGGCAGTGACACGGCCCATGGACAGCGACGGCCTCGTCACGACGGACGTCGAACGTGCCGCAGACGTGTTGCGCGCCGGTGGCCTCGTCGCCATCCCAACGGAAACGGTCTACGGCTTGGCGGCCGACGCCACGAATCCCGACGCGGTCGCCCGGATCTTCGAGGTCAAGGGGCGGCCGGCCGACCATCCCCTGATCGTGCACCTCGCGTCCGTGGAGGAGATCGACAGGTGGGCCGCACTGGTTCCCTCGTCTGCTCGGGTGCTGATCGATGCTGCGTGGCCCGGACCGCTCACCGTGATTCTTCCCCGTGCGGTCGGGGTGCTCGATGTCGTGACAGGTGGACTCGACACGGTCGGGCTGCGGGTTCCTGCTCACCCGATGACGCTGGAACTGCTCGACCGGGTCGGTGTCGGTCTGGCTGCACCGTCAGCGAACCGATTCGGAGCGGTCAGTCCGACCACGGCAGAGCACGTGCTCCGCGACATCGGAGATCGGCTCGATCCTCGACGTGACGCGATCCTCGACGGGGGACCGTGCCCGATCGGCGTGGAGAGCACGATCGTCGACTGCGCGACGTCACCGCCGCAGATCCTGCGAGCCGGCGGTGTGGCGGTCGAGGACGTGCACCGGCTGCTCGCCGGCGATGTTGCCGACGCGTCCGGCCCGAGCAGAGCGAGCGGGATGCTGGCCTCGCACTACGCGCCGCGATGCGCGGTCAGACTGGTCGACTCGGCCGACGACGCGATCGCGTTGCGGGCCGGCACCGTGGGAGCGGAGGTCCTCGACCTCACCGACGATCTCGTCGCCTACGCCCGGGAGCTGTATGCCCGGCTGCGGGACGCCGACCAACGCTCGGTACCGACGTTGATCGCCGTACTGCCGCCCGCCGAAGGGCTGGGCCACGCGATTCGTGACCGTCTGACCAAGGCCGCAGCACCTCGGCCACGCTGACAGCGTCGGTTTCCGACGTTCACGGCCAATCGACGGCGTTCAGATTGCTGACCCAGGCGTCTCGGACCGCGACGACGTCCGGCGTCGGTGCGCCGTCGATGCCGGCGACGGTGATGCTGACCGTCGACGCGCCTGCGTCGGGAACCACGTCGAGGCGACACCAGCAGTCGAAGGGCTCGTACAGGTACGTCTCGAGCCGGTAGGGCGGATCGTCGTCCAGCACTTCGCCGAGCCAGGACGCCACGACCAGCATCGCCTCGAAGGTCTCGACCGGCAGCGCCTCGACTGTGAACGACGGCATGTCACGCGCCATCCCGGACAGATGACCGCCGGAGGTCTGCGTCCGGGCATGCCGCTGAGCTGACGGATCCGGCTCGGCAGTTCCGGGAGCAGGGGCCACGGGGACGCTCGCGTCGACAGCGAGCAGCGCAGCGTCGGCTGCTTCGTTGATGCGCTGCATTGCCGCCGGATCGCCGCCCTGGTCGGGATGGTTCGCCTTGGCCAACCGGCGCCGAGCCGTGCGTATCTCCTCGCTGGTGGCGTCAGGACCGAGACCCAGGGTCGCGAAGGGGTCGGTTCCTCCCATCGCTGGTCAGCGGCCCAGCTCGCGCAGCTCCGCGTACCGCTCGCGGAGCGTGCCCGACTCGACCGGTTCGATCGCGCCACTGCCTGCGCCGAGCCCCCACCGCGCCAGCACCGCGGCGTGGTCGTCCCCGCCGGCCACGGCGGCAGCCTGCACGGCTGCGCCTGCGGCGACCGCCTGATCGATGCCCGCGAGCACGAGTGGCTGCTCGAGCAACCCGGCGAGGACCGCACGGAGGGCGGACGACTTCGCCCCGCCACCGGTCAGCACGACTCGACCGGTCACCGCCGCGTGAGCTCGAAGCGCGTCGAGCGCGTCGACCAGCCCGCAGGCGACGCCCTGAACTGCGGCCAGCGCGAGCTGCTCGCGTGTCACATCGCTGCGAATGCCGCCGATCAGCCCGGTGGCGTCGGGGCGGTTCGGTGTGCGTTCACCGTCGAAGTAGGGCAGGAGCACCGGGACGTCGGCGTCGCCCACCGCGTGGAGCGCGAGCCGATCGAACTCGGCATGATCGACGCCGAGCAGACGAGCGACGGCATCGAGGACCTTGGCCGCGTTCGACGTGCACACCAGTGGCAGGAACCGACCGGTCGCGTCGGCGAAGCCGGCGACGGCACCGGACGGGTCTGCGGTGGGTGAACCGGCCACCGTGAAGGCGGTACCAGAGGTACCGACCGACAGCGCGGCGTCGCCAGGGGCGAGACCGAGTCCGAGCGCGGCGGCCATGTTGTCGCCGGTGCCGACCGCCACAGCGATTTCGTTCCACTGCCCGGCCACGTCGAGTGGGCCGAGCACGGTTGGAACGGCGGTGCTCCAGTCGCGTTCGGCATCGATGAGCGCGAGCACGTCCCAGCGATACTCCCCCGTCGACGGCGACCAGTACCCGGTCCCGGACGCGTCGCCCCGGTCGGTGGTGTACGCGCCCGTCAGCCGGTGGGTGAGGTAGTCGTGTGGCAACAGCACCCTCGCCATGCGTTCCCATTCGGCGGGGTGCGATCGGTGCAACCACGACAGCTTCGTTGCGGTGAACGCAGCGACGGGCACGCTGCCGACGGCGTCAGCCCAGGCATCGGCACTCCCCAACTGCTCGATCAGCCATCCTGCGTCCGGGGCCGACTCGGTGTCGTTCCAGAGTTTGGCGGGATGGACGGGCCGGTCGTCGGCGTCGAGGGCCACCATGCCGTGCTGCTGTCCGGCCACGCTGATCGCCTCGACACGCGAGCCGTCCGGCACATCTGACAACGCCGCTTGCCAGGCGTGCTCGAACGCATCCCACCAGGATTGGGGGTCCTGCTCGCTGCACGGTGGCGTGACCGTCGGATGCGATGACGAGGCCGACGCGACGATCTCGCCGGAGTCGAGGTCGCGGATCTCGACCTTGGTGGACTGTGTGGAGGAGTCGACGCCGGCGACGAAGGGCACCCCTGCACACTAGATCCAGTCGACCGACCGACCCTCTCCAGCGATGAGCCACGTAACGCCATTCGGGCGGTTCGCTCATCGCAGCACTCGCACTCACCCCAGCGATGAGCCAAGTGACGCCATTCGGGCGGTTCGCTCATCGCAGCGCCCGCACCCACCCCAGCGGTGAGCCAAGTGACGCCATTCGGGCGGTTCGCTCATCGCAGCGTTACTCGGGCAGCGTCGGGGTGCCCGAGATCCAGTCGGCGGGCCGGCCCCAGGTGTCGTCGAACACGACCTGGTCGAGGGGCTTGCGCTTCACCGGACCGTGGTTGCCCTCGGGAACACCGAGGGTGATGCACGCCGACATGGCCACCCCATCGGGGATGCCGAGCAGTTCGCGCAGTTCGGCCTCGACACCGAGGTGCCACATGGTGAGTGCGCCGCCGTAGCCGAGCGCTCGGGCCGCGAGCAGCAGGTTCTGACAGGCGGGATACACCGAGGCGCCTTCGTAGGGCGAGGCCGAGCGGTAGCGCTCGAGACACACGAGGACGACGACCGGGGTCTGCTCGAACCGGTCGACGTAGCGCTGCATCGAGTCGGCGAACCGTGAGGGTCGGTAGCTGTCGGTCTCACGCTTGGCGTTCCAACCGGCGCGAAATGCGTCGCCGAGCAGTTGCTTGGCTGCCTGCGCGCCGGGGCCGTCGCGCAGCACGAGGAATCGGAACGGCTGGCGGTTCGAACCCGACGGCGCGCGGCCGGCGTGCCACAGGATCGAGGCCAGGTCGTCGTCGGGGATCGGGTCGTCGGTGTACCGACGGATCGCTCGCGTCGTCGCAAGGCCCTCCAGCAACCCGATCGGTTCGTCGGGTGTCACCGTCCCTGGAACTCGGGGTCGCGCTTCTCCATGAACGCGGTGACGCCTTCGGTGAAGTCGCTGGTGCGCAACAGCGGGAGGAGTTGCAGGAAGACGTGGTGGACGTTCTGCTCGAACGTCTCGGTCTCCGCAGCGCGCATCATCCGCTTGATCGCCCGCACGGCGAGCGGCGCGTTCGCGGCGATCTCGTTCGCCAGCGCCGTGGTGCGGTCGACGAATTCATCAGCACTGACGATGTGGTTCACCAGCCCCAACTCGAGTGCTTCGGCGGCGGTCAGGGTGCGCCCCGTGAATGCGATCTCGGCGGCCTTGGCGTAGCCGACCATCCGTGGGAGCAGCCAGGTGCCACCGCTCTCGGGCAAGATGCCCCGCTTGGCGAACCCGGGGTTGAGCTTCGCGGTGTCGACCGCGATGCGGATGTCGCAGCCGAGCGCCAGATCGAGGCCGTAGCCGGCCGATCCGCCGTTGAGTGCGCAGATGGTCGGTGTGTCGAGGTTGTGGAGCACCACCGGCGGCGCGTCGCGCAGGTCGAACTCGCCGCTGAAGGTGGCGTCGCCTCCTCCGAGATTGCCGAGGCCTCCCTTCGGCCCGGCCATCTGGGCCTGCAGGTCGAGACCGGCACAGAATGCCCGCCCTGCGCCGGTCAGCACGATGCAGCGCACGTCGGGGTCGTGATCGGCACGCAGCAACAGCTCGCTGATCTGCTGCAGCATCGGCCCCGAGATCGTGTTCATCCGCTCCGGAGCATTCAGCGTGAGCGTCGCAACATGATCGACGACGTCGTAGGACACCTCGTTCTGGGCAGTCGAAGTGCCAACAGGTGCGTTCGAATCGTTCACAGTGCCGAAACGTAGTGCCTCGCAAACGCCCGTCACGATGCGTACAATCGCGGCACCTTAGAAATACGGGCAATCCCGCCCGTATTCCCACAAGGGGGAGAAACCACAACATGAAAGCAACCCGCGTGAAGCGCGTCGGTGCCCTGTTGGTCGGTCTCAGCCTCGTCGCCGCCGCCTGCGGCAGCGACGACGATGACACCGCAACGACCGAGGCCACCGAGACGGAGACCACCGAAGCAGTCGAGGAGACCACGGCGCCCGAGACCACCGAGGGCGACATGACCGAGGAGACCACGGCGCCGGAGACCACCGACGACATGGGCGAGGGCGAGACCGTCCAGGCCGCCCCGTCGTGTACGGGTGAAGGCGACGGCGTGCTCAACATCGCGACCGTCCTGCCCGAGACCGGCAACCTGGCCTTCCTCGGCCCGCCCGAGTTCGCCGGCGCCGATCTGGCCATCCAGGAGATCAACGAAGCCGGCGGCGTCCTCGGCGCCGACGTCACCCTCGACCAGGGCGACTCCGGCGACACCTCCACCGACATCGCCAACCAGACCGTCGACCGTCAGCTCGCTGCCGGTGCCGATGCGTTCATCGGTGCGGCCTCGTCGGGTGTGTCGTTCACGTTCATCGACAAGCTCGTCGAGAACTGCAAGATCCACTTCAGCCCGGCCAACACCTCGCCGGACTTCACCACCTACGCCGACGACGGCCTGTACTTCCGTACCGCTCCGTCCGACGTGCTCCAGGGCCGCGTCCTCGCCGATCTCATGATCGAAGAGGGTGTCACCACCGCCAGCTTCATGGCGCTGCAGGACCCGTACGGTGAGGGTCTGCTCCAGTACTCGACCGAGCCGTTCGCCGACAGCGGCGGCGAGATCGTCGACCAGTTCACGTACGACCCGCAGGCCGCCGAATTCTCGGCCGAGGTCGACCGTGTCGTGTCCGGCGATCCCGAGGCACTCGTCATCATCGGCTTCGAGGAGACCTCGAAGATCCTGACGGCGCTCTTCGAGGCCGGCTTCACCGCCGACGTCAAGAAGATCTACCTCGTCGACGGCAACGTCGGTAACGCACTCGGTGAGCAGCTGCCTGCCGGGTCGATGGAAGGCATCCGTGGCACCCTGCCCGCAGCTGAGATCACCGGCGACTTCCAGGACCGTCTCCTGGCCGTCGATCCGGAACTGATCGACTTCAGCTACGGCCCGGAGACCTACGACGCCGTCATCATCGTGGCGCTCGCCGCCGCGATCGCCGGCTCCGACAACCCCGCGGAGATCGCCGCTCAGATCAACGGCGTCACCCGCGACGGCGAGGTCTGTGAGACGTTCGCCGACTGCATCGCGCTGATCGACGCCGGCACCGACATCGACTACGACGGACCTTCGGGCCCGCAGACCTTCGGCCCCGAAGGGGAGCCGACCGAGGCGAGCTTCAAGATCCTCAGCTACGACGCGGACAACAAGGTCGAGGCTGGCGTCCCGACCGAGTTCCGTTTCGCCGCGATCTGATCGATCGAAGCTGAACACCCAGGTCCGGCTCCGCCGGGTCTGAACTGAATCGAACACGTTGCGGGGCCGCCTTCGGGTGGCCCCGCTTCGCGTCCCCGGGCCGGTCGGCAGGACCTCTCATCCCGAGCAACGAGCGAACGGTGAGTATCCGGTCCGTTCGCGCCATCGCTCGGCCGGGATCAGCGACCGGTGGTGAGCCAGACGTCGCGCTCCGGTCGGTCCGGCCATCGCTCGGGCGGGCGCGCCGGCAGCGGCTCAGCGCGCCTTGGCGAGCGTGCCGAGGTAGAGCTCGATGACCTTTGGATCCTTCAGCAGCTCATCGCCGGTGCCCGTGTAGGCATTGCGGCCCTGGTCGAGCACGTACCCCCGGTCGCAGATCGACAGGCAACGCGCGGCGTTCTGTTCGACCATGATGATCGACACTCCCGTCGAGTTCACCTGCTTGACCCGTTCGAACACCTGGTCCTGCAGCACTGGCGACAAGCCGGCGCTGGGCTCGTCGAGCAGCAGCACCGACGGCTCCATCATCAGCGCACGACCCATCGCCAGCATCTGGCGCTCGCCACCCGACAACGAGCCGGCGCGCTGATCGATGCGCTCGCCGAGGCGCGGGAAGATGTCAACGACCGTGTCGATCATCGCGTCGACGCCGGACTTGCGGAGATAACCGCCCATCTCGAGGTTCTCGCGAATCGTCAACGACGGGAACACGTTGTTGATCTGCGGCACGTACCCGATGCCGCGAGCGACCAGGAAGTTCGCCTTCTTGCCGGTGACGTCTTCGCCCCGATACCAGACCTTTCCCTCGGTGACCTTGATCAGACCGAACAGCGCCTTGAGCATCGTCGACTTGCCGGCTCCGTTGGGGCCGATGATGCCGATCAGCTCACCTTCGGCGAGTTCGAGATTGGCGCCGTTGAGGATGTTCACACCGGTCACGTACCCGGCGACGACGTCGTCGACGTGGATCAGCGGTTCACTCACTGGCATCTCCTGATCCGTCGACGTCGTCTGCCGACGCCGGCTGGTCGGCGACGGCCTCTCTGATCTCCTCGGTCAGCGCGGCGTGCGACGAACCGAGGATACGCGTCGACCACCGCAGGGTTCTCGCCGATCGACCGTGGCGGTCCCTCGGCGATCACCTGTCCTTCAGCCATCACGATCACCCAATCGGAGATGTCCTGCACGACGTCCATGTCGTGCTCGACGAACATGACCGTGATGCCCTCGGAACGAAGCCGCTTCACGTGCCCGAGCAGGGACTGGGTGAGCGCAGGGTTCACGCCCGCCATTGGCTCGTCGAGCATGATCAGGCGCGGTTCGGCCATCATCGCTCGAGCCATCTCGAGCAGCTTTCGCTGACCGCCGGAGAGCGCACCGGCGAACTCGTCCTTCATGTGGGTCATGTTGAACTCGTCGAGGATCTGCAGCGCCCGTTCCTCGACGCCCTTCTCCTGAGGACGCCAACCGTTCAGCAACGCCTTCCACATCGACTCGCCTGACTGGTTCTGGGCCGCGAGCATCATGTTGTCGATCACCGGCATCTTCGCCAACACTTTGGTCAGCTGGAAGGTGCGCACCATGCCGCGAGAAGCGAGTTCGTGCGAACGCACGCCTGCGGTCGACTTGCCGTCGAACGTGATCAGACCGGTGTCGGGGGTGTCGAACTGGGTCAACAGGTTGAAGAACGTCGTCTTGCCGGCGCCGTTGGGACCGATCAACGCAGTGATCGCTCCCCGTTGGACCTCGACTCGATCGACGTCGACCGCTCGGAGACCACCGAAGGTTCGGCTCACGCTGTCGGCGATCAGGATCGGGTCGGGCTTGGCTGACCCAGGTGTCTGCTCGACACCGTCGAACATGCCGGCCGCCGGGTTGTCCCAATCGCGCTGCATC
Source organism: Ilumatobacteraceae bacterium (assembly GCA_963704915.1). Classification (GTDB taxonomy): domain Bacteria; phylum Actinomycetota; class Acidimicrobiia; order Acidimicrobiales; family Ilumatobacteraceae; genus Sva-07. The sequence continues at coordinate 239,182 of CAVPIC010000008.1, read as the reverse complement.
GTGGCGGCGCCGCCACCGCCCGACGTACGTCCGAATTCGACACCCGGATCAGCGGCCTGTTCGTCGCCCGTTGGATCGGTGTTGTCACTTGCGGGCATCGATCGCGATCTCTCTCTTGTCGCCGAAGATTCCTTGCGGTCTGAAGATCATCAACAGCATCAACGTCAGGCCGACCAACATGAAACGTACCGGCCCGACCTGGGAGCGGGTCATCAGCCAGTCGGGCATGATGTCGTTGTCGATCAGTTCGATGAGGACGTTCTCGGTGAACGACAGGATCACCCAGAACAGCATGGCGCCGGCAACCGGCCCCCACACCCGTGCGAGCCCGCCGAGGATGGCCGCGGTGAGCGCGAAGAAGGTCTGCTGGGTGGCGTAGTTGTCGGGCTGTACCGAGTTCTGCTGGACCGCATAGAAGATGCCGGCGAGCGTGCCGAACGATCCACCGAGGATCAGCGACTGCATCTTGAACCGGAAGACGTTCTTGCCGAGTGCTGTCGCGGCGTCCTCGTCCTCACGGATCGACCGCAGGACACGACCCCAAGGACTGTTGACGAGCTTCCACACCAAACCGACCGACAGCAGCACGAGGGCCCAACCCACAGTGAGCTCCCACAGGTCGGCGCCGCTGAACTCGAGGTTGATGCGATCGAAGAGCCGGAAACCGTAGGTGGCGGTGTTGTTGAACGGATTCCAGTCCTGAAAGCTGTTCGCGAACCCATTGATGCCGTTGGATCCACCGGTGACGTCGCTGAGCGTGGCGGCGCGCACGATCAATCTGATGATCTCGCCGACAGCGATGGTGACGATGGCGAGATAGTCGGCTCTGAGCCTGAGCGTCGGCAGGCCCAGCAGGATGCCGAGCACCACGCCTGCCAGGAGACCGACGATGATGCCGACCCACAAGGGCGCGCCGAGCGTGTCGGTGGTGATGCCGACGCCGTAGGCGCCGACTGCCATGAAGGCCACCTGGCCGAAGTTCAGCAGACCCGTGTAGCCGAAGTGGAGGTTCAGGCCGATCGCGGCGAGCGCAAAGATGATCGCCTGCTGCGAGATGCCGGAGCGGAACGCATTGGAGAGAATCGAATTCCAGTCCACGACTATCCGATCCGTTCCTTGCGACCGAAGATGCCTTGTGGTCGCACCATCAAGATGATGATCATCACGACCAGCGCTCCCACGTTCTTCAACTCAGGCGCCACCCAGATGGTGACCATGAATGTGAACACGCCGATCACCAGACCGCCGACCATGGCACCGAAGTCGGTGCCCAGCCCGCCGAGCGTGACCGCCGCGAACACCAGCAAGAGCAACTGCTGGCCCATCAGCCAGTTGATCTGGCTGTTGAGACCGAAGAAGATGGCACCGGCCGTCACCAGCGAGCCGCCGACGAACCAGACGGTGGTGACCACCCGGTCGACATCGATGCCGGTCGAGGCGGCGAGGTCGTTGCTGTCGGCGACGGCCCGCATTGCCTTGCCCATCTTGGTCATGCGCAGACCGAGAGCCGTTCCGACGAGCAACAGCGACGACACGACGATGATCAGCAGTTCCTTGGGGAGCACGTCGACCGGGCCGAGCGTGAACAAGATGTCGGTCTGGACCGCGTACTGGTCGTACGGCCGCGAGCGCTCGCCGAACAGGAACAAGAAGAAGAAGCGCAGGAACAGCGCGAGCCCGATCGAGATGATCATCATCGCGGTGAGGCCCGTGCCGCGTTTGCGAAGCGGGCGCCAGAGCCCGATGTCGAGAAATGCTGATCCGAGTCCGCCGACGAAGAAGGCGATGATCGCAGCGGGAATCAGGTTGATCCCAACGATCGCGTTGATGAAGTAGGCCACGAGTGCGCCGAACACGATCTGTTCGGACAGCGCGAAGTTGACGAGTCCCGTCGTGCCGTAGATCAGCGACAGCCCAATCGCGCAGAGCCCGATGATGAGGCCGAAGATGATGCCTTCGAACAACAGGCGGGCCGCTCGGGTCAGCAGGCTGTCGCTCGTCTTGTCTCGGGCTGCCCCGGCAGCGTCGCCCTCGGCGAGGTTGAACAGGACCCGGGTCGGCTGTCCGGAGCGTGCCTCGACCGGGAGTTGTTGCTTGTCGGCTCGCACCAGCTCGATGCCCTCGGGAAGCGTCTCGATCTCGATCTCGACGGCGTACGAACCAGGTCCGGGCAGCGGCACCGACACGAAACCGGTCGCATCCGATGTGGCCCTGCCGACCTCGTCGCCGATCGACTCGATCTCGCGATCGACGATGACGGCATCGAACACGCGGATCTCCGCCCCTTCGATCGGGATGCGGTCGGCACCGGGGTCCTCGGGTCGCGCCAGCAGCACCGTCTCGACCGACTCTCCGGACTGAGCGGACACCGACGGCACCAGTGCGAAGATCCCGAGGACTGCGAGAATCACGCCCAGCAGCGCAAGCCGCTTCCGCTGAGCGACCATGGGTTCCGACATAGGCGCAGGAGCTTAGGCGGTTGGTGTGGCGCGCAACGAGATTTCGCGTTCACGTCGTGTTTCGGGAGCGTGAACCTCGTGTGCATCGGCCGCCGACGGCTCGAGTGCCGCCTGGATGAACTGCACCGTGACCACCCAAAGCGCCGTGGCGCCGGCCACATGGGCAGCCACGAGCGCGGCGGGGATGTCGCTGAAGTACTGCAGGTACCCGATGCCTCCCTGCACGACGGCGACGAACATCCACGTCGAGACGTTGCGCGACAGCCGATCGAACAACGCACGGTCTCGTCGAAGCACGACGACGAGGGCGAGGAACGACGCCACTGCGATCCAGACCGTGATGCTGTGGATCTCGGCCACGGTCGAGATGTCGAACCCGTACCGGCGGGCAGTCTCGTCGCCGGCGTGTGGTCCGGCACCGGTGACGACGGTGCCGGTCGCGAGCGACGCAGCCACGAGCACGCCCAGACCGAGCAGCAGCGCCGTGACGAGCGGTGTGACGCCGTTCGAGGAGCGAGCGACGACTGGCTCGGGCCGGGCACGGTGGATCGCCACGAGACCGAAACCGATCGAGAGCATCGCCAGCAGGAAGTGCGACTGCACGAGGAACGGGTGCAGGTCGCCGCGTACGGCGAGGCCGCCGACCACGCCGTTGCCGAGGATCGTGGCGAGCACGATCAGCGACGGCACCTTGAGCCCACCGCGCCTCGGACGCACCCGGAACGCGCCGATCGCCATCAGCAGTGTGGGGATTCCGACGAGGCCGCTCACGAGACGGTTGATCTGTTCGATCGCGGCATGCCCGCTGGACACGTCGATGAAGCGCTCGTTGTTGCAGTTCGGCCAGTCGTCGCACCCGAGACCGCTCCCGGTGAGGCGGACGACCGCACCCGCGACCGTCAAGAAGCACACACCGGCGACGGTGAGGATGGCGATCTGGCGATAGCGGCGCAACGACATCGTGAGCCGCTCGCGGTCGGGATCCATACGGCTCTCAGGATATGGCTAGCGTCGGCTGGGTGCTGAGTTCGTTCGACGACTTTCCCGTCCATCAGACGTCACGGCCGGTTGCGCAGACCGCAACCAGTGACATCAACCACTACGACCGTTACTTCTTCAACGGCTACACCAGGGACACCCGGCTGTTCTTCGCGACGGCGATGGGGCTCTACCCGAACCGCCACGTGGTCGACGCCTCCTTCGGCGTCGTCGCCGACGGCGGCACCCCGGCGGCGCGCCAGATCAGCGTGCACGCCTCGGGACGCGCCCCGGCCGACCGCGCCGATGCCAACGCCGTCGGCCCGATCCGGGTCGAGGTCCTCGAACCGCTCAATGCGCTCCGGGTCGTCGTCGACGCGCCCGAGCAGGGCCTGCGCGCGGACCTCACCTTCGTGCGTCGATCCGCTCCGATCGAGGAGCCACACTTCTTCCAGCAGGTCGGACTGCGCGTCACCTTCGACTACACCCGCCTCACCCAGTTCGGTGGCTGGGAGGGCTGGATCGAGATCGACGGTGTGCTGCACGACCTGGCACCGGGCGAGACGCTCGGTTGCCGTGATCGGTCGTGGGGCATTCGCAGCGTCGGCGAGCGCGCTCCGACCGGCGCCCCGGTCGCCGATCCTCAGTTCTTCTGGCTGTGGGCACCGATCAACTTCGACACGTTCTCCACCCACTTCGACGTCAACGAACTCTTCGACGGCAAACGCTGGCACGAGACGGGCTTCATCGCGCCGGTCGCCGGACCCGACGGTGCCGCTCCACCCGAGGCGATGCGGGCCGTCGACTACGACATCGCCTGGCGTCCGGGAACCCGGACCGCCGAGTGGTTCGAGGTGACGATGACCCCGTGGACCGGCGAGCCGACCGTCGTCCGGCTCGAGCCGCTCTTCGAGTTTCACATGGCCGGGCTGGGGTATCTGCATCCCGAGTGGGGCCACGGCGTGTGGAAGGGCGAGTCGGAGGTCGGTGGCGAGCGCTGGGACCTCCCCGTCGACAACCCCACCGCGCCCGACCGCCTCCACGTCCAGGCGATCGTGCGCGCGACCACCACCGGCGGCCTCGGCGAGCACGAGGGCATCGGCATCCTCGAACAGCTCGCCATCGGTCGCCACGATCCCACCGGCCTCTCCGGCCTGTTCGACGGCTGGCAGACCTGACCGCCACATCCCGCCCCCACCGATGAGCCAAGCGCCCGGATAGCGGCGTTTCGCTCATCGCAACACGAGTCCCGCCCCCACCGATGAGCCAAATGACGCCATCCGGGCGCCTCGCTCATCGCAACACCCGTGACACACCCACCGATGAGCCAAGTGACGCCATCAGGGCGGTTCACTCATCGCAACACCAGTCCCACCCCCACCGATGAGCCAAGTGACCAGATAGTGGCGCTTCACTCATCGCAACACCAGACCCGACCCCACCGATGAGCCAAATGACGCCATCCGGGCGGTTCCCTCATCGCAACACCAGACCCGACCCCTGCGATGAGCCAAGTGACGCCATCAGGGCGGTTGGCTCATCGCAACACCGAACCACCGTGAGGCCTCGCCATCAGACAGGGAAGCGCCAGCGACGAGTCGGAGCGAGGCCGACCCCCGATCGTCGCGAACAGACATGCGGTGAGGCGAGGCCGAGATTACGTGTGGCGGATCGTCATGCCGCCGTCCACGGCAATGGTGGCGCCGTTGACGAAGCTCGACGAGGGCAGGCAGAGATTGAGCGTCATGTGGGCGACCTCCTCGGGGAGGCCGTAGCGGCGCAGCGGCACCCGGCGGCGCGCGGTACGTGGCCTTCGCCTCGTCGGGGATCGCCGCGGTCATGCCGGTGTCGATCGGGCCGGGGCAGATGCAGTTGACCGTCACGCCATGACGGCCGAGTTCAACCGCGAGTGCCCGGGTCAACCCGGTGACGCCCGCCTTCGACGCGGCATAGGCGGCGAGACCCGCCGTGGCGACGATCGACTCGGTGGAGGCGATGTTGACCACCCGCCCGGAGCCCGACTCGACGAGGTGAGGCAGTGCGAGCCGCACGAGACGTGCGTGGGCGGTGAGGTTGACGTCGAGCGTGCGCGCCCAGTTGTCCTCGAACTCGGCTTCGTCCTGGAACATCGAGTTGACCAGCGAGATCCCGGCGTTGTTGACCACGATGTCGAGACGGCCACCCCATTCGACCGTCGTGTCGACCAGCGCCCGGAGCTGGCCGTGATCGGCGACGTCGCACTCGACCCCCAGTGCCCGGTCGACGCCGTGCATCGAGTGGATCTCCTCCACCACCGCTTCGACACGATCGGCTCCGAGATCGGCGACCACCACACGCGCGCCCTCGTCGGCGAGCAGGTGGGCGGTGGCACGGCCCATCCCGCTCGCGGCGCCGGTGACGATGGCGACTTTGCCCTCGATCGAACGTGACAGCGCCGACAGGCGGCCGGTAACCGTTTCGCTCACCCGGCCGACCAGCGCTGAGCGCCGCCCATGCCGTACTGCTTCAGCACGAGCGCTCGTTCGACCGTGATCGCGACGAAGCACGTCCCCGGCGAATTGTCCGCACCCCCGGGCGCGAACGCATTCAGGTCGTAGTCGAACACTCCGGTCCACAACCGGCGCTTCGTCTCGAGGTCGTCGAACACCTCGGCGGTGCCCCAGATCTCGACGCCGTCACCGTTCGCCTCGACCTGCCAGTGCATCGCCACGTTCGGGTTGGCCGCGATGTTGCGCGCCTTGACCGAGTCGGTGCCGCCCATGATCCAGCACACGTCGCCCTCCCAGCAAGGATGCACCGGCACCACGTCGGGTTTGCCATCGCCGCCCACCGTCGCCAAGTGCGCCCACGGACTGAGACCGGTGGCGAACGCCTTCACGTCGTCGAGTTCGATGCGGTCGGTGTCGTCGCTCATGTGCGCACCGTAGTCAGTGGCGAACTTCGTAGAACGAGTTGACCGAGTGCTCCACGCCGAGCGTCCGGAATCGGCTCAACCCGACTGCCTCGGCCATCTGCCGAGCCTTCGACTCGGGCAGTCCGAGCGTCCCCAGGCCCGCACCACCGGGCTCCGACAACGCCGACGACATGCACGACAGCACGCTGATGCCGTACATCAACGATGCCATCGGGTTCTTCTCGACGTTCTCGGCGAACGTCTCGCGTCCCTTGATGTCCACCAGCAGCCACGTGCCGTCCGGTGCCAGCGCATCGGCGATCGCGCCGATCATCTCCTGCGGATGGGTCATGTCGTGGATGCAGTCGAACGTGGTGACGAAGTCGACGGTGTGGTCGCCGGGCAGTGGCTCGTCTCGCGGATCGACGAACCGCACGTTGTCGGCACCCTCCTCGCGACGACGATGTTCAGCACGTTCGAGCGCATACTTCGAGATGTCGTAGCCGACGAAGCGACTGTTGGGGAAGGCGTCGGCCATCAGCAGCACCGCTCCCCCGGCGCCACAGCCGATGTCGGCGACGGTGATGCCCGACTCGAGCCGTTCGACGATTCCCTCGAGTGCCGGCAGCACGGTCGGGATCAGGTGGTGCCGATTCCACGGCTCGAAGCTCCGCTCGATCCCCACCGCTCCTTCGGGGCCGTGGCTGTCGTAGTCGTGACCGATGCCCGTCTGGAAGCTCTCGGGCATCGCTTCGAGTGCTGCCATCGTCTGTGGGAATCGGTGGAACATGCCCATGCCGAATGCGGGATGATCCGGCGAGGCCAGTACCGCGGTGGCTTCCGGCGTGAGCCAGAAACGCTCGGCGCCCGGGGCCGCGTCGGTGTCGACCGCGATCAGCTTCGCTGCTGCCTGGTTGTAGGCCCACTCGCGTACCCACCGTTCGTCGAGTCCCGTGCGCTCGGCCAGTCCGGAGGTGGTGATCGGCTCGTCTGCAGCGGCGAGCGCGCTGTAGAGCCCGAGCTTGTCGCCCAGGTGGATCATCCCAGCGGTCACCGCACCGTTGAGTTGGGTGAACACCGAGAAGGAGTAGAACTTCAGACGATCGGGATCTGGTGCATCGGCCATCGCGACGACGGTAGATCGTCGCACGGGCCCGATCTGCAGCGAACCCGTCAGCGCGTGCGTTGATCGCGGTCGAGATGCTCGAGATCGCTGAGTTTGCTGAGCGAGAACGTGTAGCCGTCCTCGAGCGGGAGTGCCTCCACGCGGCTGATCGAGGTGTGCCCCAGCACGAACCGGTCCCACTCCCACGGTGTGGGTTCGAGCCCCAACAGGTGTCCGATCGTCACCGAGTTCGTCCCTGCATGGGCGACGAGGGCGATGCGGGCGCCCGGTTCGGCGATCTGCCACACGGGAAGATCGACCTCGGAACGAAGCACGCCACGGTCGGCGAGGAACGACGAGGCTCCCGCCCGAATGCGTCCGACGAAGTCGCGGATCGATTCACCGCCCTCGAGCCCGTGCCACCGGTCCTCGGCGGGACGGCCCTTGAGCTCCGCATAGGCCTCCGCCGCCTTCTCGGCCGGGCTGCCGTGCCACATCGGATCCCGGATCTCCTCGAGCCAGGGATCGATCACCTCGGCGACTCCGAGCGCCTCGAGCAGCGGCGACGCCGTCTGGCGGGCTCGCACGAGCGGCGACACGAGGACCTCGTCGAATCGTTCGTCGCTCAGGTAGTTCGCAAGGCGTTCGGCCTGACGATGGCCGCGTTCGGTGAGCGGCGGGTCGACGACGGCCAGACCATCGCGCACCCACTCGGGTTCGCCGTGACGGATCAGCACGATCTCCATGGGCAACGACTGTACGGGCACGAGGCGCCGCTAGCTTGCGACGCAGTGGCGAACGACGGCGGAGTACGACCCGGTTGGTACGCCGACCCGCTGCGACGATTCGAGCTCCGCTACTACAACGGTGCGACGTGGACCGCCGACGTGTCGACGGGTGGCGACCGATTCGTGGATCCCCTCGGCATCGACGTCGGGCAGCACCCGCACCAGGGACAACCTGCCGGTTCCGGCGCAACGGAGAACGCCCCGACATCGCTCGCCACCGCCTCGATGGTGCTGGGGATCGTCGCGATCGCGATCGCCTGGATGCCGTTCGTGGTCGTGATCGGCGCCGTCGCCGCGTTGCTGGCCCTGGCCTTCGGCATCCTGGCGATCCGTCGATCCGGCCCGTCGGACGCCGGACGCAGTCGTGCCGTGGTCGGCGTGATCACCGGCGCCTGCGCGCTGCTCGCCGCCGCACTCGGCACGGTGTTGACCTTCCTCGTGCTCGACGTGTACGACTCCTACCTGAACCCACCCCCGCACGAGACCGCCATCACCTCGTGTGAGGTCGTCGGATCCCGGGCGATCGCCACCGGACGACTCGAGAACCTCGGCGACGACACCTCCGACTTCTCGGTGCTGATCGGATTCGTCCGGCCCGGAACCGACAACCCACACCGCACGACGAGGGTCACCCTCGACGACGTCGAACCCGGGACATCGGCACCGTTCGACGCCGAGCGCCAGGTCGAGCTCGACGACGTCGACTGCATCGTGGTCGAGGTGACCGGTCCCCTGCCATTCGGGCTCGCGCTCGACTGACGTCGACGGGCATCACACCGTCGTGGCCGACACCCAGGCGTCGTACAGCATCCGGTACGGCCCGTCCTCGCGGAGGAGTTCGTCGTGATGCCCGTCCTGGACGAGGCGGCCGTGATCGAGCACCAGCACGCGGTCCGCTCGCGCTGCGGTCGACAACCGGTGGGCGATGGCGATCGTTGTCCTCGATGCCGCCAACCGTTCGAGGGCGCGGGCGATACGCACCTCGGTGAGGGCGTCGACCGACGAGGTGGCCTCGTCGAGGATCAAGATGTCGGGATCGGCCAGCCCAGCGCGCAACAGCGCGACGAGTTGACGCTCACCCGCCGAGAGCTGGTCGCCTCGTTCGCCCACGTTGGTGGCGAGGCCGTTCGGGAGCGAGTCGACCCAGTCGCGAACGCCGAGGTCGTCGACGACGCGCTCGACGTCGCGCTGGTCAGCGCGCTCGTCGGCGAAGGCCACGTTCGCGGAGACCGTGTCGTCGAACAGGAATGGTTCCTGCGACACCACGATCAGGCGGGTGCGCAGCTCGGCACGATCGACCCTGCGCAATGGCACGCCTCCGAGGTCGATCTCACCGATCGTCGGGTCGGCGAACCGGGCGATCAACCGTCCGAGCGTGGTCTTGCCCGACCCGGTCGCGCCGACCATGGCGACCTGCTGACCCGGCGGGATCGTGACGTCGATGTTCTTGAGCACCGCGGCGTCGGCCGTGTCGTCACTGCGGCTGCGGTACGCGAAGGTGACCTCGCGAATGTCGATCTGGAGCTGGCCGGGCGGCAGGGGGATCGGGTCGTCCGGTTGCGGCGGCCCGACCGGCATGTCGAGCACCGACAGCACTCGTCGCAATCCGGCAACCGCCATCTGGGTGGTGTCGAGCACCTCGGTGAACTCTGCGATCGGTTCGAGGAACCGGTACGTCAGGAACACGAATCCCACGAGGGCGCCGGCGGTCAACCCGCTCTCGGGACCACGCCATACCCCGACGGCGACCACCGCCGACACCGTGAACGCCGAGAACACCTCGCCGGAGGGGAAGAGGAACGCGCCGATCAGTGCCGCCCGGATCTGTGCTGACGCCGTGGTCTCGACCGACTCCTCGACCTGCCCCACGATCGTGTCGCCTGCCCCGTACGCACGGATCGTCGGGCCACCGGACACGAGTTCGGCGATCGAGCCGAGCGTCTGACCGTTGCTGTGTCGGGCGCGGTCGTAGGCGACGAGCAGGCGCGACTGCACCGCTCGCAACACGAACAGCAGTGGGACGGCCACTGCGAACGCCACGAGCGCCAGCACCCAGTCGTAGGCGAGCATGACACCGGCGACGATCACCATCAGCGTGCCGTCGACCAGCCAGGCGAGACCACCCCACTGGAAGAACCGCGCCAGCGTCTCGATGTCGCTGGTGACTCGGGCGACGAGGCCGCCGCGACGTTCGTCGTTGTGGTCCGCGAGGCTCAGCTGGTGGATGTGGCCGATCAGGCGCACCCGGAGGTCGTGCAGCGCGCGTTCGCTGCGCTCGCCGAGCCGGAGCGACGCCTGACGGAAGGCCCAGCCCGACACGATCACGGCCAGCGCCCCGAGCAGCGCCATCTGCACGATGACGTCCATCTGGACCTCACCGGCCTCGATGCCGCTGTCGATTGCCTGCTGGATCAGGATCGGCACGACGACGCGACCCGACGCGCCGACGGCCGCGAACATCCAGGTGACGCCGAGCCCTTGGCGCAGGATCGGGGCCGTCTCGAGCCCGCGTCCGATCGTGCGGACCGCGGAGTCCTGGCTCGGCGGCGTGAGCGTGCCCACCTTCGCCGCCAGCGTCGGGTCGAGGCTCACGATCCCACCACCGCGGTGGGGGTCGCCGACGACGGGGGCCCGTCTCGATCCCGATCGGACTCGAAGGCCTCGACCAGTTCCCGGTAGGCACTTGTCGACACGAGCAGTTCGTCGTGGGTGCCGTGCGCAGCGATGCGTCCGTCGGCGACGAATACGACGTCGTCGGCGAGGGCGATCGTGGAGGGACGCGACGCCACCATCAGCACCGTCGAGCCACCGAGGCGTGAACGGAGCTGCTCGAGGATCGTCGCCTCGGTGGCGGGGTCGAGCGCCGAGGTCGTGTCGTCGAGCACCAAGAGGCTCGGCTGGCGCACGAGCGCGCGGGCGAGCGCCAGCCGCTGGCGCTGACCACCGCTCAGGCTCACGCCGCGCTCGCCGACCAAGGTGTCGAGCTGCTGCGGGAGCCGTTTCACGAACTCGGTGGCCGCTGCCTGACCCAGCGCGTCCCAGATCTCGTCGTCGGTGTAGCTCGTGCCGAGTTCGACGTTCTCGCGCACGGTGCCACTCGACAGGAACGCCTCCTGGAAGACGATCGAGCGGTTGCCGGGTGCCAGGCGCACCTCGCCGACGCTCGGTCCGACCAACCCTGCGGCGAGCTGTGCAAGTGTGGACTTGCCGGAGCCGGTCGGACCGACGAGCGCGGTGACGCTCCCCGCCTGCACGGCGAGGTCGACATGCTGCACCGTCGGCGGTCCGTCGCCCTCATGGGCGAAGCTGACACCGGCGAACTCGACGCCGAGCCCGTCCGCGGCGATCCCGATGCGGTCCGCTGGATCGGGCTCGATCGGCTCGTCGAGCACGGTACGGATCCGCTGCCAGGCGGCCATCGACCGTGGGAGCTCCGACAGCGCGTAGCCGATGAGCCGCAGCGGGAACACGAGCAGCGTGAACAGGAAGATCACGCTGGAGAACTCGCCGACCGTGACATCGCCCGATCGCACCCGCAGCGCGCCGATCACGACCAGCGTGATGTTGGTCAGCGACGGGATCACGTCGAGGAGCGCCTCGAACCAGCTCCGCAGCCGGATCGCCTGCACGCGTGAGGCGCGGACGCGGTCGGCGAGCCCTGCGAGGCGTTCGGTCTCGCGCTCCTCGGCGCCATAGGACTTGACCAGCTGGACGCCCTCGAAGCTCTCGTGGACACCGGCCGAGAACTCGCCGAGCTGATCCTGGGCCCGCGTGAAGTGGGAGGAGACGGACTTCTCGTACACGACATTGGTGAACAGCAGCAGCGGGAACACGACGACCGCGACCAGACCGAGCGGGACGTCGATCAGCAGCATCCACACCGTCGACGCGACGAGCATCACGATCGTGCCCGAGGCGAACGGGATCGGTGCGAGCACGCTCACGGTCGCCTCGGAGTCGACTCCGGCGCGTTGCACCAGGTCGCCATCGGCGCGACGGTTGTGCCAGCTGACGGGCTGCTCGGCGTATCGCCGCACCACCCGGTTGGTGAAGGTCTGCGCGACGCGCCACATCGAGATCGAGGCGTAGCTGCGCCGGATCACGATCGCGACGGCGCGAACCACGCCAATACCGATCACGAGGCCCAGCCCTGCGAGCACCGTGCTGGTCGCCACCTCTCCCTCGTCGAATCGCGGCAGGATGACGTCGTCGATCACCCGCCCGATCGCGAAACTCGAGGCGACCGTCAGCAGGGCGAACACCGCAGCGCCGCTCACGGCGATGAGGAACAACTTCGGGTGCACCATCACGAGCTCGGCGATGAACCGAGCGTTGCGACGGGCCCGGTCGAACGCCCCGGCGTCGTCGTCTGGCGCGACGCCGTGATCGGTGATCGTCTCGGCGGGCTGCACGTGACGTTTCTACCAGCCGGACGTCGTCATATCGTGAGACATTGTGAGCACCGACGCCCCCGCCCCGCCGACCTACGTGCCCGGGGGCCAGCCCGGAGCGTGGCGCCGCTCGCCGGTGCGACGGGTGCTGCTGTGGGGTGCGGTCGCGCTGCTGATCGTGTTCTGGATCTGGGCGCTGTTCTTCGCACCGAAGGAGTCGATCAACAAGATCGAGGACCGTGCCTGGGCCGAACGCGCCGAGGCCATCTGCGTGCGCACCGACGCCGAACTGCGGGCGCTCGAGGCCCAGGCCTCACCGGACATCGAGGTGCGTGCCAATCTGGTCGTCGAGTCGACCGATCTGCTCGCCGCGATGCTCGACGACATCGTCTCGGTCACACCGTCCGACGAGAAGGGCCAGGCGATCGTGCCGGACTGGGAGTCCGACTACCGGACCCTGCTCGACGACCGCTATCGCTATTCCGAACGGCTCCGCTCCGGACAGAACGTCGCATTCACCGAAACGGCGGTCAACGGCGTGCCGATCTCCGAACGCATCGAGAAGTTCACGCTCGACAACGAGATGCCGACGTGTGCGCCACCGCGCGGGTCGGTGGTCTGACCGAGTACGCCAGGGCTCGATCCGTCAACGGGGGTCGATCGACTTGATCACCCGCGCTGGCACGCCTGCGGCGACGCTGAAGTCGGGGATGGTGCCCGTCACGACGCTGTTGGCGCCGATGACAACGTGTCGCCCGATCGTCGCGCCGGGCAGCACGACGGTGCCGTGTCCGAGCCACGATCCGTCGCCGATCGACACGGGCCGCTCCGGCATCACCTGTCGGGAGATCGGCAGGTCCGGGTCGGCATAGCCGTGGTTCTGATCGGTGATGTAGACGTGATGACCGGTCCACACGTCGTCGCCGATCACGATCTGCAGATGCCCGACGATGCCACTCCCCTTGCCGATCAGGCATCGGTCACCGACGGTGATCACCGGGTCGCTCACCATCTGCTGCCCCGGAACCATCCCGGCCGACAAGGTGATCTGTGGCCCAAACATCGTGCCCTCGCCGATGTGGATGTACTGCTCGTTGAACAGTGCATTCGGAGGGAAACAGATCACGCTGCCGGCGCCGAGACGTCCGAAGCGTTTGCCGCGACGCGTGTCGGGACCGATCGCGCCGAGTTCGACCGCCATCTCCCACGCCAGGATCACGCCGTGGCCGGCCACGCGCTTGATCCCGGTGCGCAGTCGTTGCAGCGGTCCGTCGGCGAGCGGCGGTCGTTCGAACACGACCGCCGACGCTACTTCCACCATCCACCACACCCCAGCGATGAGCGAAAAGCCGGTATCCGGTCGCTTCGCTCATCGCTGGCCTTCATCGTGGTGCGCCGATCCGTACAGTGGGCGGATGGGCCGAACGGAACCGCCACCCGGGGTCGATGCGGTCCTCACTGCGGGTTCGATCACCGACGTTGCAGGAATCCGGGTGGGACACCATCAGCGGATCGGCCGTGGATGGCAGACCGGCACGACCGTCGTGCACGTACCGCACGGGGCGACCCCAGGGGCGTCGGTGCGCGGTGGTGGCCCGGGCACCCGCGAGACCGATGCTCTCCGGCCCGAGAACCTGGTGCAGACGATCCACGCGGTGTGTCTGACCGGCGGCAGTGCGTTCGGTCTGGCCGCCGCTGACGGCGTGGTCTCGTGGCTCGAGGAGCGGGCGCTGGGATTCCCCGTCGGCCCGGCCAACGACCCGGCCGGCGTGGTTCCGGTCGTTCCCGCCGCCGTGATCTTCGACCTCGCCCGTGCCGGACGCTTCGACCATCGACCGACTGCCGACTTCGGGCGACGAGCGATCGCTGCCTCGAGGGTGAGCCAGGCGTCGTGGGGCTCGGTCGGCGCCGGGACCGGGGCTCGGGCGGGCGGCCTGCAGGGCGGTGTCGGCACTGCGAGCACGACCGTGCGAATCGGCGCGCCGGACGAGCCGTCGTTCGTCCAGGTGGGAGCGCTGGCCGTCGTCAACGCCAACGGCACCCCGATCGATCCGACGACCGGGCTGCCCTGGGATCCGGGCCGGTTCGAGCTGCGAGCGCCGAACGCTCGTGATCGGGCCCGGCTCGGTCGCCAGCTGACGGGACAGGCGGCCGATCTCAACACCACCATCGGTGTGGTGGCCACGTCCGCAGCGTTGTCGAAGACCGAGGTCTCGAAGATGGCCGATGTCGCCCACGACGGGCTGGCCCGGGCGATCCGTCCCGCCCACTCGATGTTCGACGGCGACACGATCTTCGGGCTGGCGACCGGCGACGACGACATCGGCGACCTTCCCCCGGCCATGCGGTCGACGGCGTCACGCCAACAACACCTCAACCTGATCCTGCGGGCCGCGGCCGAGACCTTCGCGTCGGCATGCACCCATGCCGTGCTGTCGGCGACCACGATCGGCGTGGCGGATGCATACTTCGACGTCGTGCCGTCGGCAGCACCGCGTCTGCGTCGCCGCCCCGTCGGTCCGACCCGGGGCGCGCGCTAGCGTCTCCGGAGTGGCCATCGCGTTCGACAACCCGGCCGCTGTGCGCGCCTGGTCAGATGCCACCCGGTCGGGCGGCCGAACGATTGCGCTGGTCCCGACGATGGGAGCGCTGCATCGCGGTCACCTCGAGCTGATTCGAGCCGCCCGAGAACTCGCCGACGCCGTCGTCGTGTCGATCTTCGTGAATCCGCTCCAGTTCGGCGAACGTGGCGACTTCGATCACTATCCACGGCCACTCGACGACGACCTGCTCGCCTGCGATGCCGAAGGAGTCGACGCCGTCTTCGTCCCGACCGCCACGTCGATGTATCCGGACGGGTTCGCAACCACGGTGCGGGTCTCGGGCCTGACCGACACGATGGAGGGCGCTGCACGGCCGGGGCACTTCGACGGCGTCACCACCGTGGTCACCAAGCTGCTGGCTGCAACTCGCCCTCACGTGGCCCTGTTCGGCGAGAAGGACTACCAGCAACTCGCCGTCGTGCGCCGGCTCGCTGCGGACCTCGATCTGGGCGTCGATATCGTCGAGCACCCCACCGTGCGCGAGAGCGACGGGTTGGCGCTGTCGAGTCGTAACCGGCGGCTCGACGACGCGCAACGCAACGCCGCACGCTGCGTACCCGAGGCCCTTGCAGCGGGACGCGATGCCGCGACATCAGACCGTTCGAGCGTGGCCGACGTGATCGAGGCGGCCACCCGCGCGATCGACGACGAACCGCTCGCAGATCTCGACTACGTCGCCGTCTTCGACGCCGGGAACCTGCGCCAGATCGAGCGGTTCGAGATCGATGATCGCCGGCCGGGACGGGTGCGCATCGCCGTCGCCGCCCGGTTCGGCGATGTCCGCCTCATCGACAACGCCGACCTGTTCACCCACTGACGCCGACTCGCCGTCGAGCCGGCCGGCGACACCGGTCAGGACCACGAGCAACACCGCTCCGTTGAACAGCGCGTGGGCGACCATCGATGGCCCGATCCGTCCGAGCAGCACCGCCGCCACACCGAAGGCCACCCCTACTCCGGCCAGCACGAGCACCAGCCCCACGTTGCCGACGCCACGGACGGGATCGATGTGGGCCGCGCCGAACAACAGCCCCTGCAGGACCACCACCGCCACGATCGGCAGCCTGCTGCGCAAGCCCCGCATCACCACGCCCCGGAACACCATCTCCTCGACGACGGGAGCTGCGATCACCGCCGTGATCACGAGCGACACCACATAGGTCCGATCGGCGCTGATCTCCTCGATTCCCTCGGTGTTGCCGACCAACGGCACGCCGAGCCCCACGATGACGGCGCCGACCACGATCTGCGCACCGATCGCACCGAGCCAGATCACCGGTCCCCAACCGAGGTCGGCGAACCGTGGGGTGAGGCCAATGTCGGTACCGAGGTCGCCGGTTCCCCAGCGCCGGCTCGCGAACCTGCACCACCACAGTGACGGCCCGTACCCGACTGCGGCGAGCAGGGCGACGTACACCGCCACGGGCCAGCCGAATCCGACGATGGAGTCGAGAAGGTACTTCGACGCGATCAGCGAACCGCTGAGGACGCCGATCGCGCCCACCGCCGCCACCAACGGCAGCGTCGGCACGACGTCCGGCGAGGCCACCCGCACCGTGTTCGGCGAGGACCCGACCGCGGTGCCGGGGATGGGAGGAGGAAGCGAGCTCATCGGGGTCGGGCAGGGACATCGTCAAGAAGACGTCAAGAAGACGTCAAGGAATGGTCATGGACGTTCAGAAGGTACCGGCGACGCCCGATGCATCGGGGAACCAGTTTCGACGACCTCACTGTCGAGCGCCAGTCCGACCTCCCCCAGCCCACCCGCCATCCAGCCACAGGGACGCACGATGTCAACCAGCTCCGCTTCTGCAGACCCATCACCTCGAAGCGCCCGTCGATGGATCGCGACGATGTCCGGTCTGGCGCTGCTGGGTGCAGCGATGGTCACCGGCCTGAGCCCGGCGACAGCCTCGGCGAACGGGCCCGCGAACGACGACTGGCTCGGGATCGTCAACGTGTACCGGATGCAGTCCGGCCTCGCTCCGGTGTCGGACAACCCCGCATGGTCGAGTGGCGCACGGAACCACTCCTGCTGGATGCTGCTCAACGGCATTGCGCACGACGAGGCTCCCGGCACACCGGGCTACACCACCGAAGGGGATCAGGCAGGCAACAGCGGCAATGTGGCGGTGTCGAGCAATGCGTCCGCCACGGCACGCAGTCACATCGACCTGTGGATGTCGGCACCGTTCCACGCCATCGGTGTCCTGCGCCCGACGTTGCAGCAGGTGGCCTACGGCATGTGCGCGAGCCCGCCGAATCCGTCGACGACCCAGTGGAAGTCGGGAGCGACGCTCGACGTCGTGCGCGGCAACCAGTGGGGTGCGCCGAAGCCGGCGACGCCCATCGTGTTCCCGGGCAATGGCTCGACGACCAGCATGACCCGCTTCGTTGCCGAGTCTCCCGATCCGCGCACGTTCTGCGGCTGGGGTGGCCAGCCCGTCGGGCTGCCGTTGATCGCGATGATGCCCTCGACGGTCACCAACGCAACGGCCACGCTCGTCGGTCCCGCCGGGGCCGTCCCGACCTGTGTCCTGCAGAAATCCAACACCAGCGGAGTTGCCAGCTCGATCCTCGCCGGCGACAACGCCGTGGTGGTCGTGCCCGCAGCACCGCTCACGACCGGCACCTACTCGGTGGCCGTCTCGTCCGACGGTGGCACGGCGAACTGGAGCTTCAACGTCGACCCCAACGCCCCGCTGTCGGTCGCCCCTGCCGCTCCTCCGGCACCCCTCGCCGCCACCAGTGCGCTCAACTCGTCGATGCGCTTCCAACCGGTGACCCCCTTTCGGTTCGCCGACTCACGGAGCAACCTGGTGCTCGGCCGGCTCCCGGCAAATCAGCAGGTCCGGGTGCCCATCGCCGGACGTTCCGGCCTCCCCTCCGACATCGCGGCCATCAGCGCCAACTTCACCGGCGTCGGCGCTCCCGCCGCCGGCTACCTCACTGCCTCGAACTGTGACGAGGCGGTCCCATCGTTCTCGACACTCAACTACGATGCCAACGACGGGGTCCCCAACCAGGCGATCATCCCGCTGAACGGCGGGGATCTCTGCCTCTTCTCGAGCCAGCCGACCGACGTCGTGATCGACGTCAACGGGTACGTCTCTCCCAGCGCGACGCAGCTCTTCAACCCGGTGGCCCCGAGGCGTGTCCACGACACCCGATCGACGGGTCAACCACTTCGTGCCGGCGAGGTGATGCGCGTCGCCGTCGAAGGCGGCGCCAGCCCCGCCCCGAGCGAAGCCGTCGCCGTGGCGGTCAACATCACCGGCGTGCTTCCCGACGAGACCGGTTGGATCCGCGCCTTCCCGTGTGGCGTTGCCGAGCCAGCGGTGTCCACGCTGAACCCACGGGTCGGCCGGGCACGAGCCAACTCGGCAATCGTCCCGACTGCCGGCGACGGTACGATCTGCCTCACCAGCAATGTCACGTCGCACGTGATCGTCGACATCACCGGCTGGTTCGGTGATGTCGGTGGCCTGAAGTTCGTCCCCTTGCGCCCGATCAGGCTGACCGACACACGCCAGACCCACCCGGATCTGAACGGTGGCGCCGGGCCGATCATGCTGGCACCGGGACGCGAACTGCGAATCCAGGTCGCCGGCAACCGAGGCATCGCCTCCGACGCACGAGCTGCGACGTTGAACCTCGTTGCCGCCGGAGCGTTCGCCCCCGGGTACGCAGTCGTGGTTCCGTGTGGAGAGCCGTCGAACGTGTCGAACGTCAACTTCATCGGAGACGGTGGCGCCGTGGCCAATGGCGCCAACGTCAAGCTCGATGCCTCCGGCGCCATCTGCGTGACAACCAGTGCCAACATCCACGTCATCGTCGACGTCACCGGCGTCTGGAAGTAGTGGCGGCGGTCAGCGCCTCACGGTGTGATCGGCGACCGTTGCCCGATACCGCATCGTGAACACGCTGTCACCGGACAGGATCGCTCCCCGTCCGAGCATGCGTCCGAACTGCCAGTTCGACAGTCCGAGTTCTGGAGCGTTCAACGCATACTGCCCGTCGACCCATCGGGTGAATCCGTTGCCGACGAACGGTGCGTCGACGGCCGCGTAGAAGTGCTCCAACTCATCGATGTCGTCGGTCACGATCGAGGCGACGAAGTGTGGGCTGAACCGGTTGCACGTCGCCACCGCTTCGTCGAGCGATTCGACGACCGCCAGTGTGATCTCCGGTGAGTGCTCCCACTCCCATTCGGTCGCCAGCTCGGTCTCGGTGACGGTCGATGCTGCCGGCTCGTCGCTCGCTCCGCCGGCGCGAGTGATCGTTGCGAACCGCTCGAAACGCTCGGACTCGACGAAACCCTCGCTGCCCTCGACCACGTGAAGACGCCCGCAGGTTCCGCGATCGGACGCCGCCGCGTCGAGCGCGTCGATCACCACCGGGACCAGCTCGCCCGCACGCTCGCGCAGCACCAGGACCACGTTGACGGTGTTGCACACCTTGCGATCGAGCGAGTGCTGCACTGCCTGGCCGAGCGTCTCGGCTGACGCTGCGCTGCCGGCGACCATCCACGCGCCTCCGGTTCCGTGCAGGCTGACCGGCGTGCCCGCCTGCGAGGCCACTGCGCCGAGTTCGGCGACGGCGGCGCCCGAACCCCGCGCGACCGCCAGCGCAAGACGTTGATCGGCGAACAACGCATGGCCGGCGGCGTGGGTCGGCGAATCGACCAGCCGCACGGTTCCCGCCGGCAGCCCGGCACCGCGCAGCGCCGGCACGAGCGCGTGCTCGACGATCGATTGCGCCGTCGCAAGTGCGTCGGAGCCGATCCTGAACACCACCGTGTTCCCGGTGCGCACCACCCCGCAGGCGTCGGCGAACACGTTCGGGCGTCCCTCGAACACGAATCCGACCACGCCGAGCGGCACGCGGCGCGCTTCGATCGCCCAGCCGTCGTGGGTGATGCGCTCGATGGTCCCATCGCGCCGGCTGGGCGAGTCGCGCCATCCGCAGAGACCGTCGATCATGTCGCGGCGCATGCGGTCGTCGAGCACCAGCCGTGTGGTCGAACGATGCCTGCCTGCGGCCGCCGCGACGTCAGCGGCGTTCGCCTCGGCGATCGAGGCGAACCGTTCGTCGTCCGCGAGCGCTGCGGCGAAGCGCTCGAAGAAGTCCGAGATCTGCTCGTCGCTCGCTCGGGACAGCTCGGCGAACGCATCGCTCGCATCGGCAACCGCGTGCTCGACCAGATCGCTCACATCCGCGGGGATCCGAAGCAGCGCGCCGCTCGACTGCACCACGATCAGGCGGTCGCCGTGGACGAACTGTGTGGCGAGTTCGGCCGGGACGACCGCAACGCGGTCACCGAATGGGATCTCCTGCCCTTCGGTGAGACGGGTGAGCGCACGTACCTCGGGCTTCGACGACACGGCGTTAGCGTAGGCACGTGTCCAGCTCCCCGCTCTACTTCCGCCAGCTGCTGTCAGGTCGCGATTTTGCCGTCGGTGACCCGCTCGCCTCGCAGATGGTCAACTTCGTCTACGCGGTCGGCGACCGTCGCACCGGCGAGTGCGTCCTCGTCGACCCCGCATATGCCGTCAGGGAACTCGTCGACCTCGTCGGTGTCGACGCGATGACGGTCACCGGCGTGTTGGCCACCCACTACCACCCTGATCACGTCGGCGGTTCGATGATGGGGCACTCGATCGAGGGAATCGCCGAGTTGCTCGAGCACGTCGACTGCCCCATTCACGTGCAACACGACGAGGTCGAATGGGTCACGAAGTCGACGAAGGTCTCAGTCGACCATCTCGTCGGCCACGACTCGGGCGACGTACTCACCGTCGGCGGTATCGACATCTCGCTGGTCCACACGCCTGGCCACACGCCGGGCAGCCAGTGCTTCTTCGTCGACGATCGTCTGATCGCGGGTGACACCTTGTTCCTGGAGGGGTGCGGGCGCACCGATCTCCCCGGCTCTGATCCGGTGAAGATGTTCGAGAGCCTGCGACGCCTCGCCGAGGTTCCCGACGACACGATCCTGTTCCCGGGGCACCGCTATTCGATCGCGAGCAGCGCGACGATGGACGTGGTCAAACAGACCAACTTCGTCTTCCAGTAGCACCGCCTACCACCATCTCACCCGAAATTCGGAGCAATCGTTGCACCCAGCGCAATATTCGCTCCGAAGTACCGGGTTATGACCGTTCAGCAGTCGGACTTGGCGGGGATCACGATCTCCAGGCCGACGTAGAACGAGCTGTAGCCCGAGGTGGATGCGTTCGCTGCGTTCAACGCATCGACCGTGACGTCGAACTTGCTCGCCACCTTGCCGAGGTAGTCGCCTTCGACGATCGTGTAGGTGCCCTGCGAACAGTTGTCGCCGGCGTCCGGGATCGTCTCGGTCGGCGTCGCGTCGGTCTCGGTCGCAGCGTCGGTGCTCGTGTCGCCGGAGTCGGTCGTCGCCGACGCGGTCACCGACTTGGCCCCGGGCGGAATCAGGATGACCGTCCCCGGGAACGGGAACTGACTCGGGTCGGTCCACTCGTTGACGCCGAGCAGGTCCTCGAGTGAGATCCCGAACCGCGTGACCAGCACATAGGGAGCGTCACCGGACTGCACCGTGTACTCCTGGATCCCTTCCACGATGGCGTCCGGATCGCCGTCGACCAGCGTGTCGGCCGGCGGCTCGGTCGTGGCCGGCGGGCGCACGACGAACGCCGTCGAGGCGGCGCTGAGGTCGATGGTCGACTGCGTCGCACCGGATTCACCGCCGCCACACGACGACAGGACGACAGCGCCGATCAGCGCGGGACCGACGAGCACGCCGAGTCGGCGTACTCCGGTCGTTGAACGTGACGATTGCATAGAGGCCAGCGTACGCGTTCCTGGACGCCCCGTGTCGTCAGGCCCGGCGCAGGCTCAGACCAGGGGGCGATCCGTGGGCTTCACCGGCGCCGGCAGACGGGTCTCGCCCATGAGGTAGGTGTCCACGCCGGCGGCGCAGGCGCGGCCCTCCGCGATCGCCCACACGATGAGGCTCTGTCCCCGCCCCATGTCGCCTGCGACGAACAGGCCGTGCTGGTTGGTCATGTAGCGGGCGTCGCGTGCGACGTTGCCGCGGGCGTCGAAGTCCACCTCGAGCGACTCGAGCCACGATCCCTTCTCCGGCCCGACGAACCCGAGCGCGAGGAACACGAAGTCAGCGGTGATCTCGTGGTCGGTGCCTTCCACCTTCACGAAGGCACCGTCGACGAGTTCCACCTCGTGGAGCCTGAGTGCCCGGACCCGACCGTTGCCGTCGTCGAGGAACTGCTCGGTGTTCACGCTGTAGAGCCGCTCGCCGCCCTCCTCGTGGGCCGAGGTGACCTTGTAGGTCATCGCGAACTGCGGCCACGGGTTGTTGGCGCCCCGGTGCTCGGGCGGCTTCGGCAGGATCTCGAGCTGCGTCACCGACGCCGCACCCTGGCGGTGTGCCGTGCCCAGACAGTCGGCGCCGGTGTCGCCGCCGCCGATGATCACGACGTGCTTGCCGTTGACGTCGATCGGCGCCTGGTCGATGTCGCCGAGCTGCACGCGATTCGCTCCCGGCAGGTACTCCATGGCCTGATGAATGCCGTCGAGTTCACGGCCCGGGATCGGCAGGTCGCGCCATGCCGTCGCACCGCACGCGAGCACGACGGCGTCGTGCGAGGCGCGCAGCACCTCGATGTCGACGTTCTCGCCGACCACCGCATTGGTGCGGAACTCGGTGCCCTCGGCTTCCATCTGCTCGATGCGACGGTCGATGTGACGCTTCTCCATTTTGAACTCAGGGATGCCGTAGCGCAGCAGCCCACCGATGCGGTCAGCGCGCTCGAGCACCACGACGTCGTGGCCGGCGCGGGTGAGCTGCTGTGCGGCAGCGAGCCCGGCCGGCCCCGATCCGATCACCGCGACCCGCTTACCGGTGCGAACGGCCGGCACGTGCGGCGTGACCCAACCCTCGTCCCAGGCCCGATCGATGATCTCGACCTCGACCTGCTTGATCGCCACCGGGTTCTGGTTGATCCCGAGCACGCAGGCCGATTCGCACGGCGCCGGACAGAGCCGCCCGGTGAACTCGGGGAAGTTGTTCGTGGCGTGCAGCCGCTCGATCGCGTCCTGCCAGTGGTCCCGGTACACCAGGTCGTTCCAGTCGGGGATCAGGTTGCCGAGCGGACAGCCGTTGTTGCAGAACGGGATCCCGCAGTCCATGCAACGCCCCGCCTGGTGCTTGAGGTGGTCTTCGGGGAAGTCCTCGTAGACCTCCTTCCAGTCGCGCAGACGGACAGGCACGGGACGCCGGGTCGGCGTCTCTCGTTCCCACTTGAGAAACCCGGTCGGCTCACCCATCTGAGTTGTCCTCCTCGTCGGCCCTGCGGTTCTCCTCGATCGGACTGCGGCTCGTCGCTGGCGCTTCCCTTCCGTTGTCCTCCTCGTCGGCCCTACGGTTCTCCTCGATCGGACTGCGGCTCGTCGCTGGCGCTTCCCTTCCGTTGTGCTCCTCGTCGGCCCTGCGGTTCTCCTCGATCGGACTGCGGCTCGTCGCTGGCGCTTCCCTCGCCGGGCGGTCTTTGGTCGGCGTGCTGGTCATGCTCGTGCTGCTTCCATGATCTTGTCGACGGTCTGGGTCTCGTCGAGGCCGGCGGCCTTCGACTCGGCGATCACGGTCAGGACACGCTTGTAATCCAGCGGCATCACCTTGCGGAACGCACCGACGGCGACGTCCCAGTCGGTGAGGATGCGTGCGGCCACCTCCGAACCGGTGAGGTCACGATGACGGGTGACCGTGTCGAGCAGGAACTCGCGGTCGGGGTCATCGAGGTCCTCCAGTGCGACCATGTCGTAGTTCACCTTCGGGGCGAACACCTCGTCGGGGTCGTACACGTAGGCGATTCCGCCCGACATGCCGGCGCCGAAGTTGCGCCCGGTCGGTCCGAGCACGACGACGCGCCCGCCGGTCATGTACTCGCAGCCGTGGTCGCCGACGCCCTCGCTGACCGCGGTGGCGCCGGAGTTGCGCACGCAGAAGCGCTCGCCGACGATGCCACGCAGGAAGATCTCGCCGCTCGTGGCTCCGTAGCCGATCACGTTGCCGGCCACGATCTGTTCCTCGGCGACGAACGTGGAGAACGGATGCGGGTGAACGATGAGGCGGCCGCCGGACAGGCCCTTGCCGACGTAGTCGTTGGCGTCACCGACCAGCCGGATCTGGATGCCGGCCGGCACGAACGCACCGAGGCTCTGGCCGGCCGAGCCGGTGAGCGTGATGTCGATGGTGCCGTCGGGAAGTCCCGCACCCTTCCACTTCTTGGTGACCTCGTGGCCGAGCAGCGTGCCGACGGTGCGGTTGACGTTGCGCACGGGGAGGTCGATCGAGACGTGGTGGCCGTCCTCGATCGCCGGTTGGGCCAACTCGATCAGCTGTTGGTCGAGGGCCTCGTCGAGGCCGTGGTCCTGGCCGACACTCTGGATCAGGGTCTGACCGTAGGGGTTCTGCGGGACGGCGAGGATCGGGCTGATGTCGAGCCCCGACGCCTTCCAGTGCTCGATCGCACGCCGGGCGTCGAGGGCCTCGACGTGGCCGATCATCTCATCCATCGTGCGGAAGCCGAGCTCGGCCAT
Source organism: Ilumatobacteraceae bacterium (assembly GCA_963704915.1). Classification (GTDB taxonomy): domain Bacteria; phylum Actinomycetota; class Acidimicrobiia; order Acidimicrobiales; family Ilumatobacteraceae; genus Sva-07. The sequence continues at coordinate 214,365 of CAVPIC010000008.1, read as the reverse complement.
CAGCTCGCGGACCTCGGTGGCGACGTACTCGAAGAACGTCTCGACGAACTCCGGCTTACCGCTGAAGCGCGCGCGCAGTTCCGGGTTCTGGGTCGCGACGCCGACAGGACAGGTGTCGAGGTGGCAGACGCGCATCATGATGCAGCCCGACACGACGAGCGGTGCCGTGGCGAAGCCGTACTCCTCCGCACCCAGCAGTGCAGCGATCACGACGTCGCGGCCGGTCTTCATCTGGCCGTCGGTCTGCACGACGATGCGGTCGCGCAAACCGTTGAGCAGCAGCGTCTGCTGCGTCTCGGCCAGGCCGAGCTCCCACGGTCCGCCGGCGTGCTTGAGCGACGTGAGCGGGCTGGCGCCCGTGCCGCCGTCGTGGCCGGAGATCAGCACGACGTCCGCCTTCGCCTTGGACACGCCGGCGGCGACAGTGCCGACGCCGGTCTCGGCGACCAGCTTGACGTGGACGCGTGCCGACGGGTTGGCGTTCTTCAGGTCGTGGATCAGCTGCTTGAGATCCTCGATCGAGTAGATGTCGTGGTGCGGCGGCGGGCTGATCAGCCCCACCCCGGGCGTCGAGTGGCGGGTCGCGGCGATCCATGGGTACACCTTGTGGCCGGGCAACTGGCCGCCCTCGCCGGGCTTCGCGCCCTGGGCCATCTTGATCTGGATGTCGTCGGAGTTGGTCAGGTATTCCGAGGTCACCCCGAAGCGGCCCGAGGCGACCTGCTTGATCGACGAGCGGCGCTCGGGGTCGTACAGCCTGTCGACGTCCTCGCCGCCTTCACCGGTGTTCGACTTGGCGCCGAGATGGTTCATCGCGACCGCCAGCGTCTCGTGCGCCTCGGCGGAGATCGAGCCGTAGCTCATCGCACCGGTCGAGAACCGCGTGACGATCGCGCTGATCGGTTCGACCTCGTCGATCGGCACCGCTGTCCGGTCCGAGTCGAACGCGAACAAGCCGCGCAGCGTCATCAGCTTCTCGGACTGATCGTCGACCTTCGAGGTGTACTCCTTGAAGATGTCGTAGCGCTTGGCCCGCGTGGCGTGCTGCAACTTGAACACCGTCTCGGGGTTGAAGAGGTGCAGTTCGCCCTCGCGGCGCCACTGGTACTCGCCGCCGAGATCGAGCTTGCGATGGGCGCGCTCTTCCGGACGGGACGGGTTTGCCATGGCGTGACGGGCGGCGACCTCGGCGGCGATCTCGTCGAGGCCGATGCCACCGAGCTGCGAGATCGTCCCGGTGAAGTACGCATCGACCACCGGCTTGCCGAGGCCGATCGCCTCGAAGATCTGGGCGCCGGTGTACGACGCCACGGTCGACACGCCCATCTTCGACATGATCTTCAGCACGCCCTTGCCGCAGGCCTTGATGTAGTTCTTGACCGCCTTGACCGGGTCCATGGCCCCGAGGCCGTGCATGTCCTCGGCGATCAGGTCCTCGATCGACTCGAACGCAAGATACGGGTTGATCGCCCCGGCGCCGTAGCCGATCAGCAGTGCCATGTGGTGCACCTCTCGGGCGTCGCCGGCCTCGACGATCAGCCCTGCCATCGTGCGCTGCTTGGTGCGCACGAGGTGATGGTGCACCGCGGCGGTGAGCAGCAGCGACGGGATGGGCGCGTCGACGGTGTCGGCGTTGCGATCGGAGAGCACGATGATCCGCGCGCCGGCGTCGATCGCCTCGGAGGCCTGTTGGCACACTCGGTCGAGCGCGGTGCGAAGACCTGCGCCACCGTCACCGACGCGGTAGAGACCCGACAGCACCTTGGCCTGGAGGCCGGGGCGCGTGCCGTCGTCGTTGATGTGGATGATCTTGGCCAGCTCGTCGTTGTCGATGATCGGGAACGGCAGGGCCAGCTGTTGGCAGCTCTCGGGGCCCGGGTCGAGCAGGTTGGCCTCGGGGCCGACCGACGACGACACCGCCGTGACGACCTCCTCGCGGATCGCGTCGAGCGGCGGGTTGGTCACCTGGGCGAACAGCTGTTTGAAGTAGTCGAACAGCAGGCGGGGCCGCTCCGACAGCACCGCCAGCGGCGTGTCGGTGCCCATCGACCCGAGCGCTTCTCCCCCACTCGCCGCCATCGGGCTGATCAGGATCTTCAGCTCCTCGTGCGTGTAGCCGAACATCTGCTGGCGGCGCAGCACGCTGTCGTGGCTGAACACGACGTGTTCGCGCTCGGGCAGGTCGGGCAGCGAGACCATGCCTTCGGCGAGCCATTCGCCGTACGGGTGCAGCGAGGCGAGTTCGGACTTGATCTCGTCGTCACCGACGATGCGCCCCTGCGTGGTGTCGATCAGGAACATCTTGCCCGGCTGCAGGCGGCCCTTCGCGACGACCTTCGCGGGATCGACGTCGATCACGCCGACCTCGGACGCCATCACGACCAGGTCGTCGTCGGTCACCCAGTACCGGCTGGGGCGCAGGCCGTTGCGGTCGAGAACGGCACCGATCATCTCGCCGTCGGTGAACGCAACGCTCGCCGGGCCGTCCCAGGGTTCCATCATCGCTGCATGGAACCGATAGAAGTCGCGCTGCTCCTGCGACATCGTCTCGTGGTTCTCCCACGCTTCGGGGATCATCATCAGCATGGCGTGATGGATCGGGTAGCCCCCGAGGTGCAAGAGCTCGAGCACCTCGTCGAAGCGGGCGGTGTCGGACGAGCCGGGTGTACAGATCGGGAACGCCTGGTCGATGCCGGGCAGGAGGTCGCTGTGGAGCATCGCCTCTCGGGCGCGCATCCAGTTCTGGTTGCCCTGCACCGTGTTGATCTCGCCGTTGTGGGCGACGAACCGGTACGGGTGTGCGAGTGGCCACGACGGGAACGTGTTGGTCGAGAACCGCGAGTGGACCAGCAGCAGCGCTGACTCGACGCGCGGATCGAGGAGGTCCGGGAAGAACTCGCTCAGCTGGGGTGTGGTGAGCATGCCCTTGTAGACCATGGTGCGAGACGACAGCGACGCGAAGTAGGTGTCGAGTTCGCCTTCCAGCTCGCGGCGGGTCCGCTTGCGGGCGACGAACGCCTTGCGGTCGAGTTCGATGCCGGTCGATCCGGCGGGATCGGACACGAAGAGCTGCTTGAAGGTCGGCATGGCTGCTCGCGCCGTCTCACCGAGGCAATCCGGCGCGATCGGGACGTCGCGCCAACCGAGCACCTGGAGTCCGGTGTCGTGCACGGTCGCCTCGATGGCAGCCATCGCCTTCTCGCACGCGATCGCGTCCGCCGGCAGGAACGCCACGCCAGCGGCGTACGCGCCCGCTGCTGGGAGATCGAACTCGACGACCGCTCGCAAGAAGGCGTCGGGCACCTGGATCAGGATGCCGGCGCCGTCTCCCGTGTCGGGCTCCGCGCCCGTGGCGCCACGGTGCTCCATGTTGGTGAGCGCCTTCAACCCGGTGAGCACCAGCTCGTTCGAGCGCACACCTCTGAGGTTCGCGACGAACGACACGCCACACGAGTCGTGTTCGTTCCTGGGGTCGTACAGGCCGATCGGGCCCGGGGGCTGCTGCATCATCACATCCGCGTGTCTCGTCATTGCAGGATCCCGTGGAGGCCCGGTCGTCGATGACCAGGCGGAGCGGTCGACGGTGACCGGCTCGCACGGGTGCCCGAGACAACGCTGGCTCGTGGCGGGGAATGCACAGCATAGGGCCTGGCATCCGGGGACGGAAAGCTCGTTCGATCGTGATCGCGGTGCTCCCACCACCACCCCGCCATCGTTCTCGTGAACAGCGTCACCTCTGAGGGGCGACGTTGTTCACGAGATCGGTGGGTTGGCGTGCGAGAGTGTCGGGATGAGCCACCAGCACACCGCGACCGCGCCGGACGGCACCTCGATCGCCTGGAGCACCGCAGGATCCGGTGAGCCGGTGGTGCTCGTCCACGGCATCACCGAGTCGGCGGCATCGTTGGATCCGATCACCCGTCGGCTCGGGTCCACCAACGAGGTCATCACCCTCGACCTTCGCGGTCACGGCGACTCCGGGCGCGCCGACACGTACGACCTCGGTGCGATGGCGGGCGATGTCGGCGCGGTGATCGCCGCGGCCGGCGCAGCCCGACCGCACCTCGTGGGACACTCACTCGGCGGCGCCGTGGTGACCGCTGCGGGGTCGGTGCTCGACGTGGCCAGCGTGGTCGACATCGACCAGTCCCTGCAGCTCGACTCGTTCAAGGCCCAGCTCATGCCCGCCGAGGCGATGCTGCGTGATCCCGATCAGTACCAGCTGGTCGTCGAGGCGATGTTCGAGATGATGATGGGCGACAAGCTGGCCCCCGACGAAGCGGCCCGCGTGAGCGGCCTCCGCCGCGCCGACCACGAGGTCGTCCTCGGCGTCTGGGAGTTGCTGCTGACCGAGCCGGTCGACCAGATCGCCGCGACGGTCGATGCAGCCCTCAGCGGGTACTCCGGACGAGACGTGCCCTACCTCGCGCTGTTCGGCCTCGATCCGGGTGCCGGATACGCCGACTGGCTACGTGAACGGGTCGCCGACAGCACGGTCGAGTACTGGGCCGATCACGGCCACTACCCCCACCTCGTCGACCCCGATCGCTTCGTCGAACGCCTCCACGCCTTCTGGGCCTGAGCGTGACAGTGGGGGTCAGACCCCCGGCGCAACGCTCACACGTCGGCGTAGACAGGTGGGCGCTTCTCGAAGCCGGCCATGACGGCTTCGATCTGGTTCTGGCTGCCGATCTGGGCGCCGATCGTGGCGCGCTCGGCCGCGAACTGCTCGGCGGCGCCGACGTCGAGGATCCGGTTGAAGAGCGCCTTGGACCCGCGGACCGCACCCGGGCTCATCCCGGCGATCTCGTGCGCCATCGCCATCGCATCGTCCCTGGGGGACTCGCTGAGCTTGGTGACCAGACCCATCTCGGCAGCCTCGGCGCCGGAGAACACACGGGCGGTGAACGTGAGTTCCTTGGCGATGTCGGGCCGGACAAGCTTCGACAGGATGAACGTGCCGGTCATGTCGGGGACGAGGCCCCAGTAGACCTCCCGCACCGACATCTTCGTGTCGGGGTGCACGATGCGGATGTCCGCGCCGAGCGCGATCTGCAGGCCACCGCCGAGCGCATGGCCGTGCACGGCGGCGATCACCGGTACCTCCAGCTCCTGCCACACCCAGCAGACCTGCTGGCCGAGGTGGGTGATGCGTCCGTCCTTCATCTGGCCGGGATTGCCGTCGGCCCGTGTGGCGGCCTGCTCGGTGTTGTCGCCGCCGGCCATGGCCTGGAACGAGGAGAAGTCGAGGCCTGCGCAGAACGACGCACCGTCGCCGGACAGCACCACGGCACGCACACCCTGCTCGGACTTGAGCTGCTCGCCTGCCTCGGCGATCGCCGAGAACATGGCGTTGTCGAGCGCGTTGCGCTTGTCGGCACGGTTGAACACGACGTCGGCGACGCCGTCGGAGATGTTGATGAGCACGCGGTCGGACATGACGACGAGTCTCGCACCTGCGCCTGCACGACGACGAACGGGCATCTGACCGCGAGGGGCCGGCTGCTACCAGCTGTCCCAGTGCAGCACGGTCTCGAGCGGCAGCCGCTTGGCGAGCTGGAACTCCGTGCCGATCGTGTAGGCGATCGGGAACAGGCCGGCCTGGGTGTAGCGGTCGTGCGGGATGCCGAGCAACTCGGCCGCCTCGGCCTCGCCGCCGTCCATCAGGTGGATCGTCGTCCACGCCGATCCCATCGCCCGCTCGCGCAGGGCCATCATGAAGCTCCAGACCGCCGGCAGGATCGATCCCCACTGGGACGCGCCGGCGAAGGCCGGCACGCCGTCGAGGCGACCCTCGATGCACGGCACGAGCATCATCGGTGCACGGTGGAAGTTCTCGGCGAGATGGACTGCGGACGCGGTGACGCGGTCGCGCTGTTCGTAGCGCATGTCCCCGGGCTGGTACTGGTTCGAGCGCGCCATCGAGGCGTACTTGGCGAAGTTGCGCGCGTAGATGTCGGCCAGTGCCTGCTTCTTTGCGGCGTCCTCGACGATCACGAACTGCCAGCCCTGACTGTTCGAACCGGTCGGCGCCTGGAGCGCAATCTCGAGACACTCCTCGACGACCGCGCGTTCCACCGGCCGTTCGAAGTCGAGTCGTTTGCGGACCGAGCGGGTGGTGGTGAGCACTTCGTCGGCGGAGAGGTCGAGCTTCATGCGCTCAGTGTCCCAGCTCCGCCTGACCGGCACCCCACCGAAGCGCCAGCGAGCGGTGCCGCTCAACGCTTGCGGGTGACGAGCGAGCGGTCGATCTCGGCGATCGTGCGCACGCCGGTCAGGGCCATCGTGCGCTGCATCCCGTCGCGCAGGAACTCCAGCAGCTGGTCGACGCCGCGCTCGCCCGCGGCGCCCAGCGCATAGAGGTACGGGCGACCCATCGACACGGCGTCGGCACCAAGTGCGATCGCCTTGACGATGTCGCTGCCCCGGCGAACACCCCCGTCGCAGATGATCGTCGCGCCACCACCGATCTCGTCACGCACCGGCTCGACGAGATCGATCGGGGCCGGTGCATCGTCGAGTTGGCGACCCCCGTGATTCGACAGGCCGATCCCCTCGACGCCGACGGCGACCGCCTGCTTCGCGTCAGCGACGGTCTGGATTCCCTTCAGCACGATCGGCCCGTCCCACACGGTGCGCAGCCAGTCGACGTCGTCCCACGACAACGCCGGATCGAACTGGCGGGCCATGTGCTCCGACAGCGTCACCGCGGTGCTTCCGTCCTCGTCGCTCAGACCGACGACGTTCGCGAACGTGATCGGCTCGTTGCGGAGGAAGTCCCACGTCCACCCGGGGTGGATGGCTCCGTCGACGATCGTGGACGGACCGATCTTCGGCGGCAACGTCATCCCGCGGCGCACATCGCGTTCGCGGCGCCCCAGCACCGCGGTGTCCACCGTCAGCCACACCGCGGTGTACCCCGCCGCTCGCGATCGATCGAGCAGCTCCTTGACGAGCCCGCGATCACGCCACGTGTACACCTGGAACCACTTGTCGCCGTCGCTGACCGCCGCCACCTCCTCGATCGATCGAGTCCCCATCGTCGACAGCGACCAGGGAACGCCGGCACGCGCTGCGGCACGAGCAACGGCGAGTTCGCCCTGCGAGTGAGCGATGCGGGTGAACCCGGTCGGCGCCAGGATCAACGGCAGTGCCGCCGGGCGTCCGAGGATCGACGTCGACGTGTCGAGCTTGCTCACGTCGCGCAGGATCCGGGGCTGGAACTCGTAGCTCGCGAAGGCGCTCACGTTGTTCGCAAGCGTGCGCTCGTCCTCGGCGCCGCCGTCGATGTAGTCGAACACGCCGTGGGGCAGACGACGCTTCGCAATCCGGCGGAAGTCCTCGACCGACGCAGCCGATTTCAGCCGGCGCTCGACGGGATCGAGCGTGATCCGGTCGAACTGCACCACCGACCGGAACGTGTTGATCATCCCCATGGGCAAGAGCGTACGAGCACCGCCGCGGGCACGTACACCCGGCGCTCGGAGCGCAATCGTCCGACAACGATCTTGTGTGAGCACCTATCGCCACCGTCGACGTTGTCGCTCACACAAACCCTCGAACCTGCCGCTCCTCCCGATTTGTGTGAGCGCACATCGCAAACGAGCGCGTTGTTGCTCACACAAACCGGCTCACGCGAACCCGGCGCGCGTCACTCGACGATGCGTAGGCCGCTCGGGGTCATCGACGGTTCGGCCTGGGGAAGATCCACGACGAACTCGGTGCGGTGGGCCGGGAACAGGTGCTCGCTCAACAGCACCGCCCGCCCCGTGGCGTCGGTGGTGACTCGCTGGCACCGCAGCACCGGGGACCCTGCAGGAACGCCCAAGAGCCGGGCATCGGCGGCGTCGACGAGGTCGGCACCGATGGTTTGAGTGGCCCCGCGCAGTTCGACGTCGAGCAGTTCGTAGAACGGGCGGCGTTCGACGTCCTGGCGCGAAAGATGCGCCCCGAGTTCGGCCGGGCACCACACGGTCACGACGGCGAACGGCTCACCGTCGGCAAGGTTCACGCGCTTGACGCGCAGCACGTGATCGACGCCGAGCACCCGTTCGACGCGTTCGGGCGCAGACTCGTACGCGAACTCTTCGACCTTTCGCTCCGACAACTTGCCGACCCCCTCGACATGCGATTCGATGGTCGCCAACGACCCGAGGTTCTGCGGAACGGGATCGGTGGCGACGAACCAACCAAAGCCCTGGCGTGCGGCGATCAGCCCGTCCTCGCGCACGAGTTCCAACGCCCGGCGGATCGTGACCCGCGACGCGCCGAACTCGGCCGACATCTCCGCTTCCGACGGCAGCACCGATCCCGCCGGAGAATCGAGCGCACGCTGGCGCAGTTCATCGGCGATCTCCTGATACCGGATGTGTCGCATGGTGTCTCCCGACGAGTTGCACGAACGTCAACTTGTATTATAGTTGTCTACATGACTCAGAACGGCGCCACCACCCCCATCGAACTCGTCGAGAGCGTCTACGCGAGCCTTCCCGAACGTGTCGCACTCGGTCGGGAGCGCCTCAGCCGTCCGCTGACGCTCACCGAGAAGATCCTGATCAACCACCTCGCCGACCCGAACGAGCAGATCGAACGGGGCGTCACCTACAACGACTTCCACCCCGACCGGGTCGCGATGCAGGACGCCACGGCGCAGATGGCGCTCCTGCAGTTCATGACCGCCGGGCTACCCGAGGCCGCCGTTCCGTCGACGGTGCACTGCGATCACCTGATCCAGGCAAAGGTCGGCGCGAACATCGATCTCGGCGTCGCAATCGACACCAACAAGGAGGTCTACGACTTCCTGCGCTCGGTGTCCGCCAAGTACGGCATCGGGTTCTGGGGGCCGGGGTCGGGCATCATCCACCAGGTCGTGCTGGAGAACTACGCGTTCCCGGGCGGCATGATGATCGGCACCGACAGCCACACCCCGAACGCCGGCGGCCTCGGCATGATCGCGATCGGCGTCGGTGGCGCCGATGCCGTCGACGTGATGACCGGCTTCCCGTTCAACGTGCGTTGGCCGAAGGTGATCGGGGTGAAGCTGACCGGCACGCTCAGCGGCTGGTCGAGCCCGAAGGACGTGATCCTCGAAGTGGCGCGGGTCCTGACCGTCGAGGGTGGCACCGGCGCCATCGTCGAGTACTTCGGTCCCGGCGCCGACTCGATCTCCGCGACCGGCAAGGCGACGATCTGCAACATGGGCGCCGAGATCGGCGCCACCACGTCGCACTTCCCGTACGACGCCAACATGGCCGCGTACCTGAAGGCGACTGGCCGCGAGGCGATCGCCGACGCCGCCGACAAGGTTGCAGCGGATCTGCGCGCCGATGAGGGCGCCGTGTACGACCGGCTCATCGAGATCGACCTCGACGAGCTCAAGCCGCTGATCAACGGCCCGCACTCCCCCGACCGCGCGCACAAGGTCGGCACCGCCGGTGTCGGTGCCGCGGCCCGCGAGAACGACTGGCCGCTCGAGCCGTCCGCATGTCTGATCGGATCGTGCACGAACTCCTCCTACGAGGACATCACCCGCGTGGCCTCGCTCGCCCGCCAGGCGGCCGCCGCTGGGCTGACCGCCAAGTGCGAGCTCCTGATCACGCCCGGTTCCGAACAGGTCCGAGCGACGATCGAGCGCGACGGGCTGCTCGCCGACCTCGAAGCGATCGGTGCGACGGTGCTCGCCAACGCCTGCGGTCCCTGCATCGGCCAGTGGTCGCGTCCCGAGTCGATCACCGGGCAACCGAACACGATCGTCAACTCGTTCAATCGCAACTTCCCCAAGCGCAACGACGGCTCGGCGAAGACGCTGAGCTTCGTGACCTCACCCGACACCGTGCTGGCGATCGCGCTGTCCGGTCGGCTCGACTTCGATCCGACGGTCGACACGATCACCGCCCCGGACGGGACCGAGATCACGCTCGACGCTCCCGTCGGAGAGGTGCTTCCCGACGCCGGGTACGACCCGGGCGTCGACACCTACACCGCTCCCCCGGCCGACGGTTCCGGCGTCGAGGTGGCAGTGTCGCCGACCAGTGACCGCCTGCAGCTGCTCACGCCGTTTCTCGCGTGGGACGGCAACGACTACCAGGGCCTGCCCGTCCTGATGAAGGCGCAGGGCAAGTGCACGACCGACCACATCTCGGCGGCGGGGCCGTGGCTGAAGTACCGCGGTCACCTCGAGAACATTTCGGGCAACCTGTTCGCCGGGGCGATCAACGCGTACGGCGGTGACGCGGGCGTCGGCAAGGACATCACCGACGGCGAGTTCCGGCCGTATCCCGAGATCGCCATGCGCTACCACGAGGCGGGCATCAAGTGGGTCGCGATCGGCGACCGGAACTACGGCGAAGGGTCCTCGCGTGAGCACGCGGCGATGGAGCCTCGGTTCCGCGGCGGGCTCGTCATCCTGGCTCGTTCGTTCGCCCGCATCCACGAGACCAATGCGAAGAAGCAGGGTCTCCTGCCGTTGACGTTCGCCGACCCCGACACGTACGACCTGATCGACGAGGACGACCGCATCAACGTGCTCGGCCTGCCTCCCGTCCCCGGTCAGAACGTGCAGTGCCAGATCGTAAAGCCTGACGGCACCACGATCGACTTCGAGGCTGTGCACACGTTCAGCCCCGAGCAGGTCGAGTGGTTCAAGGCCGGCTCCGCCCTCAACATCGTCCGCCAGAAGGTCGCCGCCGCCAACTGACGGTGACGCCGGGGGTCTGACCCCTGGCGTAACGTTGCGTTCATGGACCTGCGCGACGCGATCCGCACCAACGGCACGGTCAGGGCCTTCACCGACGAGCCGGTCGATGACGCCACCATTTCGAGCGTCCTCGACGATGCTCGGTTCGCTCCGTCGGGTGGGAACCGTCAACCCTGGCGCGTCGCCGTCGTCGCCGACACGACACTGCGCCGCGAGTTGGCGACGTTCATGCAACCGGTGTGGGACGAGTACATGGAGACCGCCTCGATCGGTGGCAATCCGTTCAACGTCGTCGACTACGTGAAGCCGACCGAGATCTCGCCCAACAAGCACAACGATCTGTTGGAGCACATCGAGGAGATTCCCGTCGTGCTCGCGGTCGCCGCCGATCTCTCGAAGGTCGCCATGATGGACGCCGACCTCGACAGGGCCCCGGTCACCGGCGGCGCCTCGATCTACCCGTTCTGCTGGAATCTGATGCTGTCGGCGCGGGCTCACGGCCTCGGTGGCGTGATGACCACGTTCCTCAGCCGCGTCGAGCCGGCCGCCGCCCCGGCGCTCGGGCTCCCCGACCACCACGCGCTCGTGACCACGATCTTCCTCGGCCATCCCGTTCACCAACCGACCAGGCTGAAGCGCAACCCGGTCGAGTCGTTCGCAACGCGCAATCGCTTCGACGGCCCGACGTTCCTGCCGTAGTCGTCAACCGTCGATGGCGGCGCGGACCTCGGCGACGTACTCGCCGACGGCGTCGGGTCCGGCATCCATCAGTCGACGCACGACACTGGCGCCTTGGATCACACCGTCCGCGACCCTCGTCGCCTGATAGGCCTGTTCGGCGTTCGACACGCCGACACCGACGAGCACCGGCGTGTCGGTGATCTGCTTCAATCGAGCGGCCAGCGCCGTGGCGGTCGCGGCGAGCGATTCGCGTTCTCCGGTCACCCCGAGGAGACCGACGGAGTACACGAATCCGCGGCACCGGGCGACGACGCGGGGCAGCCGCTCGTCGGGAGCGGTCGGCGCGGCGAGCATGATCGTCTCGATGCCCTCGGCGTCGGCGGCGGCGCACCAGGGGCCCGACTCCTCCAACGGCAGATCGGGCAGGATCGCGGCCGAGATGCCCGCCCGCTCCAGTTGCGCAGCGAAACGTGTCGGGCCGGGGTGGTGCACCAGGTTGTAGTACGTCATCACCGCCAGCGGGATGTCGACATCGAGCGACGGCACCTCGTCGAGGATCGACGTCGGCGTGACGCCCATCTCCAACGCGGCTTGCGACGCCTGCTGGATGACGGGGCCGTCCATCACCGGGTCGGAGAACGGGATCCCGATCTCGACCGCGTCGGCACCGTTGGCAGCACACGCGCGGACCGCGTCCTGCCAGCCCGGATAGCCGCCGGTGACGTACGGCACCAGGAGCTTGCGGCCGGCGGCCCGCTTGGCCCGGAACTCCGTTTCGAGGCGTCCGTGGCCGGTGTCGTCGGCGCTCACGAGCGCTCCGCGAGGATGTCCATCATCTGTGCGACGTCCTTGTCGCCGCGGCCGGAGAGGTTCATCAGCACTGTCTGGCCCTGCAGGTTCGGTGCCTCACGTGAGATCCAGGCAACGGCGTGTGCGCACTCGAGCGCGGGGATGATGCCCTCGGCTCGCGACAGCAACTGGAAGCCCTCGATCACCTCGTCGTCGGTGACCGACGGGTACTCGGCGCGCCCGATCGACGCGAGATACGAGTGCTCGGGCCCGACACCCGGATAGTCGAGCCCCGCCGAGATCGACACCGCTTCTTCGACCTGACCGACCTCGTCCTGCATCAGATTGCTGCGCATGCCGTGCACGACCCCGGGCACACCGCGACCGATCGCCGCCCCGCCCGCGGGTTCGACACCGACCAGGCGCGTGCCGGGTTCGTCGACGAACCCGCTGAAAATGCCCATTGCGTTCGATCCGCCGCCGACGCACGCGACCACGACATCGGGCATCGCCCCGGTCATCTCCTGGATCTGATGGTTGGCTTCGTCGCCGATCACGGACTGGAACTGGCGCACCATGTACGGGTACGGGTGCGGCCCCACGACCGAGCCGAGGCAGAAGTACGTGTCGGTCACGTTGGCCACCCAGTGCCGCATTGCCTCGTTGACAGCGTCCTTCAGCGTCCGGCTGCCGCTCTCGACGGAGTGGACCTGGGCGCCGAGCAGCTTCATCCGGAACACGTTGAGCTCCTGGCGGGAAACGTCGACGGCACCCATGTACACCGTGCACTCGAGTCCCATCAGCGCCGCCGCCGTCGCCGACGCAACGCCATGCTGGCCCGCACCAGTGTCGGCGACGATGCGCTTCTTGCCCATCCGTTTCGCGAGCAGGGCCTGGCCGATCACGTTGTTGATCTTGTGCGACCCGGTGTGGTTCAGGTCCTCACGTTTGAGGATCAGCCTGATGCCGAGCTGGGCGCCGAGATTGTGGCATTCGGTCATGATCGACGGGCGACCCGAATATTGCCGGTGCACCCGGCTGAGCTCGGCTCGGAACTCGGGATCGGCCCAGGCGTCGTCGAACGCGGCCTCGAGTTCCTGGCACGCCGGCACCAGTGTCTCGGGCACGAACCGTCCACCGAACTCGCCGAAGCGGCCGGTGGCATCCGGTGGTGCGGTGAGCGTGGTCGGGTTGTCGTCGAGTGTGGTCATTCGAAATCCCAGTCGTAGGGCAGGTCGTCAGCACCGAGGTACGGGGCCGGGGCGTGGGCGTGGGCGTTCTCGATGAAGCGCTTGACCGCGAGGGCGTCCTTCTTGCCGGGCGACTTCTCGACACCTGTGGCGACGTCGACACCCCACGGCTTCACCTCGGTGATCGCCGCGCCGACATTCTCGGGCGTGAGACCGCCTGCGAGGATCAGCTTCAGCGAATCGGGCGCATCACCGGCGAGCGACCAGTCGAACACCTTGCCGGAGCCGGGTTCGGGCCCGTCGATCATGATCATGTCGGTGCCGTACTGGTCTGCTCGCGGCAGGTTCTCGTCGTCGGCACCGAAGGCCTTGATCACCCACCGGAAGTGCTTGGCGATCTCGACCGTCTGAGCGGGCGTCTCGCGCCCCGACAGCTGCACCGCCTTGACGCCGGCGCGGTGTGCGGTGTCGACGACCAGCTTCGGGTGTTCATTGCGGAACACCCCGACCGTGAGGATCTCCGGCGGCAGACGGCGGGTGATGTCGTACACGACCTGGGCCGCGACCTGTCGGGTCGACGGGGCGAAGATGAACCCCACGGCGTCGGCGCCCATCGCTACCGACAGCAGGGCGTCGTCCTCGTTGGTGATCCCACAGATCTTCACGAACATCGATGGTCACGGTACCGGCCGGGAGCCTCCGGTGAGAGATTCATCGATGCCGCCACCGCGCGCATAACGTCAGGGGTTGCATGGGACGACTCGACGACATCGACCTGACCGACAAGCTGGGAAGCGACGAGTACGAGGAACGACTCGCCGCAGCCCAGGAACGATTCGTCGAGCTGCGACTCACGCTCGGAGGCCAGATCGGCGACAAGGGCGTCGGACCCGGACTGCTCGTCGTGATGGAAGGTGCCGACGCCGGCGGCAAGGGTGGCGCCACCCGGCGGATCGTCGAGCGGCTCGACCCCCGCCACTTCAGCGTCTACGCCTACGCGAAGCCCGACGACCGCGAAAAGCGCCATCACTTCCTGTGGAGGTTCTGGACCAAGATCCCCGGCCTGGGCGGCATGTGCGTGTTCGACCGCAGCTGGTACGGCCGCCTGCTCGTCGAACGCGTCGAGCGGTTCGCCACGATCGAGCAGTGGACCCGCGCCTACAACGAGATCGTCGAGTTCGAGCGCAGCCTCGTGCTCGAGGGTGTCATCCTCGTGAAGTTCTACCTCCACATCAGCCCGGACGAGCAGGCCCACCGCTTCGAGAGCCGCGCCGAGGATCCCCTCCGCAAGTGGAAGCTCAACGACGAGGACTGGCGCAACCGCGACAAGTGGGACCAGTACATCGAAGCCGCCAACGACATGTTCGATCGCACCGACCACCAGCTCGCGCCGTGGGACATCATCTCGGGTGAGAACAAGAAGTGGGCGCGTGTCACGATCCTCGAAACGCTCAACCAGCGCATCGAGGACGGCATCGCCCGCTGGGAGATCCTCAACACCCCGACGGGTGAACCCACCAGCTGAATGTCAGACCGTGCCGGGCCTGAGGTGGCGCTCGGTGCGATTCAGCCGATCAGTTCGGCAATCGCCGCGGCGGGGTCGCCGCTGGTCACGAGGGTTTCTCCGACGAGCACGGCGTCGTACCCTGCGGTGCGCAGCGACCGGGCGTCGGCGGCGCCACGGACACCGGACTCGGCGACTTTGACCGCGTGGTCGGGAATCACGCCGGCCATGCGGACCGCACGCTCGTGGTCGACCTGGAACGTGACCAGGTCTCGTTGGTTCACACCGATGAGCGTGGCCTCCGCTGCGAGCGCGTGCTCCAACTCCCGTTCGTCGTGGATCTCGACCAGTACGTCGAGGCCGACGCCGACCGCCAGCGAGTGGAGCCCGGCCAGTTCGGTCGGGTCGAGGGCCGCAGCGATCAGCAAGACGCAGTCGGCTCCCATGATGCGGGCGTCGAGCACATCGCGTTCGCCGACCGTGAAGTCCTTGCGGATCACCGGCAGCGTGCACGCTGCCCGAGCAGCCTGGAGATCGACGACCGAGCCCCCGAAGTGCTGGACGTCGGTCAGCACCGACAGGCACGCCGCTCCCCCGCGTTCGTACGACCTCGCCATCTCGGCGGGATCGAGATCGGCGTTCAGGTCCCCCTTCGACGGCGAACGTCGCTTGATCTCCGCGATCACCCCGAGGCGATCGCGTCCTGCGAGCGCAGCCCGGAACCCCCTCGTGGGAGGCATCGCCCGCGCCTCGTCGAGCAGCGCCTCGACCGGGCGGGTGTCGGCGGCGGCGACCGCTCGATGGTGATCGAGGATCTTGTCGAGGTACGTCGCCGCCATCAGGAGTTGGTGCGGATCAGAGGCCCTTGCCGCGAACCGGCGTGAGCATCGTCAGCTCGGGCCGGCCGGCGAGGATGCCACCGAACGCGTTCATGATCTGCTTCATCACGTCGCTCGTGCTGTGCGCCTGGAGTGCATCGCCGTCGGAGTAGAGCTCGTACATGTAGGCCACGTTGGCATCGTTCGGGTCTTCGAGCAGCTGGTAGAGCAGCGTGCCCTGCTCAGAGCCGACGTGGTCCATCATCGGAGCGAGACCGGCGTACAGGTCGTCGCGCTTTCCGTCGATGCAGGTGAACTTGGCGATCATGGCAACTTGACTCATGAGCGCTGACCGTAGCGGCTCGGCCGACTCAGAACCCCAAGCGGTCGCTCACCGTGGAGAGCAGTTCCGCGATCGGAACTCGCACCTGCTCGGTGGTGTCGCGGTCGCGCACGGTCACGGCGTTGTCGTCGAGCGAGTCGAAGTCGACGGTGACCGCGAGCGGCGTGCCGATCTCGTCCTGGCGGCGATAGCGCTTGCCGATGTTCTGGGTCTCGTCGTAGTCGACCATGTACCGATCGGCGAGCAACGCGCGGACCTCGTGCGCCAACGGGGTCAGCGTGTCCTTCTTCGACAGCGGCAGCACCGCCACCTTGTACGGCGCAAGTCGTGGATGCAAGCGCAGCACCGTGCGCGCCTCGCCGTTGACCTCGTCCTCGTCGTACGCGGCGAGCAGGAAGGCCGCCATCGTGCGGGTCGCTCCCGCGGCGGGCTCGATGACGTAGGGCACGTAGCGCTCGTTGGTCTGCGGGTCGAAGTAGTCGAGACGCTCACCGGAGTGCTCGGCATGCTGCTTGAGGTCGTAATCGGAACGTTGGGCGATGCCCTCCAGCTCGTCGAACCCCCACGGGAACTCGAACTCGACGTCGGAGGTACCCGACGAGTAGTGCGACAGTTCGTCGTCGTCGTGCGGGCGCAGGCGCAGCATCTCGGGCGGGATGCCGTGCTCGACGTACCACTGGAGCCGGGCATTGCACCAGTACTCGTACCACTGGGCCGACTCGGCGGGCGGGACGAAGAACTCGAGCTCCATCTGTTCGAACTCGCGGGTGCGAAAGATCCAGTTCTGCGGGGTGATCTCGTTGCGGAAGCTCTTGCCGACCTGGGCGATGCCGAACGGCGGCTTCTTGCGTGACGTCTGCAGGACCTGTCCGAAGTTGGTGAACATGCCCTGCGCGGTCTCGGGGCGCAGGTAGGCGTCGGCGCCGGTGCCCTCGACGGGGCCCGCCTGGGTCTTGAACATCAAGTTGAACTCACGGGCCTCGGTGAAGCTGTGCTTCGAGTCGCAGTTCGGGCACACGTCGGGGTCGTCGAGCTTGTCGAGACGGAAGCGTTGCTTGCACTCGGTGCAGTCGACGAGTGGATCGCTGAAGTTCGCGAGGTGCCCCGACGCCTGCCACACCTGTGGCGGGCTCAGGATCGCCGCGTCGATCAGCACGACGTCGTCGCGCTGCTGCACCATCGAGCGGACCCAGGCCTCCTTGACGTTGCGCAGCAACAGCGAGCCGAGCGGCCCGTAGTCGTACGTGGACCGGAACCCGCCGTAGATCTCCGCCGACTGGTAGACGAAGCCCCTGCGCTTGCACAGGCTGACGATCTGTTCGAGGTCGGTGGCAGGCATAGACCCCGGAGGCTACCGAGCCCCCATTTCCGTTTGCGTTGCATTTCTGCTGACCCGGGTCATCCGAATCTGCACGCAAACGTGGAGCGGTTCGGGCTCAGTGGGTTTCGAACATGGCGACGGCCTTGAGGCGGCGCTCGATGTGGAACTCGAGGGCGCGGGTGGCCATCGACGACACCTCGTGGGTGATCGGCGACTCGTCGCGCGCGAGCGCCTGCACCAGTTGACCGCCCAGGATCTCGCGCAGGATCGTCAGCGCTCCCGGGCTGATCGCCTGGCCCGACCGGCACGAGCGGCACAGCACCCCACCCTCGTTCAGGTCGAATGCGACGAACTGGCTGCCCGGGTCGCGCTCGCCACAGCGCACGCACTGATCGAGTTCGGGCCGGAGGCCTTCGTTGGCCAGCAGCTTCCAGTAGAACGCAGCGACGTTCAGCGGCGACGGCGACGATGCGATCGTGCGCAGCACCCCAACCAGCATCCGATACAGCTGCGGGTTCGGTTCCCGCTCCAGCGACAACTGATCGACCGCCTCGATCACCGCCAGCCCCTGCGACGCCCGGTCGAGCGACGACAGCATCGGCGACAACGGCTCGACCGCCTCGGCCTGGCTGACGATGTCGAGTTCACGCCCCCGATACAGCAGCAGGCGGACGTGACTCATCGGTTCCAGGCGCGCCCCGAACTTCGACTTGGTCTTGCGGACCCCCTTGGCGACCGCACGAACCTTGCCGTTCTCGGCGGTGTGGAACACGACGATTCGATCGGACTCGCGCAGCTTGTAGGTGCGCAACACGACCCCGGTGTCGCGATACAGCTCGCTCACGTCATGGCCACGCGATCAGGCGTCGTCGATGCCGCCGAAGCGGCGCTGACGGCGAGCGAAGTCGGCAAACGCCTCGAGGAGGTGATCGGGTGACAACTCGTGCCACGCCATCGGGTGGAAGACCAGTTCTCCGTAGGCCAACTCCCACACCAACGAAGGCGGTAGTCGGGTCGACTCGCCGAGCACGACGATCAGGTCCGGCTCACAGTCGGCAGGGGCGTAGAGCGCCTCGGCGACCGTCGCTTCGTTGACGGGTTCGTCCGTATGGAGGCGTTGCATGGCCTCGGCGAATCGCTGCCGACCGTCGCCGCACGGGTCGACGATGACATGGCATGAGCCGACCATCCGGTGCCACCATTCGAGGTCGACCGGATCGGCTCCCGGCTCGTAGGCACGCAGCGTGAGAAATGACGCTCCCGCTCGATCCGCGATCGCACCGAGGCGCTCGACGCGATCGTCCCAGCGGTCATCACCGAGCTCGTCCCAGTCGCGCAGGGTTCCCCCGACGACCATGATGTGGCGCAGCAGCTGGCGAGTCGGGTCACCGGCCCGCGCCGCGACCCTCGAGTCCGGCTCGGTGCTCGTGAACGACGGTGCCACGATCACATTCTTCCACGCCGCGGGCTGTCGCGGCTGGCTGGCTAACGTGAACCTCGTGCCGCAGTCACCCGTCGAGCCCAGCGAAGGCACCGCAGCACCGCTGCACGTCGCCTGCATCATGGACGGCAACGGACGCTGGGCGGGCCGGCGAGGGCTCCCGCGGACCGAGGGGCACACGGAAGGCGAGGAGAACCTCGCCCGCCTCGTGCGCGTCGCCGTACAGCGCAACATCGGATGGCTGACCGTGTTCGGTTTCTCCACCGAGAACTGGCAACGGCCGCGGCCCGAGGTGCGCCACATCCTGGGCCTGCACGAGAAGCTGTTCGGCCGTGTCGCAGAACTCAACGAGCTGAACGTCCGCGTGCAGTGGATCGGACGGCCGTTCGACTCGCCGATGGCGAGAACACCCCGCTACGTCCAACGTGCCATCCGCAAGGCGATTGCCGACACCGCCGACAACACGGGCATGGTGTTGACGATTGCGTTCGACTACGGCGGCCGCTCCGAGCTCGTCGCCGCGGTCGAAGCCGCACGACAGACGCCCGGGGGCGTCACGGTCGACACGATCGGCGAACACCTCTATCTGCCCGAACTCCCACCCGTCGACGTGCTGGTACGCACGAGTGGCGAGTTGCGAGTGTCGAACTTCCTGCTCTGGCAGGCGGCCGGAGCGGCGATCTACTTCACCGAGGCGCCCTGGCCCGACTTCGACGAGCGCGAACTCGACGCAGCGTTGGCGCTCGCTCGATGAGCGAGGCGCTCGCGCGGGTCACCGCCGCGCTCGCCAATGCAGAAGAGCGCGTCGGCCAGCAACAGATGGCCGACCTCGTCGCGGCGGCGATCGGCGGCGGGCGACACCTCGTCGTCCAGGCGGGAACCGGCACGGGCAAGACCCTCGCCTACCTCGTCCCGGCGATCGAGGCCGATGCACGGGTCGTGGTGGCGACGGCGACCAAGGCCCTCCAGGACCAGCTGGCCACCAAGGACCTCCCCTTCCTCGCCGAGCACGTCGGACGCGATTTCGACTGGGCCGTGCTGAAGGGCCGCTCGAACTACGTGTGTCTCCAGCGGCTGCGAGAGATGAGCGCCGGCGCCGAGGGCCAGCTCGAACTCGAGACGATGGCGTTGACCACGAAGGTCGAGATCAAGCGCCTCGCCGAGTGGTCGGGCACCAGCGCGACGGGCGACATGGCGGAGCTCGACTGGACGCCGTCGGACAACGCATGGCGTGCGGTCAGCGTGGGCAGCGACGAGTGCCCGGGTGCCGATCGCTGTCCACTCGGCGACCCCTGCTTCGCGGAGCAGGCGCGCCGACGAGCGGCAGCCGCCGACGTGATCGTGGTCAACACACACCTGTACGGCCTCAACGTGGCGAGCGGCGGGGCGATACTCCCCGAGCACGACGTCGTCGTGTTCGACGAGGCCCATGTCCTCGAGGACATCATGAGCGACACGGTCGGCGTCGAGATCGCCCCGGGGCGATTCACGGCCCTGTCCGGCATCGTGCGACGGATCATCGACGACCCGACGCTGGTCGGCTCGATCGCCGAGATCGCCGAGAGCCTGCGCGATGCGCTGACACCGCACATCGGCAATCGACTCTCGACCCCGCTGCCCGACTCGGTGCAGGAGGTGCTCACCGACGCTCGCCTGCGGCTGGGTCGTGCGAACGAGACGCTCGTCGCCATCGACACCAAGAACGAGGATGCGAAGCAGCGCCGCCTCCGCGCCCAGACCATGACCGGACGCGCGATCGAGCAGCTCGACATCGCGATCGAAGGACGCGAGGGCTACGTCGCCTTCGTGTCGGGATCGCGGGATGCGCCCCGGCTCGAGGTTGCGCCGCTCGACGTCGGCCCGGCGATGACCGACGGGGTGTGGTCGCAACGGACGGCGATTCTCACCGAGCGCGACGATTCCGTCGTCACTGGCCGCCCGGGTGGGGATCGCTCCCGACAGTGTCGACGTCGCGGACGTCGGGAGCCCGTTCGACTACGAGCACCACTCGATGCTGTACTGCGCGATGCATCTCCCGAATCCGAACTCGGACGGATTCCGAGCAGCCGTGCACGACGAGTTGGAGGCGCTGATCACCGCTGCAGGCGGTCGAACCCTCGCACTGTTCACGAGCTGGCGTTCGATGGACGAGGCCGCCGAGGCGTTGCGCGAGCGGATCGACCTGCCGATCCTCACCCAACGCGACCTCCCGAAGCCGGCGTTGATCAAGGCGTTCGCCGACAGCGACGAGACCTGTCTGTTCGCGACCGCAGGGCTGTTCCAGGGCGTCGACGTACCCGGTCAGACGCTGTCGCTCGTGGTGATCGACCGCATCCCCTTTCCCCGCCCGGACGACCCGCTGCTGAGCGCACGCCGGGAACAGCTCGGGCCGACGGCGTTCTCCGAGATCGACATCCCGCGTGCGTCGATGATGCTCGCCCAGGCATGCGGACGATTGATCCGCTCGGCCACCGACAAGGGCGTCGTCGCCGTGATGGACCCGCGCCTCGGCACTGCCCGCTACCGCTGGGACATCATCAAGGCCCTGCCACCGATGCAGCGCACGAAGGTCCGCGCCGACGTCGAGACCTTCCTCCGCGAGATCGTTACGCCCGGGTCAGACCCCCCGGCGTAACGCTCAGGTGATCGAGGCGGCGAAGATGCTGTCGATCGTCGAGGCGAGCATGGCGTTGAACTCGTCGTCGCTCTGACCGGCGCTGAGTCCCTCGGTGAGCGCACGGCTGAAGCTGGCGATCATGCCGTGCTGTCGCGCAAGCCGCTCGTTGGCCTCGTCGCGCGGGTACCCGCCGGACAGCGCGACCACCCGCAGCACCTTCGGATGAGCGATCAGGTCGGCGTAGAAATCGTCGACGGTGGGAATGGACAGCTTGAGCATCACGGTCTGGCCTGCGGGGAGCGACTCGAGTTGCGCGAGGGTCTCGTCGCGCAGGATCCCTTCGGCAGCTTCCTTCTCCGCGCTGTTGATGTCGACCTCCGGCTCGATGATCGGCACCAGCCCCGCCCCGAGGATCTCGGCTGCCATCTCGAACTGCTGCTCGACGAGGCCCCGGATGCCGACCACATCGGCGAGATGGATCACCGATCGCATCTTGGTACCGAACACGCCGAGACCGCCGGCGCGTGTGCACAGCCCGAAAAGTCCGGGGATCGGCTTCATGAGTTGCACGCCGTACGACTGGTCGGCCAGACCCTTGTCGACCTTGAGGAACGGCACGACGTTCTTGACCGACCACAGGTAGTCGGCGGTGCCGCGCCCTTCGACCTGGCGATCCATCGTCTGCTCGAAGAGGATCGCGCCGAGAACCCGATCGCCAGTGAAGGCCGGCGACGTCATGATGCGGGTCCGCATCGCATGCATCAGGTCGAACATCTCGTCGTCGTTCGACCAG
Source organism: Ilumatobacteraceae bacterium (assembly GCA_963704915.1). GTDB lineage: Bacteria > Actinomycetota > Acidimicrobiia > Acidimicrobiales > Ilumatobacteraceae > Sva-07. Next base: position 192,172 of record CAVPIC010000008.1, on the reverse strand, counting down.
GCGTCCCCCTCGATGCCGTAGAGCTTCAACGCCTTCGGGGTGCTGCCACCGCTCTGGTCGAGCGCAGCGATGAAACCCTGACCGGTCCGGACCTTGTTCAGCATGTCGTCGTTCACACCGTCGACTGTAGCCAGTGAGCGCCGTCGAGACCGCCGGACGCTTCGGACTGGTGACCAAGTACCCGGTGATCGCTACGGTCGGCGAACATGACCGGCGCCGACTCACCGAATCGCGTGGTCGACTGCGAGATCGTCGACGCGGTCGCCACGATCACCCTCGACTCCCAACACAATCGCAACGCCCTGTCACGCCAACTGCTCGGCGACCTGCACCGGTCGCTCGACGAGGCCGAAGGTGCTGACGTACGCGCGATCGTGCTGACCCATCGCGGTCCGGCCTTCTGCGCCGGCGCCGACCTCAAGGAGCGAGCCGCAGCCGGCAGCGCCCCGGCGGATTCGTCACCCTTCGTCACCGCCCTCGAACGCCTGATGGACGCGGCGTGTCCCACCATCGCCGCCGTCAACGGCGCCGTCCGGGCCGGCGGCATCGGGCTGATGGCGTCGTGCGACCTCGTCGTCGTCCACGACTCGACGACGTTCGCGCTCACCGAGGTGCGCATCGGTGTCGCCCCGGCGATCATCGCGGTCCCGATCCTGCGTCGTGTGCCTCCGAGCCTGATCGCTGCCGCGATGCTCACCGGGGAGCCCTTCGACGCCCACGCCGCCCGCGGGATGGGCCTCGTCACCCACGTCAGCGGCGACGTGGTGTCGACCGTCGACGACCTCTGCGACGGCATCCTCCAGGGCGCGCCCACCGCCGTCGCGGCGACCAAGCGGCTGCTGCACACGGTCGCCTCGATGGAGCGCGGAGCTGCCTTCGGCGCCATGGCCACGTTGTCCAACGAGCTGTTCAACGGCGCCGACGCCGCCGAGGGCATGGCGGCCTTCGCCGAGAAGCGCCGACCGAGCTGGTCGAGGTCCGTGCAGTGAGTCCAGCGAAGCACGCAGTGATCATCGACGTCGCCAACGGCATGCGGATCGCCGCCGACGAGTGGCCGGGCGACGGCCCGGCCGTGGTGCTCGCTCACGGTGGCGGCCAGACCCGCCATTCCTGGGGCGGAACCGCAGCGGCGTTGGCGGCCCACGGTCACCGCGTCGTCTCGATCGACCTACGCGGCCACGGCGACTCCGCATGGGACGCCAATGGCGACTACTCGATGAGGGCCTACCGCGACGACGCGCTCGCCGTCGTCGACTGGATCGGCGAACCGGTTGCCTGGGTGGGTGCATCGCTGGGTGGCATGACCGGACTCCACGCCGTCGATGCCGCTCCGGCGAAGTTCTCGGCGCTCGTCCTGGTCGACATCACGCCGCGTCCGGCGGCTGCCGGTGTCAGCCGGATCCTCGAGTTCATGAGCAAGGACGCCGTCGACGGGTTCGCCAGCCTCGACGACGCCGCCGACGCGATCGCCGCCTACCAGCCGCACCGTCCGCGGCCGAGCGACCTGTCGGGCCTGGCGAAGAACCTGCGCCCCGGCAAGGACGGGCGCTGGCGTTGGCACTGGGATCCGGCGTTCCTCGACACCCGAACCGGCGGATCGAGCGAGCACGCCCGCGACACGCACCATGGTGAGCTCGAGAACATCGCCCGCAGGCTGGTGCTGCCGGTCCTACTGGTTCGAGGGAAGCTCTCCGACCTCGTCACCGAAGCCGAAGTGGCCGAGTTCCGCGAGATGGTGCCCCATGCGGGCTACGTCGATGTCGCCGGCGCAGCACACATGATCGCCGGCGACAAGAACGACGTGTTCACCGACGCCGTGGTCGGCTTCCTCGACGCGCCCTGACGAACCGGCGAGTCCGAACGGATCGGGTGCCATGTGCCACTTCGCGTGCGGATGCGCGAGAATGTGGAGATGACCACGAGCCAAGAACTGCATGATCGCATCGTCGGACAGAACCTCGGCAAGCGTTTCCTCGCGAATCTCGACAAGAACGCCGCCGTCGAGGTCGTTCGCTGGAAGGACGCCGACGGCGCCTGGCACGGCTGGACGATGACCGACCTCGCCGACGCAACCGCCCGCCTGGCCACGGGGCTCGCCGGTCTCGGCGTCGGCAAGGGCGACACCGTGGTGCTGATGATGCGCAACCGGCCCGAGTTCCATGCACTTGACCTCGCCGTGCTCTTTCTCGGCGCCACGCCCGTGTCGATCTACAACTCCTCGGCACCCGAACAGGTCGACTACCTGGTCAACGACTGCAAGGCCAAGGTCGCCGTCGTCGAGGACGATGCGTTCCTCGAGCGGTTCCTGAAGGTCCGCGAGTCGCTGCCCACGCTCGAATCGATCGTGTTGATCGAGCCGTCGGAAACCGCCGGTGACGCCGTCGTCCCGTACAGCCAGCTGGCCGGAGCAGACGCGGCCGATCTGCGCGAGCTGGCCGACATCGCGACGCTGGACGACATCGCCACCATCATCTACACCTCCGGCACCACCGGTCCGCCCAAGGGCGTGATGCTGTCGCATGCGAACATCGCGTGGACGCTCGAGTCGGTGGGTCAGTCGATGCGCGATCAGACCGACATCGAGGACTTCGCCGGCAAGAAGCACCTGTCGTATCTCCCGATGGCGCACATCTTCGAGCGACTCCTCGGGCACTACTACATGCTCGACTTCGCTGCGCAGGTCACCTGCTGCCCGGAGACCTCTCAGCTCACCGCCTACACCGCCGAGGTGCGGCCGAACGTGTTCATCGGCGTGCCTCGCGTCTGGGAGAAGCTCTACGCCGGCGTCAATGCCGCGCTGGCAGGTGACCCAGAGAAGTCGAAGGCGTTCAACGATGCCGTCGAGGCGGCAGTGCCGATCGTCGAGAAGATGACGCGTGGCACCGCCACCCAGGAGGAGATCGAGACCTGGAACTTCCTCGACCAGGTCGCCTTCCAGACCGTGCGCGGGTTGATCGGCCTCGACGAGACCGAGATCTGCATCACCGGCGCCGCTCCACTGCCAGCAGAGATCCTCGCCTGGTTCCGCGCCATCGGCGTACCGCTGACCGAGGGCTACGGCATGTCGGAGAACTGCGCCGTGCTCACGTGGGCCAACGACCCCAAGCCGGGCTGTGTCGGCCGGGCGGCCACGGGCGTCGAGATCCGTATCGCCGACGACGGCGAGGTCCTCGCCCGGGGCGGCAACGTCTGCGTCGGCTACATGGGCAAGCCCGAGCAGACGGCCGAGACGATCGACGGGGACGGCTGGTTGCACACCGGTGACATCGGCGTCCTCGACGAGGACGGCTACCTGAAGATCGTCGACCGCAAGAAGGAACTGATCATCACCGCCGGCGGCAAGAACGTCAGCCCGGCCAACCTCGAGGCCGAGCTGAAGATGATCCCGCTGGTCGGCCAGGCCTGCGCGATCGGCGAGCAGAAGCCGTTCATGTCGGCACTCGTCGTGCTCGACCCCGACGCGGCAGCAGCCTGGGCGGCAGCACACGGCCTGTCGGGCGATGACGCGACCATGGCTGCGCTCGCGGAGAATCCCGACGTGATCGCCGAGATCAACGAGGGCCTCGTCGAGGTGATGAAGGGGTTCAACAACGCCGAGGCGGTCAAGAAGGTCAAGGTGCTCGGCGAGGAGTGGCTCCCCGACTCCGAGCTGCTCACCCCGACCTCCAAGCTCAAGCGCCGCGGCATCCTCGCCACGTTCGCCGACGAGATCGACGAGCTCTACGCCAAGTGACGATCGTGCGATGAGCGAACCGACCGGATGGCGACAGTTCGCTCATCGCAACCCGTGACGCAACGCCAGCGATGAGCGAACCGACCGGATACCGGCGTTTCGCTCATCGCAACACCGGGTGAACGGCACCGGGCCGCACCGGTCAGCTGGACATGAGGCGGTAGCCGATACCGCGGGCGGTGACGATCAGCTTCGGGTCATCGGGGTGATCCTCGACCTTGAGCCGCAGGCGCCGCACGTGGGCGTCGACGAGACGTGAATCACCGAGGTACTCGTAGCCCCACACGCGCTCGAGGAGCTGATCGCGAGAGAGCACGGCCCCGGCATGGTCGGCGAACTCGCACATGAGCCGGAACTCGGTCTTGGTCAGGTTGAGTTCCGCGCCGCTCTTGAGCACGATTCCCTGCTCGCGCCGGATCTCGACGTCGCCGAACCGGGTCGCCGTCGGCGTGGTCGCCCGGCCCTGCAAGTGCACGCGCCGCAGCAGCGCACGGATGCGAGCCGCCAGTTCCTTCGGTACGACCGGCTTGGTCACGTAGTCGTCGGCGCCCGCTTCGAGACCCGCGACCATGTCGTGGGTGTCGGTCTGCGCGGTGATCATGATGATCGGCACGATGCTCTCGGCACGCAACGCACGGCACACGTCGAAGCCCGACATGTCCGGAAGTCGCAGATCCAGCAGCACCAGATCGGGCGGGGTACGGCGGAACTCGAGAAGGCCGGCTTCACCACTGGGCGCCTGGCGAACCTCGTAGCCCTCGTCCTCGAGCGCCATCGACAGCGCCAATCGGATTCCGTCGTCGTCTTCGATGAACAGCAGCGATTCCATGAGCGCTGGCCAGTGTTGCGCGTGACGGGAACGAAACGTGCGCTTTGTTACCGAAATCGCACACTTCCCGCAACAGTCCGTCACACAAGACAACCATGATCATGGACGTTCACGCTGCCCCGGTGGGATGCCTTCCTCCCCCTGGCATTCCACCGGCAGCGGGTGAACTCGTCGCCGAAGCACGTCACGGAGCGTCGGAAGGTCGCCGATGCCCTCCACCTGCAACACTGAGCCGGTGGCCCGGCGTCGAACCCTCCGTTTGCGAACCCGGGTCACGCTGTTCTTCGCGTTCATCGCGTTGCTCGCCGGCGTGGTCCTGATCGGCGTCACCTACGGACTGACCCGCAACAACCTGCTCGACGAGGACCGCAACGCTGCCCAACAGCAGGCCCTCGCCAACGCCGACCTCGTCCGCGAGCAGCTGACCCTGGACCCGGCCGGGATCGGTGTGTTCTTCGACGACGAGCTCCGCACCGTCAACGACGGCTTCGCCGTGCTCAGTTCTGCCGACCCGACAGCGCCCCGGGCGAGTACCAGCGTGCTGCACCCGATCACCGACTTCCCGCGAGCGGCTCGTCGACAGCGTCCTCGCCGGCACCAGCGCGCTCCAGAACGCGACCATCGACGGCTCCGACTACGTCACCGTCGGCGTGTACATCGCGGAGTACGACTCGGGCTACTTCGAGGCGTTCCCGCTGGCGGAGACGCAATCGACGCTGACAGCCATCCTGACCGCACTGCTGTTGGGCGCAGTCGGCACGATGGTCTTGGCCACCCTGTTCGGACTCGCCACCAGCCGTCGCCTGCTCCGGCCCCTGAGCCAGGTCGCCGACGCCGCTGCGGACATCGCATCGGGCGGGCTCGACACACGTCTCGCCACCGAATCCGATCCCGACCTCGACCGGCTCGCAGGGTCCTTCAACGACATGGCCGACGCGGTCCAGGCCCGCATCGAGCGCGAGGCACGGTTCGCGTCGGACGTCAGCCACGAGCTGCGTTCGCCGATCACCGCTCTCACCGCAGCGGTCGAGGTCCTCGACGGCAGACGGGAGGACATCCCGGAGCGCACGCAGCAGGCACTCGACGTGGTCGTCGATCAGGTGCGCCGTTTCGACAGCATGGTGATCGACCTGTTGGAACTCGCGCGCCTCGATGCCGGCGCGACCGATCTCAACATCGAAGGCGTGTCGCTGGTCGACCTGACCCGGCGGGTGGCCGCGCGTTTCGGTGAACCCGACGTCCCGATCGTTGCGGTCAAGGGCACGCCGAGCGAGGTCGCGCTCGACAAGGTGCGGTTCGAACGTATCCTCGGGAACTTGTTGGAGAACGCACGCAACCATGGAGGTGGGGCCCTGCGAATCGAGTTGACCGCTGCCTCGCCCGGCCGGTTCCGACTTGCGGTCGAAGACGGCGGTCCCGGTGTTGCGCAAGGCGAACGGGAACGCATCTTCGAGCGGTTCGCACGCGGGTCCGCCGCACGTCATCGGATCGGTACCGGCCTCGGCCTGGCACTGGTCGCCGAACACGCTGCGGCGATGGGGGGCACGGCGTGGGTGCAGGACCGCGTCGGCGGCGGCGCACGTTTCGTCGTCGAACTGCCCGTACGAGTTGCCGTCACATCGGCCGAGCGATGATCACGACACGTTGGAGGACGCTCACGGCGATGGCGGTCGTCATCGGGTTCACCAGCGCATGCGGTGTGCCGACCGGAGACGACAGTTTCGCCGTGATCCCACCCGAAGAGGACCCGTTCGAACTCGACGCCACCTCGACCACCACGTCGACGACCACCACCACGACCACCACGCTTCCCGTCACGCCGGACACCATCGCGACCACGACCACCATCGTGCGCCTCGAACCCGCCGAGCTCTACTTCCTGACGCCACGACGCCGCCTCCAACCGGTCTTCTACGAACTGCCCCCGCCGCTCGCCGCCGAGCAGGTTGCCGACGTCCTCGAGTCGGGGCCGCCGCCGGACCTGCCGCTCGACTCGCTGATCGCCGAGGGGCTGATCGTGAGTTCGAGCGAGAACCGTGCGGTACTCACCGTCGACCTCGATCCCGACACCTTTGCCCGGATTCCCAGCACACAGCAGACCGAAGCGATCGGGCAGATCGTGATGACGATGGTCAGCAGTTTGCGCCGGGTGGGGTTCGTCAACTTCACCATCGACGGCGAACCGATCTCGGTGAAGAAGGGCAACAGCCTGCTGTCCGACGTCGGCGAACCGCTCGCGTACGACGACTACGTCATCCTGCTCGCCACGCCTCCGGCGTCCGTCGCTCCGACGTCCGACACCGTCGAACCCACCGCGACGTCGACCCCGGAATAGCGCGTCAGTAGCCGAGGCGTTGCACGCGCTCCGGGCGTCGCTGCCAGTCCTTGTCGACCTTGACCCGCAGCTCCAGGTACACGCCCTCCGGCAGTTGGGCCCGTGCACGCTCGCCGACCTGTTTGAGGATCTGGCCGCCCTTGCCGATGACCATTCCCTTCTGGCTGTCTCGTTCGACGACGATGTCAACGCGTATTCGCGGCCACTCCCACTCGACCACTTGGGTGGCGATCGAATACGGGAGTTCGTCGCGCGTGACCGCCAGGAGCTGCTCACGAACGAGTTCGGCAACCCAGCGTTCCTCGGGGAGATCGGACACCTCGTCGTCCGGGAAGTACCGCGGCCCGGGCGGCATCCGGTCGGTCAGTTCGGCCACGAGCGCTCCGAGACCCTCCCCGGTGACGGCCGACACCGGGAAGTATGCCGATGCATCGAGTTCACTCGCCGCACCGAGCATCGCCAGTACCTGCTTGCGGCTGGCCACGTCGACCTTGTTGACGATCACGATCGAGTTGGCGATGTCGAGTCGGTCGGCGACCCAGCGGTCACCCTTGCCGAAGGCATGCGTCGCGTCGAGCACCAGGCAGGTGACGTCGACGTCGCCGACGCTGTCGAGTGCGGTCGCATTCACCCGCTCGCCGAGCGCAGTGACCGGCTTGTGGAGCCCGGGGGTGTCGACGAACACGAGCTGCGACCCGGGACGGGTCAGCACGCCCATGATCCGATGCCGGGTGGTCTGCGGCTTGTCGGACACGATGCTGATCTTGCGTCCGCAGATCGCATTGACGAGCGAGGACTTGCCGACATTCGGTCGCCCCACGAAGGTGACGAAGCCGGACCGGAAGGCCGCCTCGCCGTCAGGCAGCGGTGCTGGCGGCGTCGAGGACTGGTCGTCGGTTTCGTCGGACATCGGTCCAGTTTGCCAAGCTCAGGTCCATGACCCGCATGATCAACGGCATCGATGAACTCAAGACGCTCGTCGGCGAGCACCTCGGCTACTCCCCCTACGTCGAAATCACCCAGGAACAGGTGAACACGTTCGCCGACGCAACCGGCGATCACCAGTGGATCCACGTCGACCCCGAACGCGCCAAGGCCGGCCCGTTCGGCGGCCCGATCGCTCACGGCTACCTCACGCTCTCGCTCGGCCCGATGCTGTCGCCGCAGATCTTCGGCGTCTCCGGTGTCGCGATGGGCGTCAACTACGGCGCCGGCAAGATCCGTTTCCCGTCGCCGGTTCCCGTCGGCTCGAAGCTGCGCCTCGGCGTCACGCTCGTCTCCGTCGAGGACATCGCCGGCGGCGCGCAGGTGACCCAGGAGTTCGTGTTCGAGGTGGAGGGCGCCGCCAAGCCGTCGTGCGTCGCCGAGGTGATCTTCCGCTACTACGTCTGATGTGACGATTGGTGTCTGACACCAATCGTCACGTCACGGCTTGGCTTTCTCGAGGAGCTCGAACTCCTCGACGATGCGCGACGCGAGATCGGCGAGGTCCGGGATCTGCTCGCGGTCGGACACGAGACTCAGGCAGAGCCGGTCGCCGACCGAGATGGCGCCGATGTGCAACCCCATCCCGTCGACGACCCCGAGGACCGGATAGATCGCCGGTGACCTCGGCGCCGAGCGCGTACTGCGGTTCCTTCGAACCCGGCACCGACGTGATCGTGGTGTTGAACGGCGGCATCAGCCGGTCGGCCAGCGGGCTGCGTTCGAGCAACCGTGACGCCACGATGCCGAGCAGCGGGGTGCCACCGCCGATGCCCCGGATCTCCGCTGCCGTCATCGCTCCATGACGTGTGACCGCCTCGCCGATCTGCTCGTGGACGATCGCCAGGCGTTCCGGAATCCGGTGCAGGTTGGTCGCGAGGCTGACGACCGCTCCGGCAATCCCTTCGATCGCTTCGGGGTCGGTGACCGACAGCGGCACCAACGCCTTGAGCGTCTCGCGTGGCAGTTCGTCGTGTTGGAGCAGCCACCAGCGCAGCGCTCCACCGCAGACTGCGGTGAGCACGTCGACCGTGCTCACCGAGAAGCGCGACCGGACCTTGGCGATTCGTTGCAGGTCGAGTTCTGCACTGGCCCACCGACGGTGTGGTCCGATCCTGGTGTTGAACGAGGTCCGCGGCGTGATGCCGGACTGCTCGGCGATCACGATCGAACGCTGCGAGCGCTGGTTCATCAGCGCGAGCGCCGGATTCATGACGCTGCGGAACCCGGGGACCGAGTTCAACGTCCGCGGCACCGTGGTCAGCGTTCGCATCGGATCGACCAGCGCGTTGAGCCAGGCTCGGGTTCCGATGTCGTGCAGCGACGGGCCGGGTGCGGGGATCCAGTTCGCGAGTCTCGTCGGCGGGGTCACCGATCAGCTCGGGCGACTCACCGATCAGCCCGGCGCACAACGAGTTGCCCGTCGATGCGGCCAACGCAGCGAGGTGCATCTTGAACAGCAGGGCCGCACGTCCGTCGGCGAGCCCCGAGATCAGGTAGAGCTCCCAGAGCGGCCGTCCTCGGTCGAGCGGGCGGCTGTGGATTCGAGCGACCAGCTCGGCGAGCGAGTTCGGGTCGTCGGGGTCCGGCACGGCGATGTGGCGGAGGTGATAGTTGAGATCGAAGCCCGGGTGATCGCGCCACCACGGACGGTCGAGGTTCAGCGGCACCTCGGCGAGCGACTGGCGCAGCATCGGGTGATCGTCGAGCCGTGCGCTGACCTCCTGGCGGAGCAGCGCGGCGTTCAGACGGTGTGGAGCGTTGACGGCGTCGACGATCGTCAGGGTCGAGGTGTGGCCGAGGGCGGTCGGCGTCTCGATCGCGAGCAACCGTGAGTGGCCCCGTTCGATCTGAGATGTCGGCATGGTCAGGCTCCCGCTGCGCCGACCGTGGTCGCTGCGTCACGGTCGGGGTCGGGGTAGCACCAGGCCATCGCCGACGGCGGCACGAACGGAGCCCATTCGCCGTCGCGCTGCGCGAGGCGGTCGGCGACGGCCCAGACCGCAGCGAGCGTTGTGTCCGAGCCCGATGTGGGCGCCGCGCACCTCGATGTTCTCCGAGATCGGCCCGACGGGCTGCAGGCACGATGCAGGTGCGACCACGCCGTCCTGCCGGGAGTAGATGACCGTCGACGGCACCGGGATGACGGTGAGGTCGTGGCCGCGACGACCGCGCTGGAGCCCGGCGAGCTGCGAGAGGCGCCGGACGCTCTCGCTCAGGTTCGCCTCGGGGTCCTCGACGCGGATCGGGCTCCCGAGCGAGATCGCCTGGCGGACCCGGTCGGGATGGTGCAGTGCGAGCAGCCGGGCCATGATCCCGCCGAGGCTCCAGCCGACCACGTCGATCGGCCCGCCGTTCTGCTTGACCAGTTGGTCGAGGCGCCGGAGCAACTGGCGCACGGTCTCGTCGTCGGGGCCGACGTTGAGGCCGAGGCCCCATGGCGCAGGTCGATGACCGAGCGCACGGAGCGCGAAGCGCAGCGGTGCCGTCGAGACGTCACCGGCGGTGAACCCGGGGAGCACCAGCACTCGACGACCGATGCCGCGAGGTGCCGTGGCGAGCCAGGGGCCGACAGCACGAAGGCACCGAACTCCGGGATGGCGAGCAATTCCGAGATCGCAGGCGCTGGTCGGTCCACGCACACAGGCGTATGACACCCGGTCGGTCGGCGCCGCTTTCATCGACGGCTCGGTCGGACGGCATCACTCGTTGCGGTAGCCGGCCGATCTGTACCATCGTCCCGTGACCGACAACCGCAAGATCTGGCGAGACGCGTTCGATGCCTCCACACTGCGCGGAGGCCGATTCACCACGATGTCCGGCGTCCCGCTCGAACCGGTGTACGGCCCCGACGACGGCGAGTTCCCCGGCGTCTACCCCTACACGCGCGGTCCGTACGCGTCGATGTACCGATCGCGCCTGTGGACCATGCGCATGTTCGCCGGGTTCGGCACGGCCGAGGACACCAACTGGCGCTTCAAGGAGATCATCAAGTCCGGCGGCGACGGCCTCTCGACGGCCTTCGACATGCCGACGCTGCTCGGGCTCGACTCCGACGACCCGATGTCGCTCGGCGAGGTCGGACGATGCGGCGTGGCGATCGACTCGCTCGCCGACATGGAGGACCTGTACGCCGGCATCGACCTCGGCGAGATCACCACGTCGATGACGATCAACAGCCCGGCGGCGCCGATCTTCGCGATGTTCGTCGCCCAGGCCGAGAAGGCCGGCGTGCACCGCAGCCGCCTCGGCGGCACGCTGCAGAACGACATCTTGAAGGAGTACCAGGCGCAGAAGGAGTTCGTGTTCCCGCCGCGCCAGTCGATGCGCCTGGTGCGCGACACGATCTCGTTCACCGCTGCCGAGATGCCGCGCTGGCACTCGATCTCGATCTCGGGGTACCACATCCGCGAGGCCGGATCGACAGCAGCCGAGGAACTGGCGTTCACGCTCGCCAACGGGTTCGCCTACGTCGAACTCGCACTCCAGGCCGGCCTACCGATCGACTCGTTCGCCCCACGGCTGAGTTTCTTCTTCAACGCCCACATCGACTTCTTCGAGGAGATCGCGAAGCTGCGTGCCGCTCGCCGCATCTGGGCGCGTTGGATGAAGGAGCGCTACGGCGCGCAACTCGAGCGCTCGATGCAGCTGCGCTTCCACACCCAGACCGCCGGCGTGTCGCTCACCGCCCAGCAGCCCGAGATCAACATCGTGCGCACCGCGATCGAGGCGCTCGCCGGGGTGCTCGGCGGCACCCAGTCGCTGCACACGAACTCGATGGACGAGGCGCTCGCCCTGCCCACCGAGAAGGCCGCTCGCATCGCGTTGCGCACCCAGCAGGTGATCGCCCACGAGACGAACGTCACCCATGTCGCCGATCCGCTCGGCGGTTCGTACTTCGTCGAGGAACTCACCGACGAGATGGAGCGCCAGGCCGAGGAGATCTTCGCCAAGCTCGACGAATTCGGTGACGGCTCGTTGCTCGACGGCGTGATCAAGGGCATCGACGAGAACTGGTTCCAGGGCCGCATCGCCGATTCCGCCTACGAGCTCGAGCGGGCGTTCAACGCCGGCGAACGAGTGATCGTGGGCGTGTCGGGCTTCAAGGAGGGCAACGACGACGACGACCTCGACATCCTGCGCATCTCCAACGAGGACGAGACCCGCCAGCGCAAGCGCCTCGACGCCATCCGCCACGACCGCGACCAGACCGCCGTCGACGCCGTGCTCGCGAAGTTGCGTGCCGAGGCAGCGGACCCCGAGGTCAACCTGATGCCGACGCTGATCGAAGCATCCCAGGTCTACGCCACGCTCGGCGAGATGATGGCAGCCATGGCCGACGTGTTCGGCCGCCACACCGAAGTCCCCGTGATCTGAGCATCGAGGCCAACATGAGTGAACGCATTCTCGTCGCCAAGGTCGGCCTCGACGGCCACGACCGTGGCATCAAGGTGGTGGCCCGCATCCTGCGCGACGCAGGGTACGAGGTGATCTACACCGGGCTGTTCCAGACGCCGCAGACCGTCGCCGCTGCTGCCGTCGACGAAGACGTCGACGCGATCGGGTTGTCGATGCTCTCGGGCGCCCACATGACCCTCGCACCGCTGGTGGTCGACGAGGTGCGCAAGCTCGGCAGCGAGATCCCCGTCGTCGTCGGCGGCATCGTGCCCAACCAGGACGTCGAACCGCTGATGGCCGCCGGCATCGCCGCAGTGATCACCCCCGGCGCCAGCGCCGACCAGGTCGTCGAGACCATCCGCGCCGTCCTCGCCGACTGATCGAAGTTCCCCGAGCCCGGGTCTCGAGGAACCACCGTGGTTCCCGGAGACCCGGGCTCGGGGAACCAGCGCTACTGGCGGCGGGCGTACTTGGCCGGGGAGCGGCCGTGTTCGTCGACGAGGCCGAACTCCTCGCCGAGGTCCTCGACCCACTGGATCGATCCCGAACGCTCCATCAGGTCCGGTGCCGTCGCGAGCGCGGCAACGCTGCGGCCGACCACGAGCGGGGTCTGCGCGCCGTCCATGTCGGTGTCACGCTGCCCCGACCACTCGACGATGAACTCGGTCGACACCGTGCCCGGATACACCGTGACGACGGCGATCCCCTTCGGTTCGAGCTCGATCGCCATGTCGGCGCCGAGCCGATCGAGGCCCGCCTTGCCGGCACCGTACGACGAGCTGAAGTGGTAGCTCTGACCGCCCGGCGACGAGATGTTGCAGATGAAGCCGCCGGGGCCGGCCGCGAACAGCAGCGGCGCCGCGTACCACGACGCCACGTAGTGCGCCCGCAGGCCGATACCGACCTGGTCGTCCCAGATCGAGATCGGATGGTCCCAGAACCCACCGCCCCATGCCGGCGGGTCGGGGATCTTGTAGACGTTGTTGACCAGGATGTCGAGCTTGCCCTGCTCGGCCCGCACACGTTCGAACAGCGCGGCGATCTGGTCGTCGTCGCCGTGATCGGTCTGCACGGCGATGCCGTGACCGCCCGCTTCGTCGACGAGCGCCGCCGTCCGGTCGATCGTGAGTTCGCCGTCGCCGGTGCTGCGACCGGTCACGTACACGGTCGCACCCTGTTCGCCGAGCGCGATCGCCGTGCCGCGACCGATGCCCCGGCTCGACCCGGTGACGACTGCGATCTTGCCCGCCAGTGCCCCGGCCATCAGGCTGCACCCGCCGGGACGACGTCGACGTCGAGTCGGGTGAGTCCTCGGAGCAGGAAGCTCGGGAAGTACTGGTACTCGTTGGTCTCGGGCAGCGAGAAGCTCTCGAGCCGGCCCGCGAGCTCTTCGAGCGCCACCTTGCCCTCGAGTCGCGACAGCGCCGCTCCGAGGCAGAAGTGGATGCCCTTGCCGAACGCGAGGTGATCGCGCAGGTTGTCGCGATCGGGGTCGAATCCGTCGGGATCGGGATACAGCGACTCGTCGCGGTTCGCCGACGCGAACACGATGACGATCCGCGCTCCCTTCGGGATGTGCACGCCGCCGAGTTCGTGATCCGTGGTCGAGATGCGGAACATGCCCTGCGTCGGCGTCGACAGCCGCAGCGCCTCCTCGACGATCTGCGGAGCCCTGGGTCGGGTCCTGCTTGAGCCGTGTCCACTCGTCGGGGTTCTCGGCGAGCAGTCGCATCGTCTCGGTCAGCAGCTTCGTCGTCGTCTCGTTCCCGGCGACCAGGAGCTGCTGGATGATGCTCAGCATCTCGGGAACGTCGAGCGGGCGCTTGTCGGTCACCTCGGGGTCGTCGTCGTCGACACGAGCGTTGAGCAGCGCGGTCAGCAGGTCGTCCTGCGGTTCGGTCCTGCGCCGTTCGAGTTCGGCGGCGAAGTAGTGCTGGAACTCGTTGACGCCACGCTCGGCCTCGAGCCGCTGTTCCAGCGAGATGTCGGTCCCGATGCCGGCGATCGAGTCGTCGGACCAACGCTTGAAGTCGGCCAGGCGCGAATCGGGCACGTTGAGGGCGTGAGCGATCACCTCGACCGGCAGCGGCACGCCGAACTGCTCGACGAACTCGATGCGTCCGCTGTCGATCCAGGAGTCGATCAGCCGGGTGGTGATCGAGCGGATCACCGGTTCGAGCTCGGCGACCACCTTCGGGGTGAAGGCCTTCGACACCAGCCGCCGGTACCGGGTGTGCTCGGGCATGTCGGCGGTGAGCATCGTCGGAACGCGGGGATAGCCGTCGGCCATCACCTCGGCCATCTTCGCCCGGGCGTCGGACGGCAGCGGCATGCTGGCCCCGCCGAACAGCGACGAGTACGTCGCCGGGTCGCGCAGCACCTGCATCACCAGCTCGTGATTGGTCACGAGATACATGCCGACCGACTCGACGAGCGTCACCGGCGCTTCCTCGCGCATCTGCGCGTAGTGCGGGAACGGGCACTGGATCGCCGCTGGGTCGAACGGGTTGAACGTGGCGAGATCGGTGGTCATCGTGGACTCCTCGAGGATCGGATCGGGTGGGGCGTGTCGGTCACAGGTCGGACAGCATCTGCTTGAGCATCGGCAGTTCCATGCCGCGCGCCATGATCTCGTCCATGCCGCCGACCACGCCGGTGATGTTGGCGAGCACGACGTGCTCGAGACCGTTGCGGGCGTACGCCTCGAACTGCGCGGTGAGCTCCTCGGTGTTGCCGACGAAGAGCACCTCCTGCACCATCTCGAACGGGATGGTCTTGGCGATGTCGCGCAACTCGTCGGGATCGAGGTCGTGGATGATGACGTCGACGAACCCCTTGGAGTCGTTGCCGAGCGGATGCTCCAGGCCGTGCGCTTCCCACATGTGGCCCATCGCGAACAGCCCGAACAGCTTGCCCAGCGGCTCGCGTTCGAACATCTCGGCAGCGGCGTCGGCGCTCTCGGCGAACAGCACGAACGGCAGCAGCGAGCACTCCGGCATCGGGCGTCCCGCTGCAGCGGCGTGGCCGGCGATGATCTCGCGCTTCGCGCCGTACTCGTCCGGGGTCATCCACCACGCCGGGATCCAGCCGTCGCCGTACTCGCCGGTCAGCTTGAGCATGCGTGGACCGTGGCCCGCCACCCAGACCGGCGGCCTGCCGCGGCCCTCGGCTTCGAGCGGCAGGCCCATGCGGCCGACGCCGCCGTCGGCCATCAGCCCGGTGTCGAGCAGCGACCGCAGATCGCGCAGGACGTCGGCGAGGATCGACACCGGCTTCTCGAACGGGTAGCCGAACGGGACGAGGCTCTCGGCCTCACCCGATCCGATGCCGAGGATGAACCCGCCGGGGTTCAGGTCGTTGAGCGTCAGGGCCGTGCGGGCCAGGTCGGCCGCGCCACGCCGCGTCGCGTCCGTGACCGAGATGCCGAAGGGCTTGTCGGTCATCGTGCCGACCACGGCGCCGTAGCAGAAGGGGTCGTAGAACGCGTCGGGGTCGGCGGCCAGATCCGACAACGGGATCTCACTCCACAGCCCGGGGTGGAAGACACCGAGGATGTGATCGGGCGACCAGTACGAGTCGAACCCGACCTGCTCGTAGACCTCCAACATCTGCACGGTGCTCCCGAACGGGAACTGTGAGGGCAGGTTGACTCCGACTTTCATGTTGTCCTTTTCGTGGTCGATTCGTGGATTGGTGATCGGGTGCTCAGGTGCCGGCGAGTCGCTCGACGATGGGAGCGACGGCATCGACCATCCGCCCGGCGAACGTGATGTACGAGATCCCGTAGGTCTCGCGCCGCTCGACGAGTTGGTCGCAGATCGATTCGACGGAGCCGATGAGCGCATGCGGGTGCTCGGCGAAGACGGCCGGCTCGAGGCCGAACATCGGCGCCATCTTCGACAGCGTGTCCTCGCGGTCGTCGGTGACGACCGTGAAGTACCCGGCGATCTCGAGTTCCAGATCGTCGAAGCGATCACCGGCGCCGGCGCGGATCCACTCGATCTTCTGGGCGGTCAACTCCGCGGTGCTGCTGCCGACGCCGGCGGGTCCGATCTTGCCGGAGCTGTTGTCGAAGTTGAGGCTGACGATGTCGGCCTCGCGCCCGGCGATGCCGAGCACCCGCGGCGCTCCCCCGCCGATCATGATCGGCGGCAGGCCGGTCGGAACCTTGGGGACGCCCTCGAACCCCGTGGCATGGACATGGGTGCCGTTGACGTCGATCTCACCGTCGGCGAAATGGGCCCGGATCAGCGTGATCGTCTCCTCCATCCGGTCGATGCGTACGCCGGCGGGGTCCCACGGCACGCCCATCGCCTCGTACTCGCCCTGCAGCCAGCCGGCGCCCAGCCCGATTTCGAGGCGACCTTCGGCGAAGTACGCGAGCGTCGCCAGTTCCTTCGCGAACATCACGGGTTGGCGGTAATCGGTGCAGAACACACGCGATCCGATGGTGATCGTGCTGGTCGCCTCGATGGCGACGGCCATCGCTGGAAGCGCTGCGATGTCCTGCACGGGATGGTTGGTGGCGGCGAGCGCCGGACCGGGGCCGATCACGTGGTCGGCGACGCTGAACGTGCTGAATCCCAGGGCTTCGGCATGCCGGGCCTGGTCGCGCCAGTCCTGGGGACTGGTGGTGTTGAAGCTCTGCAGCCCGAATCGGAACGGACGGGTCATCGCGCTCCACCCGTGTCTCGAAGAACCTGCACCCGATACCCCCTGTAGCTCGACGTCTGCTGCGTTCGGAAACTAGCCCACGAGTTAGTTTACGAACGTACGGAAACGACCGGAGGCGTCACACATGGCATCCACCACACCCGAACCGACCGGCGAGCTGCAGACCACGACGACCTTCTGTCGGGTCTGCCACGCCAGTTGCCCGATGGAGGTCGACGTCGTCGACAACCGGGTCATCGCCGTGCGCGGGGTCATGGACGACCCACTGTTCGAGGGGTACACGTGCATCAAGGGGCGCCAGATCCCCGACCAGATGGCCGACCCGAACCGCCTGCGCGCCCCGCTGCGGCGACGTCCCGACGGCACGTTCGAGCAGGTGGCCAGTACCGAGGCGTTGGACGGGATCGCCGCCGAACTCGAACGCATCATCGACACCTACGGCCCGCGCGCCGTGGCGTCCTACACCGGGACCGGCGGCTACCAGAACTCGGTGGCGGTCCCGGTCGCACGTGCCTTCCACCAGGGCATCGACTCGGTGTCGTTCTACACGTCGGTCACGATCGACCAGCCGGCCAAGGGTCTCGCGATGCTCCGCCTCGGCGGATGGGAAGCGGGATATCACAACTTCACCGACTCCGACGTCCACATGGCGATCGGCTACAACTCGATGGTCTCGTCCTACGCTCCGATCGGCGGGCTCCAGGGGACCAACCCGTTCGTCGTCATGCGACGACGCAAGGCCGAGGGCATGAAGCTCATCGTCATCGATCCGCGCCGGACCGAATTGGCCAGCTTCGCCGACATCCACCTCCAGATCCGGCCTGGTGAAGACCCGACGCTGCTCGCCGGCATGATCCGCATCGTGCTCGACGAAGGCCTGCACGATCACGAGTTCTGCGATCGTTGGGTCAGCCAGATGGGCGAGCTCACCGATGCCGTCGACGGCTTCACGCTCGACTACGTCGCCGAACGTTGCCAGCTCGACGCCGACGACATCGTCGCGGCCACCCGGCTCTTCGCCGCCGGCCCACGAGGCACCGCCGGAACCGGTACGGGGCCGAACATGGCCGCCCATTCGAGCCTGACCGAACACCTCACCGTGGTGTTGAACACCATTCTGGGCCGCGTCAACCGGGAGGGCGACCTCATCGAGAACGGCCTGCTGCTGTATCCGGAGATGCCGCATCGGGCGCAGACGACCGCCCCCCGCTCCCCCACCAACGGACCGCCGTCGCGCCTTCGCAACCTCCGGGGCTACCGCGGCGAGATGCCGACAGCAGCACTCGCCGAGGAGATCCTCACGCCCGGAGAGGGCCGCATTCGCGCGCTGATCGTCAGTGGCGGCAACCCGGCCGTGGCGTTCCCGAATCACGAGCTGACCCTCGAGGCGCTGGCCGACCTCGAGTTGCTCGTCGTCATCGACTACCGCATGACACCGACGGCGGAGTATCGCCGACTACGTCATCGCGCCCACGCTGGCGCTCGAGCGCGCCGACGTACCCCACCTGATGGACCGCTGGTTCCGCCTGCCGTACACCAACTACACCGATCCGGTGGTCGAGCGTGACGGCGACGTGCTCAACGAGTGGGAGGTCTTCTGGGAGTTGGCGTCCCGCCTGGGCAGCACCCTGCCGCTCCCCGGGGGATCGCCCGACATGACCACACGCCCCTCGACCGACGAGATCATCGAGCGTGCCTACGCCGGATCGCGCATGCCGCTCGACGAGGTGCGGGCCAATCGGCGCAAGGTGCACCCCGATCTCCGCCTGGTCGTCGAACCGGCGGACCCGAACTGCACGACGAAGTTCACGCCGGCGCCCGAGGACTTCATGGCGGAACTCGCTGCACTGCGAGCCGAGCCCGCACCGATGCTCGGCGACATCGACGTCAGCGCCTACCCGTTCCGCCTGGTGAGCCGCCGACTCAAGCACGTGCTCAACTCGACGGGCACGGAACTTCCCGCCCTCGCCCGCAAGGGCACGACGAACCCTGCCTACATGCATCCCGACGACGTGGCCGAACTCGACATGGTCGGCGGCGACCTCGTCGAGATCACGTCGCCGTCGGGACGGCTGATCGGCGTGGTCGAGCCCGCCGAGGACGTCAAGCGCGGCGTGATCTCGATGGCGCACTCGTGGGGCGGGACGTCGCTGACCGACGAGAAGGTCAGAGACATCGGGACGCCCACCAGCCGTCTGGTGTCCGTCGACGCCGGTCACGATCCGGTGACCGGCATGGTCGTGTCGAGCGCGATCCCGGTCGCCGTTGCCAAGGCGCCGGAGCCGGTGTGACCACCTTCGACGCGCCGCCGTACGGACGGTTCCCGCAACCGACCGAGCGTGACCACCGCGGCACGCCGTGGGAGAACGACTGGCACGATGTGGCCGGCCGGTTGCTCACCCATCTCGACGAGGACACCACCGACTCGCTCGACGACACCTTCACGGTTGCCGTCGACGACTACCTCGACCCCGCCCGTTGGGAGCGCGAGGTCGACGTCCTGTTCCGCAACGGCCCAGTGGTCGCGGCGCTGAGCGCCCATCTGCCGAACCCGGGCTCGTACCGCGCCATCGACATCGCCGGCGTTCCGGTCCTCACCGTTCGCCAAGCCGACGGTGAGCGTCCGTGCCTTCGTCAACGCATGCCGTCACCGTGGGGCGCTCGTGGTCGGCGAGGGATGCGGCGAAGCACGTCGGTTCACCTGCCCGTACCACGCCTGGAGCTACGACAACGCCGGTGGCCTCGTCGGGATCTCGGGCCGCCAGAAGTTCGGCGACCTCGACACGAGACTCTCATGGCCTCACGGAACTCCCGTGCGAGGAACGAAGTGGCATGGTCTTCGCCGTACTCCGGCCCGACGCCTCGCTCGACCTCGACGCCTGGCTCGGCAGCTACGCGACCGCTCTCGACGCGCTCGGCCTCGCCGACATGGAACTGCTCGACGAACGATCCCTCGTCGGGCCGAACTGGAAGATCGCCTTCGACGGCTACGTCGACGGCTACCACCTCGACATCCTGCATCGCGACACGCTCGGCGTCGACGTGATGGGCAACGTGATGACCTGGGATGCGTGGGGCCCGCACCAGCGCGTCGCGTTCGCCCGCCGGGTCACACCACGAACTCCGCGACATCCCGCCCGACGAGTGGGCACCCGCGAAGTACGTCGGGTTCGTGCACACGGTGTTCCCGCACGTGTCCGTCGCCGGCAACGGCGGCCGAGGCGCCATGGTCAGCCAGCTGATCCCGGGCCCGACCCACGACCGGTCTCGCACCATCCAGACCCACGTGATCGCCAAGGACGCTTCCGAGAAGGAACGCGCCGCCACCCTCGAGCGCGCCGACTTCCTGGAATGGGTGGTGAACGAGGAGGACTACAAGACCGGCCTCGGCATCCAGTCGGCACTGGCATCGGGAGCGAACACCGAGTTCGTCTTCGGACGCAACGAGCCCGGAAACCAGATGTTCCACCGCTGGGTCGACGACCTGATCCGCTCGACCCCCGTGCCCGACCCCACCACCCTCAGTCCCACCAGCAAGGAGACCTGATGGCCCGCATCGACATTCCCGACGGAGACGGCCTCGAAGCGAAGCGCATCTGGGAGCTCGCACCCCACCTCGGCAAAGCGATGGGCGCCATGGGAGAGGCCGTCTACGTGCAGACGAGCCTGCCCGTGCGCGAACGCGAGGTCGCCCGCATGCGCATCGCCCAGCTCAACGAGTGTCATGTTTGACTGAACACCAGAGCTGCATCGGCGATGCAGCAGGGATTGACCGACGAGCTCTACCAGCACGTCCACCAGTACTACGACCACCCGGACTTCACGCCGAGAGAGCGCCTCGCTGCCGAGTTCGCCGAACAGTTCGCGATCGACCATCGCGGCATCGACGACGCGATGTGGGCACGAATGAGCGAGCACTTCAGCGACCGCGAGCTGCTCGACCTGACCATCACCTGCGGCTTCTGCGTCGGGATGGGGCGGGCCTACCAGGTGCTGGACATCGCCGTCGATTTCGACGTCCTGTGGAGCCGGGAACCCCCCACCGATCCCTGACCCGGCCGTTCCGGAACCCTGTCGTTGCGGACCCGACCCCGAACGACAGGGTTACTCGTCGATGGTGGCCCACCACTCGGCGATGACGGCAGCGAACCGGTCCGTGTAGTCGACGGTGAGCTGGTCGGCGTCCGGCAGTGGGGTCTGCATCCGCGTCGGATTCAGCGCGCTCGCTCCCGGCACCGGGTCGACCCATTCGAGACGAAGCGACTCGATCATCCGGCCGAGTTGCGGCGACGCCGTCTCGTGGTGATCGCTCGTCTGGTGAGTGATGAAGCCGCGATGATCATCGAAGGACAGCAACGTGTAGTAGGTCCGCGGCTCCGATCCCCGCCAGTACTCGTAGTGGCGGACCGCCGTCTCGGTCGAGTGTGTCCCCGCGTACAGCGTCCGGGCCAGGGCCTCGAACTCGGCTTCGGTGCCGGGTCGGACGGTGATGTGGGCGAGGATCGTTGCCATCGGCCGAGGCTACGAGCACCCCAACGTCGCCGACGACGCGGAGTGCTCAGCCTCGTTCGGGGTAGCCGCCGGCGGGCAACGCACTGATCGGACCCTGGAGGATCATGCCACCGTCGACGTACAGGCACTCGCCGGTGATGTACGCGGCGGCCGGAGATGCGAGGAACACCGCAGCGTTCGCGACGTCGCCGGGCCGGCCCGGATACGGCATCGGCACACCCGACATGTCGCTGCCCACACCCTCGTCATAGGTGGCTTCCCACCCATCGGTGCGGAACGCCCCCGGCGCGACGCAGTTGACCCGCACCTTCGGCCCCCACTCGAACGCGAGTGTCCGGCTCAGCTCGATGACACCCGCCCGCGCCGCCGAACTGTGGGCGATACCGGGCATCCCGCGGCCGACCAGCGCGACGATCTGGACGATGGTGCCGCCGTTGCCGTCGAGCATCTGGTTGCCGAACACCTGCGTCATCGTCCACGTGCCGTTGAGGTTCAGGTCGATGACACTGCGCCAGCCGTTGGGACTGAAGTCGCGCGCCTTCTGCGGGAACTGCCCACCAGCGTTGTTGACCAGGATGTCGATGCGGTGGCGCTCGGCGAGCGACTCCACGGTCTCGCGGTCACGGATGTCGACGACGTCGACGTCGACCGGGTTCCCGGTCAGCGCGGTGATCTCCGCAGCCGCGAGGTCGAGAGGATCACGCCGCCGCGCTGCAATGACGACCGACGCACCCGCCGCCGACAACCCGTCGGCGATCGCTCGTCCGAGACCGGTACCACCCCCCGTGACGAGCGCCGTACGTCCGGCGAGGAGATCAGGAGCGAACGGGCTGGTCACGCCTCGTCCAGCACGGCCTCACCGAGGTAGCTGGCTTCGAGCACATGACGGTTCGCGGCGAGTTCGGCGGCGGAGCCCTCGAGCACCATCTCTCCGTGGTTCAGCACATAGCCACGGTCGGCGACCTCGAGTGCCATGTGGACGTGCTGCTCCACGACGAGCACGCCGCATCCTGTCTGGTCGGCGATGTCGCGGACGATCGGGAGCAGCCGTTCGACGATGATCGGGGCGAGCCCGAGGCTCATCTCGTCGACGAGGATGCACTTGGGCGACGACACCAGCGCACGCGCCATCGCCAGCATCTGCTGCTCGCCGCCTGACAGGAGTCCGGCCTGGCGGCGGCCGAGCGGCTTGAGTGCCGGGAGTAGTTCCATCGCCCGGTCGTGCGCTTCCTTGCGCTCGGAGCGGTTGCCCTTCAGGCCGAGACGGATGTTCTCGTCGACCGTCAGGTCGAAGAACAACGACCGGTCCTCGGGAACGTGGGCAAGACCTCGCCGCGCGACGTTGTAGGCCTTGTGCCCGGTGACGGGCTCCCCGAGCACCGTCACGGAGCCCTCCAGCGGCGCGAGCAGTCCCGAGATCGTCAGCAACGTCGTGGTCTTGCCAGCACCATTCGGGCCGAGCAGGGCGACGACCTCGCCGGGCCGGACGTTCAGCGTGATGTCACGGAGCACGGGGATGCCGCCGTAGCCGGCGTGCAACCCTTGGACGTCGATCAGGAACTCGTCACTCATTTCCGGCCTCCGATGCCCCTGATGCTGATTCTGATGTCGCGGACTGCGATGCCATGGCCTCTGCCGAGCGAGTCGCGGCCATTCCGGCTTCTGCCTGAGCCTCGCCGGCGGATTCGCCGAGGTAGGCAGCGATGACCGCCGGATCGGCACGGACGTGAGCCGGCGTGCCGTGGGCGATCACCTTGCCGAAGTCGAGGACGTAGATGTAGTCGCAGACGTTGAGCACGAGGCCCATGTCGTGGTCGATGAGGAACAGGCTCACGCCGAGGTCGAGGAACCCTCGCAGATGGGCGCCGAGCAGTTGACTCTCCTTCGTGTCGAGTCCGGCGGCCGGCTCGTCGAGCAGGAGGAGCTTCGGGTTGGCCGCGAGCGCCCGGGCGACTCCGACCAGCTTGCGTTGGCCGTGGCTGAGGTCACTCGGGTGCTTGTCGGCGAGGTCGCCCAACTCCATGGCATTCAGTGCGACGTCGATCCGCTCGAGGGCCTCCGCCCTGCCGCGGCTCGGCAGCACGATGTCGGACAGGAACGAATACCACTTCGGTTGGTCGGCGGCGACGAGCAAGTTGTCGCGCACGGTCAGGTCCTCGAACAGCTCGAGCGACTGGAACGTCCTGACCAGCCCGAGCTTGGCTCGCGCATCGGGACGCAGACCGTCGAGGTCGACGCCATCGAAACTCACGTAGCCGTGGGTGACCGGGGTGAAGCCGGTGATCGCGTCGATGAACGTGGTCTTTCCGGCGCCGTTCGGCCCGATCAGGCCGACGAGCTTGCCGGACTCGCATTCGAGATCGATCTCGTCGTTCGCGTTGAGCCCGCCATAGGTGACGGTGAGCCCCCTGGCTTCGAGTAGTGCCATGTCAGTGTCCCCCTGCTGGAGTCGGAAGTGCGTCGGCCATGCTGGGAGCCTCAGGTGGTGATTCCGCGGCGTGCCCGCCCCGGATCTGCAAGTAGATGTTCCGGACCATCAACGCCAGCAACGCCCCGAGGATCGGCATCCAGAACATCGAATACGTGTCGACCCGCAGCGGCCAGACGATCCAGCCCAGAACGTACCCGACGAGGGCGGTCGGGCCGAATCGCTTGCCTGCGCTCGCCCAGACGCTGCCCGCCTCGGGGAACGTGGGCGAGATCGGGCCGACCACGCGAGCGAACGCGAGCACGACGAGGAACAGCAACACCATGCTGATGAACACCCACCACTCGACGGATTCGACGAACTTCGCGTTGTACAGCCAGAACGCCGTACCGACCAGCAGGACGGCCAGACCGATCTTGACGAGCACCTGCTTCGGGCCCCGGTAGTTCGACCGCAGCGTCTCGGCACCGGGAATCGCGCTCACCGTCCAGTTGCCGAGATGTCTGACGGCATCTCCGAAGAACGGCGCCACGCCTTCGGGATGCACGATCGCGGTGACGATGATTCCGACACCGCTGAGCAGCCCGATGTAGTTGTCGATGTTGGTCCCGGCGAAGAAGTAGTTCGACGTGGTCGGAACGAGCGCCTGGAGCAGCATGCCGGCGACGATCGCGCCACTGATCGACGAGATCCCGGCGAGGTAGGCGAACGCCAGGACCGACAGGCTCGCTCCGTACGCGAAGTTCGCCGATGACACCTCGACCTGCTTGAACCCGAGCATCAGGCCACCGATGCCGGCGATGCCGGCGCTGATCGCGAAGGCCAGCAGCTTCGTGCGCGTGACGTTGATGCCCGCCGCTGCTGCCGCGCGCTCGTTCGCCCGAACGGCGAGGAATCGCCGCCCGACGCCGGCGCGCCGCATGTTCGCGACAGCGATGGCGCACAACGCCAGCACGATGGCTCCGAAGATCACGAACGCAGGATTCTCGTTCTGCTCCCGGGCGCTGCGTGCGCCGACGTCGATACCGAAGATCGTCGGATCCTTGACGAACGCAGGCACGCCGGCACGCAGCTGGGTGATCACCTCGTTCTCGAAATACATGCCCTGCAGCGCGACTGCTGCCGCGATGGTGACCACCGCGAGCTGCACCCCGCGTATTCGTACGGCAGGCAGCCCGACGACCACGCCGACAACCACCGCTGCGGCGATGCCGATCGCGCCGGCGATCGGCCAGGCGAAGCCCGGTCCGTCGACGGGGACGAGATTGGAACCTCGTCCGATGCCGTCCGCCATCATCCGTGCCATGACGAAGGCGGCGATGCCGGCGAACGACATCTGCGCCAACGAGATCTGGCCCGTGTATCCGGTGATCAGCACGATCGACAGCATGACAATCGAGACCACCAGGCCGGTCTGGATCGAGTTGGCGAAGCGGGTCCGGCCACCGGCGTCCTCGAAGACGAAGGCCATCAGCGACAGTGCGACGACCCAGAAGAACGCGTGCTCCCAGACACGCTTGGGATCGGGTGCGACGGGAAGTCGCTTCTCTTCCACCGCGCCGCGGATCGGCAGCGACTTGCCCCGCAGATACAAGACCACGATGATCACGATCAGGGGAAGGAAGTTGCGTACGCCGGTCTGCATCCACTCGAGATTTCCCGTGAACCAGTCGCCCTTTCTGACGTCGAGCAGCGTCTGCACAGCCCCGAGCGCGAGACCACCGGCGACCGCGATCGGGATCGAACGCAGACCACCGATGAGGGCAGCTGCGAGCGCGGGCACGATCAACGCGGTCAGGCCGACCGGCGTGATCGTCCCGGCGATGGGACCGACGATGATCACCGACAGCGTCGCCAACACCGAGGCGATCACCCAGTTGATCGCGGCAAGCGTCTGGGGCGAGAAGCCGAGGAGCACGGCGCCCTTCTCGTTCCCAGCGGCCGCTCGTGTCGCGAGGCCGAAACGGAGGTAGCGGTATCCCGCCCAGAGCACGAACCCCATCAGGACTGCGAACGCGACGACGTAGATCGTGTTTCTCGGAAAGACCTTGCCGAGACCGAGGAAGTTCTCGATGCCCTCTTGGGGTACGACGCTCTTCGGTTGCGGAAACGAGTTGCCGAAGTTGATCAGCGCGACGCCCTGGAGATACAGCGCGAGGCCGAGCGAGGCCACCACCTTGCCCAATGGGGCGGCGTGGCGCAGTGGACGGAACACGAGGAAGTGCGCCCCGAGCCCGAGCCCGACCGCCATCAGCAGGGCAAGCACCAGCGAGGCCGTCATCGGCCAGCTGCCGCTGTCCGACAACGTGATCTCGACCGGGATGTTGAGGCCAGTCGTGGGCAGGAAGTCGACCCACGGCAAGAAGAGCTGACCCCGGTTCCACGCCGTGTCGAACGTGAACATTCCGTACATGGCCATGGCGCCGTACGCGAAGTTGATGACGCCGGACCCCTTGTAGGAGATCACGAGCCCGGCCCCGAGCATCGCATAGAGCGCACCGAGTCCGAGCCCGATCAGCAGAATGAAAATGATGTCGTTCAACGCGGAGCTCCCCGGTCACATCGCGTGACAGTCAGAACGTTCGGGTCGGGGTCGATCCTCGAATCGACCCCGACCCGAACGGTGTTCAGTGTGTGATGTTCAGTGTGTGCTCGTGGACGAGCACGATCACCCTGCCGTGGGCCGCAGTTCCGTGCCGGCGACCAGGTCGAGTCCCGTGAAGCTCGGGAGGATCAGGTCGATCGACTTCGTCTCTGCGTTCCACTGGGTCATGGCGATCTCCGAGCTGCAGACCGCGATGTACGGCACCGGCGCTCCGGCGCAGTTCAGGGGCGGGCCACCGAAGGTGGGTTCCGAGCCATCGGTCGCTGCGAAGGCGTCGGCCAGCGCAGCGCCGGTGACGTCACCGTCGATGAGCTGAGCCTGCTCCCAGATGTTCATGATCGCCGAGAAGCCCTGCGTGGCGAAGCCCTTGTTCAGGTCGTCCTCACTCAGGCCGTACTCGAGTGACTTGGTCTGGTAGATCTCCGCGTTCTCGCGGTCGGTGCCTTCCAGATCCTCCAGCGGCGACAGCACGCTGCCGACCGATCCGGTGATGTAGATGCCATCGGCGAGATCGCCGGCAGCCTCCATCGCCGTGAAGTCGGTGCACGAACCGGACAACACCAGCGGGATGTCGTCCGGGGTCCATCCCAGTCGGCCGAGTGCGTCGACGAAGTTCCAGCAGTCAGATCCCTGCGCCGAGAAGATGATGACGCTGGGGTCGAAGCCGAGGACCTCGGTCGCCTGAGGTGTCGCATCCGGCGTGGCCGGTGCGATCGGCACCCCGATGTGGGTCATGTCCGGCAGCGAACCTGCCCGCTCGGCGTCGCCCGGGGTCGTTCCGTTGAGCACGTCGAGCGGCTTGGCCTCGAGATCGTTGTAGCAGACGACACCGGGAGGCGTATCGGCCCACGGAACGCCGACCCGCTCGACCGCGATGTCCTCGAACTCGGTGATCTGGTTGGTCGCGAACTCCACGAGCCCGGTGTGCACACCGAGACAGCCCCCGCCGGCGCCGATCGCGTAGACGCCTTCGGACGTGAAGTCGGCGATGGTGATCGGGGTGACCACGAGCACCGGGATGTCGGAACCCTGGAAGATCGAGAAGTGGTTGCCGAAGAAGTTGATCGTCGAGATCGCCATCTCGACCTCGTCAGCCGCCAGTTCGTTCGCGCATCGCTGCGAGTCGTCGGGCGAGACGACCGACTTGCACAGCACCAGTTCGATCGGTCGACCGCCCAGGCCTCCGAGTTCGGTGTTGACGTACTCGGCCGCGGCTTCCATCGCGAGCGAGAACTCCGGGAACGAGCCGTTGGGGTCGCCCTCGAGGTTCTGCACGCCGATCTTGATCGGCTCGCCGGTGGCTTCGCCCATGGCACCTTCGTCCATGTCGTCGCCGTCGGTCGCGTCCGGTGCGTCGGTCGCGTCCGGTGCGTCGGTCGCGTCCGGTGCGTCGGTCGCGTCCGGTGCGTCGGTCGCCTCGGGAGCGTCGGTCTCGGTGCTTGCACCGTCGTCGTCACTCCCGCAAGCGGCCACGATCAGCCCCAGACTGGCGACGATCCCGAGCAGCGCCCGCGATCGCTTCGATGATCTCGTCATGTTGACAATCCCCCAATTTCCTGTGTGACCGGTCGTCCCCCCGGGGCGCCGGACGAGTCGTCCCTTCGACTCGATGTGCAGAAACTAACCGATCGGTTGGTTCCGGCACGGGTTCGAGGAAGAATTGCCCCAGCCCGAGCCAGTACACGTGACCATCGTCATGGCTCCGGCGTGTAGTGGATGCCGGGGATCCCGCCCTTCATCGCCTCGTACCAGTCGGGCCGCGGAACAACGCCCTCGTAGCCGCGACCGATCCGGGGCGCGGTGTCGGCGTTCCACTCCTGGTGGATCGGCGGGATCTGGTAGTAGCCGTTTGCGGCGTTGGTCCCGCCGTCGACGTTGAGATCATGACCGGTGATGTAGCTGGCGCCGTCGGACGCGAGGAACATCACCGGGGCAACGATCTCGTCGAGCTCACCGATGCGACGCATCGGCGTACGGCTCGCGATCCATCGGTCCATCCCCATGCCTTCGAGCGCGGGACGAACCATCTCGGTGACGATGAAGCCCGGCGACACCGAGTTCACCCGCACGCCGCGGTCGGCCCATTCGCAGCCCAACTGCAAGGTCAGGTTGCGCAGTGCCCCTTTCGCTGCGGTGTAGGCGATGATGTTCAGCTCGTTGGCGCCGTGGCCCATGATCGAGCAGATGTTGATGATCGAGCCGCCGCCGGACTCCAGCATGTGCCGGCCGACGTCGCGCAGGTACATGAAGGCGCCGTTGAGGTCGATCGACATGATCCAGTTCCACGTTTCCATGTCGAACGATTCCGGCGCGACGCCGCGCATGTCGGACACGCCGGCGTTGTTGACGAGCACGTCGATCCGGCCGTGGTTCTCGATCGCCGTGGCGACGACCCGGGCGACGTCGGCCTCGATCGACACGTCGCCGGGAACCACCGTCACGGTCGAGCCCTTGGCGCGGCACTGCTCGGCCACGGCCTCGAGCAGGTCGGCCGATCGCGCGGTCAGCACGAGGTCGGCGCCCGCCTCGGCAAAGCCGAGCGCAAACCCCTCCCCCAGCCCCATCGATGCTCCCGTGATCAACACGGTCTTGCCGGAGAAGTCGAACATCATCGGGCTCCCTTCGGGTCGACGAGCACCTTGGTGTGCTCGCTGGTTCCGCTCGCCAGGTCGGCGAGCGCGGTCTCGAGTTCGTCGAGTTGGACGGTGGAGGTGTGGAGCGGATCGACGCGGACTCGACCGTCGGCCATCATCCCCATCGCCATCTCGAACTCCTCGTGGAGATACGCAAGCGACGACGTCACGGAGATCTCCTTGATCAACCACGCGCCCGGCGAGATCGACGCGTCGCTGTCGGCGAGGCCGATCAGGCACATCGCTCCACCACGTCGGGCGAGATCGACGGCGGACTGGACGGCGAACGGGCGCCCGACGCACTCGTAGACGATGTCGGCCCCGAGCCCGTGCGTGCGTTCGCGGATCGCCTGGTCGGCCTCCTCGCCGGGAGCGACTGCAATGTGAGCGCCGAGTTCGAGGGCCAGCGCGCGGCGCTGCTCGTTCGGCTCGACCACGATCACCTGTCCGGCACCGGCGGCGCGCACCCACTGCATCGTGCCGAGCCCGATCGGGCCGGCGCCCTGGATCACCGCGATGTCGCCGAGCCGCAACGCGCTGGTTCGCACCGCGTGAAACGCGACCGTGGTCGGTTCGACCTGCGCAGCCTGTTCGTCGGTGAGCGCGGGGTCGGTCGTGACGACTCTCGCTGCGGCCACGGCGATGCGCGGCGCGAATCCTCCGTGGGGCGGCGCCAGCGGGTCACGCCCGAGCGCCGAGAGGAAGGTCACCTCGCAGCGATCGGTCTGACCCCGGTGACACGCCGTGCACCGGCCGCACGACGGAGCGACCGCGACGACGACGCGGTCGCCCTCGGTGGACGACGACACCTCGTTGCCGATCGCGGAGACGGTGCCCGACCACTCGTGGCCGCAGATCGCCGGGTTGTACGGACGGCCCGACTGGTAGGCGTGGACGTCGGTCCCGCAGATCCCGCAGAACGCGATGTCGACCACCACGCCCGTCGGTGCCGGCGTGGGGTCGGGAAACTCCCTCAGCTCCACGGTGTCCTTGCCGGTGATCAGTGCTGCCAACATCTCGCGACCTCTTCTGGGTTTCGCGCCCGACTCGTTCGGGCGGCGACCGTCGTCGTCATACTGGCGAGCGAGCGCCGGCCCGGACGAACCGGCCCGATCCCACCCTGACCGATCCCACCCTGACCGATCCCACCCTGACCGATCCCACCCTGACCGATCCCACCCTGACCGATCCCACCCTGGAGGAACCATGAGTCTCATCGCTGTCGAAGCCGCCATCACCATCGCCGATCCGTCCAAGCGTCAAGCACTGCTCGAACGCACCGCGCCGATCCAGCAGGCGACGAGGGACGACGAGCCGGGCTGCATCGTCTACTGCTTCGCCGCCGACCCGTGCCAGGACGATCTGATCCAGGTGTACGAGCTCTGGGAGTCGGAGGATGCCCTCGCAGCGCACTTCGACCACCAGAACTACTTCGACATGCGCACGACGCTCGGCGAGGGGGGCCTCGTCAGCGCCGTGAGCCGCAAACACCGCATCGACGCAACGGCCCCGGTGTACGGCGCGGACCTCAAGGCGACCGCCTCGTTCGACTGATGCCCGAAGTTCCCCGAGCCCGGGTCTCCGGGGACCACGACGGATTCGAGGCGGTGGTGTTTGACTTCGGCGGAGTCCTGATCACGTCGATCTCCAACCAACTGGGCACGATCGCCGCATCGCACGGCGTCGACACCGCCGTGATGCACGAGGTGATCCTCGGGCCCCGAGACAGCGGGCCGCAGCATCCGTGGCACCGCGCCGAACGCGGTGAGATCGCCGTGGCGGAGATTCAGGAGTTGCTCGATCCATGGGCCGCCGACCATGGGGTCACCCTGCACGGCAACGAGATGGACCGCATCCTCGCACCAGGCGGCTACACGGTGGTCGACACCATGATCGATCGCGTGGCGCGCCTGCGCTCCGAGGGCTACCGCACGGGATTGCTCACCAACACGTTCGCCGAGTTCCGACCGACGATGCAGCGCGACATCGATTTCGACCTGTTCGACGTCGTCGTGGAGTCGTTCGCCGTCGGAAGTCGCAAACCTGAACGCGCCATCTACGAGATCACCCAGACCGGACTCGGTGTCGAACACGACGCCATCGTCTACCTCGACGACTTCGAGCAGAACCTGATCGAGCCACTGGCGCTCGGCTGGACCACCATCCGCGTCGGCGACCATGACGACGCACTCGTTGCACTCGACGAGCTGCTCGCCGTCCGGTGACGCGTGAAACTCATCGTGTGGTCAATAATGGGCCCATGACCGCCACCGACCAGCCAGCAATGGACACCGGAGCCCGCTCGCCCGGGCTCTCGTTCCAGGACCTGCTCGACGCCGACACCCACCCGGTCCCCGATGTGTTGCGCCTCGAATCGCCTCGTTACTTCGGCAGCGACGACATCCCGATCGATCGGTACACCAGCCGCGAGTGGCATCGACGCGAGGTCGACCAGCTGTGGTCACGTGTCTGGCAGTTCGCGTGCCGGGAGGAGCACATTCCCGAGCCGGGCGACTACATCGTGTACGACATCGCCGAGAAGTCGTACCTCGTCGTCCGCCAGGCCGACGGGTCGATCAAGTCGTTCCCGAATGCGTGCCTCCACCGGGGCCGCCAGCTCAAGGAATACGACGGCCGCTGCTCGGAGATCCGCTGCGCCTTCCACGGCTTCGCTTGGGATCTCGCCGGCAACCTCGCCGACGTCCCGGCGGCGTGGGACTTCCCCCACGTCGACCAACGACCCGACGACTTCGTCCTGCCCGAGTGCCAGGTCGGCACGTGGGCCGGATTCGTGTTCATCAACCCCGACCCGAACGCCGGCTCGCTGGAGGAGCACCTCGGTGAGATCGTCGACCAGTTCGAGGTGTGGGACCTCGGCAACCGGTACGTCGAGGCGCACGTGTCGCGCATCATCAACGCGAACTGGAAGATCGCCCAGGAAGCGTTCTGCGAGGCGTACCACGTCAATGCGACCCACCCGCAGATCCTCACCTATCTCTGTGACGTCAACAGCCAGGTCGACGTGTGGGACCGCTGCTCGCGGGTGATCACCCCCGGCGGTGCTCCCAGCCCGCTGCTGGGAGACATCGACCTGCCCGAGCAGGACATCCTCCGCGGGATGCTCGACGTCCGCGTCGATCAGGAGGCACCGATCACCCTCGACGAGGGCCAGACCGCGCGGGCAGTACTCGCCCAGATGTCACGCGAGCGGTGGCGCCCACAGGCGGGTGACTGCGTCGACGAGATGAGCGACGCGGAGATGATGGATTCGATCGACTACACGGTCTTCCCGAACATGCATCCGTGGGGCGCCTTCAACCGGATCACGTACCGGTTCCGCCCGAACGGCGACGATCACCGCTCGTCGATCATGGAGGTCTTCTTCCTCTCGCCGTTCACGGGCGAGCGCCCGCCGCCGGCCAAGGAGCGCAAGCTCGGCGTCGACGAGCCGTGGACCGATGCTCCGGAGTTGGGCATGCTCGCCAAGGTCTTCGAGCAGGACGTGTTCAACATGGCCAAGGTCCAAAAGGGCCTCGAGACGACCTGGAAACCGGGAGCGACGTTCTCGAACTACCAGGAGTCGAAGATCCGCTGGCTCCACCAGCTCCTCGGCGAGTACGTCAGCGACACCGTCGACACTCCGGTCAGCGTGGGGACGCGGTCATGAGGGGCATCGTGCATCCGTTCACCGGCGCCCTGCACGAGCAGGACGGCGAGGGCAACATCCGCGTGACGCTCGACGGCAAGGAAGGGATCTTCGGCACCGACGGGCACTGGATCTCCGGCGAGCTGCGCGAGTGCGACCCACAGCTGTGTGGTTGGGTTGGCGGCCCGATCCTCACCAACCACCGCGTCACCTCGCAGCCTTCCGCCACCTGACCCGAGCCGGGGTCCACCCGACGCCAGCCCTCCAGCCCGCCGCCCCACCCAGCGATGAGCCAAGTGTCGCTCTTCGGGCGGTTCGCTCATCGCTCGGACCACTCGTTCCACCGGATGAACTCCTCGGCGGGTGGGCGCTTGGCCGGCTTGAAGTCGGTGCCGATCGTGTAGGCCACCGGGAACAGGCCGGCCTGGCTGTAGTCGTCGTACGGGATGCCGAGCAGCTCGGAGATCTCGCGTTCGTTCTGCAGGCTCAACGAGGTCCACGCCGAGCCGAGGCCACGCTCGCGCAGCGCGAGCATGAAGCTCCACACCGCCGGAAGAATGCCGCCCCACCGCGATGCCTGGCGCCACGACGGCGTGCCCTCACCCATGCGATCGGCGAGCAACGGGATGACCAGCACCGGCACTTCGTGCATGTGCTCGGCGAGGTAGCGGGCCGACTGGTTGACTCGGTCGGCCTGGGAACCGGGCGTCGGCTCCGGCGCTCCGGCGTAGGCAGCCGCGAAGTTCGTACGGTAGATGTCCGCGATCACCTGCTTCTTCGCGGCGTCCTCGACCATCATCCAACGCCACCGCTGCGAGTTCGACCCGGTCGGAGACTGGTGCGCGATGTCGATGCACTCGACGAGCACCTCACGAGGCACCGGGCGGGTGAGATCGAGCCGCTTGCGGACCGCACGGGTCGTCGTGAGCACCTCGTCGGCGCTCAGGCCGAGCTTCTCGGTCACGAGGCAGTCCCCTTCTGCGCCCTCATCCACTCGGCCGTGGCCTTGCCCATCTTCTGGCCGTCGTAGCCGATGCGCTGGGTCGGCTCGACCTCGAGGATCACTCGGCGCGGCGAATCGAGGAACTTCTCGAAGACCCTCGCGCCCTCGACGTCGTCACCGCGGATCGCCGTCGCGAGCGCCGGGTAGAACCAGTCCTTGGTCTCCTGGTCGTCGCGCACGGTGCACGTTCCCTTGTACGTCACCGTCTTGTTGCGGGCCATCTTGGAGCCGGTCGACGTGACGACGATGCAGACCCGGGGATCACGACGGACTGCGCTGATGCGGGCACGCTGGCTGGATGCGGTGAGCCAGAACTTCCCGTCGACGAACACGTACGACATGATCACCCCGACCGGCCATCCCTCCTTGTTCGACCAGATGAACGTGCACTCGTTCTGCGCATCGAGCATCTCGGCTTCGTCGTCGGCGTCGAGGCCGAACACGGTGACGTCTTCGTAGTTCTCGGGATGTTCGCTCATGATCGCACCGTACGGTGCAGGCCGATCGGCCGACGATGCAGAGCGCTCAGGCAGGTTCGAAGCGCAACGGCAGTTCCCTCATCGGGAACAGGATGAAGCTCGGCTCGTGGACCGGCGCGACGAGTTCTCGTGCCAGCTCGATCGACGAGGTGCGCTCGAGCCACTGGGTGAATCCGCTGACGAGTTCCTGACGGGCCAGCGCACTGCCCACGCAGAAGTGCGGGCCGACGCCGAACGCGAGGTGCTGTGGGGTGCGTGGCCGGTCGATGTCGAACTCATCGGCGCGTTCGAACATGGATGCGTCGCGGTTGGCCGCGGCGTAGCGCACCATCACCATCGAACCTTCGGGTATCACGACGCCACCCAACTCCACGTCGCTGGTGGCGCGACGGGTGAGCCCTTGCACCGGGCTCTCGAACCGCAGGACCTCCTCGATGAAGCGTGGCACGAGCGACAGGTCTCGGCGTACCCGCTCCTGCACGTCGGGGTACCGAGTGAGCAACCACATCCCGTGGTTCAGCGCGCTCGTGGTCGTCTCGAATCCGCCGGTCACGAGCTGATGCATCAGGTTCTGCAGCTCGGCGACGCTCAACGGCTCGACGCCCTCTTCGTCCTCGTGGGCATGCACGAGCGTGGAGATGAGGTCGTCGGTCGGTTCTGCACGCCTGGCCTCGAAGACCGCGGCGAGATGATGCTGAGCTTCAAGTTCGATCTCCACCGTCTCGAGCACCTCGTCGGCGGTCAGCGGGCGCATCGCGAGCGCGAGCATGGCGCCTGCCCACCGGTTGAAACGATGGATCTCCGAGCTGTCGAGGCCCAGCTCCTCCGCGATGATGATCCCTGGGAGCGGCATGGCGAAGTCGAGGTTGAACTCGCACTCCCCGCGCTCGATCAACCCGTCGATCAGCCCGCTGGTGACGTCATCGATGTGGGGCGCCATGTCGGCGATGCGACGCGGGAGGAACGCCTTGGCCACGAGGCGGCGGTAGTCGGAATGGATCGGCGGATCCGTACGCTGCAGTGTCTCGACCGGGGCCCAGCCGCGTTCTCGCAGGATCTCCTGGTAGCGGCGAGCGTTGTCGACCTGCAGCCCCTTCTTGGTCCCCCCTCCACGCCCGCTGCTGGAGAAGAGCTCCGGGTTCGTGAGCACGTACCGGACGTCCTCGTAGCGGGTCACCATGACGGCGCCGATCTCGGGCATGGGGAACACGGGGCACCGTTCGTGCAGCTCGGCGTAGAAGTCCCACGGGTCGTCCTGGATCATCGGGTCGAGCATCGTGTGATCCACCGGACATGCGAGCGCACCGATCCGATCCTCGAGTGTCTGCTCAGCCATGCCGGTCAGTGTTCCAGGTGTCCGGCGTCCCATTCCGAGCGGACGGACGAGATGGCGGGTGAACACTCACTGCGGCTCGGATCACCGGCCGATGAAGATCGAGCGGCCAGCGGGAATACGCACCTCATAGCGCTGGTTGTGTGATTTACTACTAAACAGCGACACGTGCTCGCTCCCCCCATCCCGAAAGCAGAACCAGGAACGACATGTTCGCCACCAAGACCCGCATCCATCCCGATCTCGCTACCAGCGAACTGGGCATCGCCGCCAGCACCGAGGAACTGCAGACACTCGATCGCCTTGCGACGACCATCTCGGTTCCCGCCGGCGAGCAGATCATGCGCACGGGTGGATTCGGCCGTGAGTGCTTCATCGTGATCGACGGCCAGTTCAAGGTCGAACGCGACGACCTGGAGATCATCGTCGGCGCCGGCGCTGTCCTCGGCGAGATGGCACTGCTCACGCTCAAGCCCCGCAGCGCAACCGTGACCGCAACCACCGACTCGAACGTGTACGTCTTGAACCGGGCGGAGTTCTCGAGTCTGCTCGACGCCTGCCCGAGCATCGCTCAGCACGTGCTCGTCGGTGCCACCCGTCGCGCCGCCGCCTGACCCTCCCTCCCAGACCCGGCCGCCCAGTCGTAGGTTGTCGTCATGGCGACCGGCGAACGACTGTTGTCACTGGCTGCGGGCGTGTGCCCGGAGACCGGACCGGCCGAGTTCGTCTCGGCCTGCGCGGCCGCTCGTTGGCCTGCCTGCGGCATCTGGTACGACGATGCGACATGGACCCATGCTGTCGGACGTGAGGTTCGCCTCCGACTCGACGACAGCGGGCTGATTGCGCTCGACATGGAGCCGATCTTCGTGACCCCGCTCGGCGACCACGGCAACGCCGTGATCGAGGCAGCCGCAACGGTCGGCGCCCGCAATCTCCTGGTCGTGTCCCGGGGCGTCGACGACGACCGGTTCGTCGATCGCTTTGCTGAACTCTGCGATCTCGCCGAAGCTCACGGCGTCGGGTGCAGCCTCGAATTCATGGCCTTCATGTCGGTCCGTGATCTTCCGCAGGCGACCGCAGTCCTCGACGCTGTCGACCGACCCAATGCGAGCGTGTTGATCGACAACCTGCATCTCGCCCGAACCGGCGGCACGGTCGCCGACGTGGCTGCGGTGGATCCGACCCGACTGCCATACGTCCAGCTGTGCGATGCGCTGGCATCGCCGCCCGAGGAGCTCGTCGTCGAAGCCCTCGATGGACGCCTCACGCTGGGTGCGGGCGAACTCCCGGTGAACGAGCTGGTCGACGTGCTGCCCGCACACACCGCGATCTCGCTCGAGATCCGCTCCGCGCTCCTCCGCCGCGGCCTACCCCGACCCCACCGATCGCGCCCGCCGCGTCCTCACGACAACACGCGCATGCGCTCCAGCGATGAGCCAAACGCCGCTATTCGGGCGGTTCGCTCATCGCAACAGCAGATCGAGGTCCTCCGATGAGCCACACGCCGCGATCCGGGCGGTTCGCTCATCGCTGGGGGTTGTCTCGGACGGTCCAGCGGATCGGGAGCGTGGTCAGGCCACGGAGGATGAACGGCTCGTTGACGGCGACCGGGCCGGTGCGCTCGACGGTCTCGAATCGTTCGACGATCCACCGCAGGGCCAACTCGCCCTCGCGCCGAGCGAGCGCGTTGCCGATGCAGTGGTGCACACCCCACCCGAAGGCGAGGTGAGGTCGGCTCCCGGCACCGAAGCGGTCGAGCCGGATCTCGTCGGGACGATCCCAGACCGCGTCGTCACGGTTCGCTGACGCGAACAGCACCTGCAGGCGCGAGCCGGCGGGAAGCTCGGTCCCGGCGACGACGCTGGGTGCGGGGTTCGATCGGAACAGGCCCTGGACCGGCGAGTCGAACCGCAGGAACTCCTCGACCGCCGACGGCACGAGATCCGGCTGCGCCCGGAGGACCTCGATCAGCTCGGGCTGCTCGATCAGCCGGTACAGCATCAGTGAGATCAGGCTGGCCGTGGTCTCGTGACCGGCCACCAACAGCTGCTGGCTCAGCCGGCGCACCTCTCGGTGATCGAGCGTCCCCTCGATCTCGGCGAGCGTCATCACCGACAGCACGTCGTCGGGCAGTTCCTCGCCACGCTCGTGAAGTGTCCGTCGATCGTCGACCAGTTGGTCGACCAGCACGAACAGCTGACGGTTCGCTTCCTCCGCCAACGACGGGTCGGCGCCGCCGAGGGTGTTGACGATGTCGTCCGACCATTGCCCGAAGTCGTCACGCCGCTCGCGTGGAACGCCGAGCAACGCCGCGATCACCACCGCCGGGAACGGAAACGCGAACAGCCGGACGAAGTCGCCCTCGCCATCGGCACCGAACGCCGTGGACCACAACGACTCGCCCTCGTGGACGATCTCGCCGTCGAGCGCAGCGATCGCGCTCGGCCGGAAAGCGTCCTGCAACACCTTGCGTTGCCGGCGGTGATCGGGGTCGTCGGCCGTGCCGAGCACGCCGCGGTCCTGTTCGTAGACACCGACGCCGAACCCGTTGCACCACTCGTGCGGGCGCATCAGCACGTCGAACACGTCGGCGTGGCGGCCGATCACGTGGAACGGCGGATCGTGCGCGGTCTCGGTGTGCACCGGGCAGCGCTCGCGCAGCACCCGGTGGCCGACCGACGGTTCGAGATCGTTCGCGTGGGCGAGGTGCGAGTAGTCGGGATCATGCATCTCTCGATCACCTCCCGCGACAGTGCGCCGCGAACTCAGTACGGCATCGTGCCGCCGTCGACGGGGAACATGCAGCCGGTGATGTTCTTCGCCGCGTCCGACGCGAGCAACACCGCAACTGCAGCGACCTCCTCGACGGTGTTCGGTCGCTTGATCGCCGACTCGGAGCTGAACGCCTCGATCAGGTTCTCGTATGAACCGAGCCCCATTGCGACCGCCGAATCGGGACCGGTGGCGCGCACGATGTCGGTCTCGATGAGCCCCGGCAGGATCGCGTTCACCGTGACACCGAGTGTTCCTGTCTCGTGAGCGGCGGCCTTGACCAGGCCGTTGACCGCGTGCTTCGTCGCCGCGTAGCCCGGGATCCCGGGCTTGCCGAGCTTGCCTTCGACCGACGACGTCACGATCACACGACCGGTCTCACGCGGGATCATGTGCTGCAACGCACGGCGCATCCCCCAGAACACGTGGTTCAGGTTCCAGTCGATCTCGAGCTGCCACTCCTCGTCGCTCATCTGCGCGACCGGGGCCGTCATGTTGACGCCACCGGAGTTCAGGCAGCAGATGTCGAGTTGGCCGTACCGTTCGATCGTGAAGTCGATCAGCCCCTCGACCGCGTCCTGCTTCGACGCGTCGCCCGCGAAGAACGCTGCGTTGTCGCCGGCGCCCATCTCGACGAGGCACTGCTGCCCCTTTGCTTCGTCGCGACCGTTGACGACGACCTTGGCTCCCTCGGCGAGGAAGGCATCAGCCATTCCCCTACCGATGCTTCGAGTGCCGCCCGTGATGCAGGCGACCTTTCCGTCGAGCTTTCCCATGATGCTTCCTTTCGTTCCCGCCCGGCTCAGTACGGAGCCGTGCCGCCGTCGATCGAGATGAGTGAGCCCGTGATGCCGGCGCCGGCGTCCGAGGCGAGCAGTGTTGCCACCGCGGCGACGTCCTCGACCTCGTTGAGGCGCTTGATCGCCGATTCCTGGGCGAACATGTTCAACAGACCCTCGTAGTCCATGCCCATCGACTCGGCCGCAGCGGGTCCCTCGGCCATCATGATGTCGGTCTCGATGGCACCCGGGCACAACGCGTTGACCGTGATGCCGAGGGTGCCCACCTCGTGCGCACCCGACTTGATCAGGCCATTGATGGCGTGCTTCGCAGCGACGTAGATCGAGATACCGGGCTTGCCGACCTTGCCTTCGAGCGAACTGACGCTCATCACGCGGCCGAATTCCTGCGGGATCATGTAGTGGAACGCGCGCCGCATCGTCCAGAAGGTGTGCCAGAAGTTCCACACCAGCGAGTCCTGCATCGCCTCGTCGGTCAGATCGACGATCGGCGCATGCCCGGAGGCGCCACCAGCGTTCGCAACCAGGATGTCGATGCGGCCGTATCTCTCGACCGTGCCATCGACGATTGCCTCGCACGACTCGCGTTGCTTGACGTCTCCGGCGATGAAGTGGACCCGATCGCCAGCGTTCAGCTCGGCGAGGGTCTGCTCGGCCTTGCTCGGGTCGCGCCCGTTGACCACAACGGACGCCCCTTCGTCGAGAAATCCCTTGGCGATGCCGAGGCCGATGCCTCGGGTCCCACCCGTGATGCAGGCAACGCGCCCGTCAAGTACACCCATGTGAACCCCCAATCGTGTTGGGCGGCAACGTACAACGTCGCGGTCCTGCGTCGGGAATCGGACACGGATCGCCCGGTCAGGACGTCGGCGGCGAGACGAGCGATCCGCGCAGCGCCATCTTGATCGACGTGATCGCGAGGTCGTGGCGCTCGGAGTCGTCGGACACACCGTCGGTCAACCCGACGAGGATGATGGCCACGAACTCGTTCAGGAAGTCGCGGTTCGCCGGAGCGATCTCGCCACTCTCGATGCCGGCATCGACGAGCCGCACGAAGAACCCGTGCCGGCGCTCGGCGTGGGTGGCAAGTGCCTCCGCGATCTCGGGATGTCGGCGCATGTCCGTGCGCACGGCGCCGAGGAATGCTGCGAAGGTCGGGTCGGCCTCGTTGAGCTCGTGGGCCACGTCGAGGATCGCATCGAACTTCCCGAGGAATCCGGTGGCGGCGTCGGCGGCAGCGTTGAACCGCCCGTAGACGCGCCGCTGCACGTCTTCGTGCACGGCGAGGTACAGGTCGAGCTTCGATCCGAAGTAGTGGTACAGCGCCCCGGACGTGATCCCGGCCTTGGTGGCGAGCTCGCGGTTGGTCGAGCCGTCGTACCCGCCGAACGCGAACGCAGCGCGTGCAATCTCGAGGATGCGCTGTCGTGTCTCGGTCGAATCGGTGTCGGGCGGCCGCCCCAGTCGGCGAGGGTGGGTGCCGGCAGCCATCGGGTCAGTATGGCCCACGTCTCGGCGCCGCTGCGTCACTGGTCGCGCGGTCGGTACTGGTGGGTCCGATGGGTCCGGCCACCGGCGACGAGGATCAGTTGGCCCGTCACCCAGGACGCGGCATCGGAGACCAGGTAGAGGACGGCTCCGGCGATGTCGTCCGGCCGCCCGATGCGGCCGAGCGGAATCGTCGCGGCGATTGCGTCGTGCTGGCCGTCGGTGTTCAACACCTCGGAGAACGCCTCGGTAGCGACCGGCCCGGGTGCGACGGTGTTGACCCGGATGTCCGGTGCGAGTTCGAGTGCGAGCGTCTCGGAGAGGTTGTTCATCGCGGCCTTCGCTGCGGCGTACGGGCCGGTGTAGGGCGACCCACGCATTCCGGCGCCCGAGCTGATGTTGACGATCGAGCTTCCCGGTTGCATCCGCTTCGCCGCAGCCTTGCACCCTTGGAAGGCCGAGGTGAGGTTGAGTTCGAGCTGCGCCCTGAACACGTCGTCGGGTGTGTCGATCAGCGTGCGGGTCGTCTTCTCGTCCGAACCGCCG
Source organism: Ilumatobacteraceae bacterium (assembly GCA_963704915.1). Taxonomy (GTDB): domain Bacteria; phylum Actinomycetota; class Acidimicrobiia; order Acidimicrobiales; family Ilumatobacteraceae; genus Sva-07. The sequence goes on along the minus strand of CAVPIC010000008.1, from coordinate 150,974 downwards.
ACGTTGTTCACCCAGATGTCGATACGACCGAAATGCTCCATCGTGCGCTCGGCGAGTGCTTCGGAAAGGTCACGGATGTCGCCGACGACGACGAGGGCATCTCTCCCACGCTGACGCACCCCGTCAGCAGTCGTTTCGAGATCGTCGATCCGCCGGGCGTTCAGCACCACGTCGCACCCTGCGTCAGCGAGGCCCCAGGCGATCGCACGCCCGATCCCTTGGCCCGAACCGGTGACGACCGCAACACGGCCCGTCAGGTCGAACTGATCGATGAGACTCATGCTGTCGACTCCGGACTGGATTCGCGAGGGAGGAATTGGCCGGTGCTGGCCGTGATGCCGCCGTCGACCGGCACGATGGCGCCGTTGACGAACGACGACTCAGCAGATGCGAGGAACGCGATCACCGCGGCGATCTCGTCGGGGCGCGCCCAGCGCTGCAACGGGATCCTTCGGCGAAGGCTCTCGTAGACCTCGGGCATCGACGAGATGCCGCTGGTCATGCCGGTTTCGGTCGGGCCCGGGCAGACCGCATTGACGGTGATCGAGTCGGCACCGAGATCGACGGCAGCTGCGCGCACGAGGTTGATCACGGCGCCCTTCGCGGTGTTGTACGCCCACATGTTCGGGTCGCCCGCGATGCCCGACGTCGATGCGGTGACCACGATGCGGCCACCACCACCTGCGCGCAAGGCCGGGACGACGGCGCGGATCCCGACGACCACCGCTCGCACATTGACATCGATCGCACGGTCGAACTGATCGAGCGCCAAGCCCAGCAGGTCGCCGCTCATCGACACGCCCGCGTTGAACACGGCGGCGTCGAGGCGGCCGAACGTGTCGAGCGCCGCCGCGACCGCCGCGTCGCTGGTCGATGCATCGGTGACGTCTCCGACCACCGTCGTCATGGCATCGCCGAGGGGTACGGCCCAGTCGAGCGGTGCGCGGTCGACCAGCACGACCGAGGTGCCGGCGGCCACGAGGCGCTCGGCGGTCGCTCGACCGATCCCGGACGCTGCACCGGTGACGATGGCGACTCGGTCGCTCATGGGTTCATGTAGTCCTTGTAGTAGACGAGCTGTCCGTTGCGGACCCGGTAGACGCCGACACCCTGGCGAACTCCCGTGTTCGTGGTCGCTTCCCACTGCGCCCATGCGGTCTCGTCGTCGCCCGACAGCTCGACCAGGCGGAACGAGGCACCGGCCTTGGCCATCTCCGAGTTCATCATCGTGAAGAACCCGGCGATGGCCTCGCCGCCGACGAAGGTGCCGTAGACGGGGTCGACGACCTCGGCGTCGTCAGCGAACAGCGGCGTCAATGCTGCGTAGTCACCGTCGTCCTGGATCTCCCAGAACCGCTTGATCGTGTCGTATGCGTCACCGGCCATCGCCGCACCGTAGAGCGCCGTGTCCGGCCAGGGCGACGCAGACCGATCCGGCGCCGGGTCGTCCGGCTGCCGAAACCGGCCACTCGGTGAATTAGCTTCGTCTTCGTTCGGCCGAGACGGGTCGGGCACACACTCGAGCATCGACACAGGAGACAACATGGACCTCGGACTCAGCGGCAAGAAGGCACTGGTCACCGGAGCGACCAAGGGCATCGGACGCGCCATCGCGGAGACACTCCTGGCCGAGGGCGCGTCCGTGGCGATCTGCGCCCGTGGTGCCGAGGGCGTCGATGCGGCCGTCGCCGAGATGTCGTCACTCGGCACCGTGTACGGCAGCGCCGTCGATGCGGCCGACGGTGCGGCGCTCACGAACTGGGTGGCGTCCGCGGCCGAGGAGCTCGGCGGGATCGACATCTACGTGCACAACACCTCGGGCAAGCCGGCGCGCAGCACCGACGCCTGGATCAACAACTTCCACATCGATCTGATGTCGCTCGTCCTCGGTGTCGGCGCGGCCACCGACGCACTCTCCGACGGCGGCGGCTCGGTGATCAGCATCGGCACCACCGCGGTGGCCGAGCACTTCGGATCGGGCTCGGGCAGCTACAGCGCCTTCAAGGCCGCGGTGACCAACTGGACGCTCGGCCAGGCGCAGGTGCTCGGCGCGAAGGGCATCCGCTGCAACGTCGTGTCGCCGGGTCCGATCTTCATCGAGGGTGGCGACTGGAACATGATCAAGGATCACATGGCCGACTTCTACGCCGCGACTCAGAAGGGCCATCCGGGAGGGGAACTCGGCACGGCACAAGACGTCGCGGACGTCGTGACGTTCCTCGCCAGCGAACGCGCCAAGCACGTCAACGGCGTCAACGTCACCGTCGACGGCGGCTTCCTCAAGCGCGTCGACTACTGAGCGACGCCATGGGTCGCATCGACGTCACCCTCGTCGCGGGAGGCATGTACCACGACATCGACTTCGCACGGCGCGAGCTGCTCTCGCTGCTCGGCGAACACGATGAGTTCCGCGTTCGCGTGCAACCCGACTACGAGGACACCGACGGCATCACGGCAAGCTCGATCCTGGTCAGCTACACCTGCAACGTCCGCCCGAGTGTCGAGGCACAGCAGACGATCCGCGCCTGGGTCGAGGGTGGCGGTCGATGGGTGGCGCTCCACGGCACCAACTCGGCGCTCGACGTCGGCACCCCGAACGGGGTCGACTCACCGCGGGTGTTCCCGCTGTGGGCCGACACGCTCGGCTCACAGTTCGTCGCCCACCCGCCGATCATGCCGTACCTCGTCGAGCTGGCGACCGACGACCACTGGCTCGTCAACGGCATCGAGCCGTTCGAGACCGACGACGAGCTGTACCTCTCCGAGCACGCCGATCGCGACGCCTTGATCCCACTGCTCGAGACCACGTGGTCGGGTGACGCTCGCGGCTTCGTCGAACACGACTGGACCGAGGGGCCCGATCACCACCTGGTGATGTACCTGCGCGAGCTCGGCGACGGCGCCGTGCTCTACAACACCCTCGGTCACTGCCGCGGCCACTACGACATGGTCCCCGTGGTCGAGTACTACCCCAACATCGAACGGGGATCGTGGGAGCATCCCGCCTACTACGAGCTCCTCCGTCGGTCCCTGCGCTGGGCCCGCGGCGAGACCGCCTGAGACGGTTGCTCGTCAGGCCCGCACCGCGTCACTGACGGGCCATGGCGATGCGGAGGCGCTCCTCAGGATCGATGAAGTGGTCGTGGTCGTCGGTGCCGACGTCGAGCTGCACCCACTGGATCCGACCGCTGAAGCGGCTGCCGTGAGCGTCGTAGTCCGGCGTGACGGTCGTGCCCGACTCGTAGCCGATGTCGGTCGTCTCGTCGGCGGAGAAGACCATGGGCTGGGTCGCCTCGACCCGTCCGCTCCCGACGCGCTGGCCGTCGTGGTAGATCGTGACGTCGCCGCCCTTGGCCAGACCGCCACCGTCGTAGGCGAACTCGACGCGGACCTGGTGCGTGCCGCTCGGGATCGGCACGTCGGCGGTCGTGGCGAACTCGTGGATGCCGAGGACGTTGTACACGAACTTCGCACGTCCGTCCTTCGCGTAGAAGGCCCACCCTCCGAAGCGACCGCCCTGGGCGATCAGCACCCCGTTGGCCTCGACCCCGTCGGGCACGTCGATCTCGGCGGTCACCGAGAACGACCGGTTCTTGATGCTGACGACGCTGTTCTCCGACAGTCGGCCCATGCCGGGGAAGAACAACTGTGAGTTCCCGCGGATCAGGGTCGGGCGACCGGCCATCGAGGGCTCGAGCCGCTCGGAGGTGCGGTCGTCCATCGGTACGACGTTGTACTTGACAGCCTCGATCAGCCAGAGCCGTTGGAGCTTGGCCAGCAGCGCAGGATGCTCCGCGGAGAGATCGCGGGCCTGGCTGTAGTCGACGTTTCCGTCGTACAGCTCCCAGACGTCGTCGTCGAAAGCGGGCAGATCGCCCCCGACCATCACCCACGGCGTGCGGTGTTTGGTGACCGCGCTCCACCCCTTGTGGTAGATGCCGCGGTTGGCGAACATCTCGAAGTACTGGAGGTCGTGGCGTTCCGCCTCCTCGGCCTGGTTGAACGTGTACAGCATGCTGGTGCCCTCCATCGGCGACTGCTGCACACCGTTGACCATCGTCGGCTCGGGCAGCCCGGCGGCTTCGAGGATCGTCGGGGCGATGTCGATCACGTGGGTGAACTGCTCGCGCAGCCCGCCGGTCTCGCTGATGCCGTTCGGCCAGTGGACGATCGTGCCGTTGCGGGTGCCTCCCCAGTGCGATGCGACCTGTTTGGTCCACTGGAACGGCGTGTTCATCGCCCACGCCCAACCGACGGAGTAGTGGTTGTACGAGGCCGGCGACCCGAAGTCGTCCATCTTGCTGATCATGAACTCGGGCGTCTCGAGGGCGGCCATCCCGTTGAAGTTGGCCATCTCGTTGAACGCGCCGTTCAGGGTGCCCTCGGCGGACGCGCCGTTGTCGCCGATGATGTAGTAGACGATCGTGTCGTCGAGCACTCCGAGATCGTCGATGGCATCGATCAGTCGGCCGACGTGGTGGTCGGTGTGCTCGAGGAACCCGGCGTACACCTCCATCTGCCGGGCCAGCACCGGCTTGAGCTCGTCGGGCATGTCGTCCCAGGCGGGGATCTCCGCGTGCGCACCGGTCAGTTCGGCATCCGCCGGGATGACACCCAGCTCCTTCTGGCGGGCGAACGTGCGCTCACGCTGGGCGTCCCAGCCGTCGTCGAACTGTCCGGCGTACTTGTCCGCCCACTCCTTCGGCACGTGGTGCGGGGCGTGCGTCGCGCCCGGCGCGAAGTACACGAAGAACGGCTTGTCGGGCATCAGCGCCTTCTGCTGGCGGATCCAGCTGGTGGCGCGGTCGGCCAGGTCCTCGGTGAGGTGGTAGCCCTCCTCGGCCGTCGCCGGCGGCTCGACGGGCGTGGTGCCGTCGTAGAGCGCCGGTTCCCACTGGTTGTTCTCGCCACCGATGAAGCCGTAGAACGTCTCGAACCCACCGCCGCCCGACGGCCACGCATCGAACGGTCCCATCGGCGACGACTGCCAGACCGGCACCTCGTGGCACTTGCCGAACTGTGCGGTCGAGTAGCCGTTGAGCTTGAGGGTCATCGCCAGCGGCGCCTTCGTGTTCGGTCGCAGCGAGTTGTTCCCGGGCGCCGACGTGGCGGTCTCGGTGATGCTGCCCATGCCGACCGAATGGTGGTTGCGCCCGGTCAGCAGCGCCTGGCGCGTCGGCGCGCACAGCGCCGTGGTGTGGAACCGGTTGTAGCGCAGACCGCCGGCGGCCAGTCGCTCGGCGGTCGGCGTGTTGCACGGACCGCCGAACGCGCTCGACGCGCCGAAGCCGACGTCGTCGAGCAGGATCACCACGACGTTCGGAGCGCCCTCCGGCGGCAGCAGCGGCTCGATCGGCGGGTAGCTCGTGTCGGGGTCCTTCGCGTCGTAGGTCGTCAGGCCGGGCGCTGGTCGATCGGGGATCGGCAGCATCGTGCGTGCGTGGCGGTCTGGGCTCATCGGTGCTCCGTCGTCTGCGGCGACCCGTCTGAGCCGTCGTCGGACGACAACCTTCGCACGTGCCTCAGCACCGCGCTTCACCCTGAGCGGGTGAAGCACCGGAACGTCCGAGTACGTGTCTGTAAGGTCATGACTCGACATGACCGAGCAGGACCTCTCCCCCGGTCGCATCGGCCGACCACCGAAAGTCGACGCTGACGGCATCCCCACTCGCGACCGGCTGCTCCGCGCTGCCGTCGACGCCTGCGTCGAATGCGGCTACGAGGGGGCGACCCTCGCCGACATCGCTCGCCGCGCCGAGGTGTCGACGCCTGCCGTGTACGGCCACTTCAGCGGCAAGGCAGCATTGCTCGTCGAGGCGAGCAAGCGAGAACTCGACGCGATCAGCAACACCCGCCTGCCGGGCGAAGCGGGCATTCGCGAGATCGCCCGCCTCTGGCTGCGACCCGACTTCGCCCGCACCCGGGTTCTGGTCGCGGAGTTGCACTGCGCGGCGATCCGCCAGCCAGAGGTCGCCGAACTCCTCGCCGCCTGGCAGCACGAGAACGCCAGGCGGCTCGAGCGACTCGCCGGGCTCACGCCGGCCCAGGTCGACATGTACTACCTGCTGCTCCTCGGGCTGTCGCACACCGATCAGGTGAGCGGGCTCGGTGTCACCGAGGACCAGATCGGCGAGCAGGTCGACGCGCTCATCGACGGATGGTTCGCTGCGTCCGCCAAACAGGCCGACTGCTAATCTTCCTTTCCGAACGATCATTAAGCAGGTGCATCCGAGCGCCGAGTCGAGGGGAGCTCCATGACCACCACTGTTGCTGTCGCAGACGGCATCTTCTCCATCGAGGACGGGCAGCCCAAGCTGCTCGGCAGTCGCTGCACGAACTGCGGCAACCACATGTTCCCCCGCCAGCGGGGGTGTCCGAAGTGCATGTTCGACGACCAGGTCGACGTCGAACTCGCCACCACCGGAACGTTGTGGACGTGGACGGTGCAGGCCTTCCCACCCAAGTCACCGCCGTACCTCGGCCCGACCGGCGACGAGTTCGTGCCGTACGGCGTCGGCTACGTCGAGCTGCCCGGCCAACTCCGCGTGGAGGCCCGCCTCACCGAATCCGATCCGGACAAACTGATCATCGGCATGCAGATGGAGCTCGTCATCGACCCGCTCTGCGTCGACGACGAGGGCAACCAGGTCGTCACCTACGCATTCGCCCCCAAACAGCCCTCCGCGTCCGAAGGAGCATCGTCATGAGCAACGTCGCAATCGTCGGGATCGGCATGCACGAGTTCGGCCGGACCGACGGCGTCTCGGGCATGGACCAGGGCGTGACCGCCATCCGGCGCGCCCTCGCGGACTGCGGCAAGCAGTGGTCCGACATGCAGTTCGCCGTGGGCGGCTCCATGGACGGCGGCGCCGCCGACACGATGGTGAGCCGCATCGGTCTCACGGGCCTGCCGTTCACGAACGTGCTCAACGGCTGCGCCACCGGGGGCACCGCGCTCGCCCAGGCAATCAACACGATCGAGTCGGGATCGGCCGACGTCGGCATCGCCGTCGGCTTCGACAAGCACGAGCCCGGCGCGTTCCGTATCCGTGGGCCACGCGGCAAGGACTGGTACGGAGGCTCCGGCCTGGCGCTCACCACGCAGTTCTTCGGCATGAAGATCACCCGGTACATGCACGACTACGGCATCACCCAGCAGAGCCTCGCCCGGGTCGCCTCGAAGGCGTTCCGCAACGGCTCGATCAACCCGATGGCGTGGCGTCGCAAGCCGCTGAGCGAGCAGGAAGTGCTCGACTCGCTGATGCTGTCGTACCCGCTCACGCAGTACATGTTCTGCTCGCCCGGCGAGGGTGGCGTGGCGATGGTGCTCTGTCGTGCCGACAAGGCCAAGGAGTACACCGATCGGCCGATCTATCTGCAGGCCGCCGCGGTGCGGACCCGCAAGTTCGGCTCGTTCGAGGTGCTGGCACCGTCGATCTCGATCGAGCACGATCCGGGCCCGACCACGGCTGCGTCGAAAGCGGCATTCGAGATGGCCGGCATCGGCCCCGAGGACGTCGACGTCGCCCAGCTGCAGGACACCGAAGCCGGCGCCGAGATCATGCACATGGCCGAGAACGGCTTCTGCGAGCACGGCGAGCAGGAGCACATGCTCGCCAACGGCGAGACCGAGATCAACGGTCGCCTGCCGGTGAACACCGACGGTGGCTGTCTCGCCAACGGCGAGCCGATCGGAGCCTCCGGGCTCCGCCAGGTGTACGAGAACGTGCTGCAGTTGCGCGGCGACGCCGGCGAGCGCCAGGTGCCCAACGACCCCAAGGTCGCGTACACCCACGTGTACGGCGCCCCCGGGATCTCGGGTGTCACCATCCTCAGCCGCTGAGCACCACCGCCAACTCCGACCCGCCCGACCAGACAGACAGGACATCGATGGAACTCTCGACCGAGGTGCAGATGGACCTGCACCGCCGCATGGTGCGGATCCGACTCTTCGAAGAGGCAGCGGGCCGGCTCGCCGAAGCCGCCAAACTGCCCGGCTTCCTCCACCTCTACGTCGGCCAGGAAGCGGTTGCGTCCGGTGTGTGCGCCACGTTGAGTGACGACGATCAGATCACCTCGACGCACCGTGGCCACGGCCACCTGGTCGCCAAGGGCGGCCAGTTCAACGAGATGATGGCCGAGCTGATGGGCAAGGCGACCGGCTACTGCAAGGGCCGCGGCGGCTCGATGCACATCTCCAACCTCGACGTCGGCATGCTCGGGGCGAACGGCATCGTCGGTGCCGGCGCTCCGATTGCCGTCGGGGCAGGGTTCGCCAACAAGTACTCCGACAACGGCAACGTGTCCGCGGCGTTCTTCGGTGACGGCTCGACGAACATCGGCGCCTTCCACGAGGCGGCCAACATGGCATGCGCCTTGAAGCTGCCGGTGTTGTTCATCTGCGAGAACAACGAGTACGGCGAGTTCACCGCCCGCAAGGACACGATGGCGATCACCGACATCGTCGACCGAGCGGCCGGCTACGGCATGCCGGGCGTGATCGTCGACGGCATGGACGTGGTGGCCGTCCACGAGGCCGCAGTCGAAGCCGCGGCGCGTGCGCGTCGGGGTGAGGGGCCGTCGTTGATCGAGGCGAAGACCTACCGGTTCTACAACCACCACGGGGTGCAGAACCTCGGGCTGAAGTACCGCACCGACGACGAGGTCGCCGTGTGGAAGGAACGCGATCCGATCTTCACCTTCGAGGACCGGCTCATCGAGGCCGGCACCGCAACCCGGGCCGACTTCGACGCCATCTGGGCGGAGTTGCGCGCCGACATCGAGGCCGCAATCGTATTCGCGGAGGAGAGCCCGCTCCCCGACCCCGAGGCCGTGCTCGCCGACGTGTACACGTTGATGACCCCGGCGGAGGTGACGGCATGAGCCGCAAGCTGAGTTACGTCCAGGCGTTCAACGAAGCGGTGCGCCAGGAGATGGCCGTCAACGACGACATCTTCTGCGCCGGCGAGGACATCGGCGCATTCGGCGGCGTCTTCCAGTCGTACGCCGGCCTCCAGGCCGAGTTCGGCAAGCGTCGCGTCGTCGACACACCGATCAGCGAGCAAGCGATCATCGGCCTCGGCGTCGGCGCCGCGGTCACCGGGTTGCGGCCGATCGTCGACATCATGTTCATGGACTTCATCTGTGTCGCGTTCGACCAGATCGTCAACCAGGCAGCCAAGCTCAAGTACATGTTCGGCGGCGCTGCCACCATCCCGCTCACCATCACCACCGGCGGTGGCGGTGGCCTGTCCGCGGCCGCGCAGCACAGCCAGTCGCTCGAAGCGCTGATCTGCCACATCCCCGGCCTCAAGGTCGTGCACCCGTCGAACCCCTACGACATGAAGGGGCTGATGACGGCCTGCATCCGGGAGAACAACCCGACGATCATGATCAAGCACAAGCGCCTGCTCGGCATGTCCGGCGAGGTTCCCGAGGAGCCCTACGAGATCCCGCTCGGCAAGGCGAACATCCTGCGTGAGGGCACGGACGTCACCGTCGTCGGCTGGGGCCGGATGGTCAACGAGGCGCTCGACGCCGCCGAGCGCCTCGCGGCCGACGGCATCGACGTCGAGGTGATCGACCCTCGCACGTTGCAGCCGCTCGACACCGACACGATCATCGAGTCGGTCAAGAAGACCAACCGTGCCGTGGTCGTCCACGAGGCGGTTCGCTTCGGAGGCCTCGGAGCCGAGGTCGCCGCGCAGATCCAGGAGGAGGCGTTCGACTACCTCGATGCGCCGGTCGGCCGCATCGCCGCACCGTTCTCGCCGGTGCCGTTCTCACCGGTCCTCGAGGCGCACTATCTCCCCTCGGTCGACGACATCGAGGCCGGCATCCGCGCCGCTGTCGCCCGTCCCGGGATCTGACAGATGGCGCACGCTGACGTGTCGACGGTCGGCGTCATCATCAACCCTCATGCCGGCAAGGACATCCGCCGACTCGTCTCCGCAGCGGGCCAGACCTCCGATGCGGTCAAGATCGGCATCGTTCGCCGCGCCGTGGTCGGCGCCCTCGAGCAGGGGGCCGAGCGGGTGCTGCTCAGCTCCGACACCCACCACCTCGCGGAGCGCGCCGTCGAGGGCATCGACGGGCCGATCGAGTTCGTCGAGAGCCCGCTGACCGGGTCGCACCTGGACACGGTCGCCGCCGCGCGGTCGATGTGGAAGGAACAGGTCGGTGCGGTCGTGGTACTGGGCGGCGACGGAACCTGCCGGGACGTCGCAATGGGCTGGCCCGACGGGCCGCTGATCGCGATCTCGACCGGTACCAACAACGTGTTCCCGACGGCGCTCGACGGCACGACCGCCGGTGTCGCTGCGGCGCTGGTGGCGACGGGCAGCATCGACATCGCCGAGGCGAGCCATCAGGCCAAACGAGTCGCCCTTCGTGTCGACGACCCAGGGCGCGACATCGTTCGACACGAGACCGCACTGGTCGAGGCCGCTCTCATCGACACGGCCTTCGTCGGCGCGCGTGCGGTCAGCGACCCGTCGACGATCCGCTGGGTCGTTGCCGCGATCGCCGAGCCTGCCAGCACCGGCGTTGCCAGCATCGCCGGTCGGGTGCATCCGATCGACCGCCGAGCCGACGGCGGCGTCCTGATCCGACTGGGAACGGGCGGCCGTCGGGTCCGAGTTCCGTTGGCGCCGGGGACCTTCGCCACCGTCGGCGTGCAGTCGGTCGAGCCGCTCGCATTCGGCGAGCCCGTCGACGTGCCCGGCGGTGGAGTGCTCGCCTACGACGGTGAACGTACGACGCCCGTCGGCCTCGACGCCGCGATCACGGTGTCGATCGAAGCCTCCGGTCCGCGGATGATCGACGTCGAGGCGGCACTCGTCGTCGCCTCGCGCTCCCAGCTCTTCGACGTGTCCCCCCGACGAAAGGACGCCCATGGCGACTGAATTCCTGATGCCGAAGCTCGGTCTGACGATGGAGGAAGGCACCATCACCGAGTGGTTCGCCGACGATGGCGCCTCGATCACCGCAGGCGCCCCACTTCTGCGCATCGAGACGGACAAGACGGAGACCGACGTCGAAGCAGCCGCGACCGGTCGTCTCCACCGAGTCGGCCAGGTCGGCGAGACCTTCGCCTGTGGCGAACGCATCGGTTGGTTCCTCGACGAGGGAGAAGACGCACCCGCGTCAGCGGCTCCGGCGGCCGCAGCTCCGGCCGCCGATGTCGCTGTCGCTCCCCCACCCGGCGCAGCACCCACCGCAACCGTGGCCGCCGTTGCCCACACCGGACGGGTCGTCGCGTCGCCGCTCACCAAGCGACTCGCCCTCGAGCGCAACATCGATCTCCGAACGGTTCGTGGCACCGGTCCCGGCGGGCGCATCGTCGCTGCCGATCTCGACAACCTGCCGGCGGCCGGCGCCCCACCGCTCCCGGCGCCCCCTGTCAGCGCCCAGCCCGTGCGCCCTGCGGCGACCGTGACGGGTACGTCGCTACCGGCCACCGCCGCCGCACGCAGCCTCGCCGACCTCCTCGGCGTCGATCTCGCGCAGGTCCCGATCGACCCGATCGAACAGCGCATCACGAAGGACTCCGTCGCGCTTCACGTGCGCGGTCTGATCGCCGGCGGTGCTACTCCATCATCAGCGCCGGCGCCGGCACTGCTCCCCGCGTTGCAGGAGCCGACGCGTACGATCCGGCTCAGCGGGATCCGGGGCACGATCGCCAAGCGGATGCACGAGTCGCTGCGCCAGATGGCCCAGCTCACGCTGTTCATGGACGCCGATCTCGATGCGGTGGTCGACGACCGCGAGCGTCGCAAGAAGTCGGGGGCAGCACCGAGCTACACCGACTACGTGATCGCGGCGGCCGCACGAGCGCTCGTGCAGCATCCGCTCGTCAACTCCCAGATCACCGACGACGGTGTTGCGCTGCTGCCGACCGCTCACGTCGGCATGGCCGTCGCCCTCGACCAGGGCCTCATCGTTCCGGTGATCCGCAACACGGCCTCGCTCGACCTCACCTCGCTGTCGATCGAGTCATCGCGGCTCGCTGCGGCCGCACGGTCCGGCTCGCTCGAACTCCCTGATCTCGAGGGAGGGACGTTCTCGGTGAGCACGCTCGGCATGTACGGCGTCGACGGGTTCACGCCGGTGATCAATCCCGCCGAACACGGCGATCCTCGGCGTCGGCCGGCTGCGCGACGATCTCGCCCTCAACAAGAAGGGCAAGGTCCGCGCTCGCAAGCGACTGACGTTGAGCCTGACGTGGGACCACCGGGCCTTCGACGGCGCTCCTGCGGCTGCGTTCTGCAAGACGATCGCCGACCTCCTCGGCGACCCGGACGCGCTCGACGAGACGTGATGGGACGACACCGATGATCGACTACCAGCGCCTGTTCCATGTCGGCGTGCGGGTCCCCGACCTCGGCGCGGCGATGGACGAGATCGGTGCCAGCATGGGTGTCACCTGGGCCGAACGCCGCGAGAACCCGGCCCAGAGCCTCTGGACGCCGGATGCCGGACTCCAGGAGATCCACCTGCAGTACACGTACTCGGCAGAGGGTCCTCAGCACATCGAACTGCTCGAAGGTCCAGCGGGCACGTTCTGGGACGGAAGGGTCTCACCCGGTGCGCATCACGTCGGCGTGTGGGCCGACGACGTGCAGGCCGAAACCGATCGACTGGTGTCGCTGGGCTGGACGCTCATCGGCGCCCAACAGGATCCCGGGGCCGGCGACGGGGTCGGGATGTTCACCTACCTCCAGCCACCGAGTGGGCTGATCGTCGAACTGGTCGACAGCGCCGTGCTGCCGTTCTTCGAGCAGTGGTGGTCCGCCGCCCTCTGACCCGGTCCACCCCCACCGATCCCACCTCGACCTGCGATGAGCCAAGTGGCGCCACCCGGTCGGTTCGTAGTTCCCCGAGCCCGGGTCTCGCGGGACCACGGTGGTTCCCGGAGACCCGGGCTCGGGGAACCGCACGGGTGGTTCGCTCATCGCTGGGAGATCAGGTGGCGGCGAGGGCCTGGTCGCGGGCCCAGCGGTAGTCGGCCTTGCCGTTCGGGGCGCGATAGACCTCGTCGACGAACACCACCCGTCTCGGCGCCTTGTAGTCGGCGATCGATGCTTTGACCGTGGCGATGATCTCGTCGGCAGCGGTGGGTTCGCTGACCGAACACACCAGCACGACGGTCTCGCCGAAGCGCTCGTGGGGCACCCCGACGACATTGGCGTCGATCACGTTCGGGTGCTTGCGGGCGGCGACCTCGACCTCCTCCGGGTAGATCTTCTCGCCGCCCGAGTTGATGCACACCGAGCCACGGCCGAGCAGTGTCACCGTTCCATCCTCGGCGATCGTGGCGAAGTCACCCGGCACCGTGTAGCGAACACCGTCGATCGTGCGGAATGTCTGGGCGGTCTTGGCGTCGTCGTGCCAGTAGCCACGCGGCATCGGACCCGTCGCGGCGAGCATGCCGGGAACGTCGGATCCCCGGGGCAGTACCTGGTCGGTCATCGGATCGATCGTGACGACGTTGGGTGGCGCCGTGAACACCGCTGTCTCAGGCGGTTCGCTGCCTGGCATCGTCATCGACATGGCGTACGGCCCACCCTCGGACGCGCCGATCATGTCGATGATCACCGCGTTCGGGAGCCGACGCTGGAACGCGCGCTTCTGATCCACCGACAGCGTGGCCCCGGTCGACACGATGCGGGTCACCGACGTGAGGTCGTGGATCACGCCGTCCGCTTCGGCCGCGTCGAGTGCCTCGTTGAGCGGCCGAGCGAACGCATCGCCGACGAGGGAGATCTGCGTCACCCGATGGCGCTGCACGAGATCCCACAGCTCGTCCGCGTCGAACGAACGGCTGCCGAGCAGCACGACGCTGCCGCCCATCACGAACGCGCCGATCGCCAGGAACAACGCGGTCCCGTGCATCAGCGGAGGTGCGCACAGCATCACGGGGCTCTTGCCGTCGGCTCGGAGTTCGGCGGCGATGCGACCCACGTCCTCGGGTGTGGTCGGCACCTCGATACCCGCCGACATGTACGCCGTGAACCCCAATGCACCGAACAGGTCGACGTGGCGCCACACGACGCCCTTCGGATTGCCCGTGGTGCCGCCGGTGTACAGCATGAGCGTGTCCTCACCCGAACGCTCGATTCTCGCAGCTGGCTCCGAACTCTCGACGACGTCGTGGTACCACTCGGCGCCCTCGACGAGCGGCGTGCCGTCGTCGACCTGCAGCAGCACGCGCACGGTCGGCATCGACGCCACGGCGTCCGCGACCTGCGGACCGAGCGATCCGTGGAAGACGAGCACTTCAGCCCCGGCGTTGTCGCAGATGTACGCGATCTCCGGCGCCTTGTAGCGATAGTTGACGTTGACCGGTGTGGCGCGGAGCTTGAACGCCGAGTACGACGATTCGAGGTACTCCGGACAGTTGTACATCAGCTGGGCGATGCGGGTTCCGACGCCGGCGCCTCGATCGGTCAGCGCCGACGCGAGTCGAGCGGCGCGATCATCGAGCTCACGCCACGTCTGCGACACGTCGCCGACCACGACCGCAGTCTGGTCGGGCTGCGCATCGGCGAATGCCTCCCACAACGTCGCCCAGTTCTCACTCAACCCGTCGCTCACTGCGACCCCCCTTCGTCGCTTCGACAGTACCCGTGCGACAGGGCGCAGGATCAGCCGAGTGACTGGCTGCGAGCGACGACCGTGGTCGGCTCGAGCTCGAAGCTCGCCCAACGCCGACCGGCTGCGAGCGCCTGCTCGATCTTCGCGGTGAACGCATCGGCCCCGTCACCCAGGTAGTGCCGTGCCGCAGCAGCAATGTCGGTGTCGAGATCGAAGTCGACCTCTCGCACCGGCCCCTCCAACGTGACGTAGCGAGCGATCGGCAGCGGCTGGTCGTGGACGCACAGGCTGGCTCTCCCCGTCGACCGCAGCGCCGCGGTCTTCGACGAACCCGTCGGACTCTGGAATCGAGCGACCCCGTCGACCCACCGGAACCAGATCGGTGTACCCATCGCCCGCCCCGACGGCAACACCACGCTCAGCACGGCATCGCGCGCTTCGGACAGGAACGTCTCGATCTCGTCCGGGCTCATGCGAGCCAACCTAACGTCCAGGCACTCCCCCGTTTGCGTTGCACAATCGGTGGACCGGGTCACCGAATCCGCAACGCAAACGACGAGGCGCGCGTTCAGGGAAGGGCGTCGATCGTGACCTTGCCGGTCGATCCGTCGAGGGTGATCGTCGCCCCGTCGGGGATGCGGCGGGTTGCGTTGGCGATCGACGGAACGCACGGGATGCCGAGTTCGCGGCTCACGATCACGGCATGGGTGCCGACGGCGCCGATGTTGGTGATCACGCCACCGGCAGCGAGGAAGAGCGGCGTCCACGACGGGTCGGTCGACTCGGCGATCAGGATGTCGCCGAGGTCGAGCCGAACACCGTCGTCGAGACTGTGCAGTACCCGTGCGGTCCCGGTGACCGTTCCCGGTGAACCGGCCACACCGCTGAGCACGTCGCCGACGGCCACCTGCTCGGCGGTGAGGGAGTCCTTGCGCTGCCACTCGCTCAACGGGGGCACGACCATGTCGACGATGTACGGCGGCTCCAGGTCGTAGAGCGACAGGTAGTCCTGCTCACGCTCGGCGAGCCGCGAGCTGAATGCAGCTGGATCGGCGATCCACTCGTCGAGTTCGTCGGCGAGGAGCATGAACACCTGACGGACGTGGCCGAGGTGACCAGCAGCGACGGCGCGACGCCCGAGCTCGAGGAAGCATTCGCGGACCTCACCGACCACACGGATATGGTTGCTCTTGCAGCGCTCACGCGCCGCCATGAACACCGCGAGCGAGTTCACCGCGGCGAGGAACGTGCCCTGCACCTCGGGATCGTCGGCGAAGACCTCGCTGTAGTGCTCGATCAGCCGCTGCCGCTCGGCCGCACCGGCAGCAAGGGTGGCCACCGGATCGTGGTCATCGCCCGCACTGCGGACCTTGTCGATCGCCTGGGCCAGGAGGAACGGCCGGGACTCGTAACTCCACGAATACGGGTCGTACTCGTTGGGACCCCGGCTGCCGTGCACGTACATGAACTCCGTGACCGCAGCAGTGAACTCCGTTGCCTCAGCCGACGCTGACGCGGCGATCCGGTCGAACACGCCGTCGGTGCTCTTGGCGAAGGCCTCCTGGAGCTCGCCGCTCGCATTGACCTGACGCGAGAGCCGGAAGATGCGCCCGGCGATGTCGGCCGAGTCGACGTCACCGATTCCGGTGATCAGCTTGCCGATCGCGCTCGGATCGTCGGTGATGAGCGTCGGCAGGATGCCGTTGCCGACCGAGCTTCCGAGCGCGGCCCACACCACTTGCGAGAAGGTCGCTCGCAGGTAGCGCTGCATCGTGCGGGCGCGGGCCAGGAGCTGGCCGTCGGTGAGCGTCGACAGGTCGGGCCGGCTGTCGCGCAGCGCCTTGACCTCGGGCTTCTGACGGTCGATCTCGGGCACGTTCGGTGTGGTGAGACACCACCCGACGGTGACCTGCAGCTTCTCGGTGTGCCGCGCCGACTCGTGCCAGTCCGCTTCCACGTAGGGCGGGATCGCTTGGCTCTCGGTGTCGAAGAAGGTGTTGTCGATCGCCTCCCAACCCGCTCCGGACCGGATGCCGAAGAGACGCGACTGGGTGAGCGAGTTGTAGAAGTAGCCACCGAAGAGACCGAAGGTCTCCGGCCACTCCTGGTCGTACTCCAGGGCGTCGAACACACCCATCTGCTCGAACCCGTCGACGCAGCCCCGAACCATGCCGGGTTCGCAACAGAACGTCCATCCAATCGGGCTGACCGGGTCGGCGAGCACCTCGCCCGCGTTGCCGCGCGTGTAGTCCGGAAAGCGTTCGGTCGGAACGCGGTCGTAGATCCAGCGATCTCCGAGCATGTCTGATCCCCCCATGGAATGGCTGACGAGCTGATGGTCGGGCGAACCCTACTGCTCGGTCTCGCGAGGGGCCAAGCCGTCAGCCGGCGCTCCCCTTCGTCATCGACGCGGACCAGCGGCGAGACTGA
Source organism: Ilumatobacteraceae bacterium (assembly GCA_963704915.1). GTDB lineage: Bacteria > Actinomycetota > Acidimicrobiia > Acidimicrobiales > Ilumatobacteraceae > Sva-07. Next base: position 133,949 of record CAVPIC010000008.1, on the reverse strand, counting down.
CTCGGTCACGATGCGACCCACGAGGAGACCGATGAGCGAGCAGACCGGCGACGACCCCGGGTACACCGACAGCTACGAGGACGTCTCGGTGTTCACCCTGTCGGGCGACCGGGAAGCCGTTCTGCTCGACACGCAGACAGAGTGCACGTTCATGTGGACCACCGCGACCGGTGACCCGGTCGGCGTCATCATGAACTTCGTCCACCACGACGGTGCGTTCTGGTTGACCTGCACCCGGCGACGCAAACGCGTGCCCGCCATCGAGGCGCGACCTCGCGTCGCTGTCGCCATCAGCAGCCGAGGCACCGACATCGGCATCAGCCAAGCCGTCACCTACAAGGGCACCGCCACGGTGCTCGACGACCGGGCGACCCTCGACTGGTTCTACCCGGTGCTCGCCCGCAAGGTCCGGCCGACCGACGACGCCGCGCAGGCCGCCTTCGTCCATCACCTCGACTCGCCCGGCCGCGTCGTGATCCGCGTCGATTCCGACACCCGAATCGGCTTCGACTCCGAGGCGATGTTCGCCAATTCGCCTGCGGGCGCGACCAGCAGCAAGGTCTGAACATGGATCCTGCCCTGGTCGAGCGCATCGTGGCAGACATGCGCTTCGAGTTCACTCGGACGGCGCCACCTGAGGGGTTCCCGGCGTTCCACGACATCCCCACCGAACGCCACACGAGCGACGAGTTCCACGACCTCGAGCAGGAGTTCCTGTGGCCGAACACCTGGGTGATCGCCGGCCGGGCCGAGGACGTCGCGGCGCCGGGCGACTACTTCACGTTCGACGACCTCGGCGTGCCATTGGTGATCGTGCGCGGCACCGACGGCGAGCTCCGCTGCTTCTACAACACCTGCCAGCATCGGGGCGCACCGATCGTGCGCGACGAGCGAGGGTCCGCTCGTCGCCTGCGGTGCCAGTACCACTCGTGGACCTACGAGATCGACGGCGGCACGTTGGTCTCGGTGCCCGACGAGCGCGACTTCGTCGACCTCGACTGGACGCAACGCTGCCTTCCCCGGGCGAGTTGCGACACCGCTGCCGGCTTCGTGTTCGTCAACCGGAACCCAGCAGCGACGCCGCTGCGCGACTGGCTCGGACCGGCATGGGAGATGCTGGAACCGTTCCAGGGCGAACGACTCCGAGAGGTGTACCGCGAGTCCCGCATCGTGCCGTGCAACTGGAAGGTCACCGCCGAGGCGTTCTTGGAGGTGTACCACTTCCGCCACATCCACTCCCACGACGGCGTGAGCATCCTCGACAACCGCGGTGCGGCCATGGGGCTCTACCCGCACGGCCACAGCCGGATGATCACGCCGTTCTCGTCGCAGCACTGCGCACGGATGGGACTGGCGGGCTGGGACGACTGGCAGTACCTCGACCAGGCCCCGTTCGCGACGATCGACGGCGTGGCACCGATGGTCGACTGCACCAGCACCGCTGTCAGCCTGTTCCCGAACGCCATCGTCCCGCTCGGTCGGATCGGCTTTCCGATCAACATGTTCTGGCCGATCGACAAGAACACGACCCGCCTCGACTGGATCTACTACGCGCTGCCGCCCGACGGCGAGGACCGGTTCGATCCCGACGCACTCCCCGAGCACTGGCGGTACCGACGCCGCGTCTACAACCAGATCATGGCCGAGGACGAACGCAACATGGCGCCCATGCAGCGTTCGATGGAATCGCCTGCGCTGCGCGGCATGCCGATCAACTACCAGGAGCGCCGGATCTGGCATCTCCACGAGGAGATCGACCGGGTGATCGGATCGGAACGAATTCCGGAGCGGTTGCGGATGCAGCAGGTGCTCGGCCCGTATCTCGAACCTTCCGACGCGCGATCATGAACCGATGACCGAGACGATCACCGGCACCAACCGCTCCGCCGGCATCAGCCTGTCCGAGCTGCTCGACGCCGACTCCCACCCCGTGACCGACCTGCTGCGCAACGAGTCACGCGTCGGCCTCCGGGAGGGCAACACCCGCGTTCCGGCCTGGTATTACACCTCGCCGGAGTTCCACGCCCTCGAAGTGGAGAAGCTCTGGAGCAGGGTCTGGCAGCTCGGCGTGTCTCGAAGAGGAGATCCCGAACGTCGGCGACTACCACGTCTACGAGATCGCCGACATGTCGTTCCTCATCGTGCGCACCGACGACGGCATCAAGGCCTTCCGGAACGCCTGCCTGCACCGCGGCCGGCGACTCCGCGAGGCACACGGCGAGGGAGCGAAGAACCTGCGCTGTGCGTTCCATGGCTGGTCGTGGAACCTCGACGGCTCGCTGAAGGAGATCCCGTGCGAGTGGGACTTCCCGAGCGTCACGGCAGCCGACTACGCCCTCCCCGAGGCGCTCGTCGACACGTGGCACGGATTCGTCTTCGTCAACCCGGATCGCACTGCCGGACCGCTCGCCGAACACCTTGCCGGGCTCGACGAGCACTTCGCCGCCTATCCGTTCGAACGTCGCGTGAAGGTCGCCCACGTCGAGAAGATCATGCGGGTCAACTGGAAGGCGTGCCAAGAGGCGTTCATGGAGTCGTACCACGTCGTGGCGACCCACCCGACGCTCATGGACTACCTCGGCGACGCCAACACCCGCTACGACACCTACACCAACTTCTCGCGGGCGATCTCGCCGCAGGGCATCGAGAGCCCGCACCTCGCCGGGATGACCCACTACGAGCGCCTCGACGACGGCAAGCAGTACGCCCGCTATCGCCACCCGATGAACGGCCACATCTACGAGCGCGTCGAGCTCGGCCGGGTCAGGGTGGTCGACCTCGACGGCAACGAGAGCCTGTTCGACGACGAGGGGCGTCACATCGAGGGCCCGATCACACAGGGCGACCCGCATCTGTGCAAGTGGATCGGCGGCCCGACGCCCGAGGGCGTGCTCGACGCACCGCTGAGCACTCCGGTGCCACCCGATGGCATCGACGACCCTGCCGAGGTGCGCGCGTGGATCGCCGCTCAGCGTCGTGAGGCGATGCGCCCGCAGTACGGCGACGAACTCGACCCCGAGCAGTTCAGCGATGCCGAACTGCTCGACGCGATGTACTACTCGGTGTTCCCGAACTGGTCACCGTGGGGCACGTTCAACGCGCTCTTCTACCGGTTCCGTCCGAACGGGAACAATCCCGACGAGTCGATCTTCGAAGTGATGATGTTCGTGCCGTGGAAGGACCAGGCGAACCGTCCGGCACCGGCCACGGTCACTCGCCTCGGCGCCGACGACGACTGGACGATGGCTCCGGAACTCGGACCGACGTCGAAGATCTTCCAGCAGGACTCGATCAACCTGCCCCAGGTGCAACGGGGACTCAAGGCACTCGGCCAGGACGAGGTGGTCTTCGGCAACTACAACGAGACCAAGATCCGCCACTTCTGGGAGCACATGTACCACTGGCTCGAGATCGGCCCGACCAACGTGACCGACACCCCCGTCTCGATGAGCCAACCGCCCAGATAGCGACACTTCGCTCATCGCAGCCGGCGAACCCCTCCCCGCGATGAGCCAGCCGCCCAGATAGCGGCATTTCGCTCATCGCTGGGAGGATCTCGGCGAGGTTGGCCGAGTGCGATCAGGTGGCCGGCACGGGGACGGGTGCGGGTTCGGACTTGGCCTCCCGCTTGCGTCTGGCGGCCGCAGTCTGCTGGCGGATTCCACCGGCGATGCCGTCGGGATTGAGGATCGCCGTGAGGATCAGGAACAAGCCACCGATGAACACCTCCCACTGGCCGAAGGCGCCCGTGACCGTGCTCAGCAGGTAGAACGACACGCCCGCAGCAGCCGTGATCCCTGACGTCACCGCGCCACTCACGCACGTGATGCCTCCGAGGTAGGCGACGGCCAGCGCGGTGAGCGACGCCACCGACCCGAACGACGCATCCGACACGCTTCCGAATCGATAGGCGATCAGGCACCCGCCCACACCGGCGATGAAGGCCGATGCGGCGAACACCTCGATCTTCACCCGTGCGACGTTGACCCCACTGGCGCTGGCGGCCCGCTCGTTCGATCGAGCGGCGAGCATTCGGCGGCCCGATGGGCTCTTGCGGATGTTGGCGACGCCGATCGCCAGGGCGAGCGCCACCGCGACGAGGAAGATCCCGAAGATCGGTCGCGAGGCCTGGTCGCCGAGGATCAGGCCCAGGTCCCAGCTCCCCAGCTTGGGGTTGGGAACCTTCGCGCCTCCCGTCGATGCATCACCGACGTACTTCGGGTTCTTGAAGACGAACTCGTTGATGGCCACACCACCGGCCAGCGTGATGATCGCGAGATTCGTCCCGCGGACGCGCAGTGCCGGGATTCCGACGATCACCCCGAACACCATCGCGATCAACGAGGCGAGAATCGGCGCGATCGGAAACGGGATGTCCCATTGCATCGCCAGCTTGGACAGCGCAAAACCCGCCACACCGGCGAACGCCATCTGGGCGAGCGAGGGCTGGCCACCGAATCCGGAGAGCAACACCAGCGACAGCGCGAGAACGGTGGCGATGGTGGTCGTCATGATCGCACCACGCCACAGCGGATCGAGCACGATCAACCCGATCACCGCGGCACCCACCGGAATCAACACCGCCAACGGCGTGACCTTTGCCGGAGGGATCACGGACATCTTGAATCGTTCGATCGACCCGCGATCTGGCAGCCGCTCACCGAGGAACACCATGGCGACGATGATCACGATGAACGGCAATCCCTCGCGGGCGCCGTACTGCGGGAACCAACTGAAGTCGGTCTGCATCTTGGTGAAACTGGACTGCACCAAACCGATCGCGAGGCCAGTGAGCGCCGTCGGCCAGACCCTCGTGAAGCCGCCGATCAGCGCTGCGCCGAGGGCCGGAATGAGATAGCCGAACGTGAACACCCCCGACGACAGCTGGATCATCGGCGATGCCAGGATGACGACGAGCGCGCCGATCAACGACGCCAGGATGAAACTGGACTGGGCCAGCCGCTGGGGCGAGTACCCGAGCAGCACGGCGCCCTTCTCGTTGCCCGCCGCTGCCTTCGTCGCGAGGCCGAGGCGGGTGTAGCGCGACGAGGCCCACACCGCAGTGGTGATCAGCAACACGATGAACACCAGCCAGAGACCGTCGCGCGGCACCGTCACGCCGTCCATGATCGTGACCGGTTCCCGCGGGAGGATCGCATCCACCCGCAGGCCGGCGTTGTCCGAGAATCGCCGCTCGATCAACGCCGTGAAGACGATCACGAGTCCGATACTCGCGACGACTTTCGCGAGTGCCGGCGCCCGATATAGGGGCCGGAACACGAGCTGGTAGACGAGCAGGCCCATCAGAGCCGCCGTCAGCAAGGACAGCCCGAAGGCCCACCAGATCCCGACATCGTCACCGAAGTGATAGCGGTCCGGAAGTCCCGGAATCGGGAACGGGTAGGCCCCCTGACGGAGATCGGCATAGACGTACCCCGACCACGTGGCCATGGCCCCGTAGCCGAAGTTGACAAGACCGGACCCCTGATAGGTCACCACGAGACCGAGGCCGAGCGCAGCGATGATCGCGCCGGCCCCGGTTCCGAGGAGGATGAAGAACAGGTAGTCAGTCATCGAGTCGCTGGGCGACCGACATCACGGCAGATACGGCGTGGTGTCGAGTGCTTCGAACCCGGGAACGGTCTCGATCCCTGTCCCGGGCACGTACGTGGCGATCGGGAAGATGAAGTTGCAGATCGTCGGGTACACCGGCGCCGCTCCGCAGGCGAACGGGTTGGCGTCGGGCCAGTTGACTGCCCCATCGGAGGCTCCGAGCGTCTCGTAGATCGACGCACCCGTGATCTCCTCACCGTCAGCGGCCATCGCGTTGGCAATGGTGGCCAGGCTCAGCAGCCCGGTCACGCCGAGCCCGCCGAGCCCGAGCTCGGTGGAGTTGGTGAAGCCGAGCGACTCCAGGATTGCCTGCAGATCGTCGGCCTCCGGTGTACCGGACTCCTCCGTCGATGCCCCGATGAAGTACCAGCCCTCGGCCTCGTCGCCGACCACGTCGATCACTTCGGCGCTGCTGCAGATCGCGGTGGTGATCACCGGCGTCTCGATACCGAGTGTTGACCGGCCCCGCATCGTGCCGATACAACCGGCATCGGCGTAGAGCGAGAACAGCACATCGGGATCGTCGGCCGTGGCCTGGGCCATCAAGCCCTGGAAGCCGGCATCGGTCTCGTTGTCGCCGCCCTTGATCGACACGTAGCTGATGCCTGCTGCGTCGAGCGCCTTCTTGAGGTCTGCTTCGGTGCCGTTCGCGCCAGCGTTGTCGGCGCTGACGATTCCAGCGGTCGTCGCGTCGAAGTTCTGCTGGGCGAACGCCGCCATTGCGGCCGTCGTGGTGGTGTTGCCGCCACCGAGGAAGAGCGCATTGGCCGTGTAGTCGCCCGGCAGGATCGGCAGGATGCCGGTGACCGGGATGTTCGAAGCGGTGAAGGTGTCATAGCCGGGGAAGAGATCGAGTCCGAGCATGACGATCTCGACGCTCTTGCCGGCCAGCTCCTGTGCGCAGGCCTGCGAGGTCTCGGGCGAACCCGCGGCCGTGCACACCTCGAACTCGATCGGCCGGCCACCCAGGCCGCCGTGCTCGTTGAGGAAGTCGACCGCGGCGCGTGTGGACGCCGAGATCTCCGGGAAGTCGAGACCGGGGCTGCCCTCGGTGTTGACCATGCCGACCACGATCGGCTCACCGTCGGGCGCAGGCAATGCGAGGAACCCCTCCCCACCCTCCGGCGCCGTCGTGTCGGCCGGTTCGGTGTCGGTGGGTTCGGTGTCGGTGGGTTCGGTGTCGGCCGGTTCGGTGTCCGCAGTCGTTGTCTCGACTGCGGCCTCGGTGCCGGTCGGTGCGTCCGACTCGGACGAGCTGTCCGAGTCGCTCCCGCAGGATGCGGCCACGAGTGCCATGACTGCCAAGCCCGCGAGCGCGCGAACATGATGCTGACGATTCACGTTGTTCCCCCTCATTTGGTTTCCCCCGTTTGATGTGTTCGTGTTCGACTGTGTGTTCAGCTGATCGTGCTGTCCGGCACTCCGCTGTTGCGGAGGTGCCGCGGCAGCGAGGTGGCCGGCGCGTCGATCGTGGTCACGTGAGGAACGTAACACGGTCGCGGCAACCGCAATTTACTTGGAGTAGATTTTTTCTGATGACCGAGACGAGCACCCGGCGACGCGGGCCGGGACGACCCAAGGGCGGTCAGGTCGTGGCGGATCGAACGCAACTGCTCGAGGCCGCTGCCGAGGTGATCCGGTCACACGGCCCGGACGCAACGATGGACGACATCGCGGCCGGAGCATCGGTCACCAAACCCATCCTGTATCGCACGATCGGCGACAAGGCAGCGCTCGTCGAGGCGTTGTCGGAGTCGTTGATCGATCAGATCGACCGGTCGGTCAACACCGCCAGCGTGTCGGTGACCGACCCGGTGGCGTCGTTCGAGGCAGCGATCCGCGGCTACGTGATGGCCGTCGACGCCGACCGCAATCTGTTCCTCTTCGTGAACTCCGCACCCCCTGGCACCGAGCCATTCCGCCGTCTCGTCGATCGATCGGCTGCGTCGATGGTCTCCGTGTTCAGCGCTGCGCGAGCAAACGTCGGCCTCGATCCGGGCGGCGCCGCGACCTGGGCCTGGGCGATCGTCGGTGCGCTCCAGATGGTCACGACGATGTGGCTGCGCGACGACGACCGCGACCTCGACGCCCTGGTGGGCGACGTCAGCCAGCTCCTCTGGAGCGGTCTCGGCCCCACCCTGGCCGGCGAGCGCCCCGGCTGAACTGTCGACCGGTCAGCGTTCGATGCCCGATTCCTCGAACGGGACGGGATGCGGTGCGGGGTCGCCGATCTCGAGTGTGTCGAGCAGCGCCGACGCCTGATCCTCGAAGCCGCGGTCGCCGCTCGGCGTGAGGACGATGATCACGAGCGGCGGTTCGTCACCCTGATCGACCCACCACACCTGCTGGTGGACCCCGGGCTGGAACGCCCAGCCGCTGATGTTGCCCTGTTCGTCGAGCGTACTGATCAGGAAGCCAGCGCAGTAGCTGAAGCCGCCGCACACGTCACGATCGGTGATCTCGGCCTCGAAGTACACGGCCTCGCGTCCGCCGACCTGCACCCGCTCGGGGCCCGCTGTGACGATCCCGTCGATCACGTTGTCGAGCCATCCCTCGATGTCGTCGAGCGGCTAGCGGACCTGGGCCCCGACGGCGGCTCCTGGCTGGGTGGGGTCGGTGAGGAGGTGGGGTCGCAGGAACGTCAGCTCCCCGGCGGCGTCGGGGTCGGCGCCGCCGAGAACGGTGTGACCCGGAATGTTCAACCATGTCTGCCACCGATCGTCGAAGGTGAGCGTCATCGGCGTGCCGAGCGAGGTGATCTCGATGGTGCCCGGCTCGACCGGTCCGCCGAGCCCGTCGACGCCCGGCTCGAAGAACTCGTCGCCGACGTCCTCCGGGCCGTCGATCTCGTTACCGTCGGCGTCGAGCAGCAGGATCGGCACGGTCGGCATGAGCGGGATCTCGATGTCGTCCCGCTTCGATGTCGTCGACGATCTGGTCGAGGACGCCGATCATCTCGGGGGTCAGGCCGTCGCCCTGCTGCGAGTACTGCCACACGCTCGTCGGCCGCACCGAGGCGCAGGACCACTCGCTCGTCGGTGTCGAGCATCGCGCGCACGAGCTCGAAGGCGGCGATGTCGCCGCGCTTGACGATCGAGGTGAGCATGTGGGCCTGCTGGTCGCGGTCGACCTGGAACCACTGGTCGTTGTCGACGCCGATCGTCCAGAGCTGACGTCCCGGCTGCCTCCGACTCCTCGACGACCACGTCGAACAGCCCGAACCCCGACTGGCCGGCGGCGGCGAACACCACGTCGGCGCCACGCCGGTACAACGCTCGCGCCCGGTCGGCAGCGATCTCGGGTGCGGAGAATCCGCTGAACTCCATCTCGCCGAACTGGTCGACGTACGTCGGCGAGCACGGTGATGTCGGGATCGATCGCCCTGGCGCCGGCCTCGAACCCCGCCTGGAACTCGTCGATGATCGGTATCGGCACGCCGCCGATGAAACCGACGATGCCGGTCTCGGACTTCAGCGCAGCAGCGGCGCCGGCGAGGTAGGCGCCCTCCTCGTTGGCGAACACGGCCGACGATGCGTTGTCGGCATCGGCGATCGTCGTCGAGGAACGCGAACCGGATGTCAGGGAAGTCGGTGATCACCGACGGGTCGGCGGCGTATCCGACGCCGTCGCTGAAGATGATCTCCGGACCCGACTCGGCCAACTCGCGGAGTTCGGCGCCGGGATCGATCGTCCAGGGCACGTCGGTGAGTTCGAGGTCGAACTCCCGTGCGGCCCGATCGAGTCCCGACGCGATGTTCGCGTTGAAGCTCCGGTCGTTGCGGTTGCCGAAGAACGTGATCTCGCGGCGGTCGTCCTCGCCGCCGAGCACGCCGAACAGGAACAGCGCCGCGACGCCGAGTGTGGCGCCGAGCGCAGCGACCGCACCCCACAGACGTCGTCGGGCCCGTGCTTCGTCGCGTTTGCGTCGTTCGGCCTCGGCGCGCTCCTGTTCCAGTCGCGCGCTGCTGGCGGCGAGGAACTCGAGTTCTCGGTCGTTCAACGCCATCGGTGACGACGACGCCCACCCGTCGAATTCGGCCAGCCGTGCCGAGGTCAGCAGGTACTCGGGGTCTTCGTCGGCGAGTTCCCACTCGTGCAGCGCCCTCGCGAGTGACGCATGTCGGCGCAGATCGTCGCGGTTCTGGTCGACCCAGCGTTCCAGCGTCGGCCACGCGGTCAGCAGTGCCTCGTGGGCCACCTCGACGGTGGGCGCGCCGGTGAGGCGATCGGAATCGAACGACAGCAGGCGGTGTCCGCCGAATCGCTCGATCACCGTCTGCATCGCCACCGGGTCGACCGCCAGGGACGCGACCTCGCGGGCCGGCACGCGACGGCGGCTGCGTTCGTCGCCGTCCCCGATCGCGACGAGACGGAGGCACAGCTGGCGGGCCGCCTCCTGCTGCTGCTCGTCGAGTTCGTCGAACAGGTCGGAGGCCCGTCGTTGCAGCGCGCCGTCGAGGCCCCCCATCGCCCGGTACGACGCTGCCGTCAGCACGTCGCCGGTGCGGCGGTCGAACAGCTCGGTGAGCGCGTACTGGAACAGCGGAAGGGCCCCGGGCTGGTTTCCGACATCCGCGATCAGCTGTCCGAGCAGGGCGGGCTCGAAGGACACGCCCTGCGCCTCGGCGGGGCGGAGGGCGGCGGCCTCGAGCTCCTCTGCGGTCAGCTGTGTGACGTTGATGATGCCGGCGCCGAGCCGGGCGCCGAACTCGGGGTGCGAGAGTTGGTGGGCGTAGAAGTCGGCTCGCAGCGTGAGCACGACGCTGATGCGGCGGTGGGGATCGTCGACGGCGGTCACGAGGTTCGACAGGAACCGCTCGCGGACCGCAGGGTCGTCGACGAGCGTGAACAGCTCCTCGAACTGGTCGATGATCAGCACGAGGTGCGAGTCGTCGCCGGGCAGGATCCGCAGCGCGGCGCTGAGCAGCCCGGCGTCACCGTCGCGGAGTTGCTCACCGAGGCTGGCGGGGGCGTCCATCGTCGAGCGCAGCAGCGCGGCGTCGAGTTCGGCGAAGGGGTGGGCACCGGGCAGCATGCTGGCGACGAGCCATCGATCCGACCCCTCGATGACCCCTTTGGCGAGGGCCGGGATCAGCCCGGCGCGCACGACGCTCGACTTTCCCGACCCGCTGGCGCCGACGAGCGCGATCAGGCGCTGGCCGCGGCCGAGGTTACGCAGGATCTCCGCGGTCAGGGTGTCGCGCCCGAAGAACGTCGACGCATCATCGGTGCCGAACGACCGCAGGCCCTTGAACGGGTTGGTCGCCGGCCGTTTGGATCCGAGTTCCGGAGCCGGGCGGCGCGACTGGATCTTCTCGTCGTGGAGCAGCACGTGCTCCTCGAGACGCAGGAGGCGAGGGGAGGGGTCGATGCCGAGTTCGTCACCGATGTGCCGGCGGAACCGGCCGATCGCCCGCAGCGCTTCCGCCGCTCGTCCGGAGCGGTAAAGCGCCAACGCCTGGTACTCGACCAGACGCTCGCGGAGTGGATGCTGTTGGCGCAGCAGTTCGAGCTCGCTGACGACCTCACCGTCGAGCCCGCACGCCAGGTCGGCCTCGATCCGATCTTCGATCGCGTCGATACGTGCATCGCCGAGCCGCACACTCTCGAAGTGGGCGAACTCGTCGTCGGCGTAGTCCTCGAAGGCTGCGCCGCGCCAGAGATCGAGCGCCGCCCGGAGTTCGACAGCTGCTGCGGCCGGGTCGCTCGACAGCAGCGAGCGCCCTTCGGCGGCTCTGCGCTCGAACGTCTCGACGTCGAACTCGCCGGGATCAACGTTCAGCCGGTAGCCGGAGCCGACGGTTTCGAGCACCGACTGTTCGCCGCGCTCGCGGTCGGGATCGAGCGCGGACCGCAGGCGCGAGACGTACACCCGAAGCGCATTGAGCTTGCCGTCGCTCTCGTCTCCCCACAGCTCCTCGAGCATCCGGTCGGACGACAGGACCTCGCCGTGGTGGACCAGCAGCAGCGCGATCACCGCCTTCTGGCGGGGCGATCCGAGGTCGACCGTCTCTCCGTTGCGCCTGACGGTGACGGGGCCGAGTGCTCGGAACTCCATGTCGTGCACTCGATCACCCCCCGGTTACCGGGAGATTAACGCACATCGCACCAGGTCGCAGCCAGTGTGCGTACGGCCGCCCCCGCCGCGCCCCAGCCAGGTCGCAGCGTGTGACATCGCACGGCAATCGGCGCTCACTGGCAGTCAATCCGCGACCTGGAGTGTGATCGGCAGCCGGTTCGACCGAGTCGGCGCTAGCGCTCCTCGGGGCCGACGAAAGAGACGTCATGCACAGCAACGACACTTCCATCACCATCCCGGTCACCAGCACGACCAGAACTCGAGACACGGCCGTCGAGCCGACATCGAGCGGCCGACCCCGGCTGCGAGCGCTCGTCGGCGGCGTGGTCGCCGTCGGCGGCCTGACATTCGGGATCGGGGCCGCACTCGCCCAGGATTCGGCGTCGTCGGTTCCCGCCGTCTCCGATCACCCCGCGATCGCCGAGATGGCCCGCGCCAACGGCCTCACCGGGCTGTCGCCGGCGAGCCTGGCACCTTCAACAGCCACACGGACCTACAGCGACAACGCTGCGATCGCCGACTGGGCCCGCTCGGAGGGCCTCACCGGTCTCTCCCCCACCAGCCTCGCACCGGTCGACGACTGATCGACCCGAGCCCGCTACCCCGAAATTCGGGTTTGGGAGGATCGTTCAGCGCGGGATCGAACTCCAGGGACCGGAATCGGCGCGAGGTTCGCGTGGCAGGCCGAGGACGCGTTCGCCGACGATGTTGCGTTGGATCTCGTCGGAGCCCCCGGCGATGCGGTAGCCGGGAGCGCCGAGCAGGTGCTCGTTCCAGGCGTAGGTACCCCACTCCCCCGTGTCCGCGAGCAACTTCGCGCCGAGGATGTCGCCGATCAGCTCACCGACTTCGGTCATGCCCTCGGTCCACAGCAGCTTGCCGAGCGACCCCTCGGGTCCCGGCGTTCCCGACCGTGCGAGATCGGCGGCGCGGCGGTTGGTGTACGACTCGACCCGACCGTGGATGTAGACCTTGGCGAGCTTGTCGCGCATCACGGGATCATCGGTGACGCCCATCATCCGAGCCGTGGCGAGCAACTGCTTCCACGAGCCACCCGATGCCGAGCCTTCGCCACCGGATTCCGAATGATCCCGCTCGAAGCTCAGCGTGGTCGTCGCCACCTTCCAGCCCTCGCCGACCTCGCCGAGACGCAGGTCGTCGGGGATCCGAACATCGCTGAAGAACACCTCGCAGAACGACGAACCGCCGCTCATCTGCTTGATCGGACGCACCTCCACGCCCGGCGCGTCGAGCGGCAGCATGAACGCGGTGAGGCCCTGCTGTTTCACCACGTCGGGGTCGGTGCGCGCGATCAGCTCGCCCCACTGGCTGAATTGGGCGCCGGAACTCCAGACCTTCTGGCCGTTGATCACCCACTCGTCGCCGTCGCGAACGGCGCGCGTGGCGAGCCCGGCCAGGTCCGAACCGGCGCCGGGTTCGCTGAACAGCTGGCACGCGAGGATGTCGGCGCGCCGGAGGTCGGCGACGAATCGCTCCTTGAGGGCGTCGCTGCCGAGCACGCGGATGGTGCTCGCAACGAGTCCGACCGTGACGCTGACGAGTTCGTGGCTGCCGGGCGACTGGTAGTGGCGCTCGACCCGGCCCAATGCTCGAGCATGCGCCCGGCTCAGCCCGAGACCGCCGTACTCGACGGGCCAGTCGACGGCGTGATAGCCCTGCGTGGCCTTCTTCTGCACCCACTCGGCGATCGAGAGGATGTGGGCACGCTCGTCCTCGAACGACATGTCGCTGAACACCGACACGTCGAAGTCGCCTTCTCCCCAGACCAGGCCGGCCTCGTGGGTCGGGCGCCGGGGGGCGTTGGCCTCGTACCACTCGGTCGCCTGCGCCGTGAAGTCCTCGACGCTGATGTCGGGGTCGACGAGCGGTCGTTGCTGGATGTCGGTCATGTCGGCCTTTCAGTTCGTGACGAGTTCTTCGAGGTCACCGGCGAGCCATGCGTCACGCAGCCGGCGCTTGTTGATCTTGCCCATCGTGGTGCGAAGCAGGTCGGACACGAGGTGGTACTCGCGAGGGCACTTGTAGTGGCTCAGACGGGCCCGCAGCCAGTCGGAGAGCTCCGCAGGGTCGGGTGGCGTGTCCGGATCGGTCGGCATCACGAGCGCGATCAGCATCTCGCCCATGTCGGGATGTGGCACGCCGACACACCCGACGTCGGCGACGCCGGGGTGGTCGATCAGCAGCTGCTCGGCCTCGGCCGGGTAGATGTTCACGCCACCCGACACGACCATGTCGCTGAACCGGTCGGTGATGAACACGTAGCCGTCGGCATCCATGTACCCGATCTCGCCGAGCGTGAACAGTCCGGGCTCCGGGTTGGACGCCGCCGTCTTCTCGGGGTCGTTCGGATACACGATCCCGCGCCCCGTGGCGTCACGGAAGAACAGCCGACCCTCGACCCCGGGCGCGACCTCGGTCATCTCCTCGTCGAGGACCACCGCGGTGAACGGCGGAACCGAGCGGCCCACCGAACCCTGATGCTCGAGCCACTCTTCGCTGGTGATCGTGCAGACGGTGCCGACCTCGGTCGCGCCGTAGGCGTCACGGAAGACCGGGCCGAACCATTCGATCATCGCCGCTTTGACCTCGACGGGGCACTTGGCCCCGGTGTGAGCCAGCAGCTTCATCGAGCTGACGTCGTACTTCGCCTTCACCTCGTCGGCAAGCGCGAGGAGCCGCACGAAGTGCGTCGGAACCATCACGCTCGTCTCGGTCCTGTAGTTGTCGATCGCAGCGAGCGTCGCCTCCGGGTCGAACTTCGACAGGATCACCGACGGCACCCCGGCGCACAGCAGACGCATTCCCGACAGCGGACCGGTGTGGTACATCGGCCCGACGACGAGGTGGGTACCGAACCCGGAGAAGCCGCCCTGTGCGAGCGCTGCGAGGTGCTCGACCATGTTGGTCCCACCGGCGAACATCGTCGGCGGGAGCTCGGTGCCCTTCGGCAGTCCGGTCGTTCCCGAGGTGTACAACAGGTTGGGGCGCGGCACGACGTCGTCCGGCGGGTCGTCGGTCGAGCCACCGGCGAGCCAGCTGTCCCAGTCGACGACACCGTCGACGTCGCCGCACTTCCACCCGATCACCAGCGGGACACCCGCTTCACGAGCGGCCTCGACGCCGCGCTCGGCGGTCTCCGGTCCGACGAAGAGCACCCGGCTGTCAGAATCGGACAGGATGTAGGCCGTCTCCGACGCCGTCAGGTGGAAGTTCACGGGCACCGACGACGCGCCTGCGAGCAGTCCACCGAGGTGCGCGAGCGCCGTCTCGGCAGCGTTCTCCGCGAACACGGCGATGCGATGCGCCGGACCGAGGCCACCGGACCGGTCGGCAGCGAGGAGCAGGTTGGCGCAACGGTTGAGGGCGTCGTCGACCTGCGACCAGGTCAACTCGCGGTCGCCGTCGACGAGCGCGAAGCCGGTCGGGTCGGCGGCAGCACATTCCTTGGCAAAGCGGGGCATCAGGGTCCGATCGGTCGGTTGGTGGAGGGTCGGTCGAACGAACCCTGGCGGAACTTCTCGACGTCGATCTTCATGGCGTCGGGCACGTCGTCGACCGTGGAGCCGTGGTGCACGCACACGCGATGCAGGATCCGCCACTCGCCGTCGCGGCACTCGTAGGTGTCGAGGTAGCGACCGTAGAACGTCGACAGGCGACGCTCGTCGCGGTGGAACAGGTAGGCAACGGTCAACGCCTCGCCGCGTCCGCGTTGGCCATCCGGATCGATCTGCACGCGGTGGTTCGACGTCGTGTGCATGGTCCACGCCCAGGCGTCGTGGGTGTTCACGACGCGGTCGCAGAAGTCCCACGTGTTACCGACGAAGACACCGTGATCGTCGGTGCCGTCGGGCCAGTACGCCGACTTCATCACGGCGACATCGAGTCGATCGACGCCGTACGAGTAGCGGCGCGATGCCTCGCGGCATGCCTCGATGGCGAGCAGCTGCTCGACCGTCGGTGTCGGATTGTGTACGTCACTCATGCGGTGGATCCTCCGTCGACGACCAGGACGTGCCCCGTGACGAACGCCGCCAGTGGGGACACGAGGAACAACACGGCCCGCGCCACGTGATCGGGCTGACCGGTGAGTCCGAGCGGGTTGGCCGAGATCATCGTCGCGATGTCGACACCGCTGGCCTTCAACGGCTCGAGCTGGTCGCGGACGCCAGGCGTGTCGATCACCCCCGGGGCGACGGCGTTGACGCGGATTCCTCGCGGCCCGAGCTCGCGGGCGAATGCACGCGTGAGCGACACGACGGCGGCCTTCGACGCAGCGTAGGCGGAGATGTTCGCCCCGCCGCCGAGCGCCGCGATCGATGCCAGGTTGACGATCGACCCGCCCTCGGGCATGTGCCGGGCGGCCTGCCGAGCGACGCTGAACGTGGAGCGGACGTTGACGTCGAGCATGCGTGACACGAAGTCGTCGGAGGCATCGAGCATCGGTCCGGTGGTCGGAAAGATGCCTGCGTTGTTGACCACGATGTCGAGGTGGTCGTCGTCGCCGGCAGCGGCGCTCACGGCCGCGTCGACGTCGTCGGGACGCGTGATGTCGCAGCGGACGAACTCGACGTCGGAAGGCTCGCCGACACCGGCCGCATCGATGTCGCCGACGGTGACGATGGCGCCGGCCTCGGCCAGCCGACGCGCGATCGCGGCACCGATGCCCTTGCTACCGCCCGTGATCAACGCTCGTCGCCCGGTCAGGTCGATCAGATCGGACACGGCAGCGACCTCGGGCGAGTCGAGCTGAACGGTCACGGCGGCGAGATTACCGAACCCTCGTTAAGAATCAGGAGCCCAGCGATGAGCAAACCGCCCGAATACCGGCTTTTCGCTCATCGCAACCCGAGGTCTTCGTCCAGCGATGAGCGAACCGCCCGAATACCGGCTCTTGGCTCATCGGTAGGTGACATCGAGTTCGAGGTGCTCGAGGCCCCGGAGGATGAAGCTGCGTCCGTAGCGCAACGACGCCTCGTCGACCACGGCGATCGTGTCGAGACGTGCAGCGAGCGTCTGGAGTGCGCACACGGCTTCGAGCCGGGCCAGTGCAGCTCCGAGACAGAAGTGGATCCCGTGCCCGAACGCCATGTGCTGGTTCACGCCGGGGCGATCCGGGACGGAACTCCTCGGGGTCGTCGAACACACGGTCGTCGTGGTCGGCCGAGCCGTACATCACCCACACGGTCGAGCCGGCGGGAACCGGCGTGCCGGCGATCTCGGTGTCGGCGGTGACGATGCGGAACAAGCCCTGGTTAGGGCTCGCCCACCGCAGTGCCTCCTCGACCACCAGCGCCGCGCGTGACGGGTCGGCCTTGAGGCGTTCCCACTCGTCCGGGTGGTTGGCCAGCTGGACCATCACGTCGGCGAGCAGGCTGGCCGTCGTCTCGCTCCCCGCGACCTGGATCTGGCGGATGATCGACAGCATCTCGGCCATCCCGAGTGGGCCACCCTCCACCCCGTCCGCTGGTGTGAGCTCGGCGTTGAGGAGATCGGTGAGGAAGTCGTCGCGGGGGTGGTCCCGTCGATCCTCGATCTCGGACGCGAAGTACTGCTGCTGCTCGACGATGTCGAGCTCGGCGGCGACGCGCTCGTCGTCGGTGATCGCGCGTCCGATCGCCGCGACCGACGAATCGGCCCAGCGCTTGAACTCCGCCTGCCGGGTCTCGGGCACCTCGAGGATGACCGCCACGGCGCGCACCGGCAACGCCACCGCGAACGAATTGAGGAAGTCGACGCGCCCTGCCCGATCGAAGCCGTCGACCAACTCGTTGCAGATCGAGCGGATCGCCGGCTCGAGCTCCTTGACCCGCTTGGGCGTGAACGCCTTCGACACGAGCTGCCGATAGCGGGTGTGCGACGGCGGGTCCTCGGTCAGCATCGTCGGCACATTCGGCCACCCCTGCGCGATCACCTCGCGCAGCCGCGCGAGCAACTCCGGCGACGGCTTCGCCGCAGGGGTGCCGAAGCGCGACGAGAACATCGCCGGTTCGTGCAGGATGCGCTTGACGTCCTCGTGACGCGACACCGCGAAGATCCGCTCACCCGGACGACCGAACTGCGCTCCGTCGAGCTCGAGCACCGGCGCCTCGTTGCGCATCTCGCGGTACGTGGCGTAGGGGCATTGCACCACCGCGTCGTCGGTGGCGTCGAACGTGACGGTCATCGAGCGATCCACTCGTCGAGGATCGCATGGAAGTGCCGCGGCTTGGTCTCCTGGTAGTCGGCGAACGTGACACCGGGCTTGATCATCGCTTCGAGCCCCAGCTGCACCTCGGGAAGGTTGTAGACGTCCTGGTTGAACACCCGCCCGAGCATGCCCAGTTCGGTTGCCACGGTCCAATCGTCGTCGTCGGTCAGCCAGTGGATCGGGGCCGCCGGTGGTCGCTCGTCTCCCGGGTAGGGCGACAGGAACATGCACTCCATGATCGAGCGGCGATGGTCGTTGCCGTACGGGCGGAACCGGTAGACGATCCGGTTGTAGGCGCCCCAAGGATGGAAGTTGGGGAACACGGTGTAGTAGATGCTCTCGGTCAGCTCGGCGTCGCACAGCTCGTCGGCGCGATCACCGATCGCGGGCCTCAGCGCCGCCCGAGCCGACTCGGCCGCCAGATGCCTCGCCGTCTCGTCGAGCGGCACGACCATCCGTGGCTCCTCGTCGAGATTGCGATCGCTCATCGCGTCGAAGATGTCCTGCTGCGTCGGCTCCCAGGTGAGGTGCGGGCTCGGCACGCCGTTGGGGGTGATCGCTCGGCTGAAGTTGCCGAACACGTCGTACTGGGTGATCGCATCACCGAGGCTCGGAAGGAGCTGCGGGTGCGTCGCGACCACGTGGTAGGCCTCCATGAACGCTTCCTGGGCGACTTTCCAGTTGCAGTCCATCACCTTGGCGACGTGGGCCTCCTTGTAGCGATCCTCCAGCGGCCAGCGCGTGAAGTGGTCACCGAGGTCACCGAGGTGTTCCTCGAGCGGGGCCGCATCGAGATCCATGTTGATGAACACGAAGCCACCCCAGGTGCCGACGAGCACTTCCGGCAGGCCCCACTCGTCGGGTTCGAGACGCGGGAAGTCCCACTGGCACGGCACCTGCTTGAGACAACCATTGAGTTCCCAGGCGAACCCGTGGAACGCGCAGCGGAGCTCGGTGTCACGCCCCGCGTGTTCGCGGATCCGGCGGCCCCGGTGCGGGCAGACGTTGTGGAAGGCGCTGATCACGTCGGGGGCGGATCGCACCACGAGGATCGAGCGTCCGACGATGTCGTAGGTGATGTGGTCGCCGACCTCGGGGATGTCCTCCTCCCGACATGCCATCTGCCAGACCTTGGTCCAGACCTTGTCGACTTCGAGCCGGTGGAACTCGGCGCTCGTGTAGCGCTCGACGGGCACGTCCGCGGTGCTCGGCGACATCGGCGAGAACCATCGCAGCACCTCGGGCACGACATGGCTGTCGGTGTCGAGGAGTTGCTGATAGGTCAGCGTGGGTGGCTTGGTGTAGTCGATCGCGGTCACGCGTCGTCGCCCTTCTGGCTGGGTGCGGTCAAGCCCGCGGTTGCTGACTCGGTCTCACGGAATCGTGGGAGCACGGCAAGACGCGGTGGGAGCTGCGGTCCGGCGAGCCAGCCGCACAGGTGCGGATCGGCATGGTGGACGTCGCCGCTCACCCAACGCCCGTCGGGCGTGAAGACGCCCACCTTGCCATCGCGCGAGGTGACGGTCAGATTGCCGTCCTCGCGTACGTCGTAGAGCGCGCCGCTCAGTGCATGCTTTCGTTGCCGCATCGGAACCCCCAAGGCCGGATCGTCGTGTTGGTGACACGATCACAGGTGCGGGCGCCGCCGATCAGGGCCAAAAGTCCCAGAATTGACCAAGCGGCCGATTCTCTGTCGACCAGCCGTGTCCAGCGCCGCTCAGCCGGGATGGGCGACGCCGACGTTGCCGTCGGTCCACATCACCGTCAGCGTGCGGTGCGCGATCCTCCACCCGGCGTCGGTGCGGGCGAGGCGGTCCTCGTAGCGCCCGGCGACCATGTAGTTCGGGCCACCGGTCGCAGCCTCGCGGACGTGTTGCGCCTGCAGATAGCAGCGATGCGTCGCGGCGTCACCGTCGACCGCGATCTCGTGGTTGCCGACGAGGTGCTGGCTGTCGTCGAGATGCTGCAGAGCGGTGCGGATCCGGCCCCGGATCGCCTCGATCCCGTCGAGGATCGCCGGAGATCCCAACTGTGCGGTCGCCTTGGGGACGAAGACGTCGTCGAGCAGCGCCCAGTCCTTGGTGTCGAGCGCTCGGCAGTAGCGGGTCGCAACCTGGTGGATCTCACGCTCGTCGAGGAGCGTCTGCAGGGTCGGGTTGACGTCGATCATCGGCCCGAAGATAGGGAGCACGACCTCCGTCAGCGGAGTCGGACGTCTCCTCGCCACGCGACGCACATCCCACTCTGCGATGAGGGAACCGCCCCAATGCCGACACTTCGCTCATCGCTGAACCCACACCCGCCCAGCGATGAGCCAACCGCCCGAATACCGACACTTCGCTCATCGCCGGACCGGGTTGCGGCGGGGGCTTGCGCGACCCCGGGGCGCTCGGTACGTTGTGCAACAGTCATTGCATAACGATCGAGGGGTCCGACAGTGGAGGAAGTGGACGTCGTCGTCCTCGGAACCGGGGCAGCCGGCCTGACCGCAGCGGTGATCGCCCACGACAGCGGTGCCCGCGTCGCCGTGTACGAAAAGGCCGATCAGGTCGGCGGCACGACCGCATGGTCCGGCGGCCAGGTCTGGATCCCGAACAACCCGCACATGGCCGACGTGGGCGTCGAGGACAGCCGCGAGAAGGCGCTCACCTACATCATGTCGCTGTCGCGCGACATGCTCGAGCCTCGACTCGTCGAGGCGTTCGTCGATGCCGGCCCCGAGATGGTCGAGCACCTCGAGGCGAAGACGCCGGTCACCTTCTACGCGGTGGCCGGGATGCCCGACTACCACCCCGAGTTCCCCGGCGGCAGCCACGGCGGCGGACGAACGCTCGAGTGCCCGATCTACCCGTTCGACGAACTCGGGGAATGGGCCGACCGCGTCACGCCGTCGCCCTACTTCCCGGACCCGCACATCACGATGAGCGAGACACCGCTCGGCAAGGCGGTGCCCGAACCGCCGTCGGCCGAGGAACACGCCCGACGCGAACGGCACAACGAACGTGGGTGTGGCCAAGCGCTCGCCGGGCGGCTGCTGCGAGCCTGCCTCGACCGCGGTATCGAACCGATGACGTCGTGCGCGGCCGTCGGTCTCCTCGTCGAGAACGGTCAGGTGGTCGGGGTCCGGCTCGACTCCCCCGACGGACCAGCGGAGGTTCGGGTGACCCGCGGCGTGATCCTCGCCTCGGGTGGATTCGAGTGGAACACCGAACTGCGGCGAGCGTTCCTCCGCGGCCCGATGACGCACCCGGTGTCGATGGAGACCAGCACCGGCGACGGGCTGCTGATGGCCATGCGCGCCGGGGCGATGTTGTCGAACATGCGTGAGGCATGGTGGATCCCCGTCGGCGAGGTCCCGGTCAGCGCCAACCCGATCGGGCGGATCCTCGTCAACGGCCAGCGGACCCTGCCCCACTCGATCATGGTGAACCGCCGAGGCCGCCGGTTCACCAACGAAGCTGCCAACTACAACGCGTTCGGCGCCGCGTTCCACGTCGAGGACGTGTCGCGCTTCGAGTACGCCAACCTGCCGTGCTGGCTGATCTTCGATCAGAACTACGTCGACATGTACGGCTTCCGCGTCGGGGCCGGGAGCATCGGGCATGGCGTTCCCGACTGGATCGTTCGCGCCGACTCGCCCGGCGAACTCGCCGAACAGCTCGGCATCGACGGCGACGAACTCGAGGCAACGGTCGCCCGGTGGAACGTCCACTGCGCGGAGGCCCACGATCCGGACTTCGGACGCGGCGACAGCGCCTTCGACTGCTGGTGGGGAGACCCCCATCGCAAGGGCCACCGCGACGCCACCCTCGGCCCGCTCGACCGGGGCCCGTTCTACGCGTTCCAGATCCACAGCGGTGCGCTCGGCACCAAGGGCGGCCCTCGCGTGGATCCCGACGCCCGAGTTCTCGACCTGAGCGGCGAGCCGATCCCCGGGCTGTATGCGGCCGGCAACGTGATGGGCTCACCGTTCGGAATGACCTACGGCGGCCCTGGCGGCACCATCGGCCCGGCGATGGTGTTCGGCTATCTCGCCGGCCGCCACGCTGCAACTCGACACGCACCACTCGATTCCCGACAGGAGTGACACCATGACCATGTTCGACGACATCCTCGAGCGGCTCCGCGCCAACGTTCGCGTCGGGGTTACCCGACATGTGCGATGCCCCGATGAAGGTTCCGGCGTCCGCGTATGCGGACACGCTGCAGTATGCGGACGAGATCGAGCTGATCTTCCTGCGGGTTCCGCTGCTGGTCGCGCTCAGCTGCGACGTCCGCGAGCCCGGCGAGTACCTCGCCTACGACATCGCCGGCCGCCCGATCGTGGTGGTCCGCGGCGACGATGGCGTCGCTCGAACCCTGCTCAACGTGTGCCGCCACCGCGGCGCCCGCCTCACCGACGAACACTGCGGTTCGGCCCGCCGGTTCACGTGCCCCTACCACGCCTGGAGCTTCGACAACCAGGGTGCACTCGTCAGCGTGCCCGGCGACGACTCGTTCGGCGAGATCGACGTGACCGGGCTGATCGAACTGCCCACCGAGGAGCGCCACGGCGCCGTGTTCGCGTCGCTCGACCCGGAGGCGTCACTCGACCTCGACGCCTGGCTCGACGGCCTCGGTGAGTCGCTCGACGCGCTCCACCTCGACGAGCTGTACCCCTACCGCGTGCCGACCACGATCGCCAGCCCGAACTGGAAGCTCGCCGCCGACGGCTACCTCGACGGCTATCACATCGGGTACCTCCACCGGAACACGATCGGACGCAAAGCGATCACGAACCGCAACACCTACGACTTCTTCGGACCGCACTTGCGGGTCGGGTTCGCCACGAAGATGACCCGAGACGAACAGGGTCCGGTCGATCCTCTACGACTCGCGGAGTACATGAGCCTCGTGCACTACGTGTTCCCCAATGTGTCGATCTCGGGCGGGCACGGCGACACGCTGATGCTGAGCAAGCTGCTCCCGGGACCGACGGTCGACCGCTCGACCACCGTGCAGTTCCAGTACTACCGCGAGCCCGTCGAGGGAGTCCTCGTGGCGGTCGCCGAGGAGAAGCGGGCCACGTACGAGGCCGTCGTGCGCGACGAGGACTGCGCGACGATCTTCGGCATCAACGACGCGCTCGGCGCCATCGGTGACGGGCACGTCGTCTTCGGCCGGAACGAGTCGGGCAACCAGCATCTGCACGACACGATCCGTTCGCTCACGAAGCAGCGCTGAGCCCGGCCGTGCCCAAGCAGGTCGACCACGAGCAGCGACGCCGCGACGTCGCCACCGTTGCCGCCGATCTGGTCGCTGCACACGGCCGTCGTGCGCTCACCGTCCGCAACGTGGCCGACGCCGCGGGATACTCGACGAAGGTCGTGTCGCACTACTTCGACGATCTCGCCGACCTCCTCCACGAGACCTACCGGCTCGCCGTCGCCCGCGCCCGACGGCGCGTCGAGGCGGTCCTCTCGGACGATCCCGGCGACCTGCGCGGGTTGATCGCGGCCGTCCTGCCGCTGGACGCCGAGCGCGAGGCGGACTGGCGGATCTGGCTCTCGTTCTGGAGCGAGGCACTGTCGTCGCCGGAATTCGCCGACGAGCAGCGGGCGAGGACTCGCAGCACCACCGAACGGATCGCGTCGTGCCTGCGCCACCTCGCCGATCAGAGACGGCTCGACGCGGACGTCGACGTCGAGCGCACGGCCGACCGGTTGTCGGCGATGATCCCCGGAATCGCGTCCGAGGCGATCTTCGACCCGCTGCGGTGGTCGATCGAGCGGCAACGGCGCGTGGTCGACGACGAACTCGCCACGCTCGGGATCGTGGTCAGCGGCTCCCGCCGTTGACCACCATCGTGTGGCCCGTGATCCACGACGCCGCGGGCGAGGCGAGGAACACCACGGCGTTGCCGACGTCGTCCGGCGTGCCGAGTCTGCCCAGCGGAACGCCGAGCTTCTGCGCGAGTTGCGGGAGATCGTCGTCCGTGGCGCCGAAGAACTCCATGAACACCTCGGTCGGTACCGGGCCCGGCGCCACGCCGTTCACGCGGATCCCTCGTGGAGCGAGTTCGATCGACAGCGTCTTGGTGAGGCTGTCGACGCCCGCCTTTGCCACCGCGTAGGGGCCATTGTTCGGCGACGCCTTCAATGCCGCCGTCGACGAGATGTTGATGATCGAGCCACCGTCCCCCATCACCCGCGCCGCCGCCCTCGCCCCGGTGAAGACCGCGCGAAGGTTGACGTCGAGCTGGTAGTCCCACTGGGCATCGGGCATGTCCGCGAGGTGCCGCGGTGTGCGATCGTCGGCCCCACCGGCGTTGCTGACCCACAGCGTCAGTCCGCCCAGCTCGGTCGCAGCCTGCTCGGCGAGCTCGTCGACGAACGCGCCGTCGGTGATGTCGCCAGGGATGGCGACGGCTCGCCGGCCGAGTTCCCGGATGCGTTCGGCAACCGCGTCGATCTCGGCGACCCGCCGCGCCGTCAACACCACGTCACAACCCGCTTCGGCGAGCGCGATGGCGATCCCCTCGCCGATGCCGCGGCCAGCACCGGTCACCACCGCGCGGCCGCCGTCGAGTCCGAATCGATCGAGCACTGTCATGTCATTCTCCTCGTCGGTCGTCCGTGACCCGATGGTCGGTAACGGGCACGACCATAGGCACCGCTACCGTCGTGGCTCGTGCTCGGAGGGCCCGTTCAGATCGCCTACGCCGTCGACGACGTCGGCAGTGCCGCTGCGTCCTGGGCCGCTCGCGGGGTAGGGCCGTTCTTCGTGCGCGAGCACATCGAGGTCACCAACGTGCGCATCCGCGGGCACGCGTCGAGCTTCGACCACTCGTCCGCGTACGGGCAGTGGGGCGACCTCATGGTCGAGCTGATCCACCAGCACGGCGGGGGCGACGAGCCGATCGTGGGCATCGCCGGAATCCATCACATCGCCCACTTCGTCGACGACTTCGCAACGGCATCCGCCCATCTCGCCAACGGAGGCCATGGCGAGGTCCTCTACGCCGAGACCACGACCGGGATGCCGTTCGCGTTCCACGACGGTGGCGTCGAGCGCGGGCACCTGATCGAGATCTACGAGCGCACTGCACCGCTCGCCCGTTTCTACGAGATGGTGCGCGCCGCGTCGGTCGGCTGGAACGGTGCTGATCCGGTGCGGCACCTCTGAATCAGCTGGTTCGCCCGGCCTCGTGGATCTGGCGGCTGGAACCGACGTTGACCCGGTTCGGCGTCATACCAGCCGTGGTCTGGCCGGCATCGACGACCAAGGTGTGGCCCGACACGTAGCGCGCATCATCGCTCGCCAGGTACAACGCTGCCGCGGCGATGTCGTACGGGAGGCCTGCGTAGCCGAGCGGTGACGTTGATGCGATCTTCTCGTTGGTCTTGTCGAGGTCGTTGGGGTCGCCGGTGGTGACCGAGGCGGTCATCGCCGTGACGGTGTTGCCCGGAGCGATCGCGTTGACCCGGATCCCGTTCGGCGCGAGTTCGTTCGCAACCGACTTCGTCAGCCCGACGACGCCGTGCTTGGCCGCCGTGTACGCGTGGGGGCCGAGCCCGCCCATCACGCCCGCGGTGCTCGCGGTGTTGATGATCACGCCCGAGTTCTGTTCGAGCATCACGCGGGCGGCGTGCTTGGTGCCGAGGAACACACCGCGCAGGAGGATCGCAATCGTGTTGTCCCACGCCTCGGTCGGCATCTCGGAGATCCGTCCGACCGCGCCGACGATGCCGGCGTTGTTGAACATGATGTCGAGCGCGCCGAACTCGGACACCGCCAGATCGACCGCTGACGCAACCTGCGACTCGTCGAGCACGTTGACCTCGGCGAACCGAGCGGCATCGCCGAGCTCCTCGACGAGAGCGTTCCCCGCGTCGACCTGCATGTCGGCCACGACCACCTGCGCTCCCTCCTCGACGAAGAGCCGGGCCGTTCCGGCACCGATACCGCTCGCCGCTCCCGTGATCACTGCGGTCCTGCCCGCGAGGCGTCCTGTCATCGTTCTCTCCTGTCGTTCGTGGTCGTGATTGGTCGATCGAGCAGCGTCAGGCGCCGAACCCGTGATCGAGCAGTGCGGCCTGGGCACGTTCGACCACGGCGGTCCACAAGGCGACCGCTCGTTCGCTGGTGAAGTCGAGCGTGCCGACAGCGAACACCGGGATCACCCAGCCGCACGCGATGCCCACCTCGTAGTCGGCCTGGAGCGACTCGAAGGAGTAGTCGCTCACGCCGTGGGCCACGAGCGCGTCGTGGTAGGCGCGCAACAGGTCGGTCTCGTGAGCCCGGCGATCCGCGACGCTGAGGTTCTGCGACAGCAGGTAGCCGACGTCCTCAGCGCCGCCGCCCTGGCTGATCGTCTGCCAGTCGACGACGGCCACCGAGCCATCGGTGTCGAACATCAGATTGTCGGCGCGGTAGTCGAAGTGGACGAGCGTGTGCGGCATCGCTTCGAGATCGTCGAGGATCTGGCCGCGGACTCCGGCGTAGCCGGCCACGTAGCCCTCGAGTTCCGGCAGGATCACGTCGCCGAACGCCTCCATGAATCCCGGGAGCGACGCGTCGTAGATCGAGGCGCCGGCCTGGTTGAGCGGACCGTTGATGATCGGCACGAAATCGGCATCTTCGAGACCGGCTCCGCCCCAGAATGCAGCGTGGTGCCCGGCGAGGGCGACGAGCGCCCGTTCGGCCTGCTCGACCGACAGCCCGGCCAGCTGATCGCCGAGGGTGAGCGACGAGAGGTCCTCCATCAGCAGCATGTAACGCTCGTCCTCCGGCGCCTCGGCGGTGACGCACGTGACGTGGTACGCCGCCGGCGTCCGCAGCGACGACTTGGGCGCGAGCTCGGCGTAGAAGCGGTGTTCGCGTTCGTAGATGCGTGTCGGATGCATCATCGCTCGCACCTCCGGCGACGCCGTGGGGAACTTGGCGATCATGCTGGTCGGCGCATCGGTGGCCGCGCCCTCGTAGACGACGCCGACCTTGCCCACCTCGCCCATGAAGCCGACGCCGGCGGCGCCCGTGTCGAGCACCACCGATGCCACCGAGGTGTCGGCGCCGATCGTGCCGGATCCGCGCAGTGCCTCGGTCATCCACTCGGCGGTGATCTCGCTCGTGGTCGTGGGAAGGTTGGTCGTCATGGCGGCGAACGTAGCGACAGGGTCACAGCACATTCGCACCGGAAGGCAGCGGATTACATCACGGGTCTGACCCCTGATGTGATCCCGACTTCCGGATGCGGTTCAGCGTGTCTGGAGACGACCCGCGTCGGGGCCGGAATCGTCGACGTTCCGTCCGCCCATCACGACCACGGCGACACCCTCGGCCTCCTCGACCCGATGGCACGCGACGCCCTCCCATGCGGGAGGTCCGGAATGCGTCCCGTCGCGAACGTCGAAGGACGCACCGTGGAGCGGGCAGGTCAGGCCGTAGCCGCGCAGACGTCCCTCGCTGAGCGGTGTGTCGGCGTGCGAGCAGTTGTCGTCGAGTGCGTACAGCGCCCCGGCGACGCGGCACACCACGATCCCGTCTCGACCCACGTGCTCGAAGCACCGCAACTGCCCGTCGGCGAGGTCGCTGAGATCGCCGAGCTCGATGCGGTCGCCGTCAGCCATCGAGCGCGCCCATCGCGAGGTGGCGGTCGATGTTGTCGTGGAAGAACTTGATGCGTCGTTCCTGCCACGGCATGTACTCGCCGCGGAACCCCCGCGACCGCAGGCCCTGCTGCTGCGTGTTCCAGATCGCGACGTCCTGGTCGATGCCGGGGCCGCACGAGACCTCGCCGGCGATGCCGGTCTGATGCTCGACCTGGTGGTCGATCGACACCCAGTCGCGCATCGAGTTCGACCAGTACTCGCTGGACCCCTCGGGGAAGAGCGTGAGGTACCACATGTCGAAGTAGCACCGCTGCGGATTGGTGGGGTGCGGCGTGGCACGAAGCCAGATGCACCCGTCGGGCTTCATACTGAAGGAGATGTTCGGGAACACCGTGTAGTGGTAGTTGTCGGTCAACTGCTCGTCGGAGTACGAGGAGAAGTCGTAGCCCTTCGACGCGCCGAGTTCTCGCTTGCGTTGCTGGAGGGCAGTGCGCAGCGACGGCAGATCGCCGAGGTACGGCGCGGGGTCGAGTTCCCAGAACTCGAGATCGGGGCCGAGGCTCTTGATCGTCCGCTCGGGCTTGCCCTGGTACTGCGGTCCGGGGGCGCCGCCGGGCATGAGCATCCGGGCGTGGCCGGAGGGGTAGAGGTCGAACTGGCAGCCGCTGTGGTGCTCGTTCATCGACGCGAGGGTCTGCGGGTGCACGTAGGGCAGGTGATAGCTCTCGTTGAAGTTGTCCTGCACGCACTTCCAGTTGAAGTCGCCCTCGACGGTCACCCAGTGTGTGCGCTTCATGTCCTCCATGCGGTAGACGTCGAGGTGGTCGGCCACCGGATCGAGCCACTCACGCAGCGGCGCAGCGTCGGGATCCATGTTGAACCAGATGAATCCCGCCCAGGTGTCGCTCGGCATCTCGACGAGATTGCGGACACCACAGGGGCTGCCCTGGGGGAAGTCGTCCTCGTCGGGAACCCAGTTGAGGCGGCCATCGGTTCCGAAGCGCCAGCCGTGGTAGGCGCACTGGAACTCGCCGGCCAGCAGCGAGCCGACCTCCGCGGTGACGAGACGGTTGCCGCGGTGCTGGCACACGTTGTAGAACGCTCGGACGGCTCCGTCCATCCCCCGCACGGCGATGATCGAGTCGCGGCCGACCTCGTAGGTGACGTAGTCGCCAGGCTCGGGGATCTGGTCGACACGCCCGGCGACCTGCCACACGCGGGGCCACAGCGCATCCTCCTCCCGCCGAGCGAATTCGGGCGACCAGTACCGGTCGCCGCGGATCGCGGTGTCGGACAGCGTCGGTTCCGGCGCCTTGTCCTTCGTCGTGCCCCTGACGGCCACTGGTTGTTCGATGATGTCGGTCACAGCTCTCCTCGACCCGTTCTCCACGACCCGTTCTCCACGGTGTCCCCGGAACTAACCTAGTGAACAATTACCGGCTCGGACGGCCCCGAGTCGTTGCCAGGGGGAAGCTTCGGACATGCACCGACACTCGAACGAGCCGCATCGATGATCCGCGGCATCCACCACGTCGCGATCTCGACGCCCGACATCGATCGGCTCGCCGCGTTCTACACCGACGTCATGGGATTCGAGGTCGTGATGACCACACAGTGGCGAGAACGCGAGATCGTCGACCGGATGATCGGTCTCCCGGGCTCGGCGGCCCGACAGGTGATGCTGAAGGCCGGCAACGCATACCTCGAACTGTTCCAGTACGAGTCGCCCGAGCCTCGCCCTGCCGACCCCGCCCGCAACCCGGCGTGGCACGGCTACACCCATTTCTGCATCGACGTGGTCGACATCGATGCCGAGTACGAGCGCCTGTCGCACAGCGGCATGACCTTCCACGCTCCCCCGCCGACGATCGACGAACTGGGTCATGCCCGGCTGCGCGCGATCTACGCCCGTGACCCCGACGGCAACATCGTCGAGCTGCAGGAGGTCCTCGATCCGGCCGTCCCCTTCGCGCTCGATCAGACCGACCTCGTCCACTTCGAGAAAGCCGCACCATGACCGAGACCGTCACACCCGTCGATGTCCGCCCGGGCGACGCCCGATGCCCGGGACCGAGCACCCGCGAGCTGATCCTCGGCGATTCGACTCCGCCGCCAGCCCCCCTGCTCGAGCAGTCCTACACGTTCGAGGGCGACGACGACGTCGCCTACGAGGAGTTCACGTCACCCGAGTACGCCGCCGACGAGCACGACCACATGTGGTCTCGCACCTGGCAGTGGGCGTGCCGTGAGGAGCACATCCCCGAGCCCGGCGACTACTACGTCTACGACGTCGGCGATCGATCCGCAGTGATCGTGCGCGGTCCCGACGGCGGCATCAAGGCGTTCCACAACGCGTGTCTGCACCGCGGCACGCAGCTCAAGCCGCCCGCGTCGGTCGGCTACAGCCCGAAGCTGCGGTGCCCGTTCCACGGCTGGACCTGGTCGCTCGACGGCGAGCTCGTCGACCTGCCCTGCGAGTGGGACTTCCCCCACGTCGACACCGACGAGTTCCGGCTGCCGGAGATCCGCACCGGACTGTGGGGCGGGTTCGTGTTCGTCAACTTCGACGACTGCGCTCCCGAGTTGATGGCGCCGCCGCTCGAGGAGTACCTCGGCGTGCTCCCCGAGCACTTCGCGAACTGGAACCTCGCCGATCGATACATCGAAGTCCACATCCGCAAGCGGCTGCCGGCCAACTGGAAGGCGTCCGCCGAGGCGTTCCTCGAGGCGTACCACATCCTCGAAACCCACTCGCAGTCGATCTACACCGCCGGCGACGCCAACGCGCAGTACGACGTGTTCGGCGATCACGTCAGCAGGTTCGTCCACACGATCGGCACGACGAGCCCGCACGTGCCGCCCGAGAAGCGGCCCGACGAGCAGGGCATCTTGAACATGTTGATGGCCCGCAAGAACCCGGGACAGGACATCCCCGAGATCCCGGAGGGCGAGCGCGCCCGCGACGTGTACGCCCGTCACATGCAAGAGGTGTTGGGCGAGCAGTACGACAACGACTTCTCGAACCTGTCGGTGACGGAGACGATCGACTCGATCGAGTACTTCGTGTTCCCGAATGCGTTCTTCTTCCCGGGGCTCCAGATCCCCCTGTGCTACCGGTTCCGGCCCGATGGTCCCGATCCCGATCGATGCATCTACGAGGTGCTCTACCTGCGCCCCACGCCACGCTCGGGCCCGACGCCGCAACCAGCGGAGCCGTTCGATCTCGACGTCGACGACAGCTACACCACCGTGCCGGGCCTGCCCACCTCGCTCGGCCAGGTACTCGACCAGGACACCACGAATCTCGCGGCGCAGACCCGCGGCTTCAAGTCGAGCAAGAAGCGGGGCCAGACCCTGGGCAACTACCAGGAGATCCGCGCCCGCCACTTCCAATCCACCGTCCGCCGGTACATCGCCGAGGGACGCCGAGCAGCACAGGGATGAACATGCATCGACCGACGACGAGGACCTACCGATGAGCTACACCACGATCGACGACCTGCTCCACGGCTACGCCGACGCCGTGGTCCACCGCGACCCCGACCAGTGGATCTCGACATGGTCCCCCGATGCGGTGTGGGAACTCGGCAAGGGACGTCGCGTCGAAGGCGCCGACGCGATCCTCGCACTGTGGAACTCGGCGATGGACGGGTTCACGGCCGTCGTGCAGAACGTCGTCAACCACACCGCCGACCTCGACGAGGCCGCCGGCACGGGTTCGGGCCGCTGCTACATCATCGAGCACTGGTGTCGAGCCGACGACTCGCGCGGCATCTTGCTCGCGTACTACGACGACCTGTACGTCCGGTCGGAGGCGGGCTGGCAGTTCGCCAGCCGCGAACTCGTCGTCCAATACGGCGGTCCGGCGGACCTGTCCGGCCCCTTCCTCAACGCCTGGAGCTGACATGTCGGTACTGACTGCACCCTTTGCGACCGCGCGCGGCGACGACCTCGCGCTCGCCGACGACACCGCGACGCGTTCGTGGTCCGAGCTCGACCGCCGCGTCAACCAGTTGATCGACAGCTTCCGCACCGCGGGAATTCGGCCGGGCGACACGATCTCTGTGGTCGCGGGCAACTGCAACGAGTGGTTCGAGGTTGCGTTCGCGTGTTCCACGAGCGGCATCACGTTCGTGCCGGTCAACTGGCACTTCGTCGCTCGCGAACTCGCCTACATCGTCAACGACTCCGGTTCGAAGGCGTTGATCGCGAGCCACCAGTTCCTCGATGTCGCCACGAAGGCGCTCGAGGAGCACGAGTGCCCGAACGTCGAGTTGGCGCTCGTGATCGGTGCCCCGACCACGGGGCGCTTCCAGAACTTCGACGAGTTCGTGGCCGCCGGTTCGTCCGAGGAACCTGCCGACCAGAGCTTCGGCGGTCCGATGTTCTACACCAGCGGCACCACCGGCTACCCCAAGGGCGTCCGCAGCTCGCTGTCGAGCATGCCGGAGGGCAGTGACCCGGCGATCTGGCAACTGGTGGGCGCCGGATTCGCGGACCTGGTCGAGGGCATCGGCACCACGGTGCTGTGCGGGCCCTTCTACCACTCGGCCCAGTGGGCCTATTCGTTCCTGCCGATGATCACCGGGTCCGCCACGGTGATGCAGCACAAGTACGACAGCGCCGGCGTGCTGCAGCTGATCGACGAGTATCGGGCCACCAACATCCACCTCGTCCCCACCCAGATGAAGCGGCTCGTCGACCTGCCCGACGACGTCAAGGCGAGCTTCGACGGTTCGTCGCTGCAGCTCGTGCTGCACGGCGCAGCGCCGTGCCCGCCGCTGGTGAAGCGGGCGATGATCGACTGGTGGGGGCCGGTGATCAGCGAGTACTACGGCTCGACCGAGGGGTCGGTGATCACGATGATCGACTCCGAACAATGGCTGGCCAAAGGCGGCAGCGTCGGCCCGCCGATGCCCGGCAAGGAGATCATCGTCGTCGGCGACGACGGGACGCGCCTCGGACCCAACGAGTCGGGCACGTTGTACTTCCGCGACGCGATGGGCATGGACTTCGAGTACCACAACGCCGCCGAGAAGACCACCGAGGTCCACCTGGAACCGGGCGTGTTCACCACCGGCGATGTCGGCTACCTCGACGACGACGGCTACCTCTGGCTCAGCGACCGCAAGATCGACATGATCATCTCCGGCGGCGTCAACATCTATCCCGCCGAGATCGAAGGGGTCCTCGCCGGTCACGACCTGGTGGCCGACGCCGCGGTGATCGGCGTGCCCAACGAGGAGTTCGGCGAGGAGGTCAAGGCTGTCGTCGTCCCGCAGGAGGGCGTGAGCGGCGACGATGAGCTGCGCAGCACGCTCGCCGCCTACTGCCGCGAGAACCTGGCCGGCTTCAAGGTGCCCCGCTCGATCGACTTCGTCGACGAGCTCCCGCGCACCGGCACCGGCAAGATCCAGAAGGCCAAGATCCGCGAGCCCTACTGGGAAGGCCGCGACCGCCAGATCTGAACCCGCCGAGTCGCCCCACCAGCACCGAGCACCCCCAGTACCTCGACCCCTCCCCCGCGATGAGCCAACCGCCCGAATAGCGGCTTTTCGCTCATCGCAACGGGCCGAACCTGGTCAGCGATGAGCCAACCGCCCGAATAGCGGCTTTTCGCTCATCGCTGGGTGGTCGTGACACGGGTGGTGGCAGCCCAGTGGATCGCGTTCGCGAGGATGCGACGGTAGGTAGGGTCGGCGTAGGTCGCCGGTCCGTCGCCGAACTGGAGATACGCGATCGGTGAGCGGCCGACGGTCTTGGTCCACGCGACGAGGTTGCTGCCCGGAGGGTGGCTCCAGCCGCCGCGATCGTTGCGGCTGCCACGGATCGCTCGATCGGCGGAGTAGAAGTTCTCGTCGACGAAGTCGTAGGTGCTGCGCATCAGCGGCTCGACTCGATCCTCGAACACCGGAGCGAGGTAGAGCTCGTCGGTGATCTCGAACGTCGGGTCGACACCATCGACGATCGGGTGACCCGGGTCGAGCACCTCGACGGTGTGGGTCACGTCATGGCGATATCCCGAGTCGGGGTAGTCCACGCCGCCGAGGATCGCCGGTTGGTAGTGGAAGCGACCACCGACGATCTCGGCATAGCCCTCCCACGCCGGCCACCCGGCGAGTGCGTGGTGCAGGAACACCATGCCCTTGCCCGCGTCGAGCAGCGCGCGGAACTTCTCCGGATAGCCGTCGGGTGGATCGGGGAACTCGGCCGGCGGGTCCGATCGCGTGAACGTGATGCCCGGCATGTCGTACATCACGAACACGTCGAACGTCGCGGCGCGTTCCGGCTCGACGAGCTCGAGGGCCTCGGGGTGCTCCACATGGGTCCACTCGATGTCGCCCATCGAGTCGAACACGTCGAAGAACGACGGCCCGTCGAAGGGGTGCCCCTTCGTGACGAGGGCGACGCGAACCGGGTTCGACATGTCGCGAACGTACCCACCGATGAGCCAAGTGTCGCCATCCGGGCGGTTCGCTCATCGCACGACCGGACCCCGCCCCACCGATGAGCCAAGTGTCGCCATCCGGGCGGTTCGCTCATCGCTGGCTGCGTCGCCACGGTGGCACGGATGGCAGGATCGGCGCATGAGCGATGACGTGCTGCTGGTCGACGATCCACTCCCCCGCGTCCGGCGCCTGACGCTGAACCGGCCCGACAAGCGCAACGCGCTGAACGACGCCCTCCGCGGCGCCCTGTTCGACGAGCTCCGGCGCGCCGACCGCTCCCGCGACGTGTCGGTGATCGTCATCCGCGGCGCCGGCCCGGCGTTCTGCGCCGGCTACGACCTCGGGTCGGCCAACAGCGACGTCGAGCGCCCGATCGCGAAACAGGACGGTTGGTGGAGCCGCCACGTGGTGAACAACTGGTTCGAGATGTGGGACATGCCGACGCCGATCATCGGCCAGGTCCACGGCTACTGCCTCGCCGGCGGCAGCGAGCTCGCGGCGGCCTGCGACCTCGTGTACGTCGCCGAGGATGCGAAGATCGGCTACCCGCCGGTGCGGTTGATGTCGCCGCCCGACATGCAGTGGCAGACGTGGCTGATGGGACTTCGCCGGGGCATGGAGGCCTTGCTCACGGGCGATGCGATGAGCGGCGTCGACGCCGTCGCGGCGGGCATGGCGAACCGAGCCCATCCTGCCGACGAACTCGACGCCGCCGTCCTCGCCGTCGCCGAGCGTGTTGCGAAGATCCCGATCGAGCTGCTCGCCCTCAACAAGCGGGCGGCGCACCGGGCGATGGAGGCGCAGGGCATCCGGACGGGAATCCGCGCCACCGCCGAGATCCAGGCGCTCGGGTTCCATCAACCACCCTCGATCGAGTATCTCCAGTCGTTCGCGAAGGTCGGTGTGTCGAAGGCACTGAGCGAGCGCGACGCGGCGTTCAACGACTACCGCGAGGCGGCGGACCCCGGATCTGACCGCTGAGGCGTCGCTCGCTATGGTGGCGGACGATTCCGCCGAGCACCGGCGGTGGGGAACGGATCGACACGGGGGACGATGTGAACACGACGAACGAATGGATCGGCGACTCGGAGCTGGGTGAACGCTTCCCGGCGTGGACGAGAGGGAACGCAGCCGACGTGTTCCCCGACCCGTTCAGCCCGCTCGGCAAGACGTTGGTCCTGCAGGAGAGCATGTCGCGCGGTCTGCGCGATGCGTACATCGAACTCGGAGCGCTGAGCTACGACGAGTTCGAGTCGCCCGAGGCGCCCGATCTGTTCAAGATGTTCGGCGGCTACGTCTACAACCCGCTCACGATGACCCGTGTGCTCGGCGCACGTATGCCGGGTGCCTCCCCGGAGATGATCGACAAGGCCTTCTTCGACGAGCGAGACGAAGTGCCGCCGTACGAGGAGCAGCCCTGGCATGTGTCGCCCGAGCACGAAGCGAAGCTCGGCGAATCGATGGCGTGGTCGATGTCGGCCGCCGAACTCCCCGAACTCGACGCCGATCGCCGGATGGTGCGTTCGCTGCGCGAGCACCGCCCCGACCTCACGACCCTGACCGATGCAGCGCTGCTCGCGCGGGCTCGTTCGATGGCACCGCTGCTCCAGCAGACCTTCGAGAACGCGATGCGGGTGTCCTCGATGGCACCGAACGGTCCGGGCGCACTCGGCGCCGTCTGCGAGGCGCTCGGCGATCCGACCCTGTCGATCCGGCTGCTCGCCGGCATCGAGGTGGATTCGGGTGCGCCGTCACACGCGATGTGGGAGCTGGGCCGTGTCGCCGCTGCTTCCGAGGAGGTCGCCGCAGCGTTCGATGCCGGCCCCGACCAGGTGCTCGACGTCCTGCGGGCGTCCGACTCGGCCGAGGCTCGCGACTTCCTCGAGCGCTTCGACACGTTCCTGTACGAGCACGGCGCCCGCGCTCAGAACGAGTACGACCCATATTCAGCGTCGTGGGAGGTGCGTCCCCGTATCGCACTGGCGGCCATCGACCTCATGCGTCGATCGGATGCGTCACAGGCGCCTGGCAACCGCACGAGCGCGTCGATCGCCGAGCGCGATCGCGTCGCAGCGGAGATCCGCACGAAGATCGCCGGCGATCCCGAGACCGCCGGACTCTTCGAGGCCGCGCTCCAATCTGCCCAGGTCTTCCTGAGCGGGCGCGAGCGGGCCAAGACCAACGTCGTGACGGTCATCAACGAGATGCGCGTCGCCCTTCGAGAGTTCGGCCGCCGTCTCGTCGAACGCGGCGTGATCGCCCAGGTCGAGCAGGTCTTCATGGTGACCAACGACGAACTCGACAAGCTCCGGCTCCATCCCGACACGATGAAGGATCTGATCGCCGAGCGGTGGACGCAGTTCCGGTCGCTGTTCGACTACGAGCCGGTGTTCATCGTCAACGGACGGGTCCCCGAGCTGTCGGAGATGACGCGGCGCGGCGGCAAGAACCTCGCCCAGGTCACCGCCGGACTGGTCCTCACCGGGGCAGCCGGGTCGGGGGGCACCGCCACCGGACGGGCCCGGGTGATCCTCGACGCGGGCGATCCTGCCGGCCTCGAACCCGGCGACATCCTGGTGGCGCCCCAGACCGACCCGTCGTGGGTCCCGCTGTTCGTGCCCGCGGCCGGCGTCGTGGTCAACGTCGGCGCGATGGGCAGCCACGCGATGATCGTGTCGCGCGAACTCGGCGTTCCGTGCGTCGCGTCGGTCGCCGACGCCACCGACATCATCCCGGACGGGGCCATCGTCACGATCGACGGCAATGCCGGGACGGTCACCATCGACTCGCTGCCTGACTGACGCCGTGACCACCGCTCCTCCGCAGGCCGAGTTCAGCCTCGCCGCCGTCCACGAAGCCATCGCTGCCTCCCGGCCGGACACCGACTGCCTCGTCTTCCGGGAGCGGCGGTACACGTGGGCCGAGATCACCGAACGCACCCGTCGCCTCGCGAACCATCTGATCGACCAGGGCCTCGGCGTGACGACCGAGCGAGCCGACCTCGCGGGACACGAGAGCGGGCAGGACCACCTGGCGATCTATCTCCACAACGGCAACGAGTACCTCGAGTCGATGCTCGGCGCGCTCAAGGCCCGGGTCGCCTCGCTCAACGTCAACTACCGATACGTGGCCGAGGAGCTGCTGTACCTGTTGACCGACTCGCAGGCGAGCGCCGTGGTCGTGCACTCGGCGTTCACCCCGACGCTGGCCGAGGTGCTGGATCAACTCCCGAATCTGCGCGTGATCCTGCAGGTCCCCGACGAGTCCGGCCAACCGTTGCTACCCGGCGCCGTGTGGTACGAGGACGCCCTCGCGACGGCATCACCGGAGCGCCCGGACGTCGAGTGGAGCTCCGACGATCTCTACATGCTCTACACCGGCGGCACGACCGGCATGCCCAAGGGCGTGATGTGGCGCAACGGCGATGCGATGGTCGAGTGCTTCGGTGGGTCGAAGACCGCCAGTTCGATCGACGAGTTCGTCGCCGAGGCCAACACCGGGTTGCAGGCGCTGCTCGCTCCCCCGTTCATGCACGGGGCCGGCCATTGGATGAGCTTTCGAACGTGGCTCGGGGGCGGGACCGTGTTCGTCCAGTCGATCCCCGAACGTCTCGACCCGGTCGACATCTGGTCGACGGTCGAACGCGAGGGCGTGAACTTCCTGCTGATCGTCGGTGACGCATTCGCGCGTCCGCTGCTCGACGAGCTCGCCCATCCGACGAACGGGCCCGGCTACGACCTCTCGTCGTTGACGGTGGTGCTGTCGGGCGGCGCGCCGCTGTCGGCGCCGCTGAAGGACGAGTTCCTCGCCCACCTCCCGACGCTGATGATCGTCGACGGGCTCGGGTCCTCCGAAGCCGGCGGTCAGGTCTCACAGGTCTCCACCGGCGGCGGGGCGACCACGGGCACGTTCGAGATCACCCCCGGCAACGTCGTGTTGTCCGCCGACCTCGATCGAGTGCTCGACGAGGGCGACCCGGAGATCGGCTGGCTGGCGAAGCGGGGCCGGCTCGCCCTCGGCTACCTCGGCGATCCGGAGAAGACCGCACGCACGTACCCGGTGGTCGACGGAGTCCGCTACGCGATCCCCGGCGACCGCGCGCGGCTGCTCGAGGGCGGCATCGTGGAGCTGCACGGTCGCGACTCGGT
The DNA here is from genome assembly GCA_963704915.1 of Ilumatobacteraceae bacterium. Classification (GTDB taxonomy): domain Bacteria; phylum Actinomycetota; class Acidimicrobiia; order Acidimicrobiales; family Ilumatobacteraceae; genus Sva-07. Next base: position 95,862 of record CAVPIC010000008.1, on the reverse strand, counting down.
CACGATCAACTCGGGCGGCGAGAAGATCTTCGCCGAGGAGGTCGAGGCTGCGATCAAGTCCCATCCCGGCGTCTACGACTGTGTCGTGGCGGGGCGGCCGAGCGAGCGGTGGGGCAACGAAGTGGTCGCCATCGTGCGCATCCGTGACGGCTACGAAGTCGACGACGAGGCATTGCGGGCGGCGGCGGCGGCACACATCGCCCGCTACAAGCTGCCCAAGGAGATTCGCTACGTCGACGAGATCGTGCGCTCGCCGAGCGGCAAGGCCGACTACCGATGGGCCAAGCAGGTCGCCGCCGAGCCCGTAGCCTGAGGCGGGTGACCGAGCCCGCTGCGACACGCCCTTCATGGGACACCGACGACCTGCCCCAGGGCGATGAGAAGGTCGCTGCCGTCCAAGGGATGTTCGACGCGATCGCACCGAAGTACGACCGCCTCAACCGAATCATCTCGTTCCGCCTCGACGTCCGCTGGCGCAAGCGAGCCGTGCGTGACCTGGCCCTTCCCGCCGGCAGTGTCGTGCTCGACCTGGCGAGCGGCACCGGCGACCTGTGCATCGACCTCGCAGCTGGAGGCATCCGCCCGATCTCGATGGACCTCAGCTTCGGGATGCTGTCGGCCGACCGCTCCGGAGTGCCACGGGTGCAGACCGACATCCTGAGGCTCCCGGTCCCCGACGCTGCGGTCGATGGCGTCACCTGCGGGTTTGCACTACGGAACCTGCTCGACCTGCCCACGTTCTTCGACGAGCTCGGTCGCGTCGTGCGTCCCGGCGGGCGGATCGCACTGCTCGACGTGAGCGTGCCGAGCAATCGTGTGGTCCGGTGGGGCAACGACATCTATTTCGGCAAGGTGGTGCCACGGATCGGAGCGCTGTTGTCCGACGGCGCTGCGTACCGATACCTCCCCAAGAGCGTTGCGTACCTGCCGACGCCGGAGGAGATGTTGGCCTCGCTTCGATCGGCCGGGTTCGCCGACGCCACGCACGCGCAGCTCTCGGGCGGACTGACCCAGTTGCTGGTTGCCACACGCGACCGATGAGAGCCGTCACCCGTCCGCTGTCCGCCTATGCGGACGGTCCCGTCGATCTGAACGACATCGCCGGCGGTGACGGAGTGCTCTTCGTGCGCAATGCCATCGGCGTCGCTGGACGTGGCGTTGCCGCAACCATCCCGGTCGACGATGCCGCTGCCTTCCTCGCCGGCCTCGATCACGACTCGACGGTGCCCGACGCGGGTCCCGTCGCTCTCGGTTGCGTCCCGTTCGTACCGGGATCGCCGGCCGACCTCGTCGTCCCCGCTGTCCAGTTCCGCAAGGACGCCGCCGGGACGACCAGCGTGACCCTCGTCGGCGACGCCGACGAGCACTCCGTCCGCGACGCGTTGCGGCGACGCGAGCCCGCCACCGCGACCGCTGCCAGCTGGTCGATCCGACCGGCCGTCGACGTCGACGACTATCTCGCCGCGGTCGCCGCCGCTCGCGACGCCGTACGCGCCGGCGAGCTGACCAAGGCGGTGATCTCTCGTCCGATCGTCGTGCAGTCGAGCGAGACGATCGACGTCCATGCGGTGCTGCGCCGGCTGCGGGCATCGTTCGGGTCCAGCTATCGCTATTCGATCGACGGGTTCATCGGGGCCTCACCGGAACTGCTCGTCGAGGTCGACGGAGCCGTCGTGCGCTCGCACCCGCTCGCCGGCACCGCCCCGCGCACTGGCGACGTCGACAACGACGCACGCATTGCCGCCGAGCTGATCGCGAGCACGAAGAATCAGATCGAGCACCGGGTCGTCATCGACGTGGTGCACGACACCCTGCTGCCGTGGGCCAGCTATCTCGACTGGGAGCCCGACCCGTCGATCGTCACGGTGGCCAACGTCCAGCACCTCGGTACACGCATGGAGGGGATGCTCTCGCAGCCTGGTCCATCGGTGGTCGAGCTGGTGCGGGCGCTCTCGCCCACCCCTGCGCTCGGCGGCCATCCGCGCGATGCCGCGATCGAGCTGATCCAGCGCGTCGAGGGGTTCGAGCGAGGCCGCTACGGCGGCGCCGTCGGCTGGGTCGACGCCGCCGGCAACGGTACGTGGGCGGTCGCCATCCGCTGCGCCGAACTCTCCGACGACCGCCGCTCGGCCCGCCTCGTCGCCGGCGGCGGCATCGTGGCCGACAGCGATCCCCACGCTGAGCTCGCCGAGACCCAGGCCAAGTTCCAGGCCATGCTCAGCGCCATCGTCCGCCCCTGAACCCCAGCCCTCCACCACGAGCGATGAGTCGACGCGCGGACAGGTCGCGCCGAAACTCATCGCTCGCGAAGCCCCACCGCAAGCGATGAGTCGACGCGCGGACAGGTCGCGCGGAAACTCATCGCTCGCGAAGCCCCACCGCGAGCGATGAGTCGGCGCACGGACAGGTCGCGCGGAAACTCATCGCTCATGGAGTGCGTCGATCGCGGGCCGATCGACGATGTCAGCGTCAGTCGAGCGCGGCGATCACGGCGTCGTGCAGCGCCGCATGGACCTCGACGTTGTGGCGGCGGTCGGTCGGCACGCAGCACACCCACGGGCCCGGCTGGGCGAGTTGCTCGACCAGTTCGTCGACTGCCTGAACGGTGCGCGCCTCGAGCCCGTACGACGTGGCGAGCGCGACGATGTCGACACCGAGCGGCGTCCCGAAGAGCTGCTCGAACCGTTCGGGTGGCAGCGCCGTCGCCTGCGGCAGGAACGAGAAGATGCCGCCACCGTCGTTGTCGACGACCACGATGCGCAGATCTGCGTCACGCGCGTGCAAGGCCGTGAGGGCATTGCTGTCGTGGACGAAGGCCAGGTCCCCGAGCAGGACGAACGTGGTCCGACCCCCGAGCGCCCGTCCGAGCGCCGTCCCCAGCACCCCGTCGATGCCGTTCGCACCGCGGTTCGCGTACGCCCGAGCCCGGCCACCACCGAACCATTCGAGGTCGCGCACTGGCATCGACGACGCCACGACCAGGTCGGCGTCATCATCGATCGTGTCGGCCAGTGCGCGCGCCACGCCCGGCTCGGTCAGTTCGTCGAACCGGGACAATCTGTCCACGATCACGCCGTCGGCGACCCGGTCGGCGGACCTCCATGCCTCGATCCAGTCGCGGTCGGCGGCTGACGTCGACGGCAACGCAGCGAGCAGGTCGTCGATCGTGACGATGGCAGTGACGTTGTGATCGGGATCGATCAGCCCCGGGCCACCCACCTGCAGCAGCGTGGTGCCGGCGGTCGTGGCCCGTGCCGTCCACTGTGCCAGCACCTTCGAGGCCGCGGGGCGACCGATGCGAACGATCACCTCGGGCACGTGGTCGGCAGCGAAGCGCTCGTTGCGCAGGATCGCATCTGCCGTCGCGATCGCGCCGGGGAGGTGCCGCATCTGCGAGACCGGGTCGGCGACGATCGGCCAACCGGTCCGCTCGACGAGCGCCGACACGGCCTCGACGTCGACGCAGCTACGCCCGCCGACGACGATCAGCCCGCGAGGCGACTCGACCGCCGGGACGGCATCGGATCGCCGTCCGCTCGGGGCGCCGTGGGCGGACGAGCGTGGCGTTTCCCCCGAACGCGGCGGGAGGTCGCCGGTGTCGCCGAGCAGGGGCTCACGGAACGCCAGGTTCAGTTGCACCGGGCCACGCAAGGCGTGCGACCAGGTATCGACGGCGAGTTCGCGCCACAGCGATCGTTCGGCGTCGACCGGCACTCCTGGGTCACGAGACCACACGACGTGGCGTCCGTAGAGATCGATCTGGTCGATGGTCTGCGGAGCACCCACGCCGCGCAGGTCCTCTGGTCGATCGGCGGTGAGCACGATCATCGGGATCTCGGAGAGCCCGGCCTCGACCACGGCCGGGTAGAAGTTCGCCGCCGCCGTCCCGCTCGTGCACAACAGCAGGGCCGGGCCGTCATCGAGCCCGAGCCCGAGCGCAACGAAGGCGGCCGAGCGCTCGTCATGGACCACGTGGACCTGCATCTCGTCGCGGTCGGCGAGCGCGACGGCCATCGGCGTCGACCGCGACCCGGGAGCGATCACTGCGTGCCGGACGCCCAGTGCGAGCCATTCGTCGACGAGCGTCGCGCAGAACGTCGCCTGGACATCCTGCGGGCGGGGTTCTGCAGCGCCGACCATTGCCGACAGACGATAGGCGCATACCGTGTCGAATATGACGGCGATCTCGAATCCCGAAGCAGCCCGCCCGACCGTCACCGTCGAGGTGTGGTCGGACGTGGTGTGTCCGTGGTGCTACATCGGCAAGCGCAAGTTCGCGTCAGGGCTCGCACAGGTCGAGGCCGAGCTCGCGGAGGCCGGCGTCGACGTGGCATTCGACGTCTCGTATCACCCGTACCAGCTCGACCCGACCGCAGCCCCGGGCGTCGCCGGGCCGGTGCTCGACGCCTACGCGAAGAAGTTCGGTGGACCCGAGCGGGCCGAGGCGATCATCGCCAACGTGTCCGAACGAGCTGCCGAGGTCGGACTCGACTTCCGGATGGACCGCGCACTGCGAGCCAACACGTGGCTCGCTCATCGCCTGATCTGGTTGACAGGCCAGGCCGACTCCCCGGTCGCCCAGGACGCGATGAAGGAGCGTCTGCTGCAGGCGTACTTCCACGACGGCGTCAACATCGGCGACCCCGACATGCTCGCCGACTGTGCTGCCGAGGTGGGTTTCGACCGCGACGAGGTGCACGAGTTCCTGGCCTCCGGGCGCGGCACCGACGAGGTGCGCGCCGAACTCGACCACGCCAGCGACAACGGCATCACCGCCGTACCGACCTACGTGGTCAACGGTCGCTGGGCGATCCCCGGCGCACAGGAACCCGAGACCTTCGCCCAGGTGCTGCGCAAGATGGCCGACCAGGCGGTCGCCGAGCAGGGTTGATGCATCACTTCGTCCTCGCCCACGGCTTCACCCAGTCGGCCCGGTCCTGGGCGACATTCGAGCGACTCCTCGAGTCCCGACTGCCCGAGGCCACCACGGTCGCCGTCGATCTGCCGGGGCACGGGAACGCGGAGCCACCTGCGGACGTCGATCTGTGGACCAGCGCCGATCGCCTGGCCGGTCAGGGCGACCGCGGTGTCTACGTCGGGTACTCGATGGGCGGGCGTGTGGCACTGCACGCCGCGCTGGCTCACCCCGACGTCGTCGAGGGATTGGTCCTGATCGGGGCGACCGCCGGCATCGACGACGCCGACGAACGCGCCGCGAGGCGAGCTGCCGACGAGCGCCTCGCCGACCACATCGAGGCCGTCGGCGTGCCGACCTTCATCGACGAGTGGCTGGCCAATCCGCTCTTTGCCGGGCTCACCGACGCCAACGCGATGCGAGCCGACCGCCTCCGCAACACCGCTGCCGGTCTGGCTGCCAGCCTCCGGGCGACCGGCACCGGCACGCAGACCCCGCTCTGGGATCGCCTCGGCGAGATCGCATGCCCCGTCCTCGTACTGGTCGGCGAACACGATGCGAAGTTCACCGACCTCGGCCGCCGTCTGGTCGATGGACTACCACGCGCCGAGCTCGTCGTCGTTCCCGGCGCCGGCCACAGCGTCCACCTCGAACAACCCGACGCCACCGTCACCGCCATCGCCGCCTGGCTCCCCTGAGCGGGCTGTCCTCCGCTGCGATGAGCCAAGTGTCGCTATTCGGGCGGTTCGCTCATCGCAACCCCACCAACCCCCGCTGCGATGAGCCAAGTGTCGCCATTCGGGCGGTTCGCTCATCGCAACGCACGTCTCAGAGGGCGAGGCCGATGGTGACCAGGAGGCCCCAGGCGAGCTGCAGCCTGCCGGTCTCGCCCAGCACGGGAATCAGCGCAGCGCCCGTTGCGCCGCCGAGGACGGAGCGCACCGGCCGGATCGCCAGCGGGATGGCCGCGAGTCCGAGGAGTACCGGGAGGCGCGACGCGGCGCCGACTGCGGACAGCACGACGGCCGCACCGATCAGTCCGACATAGAACCACCGAGTCCGTCGATCGCCGAGGCGCACCGCCAGTGTCTTCTTGCCCACCTCACGATCGGTCGGGATGTCGCGCAGGTTGTTGATGACCAGCAGTGCGCACGCCAATGCGCCGACCGCCGACCCCATCACCAGCGACAGTGCGGTGACCGATTCGATCGCGGCGAACGTGGTGCCAGCCGTCGCGACGAGACCGAAGAAGACGAACACGAACACCTCGCCGAGCCCGAGGTATCCGTACGGCTTGGGGCCACCGGTGTAGAACCAGCCGGCGGCGATCGCGGCGGCACCGACGAGCAACAGGATCAGCGACGTCGACAACGCGATCGCCAACCCTGCGACTGCAGCGACGGCGAACGACAGGAGCGCCGCCCGCTTCACCGCGGACGGACTCGCGAGTCCACTCGCCACCAGACGTGTGGGTCCGACCCGCACATCGTCGGTGCCGCGTACGCCGTCGCTGTAGTCGTTCGCGTAGTTCACGCCGACCTGCAGCGAGACGCTGACGATCAACGCAGCGGCAACTCTCCACCACACGATGTCGGTCGGTTCACCGACGGCCGCGGCGGCGCCGACAGCGACGGGCACCACCGCAGCGGGCAAGGTCCGGGGCCGCGCTCCGGTGATCCAACGAGACATGTGTGCGCCATGATGGGCCCATGACGCAGCTCTGGCAACTCGGCGCCCTCGAACTCGCGGATCGAATCCGGTCCAAGGAGGTCTCGAGCCGGGAGGTCCTCGAGGCCCATTTGACCCGTGTCGACGAGTGCAACGGGTCGGTCAACGCTGTCGTGCGGCTGCTCGCCGACGAGGCGAGAGCGGCAGCCGACGCTGCAGACGCTGCAACCGTGGCGGGCGAGACCGTCGGCCGGTTCCACGGTGTGCCGTGCACGGTCAAGGAGAACATCGACCTCGCGGGGACGCCGACCACACTGGGCGTGAGGGCGTTGGCCGAGGCGGTCGCTCCGATCGACGCGCCGACGGTCGAGCGGATGCGCGCTGCCGGCGCGATCCCGTTCGCCCGCACCAACCTGCCCGACTTCGGGCTCCGAGTCCACACCGACTCCGAACTCCACGGACCGACCCGGAACCCGTGGAATCCGAACGTGACGGCTGGCGGGTCGAGCGGTGGCGAGGGCGCAGCGATCGCCACGGGGATGAGCCCGATCGGCCTGGGCAACGACATCGGCGGCTCACTGCGGAACCCGGCACACTGCTGTGGCATCGCATCGATCAAGCCGACGGTCGGCGTGATTCCGATGGCATCCGTGATCCCCACCGAGGACTTCACGCTGTCCGAGCAGCTCATGGTCGTCGAGGGCCCGATGGCTCGCCACGTCACCGACATCCGCGCAGGTCTCGAGGTGCTCGCTGGCCGGCACTGGCACGACCCGCGCAGCATCAGCGCCGCACTGACCGATTCGACAGACGGCGAGCGACTGCGGATCGCGGTGATGACCGACCCACCCGGCGGCACCACCGACCCGGGCATCGCCGGCGCCATCCGTGCGGTCGCCGACCTGCTCGCGGACGCGGGGCACGACGTGGTCGATGCGATTCCGCCCGGCTACGAACGCACGGCAGATCTCTGGCGGATGCTGATGCTCGACGACATCCGCGCGCAGAAGGAGCTGTTGCCGCTGGTGCTGGGAGTGGATGCGTTGAGCCTGCTCGACATGTTCGACGCGTCATCGGAGCCCACGAGGATTCCCGACACACACCTGATGCACGCCGAGCGCTACGGGCTGATGCGCCAGTGGTCGGCATTCCATCAGGAGTTCCCGGTCCTGTTGTCACCGACGTGGGCGATCCGTGCGTTCGCCCCGGGCGCGGACCTCGATGCGAACACCGCAGTCGAGATGATGACCGACACGATCCGCCCCGTCGTGCCGTCGAACCTGCTCGGGACCCCGTCGGTGGTCACGCCCGCCGGGGTCGTCGACGGCCTGCCGGTCGGCGTCCAGGTGATGGGTGACCGCTACACCGACCTGCGGTGTCTGACCGTCGCGGCCGAGATCGAGTCGCTCGTCGGCACGTTCACGCCGATCGACCCGATCACGGCGTGAACCGACTCGTTGCGCTCGACCTGCCGGGAGGCCCCCACTTCGTCGACGAACTGCAGCGAATCTGGGATGCCGGCGATGCGGCCTTCCCCGTCGACCAGCGACTGCCCGACGACGCGAAGCATGAGCTGTGCGCGGCGATGCGAGTGGGTGGCGAGGTCGAGCCGGGAGACGCGCTCGTCGTGGCCACGAGCGGCTCGACCGGCACCCCGAAGGGCGTGGTACTGACCCACGACGCGGTCGCCGCATCGGCAAGAGCGACCAGCGACCGCCTGGCCGTGCGGGCCGACGACCACTGGCTCGCCTGCCTCCCGCTGTCCCACGTCGGCGGGTTGTCCGTGGTGACACGGGCACTCCACGCCGGCACGAGGCTCACCGTCCTGCCCGGCTTCGAGGCCGCCGCCGTCGAAGCGGCAGGAGCCACCCTGGTCTCGCTCGTGGCGACCGCGCTCGCCCGGATCGACGCCGCCCGCTTCCGCACCATCGTGCTCGGGGGAAGCCGACCGCCCGACGACCGCCCCGCCAACTGCGTCACCACGTACGGGATGACCGAGACCGGGAGCGGCGTCGTCTACGACGGGGTGCCGCTCGACGGCGTCGAGGTCGACATCGCCACCGACGGCGAGATCCGACTGCGGGCACCGATGTTGCTGCGGTGCTACCGCGACGGCACGACGCCGGTCGACGGCGACGGCTGGTTCGCCACCGGCGACCTCGGCGCATGGCGACCGGACGGCGCGCTGCACGTCGCCGGTCGGCGAGGTGACCTGATCATCACCGGCGGCGAGAACGTCTGGCCCGAAGCGGTCGAAGCCGCGCTGGCGGACCACCCCGGCGTGGCCGAGGTGATGGTCCGCGGGGTCGCGGATCCGGAATGGGGTCAACTGGTCGAGGCGGTGATCGTGCCCGTCGGCGACCCACCCACGCTCGATTCCCTTCGCGGCCACGTCAAGCGACGCCACCCGAGCTTCATGGCCCCCAAGCGTCTCACCCTCGTCGAGTCGCTCCCGCGCACGAGCCTCGGCAAGCTCCGCCGCGTCCAGCGCTGAGCAGCGCCGGTTCAGCCGGCAGCTACGCCGGCGCCGCCGTCGATGACGTAGGTCTCGCCGGTGATCCAGCTCGCGAGGTCGCTCGCGAGGAACGTGGCCAGATTGGCGATGTCCTGCGGGTCGCCGAGGCGCTTCAGTGGCATGCGGGCGGCGAGTTGCTCACCGAAGTTGTCGACGAGGACCTGGGCGAAATCGGTGACGACGAGTCCCGGTGCGATGCCCACCACCCGGGTCGGTCCGAGTTCGGACGCGAGCTGGCGCGTCATGTGGATCAGTGCCGCCTTGGTCAGGTTGTAGATCCCGAGCCCTCCGCCGTCGGTGCGCAGCCCGCCGACCGAAGCGATGTTGATGATCGTGCCGGGCTGCTCCTTGAACGACTGCTCCCACGCCGCCCTACACCACAGCAGCGGAGCTTCGAGGTTGACCTGGAACGTCTTGTCGTAGCGACCCTTGTCGACGTCGAGCGTGCGCCCGTAGTACGGATTGGTGGCGGCGTTGTTGACGAGGATGTCGAGCCCGCCGAAACGTTCGATCGTCGCACTGACGGCACGCTCGCCGGCGTCGGCATCACCCGCGTTGGCGGCGAAGATCTCGACGTCGCCGATCATGCCGGCCCGTGCCGCCTCGAGCTGGTCCTGCTTACGGCTGTTGATCATGACCTTCGCGCCGGACGCCGCCAGTGAGGTGGCGATCGCCTTGCCGATGCCCTTCGATGCGCCGGTGACCAGCGCGACCTTGCCGTCGAGTGAGATGTCCATGGCCGCCGAAGCTAGGCCGCTCGATCCCCGACCGACGAACCGGTGACCGCCGTTCGGCGGCGCCGATCAGCCCGGTTCGGGGCGGTCGACGAGTTGCTCGATCGTGACGAGGTGGCCGGAGACGGTGACCACGATCGATGCAACGAACGCCACGGCCTGGAGGGTGAACAGGATGGCGACGTACGCGCCGAAACCGAGGAACTGGCCGAATCCGGTGACGGAGTTGATCACCCCGCCGGCGGCGCCGGCGATCAACCCGGCGACGATCAGCCGGCCCGCTGCGTACCAGAACTGCCCGTGGGTGAGTTCCCAACTGCGGGTCAGGCCGATGCCGTGGCCACCTCCGGCAGCGATCACCGACGCGAGCGCCAGTCGCACCCACAACCACGTCATCGTAACCACCACCAGCAACAGGGCGAAGACGACGGTGAGCAGGATCGCTGCACCTCCACCGCCGATCACCGCGACGAACACGACCGGAAGCGAGGCGGCGATCCAGACGCCTGCGAACACCAGGAACACGACGATTCCCGAACCGACCACCGCCGGCACGCGACGTGCGGCTGCGCTCACGAGGAAGCCGAGCGGCTCGGCAGGTGCACCACCGGTCGGCGGATCGGCAAGGTGGGGCTGCACCGCTCGCAACACCAGCGCGACCGACCACGCTGCGAGCGCCACGACGACGACACCGAGGAGGACGATCCACGGCAGCGCCGACCAGAAGATGTCCTGGACCAGCTCCCACGCACGGTCGGCTTCGGCATCGGTCAACGTCACCGTCGACCCGCCGAACACGTTCCGTTCGATGTCGAGCAGGCGGCGCAACTCCCGACCTCGGCCGCTGTCGAACGTCGAAACGACCGACCACCATGCGACGATCCCGAGCAGCAGCCACACCCCCACGAGGAGCGCGCCGACCCGACGGATCGCGACCTTGGCGGCAGCGACCGAGCGCTCGAACCACGACGAGAACGACGACGGGTCGTGAGCCGGGGGCACCCACATCGGGGATCGATGATCGGTCCAACGGGCCCCGTCCCAGTATCGCCACGTCCACCGCTGCTCGGGATCGTCGTACCACCCGGACGGCGGCATCGGGGGCGGCCCGGTCGGCCAGGTCACGCTCGCAACCTCCCGCCGGATTCAGTCATGGCTCTGACGGAAGCCGGACGGCGCCTCACCGCGCCAGTGGAACCGTTCGAGCAGATCGAGTTCACGTGCTCGCATCACCACGGTCTCGTCGGGTTCCGCATGGTCGTGGCCGAGCACGTGCAGGATCCCGTGGACGACCAGGAGCGCCAACTCGTCGTCGAGCGTGCCGGCGTGCTCGGCGAACTGACCGGCGGCGATTGCCGGGCTGATCACCACATCGCCGAGCAGCGTGGGCACCCCGACGGTCGGCTCATCGTCCATCGGGAACGAGAGCACGTCGGTCGGTCCGGACGTGCCCATGTGCTCGAGGTTGAGTTCGGCGATGTCCTCGCTGTCGATGAAGCTCAGCGTGAGTTCACCGATGGCGCCACTGTCGGTGAGCACGTCGATGGCAAGTCGCCGCCATCGCTCGACATCGACGACGACCCGGGGTGAATCGGCGGCGTCGCGTTCGTCGGCGACCACGACGGTCGGCGATGGCTCCGTCACGTCCCCTCGACGGGCCGGGTGTCCTGGCGCTCGTAGGCCTCGACGATGTCCGCCACGATCCGGTGACGAACGACGTCGGAGCCGGAGAGTCGCACGAACGCGAGTCCGTCGATGCCGGTCAGCGTCTTCTCCAGACCGGCGAGACCGCTCTTGCCCGTGGGCACGTCGACCTGCGTGGTGTCGCCGGTGACGACGACACGCGAACCGAAGCCGATGCGGGTGAGGAACATCTTCATCTGCTCGGGCGTGGCGTTCTGGGCCTCGTCGAGGATGATGAAGCTGTTGTTGAGCGTCCGGCCGCGCATGAATGCCAGTGGGGCCACTTCGACGACCTGGCGTTCGAGCAGGCGCTGCACCGCGTCGGGATCGAGCATGTCGTAGAGGGCGTCGTAGAGCGGCCGGAGGTACGGATCGATCTTGGCCATCAAGTCGCCCGGGAGGAAGCCGAGCCGCTCGCCCGCCTCGACGGCGGGCCGGGTGAGGATGATCCGTTGGACTTCCTTGGCCTGCAGCGCCCGGACCGCCATCGCCACGGCCAGCCATGACTTGCCGGTGCCGGCAGGACCGAGCCCGAACGTGATCACGTTCTCGGCGATCGTGTCGATGTAGCGCTTCTGTCCCGCCGTCTTGGGCTTGACCTGACGGCCCTTCGCTCCCCGCAGGACCTGGTGACCGAGGATCTCGCTCGGGCGTTCGCTGGCCCCGACCATCGTGATCACACGCTCGAGGGTCACATCGTCGAGTTGCTGTCCGGCTTGCAGCAGCGTCGACAGCTCCTCGAAGAGGTTCGACACGACGATCACGTCGGCGGGTTCCTCACCCGAGATCCGGACCTCATTACCGCGAACGCTGATGCGCGCCGTCGGAAAGCGTTGCTCGATCTGGCGAAGGTTCTGGTCACGAGGACCGACGAGGGCCGTCATCACGTGGGTGCCGGGTACGACGACGGTCGTTGATGAGGTGCTCGTTGCCATACGGTGCGTGGATCCTGCCCAAAGGCTAGCCGGTGGTGCGCGTCGGATGGCACGGAGTTGTGTCGTGTGCCTGCCGGTCGGCGCCCGAACGCGCGAACTACCGTCGTGTCGTTCCATGGCGCACCACCGACCCCTCCAGTTCCGATCGATGCCGGTCGCGCTCGTGCTGTTCTTCACGATGCTGGCGACCGTCGGGTCGGCGTCGACCGGGCGCGCCCAGTCGATCGGGCTCCGGCCGCTCGCCGACGCCGCGGGCGTCTCCCTCGGCGCAGCCGTCGACGTCGACGCGCTCGACGACGCCGGCTATCGCACCTTGCTCGTCGACCACGTGAACCTCGTGTCCACGAGGGGAGACCTGTCGATGGCAGTCGTACAGCCTGAGCCGGGTGTGTTCGACTTCAGCGGGGCCGAGTCGATCGTCGACTTCGCCGTCGATCACGACCTGGTCGTCCGCGGGCACGAGTTGATCGGCAGCGCCGTTCCCGGATGGGTGAGTGCGGGCACGTGGACTACCGAGAGCCTCGGACAGGTGTTGCGCGACCACGTGACCGCCGTCGTCGGACACTTCCGGGAACGCAACCCGGGCGTCGTCGCGCAGTGGGACGTCGTCGCCGATGCGTTTCTCGCCGACGGCACTCCCCGTGAGACCATCTGGCAGCAGGCGATCGGCGACGACTACCTCCGGATCGCCTTCGAGGCCGCCCGCGAGGCCGACCCCGATGCCCTGCTGTTCTACGACGACTTCTACGACGACGTCGCCGTGACGCAGGATGCCGTCGCGTCAGGTGTCCCGATCGTTCCCGGCGCGAATGCCGAGCGCACGACGTGTGACGCCGTTCCGAAGTGCGTCGGGGTGCGCGATCGGATCGCCGCGCTGGTCGCTGGCGGCGTCCCGATCGACGGCGTCGGTTTCCAGTCGCACCTCTTCTCCCCCGATCCGGCCGACTTCAACCAGTTCACCTCCTGGGTCGGAGAGCTCGGGCTCGGTTGGGCCGTCACGGAGTTCGACGTCCCGCTGCCCGTCACCGAGATCCTCAACCCGGAGACCCTCGAGTTCCAGGCCCAGGTGTACGCGGACGCGCTCGCCGCCTGTGTCGACGCCGCGGAGTGCGACACGTTCGTCACGTGGGGGATCAGCGACCGGTTCTCGCCGATTCCCGACGAAACCGGAGGAGCCTTCGACGGAGCGCTCTGGTTCGACGTGAACGATCAACCGAAGCCGGCGTTCGATGCGATGGCCCAGGTGCTCACCCAACGAGCACCGGTGACTTCTGCTCCGTCGACGGAACTCGGAGATCAGCTCGCGGCCGGCTCCACCGCCGCCTCCACCGTTGCGCCGGACGCCGGCAGCGCCGACGACGGCGACCCGAGCCCCATCGTCGCCGTGCTGGTGGGCCTGGCCGCGCTCGGTGTGATCGCCGCGGTGATCACCATCGCCCGCCGCCGCCGCCGCTCCTCCTCCCCCACCCCGCGATGAGCCAACCGCCCCAATAGCGACACTTCGCTCATCGCAACGGGACAACACCACCCAGCGATGAGCCAACCGCCCCAATAGCGACACTTCGCTCATCGCAACGGGGAGACGACGGCGGGTGACCGGTGGGACAACCAGGGGCCCGGACGCGAAGAACCCCTGAGCGGGGGTCTCCCGCTCAGGGGTTGGAGGCGACGATGAGAATCGAACTCATGTACACGGCTTTGCAGGCCGTTGCCTAAACCACTCGGCCACGTCGCCAGTTGAGGGGCCGAGGATAGCGGCCGCTCGCGCTCACGGTGCAGCGGGGTCGCGAAGGGAGGCGTACCAGTCGGCCAGACGGGCAAGGCCCTCGTCGATCGACACCCCCGGCGTCCACCCGAGGTCATCACGGGCGGGTCGAGGGTCGAACCAGTGGGCGGTGCCGAGCTGTTCGGCGAGGAACTGGGTGAGCGGCGGCTCGTCGTCTCGTCGCAACAGTGGCCACGCGCGTTCGACGACGGCGCCGAGCGAACGCCCCACCCGGAGCGACACCGTCCGGGGCTCGAACGGCACACCCGCGGCGTGACAGATCCCTTCGACCAGCTCGCGAATCATGCGCGGCTCGCCGTTCGACACCACATAGGCCCGACCGGAGCAACGGGCCCCGGGTTCGACGGCGTCGACTGCGGCGACGAGCGCATCGACGGCGTTGTCGATGTAGGTCGTGTCCACGAGCGCCCGTCCCCCACCGACCAGCGCAAGTCGGCCCGCTGCCGCGCGCTCGACGATCCGGCCGACGAGCTGCGTGTCACCCGGCCCCCACACCAGGTGCGGACGGATCGCCACCACGCCGAGTTCGTCGCCGGCGGCTGCGAGCGCATCGATCTCGGCCATCGCCTTCGACTCGGGGTACCAGGCGCGGCGACGCCCGAGCACCGGCTCGTCAGCACCGCCACCGACGATGGGTTCACCACCGTGGGCCACCGACGGCGACGACACGTGCACGACCCGGCCGACACCTCGACGCTGCGCCACATCCAGCACGTTGCGGGTCCCGTCGACGTTGATCGAGCGGTAGTCCTCCCAGGCGCCGACCACCCCGACCTTCGCTGCGAGATGCACGATCGCATCGCATCCTTCCGCCGCAGCCTGGACCACATCGGGATCACGGATGTCGCCGAGTTCCTGCCGAACACCGAGTCGGGCCACGAGTTCGGAGCGTCCGCGCTGCTGCACGACCACCTCGTCGCCGCGAGCGAGCAGCGCTGCGGCGACACCGGCCCCGATCAGGCTGGAGCCACCGGTGACCAGCACCCTCATGCGGACACCGTCACGTCAGCGCCCCTCGTCACCACGTCACCGACGTCGCGTCAGGCGCTTGGCTCGGCGGCCAGCGAGCACATCGGATGCCCATGCGGCCACCAGCGCACGATCGATCTTGGCGTTGTGGCGGATGTCGACAGGGAGCTTCGACACCGTCAGCACGCAAGCCACCGGCTGAGCGACCGAATCGCGCACCGCAACGGCAACGTCGCTGTCCGCCGGGCCATCGGCGGCCGTCGGGTCCTCGATCACGACGACCAACTGCTGGCTCCCGACCGGGCCGACCCCGACGGCTGCGACTCGTCGCAGGCCGAGCGTCCGCTCGACCATCCGCTCGACCGGCACCGAGGTGATCGGACCGTGAGGACCGTGGATCACGTGGACGGCGCGCCCTTCCACCCACAATCGCCCGAGCTCGTCGAGATGGCCGACATCGCCCGACCGGTGCCAGTCTCCGACCGCTCCGGGACGGGCCGCTCGTTGCGTCGCCCACAGCCCCAGGTAGCCGGCGGACACCCACGGTGCGCGCACCAGGATCTCGCCCATCGTCCCGGTGTCCAGCTCGGCCGGGAGCTCCTCGGCGTCGAATCCGAGCGCCGCGATCCGAACTTCGGCCCCGTCGACGGGTCGACCGACACACACACCGCCAGCGGGATCGTCGAGTTCGGCCTGCTCGATGGCCCCGAGTTCGATGTCGGCAACGGGGAGGACCTCGGTCATGCCGTACGGAGTGTGCAGCGACGCGGCAGGCGCAAGCGCTGCGATGGCGCGCAGGGTCTCGCTGGGAACGGGCGCTCCGGCGGAGAACACGACCCGGAGACCGGCGAGGCCAGCGTGTCGCGCGCCTGGTTGCGCTGTCGCCACGACATTCGCCAGTGCCGCCGGAGATGCGAATGCAAGCGTCGCTCCGACACGCGAGCACGCCGCGTCGAGGGCGTCCACGGTGAGCTCGCCCGGCTTGGTGACGTCGACGTCGGGAAGCGCAGTGGGGATCCCGAGCGCGGGACCGTACAGCGCGAACGGTGCGAAGGCGGCCACGAGACGGTCGGAGGCGGTGATCGCATAGGTCGACGCGAGCGCGTCGCGCTGCGCTGCGAGCTGACCGTGGGTGTAGCGAACTCCCTTGGCGGGACCCGTGGCGCCCGAGGTGAACAACACGGCGGCGGGGTCGTCGCTGCCGGGAGCGGGGGGAACGGCGCCCGCCGTTGCCGTCACCACTTCGGTGACGTCGAGGTCGGTCGCCCGCGGAGCCCAGCGCAGTGCAGTTGCGGCGAGTCGAGCCTGGCGCGGGCCGATCACGAACTTCGGCCGCGCCGATCTCACGGCTCGCCCGAGACCGCGCACGCCGAGTCCACGATCGGCGATCACGGTGACGCCGCCCGCTCGCCAGACGCCATACACAGCGGCAACCAGGTCGATGCCCGGCGGCGTGAGTATCGCGACGTGATCTCCGGGCTCCAGCCCGTGACGTGACAGCTCGGACGCAACCGCATCGACGCGTTCGGCAAGCTCGGCGAAGCTGACCGAGTCGCCGGCGGCCAGGTCGACGAAGGCCTCGGAGTGATCGTCACGGCGATCGTCGAGTGCTGCCCACAGCGAGCGCCGCTCGGCGTGCGGTCTCGCACTCGGGACCGTTGCGAGCCGGCCGGCGACGAGTTCCCCCAACCAGGTCTCGGCGACTCCGGCGACGTCGGCTTCTGCCATCACCAGGTGGTTCGCTCCGGCGAAGCGCTGCAGGGTGGCATTCCGGAACCTCGACGCGAGGTCGTCGGCGAAATCGTCGTTGAAGACAGGGTCGCGGTCGCCCCACGCCAGCAACACCGGAGCCGTGATCGACTCGAGCCGATCGGCAACCTCGGCGATCGCCGCTTCCGACGGGTGACCGGGCTGCAGCGGGATGTCACCGACGAAGTCGGCGATCGCGGCCCGGGCAGGTGCGGTTCGGTACGGGGCGCGGAACGCTTGGCGGTCGATCTTCGAGATGCGTCGTCCCGAGAGCCGCACGGTGCCCTCGACGAACGTCGGCGTGCCACGGCACACCGCATCGAGCAGCCAGGGCGACGCGGCGAGTCGGATGATGCCCGGCGCGGAGCGTCCGTCGGGCACGGCGATCCCCGTGTTGCACAGGATCAGCCCGGCGACCTGCTTGGGGTCCTGCACCGCCCAACCCATTGCGATGGCCCCGCCCCAGTCGTGGGCGGCGAGCACCAGCGGCGAGTTCCGTCCGACGTCGAGCGCAACGATGACGTCGTCGAGGTCGCGGACGCGATCGACGTAACGGCGCTTGGAGGTGCGCTCGCTGTACCCCATCCCGAGCTGGTCGACCGCCACCACTCGATACGCCCCGTGCAACCGTCGCAGGAAGCTCGCCCACGCATACCCCCAGGTCGGGTTGCCGTGGACGCAGACCACCGTGGGCGCGCCTGGATCGTGCTCGGGAACGCCGGTGTCGAGGACATGCCACCGATGGGTGCCGCCTTCGTGGCTCGCCACGTCGATCGAGCGCGACCAGGTCGGGTCGAGCCCCCACCGGCGCCACGTGGCGGCATCAGGGACGTCCGGGGTCGCGCTGGAGGCCGCAACGTCGCCGGCCGGTTGGGTGGGCGCTGTCACCAGACGATTTCGGTGAAGCTCGTGTTGAGCCCCGACCCGATGCCCATGCACAGCACCCGATCGCCCGTCTGGATCCGATCGGCCGACTTCGCCAGCGTCAGAGGGATCGCCGCCGGACCGACGTTGCCGTACTTCGGGAACGTCAGCGGCGCCTTGTCGGGGTCGATCCCGAGGCGCTCGGTGATCAGGCGGGTGTGCACCTGGCTGACCTGGTGGATGACATACCAGTCCATCCCCACCTCCCAGTCGAATGCCGCACCGGAGTGCTTCCACGCCGCTTCCGCGAGGTCGAGCCCGGCGACCAGCAGCCCGTGGGTGTCGGTGGTCATCCGATCGAGGTCGCCCACGCACAGCTCGTGGTGCTGCGTGCCCGAGCGAGCGACGCCTCCGACGAGTCGATGGGCCTCGGGGTGCTCGTCGAGCCGGCAGAGCACCGCAGCAGCCGCTCCGGAGCCGAGTGTCAGCGAGGCGAATTCGGCGAACACGTCGGCGGCCTCGGTGGTCGGCTGCTGCAGCCGGGCGATCGTGGTCTCCTGGGTGTAGCGACTGCCTTCGCCGTCGACGATGAGTGCGTAGTCGATCGATCCTGCGTCGATGGCGGCAGCGGCGATCTGCATGCCGTTGATGAACCCGAGACACGCGTTGCCGACGTCGAAGTTCAGGCAGCTGGGGGCGAGCTGCAGTTGGTGGTGCACCGCACAGGCGACCGAGGGCTCGAGATGGTGCTTGCACACGGAGGTCGAGATGAGCATGCCGACGCGCTGCGGGTCGATCCCCGCGACGTCGAGCGCTGCCCGGCCGGCCGTCGCTGCCGCTTGGTCGAAGGTGACACCTTCGGGCCACCAGCGTCGCTCCTCGATCCCTGCGAGGTCCGACAGGGTCCCTGCCTTGAGCCCGGTGCGTTCGTAGGTCTCGGCGAGTTGCTCGTCGATCCACGCGGAGGTGACGACCTCGGGCGCGTCGACCGCTTCGACCGCCAGGACTCCGACGTTGCGGTGAGTCAGTACGGAGTTCTCGGTCATCGGCGGTCCTTTCCCATGGATCGCCTGAGCCTACGCCATCACCACCCCGAGTGCGGCGTCGCTCACCCACGTCGCCCCCTGGTTTCCGAGCGGAGTACGGTCGGCCGAGTCGACGATCGGAGGGGGACGACATGGAACTCGGACCGGGCAAGGTGGCGGTTGTCACCGGAGCGGGAAGTGGAATCGGGCTGGCGCTCGCGAACGTGTTTGCGAGTGCAGGATGTTCGGTGGTGCTGGCCGACGTGCAGATGAACGCGCTGGACGCAGCGGCGGCCGAGGTCGGCGCCCACGGTGTCGAGACGTTGACCATGTGCACCGACGTGAGCAAGCGCGAGCAGGTCGAGGAACTGGCGACCGCGACGATGGCGCGCTTCGGCGCCGTCCACGTGGTCTGCAACAACGCCGGCGTCGGCGGTGCCGGTGATCCCTGGCTCGGTCCGATCGAGACCTGGGAATGGGTGATGGGCGTCAACTTCTGGGGCGTCGTGCACGGCGTCCGCGCCTTCTTGCCCCATCTGGTCATGTCCGGTGGTGGTCACATCGTCAACACCGCCTCGATCGCCGGGCTCTATCCGGGGTTCGCCGCGCCCTACGACGCCAGCAAGCACGCTGTCGTCGCCATCACCGAGGGTCTGTACCACTCGATGCAGGCAGCGGGGATGCCGATCGGGGTCAGCTGCCTGTGCCCGGGATGGGTCAAGACCGGGATCATGGAGTCGGAACGCAACTGGCCGACCGAGCTCGGCGATGTCCCCGAACCCACCGCCGGTGGCGAGATCACGTCGAACTACGTGAAGCGTGCGATCGCCGAAGGCATGCAGCCGGGAGCCGTTGCCGACCTCGTCGCAGATGCGGTTCGTGCCGACCGTTTCTGGGTCTTCCCGCACACCGACTTTCTCGAGATCGCCGTCGAACGGTTCCACGGCATCGGTGAACAGTTGAACCCGTCGCAGCCCGAGGAGTTCCCCGGCATGCCGCCGCGCTCGCAGATGATGGCCGAGGTCATGGCGGCGATGATGGCCGAACAACCCGACCCTGCCTGAGCCCAAACCCACGTTTGCGCAGCAATCCGGGTGGACCGGGTCACCCGAATCCGCACACAAACGTGGTTGAGTCCGGTCCGATCAGCTGAGGCGGTACACGCGGGCGGCGGTGCCGCGCAGCATGGCGTTGCGTTCGTCAGCGCTGAAGTCCGCGACGAGCTTCTTGAACGTGTTCCACACGGTCCGGTACGACAGCGAGAAGCGGTCGACCGGGAAGTTCGACTCGAACATGCACCGTTCGGGGCCGAACTGCTCGATCGTGTGGAGGTAGTAGCGGCCCTGCGCTTCGATGAACTCGTCGGACGTCGGCGGACGTTCGGCGGCGTGCCAGCCGAAGCCGTTGTCCGGCATCGCGAGCCCACCGATCTTGGCGACGACGTTCTCGCAGGTGGCGATGTCGGCGATGTCGGTGGTCCACTGCTGGAAGATCTGCTCGCGTTGCGACTCGTACGGCCCGACCCCGAGTGGGGTGCCGAAGTGGTCGAGGACCATCGTGGTTTCCGGCACCGCCCGTGCGAGCTCGAGGAAGTCGCGGTTCTGGTAGTGGTAGTGCCAGGTGTCGTAGGTCAGGCCCCGCTCGCCCAACCGGGCCGCCCCGGCACGGAAAGCCGGGTCGGCGTAGAGCCCGGCCGGCGCGCCGCCCGGGATCGTCAGCACCTCGGGATGCAGCGCATGCGACCCGGCGTGACGGATCCCGCGGAAACGACCGCGCCCTGCTGCGTCGTGTGCGTCGAGGACCGCATCGAGGTTCTCGGCGTCGCGAAGGTCGGCGTGCGCGACGATCCCACCCATCACGGTCCGGTTGCTGCGTTCGGCCTCACCCGTGACGAAGGTGGTTTCCCCGACTGGCGCGAACGCGTCGTCGACGCTGCGGTCGTAGGACGCGCCGCACTCGACGAACACGGTGTCGACGACGTTGTGCCCACTGCCGAGGTCGGCTTCGAGATCGGCGAGCCCGTACGGGAGCGAGCCTCCGGCTGGCCAGAGATGGTGATGCGGATCGATGATCGGCGCATCAGGATCGACGACGTCCTCGACGACGGCATCGAGCCACTCCTTCGAGGACGGTTCGGGACGAGGTGCAGCCATGTCCGGATGCTACGGAACCGCTCGACCCCTCGGTCACCCGGAGGGAGTCGTCCGTCGCCTGCTCGGAGAACCTGGGCCGAGACGCGAAGAAACCCCCGCCGAAGCGAGGGTTCCTGGAGCGGACGACCGGGATCGAACCGGCGACCTCAACCTTGGCAAGGTTGCGCTCTACCAACTGAGCCACGTCCGCAGGACCGCTGAGAGCGGTGTATGCGAAGCAGCATGATAGCGCCCTCTGAACCATTCCCGGCAACGTCGGTCAGATCGCGCTGACGGAGCAGGCCCCAGTGGTCGGTATGTCATCATGCGGTCTCCCGAACAGCTGAAGATCGAACATGACCGCGAACGGTGCGCCGACCGACCGGGCACCACCGACGCCGCCACGGGCGTGACCCACACGTATCGCGAGCATTTCGACGAGGTTGCCTGCGCCATCGTCGGTCTCCGAGCGCTCGGTGTCGCCCGTGGGGATCGATTCGCCGTGATGATGGCGAACTCCCCCAAGTATCTCGTGCTCCCCACACACCGCGCTATTCGGACATGCTCGCGTCGGCAACGCCGGTCATTTCCGACGAAGGCCTGGAGTCCGATCCCGTCGTGCTCATGTACACCGGCGGCACGACCGGCCTCCCCAAGGGCGTGCTGTCCGACCAGCGCGGCCAGGTGATGAACGTGTACCACTGCCTGATGACGCTCCCGACGACCGCAGCTCGTCGTTCCTCCTCCCAGACCCCGATGTTCCATGCCGCCTCGACGCTGACGACGACGTCGCTCCCGGCAGCTGGTGGTCACATCGTCACGGTGCCGATGTTCGACGCGGTCGGTGTGATGCGTGCAATCCGCGAGCACCAACCGACCTTCACCCTGATGGTGCCGACGATGATCGGGATGACCCTCTCGCATCCCGAGTTCACCCCTGACACGTTCGCTCCCCTGGCCGACATCGGATACGGGGCCTCACCGATGCAGCAGGTGTTGCTCGAGAAGCTCGCTCAGCTCTATCCGGAACTCAACCTCTGGCAGGTCTACGGGATGACCGAGGCATCGCCCGTCCTGACGGTCCTGCGGCCCGAAGATCACCGCGCGGGTGGTGGGCTGCTCCGGGCCGCCGGGTCGGCGGTCACCGGCGTCGAACTGTCGATTCGCAACGTGGACGGCAGCGAACTCCCCACCGGCGTTCCCGGCGAGGTGTGCGCCCGGGAGGCAACTTCATGGTCGAGTACTGGAACAATCCGGAAGCGACCGCCGAGGTGTTCGCCGGAGGCTGGTACCACTCCGGCGACGCCGGCTATCTCGACGACAACGGCTACCTCTACCTCGTCGATCGAGTGAAGGACATGATCGTGACCGGCGGCGAGAACGTCTACTCGGCCGAGGTCGTGAACGCCATCGCCAGCCATCCGGCGGTGTTGCAGGTGGCGGTGATCGGCGTTCCGAGCGACCAATGGGGCGAAGCTGTGCACGCGATCGTGGTGCTCCGAGAGGGAGCGAACGCCGCCGACCTGGAGACATCGACCACGCCCGCGAGTACATCGCCGGTTGCTAGGTTCCCAAGACGGTCACGTTCCGCTCCGATCCACTGCCGCTGTCCAGGCGCGATGAAGGTGCTCAAGCGAGAGCTCCGTGCGCCGTACTGGGAGGGCCACGACCGCAACGTCGGTTGACGTCGTCAGGTGCGTGGATCGGGTGTCGACTCGGCATTCGAATCAGCATCGGGTTCGGTCTCCGGCTCCGACCCGGGCTCCGGCTCGACCTCCGGCTCCGGCTCGACCTCCGGCTCGGGCTCCGGCTCCGGCTCGACCTCCGGCTCCGGCTCCGGCTCCGGCTCCGGCTCTGGCTCCGGCTCGACCTCTGCCTCGGGCTCCGGCTCGACGAGCACGTCGTCATCCACCTCGATGACCGGCAGGAGGATCGGCCCGAGGACCGGCTCGTCGGCGTCGTGTCCGACCGGGGTCGGGTCGCGCTCCTCCGAGAGGACGCCGGGCCCGAGATCGCTGAACGACGTCACGGGATGCTCGTCGAGCTCGAACTCGTCGTCGAGCGATGGCGGTCGTGTGGCCGGAGCGAGGGGCCGGGCCCCATCCGGACGGACCTCGTCGAGCATTCGACGCTGTGTCGAACGATCGCGCTTCTTCCACTCGCCATCGCCCATCCGCTCGAGCGGGGCCAGGACATCGAGATCCACACGCGTCTGGCGGATGATCCAGACGCCGAGCCCGATCAGCAACAGGCCGATCACGACCAGACCGATCACCATCGAGTAGACGAGACGGCTCGAGGCGGGGTCGCCCGCACCGACGAGTGCGACGGCCGACGATGGCACGGAGCCGAGACGAAGAGCGATGACGGGCACGGGCACACGATTGTGCCAGTTCGGAGCCGTGTCGCCACGGATCACCGCTGATGCCGCGGGCACCAGACGGTGGTACGACCGCCGACCACGAGCCGTTCGAGGCTCGCACCGTCGCGCTCGCACGGCGGGCACTCCGCTCGAACCGTCGGACTCAACACGCCTGTGGTGCTGCCTCCGCGAGCGAGCATGATCGGAAGTCGCCGACGGATCGTCGACGCCAGGTGAGCGACCTCGGACGTCGCCAGCGAGTCGACGGTGCGCCGCGGGTCGAGACCGGCCCACCACAGGACCTCGTCGACACACAGGTTGCCGAGGCCGGCCACGACGTGCTGGTCGAGCAGCGCTGACTTCAGCAGGCAGCGTCGACCGGCAAGTGCCCCTGACAGGCGCCGCGGTGTGACCTCGGTGATGTCGACACCGAGGTGGCCGAGGTCCGCGTCGAGCGACACCCGGCCCAGCCGTCGAGGGTCGTTGAAGCGCACGGCCGGCGGCGCAGTCCGGCCACCCGGGGTGGCGAACAGCACGAGTCGATCCCACGCCGGGTCGTCTCGGCCCGAGGCGTAGGCCAGACGATCGATCGACGCGTCACCGTCGATCACGAGGCGTCCCGTCATGCCGAAGTGCAATCCGATCGTGGGACCGTCGGTGTCGAGCAGCACCACCTTGCCCCGGCGGCGGCTCCTCTCGAACGTCGCACCAGCGACCGCTGCGGCGAACCCCTCCTCGACCACCCGGTCGTCGATGACGACGTCGACGATCGTGCGCCCGACCAGTGGCTCGCACGCTCGGCGCCAGATCTCGGCCTCGAGCCCCTCGGGCATGGTCAGGCCGTCGAGGAGATCGACTTCGCGGCGCGGCCGAGGAAGCGTTCCAGCGGTTCGGCCAGTTGGTCGCTGTTGATCAGGAAGGCGTCGTGACCGTGCGGTGAGTCGATCTCGACGTACTCGCTCGGCACTCCGTTGGCCCCCACCGCCTCGTGGATCTGCTGCTGCTGGTACGAGGGGTAGAGCATGTCGCTCCAGATCCCGACAGCCATGGTGGGCGCCGCCACTCGCAGCATCGCCCGGTCGAGCGACCCGCGGCCCCGAGCGACGTCGTGCAGATCCATTGCCTTGCCGATCGCGAGGTAGCTGTTCGTATCGAAGCGGCGCGCCAGCTTCACCCCGTGGTACTCGAGGTAGCGCTCGACTTCGAATCGCTGCCACATGCCGAGCGTGTCACCGACGGTGGCCTTGTCGGCGAGCTCCCGGCCGAAACGGTCGGTGAACACGTTGTCGCTTCGGAACGTCACCTGTGCGACCATGCGGGCGATCTCCAGCCCCTCGGCGGGACCGTCGCCCGGCTCGGCGTCGTAGTAGTCCCCGCCGCGCCATTTCGGATCGAGCCGGATCGCGCGGCGTCCGATCGCCCCCCAGGCGATTTGCTGGGCGGTGGCCTGCATGCACGTGGCGACCGCAACGAGCGAACCGACCCGGCGGGGGTACATCACCGCCCATTCGAGCGCCTGCATGCCGCCCATCGATCCGCCGATCACCGACATCCATCGGGCAACGCCGAGGTACTGGCCCAGCTGCGCCTGAGCCCGCACCATGTCGCGGATCGTGACGACCGGGAACCGCGACCCGTATGGCGTGCCGTCGAGGGGATGTGGCGATGCCGGTCCCGTGGAACCCTGGCATCCGCCGAGCACGTTGGCACACACGACGAAGTACTTGTCGGTGTCGATCGGCTTGCCGGGTCCAACGGTGTCGTCCCACCAGCCCGGGGTCGAGTGGCCGCGTCCAGATGGGCCGGCAGCATGGCTGTCACCCGTCCACGCATGGCACAACAAGATGGCATTCGATCCGTCGGCGTCGAGGCGTCCCCAGGTCTCGTAGGCGACCACCACATCCGACAACGCCACGCCGCAGTCGAGCGCGAACCGGCGGTCCGTCGCGAAGGTGAAGAACTCCCGGTGCCCCGGTTCGTCACCGGGCAACCAGGCGCCGGTCACCGGGAGGGGCGAAGGTGTCGTCATCGGATCGAGACGGGGCGCCACGAACGTCGCAGTCCCCGTCCGGCGCATGGTAGCAACGCGGCTCGTTGCCCCGCCGGGAGTATCCACCGATCCCACCCGACCGCACACGACCGCACCCTCCGAACGAGCCCCAACGATGAGCGAAAAGCCGCGATCCGGGCGGTTCGCTCATCGCAAACGAGGTCGAACCCCCAACGATGAGCGAAAAGCCGCCATTCGGGCGGTTCGCTCATCGCAGCGGGTGGGCTGGGGGCGGGGCTGGCGGCGGTCGGCCGGGTCAGGCGATCGTGCCGATGACCGGTTGCGCGAGCGCCATGCGTTGCTCGTAGCCGGTCTCGTACGGCATGAAGCCGTTGCGGTCCGGATACATCAGCTGCACCATCTCGAACGGTCCACCGTCGTACCAGGCCCTCGCAGTGGCGAAGTACGGCCCCCAGGGACCGAGGTCGACCGGCGCGAACAGGCAGCGAAGTTCGTTGTCGAGCAGACCGACCACCTCGACGCCGATCGGGATCTCGGTCCCGCCACGGCACGCGTCGGCCACCAGCGTGAGCAGGCCCTTGGACGCCGCCGGCGTGAGGCCGAACACCGCGACCTCGGGGAAGCCGACGTCGGCGGTGAGCCCGATGGTGTATGCGTAGCCGGGCGTCGGCGGGGTGCTCTCGGCGTCGGGTTGGATCGCCTCGAGCGCCCATCCGTTCGTCTCGATCATGAAGTCGATCTTGTCCCGATCGCTCATCGCGTCGAAGCGTTCGGCCAGGTGGTCGTCGGGATGATCCTTCACGACATCGACCGTAGTAGCCGACCCGGCCCCGAGTCAGGTGCGGTCGGAACCGCCTACCGGTCGAGGTTCTCGATCTCGAACGGCGCGACGTCGTCGGACGGTTCGAAACCGAGGACCCGTCCGTAGAAGTACAGGTCCGACTCGAACCAGCGCACGATCGAATCGGCGGCACGGAACCCGTGGCCCTCACCGTCGAAGCGCTGGTATGCCACCGGCAGCCCGTTGGCACGCATCGCCTCGACGATGCGCTCGGAGTGCGCTGGCGGGACCACCGTGTCGTCGCTGCCCTGCAACACGAGCAGCGGCGCCGACAAGCGCTCCGGAAAGTTGATCGGCGAACGCTTCGCGTACTCGTCGGCCGCCTCGGGCCACGGCCCGATCAGACCGAAGGTGTACTGCGACTCGAACTTGTGGTCGTCGGTGATCAGCGCCGACATGTCGGTGACGCCGAACAGGTTCGTCCCCGCCGCGAACACGTCGTGATTGGCGATCGCCAGCAGGACGAGCGTCCCGCCGGAGCTTCCGCCCTCGATCACCAGGCGCTCGCACATCGACGTCGCCGCGCTCGGCGAGGAACCGAGCGGCCGCCACGGCGTCGTCGACGTCGAGCACGCACCAGTTCCCGAGCAGCTTGTGGCGGTACGTGCGGCCATAGCGAGTGCTCCCCCGATAGTCGACGTCGATCACGGCGACGCCACGACTGGTCCAGAATCGGTGACCACGGCCGGGCACGAGGCGTCGTTGTGCAGAGCTGGTCGGGCCACCGTGGACGAACACCATCAACGGAGGACGCTCACCCTCGGGAAGTTCGGCGTCGGGATTCGCCGGCGCGTAGTACAGCCCGTGTGCCACGTCGCCGCCGCTCGTGGGGAACGCGACGAGTTCGGGTTCCGGCAGGAAGGCGTGGTCGAACCCGAGGTCGCGTCCGGCGCGGAGGACCTCGACGTCACCGCCCCGGACACGGATCACTTCGTTGCTGACGGTGTAGGAGCTCCCGACGAGGCAGAACGAGTCGCCCGCCCGCCGCAACGACTCGATCATCGTGTAGGGCAGGTCGAGTCCAGGGTGGTCGCCGACGAGCAGCCCGTCACCGTGACGATCGCGTCGAACGTGGCCTCCTTCGGCGTGGCTCG
Source organism: Ilumatobacteraceae bacterium (assembly GCA_963704915.1). Classification (GTDB taxonomy): domain Bacteria; phylum Actinomycetota; class Acidimicrobiia; order Acidimicrobiales; family Ilumatobacteraceae; genus Sva-07. Next base: position 68,579 of record CAVPIC010000008.1, on the reverse strand, counting down.
CGCCGCCGAACACCCAGTGCGGTTCCACGATCTCGAAGGAGCCGACCGCCTCCGGGGTCAGTTCGCCGGTGGTGACATCGACGCGGTAGAGGTTCCACCACTCGTCGCGATCGGTGACGACGGCGAGCGTGCCGTCGCTCCACCACAGCGGCTCCTGCAACGCCTCGTCACCGTTGCCAACCAACTTGCGCGCGCTGCTCACCGACACGCCATCGAGTTCGGCGATCCACAGCTCGGTCGAGTCCCACGGCATGTTCGGGTGCATCCACTGGATCCACACGATCGATCGACCATCGGGCGAGACCCGCGGCGACGCATAGAAGTCGGCCCCGGTCGCGATCACCGCGGTGCGCATCGATCCGTCGGTGGCAACGGCGACGATCTCGTTCACGGGCTCGCCGTCGCCGTGGCGTTCGTGGACGCACACGAACCAGTCACCGTCGGGGGTCGGTCGACCGTCCGCGTAGCGCAGTGCTCGCGGCGAATCCGGTTCGGCGGTCAGCACGATCGGTTCGCCGCCCGGCTCGATCCGGCGCAGGCGCTGGTCGGCGAAGTCCGTGTAGAAGGCGACACCGTCGGCGACCCACCACGCCCCACCCCCGTACTCGTGGACGCTCGTGCGGACATTCGTCTCCGGGGCGGTGACGTCGGACGTGACGCCGTCACGCCACCGAACGAGTGTCGTCCGCCCCGCGTTCTCCGGCCGGGACTCGGCCCACCACACGTCATCACCGTCGGGGACCACCTCGCTGATCCCCACCGACCCGCCGACGAGTGATCGAGCGGTGATCGGTGACGGCCACGTGCCTGCAGGTCGCTGGGTCATCGCGCCAGTGTCGCACGAACCGCTCGCGGTCCGGACGAGGTGGAGTCCGGGACTCAGATCAGGCTGAAGGCGTCGAGGTCGAGCGCCTGGCGGAGGTGCCGTTGGGCCATCGCGCCGAACATCGCCTCGCTGCGATCGTTGAGCGTCACGATCTGCGACGCCATCGCCGCCACTGCCAGTCCGGCGAACGCGTCGCGCCGATACTGCTCCCACACCCAGGCCTCGTCGAGTGTGATGCCGTATGCGCCGAGTGCCTCGAGATACAGCGTGACGAGCTCGCGTTCGTGCCTGCGCCGTTCGGGCGGCAGCAGCCCGGCGCCGATGAAATACGACAGATCGGTGATCGGGCTGCCGTGCGCCGGCGTCTGCCAGTCGACGACGGTGACCGGTGGTCCCCCCTCGGCGGTCGCGAAGAGCATGTTGTCGAGGCGGTAGTCGCCGTGCGTGATCGTCTTCGGGCCGGTGCGACCGCCTCGCCATGCACCGATCACCGAGCCGAACCGCTCGGCCAGCTCGAACTCCTCGGCGCTGAGGTGTGACCGGTACGTGCCGGCGAAGCCCGGGAAGAACATCTGCCACATCATCGCCAGCCCGGTACCCGCCTCGGGGTCGTCACCACGGTCGTGCTCGATCCAGTCGACGTCGTACAGCGTCGGATCGTCCCACCGCGGGCCGTGCAGCTTGGCCAGCTCGCGGACGGCATCGCGGGCCTGATCAAGGGAGCAGCCCGTCAGCTGATCGCCCTGAACCGCCGGCGCCATGTCCTCGAGCACCAGGACGAAGGCATTCGTCTCGGGCGTCCAGTCGCCGTACAGACATGCGGGCACGCGCATGTCGACGGTCGAGGCGAGCTCGAGGTAGAAACGCGTCTCGCGTTCGTAGTGGCGAAGCATCGCGGCGGTGGTCAGGCTGGTGTCGTCGGTTGCTGGGAGTTTCACCACGACCGAGCGCGGCAGCGATGCCTCGGCGTCGGGCATCGAGAGACGGACGTTCACCCCGATGTGACCGTCGCCGATGCGCTGCTGGGTGACTGCGCCGACGTCGGCGCCGAGCACGGACGAGAGCCAGTCGGAGGTGACGTCTTGCGCACGCATGGCGCGGCACGGTAGTGCTCGGCGACCGATACCGTCGTGCCCGAGATGTCCGGGTCGCGCTTCTCCTTCCTGTTGCGTCCGAAGTGGATTGCGTTCCACCTGCTCGTGTTCGGGTCGATCGCACTGATGATCTGGCTGGCGTTCTGGCAGCTCGATCGCCTCGACCAGCGACGAGCCTTCAACGAACTCGTCGCCGAACAGATCGACCAGCCGCCCGCTCCCCTCGAGCAGTTGCTCGCCGAGGCAGGAGACGATCCAGAGTCGATCGAATGGCGCCAGACGATCGTCACCGGGAAGTACCTGCCCGATCAGATCCTGTGGTTCAACCGCTCGCAGGAGGGCATCGCCGGCGACAACGTGCTCACGGCGCTCGTCACGGAGCGTGACACCACCGTCGTGGTCAACCGGGGTTTCGTGCCGATCGGCGTCGACGTTCCCGCAGCGCCGACCGTCGAAACCGAACTCCTCGCCCGGGTGCGCGTCCCGCAGGCGCGCCAGCGTGGCGAACTGACCGACACGACCGACGCCGGCGCGGCGGTCACCGAGGTGCGCCGTATCGATCTCGACCAGCTCTCCGCGCAGCTCCCCGGTGAGGTCGCCCCCGTCTACCTCGACCTGATCGATTCGATCCCGCCGATCGGACCGAACGACCCGGTGCCGGTGCCGACACCCACCCTCGACGAAGGACCCCACCTGTCGTATGCCGCGCAGTGGTTCATCTTCGCGATCTGCGTCCTGGTCGGGTGGGTGCTGGCCGTTCGCCGGTCGATCCGCTCACGGCAGCGCGACGCCCTCACGGCCGCAGCATCCGCGCCAGCGACGCCGGATTCCGACCCGCCAGCCGACGTCGTAGCTGCCAGCTCGACGACCGGAACAGACGAGCCATCACCGCACTGACCTCGCCCGGCGGCGTGTCCACTCGCAGGTAGGCGGACCAGTCGGCGGTCGACAGCTCGAAGAACGCATCGAAGAACCCCCGTACCTCGTCGTCGTCGAGGTCGAGCAGGACCTCGAGGCCGAAGTCGTGGAGCACCCGGGTACGCCGCATCGGCGCTGTCCACACCGCCTCGGAGATCGGCGTCGGATCGACAGTGCCCGAGGCCGACTCCAATGCCCGACCGATGGCCACAGCGACGCGGGGAGCCGCACGGATCGAGGCAGCGACCGAGAACCCGGTGGCAGCGTGCACGTACCCGGCTGCAGCGCCGAAGGCGACGATCGGTTGTTCCGGACCCGGGCGGGAGCCACCGAGCGGGATGCGCACGTACTCGGTGCGAATGGCGTCGGCGAGCACGCTGTCGGGGTGACGTCCGAGGCGGGCGGCGAGCCGCGGGAGCAGGGCGATCGGCTCGATCGCCGGTCGCGCGGCGAGCACCGTCTCCTCCACCAGCCAGCCGTCGCTCACCGGAAGCGAATAGCAGAAGGTCGTGACGCCGCTCGGCCCCACGCTCGACGGTGCGCCGTCAGGGCCGAGCACCCGTCGAAAGTCCATGAACGTCGGGTTGCCGAGGTCTCCCGGGGGCGGTTCCGGCAGCACGACGCCGAGCGCGGTCTGCCATGCCGGCGCACGTTCGGACTCGTGTCGGGCGAACCGGGCGGGCCAGCCCGTCGCGTCGATCACCACGCGAGCGATCATGGTGGAGTTGTCCACGAGTTCGAGGCGGTGCCCGTCGGGCCCGACGCTCACGCGCTCGACGCGAGCGCGCCGATGCTCGACATCTTCCCGCAGTGCCGCTCGCAGTCGATCGTTGTCGAGGGTGGCGTAGGTGCGCGCCAGGCGGTGCGGTCGGGCGCCGTGGGCCCACACCTCGGCGCTGGCGATGGCCACGACGGCATCGACGTCGACGAGTTCGACGCCGGATTCGTCGACGAGATCGTCGGCCCAGGTGCTGTAGGTGGCAGTCCAGGGGGCGTCGTCGCCGACGAGCACGACGTCGATCCCCTGCTGCCGGCACACCCGAGCCAGCGCACTCCCGGCCGGGCCGTCACCGATGACGGCGACGTCGAACCGCCCGGTTGCCGGATCGTGCGTCAGCGCGGTCACTGCCGTTCGAGTTCAGCCATGCGCCGGAACTGCTCGACGACGTCCGGGGTGACGTGGCCGGGGTCGAGCGTGCGGTACACGGTCTCGACGTTGACGGCGATCCGGCCGAACTCGCCCCACTCACCGAAACGTTCGTCGAGGCCGAGTTCACGTCCGATGTCGCGCGCTGCGTCGAACGCGTCCATGCCGGACGAGTGACGCGCCGTCGCCGCCTCGTCCACGACCGAGAGGTAGTCACGCACGGCCACGATGCCGGCCGCGTCGGTCAGCGGCCCGTGACCCGGCACCACGGTGTGAGCGTCGAGCCCGAGCATGAGGTCACACGCGGCGATCCAGTTCGACAGCGGGCCGGCCCACACGATCGGTGTGCCTCCGATGAACAGGATGTCGCCGGTGTACACCGTGGCGGCGTCGGGCACGTACACGATCGTGTCACCGGCGGTGTGGGCCGGGCCGACCTCGTACAACTCGACGCGACGACCGCCGACATCGAGATCGAGACGCCCGTCGAACGTCCTCGTGGGTGTCACCAGTTCGATCCCGTCGAAGTGGAACGCGCCGAAGAACGATCGGAAGAGTTCGCCGACCTCGCCCGGTGCCTGGTTGAGCGCGGCGAGCATCGACGGCGGGACGTCGGCCATCTCGTGGGCGGTCGCTGCTGAGGCCACGATGTCGACGTCGGGTCGGCGGCGCGTGACTTCGGCGTTGCCGTAACAGTGGTCGCCGTTCGCGTGCGTGTTGACCACCGTGTCGACCGGGGCAGCGTTCGTGACAGCGGCCATCGAGTCGAGCATCGCGGCGGTCAGTTCGAGGTCGAACAACGTGTCGACGAGCAGCGATTGCCCGTCGCCCACGATCAGTCCGGCGTTGCTCCAACCCCAGCCGCCATCGGGTTGCAGGTATGCGAAGCATCCATCGTCGAGTTCGTGGAGTCCGAGTGAGTAGTCGGCCGTGGTCGCCATCGGGTCATCTTGACACGGCCCGTCCCCCGAGCCGGCCCCAGCGATGAGCGAAAAGCCGCCATTCGGGCGGTTGGCTCATCGCAATGCCGTGACCCACCCCAGCGATGAGCGAAAAGCCGCTCTTCGGGCGGTTGGCTCATCGCTGGGGATGGACGGCCGTCTTGGGATGGAGCCAGCGGGCGCTGAGGCGTTCGGCGAGCATCGTGGTCGGCAGGTGGGTGTTGACGTCGGGGATCGACGGGAACACCGAGGCGTCGCACACCCAGATCCCCTCGTAGCCGACCAGCCGTCCGTCGCTGTCGACCGCCGTGCCCATCGCACAACTGCTCGAGGCGTGGACGTAGTCGCCGACGGCGTGTCGCACCCACCGCTCGATCGAGTCGTCGCCACGGAGCCCTGCGCTCGTCGTTCCGAACTCGTCGATGTACACCTCCTCGACGATCTCCTGGAACGACGGGGCCGAAAGCAGCTCCAGCGCGGTCCGGACGCCTGCGACGAGCGCGGCGACGTCGAGCGGATCATCGAGCAGGGCGAAGTCGACGAGCGGGTCGACGAGCGGATCGTCCGACGACAGCCGAACCGTGCCCGCCCGCCCTCTCGGCCGCATCAGCGCCGTCATCAACAACCCGAGTCCCGGAGCGGCAGCGCCGAGGTGGTTCATCGGCAGGAACTGCCATGGATCGCGCCGGAGCAGGGTTCCGATGGCGAGTTCGCCCGGCGTACCGATTGCGCCGTCGCGCAGCTGCAGTGTCAGCGGCGCCGACGCATGGTCCTGCAGCCCGATGCCGACACCAGGGGTGTCCACGCCAGACCGCAGCAGGATCGCCGGCGAGTGGATCGCTCCCGCGGCGAGCACCACTCGGTCCGCCGCCATGACCTCGCCGTCAGCGAGCAGCACACCGACGGCCCGGCGGCCGTCGACGACGATTCGATCGACCGGCGAATCCACCCGAACGACGAGATTCTCCCGCTCGAGCACCGGCCACAGCGAGGCCTCGGCCGAGGTGACCCGTTGCCGTCCCCGCCGTGTCAGCCGTGCCCGCTCGGCATCAGGCGCTGCGCCGAGCAGGGCGCGGTCGACCGCGCCGAGCTCCGCCTCGTCGGCCGATTCCTCGGGCAACTCGATCGATCCCCAGGCCGCAGCGGTGTCGTCCCAGCCCCACGACCGGTACAGATCGGGATCACCGCGTAGCGCCACCATTGCGTTCACCGTCGAGGATCCGCCCACGCCCCGCCCACGCCGGTAGACGCTGGCCGGGCCGCCGGTTGTCCGCGTTGCCAACAGCGACGGGAAGGTTCGCTCAGGCACCTCGATCGCCGCGAGGAAATCGGGACCACCGAGGGGGCCCTCGAGATCACGCGGCCCGAGGCCCGGTCCTGCCTCGACGAGCGTCACGGAGCAGGAGGGTTTGCTCGACAGCCGAGCGGCCAGCACACACCCTGCCGATCCGGCACCGACCACGATCGTCGGGCCGTCGTCGACCCGATCCGGAGACCCCACGGGAGCAGCGTAGAACGGATGTCTCAAGATGCGCCGATTCGGTGCCGATACCACCAACGGTATGGACGACAGAACCGACACGCTGACGAGGCCGGGCTTTCCTCCGCCCCCACCGTCGTCGGTTGCGCTCGCAGTGCCCCCGACGCCGTCGGCGGTGGCGGCCCCGCCTCCCCCGCCGCCCGTTCCGTGGCCCGGGCAGATCAGCCAGGCCGGTCCGGCACTGCCCACCGTCACTCCCGCAGTTCCGCGTCCCTCCACGACGGACACCACCCAGTTCACCGCGGCGATGTTCGGCGCCACCACGTCCGAGCCCGCCAAGAAGCCATCGCGACGCGGCGGTGGGTTCCGCCGGGTCGTGAAGTGGATGCTCCTGCTCGCGATCCTCGGGGGGATCGCCTTCGCCGGTGTGACGTACGGGCCGGATCTCGTCGATCGAGCGAACGGCGCCGACGAGGACAACGGCCCCACTGCCCCACTCGTGTATCCACTGTCGACGGCCACGCCGGACGTGGTGCGAACGGCCACGTTCACCGTCAGCGAACTCGACAGTTTCGGTGGGACACAGACGTACGAAGTGACCGCCGACTTCGAGTCGGGCATCACCCACGTCGTGATCCCTCGCACCGACATTCCCGATCTCGAAATCCTCACGTTGTGGGACCAGACCCTCGTGCGCCGGATCGACGAACCGACGTGGTACAGCCTGCCCCGCGGCGACTTCCCGGTCGACTTCTCGCTGGGGCGCAGCCGGTGGGTCCGTACGCTCGACGAACTGGTACCGCCGGACTTCCGCCAGTTCACCACGATCGACGAGGCGAACGAGTCGTCGATCGAGACCGCTCCGGCGCGCCGACTCGTCGTGTCCGCCGACCCGCAGCGCCTGATCCAGGCGCAGACCGCGGCCGCCACTCCGACCGTCGACGGGTCGCCTGCACCGGCTGCTCCCCTGCCGCCGGGTATCACCGTGCAGCCGGACATCGTCGCCACCGACGCCACCGACAGCACCGACGCCGACGACACGCTGTCGATGGAGATCTGGGTCGATGACACCGGACTCGTGCGCAAGTCCGTGATGCCGCCCGAGCTGGGCGGCGAGACCATCACGGTCACCTCGGTGTCGCCCGAGGCCTTCCAGCCGGTGTTCCCCACAGTGGAGAGCATCCAGCCGCTCACCGCACAGGTGCTGTTCCGCCTCGGACTCTGACGTCGCGAACGGAGACGTCCCGGATCGGTTCAGCCCTCCGGGTCCGCCGGATCACCCTCGCGATGCTTCAGTGGCCGCTCAGGATGTTCTTGACCACCGCGATGGTGACCGCGGTGACCAGCAGGGTGCCGCCGTAGAGCGACGCACGACCGCGCCCGGCTCCGCTCGACCGAGCGACCTCGAACCCGACGAACGAAATGAACAACGCCAGAACCCAGCGGACCACGTCGAACTCGGCGGTCGCCGGCCACAGCAGGATCGGGATCGTGGCCAGCACCGCGACGCCGGTCGCCCCGATCAGCTGCGCGACAATTGCGTTGCGGTCGCTGCGCCGGACTCGGCCCTGCGCCACGATTCGCGCCGACACGCGGAAGGCGAAGACATGCGCAACGGTGAGTCCGACCGTCGTTCCCCACACGATCCCGATCGCTCGCACGTGGCCATCGGATGCCGTCTCGGCCACCGCCGTCAGTGCAGCGAGCAGACACACGGCGACGTAGAGCGCCATCACCCATGCCTCCTTTCGGAGCTCGACAGCCTCGGAAACCTCGGACGGCGCGTCCGGCGGGCGACCATCCGTCGACGGCTTCCCGTGGTCTCGGTGTTCGTTCATGGAGCCCATCGCGGCGACTCTACGACCCGGTGGTCGACCGGCCGGATGGGCGGTGAACATTTCGTACAATCGCCGGGACCGCCCGGTGCGCGATCCGTAGGGTCAGCGCAGTGGCCGACCGGCATCGACTGACCATCCGATCCATCGACCCGGACCCGCGCGGGGCGTCGATCTCGTCCGCCGCCGCCCACCTGGGCATCGAGCTTCCGGCGCCGGTCGAGGTGGCCGACGTGATTCACGTGTCCGGAGCGCTCGACGACGAGCATCGCGCCCGGTTCACGGCGGCGGTCGCGGACCCGTTGCTGCAAGACGCGACCTGGGACGCACCGACATCCGACGGCATCGAGATCACCTTCCTTCCGGGCGTGACCGACACGGCCGCCGACGCCGTCATGCACGCCGCCGGCCAACTCGGCATCGAACTGACCTCAGCAGCGACGGCCCGCCGTATCGAGTTCGGTCCCGGCGTCGAACCCGACCTCGCGGACGACGTCGTTCGCCGGGTGGTCGCCAACCCGGTCATCGAGCGCTGGGGGCATGGTCTTGTCGAGCCACCCCACCTCGACGACGCTCCGGGCCACGCCGACGCCGAGCTGATCACGATCCGTGGTCTCGACGACGACGGCCTGCTCGCCCTCAACGTGGAGCGATCCCTCTACCTCGATCTCGAGGAACTCCGCGTGATCCGCGACGAGTACGAACGCCTCGGCCGCGAGATCACCGACGTCGAGATCGAGACGCTCGCCCAGACGTGGAGCGAGCACTGTTCCCACAAGACGTTCCGGGCGGTGATCGACACCACCGGAGGCCCCGACGGTCCTGCCGAGGTCACCCCGTTGCTGGCCCAGCTGCGAGCGTGCACCGACTCGATCGACGCCCCGTTCGTGCGCTCGGCATTCGTCGGCAACGCCGGAGTCATCGAGTTCACCGAGGAACGACGATCGCGCTCAAGGCCGAGACCCACAACCATCCGTCGGCCGTCGAACCGTTCGGTGGCGCGAACACCGGCGTCGGCGGCGTGATCCGCGACGTGTTGGGCATCGCCCACCGCCCGATCGCGGTCACCGACATCTTGTGTTTCGGTCCCGCCGACCTGCCGCTCGCCGACCTCCCCGACGGGGCGTTGCACCCACGGCGGATCCGCGACGGCGTGATCGACGGTGTGGCCGACTACGGCAACAAGATCGGCCTGCCGACGGTCGCTGGTGCGGTGCTGTACGACCCGGCCTACACCACCAACCCCCTCGTGTTTGCCGGCTGCATCGGCACCGCGCCCAGCCGACCGATCCACGACGGCCCGTTCCCGGGCGACCGCGTCGTCGTGCTGGGAGGCTCCACCGGCCGCGACGGCATCCGAGGCGCGACGTTCTCGTCCGCAACGATGGACGCCACCACCGGCGAGGTGGCCGGCGCGAGCGTGCAGATCGGCGACCCGATCGTCGAGAAGCTCCTGATCGACGCCCTGATCGGCGCCGAGGACCTCTACTCCGCGATCACCGACTGCGGCGCCGGCGGGCTGTCGTCGGCGATCGGTGAGATGGCCGAGGGTGTCGGCGCCGACGTCGACCTCGACCTCGTCCCTCGCAAGTACCCCGGACTCGACCCGTGGGAGGTGTGGCTCTCCGAAGCACAGGAGCGCATGGTGATCGCCGTGCCACCCGAACACCTCGCTGCCGTGCAGGCGCGGTGCGATCGCGTCGGCGTGCGCCTCGCCGACGTTGGCACGTTCACCGGTGACGGACAGCTCGTCGTGCGCCACCAGGGCCACGTCGTGGTCGATCTGGACACCGAGTTCCTCCACGACGGCCGCCCACAACGTCGGATGGCCGCAGAACTGCCGGTACCGAACCGCCACGACGCGACCGCCCGAACCGTCACCGACGCCGCCGCGACGATCCTGGCACTGCTCGCTCACCCGAACATCGCCTCCAAGGCCGACACGATCCACCGGTACGACCACGAGATCCTCGGTGCGACGGTCGTGCGACCGCTCGTCGGGGCGGCGGCGGACGGCCCGGCCGATGGTGTGGTGCTCGCCGACCCTGGCGCCGCCGAGGGCATCGCGATCGGGATCGGCGTCAACCCCTGGTACGGGCTCCACGACCCCGAGGCCATGGCGTTCGCCGTCGTCGACGAGGCGATCCGCAACGTCGTCGCGGTCGGCGCCGACCCCGACCGGGTGGCGTTGCTCGACAACTTCTCGTGGGGCGACCCGCGCCGTCCCTCCACGCTCGGCGACCTGGTGGCCGCCGTCGACGGGTGCTGCGCTGCGGCCCGCATGTACAACGCCCCGTTCGTGTCCGGAAAGGACTCGTTGAACAACGAGTACATCGGCTCCGACGGTCACCGCCACGCCGTGCCGCCCACGCTGGTGATCACGGCCGTCGCCCACGTCCCCGATGCGGACCGCTGCATCACGCCGGACCTGGCGGAGCCCGGCAACGTGCTGGTCCTCATCGGACAGACCGAGACCGAGTTCGCCGGCTCCCACCTCGACCGCGTCAACGGCGAACCCCGCAATGCGGGCGTGGCACCCGCACCCGATCCGGACGCACCCGAGACATACCGGCACCTGCACGCGGCGATGCGAGCCGGGCTGGTCGTCGCCTGCCACGACGTGAGCGAGGGCGGCGCCGCCGTCGCGCTGGCCGAGATGTGCATCGCCGGTCGCCTCGGCGCCCGGGTGGACACACTCCCCCACGACGATCTGACAACGGCGCTGTTCAGCGAGTCGTCGGGACGACTGATCGTGGAAGTGCGCCCGCGGAGCCTCGATGCATTCATGAAGATCATGGGCCGGACCGCTGCTCGCATCGGCACGGTCACCGACGACTCGATGCTGTCGATCGCCGGCGTCGAGCCGATCCCCGTCGACCGGCTCGCCGACGCCTTCACCCATGGAGGTGAGCGATGAGCAGGGTGCGTGCCCTCGTGATCGCCGGGCCGGGCACGAACCGCGACCACGACGTCCTCGACGCGCTCGAACTCGCCGGGGCCGACGCTCGCATCGTGCTCGCCTCGGAACTGGTCGCCGAGCCTGCGATGCTCGACGACGTCGGCCTCGCGGTGGTCGCCGGGGGATTCAGCTACGCCGACTCGCTCGGTGCCGGCCGCATGCTGGCACTCGACCTGGCGCTCGGGGTCGGTGACGCACTGCGGGGCTTCGTCGCCGACGGTCGGCCGCTCCTCGGGATCTGCAACGGCTTCCAGGTGCTCACCGCCGCCGGGATCCTCCCCGGCGCCCTCGGCCACAACGCACAGGGCCGGTTCGATTGTCGGTGGGTGGTCCTCGATGCGGTGCCGGACAGTGCGTCGGTGTGGACGACGGGGCTCGACGCCCCGATCCACTGCCCCATCGCTCATGGCGAGGGGCGCTACGTGCATCCGGATCCCGACGGTCTCGCCGCGAACGGCCAGGTCGTGCTGCGCTACCGGAGCACCAACCCGAACGGTTCCGTCGCCGACATCGCCGGCGTCTGTGATCCGTCAGGCGTCGTGCTGGGTCTGATGCCGCATCCCGAGAATCACATCGTCGCCCGCCAGCACCCGCGGCACTCCCGGGGCGGAGGCGGCGAGGAACACCTCGGTCTGCGCCTGTTCCACAACGGCATCCGCTACGCGAAGGGGCTGTAGGCGATGCTGAGCGCGCTGAGCGAGCCGTTGCCCGACCCGTTGCTCGCCATCGAGCTACCGCTCCCCGACCCACGCGTCGGCAAGGTCCGCGTGTCGTATTCGTTGCCCGGCCATCGCAGGCTCTTCGTCACCACCGACCGCCTGTCGGCGTTCGACCGGATCATCGCCGGCGTCCCGTTCAAGGGCCAGGTGCTGAACCAGCTGTCGTGGTGGTGGTTCGAGCACACTCGCGACATCGTGGCCAATCACGCGCTCTCGACGCCCGATCCGAACGTGCTGATCGGCACCGAAGCGACCCCGCTCACGGTGGAGGTCATCGTCCGCGGCTACATCACCGGTGTCACCGACACCGCGTTGTGGACCCGGTACGCCGCCGGCGAACGCACGATCTACGGCCACCGATTCGCCGACGGGCTCCGCAAGAACACGCCGCTCGCTGCCCCGATCGTGACACCGACCACGAAGGGCGCCGATGGCGCCCACGACGAGCCGCTGTCGTCGGCAGACGTCGTCACCGGCGGCCACGTTCACGCGGAGCTGTGGGACCGGGTCGAGGCCGCGGCGATCGAGCTCTTCCGGCGCGGGACCGAGCGCGGCTTGCACGCCGGGTTGATCCTCGCCGACACCAAGTTCGAGTTCGGCGTCGACCGAGACGGTGAACTGCTCCTCATCGACGAAGCGCTCACGCCCGACTCGTCACGCTGGTGGGTCGAGGCCACCTACGCCGACCGCCTGGCAGCGGGCGAGGAACCCGAAAGCCTCGACAAAGAGGTGGTACGGCGAGCGCTCGCAGACGCCGGCTACACCGGCGACGGGCCCGTTCCCGAGCTGCCCGACGAGGTGTGGCACGCCACCGCGAGTCGGTACGTCGACGCGTTCGAGCGACTCACGGGCACTGCCTTCGTGCCGGGCGCGTACCCTGTTGCACCACGGATCAACGCCGCACTGGCAGGACTGGACATCGACTGACATGGGCATTCCCATCGCACACACCGCCATCGCCGAGCCACCCGGGCGACCCCGCACAGGCGGCGACGACGACACCCCGAAGGACGAGTGCGGCGTGCTCGGTGTGTCGACGCCCCACGGGGAAGGCGTGGCGCAGTTGGCGTTCTTCGGGCTGTTCGCACTCCAGCACCGTGGCCAGGAGGCCGCCGGAATCGCCGTCAGCGACGGCACACGGGCACGCGTGCACAAGGAAGCGGGCCTCGTTGCCAACGTGTTCACCCCGGAGGCGCTCGCTCCCCTGAGCGGCTACCACGCAATCGGGCACACCCGGTACTCGACGACGGGCTCGAACGCCGAGCGGAACATCCAGCCGTTCCTCGTCGAGACGATGCACGGCCCGCTCGCGCTCGCCCACAACGGCAACCTGGTCAACGCTCCGGCGTTGCGCGAGGAGCTGCTGAGCCGCGGATTCGGCCTCACGGCCACCAGCGACTCCGAGGTGATGACGCTGATGCTCGCCGCCGCCGGCGGGCAGACCTGGGAGGAGCGCATCGAGCGCACGCTCCCGGCGTGGAAGGGCGCGTTCTCGCTGGTGCTGCTCGCCGCCGACCACGTGATCGCCGTCCGTGATCCGTGGGGCTTCCGGCCGTTGTCGGTCGGGCGACTCCCCCACGGCGGCCACGCGGTCGCGTCCGAGACGTGCGCGCTGTCCACCCTCGGCTGTGTCGACATCGACGAGGTCAAGCCGGGCGAGATGGTGACGCTCCAGGGTGCGGAACTGCACCGCTCGCAGGTGCTCGCACCGCAGCCGCGCAGCGCCCGCTGCACGTTCGAGTTCGTCTACTTCTCGCGTCCCGACTCGGTCTGGGACGGACACAACGTGCATCACGTCCGCCAACGGCTCGGCCATCGCCTTGCCGTGGAATCACCGGCCGAGGCCGACGTCGTCATCCCGGTGCCGGACTCCTCGATCCCGGCGGCGATCGGGTACTCCAACGAGAGCGGGATCCCGTTCAACGACGGGCTGATCAAGAACCGCTACATCGGGCGCACGTTCATCGAACCGACCCAGGACATCCGCGAGCGCGGCGTCGCGCTCAAGTTCAACGCGCTGAGCGAGAACCTCGAAGGCAAGCGCGTCGTGATGATCGACGACTCGCTCGTGCGCGGCACCACCGCTGGACCCCTGGTCAAGCTCGTCCGGGACGCCGGCGCAACCGAGGTGCACGTGCGCATCACGTGCCCGCCGATCACCCACGCGTGCCACTTCGGTGTCGACATGGGCCACGACGGCGACCTGATCGGCGCACGCATGACCGTCGAGGAGATACGCGAGCACATCGGTGCCGACAGCCTCGCGTTCTTGTCGCTCGACGGGATGATGCAAGCGGTCGCGGCGCGCGACAGCGGCGACGACGACGGCTACTGCAACGGTTGCTTCACCGGCCGGTACCCGATCCACGTCGGCGACGCCCAGGCCAAGCTCGCCTTCGAAGGCGTCCTCGCATGATCCACCCCAACGATCTCGTGAACAACTTCACCTCCCACAGGTGGAAGTGTTCACGAGAACGGACCGAAGCGTTGGGGATACGCAGCTGATGCGGGTGCTGGTGATCGGCGGGGGCGGGCGTGAGCAGGCGATCGCCTGGGCGTGCCGGTACCACGGCCACGACGTCCGGCTCGCCCCGGATCTCGGGGACGCATCGACCGACGACACGGACCTGGTGTTCCCCGGACCCGAGGCTGCGCTCGTGGCCGGTGTCGCCGACGAGTGCGTTCGTCGCGGGATCCCGTGCTTCGGGCCGACCGCCGAACTGGCCCGGCTCGAGGCGTCCAAGACGTACGCACGCGACCTTGCCACCTCGCTCGGCATTCCCGGCCCCCGGTTTGCTGCGTTCGACGACCACGACGCCGCGATCGCCTGGTGGCGCGAACTCGACCGGCCCGTCGTGGTCAAGCTCGACGGCCTCGCCGCAGGAAAGGGCGTCACCGTGCCGGACGGCGAAGCTGCCACGACCGAGGCCATCCGATCCACCAGCGGACCGTTCCTACTCGAGGAGCGCCTGACCGGCCCCGAGTGCTCGCTGCTGGCGTTGTGCGACGGCGTGCGAGCGGTCGCACTCCCGCTCGCCCAGGACCACAAGCGTCTCGGCGAGGGCGACAACGGACCGAACACCGGCGGTATGGGCGCCTACGCTCCGGCACCGGTTCCCTACGGCGCCGACGACCTGGTCACCGAGTTCGTCCAGCCCGTCCTCGACCACTTCGCCGCGGCGGGCACCCCGTACGTCGGCGTGATCTTCGCGGGGCTGATGTTGACCTCCGACGGGCCGCGTCTGATCGAGTACAACGTGCGCCTGGGCGACCCCGAGGCGCAGACCGTGCTCCCCCTCGTCGAGACCGACATCGCCGAACTCGCCTTGCTCGCCACCGAGGGCTCGCTCGATCAACTTCCCGTCATCGTCCGCTCGCAGGCAGCCGTCACCGTCGTGGCCGCGGCGGCCGGCTACCCCGGTGCGCCGATTGCCGGGGCCGTGATCACCGACGAGATGGCGAGCGGTGCGATTGGGCCGGATGGCACCACCACGCTGCGCTTCGACGCCGGTGTCGACGCCGAGGGCTGCGTCGCCGGCGGGCGGGTGCTCGCGGTGACCGGGATCGGTTTCGATCTCGCCGAGGCACGTGCCGCCGCCTACGACCACATCGGGCGCATCCACTTCGACGGGATGCAGTTCCGCCGCGACATCGGCTGGCGGGCACTCGGCGCCGAACTGACCTCGTACGCCGCGGCCGGCGTCGACATCGACGAGGGCACCCGTGCGGTCAGCGAGATGAAGGCAGCAGTCGAGGCGACCCACGACAACGGCGTCCTCAAAGGCGTGGGCTCGTTCGGCGGCGTGTTCTCGGCGAAGGCGATTCTCGAACTCGACGATCCCGTACTCGTTGCCTCGACCGACGGCGTCGGCACGAAGGTCGAGCTGGCCGCCCGGCTCGGGATGGTCCGCGGCGTCGGCATGGACATCGTCAACCATTGCATCGACGACGTGCTCGTGCAGTCGGCGCGACCGTTGTTCTTCCTCGACTACATCGCCGCGTCGGTGCTCGACGCCGACATGGTCGCCGAGGTCGTGCGTGGCATGGCCGATGCCTGCAAGGCCGCCGGATGTGCCCTGCTCGGAGGCGAGACCGCCGAGATGCCTGGTGTGTACCAGCCCGGAGCGTTCGACATCGCCGGCACACTGGTCGGGGTCGCCGAACGATCCGAACTGCTCCCTCGCCCCGACGTCGCCGCCGGCGACGTGCTCGTCGGCGTGACGTCGAGCGGGCCGCACACCAACGGCTACTCGCTCCTGCGCAAGATCTTCGACTGGATCCCGATGGACGTCGTGCCCGACGGATTCGACCGTCCCCTCGGCGAGACCCTGCTCGAACCCCACCGCTCCTACCTCGACGTCCTGCGCCCCGCCCTCGACTCCGGCACGGTGAAGGCCCTCGCACACATCACTGGTGGCGGCCTGCCCGAGAACCTGCCGCGAGTGCTGCCTGCCGAGGTCGATGCGGTCATCCGGCTCGGTTCGTGGCCGGTGTCGCCGCTGTTCCGGCTCGCCCGTGAGCTCACGCCACAGATGTCGACCGACGAGCTGTACCGCACCCTCAACATGGGCATCGGCATGGTCGTGATCTGCGGGCCCGGCGACGTCGCCGAGCTCCAGGGCGCCATCGCCGAGCCGACGTGGGTCATCGGTGAGCTGGCTGCCGGAAATGGCAGGGTCCGCCTGACGTGACGCGTGCAGCAGCGGTCGGATCGCTGCTGCAATCGGTGTGACTTTTCGTTCAGCTGGTGGCCTGGCGGTCCGGTCGATCGATAGGTTCGACACATGGGAACCTCCGCCGCCCGCCGCAAGCGACTGGTGGTGCTGGTGTCCGGTTCGGGGTCGAACCTGCAGGCCGTCATCGATGCCTGCGCCGACGGCCGACTGTCCGCTGATGTCGTGGCGGTGGTATCGAACAAGCCCGACGT
Organism: Ilumatobacteraceae bacterium; assembly: GCA_963704915.1. Taxonomy (GTDB): domain Bacteria; phylum Actinomycetota; class Acidimicrobiia; order Acidimicrobiales; family Ilumatobacteraceae; genus Sva-07. The sequence goes on along the minus strand of CAVPIC010000008.1, from coordinate 51,733 downwards.
CTTCGCACTCCAACGCGCCGACGCCGCTGGCGTTCCCGCGGTGCATGTCGGCGTGCACCCCGGCGAGGAGCGCTCCGACTACGACGCCCGTCTGGCCGACGTCGTCGCCGGCTTCGACCCCGACCTCGTCGTGCTCGCCGGCTGGATGCGCATCCTCACGATGAGCTTCCTCGGCTGGTTCCCCCGGCGCGTGGTCAACCTGCATCCTGCACTCCCCGGCGAGCTTCCCGGCACGCGTGCGATCGAGCGGGCCTGGGACGAGGCGCTCGAGGGCTCCCGCACGACCACCGGCGTGATGGTCCATCTCGTTCCCGACGAGGGCGTCGACGACGGTCCGGTGCTCGGCACTGCGACGGTTCGCATCGACATCGAGACGGGATTCGACGACTTCGCGTCACTGATGCACGCCACCGAGCACCGACTCCTCGTCGACTCCCTCGCCGAACTCTGCACCGCCGCACCCGACCACACCAACGATCTGACGGAGATCTCCGTATGACTCGCACGAACCCCAACGACGAACTCTTCGACCGCTACGAAGCACTCACGTTCAACGACGTCGTCGTCATCCCCGGCTACTCCGAGACACTGCCGGACGCCGTCGACACGAGCGCGCGGTTCGCACGCGACATCGAACTCGCCGTGCCCCTGGTGTCGGCGGCGATGGACAAGGTCACCGAGGGGCGCATGGCCGTCGCCATGGCACGTCACGGCGGCATCGGCGTGATCCACCGCAACATGTCGATCGCCGACCAGGCCGCCGAGGTGCAGAAGGTCAAGCGGTCGCAGTCGGGGATGATCACCGATCCTGTCACCCTGCCGCCGACCGCACTGCTGCAGGACGCCGAAGACCTGATGCACAAGTTCAAGTTCTCCGGGGTCCCGATCACCGACCCCGACGGGCGTCTGGTCGGCATCCTCACCAACCGCGACATCCGGTTCTGCGAAGGGTCCGACTTCGAACGTCCGGTCACCGAGTTCATGACCGCCGAGGGGCTCGTCACCGCCGAGGTCGGCACATCGCTCGACCAGGCCAAAGCGATCCTCCAGCAGCATCGCATCGAAAAGCTGCCGCTCGTCGACTCCGAGGGCCGACTCGCCGGCCTGATCACCGTGAAGGACATCCAGAAGCGGCTCGACTTCCCGAACGCATCGCGTGACGGGGGTGGCCGGCTCCGTTGCGCCGCCGCCGTCGGTGTCGGCGCCGACCTCGAAGAACGCGTCGAGGCGCTCGTGGCGATGGGCGTCGATGCCGTGTCGATCGACACCGCACACGGCCACTCGGCCAACGTTGTGAAGGCCATCCAGCGCATCAAGGGGTCGTGGCCGGACCTCGCCGTGACCGCCGGCAACGTCGTCACCGAGGAGGGCGTCGAGGCGCTCGCCACCGCCGGTGCCGACGCGGTCAAGGTCGGTGTCGGAGCCGGGTCGATCTGCACCACCCGCGTCGTGTCCGGCGCGGGCATGCCACAGCTGTCGGCGATCTGGTTCACCTGCAAGCGGGCGCGGGAACTCGGCATTCCGATCATCGCCGACGGAGGCATCACCTTCTCGGGCGACATCGTGAAGGCGATCGTGGCAGGGGCGTCCACCGTGATGCTGGGCTCATTGCTCGCCGGCACCGAGGAAAGCCCTGGCGAGATGGAACTGTTCGAGGGCCGGCGGTACAAGAGCTACCGCGGGATGGGATCGATGGGCGCGATGACCGGCGACAGCCAGGACCGCTACGCGACCGGCCAGTCCTCGGGCGGAACGACCGCCGTCGGCGCAGGATCGAACAAGCTCGTGCCGGAAGGCATCGAGGGACGGGTGCCGTATGCCGGCCCGCTTGGAGACGTCGTCTATCAACTCGTCGGTGGCCTCCGCTCGGGCATGGGCTACGCCGGCGCGGCGACGCTCGATGCGCTCCGCGGAGCCCGGTTCATGCGCGTCACCGCCGCAGGGCGCGAGGAGTCGCATCCGCATGACGTGACCATCACCAAGGAAGCGCCCAACTACCAGCGTTCCTGACCGCGGCGAGACGCAGCGACCGGCTCCTGGTCCGCCGGCGATGTGCATGACGAAACGGAAAACTCGAGCACGGGCGGGAACGCCTCCGACGGTGCCGGCGTTCGACGAGCTGATGTTCCACGAACTGCTGCCACCCGCATGATCGGCCACGACCCGTCCCGCACCTACCGAGCGGCCGTCATCGGCGCCGGATCCGGCGGACTCACCCTCGCGATCGGTCTCGCCGGATTCGGCCACGATGTCGTGCTGATCGAAGGCGGACCGATCGGCGGAGACTGCACGAACGTCGGGTGCATCCCGTCCAAGGCGTTGTTGCATGCGGCCCGGAGCGGCATCGACGACCCGCTGGCGTGGGCGAGGGCCAAGCGTGACGACCTGGCTCGCCGAGAAACCGACGAGATGGCCGAACACGAACAGATCCACTTGGTACGCGGCTGGGCGTCACTCACACCGGCTCGCACTCCCCACGTCGTCCTCGTCGATGACGGCGTCTCGGTCCACGAAGTTCGTGCGGAGCACGTCGTGATCGCCGCAGGGTCGCAACCGACGACGGTCCGGATCGACGGCCTCGACGTGGATCGCGTGGTCACCAACATCGAGCTCTTCGAACTCGACACACCTCCCGAGTCGCTGCTGATCCTCGGTGGTGGCGCCGTCGCGATCGAGATGGCGACGGCGTTCGCCGCGCTCGGCACCCGTGTGGACATCGTCGAGCAGCAGGATCGACTGCTCGAGTCGGAGGATTCGCTGATCACACAGGTCGTCGAGCGCTCGTTGCAATCACAAGGCGTACAACTCCACCTCGGCACCACCGTCGATCGGGTCGACGGTCCGACCGCGTTCCTGGCCGACGGCTCTGTCGTGCACGGCGTGGACACGGTACTGATGGCACTCGGACGAACGCCGAGACTGGACGGCCTCGAACTCGACCCTGCCGGTGTTGCCCATTCGCCGAACGGCATCACGATCGACAGCTGGGGCCGCACCTCGGTTCGAGGAATCTGGGCGGTCGGCGACGTCACCGGCGCCACGCTCACCACCCACGGCGCTGGTGCGATCGGACGACGAGCCGTCCGGGCGATTGCTCTCCCCCAGCTCCCGAAGCTCGGATCGGTCGGAGCCATCCCGAACGCGACCTACGGAGATCCCGAGGTCGCGTCCGTTGGGGTCACGCTCGACGAACTCGCCGCACTCCCCGAGCGTTCGCGTCGCCGCATCGTTGTCGACCACGCCGACGTCGACCGCGGCTACACCGACGACATCACCGACGGACGGTTGGTCCTCGACGTCGAACGCTTCAGCGGACGGATCCTGCGGGCGGCGATCGTCGGACCCGGAGCCACCGACCTGATCGGCATGTTCACGATCGCGATCGACAACCGCATCTCGCTCCGCAAGCTCTTCGGCACCGTCCACCCGTACCCGTCACACGCCGAGATCATCCGCCAGGCCGCTGACGACTTCGCGCTGGACACCCTTGCCGACCTTCCACGCGAGTGGCGTGCGATGGCACGAGGGCGGCTGGCCCTCGGGCGAGCCGGCTCTCGTAGCCGTCAGGCGAGCTTCTCGACGAAGGCCTCGAGCTGGCGCAGGTTGCGACACTCGTAGACGCCGTCGGTGTGGGTGCCGTACTCGCCGACGATCGAGTCACCGGTGTTCCAGTAGCTGCGTGGCTCGGGGTTCAGCCAGTACACGTGGCGGGCCTTCTGGGCGATCTCCTTGACCACCCATGCCTGGCTGGCGTGGTAGTTGTTGCGGGCGTCGCCGAGCAGGAGGACGGTCGACTTCGGGCCGATGTCCTTGCCGTAGCGCTCCCAGAACACCTCGAACGCATGGCCGTAGTCGGAGTGGCCGTCGACCCACACCACGTCGGCCTCGGTGTTGACTCGGTGGATCGCCTCGGTGATGTCCTCGGTGGCCCTGAAGTAGTCGGTGACCTCGTCGATGCCGTCGATGAACACGAACGAACGCACCTTCGAGAACTGATTCTGGATCGCGTACACCAGCATCAGCGTGAAGCGGGCGAAGGCGGCGACCGAGCCGGAGATGTCGGCCACGACGATCAGCTCGGGCTTGGCCGGGCGCGGGTACTTGAACTTCGGCTCGGCCGGCACCCCGCCGTAGCTGAGCGAGTGACGCACCGTGTTGCGGAAGTCGAGCGGGCCCTTGCGGCCGTGGCGACGCTTGCGGGCGAGGCGAGCGGCGAGCTTGCGGGTCAGCGGGTACAGCGACTTCTTCAGCGCTTGCATCTCGTCGCGTGACGCGTGCATGAACTCGACGTCCTCGGGCAGCGGCTTGCGGAGCGTCTTGGCCATCGCTTCGGCGCCGCGGTCAGCAACGAGGCGACGACGGATCTCCGCTTCGATCTCGCCCTTGAACTTCTCGATGCGGTCCTCGAACTCCTCCTTCTCGAGGCGCTCCTCCAGCGACGTCAGGTCGCCGTCGGCGTCCTGGCGGGCCTGATCCATCATCTTCTCGAGCATGCCGTCGAGGTCGAGATTCCGCAGCGTGCGGTACAGGTAGTACGTGCCACCGACGGGGCGCCCCGGCTCCATCCCGGCGAAACGCTGCACGGCTTGCTTGGCCATGGCCCGCATCATCCCCTGGTCGCCGTTCATCAGCGCCGACATCAGCATCTGAGCGATCTCTTCGGGCGTGAGATTGTCCATCCCACCGGCGCCGCCCTGGCCCTCTTGCTTCTGCTGCTCCTGCAGCTCACGCCACAGCTCGTCGATGTCGGTGTCGTCGTCGCCCTGGACGAGCTTGTACTCGGGCCCGCGCAGGCTGAAGTACACCTCGAACACCGTTTCGAAGCTGCGCCAGTGGGCGTGGTTCTTGATCAGCGTCGCACCGAGCGCGTACTTGAACGCTTCGCGGTCTTCGATCGGGATGTGCTGGACAGCTTCCATCGCATCGAGGTTCTCCGTGAGGCTGACGGGCAGCCCGGCATTGCGGAGTTCGACGACGAAGCCGTTGAGGAGGTCGAGCATCAGACGATCACTCGTCGACGGAGAGTTCCTTCGCCGCCTTGGCGATGTCGGTCTGGTACTTGAGCAGCACGTTGAGCGTGTCCTTGGCGGTCTGCTCGTCGATGGTGTCGATGTTGAGCAGCATCAGCGTGCGTGCCCAGTCGAGCGTCTCGGACACGCTCGGCGCCTTCTTGAGGTCGAGTTGACGGATCGAGCGGACGATGCGGGCGACCTGGTCGGCGAGGTGCTCGGTGATGTCGGGCACCTTGGCGAGGACGATCTGCTTCTCACGCTCGAGCTGCGGGTAGTCGACGTGCAGGTAGAGGCAACGACGCTTGAGCGCCTCGGACAGCTCACGAGTGTTGTTCGACGTGAGAAACACCAGCGGGATCTGCGTGGCGGTGATCGTGCCCAACTCGGGGATCGACACCTGGTAGTCGGAGAGGATCTCGAGGAGCAATGCCTCGGTCTCGACTTCGACGCGGTCGACCTCGTCGATCAAGAGCACCACCGGGTCGGTGGCGGTGATCGCTTCGAGCAGCGGGCGGGTCAGCAGGAACTCGTCGGAGAAGATGTCGTCCTTGATCTCGGTCCAGTCCTCGCCCTGCTCGCCGCGCTCGGTCTGGATGCGCAGGAGCTGCTTCTTGTAGTTCCACTCGTAGAGCGCTTTGCTCTCGTCGAGGCCCTCATAGCACTGCAGACGGATGAGGCGGGCGTCGGTGATCTCGGCGATCGACTTCGCCAGCTGGGTCTTACCGGTGCCGGCAGGACCCTCGACCAGGATCGGCTTCTGCAGGCGGTCGGCGAGGTACGCGACCCCGGCGATGCCCTCGTCGGCGAGATAGTTGACGTCGCGCAGGGCGTCGCGCACCGACTGCACGCTCTCGAAGCGGTTGGTGCTGCTCCCGGGCGTGCCGGCATCCGTGGTCGTCATGGCCACGACGCTACCCGGCGTCTTGACCCGCGGGTCAATCGGAATGCCGTACGGTTGGCGGATGCCGGGGACCTCGTTCGATCGCGTTGCCGACATCTACGACGACACCCGCGGCGGCGAACGACGAGGCGACCGCTTCGCCGACGACCTCGCGCCGTGGATCATCGGCCCACGTGTCGTCGAGCTCGGGGTCGGAACCGGCGTCATCTCGGGTGGACTGCGACGCCACGACGTCGAGGTGGTCGGCTTCGATCTCAGCGTGGCGATGATGCGAGCCGCGGTCGCACGGATCGGCGATCGCGTTGCGGTCGCCGATGTCGACCGACTCCCACTCGCCGACGACAGCGTCGACACGGCCTTCTTCGTCTGGGTGCTCCAGCTGGTCCCGGACCCAGCGGCGACACTCTCGGAGGCGGCGCGCGTCGTCCGGCCGGGTGGCAGCGTCGTCGCGATCACCTCCGGGCCGGAATACGACGACCGCGACGAGATCTCCGCGATCGTCGACGGCCTCGCGCCGTTGCGCCAGATGCGACTCGACCACAACACGGTCGTCGCGGACAGCCATCGGAACCTCGAGCTGATCCACGACGGCTTCACCACGTGGGATGAGTTCGAGACCACACCCTCCGTGGAGGCCGATGCCATCGAGCAGCGGATCTACTCCTCGCTCTTCGACGTCGACGACGCAACCTGGGCGACCGTCGTCGAACCGGTGATCGCCAGGTTGCGGGCCCTCCCCGACCCCGACCGTCCACGCCTGCGCCGCAACCGCCATCCACTTCTCGTCTGGACTGTCACACCGGGGGTCTGACCTCTGCTGTACTGGGCGCAGTGATCCCCACGGCGACGCTCGAATCGATCCAGCAGCGCATCTTGTGGCTGGCGGTTCGCATGGTCGACGCCGCGAACCACGACCGGCCTGCCGGCGAGATCAAGGTCGGCGGCCATCAGGCGTCGTCCGCGTCGATGGTCGGGATCATGACCGCGCTGTGGTTCGGACACCTGACCGGCGACGACAAAGTCGCCGTGAAGCCCCACGCGTCGCCCGTGTATCACGCCATCAAGTACCTCACCGGCGAGTTGGATCGCTCGTACCTGACCCGGCTGCGCGACCTCGGTGGGCTGCAGGCCTATCCGAGCCGCACGAAGGATCCCGACGTGGCCGACTTCTCGACCGGGTCGGTCGGGCTCGGCGTGGTCGCCCCGCTGTTCGCCGCGGCGACTCGCCGCTACGTCGATGCCCACTTCGGTGCCGGCCGACAGCGACCCGCGCGTTTCATCGCCCTCGCCGGCGACGCCGAGCTCGACGAGGGCAACATCTGGGAGGCGATCGCGGATCCGTCCTTGCAGGGGCTCGGCAACGTGATGTGGGTGGTCGACACGAATCGGCAGAGTCTCGACCGCGTCGTACCCGATCAGAAGATCAAGAAGCTGATGGAGTTCTTCGACGGCGCAGGGTGGCACGCTGTCGAAGCGAAGTACGGCGCTCGTCTCCAGGCCGCGTTCGCCCGGCCGGGCGGCGAGACCTTGCGCGAGTTCATCGACGCGATGTCGAACGAGGAGTACCAGTCGCTGTTCGCCTCGCGCGGCGACGAGCTCCGCGAACGACTCCTCGCCGGCGCCGATCGGTCGGTTCGCAACGTCATCGATGGCTACGGCGACGACGAGCTCGCACCGCTGGTGCAGAACCTGGGTGGCCACGACCTCGGCGCGCTGATCGACAGCTACCGCCAGTGCGATACCGTCACCGACCGCCCGAGCGTCGTGTTCGCCTACACGGTCAAGGGCTGGGGTCTCCCCTTCGCCGGCGACCCGCTCAACCACGCCGCCTTGCTGTCGCCGCAACAGATCGACGAACTGCGCACATCGCTCGGGTTGACGGCGGACACCGAGTGGGACCGGTTCGCCGACGACTCCCCCGAGGGCGAGACGTGCAACTCGATCGGCGGGGAGCTCAACAACAGCGAACCGGCTCCCCGACCCGTCGTGCCGATTCCGGCATCGGTCGGCGGCCGCGTCGGCGCGAAGCCGACGAGCACGCAGGAGACGTTCGGCCGGTTGCTCACCCGCCTCGCCGACATTCCCGAGGTGGCCGAACGGATGGTGACGACGTCGCCCGACGTCAGCGTGAGCACCAACCTCGGCGGCTGGATCAACAAGATGGGAGTGTTCAACCCCGCCGAGCAGCCGGACTTCCTCGGCGACGAGCGCCTGCTGCGCTGGAGGCAAACCGCCTCTGGGCATCACCTCGAACTCGGCATCAGCGAGATGAACCTGTTCCTGCTGCTGCACGCGCTCGGTCTCGGCCACGAGCTGCACGGCCAACACCTCCTGCCGATCGGCACCGTCTACGACCCGTTCGTGTGTCGCGGTCTCGACGCGTTCGTCTACGCCCTCTACAACGGGGCCAGATTCGTCGTGGTCGGCACCCCCGCCGGCATCACGCTGGCACCGGAGGGCGGCGCCCACCAGAGCAGCATCACCCCGTCGATCGGGCTCGAGCTCCCCGGCGTCACCTATGCCGAGCCTGCCTACGCCAGAGCGCTCGACTGGCTCCTGTGCGACGGGCTCGATCGCCTCGCTGCTCCCGACGGTGACAGCCTCTACCTCCGGCTGTCGACTCGGCCGATCGATCAGGCCCCGTTCGAGGCCGCCGCGCGGCGTCTCGGAGAAGAGCAGCTACGCCACGACGTGCTCGCCGGCGGCTACCGACTCCACGAGCCCGATGGCGGGTCGGCCCGACCTCGTCCGGCCGGCGTCGTGATCGCCACCTGCGGGCCGATGGTTCCCGAGGCGCTCGCCGCTGCCGAACTGCTCGACGCCGAGGGCCTGCCTGCGCTGGTGCTTGATCTGACGAGCCCCGATCGCCTGTACCGGCAGTGGCGGATGGGCCTGCGCGATGCGGCCAGGGACGCGCGCCCGGCTCGAGACGAACACCACCTCGCCCGACTGCTCGGGCCCGACGAACGCCACGCGCCGATCGTGACCGTGCACGATGCCGCCAGCCATCACCTCGCCTGGCTTGCCGGGGTGTTCGGATCACGCATCGTCCCGGTCGGCGTCGACGAGTTCGGACAGTCGGGCACCATCGCCGACCTCCATCGAGTGTTCGACCTCTCCGCCGAGCAGATCGTCAACGCCGCCCTCGTCGCCACCGCCTGACCGCCGACGATGACGCCACGGGTCAGCCCGTGATGTCACCGGTGCCGCGGGGTGGTCCGGCGCCAGCACTAGCGTTCGCCCGGATGAGTGGGCTGCTGCGGAGCAACGTCGTCGTTGCCAGCGGCACGGCCATCTCCCGGGTCACCGGCTTCCTGCGCATCGCCGTGCTCGCGGCGGTCCTCGGTCAGACCGCTCTCAGCGACGCCTACCTGCTCGCCAACGAGACACCGAACATCGTCTACGACCTGCTGCTCGGCGGGCTGCTCTCGGCGACGCTCGTGCCGCTGTTCTCGACGTTCGTCGAGACCGACGACGACGACGCCACCAACGTCGTGCTGACCGTGTCGGTCGTGCTGATGGCTGCGCTCACCGCCGTTGCCGTCATCGCCGCGCCGCTGATCTTCGGGCTCTACTCGGTGAACGTCGGCGGTGACGTCGATCCCGACGTGTACCGGTCCGTCGGCACGACGCTCGCACGGATCTTCCTGATCCAGATCCTCTTCTACGGGCTGACTGGGCTTGCCAACGCATTCCTGAACAGCCGCCGCCGGTTCTTCGCCGCGGCGTGGAGCCCCATCCTGCCCAACCTCGTCATCATCGCCTCGCTGTTGTCGCTGCCGTCACCCGGGCCCGACGGCTGGCAGATCGAGCAGGTCCTGACCGACGATCGGCTGCGGTGGACGCTCGGCCTCGGCGCGACGATCGGCATTGCCTCGATGGCGATCGTGCTGCTCCCGGCGATGGCTCGCACCGGCTTCCGCTTCCGGCCGATCTTCACCTTCGGCCACCCCGCGGTACGCAAGCTGCTGTCGCTCTCGTTCTGGACCATCGGCTTCGTCGTCGCGAATCAGGTGGCGCTCCTCGTGGTCCGCAACCTCGCCGAGCCGGGTTCGAGCGACGCCTCGGCCTACATCTTCGCCTTCACCTTCTTCGTGCTGCCCCACGGGTTGCTCGCCGTGTCGATCGCGACGACGTTCCAACCCGAGATGTCCCGATCGGTCGCCCGGCGCGACCGCGACGGCTTCGTCGATCAGGCGTCGCTCGGTCTGCGAATGACCGCGTTGTTCACGATTCCGGCCGGCGTGGGGATCTTCGTGCTGCGCCAGCCGATCATCGGTGCGCTGCTGCAGCGCGGCGAGTTCACCGCCGACGACGCCGACGCAGCGCAACGGGCCCTCGCCGGGCTCGCTCTCGGGCTCGGCGCGTTCTCGATCTACATGTTCCTCCTCCGCGGGTTCTACGCCCACAAGGACACCAAGACCCCGTTCAAGATCAATGTCGTGGAGAACCTGATCAACATCGTGCTGGCGTTCGTGCTGGTCGATCGCTACGGCGTGCTGGGGCTCGGCCTCGCGTTTGCACTTGCGTACGTGATCTCGTCGCTGTGGTCGATGCAGATCCTGAGCTACAAGGTGCCGGGCTTCGCCGTGAGACCGCTGCTGTCGAGCATCGGCCGGATGCTGCTCGCGTCGGTGCTGATGGCCGAGGCCGTGTGGATCGTCACCCAACAGGTCGGAGGCAACGCTGGAGTCGACGCCGTGGTCCGATTGATGGTGGGCGCCGTCGTCGGCACGGCGGTCTACCTCGGCGTACTCGTGCTGCTGAAGGCTCCCGAACTCGACGCCGCCCGCCGTCGCCTCCGCCCGTCCTGACCGGCCGCCCAACCACGTTTGTGTGCGGATTCGGGTGGGACGGATCACCCGAAATGCAACGCAAACGTGAGTGCCTCGTTTGTGCGCAGATCTGGGTGGGACGGGTCACCAGAACTGCAACGCAAACGTGGTGGGGAGGCGTGGTGGGGAGGTCAGGTGGGGAGGACGACGAGATCGTCGCGGTGGACCACTTCGTGGTTGACCCCGTCGGGGAGGTCACCCGTTCGCAGCCCGACGACCGCGCGTGCGACCCCGCCATCGACCGCTGCGAGCCCGCGGGCGAACGCCCGACCGTGCGGGCCGACGATGTCGACGGTGTCGCCCTCGGCGAATGCGCCTCGTACTGCGACCACACCGGCGGGAAGCAGGCTGTTCGGGCGGTCCGTGAGTGCCCGCTCGGCGCCTCCATCGACCTCGATCGCACCCATCACTTCCGACGCGAACGCGATCCACAACTTGCGCGCCGACAGGGTGCGGTCGTGCGCCTCGAATGTCGTGCCCACCAGCTCGGCCGACACCGCTCCGGCGAGTACGCCCGGCCGAGCTGCACGGGCGATCACGCTGCGAATCCCCGACCACGACGCCATCCGCGCCGCGGTGAGCTTCGACGCCATGCCGCCACTCCCCCGCCCGCTGCCGCCGGCCTCCGCACGAACCGCCAGCAGCGGGTCACCGACCTGCACCAGCGGGATCAGCGTGGCGCTCGGGTCACGACGCGGATCGGCGGTGTACACGCCGTCCATGTCGGTGAGCAGCACCAACACGTCGGCACCGATGCTGTTCGCGAGCAGTGCCGCAAGTCGATCGTTGTCGCCGTAACGCAGCTCGTCGTTGGCGATTGCATCGTTCTCGTTGACGACGGGGATGCAGCCCAGCTCGAGCAACCGCTCGATCGTGCTTCGGGCATGGAGGTACTGGGTGCGGTCGACGAAGTCGTGGGGGTCGAGCAGCACCTGTGCGCCGACGAGACCGTGCCGGGCCAGCTCACGGTTGTAGGCCTCGACGAGCCGGCTCTGTCCCGCGGCCGAGATCGCCTGGAGCGTCTGGATGTCGGTCGGGCGCGCTGCCAAGCCGAGGGCGGCAACGCCTGCCGCGACCGCTCCTGACGACACGACAACCACCTCGTGGCCGTCCTCGCGCAGCGCCGCCACCTCGTCGGAGAGCTTGGCGACCGCGTCGGTGCTGATGACCCCCCGATCGTCGGTGATCGACGCGGTCCCGATCTTCGCTACGACACGCATCGGGGCCTCAGAGATCCGGGGAGTACTCGAAGCTGAACTCGCCGATCCAGATGATGTCACCCTCGCGCGCTCCGGCCTTCGACAGCATCTTGGGGACGCCGAGGCGTTCGAGCCGATAGTCGATGTACGACAACGCCTCGGGAGTGGTGACGTCGTTGAGGGCGACCACACGCTCGACGTCGCGGCCGAGCAGGCGGAACTCGCCGTCGGCGATCCGTTCGACCGCAGCGCCACTGGCCTCGGGCCGCAGGACGACGACGCCTTCGTGCCACTCGGTGTTCTGGCGGACGTCGTGGACCTCACGTGCGAGCTGACCGACCACGTCGGACACACCCTGGCCGGTCACCGCCGACATGATCGAACCCTCCCAGCCCATGGCGGCCAGTTCGTCGGGCTGCACCACGTCGGCCTTGGTCCCCACGACCACCCGCGGGCGATCCAGCAGGTCGGGGCGGTACGCGCCGAGCTCGTGCAACAGGATGCGCTCCTGCTCCTGCGGGCTCACCCCGTCCATCGACGCCAGATCGAGCAGCAGGCACAACACCCGAGCGCGTTCGATGTGGCGCAGGAACTGGTGGCCGAGGCCCTTGCCCTCGCTCGCGCCTTCGATCAGGCCGGGGATGTCGGCGACGACGAACTCGGTCGCGTCGTCGACGCGGACGACACCGAGGTTCGGTTCGAGTGTGGTGAACGGGTAGTCGGCGATCTTCGGCTTCGCTGCCGAGATCACGCTGATGAACGTGGACTTGCCGGCGTTGGGGAACCCGACGAGCGCGACGTCGGCCATCAACCGCAGTTCGAGCTTCAGCCAGCGCTGTTCGCCGTGCTCGCCTTGCTCGGCGAAGCTCGGCGCCCGCCGCTTGTTCGACAGGAACTTGGCATTGCCGCGCCCACCCCGGCCACCCGCAGCAGCGAGCCACCGATCGCCGTGGTTGACGAGTTCGGCGAGCACGTCACCGGAGTACATGTCGAACACGACGGTGCCCATCGGCACGGTGATCTCAAGCGATTCGCCACGACGGCCGTGCATGTCCTTGCCCTTGCCGTGGACGCCATCGGCGGCACGGCGGTGCGGATGGTCACGGAACGCGAGCAGCGACGACACGTTGTGGTCGGCGACCAGCCAGACGTCACCGCCGTTGCCACCATCACCGCCGTTCGGGCCGCCCATCGCCTCGGGACCCTCACGACGGAAGCTGATGCAGCCCGCGCCGCCATCACCACCGTGGACGTTCAGTTGGCACTCGTCGACGAACTGCGACATTTCTTCGAGGCTAACGCCCCCGATGCGACGCCATCTCCTATCGTTTTGCCATGGCCGATCTCCCCTTCCCGGACTCGGCCGAGGAGCGCGCCGAGCGATGGGCCGCCACGATGACCGGCCACGGCACCGACGACGTCGTCGTCGCCCACGCGGACTCTGCCGCCACCGTCGGCGATGCGTTCGTCCGCACTCGTGAGGCACGCGAAGAACACGAGGCCGCCACGCTCGCCACCAACGCGACACGGGCCGACGGGGCCGGCAAGCGAGCGATCGACGAGGAGCCCGATCCGTTCCGGACGTGTTTCGAACGTGACCGCGACCGGATCCTGCACGACTCGGCGTTCCGGCGTCTGGCCGGCAAGACCCAGGTGTTCGTGTTTCCCGACGATCATCAACGCACCCGGATGACCCACGCCCTCGAGGTCGCACAGGTCGCCCGTTCGGTTGCCGAGTCGTTGAGTCTCAACGTCCCGCTCGTCGAAGCGATGGCGATCGGCCACGACTGCGGGCACGGTCCCGGCGGCCACGCCAGCGAGGACGCGTTGTCGCCGTACCTCGACGGCGGCTTCGACCACGCCCCGTGGGGCGCCGACGTGACCCTGCAGCGGCTGAACCTGTGCGCCGAGACGCTCGACGGGATCCGCAACCACTCGTGGAGCCTGCCGGCGCCGCAGACGCCCGAGGGCGAGGTGGTGTCATGGGCCGACCGGATCGCCTACGTGTGCCACGACTTCGAAGACGCTGTCGCCGCTGGCATCGTCACCGCCGACATGCTGCCGGCGATCGTCGCCGAGCGTTGCGGGCGCGACCGCTCGCGGCAGCTCGGCACGTTCGTGCGGGCGATGGTGACCGCCACCACGGCGACCGGCCGCATCGGCATGGTGCCCGACATCGCCGAGGCACTCGCCGAGTTCCGCCGGTTCAACTACGAGTACGTCTACCTGCGCCCCGCGAGCCAGCAACAGGCCGCCGCCGTCGTGTCACTGCTGCGCGCGCTCGTCGAGCACTACGCCGACCGTCCCCACGCGATCCCCCACCAGACGATCGCCGCGGCGCTCGGCGAACGAGCCGACTACGTCGACGCCGGTGGTCCCGAAGCCCTCCGGGCGGCCGTGGCGTACGTGGCGGGCATGACCGATCGTTACGCCTGCCAGCAGGGTCTCGCCCAACTCTCGTGGGATCCGGCGAAGCTGCCGCGCGGCATCGGCGTGTCCGGCATCGGCGCCTGACACCTCAGAGCGCGAACGGCGAGTGGGTGCCGAGGTACATCGCCCGGATGCCGAGCCCCATGATGAAGAGGCTGCCGAAGCCGTACAGCAGGTAGACCTTGTCCTTGACGAACGGGCTGCCCCGATAGCTGTAGAGGATGCCGACGGCGACGATGCAGCTGAACCCGTACAGCGCATGGAACTGATCGAGTTCGAGGTCGTACCGGTCGAGCATCAGCACCCCCACGATGGCGATCACGAACGCGGACAGTTGCGCCACGATCACCGCCCACCAGAACGGCCGTACCCGCAGCAGCGGTACCGAGTGTGCGAGGAGCGCCCAGACGCCGACCGCCGCGTTCGACATCACGAGAAACCAGGCGAGGTACCGATGGACGTCGTAGAGCGCCATGGCCCGGCGATCGTCAGATACCGCAGTCGCCGCCGCCGAGAATGGCGGTGACCGTGGCGTCGTCGGACACGCCGGTGAGGAACCCTCGCAGGCTGTCGTTCACGAAGAAGAACGGCGGCGTGAAGTCGTCCTCGGGGTTGATGGTCGCTGCGGGATAGGCAGCGCGAACGTCGATCACCCGCGATCCGATCATCACACCGCGTGTCGTCTGCAGTCCGACCGGTGCGGCACCGATCTCGCTCTGGTCGCCGTAGGCGTAGCCGAAGAAGTGGCGTCGACCCTGCACGACCTCGGAGACATCGCCGAACAACAGGGTGAGCACCCCCCAGGACACCTGGCGGAGTTCGTCGCCGGAGCACAGCCCGATCGTGAGCGGATCGATCCACCCGGTGTCGTTGCTCGGTGGGCCGAGATAGGAGTTCACGTACTCGATGACACCCTCCGGATCGGCGCCGAAGCCAGCGGTGCCGATGCCGTCTCCGCTCAGCAGCAACTCGACGACCGCCGGGTCGGCCACCGTGGTCGACGGGGCCACGGTGGAGGTGGACGAGGTGGTGGGCGGCAGTGTCGTGGTCGTCGTCGTGGTCGTGGTCGTCGTGGTCGACGTGGACGACGTCGGCGGCAGCAGGGTGAACTCCGTGGTCGAAGCGGTGTCGTCGTCGGAACCGCCGCACGCCGCCAGGCTCAGTCCACCCACGACGAACAGGGCTGCAGTACGCCGAATCATGACCGACATCATGTCCGAGTCTGCCCGAGATTCTGTGGATCCCGCCGTCACCGACCCTCCCCGACCGTCCCCGGCCGTCCAGCCCACAACCCCAGCGACACCCCCACCACACCCATGCGATGAGCGAAAAGCCGGTATCCGGGCAGCTCACTCATCGCAGAGAGGCCCAAACCGGTTGCGATGAGCCAAGAGCCGGTATCCGGGCGGTTCGCTCATCGCTGGACTGGGGCGTCAGCGGTCGGGAAAGATCCACCCGGTGCGATGCGGCGGCTGACCGTCGTGCTCGATGAACCACTCGGTGCCGAATGCCTGGGCGAACGTGTCGTCGGGCAGCTGCAGGAAGAACGAGGTGTCCTCGATCTGACTCCGGTGGCAGCGCATGGCCTCACGCTTGGCGTCGAGATGCGCCGACACGTCGACAGCCAGGGTCAGTTCTGCTTCCGGCATGCCCATCGGGTTGCCGTCGTCGGCGGGCCCGTTGGGATCGAACTCGTCCTGCTCGGCGTCCGGGTCGCCAATCGGAGCGCCGGCTTCACGAGCCGCTTCGATCATCCGTACGAACGCGTCGCGGTTCATCGTCGCTTCCAGCACCCGCACCTCCGGCACGAGTCGCGACGCCGCCAACCCGACGCGATGCACGGCGATGTGATCGGGGTGGCCGTAATTGCCGTGCCAGTCGTAGATGGTCAACACGTCTGCCGACTCGGCACGCAAGACCTCGGCGAGTCGAGCGGCGGCCTCCTCGGGATCGGCGAGGTGGAAGCTGTTCGGGTCACCGTTCTGCGCCCAGCCGGTCATGCCCGAATCGGTGTAACCGAGCCACACCACGCGCTCGATGCCGAGTGCTCGCGGTGGACGCCTCGGTCTCGGCGCGGCGGCGATCGACCAACGACTCATCCGGGGCGAGATCGTCCGGAACCTCACCGTGGTCACCATTCGTCGCCACCACCAGCACGACACGATGACCATCGGCCGCGGCGCGAGCAATCGTGCCGCCGGTGCTGATCACCTCGTCGTCGGGGTGGGCGTGGAAGCAGACGAGTGTCGACATGTCGACGATTCGATCAGCCAGCCTGGCGGATTGCACCCGCGTCGGCCCATGCATCGATCGTCGCGGCGTCGACGCCCCACGCCTCGAACACCTCGCGTGTGTGCGCTCCGGCGTGGGCCGGCGGGCTCGCGACCTCGGCGTGGGTCCGGCTGAACCGGGGTGCGGGAGCCGGCTGCATCGTGCCGGCGACATCGATGAACGTCTGGCGTTCGACGTTGTGCGGGTGTTCGGCCGCCTCGCTCATCGTCAACACCGGCGCGAAACAGACGTCCGTCGCCTCCATCAGCTCGCACCACTCGGCGCGGGTCTTCTGCGCGAAGACCTCGGTCAGACGGCTCTTCAGCGCCGGCCACTCGGTCTTGTCCATCTGCTTCGCGAACTGCTCGTCGCCGTCGAGGCCCGTCAGCCGCATCAGCTCGGCGTAGAACTGCGGCTCGATCGAGCCGAGCGAGATGTACTCACCGTCGCTGCAGCGGTACACGTCGTAGAAATGGGCCCCCGTGTCGAGCAGGTTGGTGCCGCGGGCGGTCTCGTCGAACATGCCGATCGACTTGAAGGCCCAGAACATCGACATCAGCACCGCGGCGCCGTCGACCATCGCCGTGTCGACGACCTGGCCCTGACCACTGCGCTGGGCTTCGAGCAGTGCGCACACGACGCCGTACGCGAGGAACATGCCGCCGCCACCGAAGTCGCCGACCATGTTGAGCGGTGGCACCGGCGCCTCGCCCGCCCGACCGAAGTGTGCGAGCGCGCCGGCGAGCGCGATGTAGTTGATGTCGTGACCGGCGGCCTGGGCGTAGCGGCCCCTCCTGGCCCCAACCGGTCATCCGGCCGAACACCAGCTTCGGGTTCCTGGCGAGGCAGGCGTCGGGGCCGACGCCGAGACGTTCCATCACGCCGGGACGGAATCCCTCGATCAACGCGTCGGCCGACTCGACGAGGCTGAGGAGCGCCTCGACGCCGTCGGGGTGCTTGAGGTCGATCGCCACGTTCTTGCGCCCGCGCAGCAGCACGTCGAAGTGCGGTCCGTCGGGCAGCGGTCCGCGCACGGCGCCCGCTCGCTCGACCCGGATCACCTCGGCGCCCATGTCGGCGAGCAGCATTGCTGCGAACGGGCCGGGCCCGATGCCTGCGATCTCGATGACCTTGTAGCCGTTGAGTGGTCCAACCATGGGTGTCAACTCCGATTCGGGGATGTTTGGGTGATCATGTTGGTGCGCACGTGACCGCCGATGGCCTCGGCGAGCACGGGCCACAGGGGTTCCGGATGGTCGTGGCCCATGTCGGACAGCAACAGGTAGCGCGAGCCCTGCACGAGCTGCGGCGGTGCGTTCGCCGCCCTCCGGCGTGATGAGGGTGTCGTCTCGCCCGTGGATCACGAGCATCGACACCTCGAGCGTGGAGAGTCCGGCGCTGCGGTCGCCCGAGGCGTAGATCGCCGCGAGTTGGCGGGTGGCCCCTTCGGGGTAGAAGCACCGGTCGTACTGCGCCGCCGCGATCTCCAGCAGCCAGTCGGGGTCGTAGTGCTTCCTCGACGCCCACACCCGCGAGTTCAGCGACGCCGCGATGTAGTCGTCACGTCCCGGGCGGCGGCGGAGCGAGCAGTGCATCTCGGGCCGCGGGGGTCGGACGGCCGACGCGGGGATCGCCGGGGCTGCTCATCACCGAGGTGACGCTCGCGATCCGGTCCGGGTGTTCGATCGCCATCGTCTGCACGATCATCCCGCCCATCGAGTTGCCGACGATGTGCGCCCGGTCGATGCCGAGATGGTCGAGCAGGCCGATGCCGTCGGCAGCCATGTCCGACAGCGTGTAGGGCACCGACGGGATCGGCTCACCGTTCAGCGACGCCGTCAGGACCGCACCCGGCGACACGCGCTGGCCGTCGAGCTTGCTCGACAGGCCGACGTCGCGGTTGTCGAACTGGATGACGAACAACCCCTGCGACGACGAGCTGCTCGACGTATCCACGCTGCCACGAGATCAACTGGCTCGTGTAGCCGTTGACGACCAACAGCGGCGGGTGGCTCGGATCTCCAGTGGTGACGTATTCGAGTTCGATCCCGGTCGGGAGCACGGCGCGTGGCATCGGCCCGAGTGTTGCAGAGCGATTCGGCGCAGGGACAAACGGAGCGTGTCGCTACCGTGTCGCCGTGACATCGACACGACGGGTGCATGCGCCGGGCACGGGTGAACCTGATCGGCGATCACACCGACTACACGGGAGGGCTCGTGTTCCCGATGGCGATCGATCGGGGCACCACGATCGAGTTCGCCGCCGGCGGCTCGACGATCGAACTCCGCTCCGACGCGGACGACGTAGCGATCCGCATCGATCTCCCCGTCGATTGCGACCCGTCCACGGTCACACCACGATGGGGCACCTACGTCGCAGCGATGGCGACGCGAACTCGGCAGCGACGACGGGCATTGCCGGCACCGTCACGTCGACGATCCCCGCAGGGGCCGGGTTGTCGTCGAGCGCCGCACTGGAGTGCGCCGTCGGGCTGGCGCTCGGCTTCGACGGCTCCCCCGTCGAGCTGGCCCTCGCCGCCCAACGTGCCGAGCACGCCGCCACCGGCGTCCCGACGGGGATCATGGACCAGCTCTGCATCGCGGCAGCCGACACGCGGCACGGCGACGATGATCGACTGCCACACGCTCGAGGTGACCCACGTCGACGGTTCCCGACGACGTCGACGTCGTGGTGCGTTTCGTCGCCCACCGCACGCTCGTCGGGTCGGCCTACGCCGACCGCGTGGCCGAGTGCCGGGCGGCCGAGGACGTGCTCGGACCGTTGCGATCGAGCAGCCTCGACGCGATCGAGGCGGCCGACCTCGACGACCTCGTGCGCCGACGGGCGCGTCACGTCGTCACCGAGAACCGGCGCGTCGTCGAGTTCGCAGCGGCGTTGGCCGACGGCGACTACACCACGGCCGGCGCGCTCATGATCGAGGGGCATCGGAGTCTGGCGGCCGACTTCGAGACCTCGACGTCGACGATGGATCGCGCCGTCGCCGACCTCGTCGCATCACCGGGGGTGTTCGGCGCCCGGATGACGGGAGGCGGATTCGGCGGCTGTGTGGTGGCGATGTGCGAGCCGGGCGCGCTCACCGACGGCTGGGTCGTCGCGGCCAGCGACGGCGCCCGCATGCTCTGACGACGTACGCGCGCGCTTCAGATCGCGGCGGCCAGGCGGTCGATGGCGCCTGGAGTTCTCGCTCCCCACCAGAACAGATCCTGGCCGTCGATGCGGACGATTGTCGCACCCGGGATCGCCGCGGCGAGTTCGTCGAGGTGTTCGGCGGTGAACACGTACGGTTCGCTCGGAACGAGCACGAGGTCCGGCCGGAGCGCTCGCGATGTCCTCCAACTCGACCGTGGGGTACGGGTCGGCGAGGTCGGCAGTCACCAGGTCGATGCTCAGCAGCGCGAGCAACGAAGCTCCATAGGTACCTGCCGCGATCGACATCCACGGCCGGCGCCAGATCGGCACGAACGCCGTGCGACGCTCGAGACTGGTCAGCGGTCGACCTACACGATGTGCCTGGCACATCGTGTACGTGTCGTCGGGGGCATGGGTGAGCTCGGTGAGATCGCCGACGAGAGCGATCGCGTCGTCCACGGACCGGACGTCGCTCACGAACACCTCCACCCCCGCGTCGACGAGCGCGTCGTGATCCTCGATGCGGTTCTCCTCGCGATCCATCACCACGACATCGGGCTGCAACGCGATGATGGCGTCGAGGTCCGGGTTCTTCGTACCGCCGACGTGGCGCAGGCCGGGTTGCTCGCAGAATCGGGTACACGCGATCACCTCGCCGCCGAGCGCGAGCAGCGTCTCGGTGCTCGACGGAACGAGGCTGACCACGCGCATGTTCGCCATTCGCGCGGTCACGAGCCGAGCAAGCGGCGCTTCTGCCGCTCGAATTCGTCGGCGGTGAGCGTTCCACGCAGCAGCATGGACTCGAGTTTCTCGAGCTGACCAGCGACATCGACGACACCGTCGGGGCCACGGCCGCGCAGCTCCCGCGCCTCCATCTCGGCGTGGAGCACCCGCTGGACACGGTCGGGTTGGCGGATGTCGGTGAATCGCTGCTGGCCGGTCTCGCCACCGGATTCGATGAGCAGATCACCGACGCCGAGGACCCGTTCCCAGATGCTCTGATGGAAGTAGACGGTGTTCACCCGGTCGATCGGGATCTCGATGCCGCGTTTGGTGAGCAGGCCGGTGCGGAAGATCACCCGACGATTGGTGATCACGAAGTGGGTCGTCAGCCAGCGACCGTACCGACTGAGCAACCAGCACGCGCTGGCGACGATCGCCACGATCGTGGCCCATCCCGCCACGGTGCGCCAGGTCGAGTCGACCTCCGTCGCCACGAGCGTCGCGACCCCCGCGACGATCGCTGTGACGATCGCGATCCCCGGCGCTGCGAGGAACCACCAGTGCGGATGCAGGTCGACACTGACGGTCTCGTTGTCGTTCAGCAGGCGGCTGGGGAACGCCATGAGTTCAGTCCGAGCCCTCCGAACGAGCCTCGTGCAACACCGAACGGTTCAGCCGAACATGCATGGTCTCGATCGCGTAGCCGTCCATCGCGACGACCTCGAATTCACCGAGTTCGGTGTGGACACGTTCGCCCTCGGCCGGGATCTCGTCGAGCGCGTCGATCACATAGCCGGCAACCGTCTGCCAGTCGCCCTCCGGCAATGCGACACCGGTGCACTCCTCGAAGAGATCGCCGCGCATTGTGCCGGGGATCTCCCAGCCGCCGTCCGGCAGCGGTCGTGCGTCGCCGTGGCGACGGTCGGACTCGTCGTCGAAGTCGCCGATCAGTTCCTCGATCACGTCTTCGAGCGTGACCAGCCCCATCACCGTGCCGTGTTCGTCAACGACGAGTGCGATGTGTTGACGCCTCGTGCGCATCTCCAGCAACAGGTCCTCCAGACCGTGGTGCTCGGGCGTCACCATGATCGGCCGAGTGATCGTGCCGGCGGCAGTGGTCGACCACGTGCCGTTGGCCAGACGCAGCACGTCCTTGACGTGCACGAACCCTCGGACATGGTCGAGGTCGCCCTCGTGCACGACCACCCGAGTGCGACCCGTCCGATGCGCCTCGGCGGCAACGAGGGCAGCAGTCGCGTCGGCCCCGACGGCGACGATGTCGCGTCGCACCGTCATTGCATCGGCAGCGGTGAGACCCGACAGCTCCAGCGACCGGGCGAGGAGTTCGTGCTCCTCGGCGGCGATTCCTCCGTGACCCGCCGATTCCTCGATCAGCAGGAGCAGGTCGCTCGGAGAGTGGGCCATGGCCCGCTCGTCCTGTGGTTCGACCCCGACCGCCTTCACGACGATGTTCGCCATGCCGTTGAGGAAGCGGATCAGCGGTCGCAGGATGTTGACGAACAGCCGGAACGGACGTGCCAGCAGGAGCGCCGACTTCTCCGGGTGAGCGATCGCCCACGACTTCGGTGCCATCTCGGCGACCACCATGTGGAGGAACACCACGATCGACAAGCCGATCGAGAACGCGATGATGTGCCGCGTGGTGTCGGACAGCGAGAAGGCCTCGCCGAGGATCCCTTCGATGATGCCGGCCACTGCCGGCTCGGCGACGGCACCGAGACCGAGCGAGCACATCGTGATACCGAGCTGCGCTCCGGCGAGCATCAGGGTGATCTCGCGGAGTCCGGCGAGGGCGTGGCGCGCTCGACGATCGCCTTCGGCTGCGAGCTGCTCGATGCGGGATCGACGGGAAGCGAGCAAGGCGAACTCGGCCGCGACGAAGAACCCGTTGAGCGCGAGCAGCAGCACGGCGATGCCGATGCCGGCCCAGTTGACCTGGATCCCGTCGGTCGCTGCGAGCATCAGCGGTCACCCCGAAGCTCGTCGTGGCGGCCGGCATCGGCCGAATCGCCGGAAGCACCGCTCGGCGCGTCGTCGTCGGTGGCGTCTGCCAACGCCTCGGGATCCACCCGTAGTTCGATCCGCTCGATGGCGAACCCGTCGACGGCGAGCACCTCCACACGGATGCCGTCGACGGTGAAGCTGTCGCCGACCTCGGGAATCCGCTCGAGCCGGTCGAGCACCAGTCCGGCGACGGTGTCGTACTCTCCGTCGGGCAGGTCGAAGCCGGTGATCCGTTCGATCTCGTCGGGACGCGAAGATGCCGCCACCGACCACACGCCCGTCTCGAGCTCGACGTGTTCACCCGGCGCACTGGGGTCGTACTCGTCCTCGATGTCGCCGACGAGTTCTTCGACCACGTCCTCGAGGGTCACGACGCCCGCAGGACCGCCGTACTCGTCGATCACGATCGCCATCTCGGTCGCACGCGACCGCAACTCGGACAGCACCACGTTGAGACCAGCCGCCTCGGGAACCGCCAGGATCTCGTGGAGCAGTTCGGACACCAGCGCGCTGTCGTACTCCGATCGGCTGACGCCGAGGAGGTCTTTGGCGTGGACGATGCCTTGCACCTGGCCGTCCGCGTCGACCACGGGGAACCGCGAATGCGTCGACGCCATCAGATCGCGCAGGTCGGCGGCGGTGGCGTCGACGTCGATCGTCACCACCCGGTTCCACGGCACCATCGCGTCGGACGCCTCCAGCTCACCGAAGTCGATCGCCCGCTCCAGCAGCGCCGCCTGGCTCTGGGTGAGGTGCCCGCTCTCGGCGGAGGAGTCGACGATCAGGTCGAGTTCCTCCGTCGACACCGCGCCGCGCAGCTCCTCGACCGGCTCGACGCCGATCATCCGCAGCAGACGGTTCGCCGATCCGTCGAAGAGCCGGATGATCGGACCGGCGAGACGCATGAACAGCCACATCGACGAGGCGAGTGACCGGGCGACCGGTTCCGGTTTGGCGATCGCCAGGTTCTTCGGGGCGAGCTCGCCGAAGACCATCTGCGCCATCGTCGCCAGGATCAGCGCGAGCGTCAACGAGAACCCGAAGGTGACCGACTCGGGGACGCCGACCGCGATCAACGCCGGCTCGATCACCGAGG
This sequence comes from Ilumatobacteraceae bacterium, assembly GCA_963704915.1. GTDB lineage: Bacteria > Actinomycetota > Acidimicrobiia > Acidimicrobiales > Ilumatobacteraceae > Sva-07. Next base: position 28,090 of record CAVPIC010000008.1, on the reverse strand, counting down.
CGATCGCCGGTTCGGCGATGAAGCCGACGAGCAGCGTGGTGACCGTGATCCCGAGCTGCGCTCCCGAGAGCATGAAGCTCAGGCGCTTGTGTACGTCGATCGCACGCCTGGAACGACGATCGCCTTCCTCGGCCTGCTCCAGGAACCGGCTCCGGCGAGCAGCGACGAACGCGAACTCGACGGCGACGAAGTACCCGTTGGCTGCGATGAGCGCAACGACACCGAACAGCCCGAGAGCAGTCAGCACGGCGTCAACTTCGTTTTCGGTCGGCGGACATGGGTGCGCAAGATGTTAACGGTCCCCGTGCGTCATCGTGGTGACACCGGCGCCCACACCACGAGCGACGCGGCGTCTCGCGTCTACCATCGGCACACACCCCGCCGCAGCAGTGTGTACCCACGCCCATGACGACACCGAGCGAGAACACCCTGCCGACGTCTCTCGTCGTGCGTGGTCTGCTCGCCGTCGGATTCGTGTTCTCGGTCGCCGAGGTGACGGCGTGGATCACGGTGCTCGTGGTCGCCTTCGACCAGGGAGGCGCTGGTGCTGCCGGCCTCGCTGTGGTCATCCAACTCGTCCCGACCGCCGTGTTGGCCCCCGTGGTCACCGCCGCCGGCGATCGCTTCCCCCGCCACCTGGTACTCACCGCCGGGTTCGCCATACTCGCCGCCTCGGCGACCGGCATCGCGGTCGCGCTCGCCTCCTCCGCAGATCTCTGGGTCGTGCTGCTGCTCGCTGTTGCGTACACCGTGGCACTGGAGTCGACACCGGCGACGGTCGCCAGCCTGTTGGTGCGCCACGCCCGGACGCCGACACAGCTCATGCAGTGGAACGTCGGTCAGGCGTCGGCGCAAACCGCCGGCAGCCTGCTCGGCCCGCTGCTGACGTCGGCATTGCTGGTTGTCGCTGGCCCGTCATGGGTGTTCTCGATGCTCGCGGTGATGTGCGCGTTCACCGCTGCCGGCATCGCACTACGGCTTCCGCCCGACGATCGCACGACGTCGACCATGGGGCTGCGCACGGTCGTGCGCGCCTCGGCCAACGGCATCGCCTACGCAGCGACGACGCCCGGTCCGCGGCGCGTCATCACCTTCATCGCTGCCTCGGGGCTCCTCATCGGATCGTTCGACGTGTTCTTCGTCGCCGTTGCCTTCGATGAGCTGGGCCGCGGTGGGAGCACGGCCGCGATGTTGTCGGCGGGCTTCGCCGCCGGTGGGCTCCTGGCGTCGGCGGTCATGCAACGGCGGTCGACATGGGGTCTCTCAGCGGCGACCGCCGCCGGCGCCCTGTTGCTGACGCTGCCACTGATACCGCTCGGCCTCGTCGGTCACCTCGCGACCGCACTCGTCCTCGTCGGCATTCTCGGCGCCGGAAACGCCCTGGTCGAGATCTGCGGCTACACGATGCTGCAACGTTCCAGTTCGGAGTCCATGACCAGTCGCGTGCTTCGGCATGCTTCGCTCGTGGTTCTTTCTCGCAGTCTCGCTTGGCGCGGCGATCGCCGGGTTCCTGGTGACCCGTCACGACCTGTCGTCGTTGTTGGCCTGGACCGGCCTCGCCTTCGCCGTCATCTTGCTGATCGGAGCGAACGGGCTGCGGCGATTGGCCACCCGTGTGGTCACCGTCGATGCCGCAGCGCTCGAGCCGCTGCGCAGCGTGGAGTTCTTGGACCGTCTACCGCTCCCGACGCTCGAGGAACTCGCCGACCGTCTCGAGGTTCGGCTCCTCGCGTCCGGTTGCGCTGTGATCTCCGAAGGCGACGACGGAACAGAGTTCTTCATCCTCGTCGACGGCGCCGTCGAGTTCAGCAAGCAGAACGTCATCGTCGAAACCGCTGCTGCACCGTGTTCGTTCGGCGAAATTGCCCTGCTGCACGAGTGCGTCCGCACCGCGACGGTGACAACCACGCAGCCCAGCCGGTTCCTGGTGATCGAACGCCACGACTTCCTCGACGCCATCGGTCGGACGACGACGAGCCGGAACATGGCGCTCGAAGTCGCCAGTCGCTTCCGGACGCCGACGGAGCCACTGGACTAGAGTCGCCGCGATGTCAACATTCCACGAGTTCGAGATGACCTCGATCACCGGCGACCCGGTCTCGTTCGGTCAGTTCGCGGGCCAGATCTGTCTGATCGTCAACGTCGCCAGCGCCTGAGGCCTCACGCCTCAGTACGCAGGTCTGCGTGCACTCCATGACGACAACGACGATGTCACCGTGCTCGGCTTCCCGTGCAACCAGTTCGGCGCCCAGGAACCTGGTTCCGACGCCGAGATCCTCGAGTTCGCAACGTCGAAGTACGACGTCACCTTCCCGATGTTCAGCAAGATCGAGGTCAACGGCGACGGTGCTGCGCCGCTGTACACGTGGCTCAAGAACGAACGGCCCGGCGGCGGCGAGAGCGCCGAGATCACGTGGAACTTCGAGAAGTTCCTCGTCGATGGCAGCGGCAACGTGCTGGAGCGGTTCTCGCCGATCACGACACCCGAGCAGGTCGCCGAGGCGATCGAACAGTACCACTGAGCTGGCACGGGCCATGAGCCGCCGCGGTGACGTCCTCACGGTGAGCATCTGACGTGAGCATTCGTTTCACGCAGAACGCACGTCCGACGATCGGCGTCGAGATGGAACTGCATCTCGTCGACGCGATCACCGGCGAGCTGGTCTCGGCATCCAACGACATTCTCGCGGAGATGGGCGCCGGCCATCCTGGCGGTGAGCATCCCAAGGCCAAGCACGAGCTCTTCCAGAGCACGGTCGAGATCATCACCGGCGTGTGCGACAACCCTGCGCAGGCCGGCGACGACCTGCGTGGCACGCTCACCGAGTTGCGTGCTGCCGCCGAGCGGCGCGGTCTCACCCTCGTCAGCGCAGGGACCCATCCCTTCGGTCTGGCCCGTGAGCAGATCGTCAGCCCCCACCAGCGGTATCTCGACCTCGTCGAGGACCTCCAGTGGCCGGCGAGGCGCATGCTGATCTGCGGTATGCACGTCCACGTCGGAGTTCCCGATGGCGGCAGGGCGATCCGCATCATCGGCGAGTTGATGCGCCATCACCCCCTGTTCCTCGCCCTGTCGTCGTCGAGCCCCTACTTCGAGTGCGATGACTCCGGACTTGCCTCGGCGCGCACCAAGATCTTCGAGGGACTGCCCACCGCTGGGCTCCCGCCTCCGCTCGCCGACTGGTCCGACTTCGAGTCGTTCATGTCGACGCTGATCGAATCCGGCTGTATCCGCTCGATCCGCGAGGTGTGGTGGGACATCAGGCCCCATCCCGACTTCGGCACCGTCGAGTTCCGGATGTGCGACGCCACCCCCACCGTTCGCGAGACCATCGCGCTCGCCGCGCTCGCCCAGACGTTGGTCGAGTCGACGATCCGGCAGATCGATGCCGGCACGTTGCCGCCTCCTCCTCGCGAGTGGACGATCCGCGAGAACCGGTGGCTTGCGTCGCGCTACGGCCTCGACGCTGCGCTGATCGTCCAACGGCCCGACAACGGCCATCCCGAGCGGCGACCGGTACGTGAACTCGTCACCGAACTCCTCGCGGAGTTGCGGCCGGTGGCGAGCGATCTGGGCACCCTCGACCAGCTCGCCGACCTGGAGGTGATGCTCGCTGCCGGATCCGGAGCGCAGCGTCAGCGGCGGGTCGTGGAGGCGGGCGGTACGCTCGCCGACGTGGTCCAGCACCTCGTCACCGAACTCGCCACCGACACGATCACCGGCGCCCAGCCTCCCCGATGACTGCTGTGACGGCTGTGTCCGGAACCGCCGTGCCGCGCCCGATCGATCGGTGGCTCGACGAGCACGGTGAGGGCCTCGTGGCGTTGCGCCGCAACCTCCACGCGCACCCCGAGCTCAGCGGCGACGAGCGGGCCACCACCGATCTGGTCTACGAACGTCTCCAGCTCGCGGGCCTCGACGCGCGCCGCCTCTCCGTCGGAACCGGTCTCGTGTGCGACATCGTTCCGACCGGTTCGGCCGCCGGGTTCGAGGGGGACTCGCGCTGCGGGCGGACCTCGACGCGCTCGCCATGGCCGACGAGAAGGACGTCGCCTACCGCAGCCAGGTGCCGGGTGTGTCGCACGCGTGCGGACACGACGTCCACACCGCCATCGTGCTTGGAACCGCCCTGTACTTCGCCCATCACCGAGACGAGCTTCCCGGACCGGTGCGATTCATCTTCCAGCCCGCCGAGGAACGAGTGCCCGGCGGAGCGCTCGACGTGGTCTCCGACGGCGGCCTCGCCGGTGTGGCGGCGATCGTCGGCTTGCACTGCGAGCCGAAGCTCGACGTGGGCACCATCGGGTTACGGGCCGGAGCAATCTCGTCGGCGGCCGACATGGCCGTGATCGGGTTGTCCGGACCCGGCGGCCACACCGCCCGCCCGGAGTTGACCGTCGACCTCGTCGGGCTCGCCGCGAAGGTGGTCACCGAACTCCCCGGCCGTGTCGCCGCAGCGGTCGCCCACATCGATCACGACCACGCCGCGCTGGTCAAGGTGGTGTTCGGGTCGCTCCACGCCGGCGACGCCGCCAACGTGATCCCGACACACGGTGTGATCAAGGCATCCATCCGGACGCCGTCGCTGGCGGTGTGGGACGTGCTCGCCGACGTGTTCGAACGCGAGCTGCGCTCGATCGTCGCAGGCTCCGGCGCCGAGGTCGACCTCGACTACACCCACGGCGTGCCCCCGGTCGTCAACGACCGCACCGTCACCGGCGTGGTCGGCGAGGCCGCGGGAGCCGAGTTCGGAGCGACGTGTGTCGAGGAGGTGCAGCAGAGTTGGGGTGGCGACGATTTCGCGTGGTTCACACGCGAGGTGCCCGGCACCTACGTTCGACTCGGCGTGCGCGATCCACACGGCCCGACGCTCGACCTGCACGCAGGACACTTCGACGTCGACGAGCGATCGATCGCGATCGGCGTCCAGCTGCTCACTGCGACCGTCGAACGCTACTTCGCCGGCCACACCGAATCGTGAACGGCCACGCCTGGATCTTCGGCTACGGGTCGTTGGTGTCACCGGCGTCGATGGCCACGACGATCGGTCGAACCGTCGCGCCGACCGATGTCGCCGTCGCTCACCTCGATGGCTACGGACGCAGGTGGAACTACGGGTCGCTCCACCTTCGCGGCGACTGGCACCACGACGGCGTCGAGGTCACCCAGGGGCTCGTGGTGTCGCTGGGCCTGGTGGCGTCCGACGCAGAGAGCTGCAACGGCGTGATCGTCCGGGTCACCGCGGAGGAAGTGGCGATGCTCGACTGGCGAGAACGCGACTACGAACGCACCGACGTCAGCGACATGATCCGACTCGATGGCGATCCGATCGGCGAGCGGGTGATGACCTACGTCCCGCGCGCCAGTGCGGTCGAGCGGTACGAACATGCCCGCGATCACGACCGGGCCGGGATCAGGCAGTCGTACTGGGAACTCGTCCAGGGCGCGTTCGGCGAGCTGGGCGACGACCACCTCGAGCGCTATGCGGCGACGCCTGCCCCCGACGTGCCCGTCGTCGACATGGTCCTGTCGATGCTCGACTGACGTCAGTCGGCGGTCGGCAGCGCGAGGAGCTGCTCCCACAGCTCGTCGACCTGAGCGGTCAACGAGTCGCGGTCACCGCCGTTGTCGAGCACGTGTGTCGCCGTCGCCAGCCGCTCGTCGCGGCTGATCTGGCTGTTGATCCGCGCTCGTGCGTCGGTTTCGTCCATCCCGCGCTGGTCGACGAGCCGACGGACGGCCACGTCGACGGGGATGTCGACGACGATCGTGGCGGCGAGACCCGCGCGGGTTCTCGCCGAGCAGCGGGAAGTCGAGCACCACCACCCGATCGGTCGAGCGATGCTCGTCGATCTGGCGTTGGATCTCCGACTGCATCGCCGGATGGACGATGCCGTTGAGGTCCTTCAGCGCCGCCTCGTCGTTGAACACGATCGCCGCGACAGCGCCACGATCGAGCGAGCCGTCCTCCGAGATGATGTGCTCACCGAAACGTTCGGCCATCGAGGCGAGTACCGGACTGCCCGGCGACTGGAGGTCGCGGGCGATCTGATCGGCATCGACGATGACGGCGCCGCGCTCGGCGAGCATCGCCGACACGGTCGACTTGCCGGCGCCGATGCCGCCGGTCAACCCGACCAGGATCACCCTTCGGTGTCTTCCTCCACGGCCGGAGCCTCGGCAACCTCGGCCGCAGCCTCAGGTGCCTCGGCGAGAGCTTCGGCGGGAGCTTCGGCCGCAGCCTCGGCTGCGCCCTCGCCACCTTCGCCGTAGTACTCGGACCATGCGGCCTCGGCCTCTGCCGACGCTTCGCCCTGGACCCAGTTGCCGGCGGAGTCGACCTCGAAGTGCTCGCGGTACTCGGCGGCGAGCTCGCCACCCTCGGCGGCCTGCTTGATCGACAGGCTGATGCGGCGACGGGCGAGATCGAGATCGATGATCTTCACCCACAGCTCCTCACCGGGGGTGACGACCTGCTCGGGGCTGTCGACGTGGTGCGCCGACATCTCCGAGATGTGGACGAGGCCCTCGATGCCCTCTCCGACCTGGACGAACGCGCCGAACTGGACGAGCTTGGTCACCCGGCCGTAGACGAGCTGGTCGACCTGGTGGCTCTCGGCGAACTCCTGCCACGGATCCTGCTGGGTGGCCTTCAGCGACAGGCTGATGCGCTCGCGGCTGTAGTCGACGTCGAGCACCTGCACCTTGACCGGGTCGCCGACCGTGACGACCGATCCCGGATGGTCGACGTGCTTCCACGACAGCTCGCTGACGTGGATGAGTCCGTCCATGCCGCCGAGGTCGACGAATGCGCCGAAACTGACGACCGAGGAGATCGTGCCCTCGCGGACCTCGCCGACCTTGAGGTTGTTGAGGAACTGGTCGCGAGTCTCCTTCTGGTTCTCTTCCAGGTAGGCGCGACGGGACAGGACCACGTTGTTGCGGTTCTTGTCGAGTTCGATGATCTTGCAGTGCACGGTCTCGCCGATGTACGGAGCGAGATCGCGGACACGGCGCAGCTCGACGAGCGAAGCCGGCAGGAAGCCGCGCAGGCCGATGTCGACGATGAGGCCGCCCTTGACGACCTCGATGACCGGACCGGAAACGACTTCGTCGGCTTCCTTCTTGGCCTCGATGTCACCCCACGCTCGCTCGTACTGCGCCCGCTTCTTCGACAGCAGGAGGCGCCCTTCCTTGTCCTCCTTGGTGAGCACCAGCGCTTCGACGCGCTCTCCCAGCGAGACGACTTCTGACGGGTCGACGTCATTGCGGATGCTCAGCTCACGCGAGAGGATCACGCCCTCGGACTTGTAGCCGATGTCGAGCAGCACCTCGTCCTTGTCGATCTTGACCACGGTGCCGTGGACGAGCTGGCCGTCCTCGACGGTGACCATGGTGCCGTCGATCGCATCGGCGAACGACATGCCGAGGTCGTCGGAAACGATCTCGCGGGGGGTGTACGTGCCCTCTTCGTCGAAGGTTCCCATCGGGTTGGCGGGAGACTCGGAGGTGGTTGCGGTGTCGGACAAGGGACGAACTGCTTTCGGAACGGATGGGATCGATGGATGGACAGCGCCACGTTGCACGACGCAGCCGACCATGCTATCAGCGACCCCGCCCAACGACGATGGGCTCCACCGCCACCTCCCGAAATTCGGAGCCGACGTTGCGCCAGGCGCAAGCCTCGCTCCGAATTTCGGGGTTGTCACCCCGAATCTTGGGGCGTCCGGTGGGCGACGACGAGGAATTCGGGCGATTCGGTGGTGGGTGGGTCGCCTCCGTAGGCGCCGGGCTCGACGCTGGCGACCGAGTCGACCTCGAGACCGTGCGCGGCCAGGAGCAGACGCAACTCCCGCGGTGTGTAGCAGCCGGTCCAGAGATCGACGGCTCGAGGTTCCCCGGATTCCGAGCGAATCTCGGTGACCTCGTGTGACACTCCGGTCGCGGCGTCGAAGTCGGCGTCCTGGTGGTACTTGACCGCGAAGTAGGCGTTGAACGCGCTCAGTGCGAGCCGCCCACCGGGCTTCAACGCCCGAGCCATTCCAGCGATGACCGCACCGTCCTCGCCGTCCGCGGTCATCATCCCGAATGCTCCCTGGCAGAGGCAGATCACCGAGTCGAACTCCGAATCGAACCCCATCGAGCGGGCATCGCCGCGCTGGAACGTCGCCAGCGGCACTGCTGCAGCTGTGGCGAGGTCGATGAACCGTTGGCTGATGTCGATGCCGTGGACCTCGATGCCGCGCCGAGCGAGTTCGTTGGCGTGACGGCCCGTTCCGCATCCGACGTCGAGGACCCGATGACCCGGCTGCAGCCCGAGGGTTGCGATGACGTGGTCGGTCTCCTGCACGGTGCCCTTGGTGTGGGCATAACGGTCGTACGCCCCGCCCATGTGGTCGGCGAGGTCCTCGAACCAGTGGTCGCGCGTCATGCCGGATCGGCCGTCAGTCGGGAGTGTCGCGAGCGAGGTCGTCGAGGTAGCTCTGTTCGAGGAAGGCTCGCGTCGCTGCGTCGTTCGCGGCGACCAGCCCCTGTGCGCTCAGGATGTCGAGGCCGTCGGGCGCGTCGGCGAGTTCGTCCCAGCTCGGTGGGTTCCAGACGCGGCCACGGCGGAATGCTTTGGCGCAGTGCATGAACACCTCGTCGGTGCGGATCACGATCGCCGCAGTCGGTCGGCGCAGCTCGCCGTCCCAGAGCTCGAGGACGCGCTCGAAACCGGGAGGTCCGCCCCGTGGCGACACGTCGAGCTGCCGCGGCCTTCTTCGAGGCGACGAGTCGACTCGGGGCCCGGTAGAGCTCGGCCAGCTCGTCGAGCGACGACACGATCGACCCGACGGGTGCATCACCGAAGTCGTCCATCGCGCTCACCCCTTCGCTGACGCCCACGTCTCACCCCACGACACGTTCACTTCGAGCGGCACATCGAGGGCCGCTGCGTCACGCATCAGCCCCACGACGAGATCGCCCACGACGTCGTGCTCGTCGTCGGGAACCTCGACGATCACCTCGTCGTGCACCTGCAGCACGACCCGGCTGTCGTACTCCCCTGCCACGAATGCCTCGTCGATGTGCACGAGCGCCACCTTGAAGATGTCGGCGGCGAGGCCCTGGATTCCGGCGTTCATCGCCTGACGTTCCCCCGCCTGTCGCACCCGGAAGTTCGAGTTCATCAACTCGGGGATCGGGCGGCGGCGCCCGAACAGCGTCTCGGTGTAGCCCCGCTCGCGCGCCTCGATCACCGTGCGATCCATGTAGTTCTTCACATTGGGGAACGCCACGAAGTAGGCGTCGAGGATGACCGCAGCTTCCTCGGTCGGGATGTTGAGCCGTTGGCCGAGCCCGTAGGCCTCCATGCCATAAGCGAGGCCGTACGACACCATCTTCGCCTTCGACCGCTGCTCGACGGTCACCGACGCCGGATCGACACCGAACACCCGCGCCGCCGTGGCGTTGTGGATGTCCTGTCCGCTGGTGAAGGCTTCGATCAGCCCGGGGTCCTTCGCGAGGTGGGCGATGCAGCGAAGTTCGATCTGGTTGTAGTCGGCGACGAGCAGCGTCGTCCCCGGCGCCGGGACGAACGCCTTGCGGAACTGGCGGCCCTCGTCGGTGCGCACCGGGATGTTGTGGAGGTTCGGCTGGTCGGACGACAGCCGACCCGTTCGTGCGACGGTCTGGTTGAACGTCGCGTGGATCCGCCCGTCGGCGGCGACCTCGGCGAGCAAACCTTCGCCATAGGTGGAGCGCAGCTTCTCGACCTCTCGGAATCGCATGAGCGGTTCGAGGAACTCCGGCCACTGGTCCTTGATCTTCTCGAGCGTGGCCGCATCGGTCGAGTAGCCGGTCTTGGTCTTCTTGCCCGGCGAGAGCCCGCGTTCGTCGTAGAGGATCTCGCGCAGCTGCTTCGGCGAATTCAAGTTGAGGTCGTCCCGACCCGCGACCTCTCGCAGGTGCGCCTGTAGGGTCTGCACCTCGTCGGACAGGCGTTTGCCGAGTGCCCGCAGCTCGTCGACGTCGACCCCGATGCCGACGTGCTCCATCTTCGCGAGCACCAGCACGAGCGGGTTCTCGATCGTCCGGTACAGCTCGGCCATCCCCTGGGCTTCCATGCTCGCCACGATCGGCTCGGCCAGCGCAGTGATCGCCAGGGCGTCACGCGCGGCGAGTTCGGCATCGCCGAGCGAGGTGCCGTCGAGGTCGAGCTGCCCGCTGCCCGCTGCGTCGTCCGACGGCCGGGCGAACTTGGTGTACTTCTCGATCAGATCGGGCAACGTGTAGCGCGCCTCGGCAGGGTCGATCAGGTACGCGGCGATCGCCGTGTCGAGCGTCAGCCCTCGGACTTCGACGTCGAACTCGAGCAGCGAACGCATCAGCGGCTTGACGTTGTGCCCGCGGAGATTGCGGTGGGCGCCGAGCGCGGTGCGCACCGCGTCGTCGGCGAGCACGTCCGCCGGAATCCAGAGCACCTCGGCCACCGACGCGTCGACGACCACGGCAATCCCGGCGAGCGGGGTGCGGCCGGGTTCACCGACCCACGTAGCGGCGATGTCGAGCGCTTCCGCGGCTGCGATCGCAGCTGCAGCGTCGGCCGGCGACGCAGCCGTCGTCACCTCGGCGACGATCTCCGCTCGCTCCTCGACGGGTCCGAGATCGACCGACGTCCCCATGGCCGAGAGCGCCTCGTCGAGGCGTCCGGCCAGCGTGCGGAACTCGAGGAAGTCGAACAGTCGCTTCAGTTCGTCTGCGTTCGGGGTCACCCCGAGGTCGTCGATGACGAGGTCGTCGATCGGAGCGTCGTGACGCAGCTGCATCAGGTCGAGGTTCTTGCGGGCACGCTCCTCGTGCTCGGCGAGATTCGATCGCAGCTTCGGCGTCTGCTCGTCGACGTGTTCGAAGATCCCGTCGAGGCCGCCATAGGCGTTGATCAGCTTCGCCGCGGTCTTCTCCCCCACGCCGGGCACGCCGGGCAGGTTGTCGCTGTTGTCGCCACGCAGCGCCGCGTACTGCACGTACAACGACGGCGCGACTCCCGTGCGTTCCTCGATGCCCGCTTCGTCGTAGAAGGCATAATCGCTGACGCCGCGTTTGTTGTAGAGCACCTTGACGTCGGGATCCCGCACCAGCTGATAACTGTCGCGATCGCCGGTGACGATGATCACCTGGTGGCCCGCTTCGACGAGACGGTCGGTGGCGGTGGCGATGATGTCGTCGGCCTCCCAGCCGGACAGGTCGATCGCCGTGATGCCGACGGCATCGAGCACCTCGCGGACGAGGCCCATCTGCTGGCGCAGGATGTCGGGAGCCGCTTCCCGCTGCGCCTTGTACAACGGCTCGGCCTCGTGACGGAACGTCGGCTCGGGCCGGTCGAACGCCACCAGCACACCATCGGGCGTGTGGTCCTTGAGCACGTTGATCAGCATCGACGTGAAGCCGAACACCGCGTTGGTGACCTGCCCGCTGGCCGTCGCCATGTCGGTCGGGAGCGCAAAGAAGGCTCGGTAGGTGAGCGAGTTGCCGTCGACGACGAGGTAGGTGCCCATCGCCGGCCTCAGTCGACGCCGGGTCGAAGCGAGCCGTCGAGAATGCGGTCGGCGACGTCACGCATCCGGGTTCGTTCGCTCATGGCGGTGCGCTGGATGAAGCCGAACGCGTCGGTCTCGCTCAAGCCCAACTCGTCCATCAGCAGACCCTTGGCCCGATCGATGACCTTGCGTGACTCGAGCTGCTCGCCGAGCGCGTCGATCTCGCCGGTCAACGATCGCAGCTCACGGAAACGCCCCATCGCGACCTCGATCGCGGGGATCAGATCGCTCTTCTGGAACGGCTTGACCAGGAACGCGAGAGCGCCGGCGTCGCGGGCCTGCTCGACGACCTCACGCTGGCTGAACGCCGTGAGCATCAGCACGCCACAGATCTTCTCGCCGTTGATGATCCGAGCCGCTTCGAGACCGTCCATCCCGGGCATCTTGATGTCGAGGATGGCGAGATCTGGCTGCAACCCGCGAACGAGTTCGATCGCCTGGTCCCCCCGGCCGGTCTCACCGATGACCTCGTAGCCCTCTTCTTCGAGGGTCTCGCGCAGGTCCATGCGGATGATGGCCTCGTCCTCGGCGATCACGACACGCAATGGCATGCCCCCTATCTAGCAGGTGTCGCCGGGGTTCGGCTCCTGACACGTACACGATGTGCCTGGCACATCGTGTACGTCACCAGTAGCCGGCCATCAGCTCCGACGACCAGGACGGCTGTCGAACGTGACCGCGAGGATCGAACTCGCTCATGTGCGGCTTGATGTCGAGCACCGGCGTGCTGTCGATCGCGTCGAGCCCTCGCACCCGGACGTCGAGACCGTGGACGCCGATCAGTTCACACGTGGTGACTCCGAGCCGGTTCGGACGCGAGCTGGCGCGCTGGGCGAAGATGCCGACCTTCGGCCACGCCTCGTTGCCACGGGGGTGCCGGGCACCGAGGGTCACCTTCGCCTCGTCGAACTGGTCGAACAGGAAGATCACCTCGACGTGGGAGAACTCGTCCAGGCCGGCGAGCGAGTCGGGCGTGAATCGACCGTCGTCGAGACGGATCACGCTGTCCACGCTGCCCCAGTCGTCGTCGATCCGAGCGGCCCTCGCCGACGCAACGTGTCCGATCGGCCGAACGGTGTACTCGGTCATGCGAACGCTCCCATCATCGCCGTGCTGATCGGACGGCACAGCTCGCGGAGCCTTGCGCATCCGTCGATCCCGATCGCGTCGTACGGGCCTGCGGCGAGTTCGTCGGTGCGGGCTTCGATCCAGTCCCTGCGTTCGCGGCCGAGTTCGGTGAACGCGAGATCCGGGTCGAGCCATCCCCGTTCGCGCAGACGCTCCTCGGCCGCCAACCAGTCGTCGCCGGTGCGCTGACGGGTGGCTCTGAGGATGTCCGCGGACACATCGCCGGCGGCGGCATGTGTCACCAGCGCCTCGCAGCCGTCGAGACCCTCGACCGCCAACGCGACGAGGTGACCGTCGCCGCGGTACTCACGCAACAGCGACTGCGCATGCCAGAGCACGAGGTGAGGCTCGTGCGGCCACGCCAGCGAGGCGTGCCCCGCGAACAGCGGTCTCCCCTCGGGCCGCTCGCACGCCGCCGTCGCCGCGGCTCGCGCCAGGTCGGCCGCCTCGGAGATCTCTGGTGTCCCGACGAACACCCCTGCGTGGGCACGGATCATGCGATCGGCGCCACGGAGTCGGGCGTCCGTCATCTCCGCAGGTGTGACTCGACCCCACACCCCGTCCATGCTGCGACGAACGAGGTCGGGATCGAAGTTGAAGAACGTGGCGATCACCACCTCGGCGCTCACCGCCCCCATCGGCGCCGCCCGCGACGCGAAATACCCCGTCATCCGATCGTCGATCCCGAGCGCTGCGTACTCGTCACGGGCCTCGGCAGCGAAGTAGATCGCGCCGTGGATCGGCTCGAGCGTTCGCCAGGTCTTGCGGGCCGTCACTGGGTCCATGCGGCGAGCTTCGCAGAGCGGCGCGAGCCGACTACGACCGGGTCACATGCGGTCGAGCAGTTCGTCCTGACGGCGTTCGAGCGAGGCGATCTCCTCGACCACCTTCGCACGGTGCTTCGCGTGGGCGTCGACATGGCGGCGAGCATCCCGAGCTTCGAACGACGCTCCCGCCGTCTCCGAGACGAGCGCGCGGATCTCCTGGTCGTCGGCATCGCCGCCGAGGTAGATCATCTGCTCGTCGATCACCGCCAACTCGGCGCGCAACGTCTTCAACCGAGATGCCACCTGCGACAGTCGACGCTCGATCAGCCAGTTACCCATGTACAGCACCACGTTACCGCGGCCGATTGTGACCCGACCGTGCGATCGGTCAGGATCTGCTGATGGCCCGCTTGAGCGACATCGGTGAACAGGACGGCTGGCGATGCTGGCTGTGTGACCAGCCGGTCGACCCGGACATGTCGGTGAACGACCCGCGCGGTCCGAGCATCGACAGCCGCACCACCGAACGCAAGGCCAAGGCGAAGGGAACCGGACGAGGCAAGAGCACGGGGACAGGACAGGAACGCCTGGCCCACCGGTCGTGCAACACCGGAAAGGGAAGCACGAAGCCCGTCGTCGCATGGCCCGACGACCTCCTGATCGTGGACCCCGCCGTCATCCTCGCCGCGGTCGATCGGGCGCAGCGCAAGGGTGGGCGCGAGATCATGGGCCACTGTTCGGCCGAGGACGATGCCGTTGCTGCGGCGACGTGGCTGGTCGACCGCATCTCCCGACTCGAACCGTCCCTCGAGGTGACCGCCGAGGTCGAGCCAGGCGGCGGCCAGTACATGGTCGTGCTCCAACCAGCGCGCTGAACTCGCTCCCACCACGTTTGCGTTGCACTTCGGGTGACCCGGGTCACCGGGAATGCGACGAAAACGGGCCGACGACCGAGATTGCCAGTACTGGGTGACCTTTGTTACATCGACCTGGCGAACGACCCGTGGAACAATCTGGCCTCGTTCAGCAGGCAGAACTGGGGGGTTCGACGTGGTGGCAGGATTGCGAGACCGGGTAGCTGCACGGGGCGAGCAGCTTGCCCTCGTGGACGAGTTCGCGTCGTACACGTGGAGCGAGTTCAACACCCGACAGAACCGGCTGGTTCACGGGCTTCGAGGTCTCGGCCTGGACGTCGGCGACACGATCGCCCTGCTGGGGAACAATCGCCACGAGTGGATTGAAACTCTCAGCGCATCCGGCCTGATCGGCACGGTGCTGGTACCGGTCAACTGGCACTTCAGCGTGGACGAAATCGCGTACGTGCTCCAGAACTCGGGTGCGACAGCGCTCGTCGCTGACGCAGAATTCGGTGAGCACGCGGCGTCGGCTGCCGAGCTCGCGGGCGTACCAACCCGCATCTCCTACGGCGGCCCGATCACCGGGTTCACCGATTTCGAGGAGGTCATGGCGTCAGGGTCACCAGACGAACCCATCGACGAGGTTGCCGGCGGGACCATGTTCTACACCTCCGGCACCACGGGAAGGCCGAAGGGCGTCAAGTCCAACCTGCTTGCTGTGGGCGGCGACCCGAGCGAGATGACGGACAAGCTCAGGATGTTGCTGGGTCTCTACCTGATGCCCGAACCAGATGGCAACGTCGTGCTCTGCAACGCGCCGCTGTATCACGCTGGACCGCTGGCGTTCTGCGGGATCCCTTTCACGCTCGGCGCCACGATGGTCCTCCGCCGCAAATGGGACGGCGAGGAGACGCTCGACCTCATCGACCGATACTCCGTCACGCACTACTACGCGGTGCCCACGCACTTCTCGAGGATGCTCAAGCTCCCTCAGGCCAGCAAGGACACGTTCTCCGGCGCCAGTCTCCAATACGTCCTCCACACCGCCGCACCCTGTCCACCCGCCGTGAAGCGTCAGATGATCGACTGGTGGGGGCCGGTCATCTTCGAGTTGTACGGCGCCAGCGAAGGTGGCGGGTGCGGCACGGCGGTCAACAGCGAGGACTGGCTGTCCAAACCCGGGACCGTCGGCGCACCGACACCGGTCACCGAGCTCTTGATCATCGATGACGACGGGGCCCGACTCGGGCCGCACGAGGTCGGCCAGATCTACATGCGCAGCCTGATCGGCATCGACTTCGAGTACCTCGGCGACGAGGAGAAGACGAAGGGAGCGCACCTCGAACCCGGCGTGTTCTCGTTCGGCGACGTCGGCTTCGTCGACGATGACGGCTACCTGTTCCTCTCGGACCGCAAGATCGACATGATCATCTCCGGCGGGGTGAACATCTATCCCGCCGAGATCGAATCGGTGATCGTGACTCACCCCTCGGTCGCGGACGTGGGCGTCTTCGGCGTTCCCAACGACGAGTTCGGCGAGGAGGTCAAGGCGGCGGTGGAGCTGCTTGCGGGCGCCGATCCGAACGAGGTCGAAGCGGATCTTCGACGACTGTGCCGTGAGAAGCTCGCCGGCTACATGTGCCCTCGCAGCTACGACTTCGGCGCCCTTCCGCGCACCGCGACGGGCAAGCTCCCCAAGCGTGAGCTCCGCGCCAAGTATTGGGAAGGCACCGGCCGCTCGATCTGAGAGCGACCAGCCCCAGCCGAGCGACGATCACCCCACCCCACCCCACACCCCGCCGCCCGCACGCCCACGACCCGCACGCTCACCACGTTTGCGTTGCACTTCGGGTGCACCGGGCCGCCGAGACTGCAACGCAAACGGTGTCCCGACATCACGCCGACGTTTGTGCGCAGATTCCGCTGGACCGGGTCACCGAAAACGCGACGCAAACGTTTCGACGAGCCGCAGTCGAGCGAGGAGAACCGAAGGGCCGACGAACGAGACCACCAGCGCGGCGAGGGAAGCGCCAGCGACGAGCCGCAGTCGAGCGAGGAGAACCGAAGGGCCGACGAACGAGACCACTCGAAGAGTGCCCCGGGTCGGACTCGAACCGACACTTGACGGTGTTTGAGACCGTTGCCTCTGCCAATTGGGCTACCGGGGCCGTGTGCGACGGCGAGACTAGCGGGCTTACCGGCCGGTAGCTCTCACGTCTGCGTCGAGCGGTCTAGCCTGCCGACAATGCTCGCATTCACCTTCCCGGGCCAGGGATCGCAACGCCCCGGCATGGGGCTGCCCTGGCGCGATCACGAGAGCTGGGAACTGATCGACGAGGCCAGCGAGATCGCCGGCCGCGACATCGGCGCCCTCCTCTGCGATGCCGACGCTGGCGAACTCAAGGACACCCGCAACGCCCAGTTGACGACGTTCGTGTCCAGCCTGATGGTGCTCGACGCGGTCGAGCGTCTCGGCATCGAACCCAGCTACTGCGCCGGACACAGCCTCGGCGAGTACACCGCGCTCACCGCCACCGGCGCACTCGGCTTCGACGACGGCATCCGGCTCGTGTGCGAGCGCAGCGCCGCGATGCATGACGCCGGCCTGGCCCAGCCCGGCACGATGGCCGCCGTGCTCGGCCTCGACGACGACCAGGTCGACGTGGCCTGCAGGCGCGCCGACGCCGACGTGTGGGTGGCGAACTACAACGCACCCGGCCAGGTCGTCATCGCCGGCTCGCCGGACGGGGTCGACGCCGCAACCGGCCACGCCAAGGACCTGGGTGCGAAGAAGGTCATGCCACTCCAGGTAGCCGGTGCCTTCCACACCCCGTTCATGACCGCAGCGCGCGATCGCCTCCGCGCTGCGCTCGCCGACGCCGACCCCCGCGACAGCGATGTTCCGGTCGTGTCGAACGTCGATGCGATGCTCCACGACCGGGCGGGCGACTGGGCCAGCCTGCTGTCGGCGCAGCTCTCGAGCCCCGTGCGGTGGAAGCAGTCCCTGCTCACGCTCGCCGACAGCGGGGTCACCGACTTCGCCGAACTCGGCCCTGGCGCAGTGCTCACCGGCATGGCGAAGCGGACCGTGGCGGGTAGTCGGACGATCTCGGTCGCCACGCCCGAGGACCTCGACAAGCTGCTCGAGTGGGTCGGCGCCGCCACGACCTCCGGCCCGCGCCAGCAGGAGGGCGAACACCTCTTCGCGGTCGAGCGGTTGGTCGTCAGCCCGGCAGCGGGCATCTTCACACCGATCGCTGCGCTGCGCGACGGGTCCAAGATCGACGTCGGCACGGTCGTCGGCCACGTCGGCGACGTCGAGGTCCGCTCGCCGTTCGGCGGCATCCTCCAGAGCTTCATCGCGCTCGACACCGAGCGCGTCACGACCCGTCAGCCCATCGCGTGGCTGCGCACCGAACCATGACGGACCGGGGCTGAACATGCCAAGGGTTCCCACAGGCGTCAGAGGGGCGGCGATCACCGGGTGGGGTACTGCCCTGCCCGACCAGGTCGTCACCAACCACGACCTCGAACGCACGCTTGACACGAACCACGAGTGGATCGTCGAACGCACCGGCATCCGTGAGCGACGCGTCGGCGGCACGACCGCTGGCCTCTCGGTCGAAGCCGGCCGCCAGGCGATCGAACGTGCCGGGCTGCAACCACGCGACATCGACGCCCTCGTGCTGGCCACCACCACCCCCGACCGAGCGGTGCCCGGAACGTCGTCGACGGTGCAACACCTGCTCGGACTCACGTGCGGCGCCTACGATCTCAACGCTGCTTGTTCGGGCTGGGTCTATGGACTGATCAACGCCCATGGCCTCATTGCGCTCGGCGCCGAGAAGGTATTGGTGATCGGGACCGACACGTTGGCACGGATCACCGATTGGGACGACCGCAACACGGCAATCCTCTTCGCCGATGGCTCCGGTGCCGCCGTGCTCGAAGCGGTGGATGGCGACGGCCAGCTGCTCGGTTGGCACCTGATGGCCGACGGGAGCGCGGAAGACGCGCTGTATGCGGAGGTCGGCGGCAAGCTCCAGATGGAGGGCCGCGAGGTGTTCCGGCGAGCGGTTCGGCTGATGGCCGACTCGGCCACCGCCTCGATGGAGTCCGCCGGGGTCACCGCCGAGGACGTCGCTCTCGTCATTCCCCACCAGGCCAACATCCGCATCATCTCGGCATCGCTGGATCGGCTCGGGATCGAGCTCGACCGGGCCTCGATCGTGCTCGACCACACGGGCAATACCTCAGCGGCGTCGATTCCGCTCGCGCTCGCGGACGCCTTGGATCGCGGCCGGATCTGCGAAGGTGATCTGGTGTTGTTCGTCGGATTCGGTGCAGGGATGACCGCCGCGAGCGCAGTGGTCAGATGGAGCGCACCC
The DNA here is from genome assembly GCA_963704915.1 of Ilumatobacteraceae bacterium. GTDB lineage: Bacteria > Actinomycetota > Acidimicrobiia > Acidimicrobiales > Ilumatobacteraceae > Sva-07. The sequence goes on along the minus strand of CAVPIC010000008.1, from coordinate 9,370 downwards.
GTGCCATCGACGACTGGCGGTGCGGCGTCGTGAGCCGCGTCGTACTGATCACCGGCGGAGCGCGCGGGATCGGCCTCGCCTGTGCCGAGCGCTTCGCTGCGCTGGGCGACCGTGTCGCGGTGACGTACAACTCCTCTCCCCCGCCCGAGGGGTACTTCGCCGTGCGCTGCGACGTCACGTCGAGCGACGACGTCGACGCTGCGTTCACTGCGGTCGAGGAGCACTTCGGCGATCCGGTCGAGATCCTGGTCTCGAATGCCGGCATCACCCGCGACGGCCTGCTGCTGCGCATGTCCGAAGACGACTTCACCTCGGTGATCGACGCCAACCTGACCGCTGCGTATCGGGTGGTCAAACGAGCCAGCCGCTCGATGCTCAAGGCACGCCGCGGCCGCATCGTGCTCGTGTCGTCGGTGGTCGGCCTCCTCGGCTCGGCCGGTCAGGCCAACTACGCCGCGTCGAAGTCCGGGCTGGTCGGCTTCGCTCGATCGATCGCGCGCGAACTCGGTTCCCGCTCGATCACGGTGAACGTCGTCGCTCCCGGCCCGGTCGCCACCGACATGACCGCCGCGCTCGGTGACGACCGCATGGCCGAGCTCACGTCGATGGTGCCGCTGCAGCGGGTCGCCGAGCCGGCCGAGATCGCCGGAGTGGTCGCCTTTCTGGCCTCCGACGACGCCGCCTACATCACCGGCGCCGTGATCCCCGTCGACGGCGGCCTCGGCATGGGACATTGACCCGCCGTCTCGTGTAACGATTGGTGTCTGACACCATTCGTTACATCATCGGATCAGCCGGTCCGGTGTGCCACACTGCAACATCCACCGACAAGGAGAACACCGTGGACCCAGAACTGTTTGCCCGCTTCCGCAAGTGCGCCGTCGAGGTGCTGTCCGTCGAGGAGAGCGCCGTCGTGCCCGAGGCCAACTTCGGTGACGATCTCGATGCCGACAGCCTCGACCTCGTCGAGCTCGTGATGGCGCTCGAAGAGGAATTCGACGTGTCGGTACCGGAAGAGGAACTCGAAGGCGTCGAGACGGTCCAGCAGGCCTACGACATCGTCGCCGCGAAGCTGTGACCAGCGGCGGCCGTCGAGTCGCAGTCACGGGTCTCGGCGTCGTCGCCCCCACCGGCATCGGGCGCACGGCGTTCTGGAGTGGCCTGCTCGGTCCCGGGATCACCGACCGTCAGTCGATCACGATCGACGACTGGGATCCCGCCCCGTACTTCGACAATCCGAAACAAGCGCGCCGAACCGACCGCGTCGAACAGTTCGCAGTCGCCGCTGCGGCCGAGGCATTCGAGCAGGCCGGCGGCGTCGATGCGATCGGGGTCGATGCTGCTCGGTTCGGCACGATCTTCGCCACCGGCGTCGGTGGGCTCCATTCGATCGAGGAGCAAGTTCAGGTGCGCCTGGAGAAGGGCGAACGTCGGGTCTCGCCCTTCCTCGTTCCGATGATGATGGCGAACGCTTCGGGCGCGTCCATCTCGATGCGCTACGGACTGCAGGGTCCGGCCGAGACGATCTGTACCGCCTGTGCTGCTGGTTCGCATGCCATTGCGTACGCCGCGCGCCTGATCAGGTGGGGCGTGGTCGACGCGGTCGCCACCGGCGGCAGCGAAGCGGCGGCGACGCCGACCGCGCTCGCCGGCTTCGGCAACATGACCGCACTCACCAGTTCCGGGATCAGCCGCCCGTTCGATGCCGAGCGCGATGGCTTCGTACTCGGCGAGGGGGCCGCCGTGCTCGTGCTCGAGGAGTGGTCGAGCGCCGTCGCCCGTGGCGCCACGATCCTCGGTGAGATCCTCGGCGGGGCGAGCACTGCCGATGCGCACCACATCACCGCCCCGTCACCAGGCGGCGTCGGAGCAATCGCCTGCATGCGTCTCGCTCTGGCCGAGTCGGGGCTCGAACCGGGTGACGTCAAGCAGGTCAACGCTCACGGCACTTCAACCCCGCTCAACGACGCAGCGGAGGCCGCCGCGATCACCGAGGTGTTCGGTCCTGGCAACGTTCCGGTCGTGTCGACCAAGGGGGTGACCGGCCACGCGCTGGGCGCCGCCGGCGCACTCGAGGCCGCAGCGGCGCTACTGTCGATCGAACACCGCCTGATCCCGCCGACCGCCAACACCACGACGATGAGCGAGGGCATGGACATCGACCTCGTCATCGGCGAGCCGCGGCCGTGGGAGCCGGGCCCGGTCATCTCGAACAACTTCGGCTTCGGCGGCCACAACGGCAGCGTCGTCGTCGCCCCACCGACCTGACGATGACATCACGGGTCAGACCCGCGATGTAATCGTCACGCGTCGGCGAGGACGAAGAGCAGGTCGCACTGGCAGGCGACCTCGCCGCCGACCAGCGCACGGCCGGATCCCTTGCCGGCACGGGCCGACATGCGACCGAGTTCGACCTCCAGCACCAGTTCGTCGCCCGGCACCACCTGCCTGCGGAACCGTGCGCCGTCGAGGCCGCCGAAGAGCGGGAGCTTGCCGGCGAACTTCGGATCGGCGAGCACCGCAGCGGCACCGACCTGCGCGATCGCCTCGCACATCAGCACCCCGGGCAGCGTGGGACGGCCGGGGAAGTGCCCGGCGAAGAAGTACTCGTCGCCGGTGAGCTTCCAGCGCCCGGACGCCGACACACCGGGCACGATCGAGGTCAGTTCGTCGACCAGCAGGAACGGCGGCCGATGTGGCAGCAGCTCCTCGGGTCGGGGCAGTGCGGTGGAATCGGGTGTCGACATCAGCGGCTCCAGTCGGGTCGTCGTCGGGCGTGCGCGTGGTAGTGGTCAGGGATCGAACGCAGCGTGTCGTCGATCCAGAACGGTCCGGCGTCGAGCGCTTCCATCACGACGGCGAGCTTCGCATGCAGCTCGGCTCGAACTTCCGCTGTCGGCGTCGCGTCGTGCTCGCGCCACACCACCATCGGCACGCTGCACGAGTCGCACTCGGCGATCCAGCACAGCTCGTCGCTGTGGAACCACTCGGTGAACGGGGTCGCCTGACAGAGTTCGCATGCGGGGTCGGCGTCCACACTTGGCACCGTACGCGAATGAGGGACCGGCCAGGAGGACCGGTCCCTCATCCGAAGGGGAGAATGTGTGACCGGGATGTCCCGGTCAGTTGTTCAGTGGGTGATCAGGCGGGGCAGGAGGCCACGAAATCGTCGAGACCTGCTGCAACGGTCGGGGGCAGGAGCACGCCGTCGATGGCGTGGATCACGCCGTTGCTCGCCGGGACATCGGCGATGACCACGTTCACGGTCTCGTTGAGCGTGACACCGTCGGTGAGATCGACGGTGATCTCCTCGGTCTGCACGGTCGCGACCGGGCCGTCGGTCAGGTCGGTCGACATGACCTCACCGGAAACGACGTGATAGGTCAGGATGGCGCTGAGCGTGTCGACGTTTTCTTCGAGGAGGAGACAATCCACGAGACCCTCAGGCAGCGCAGCGAACGCATCATCGGTCGGCGCGAGGACCGTGAACGGACCTTCGCTCGACAGCGTGTCGACGAGGCCGGCAGCGGTGACCGCAGCGACGAGCGTCTCGAACGAACCGTTGGCCACCGCCACGTCGACGATCGTGCCGGGCTCGTCGGCCATGTCATCGGCCGGGGCCTCGGTGGCGGCGGGAGCAGCCTCGGTGGTTGCGACGGCTTCGTCAGCATCGTTCGAATCGCTGCCACAGGCAGACAGGACGACGAGGCCGGCGATTGCGGCGACACCGGCGAGACGGGTGGAGGACTTGCGCATGGGAGTGGATCCTTTTCGTGGGTCTGAGTGGAGGTGTTCTGTTCACGCCGCTTCGAGCGGAGTAACAGGTCTACGACGCCGTCTCAGATCCGGATGACAATTGAGTACGAAAAGTTTCCGGTCAGTCCGCACCGGGCCGTCGCGTCGCCTCGCGATCGGGGTCGCCGGAGTAGCCAGGCGGGTATGTCGCTGCGAGTTCTTCGGCGGACGGCGTGCGCTTGCGATATGCGTCAGCGGGCAGCAGTTCGACAAGCGCCGCCATGATTCGCTTGGTGTCGGCCTCGAGCGAACGACCGACGAGACGAACGGGTTCGCCGACGCGAATCCGCACCGTCGGCGGATCGGTCAGGTTCAGCACGTTGGGAAGGCGACTCGACCGGGGCCACACCCGTTCGGTGCCCCACATCCCGACCGGGATCACCGGAGCGCCGGTCATCTGCGCGAGACGGGCCGCGCCCCATCGTCCGGTGGGCTTGCGGAAGAACGCGGGCCCGCGAGGAATCGTGCCCTCCGGCATCATCGTCACCATCTCGCCACCGTCGAGTGAAGCGGCCGCGGCCGCCAGCGGTTCGTCGGATCCGGTCCCCCGGTCGACGCGGATTCCGCCCATCGCCGCGGCGAGCGGCCCGACGATCGGTGCATCGAACACTTCCTTCTTGCCGAGGAAGCGCGCGGGCCGACCCGACTCGGCGATCGTCAGCGACATGGCAGCGACGTCGAAATAGCTGCGATGGTTGCCGACGAGGATCGCCGCCCCCGAGGGCGGGATGTGCCCGACACCGTCGATGTCGAAGCGGGCGTACGGGTAGGCCGACGGGCGAGCAAAACGGAGCGCGAGCTGCTGCAGCTCGAGACCGATGACGGGGATCTTGAGCACGCCGGGCGACACGTCGAGATTGAGCGTCGGCCAGCGGCGCGCCGCAGCGACGAGCACCATCCGGGGATCCGGGTTGACGACGATCGGATGACCGACCGCGGCCAGCATCGGTGTGTCGTAGACGCTGTCGGAGTACGCGTAGCTCTCGGCGAGGTCGACGTCGTGACGTTGCGCCCACTCCGTGATCGCCGCCAGCTTTCCAGCGGACCACACGAACGGGCCGTCGAGCGTGCCGTCGTAGGTCCCGTCGGCGCCCACCCCGTAGCGCGTCGCCACGACATCGTCGAGACCCAGCCGGTCGGCGAACGGTTTGACGAGGTCGTAGGGCGTCGTGGTCGCCAGCACGATCGGGCGGCCCGCCTCACGATGGGCTGCGAAGGCCGCCTCGGCGAAGGGTTGCACCATGGCACACAGGTCGTCGGCCACCGTCTCGGCGGCCTCGGCAACGGCTGCACGTGAGCGGCCTGCAGCCAGGGACACCGCCTGACGGGCGAGCACCATCGACGGCAGTGTCTCGCCGATCGCGTTGAACAACCCGAACAGCAGCCGCTCCCCCGGCACCGGGTTCGGTCCGGTCAGCCCGGCCGTGCGCATCGCTCCGGCGAACACCTCACCCGACGCACCCGACAGCAGGGTGCGATCGAGGTCGAAGAACGCCGCGCCGGAGGAAGTCACGAGTCGAGACTATGCGACACCGATCTGCTTTGCCGCTGGCAACCGATGAGCCAACCGCCCGAATACCGTCACTTCGCTCATCGCAGGCATTGACCCGACCACACCGATGAGCCAGCCGCCCGAATACCGTCACTTCGCTCATCGCAGGCATTGACCCGACCCCACCGATGAGCCAGCCGCCCGAATGCCGTCACTTCGCTCATCGCAGGCATTGAGTCGCGGACGTGGCACAGCCGCACGGGAGGCCGAAAAATGGGAAAGACCCGGATGGGGGATCCGGGTCTCTCAACCAAGAGATGTCCTCCGGTTGGGGGAACCGGTTTGTGGACTCTCTATCGAGTGGAACATGGGGGGTGTTCGCACTGCGATTTGCTTGTGAAAGTATGCACGTGAACAAACGATCGTGCAAGTAGAACAAAGAGATACTTGGTATCGTTCACAGAGATGGACATCCGGCAGCTCTCCACGCTGGTGGCGATCGCCGACCACGGCACCTTCTCCGCGGCGGCCCGGGCGCTCTACACCGTGCAGTCGAACGTGTCGAGCCACATCGCCCGCCTCGAGAAGGAGCTCGGCGTGACGCTCGTCGACCGGGCGCTGGGCGGCTTGACCGAGGAGGGCGCACGAGTGGTCGAGCGGGCCCGTCGCATCCTCAACGAACTCGACGACATCACCGCGGACATGTCGAGCCGCAACGCCGAGGTGACCGGCCAGACACGGATCGGCGTGATCGGAACGACGGCACGCTGGCTGATCCCGAGGTTCCTCGGCGAGCTGAGCGACCGACACCCGAACGTCCGAGCGATCGTCCAGGAAGGAGCGACGTCGTCGCTCGTGCCCAACGTCCTCACCGGCCAGCTCAACGGCGCAATCGTGCACCTGCCCGTCGACGAACCCGAACTGATCATCGAGGCGTTGTTCGCCGAGGACCTGCTGTTGCTCGCCCCCGACGGCCACGCGCTCGCCGACCGCGAGATCATCCCGCTCGCCCAGCTCGACGAGGTCCCCCTGCTGCTCCCACCGCCTGGCGCGGCGCTGCGCCGGGTCCTCGAGCGGGCCGCGGCGAGCGCCGACATCACGCTGCGCGCCCAGGCAGAGGTCGACGGAGTCCGCCTTCTCGCGTCACTTGCCTTCGCCGGCTTCGGAGCGGCGATCGTGCCGGCCACCGCGGTCCCCGACTGGCTGGAGGGAAGCTTCCACCGCATCACGGTGCCCGAGCTCCCGCGCCGGGTCGTCGCGTTCGCCCGCAGACGTCGCCCGGCGGCGAGCGCTCCGACGATGGCGGTGCTCGACGTCCTGCGGTCCGTCACGAGCGTGCACGGCGCATCCCAGCTCGGCGTCCACCCCGACGCTGCGGCTATCCCGCTCAGTCGCTGACCCCACCCGTCGACGATCGCGTTACTGTCCGCAACGATGTCCAGCCCCGTTCCGGTTCACCTCGCGCTCACCCGGCTCACGCCCAGCGACATCCGAGCAACGATCCGCGACCTCGACGGACGCCAGGTCGTGTGGGCCGAGTTCGACACCGACGACCAACCGACGCGCCTGACGAGCGCCAGCTCCGAACAGCTCGTCGCCGCGGCCTCGGCTGCCAGGGCCCGCCGTCTGCCGCTGGTGCTCGTGCTCTCGACGTCCGGTGCCGACATCACCGAGGGCGTCTCGGCCCTGCACGCCTGGGGACGCGTCGCCGCAGCGTTGACCGCATGCTCCGGCGTGGTCCCCACTGCGGTGATCGTGTCGGGTCCGGCGGTGTCGGGACCGGCGCTGCTGCTCGGCATCGCCGACCTGACGGTGATGACCGAGAGCAGCTACGCCTTCGTCAACGGCCCCACGATGGTCGAGGAGTTCACCGGTGTGGCCATCGACATCGACGAACTCGGCGGCGCCGCGCACCACGAGCGATTCACCGGTGTCGCCACCGCTGTCGTCGCCGACCGCGTGCGGCCGCCGTCGACATGGTCGCCGACCTGCTCTCGTACCTCCCGGACCACGTCGACGCCGAACCGCCACGTCGGTTCACCGACGACACGATCGACCGCCGCTGCCCGGAAGCGGGCGAACTGATCCCGGCCTCCTCGACCGGGAGCTACGACGTCCGCCAGGTGGCGGCGGCGATCGTCGACGACGACTCGATGCTCGAACTCCGACACCGGTGGGCGGCAAACGTGGTGACGGCGTTCGCCACGATCGACGGCCGTCCGGTCGGGATCGTGGCGAATCAGCCGATGATCCTCGCAGGGACGCTCGACATCCCGGCATCGCAGAAAGCGGCGCGCTTCGTGGCCCTGTGCGATGCGTTCAACCTGCCGATCATCACCCTCGTCGACACGCCCGGCTTCTACCCCGGCAAGGATCTCGAATGGCGCGGCATGATCCGACACGGCGCCCAACTCGTCTACGCGTACGCACGCGCCACGGTGCCGAGGATCTGCGTGATCCTGCGCAAGAGCTACGGCGGCGCGTACATCGTGATGGACTCCAAGACGATGGGCAACGACCTGTGCCTGGCATGGCCGTGGGCCGAACTCGCCGTCATGGGCGCCGGCCAGGCCGCCGCGATCCTGCAGCGGCGAGCGACACCCGAGGAGCGCGCCGAGTTCGAGGCCGACTACGCCGAGCGCCTACTCAACCCCTATGTGGCCGCGGACCGTGGGCTCGTCGATGCCGTGATCGATCCCGCCGACACGCGGATCGAGATCGCCGCCGCACTCGAGATGCTCCAGGACAAGCGAGAGACGCTCGTCGATCGCAAGCACGGCAACAGCCCGCTCTGAGTCGGCGCGGTTGCGGGTCGCGCGACCATTCGGCACTAACGTGACGGCGCGGCCGGGGATGAACCTCCGGCCGATTCGCCCCAGTTCGCGCCACGAGAGGAAGCCACGTGCCCGACACGATCACCATCACCGACGACCGCACCGGCAAGACCGTCACCGTCCCGATCGAAGGCGGGGTCTTTCCCTCGTCAGCGCTGCGTGAACTCGATCCGTCGTTGTACTGCTACGACCCTGCGTTCCTGTCGACCGCATCGTGCAAGTCGTCGATCACGTACCTCGACGGCGACGCCGGCATCCTGCGCTACGGCGGCTACCCGATCGAGCAGCTGGCCGAGCACTCGACCTACCTCGAGGTCGCCTATCTGTTGTTGAACGGCGAACTGCCCACCAAGGAGCAGCTCGACGTCTGGGTGAACGACGTCACCCACCACACGTTCATCCACGAGAACATGCGCAAGCGCTTCGTCGACGGCTTCCACTACGACGCCCATCCGATGGGCATGTTCACTTCGGCGGTCGCGGCGCTCGGCACGTTCTACGACGGCGCGAAGGACATCCACGACCCGGTCCAGCGCGATCGCCAGATCCTGCGCCTGATTGCGAAGTCGCCCACGCTCGCTGCGATGGCCTACCGCTTCTCGGTCGGGCTGCCGTTCAACTACCCGGACAACGACCTGTCGTACCCGGCCAACTTCCTCAACATGATGTGGAAGATCGGCGACTACGAGGTCGATCCCGTGCTCGAGCGGGCGATGGACGTGTTGTTCATCCTCCACGCCGACCACGAGCAGAACTGTGGCACCACGGCGATGCGCGTGATCGGCTCCAGCCACGCGGACCCGTACTCGTCGGCAGCCGGCGCGGCCTCGGCGCTCTACGGCCCACTGCACGGCGGCGCCAACGAAGCCGTCGTCCGGATGCTCACCGAGATCGGCTCGGCCGACAACGTTGCGGCGTTCGTCGAGTCGGTCAAGGCCGGCGAGGGCCGCCTGATGGGCTTCGGCCACCGGGTGTACAAGAACTACGACCCGCGCGCCACGATCGTCAAGCAGACCGCGTACCAGGTGTTCGAGGTCACCGGCAAGAACCCGCTGCTCGACATCGCCTTGAAGCTCGAAGAGGTCGCCCTGTCGGACCCGTACTTCATCGACCGCAAGCTGTACCCGAACGTCGACTTCTACTCGGGCCTCATCTACCAGGCGATGGGCTTCCCGGTCGAGATGTTCACCGTGCTGTTCGCGATCCCGCGGATGTCGGGTTGGCTCGCGGACTGGCAGGAACTGCTCCA